>NZ_OCMJ01000003.1:1282500-1912625 GCF_900215255.1 Rhizobium sp. AN5
ACCGGCGTGCCTTCAAAGAGGATTGTATCGAACACGTCGATGTCATCAGGAGATAATCTGGTTGTAAAAGGTAACCGGATTGCCGTTCCTTCGGAACGGCTATGGATGAGCATAGACAATGAGAACGAAGAAGTGAATTAAGGGCATTTGGTGGATGCCTTGGCATGCACAGGCGAAGAAGGACGTGATACGCTGCGAAAAGCCGTGGGGAGCTGCGAATAAGCTTTGATCCATGGATCTCCGAATGGGGCAACCCACCTTAAATGCTTGGAAAATCCAGTCTGTTTTATGAACGGCCTGGGTTTCCAAGCATTGTGATAAGGTATCTTACTTTCGAATACATAGGGGTAAGAAGCGAACGCAGGGAACTGAAACATCTAAGTACCTGCAGGAAAGGACATCAACCGAGACTCCGTAAGTAGTGGCGAGCGAACGCGGACCAGGCCAGTGGCAATGATGAATAAAGCGGAACGACTTGGAAAAGTCGGCCATAGAGGGTGATAGCCCCTTACGCGTAGAACAGTCATTGTCCTTGAGTAGGGCGGGGCACGTGAAATCCTGTCTGAACATGGGGAGACCACTCTCCAAGCCTAAGTACTCGTGCATGACCGATAGCGAACAAGTACCGTGAGGGAAAGGTGAAAAGCACCCCGACGAGGGGAGTGAAATAGAACCTGAAACCGGATGCCTACAAACAGTCGGAGCCCGCAAGGGTGACGGCGTACCTTTTGTATAATGGGTCAACGACTTAGTGTAACTAGCAAGCTTAAGCCGGTAGGTGTAGGCGCAGCGAAAGCGAGTCTGAATAGGGCGATTGAGTTAGTTGCATTAGACCCGAAACCGAGTGATCTAGCCATGAGCAGGCTGAAGGTTGGGTAACACCAACTGGAGGGCCGAACCCGTATCTGTTGCAATAGATTGGGATGACTTGTGGCTAGGGGTGAAAGGCCAATCAAACTCGGAAATAGCTGGTTCTCCGCGAAATCTATTTAGGTAGAGCGTCGACCGAATACCCTCGGGGGTAGAGCACTGGATGGGCTATGGGGACTCACCGTCTTACTGATCCTAACCAAACTCCGAATACCGAGGAGTACTAGTCGGCAGACACACGGCGGGTGCTAACGTCCGTCGTGAAAAGGGCAACAACCCTGACCTCCAGCTAAGGTCCCCAAGTCATGGCTAAGTGGGAAAGGATGTGAGGATCCCAAAACAACCAGGATGTTGGCTTAGAAGCAGCCATCATTTAAAGAAAGCGTAACAGCTCACTGGTCTAAATAAGGGTCTTTGCGCCGAAAATGTAACGGGGCTAAAGCCATGCACCGAAGCTGAGGATGTGACAGTTGTAGTGACTGTTGCGTGGTAGCGGAGCGTTCCGTAAGTCTGTGAAGGCGGACCCGTGAGGGCTGCTGGAGATATCGGAAGTGCGAATGTTGACATGAGTAACGATAAAGGGAGTGAGAGACTCCCTCGCCGAAAGACCAAGGGTTCCTGCTTAAAGTTAATCTGAGCAGGGTTAGCCGGCCCCTAAGACGAGGCGGACACGCGTAGTCGATGGGAACCACGTTAATATTCGTGGGCCTGGTGGTAGTGACGGATCTCGTGTGTTGTACATTCTTACTGGATTGAATGTGCGGCGAAGAGGTTCCAGGAAATAGCTCCACCGTATAGACCGTACCCGAAACCGACACAGGTGGTCAGGTAGAGTATACCAAGGCGCTTGAGAGAACTATGTTGAAGGAACTCGGCAAATTGCACGCGTAACTTCGGAAGAAGCGTGACCCCATTTTACGCAAGTATGATGGGGTGGCACAGACCAGGGGGTAGCGACTGTTTATCAAAAACACAGGGCTCTGCGAAGTAGCAATACGACGTATAGGGTCTGACGCCTGCCCGGTGCTGGAAGGTTAAAGGGAGGGGTGCAAGCTCTGAACTGAAGCCCCAGTAAACGGCGGCCGTAACTATAACGGTCCTAAGGTAGCGAAATTCCTTGTCGGGTAAGTTCCGACCTGCACGAATGGCGTAACGACTTCCCCGCTGTCTCCAACATAGACTCAGTGAAATTGAATTCCCCGTGAAGATGCGGGGTTCCTGCGGTCAGACGGAAAGACCCCGTGCACCTTTACTATAGCTTTACACTGGCATTCGCCAAGGCATGTGTAGGATAGGTGGTAGGCTTTGAAGCAGGGACGCCAGTTCTTGTGGAGCCATCCTTGAAATACCACCCTTATCTTCGTGGATGTCTAACCGCGGTCCGTTATCCGGATCCGGGACAGTGTATGGTGGGTAGTTTGACTGGGGCGGTCGCCTCCGAAAGAGTAACGGAGGCGCGCGATGGTGGGCTCAGACCGGTCGGAAATCGGTCGTCGAGTGCAATGGCATAAGCCCGCCTGACTGCGAGACTGACAAGTCGAGCAGAGACGAAAGTCGGTCATAGTGATCCGGTGGTCCCGTGTGGAAGGGCCATCGCTCAACGGATAAAAGGTACGCCGGGGATAACAGGCTGATGACCCCCAAGAGTCCATATCGACGGGGTTGTTTGGCACCTCGATGTCGACTCATCGCATCCTGGGGCTGGAGCAGGTCCCAAGGGTATGGCTGTTCGCCATTTAAAGCGGTACGTGAGTTGGGTTCAGAACGTCGTGAGACAGTTCGGTCCCTATCTGCCGTGGGTGTAGGAATATTGACAGGATCTGTCCCTAGTACGAGAGGACCGGGATGGACGTATCTCTGGTGGATCTGTTGTCCTGCCAAGGGCATAGCAGAGTAGCTATATACGGAATGGATAACCGCTGAAGGCATCTAAGCGGGAAACCAACCTGAAAACGAGTGTTCCCTATCAGAGCCGTGGAAGACGACCACGTTGATAGGACGGGTGTGGAAGCATGGCAACATGTGAAGCTTACCGTTACTAATAGCTCGATCGACTTCTTCGTTCCCATTGTTCATGCTCATCAAAGATGAGCATCATCTCTTCTGTCTTCACGCTGTCGCGGCCAAGGCCGCTTCGCTGCAGACGGCGCGCCGTCAGGGTATTTTGCCAAGGCAAAAACCCGAGGCGACGGACTAGCGTCCTGTATGGCTGCCAAACTCAACCTTGAGCAAGGCAGGCAAACGGACCAGTCAAAGAAAGACGTGTTAAATTAAATGAAGCGCAAGCTTCCCAGCTTCTCGAAACAACACTCATGTGAAAACATGAACTGTGTTGCGTTTTGCCGACCTGGTGGTTATCGCGGGGCGGCTGCACCCGTTCCCATTCCGAACACGGCCGTGAAACGCCCCAGCGCCAATGGTACTCCGTCTCAAGACGCGGGAGAGTAGGTCGCTGCCAGGTCTGCAAAACGCAACGAATATCTTCTCAACCACACTCTTCGGCCCAGCCGACACAAAGGGCCGCTATCAAAGCGGCCTTTATGCATTGCGGACCATAAAAATATAAGGAAAACGCCTTGTGCGTCCCCTAAAGGAGACAAATCGCCTTCGGCAATTTGCTCCGAAACAGATCCGTCTTCGCTAAAGCAAAGACGGAAGCGCGACATTCGGCAGAGCCGAATGCGATGGTAACGCGGGGTGGAGCAGCCCGGTAGCTCGTCAGGCTCATAACCTGAAGGCCGCAGGTTCAAATCCTGCCCCCGCAACCACTGATACCGACAATCCCGTAGCTATTGCTGCGGGATTTTTTGTTTTTGCAACCTTTCCAACAGCTTGGCGCTCGATCCAGTTCAGGATAGTCCCCAACTCGCCGTACAAGAGCGCGTCAATCTCGCCTCGTTGCGGGCCAGGACGTAGCACGATCTTCTCAATCAAGGTTCGTAGAACCTCCGCCGCCTCGGTCCGTTCCTCGGGTCGATTTAACGCCTCCGTCAGGCGGTCGACCTTGCCGGCGTAGATCGTAGATGCGCTGGGCAGCAAGTCAGGAGCATCCTGCGGCACATCGTTAAGGAGGTCGCTCAACTCGGCTTTGCGCGCCTCGAGGCCGCTCATTTTTTCCTTCATGGAGGGGCGATACATGCCGTCGGCGATTGCATCGACCGTCTGAGTGATCTGCTTTTCCACTTTAGTTAGTTCAGTCTTCCAGAGAACTGCCTTTGAACGGCGCTCACGGTTGAGCCGGTTAGTCTCCTCCGCATAGGCGCGCATCGCCTCGGCGGCGGCCTCTGGCGCCATCATCCTGTCCTTGAGGGCTGCGAGCACACGCCGCTCCAGGTCTCCACGGGGAATTGTTCGGGTATCGATGACCAGGGGGCCTGCGCGTCGTTATAGCGTGTCCCTCGCGCTGCACGTCTCGATGCCAGACCGGACGTTGGGTCGCCATCAGCGTGATGGCCCCGTCGTCAGGCACCAGCGTGTAGTCGCTGTCATATCCGAGAAGCTCCAGGTCGCGACCGACGAGTGGATCGACCGCCCCGTCCGTCACGGCATAAAGGCGGTCATAAAGGTCGAACTTCGGGATGGCATCGACCGGAAAGCTGAACGTTCCGCCATCGGCAGCATTTGCAATCCGCATCACGATGGATTCATGCCGGAACCGCGAATAGATGCTGTCGAAACGCTCCACCAGTTCAAGAAGATGCGCTTTGGTCACCTCTGCGAGCGGCGCAGGCGTGTCGATCTCCCAGGACGTGCCAATGGCATCGAACTTCAAACTAAAGGTCAGCACGCCGTCACCCGATGCTATCAGCTCAGAGCTTTCGCGTGCCGAGCCACTTCACCATGGCCGGATCGCGATGGTCGAAGAAGCTGCTGGATTTCTGGTCGAGAGAGGCGATCGCTGCGACGTCTTCCTGATCAAGCTCAAAGTCGAAGACCGAAAAATTCTCGGCCATCCGTTCCTTGCGCACCGACTTCGGGATGGCGACGATGTTGCGCTGGATCAGCCACCGCAGCACGACCTGCGCTATGCTCTTGCCGTGTTTACGACCGATCGACTGCAAGAGCTCGTTCGAAAACAGGCCGTTCTTGCCCTCCGCGAACGGACCCCATGCTTCGGGCTGGACATTGTATTCCTGAAGAAGCGTCTGCGCTTCGTCCTGCTGATGGAACGGATGGATTTCGATCTGGTTGACGGCGGGCACGATCTCGTTGTGAAGGACGAAGTCCAGCAGTCGGTCGGGATAGAAGTTGCTGACGCCGATCGCGCGAATGCGACCCGCCTTGTACAATTCTTCCATCGCACGCCATGCGCCATAGACGTCGCCATAGGGCTGGTGGATGAGCCAGAGGTCGAGATAGTCGAGCTGCAGCTTGTTTAGGGATCGTTCGAAGGCGGCCTTCGCGCCTTCATAAGTCGCGTCTTCGATCCAGAGCTTGGTCGTTACGAAGAGATCGCTTCGATCGATGCCGTGGTCGCGGATTGCGGTTCCGACTGCCTCTTCGTTGCCATAGGACGTTGCGGTGTCGAGCAAACGATAGCCGACGTCGATCGCGTCACGGACGCTGCGCTCGCACTCTGCGGGATCGGGCACCTGGAATACACCGAAGCCGAGGATTGGCATCTCGACCCCGTTGTTGAGCTTCACTGTTGGAGCTGTGCTGGTCATGTCGATTTACTTTCATGGAGGCGGGAGCGCGAGGCTCACCGCTGATGTCATTTGCCCACACGGGCCTGAAGGTGAGCGGGATATCGGTCGCCGACGATGTCGATCTTCGCGAGTGCCGAGGCGATGTCCGTGGCGTCATCCGGTGAGAGTTCAACACCCGCCGCGCCGAGGTTTTCTTCGAGGCGATGAAGTTTGGTGGTGCCGGGGATCGGCACGATCCAGGGCTTCTGCGCCAACAGCCATGCGAGTGCGATCTGAGCGGGTGTTACACCCTTCGATTCCGCGATCTGCGTCAGCGCGGCAACGAGTGCGTGGTTGGCCTTCAGGTTCTCCGCCTGGAAGCGAGGAACCATACTGCGGAAATCGCCGGGACCGAACGTCGCCGTCTCGTCGATCTTGCCCGTCAGAAAGCCCTTGCCGAGCGGGCTGAACGGCACGAAGCCGATGCCCAGCTCTTCAAGCGTCGGAATGATTTCCTTCTCCGGTTCTCGCCAGAACAGGGAATATTCGCTCTGGAGCGCGGCGACGGGCTGGATCGCATGCGCCCTGCGGATCGTCTGCGCACCCGCCTCGGACAGGCCGAAGTGCTTGACCTTGCCCTCGGCGATCAGGTTCTTGACGGTTCCCGCGACATCTTCGATCGGCACGTTCGGATCGACGCGATGCTGGTAGAGAAGATCGATCACGTCGGTGCGCAGCCGCTTCAACGAGGCCTCGACCGATTGGCGGATATAGTCCGGGCGGCTGTTCAAGTGCTGCCCACCATCGGCACTCGGAAGCTCGAAGCCGAATTTGGTGGCGATCACGACCCTGTCGCGGATTGGTTCAAGCGCCTCGCCAACCACGTCCTCGTTGACGAAGGGCCCATAGACCTGCGCGGTGTCAAAGAAGGTGACGCCGCGGTCGTGGGCAGCGCGGATGAGGGCGACCGCATCTTTCGTGTCGGTCGCTGCGCCGTAGCCGTGGCTCAGTCCCATGCAGCCGAGACCGAGAGCCGAAACTTCGAGGTTTTTTCCAAGCCTGCGCTTTTCCATTCGTCTTTCCTTTCGAGTTTTCATTGTGGCTGTTCTCAGGCCGTCGTCGATGCGTTTTCCAGGCGAGCACGGGGACGCGCCATGAACATAACCGCGAGGATCAGGGTCATGGCGACGAGGACCGATCCGGTTTCCATCGCCACGCTGGCACGTCTGGCCAGAAGTGCTGTGCCCTGCAGGCCCTGCGAACCGATTGCCGCGACGGCGACGAGGACACCGAGACCGAGCGAACTGCCAAGCTGATGGGCCACATTGACCACACCCGACGCGGCTCCCGCTCGCTCGGACGGCACGCGCACGATCCCGGAGGCCGTCAGCGGTCCGAGTGCGCCACCCTGGCCAGCACCGATCAACATCATCGGAATGATGAGTACGGCTAGCGATGCCTGCTGCATGGCGAAGCTGAGCCAGATCATGCCGATCAGACCCGTGACGACACTGGTGACAAGGACACTGCCAGCTCCAAATCGCCCGATCAGACGTGGTGCCGACATGGCAATGATGAAATTGACGACCGTCGTTGGAAGAAAGGCGATGCCCGCTTCCGAGGAGCTCAGACCGACGACGCTCTGAAGGAACTGGGCGACAAAGAAGTAAAATCCGACATTCGCACCAAGGAACAGGGCGCGGGCCCCGTATGCGGCTGACCGTTCCCGGTCAGCGAACAGCGATAGCGGCATGATCGGTTGGCTCGCACGCAATTCAACGAACCCAAACAGGATCAGCATGGCAATGCCAAAACCGACGCAAGCCTGGGTTTCCAAGTCGGCCCATCCGGTCGACGCGGATCGGATGACACCGTAGACGAGCGCCACGATGCCCAACGTTGATATGATAGCACCCGCGATATCGAAGGTGCCGGGGGTTCTCTCCGTTTCACAAGCGTAGCGTTTCGCGGCGATCATCATCGCAATGCCGATGGGCAGGTTGATGAAAAAGCCGACGCGCCAGGACAGCCAGTCAGCAAGAAGACCGCCGACCACCAGGCCGAACGCGGCCGATACCCCTGCCGCAGCGGCATAATAGGATACGGCACGCGTGCGCTCTGGACCCGGCTCGAAATTGGTCTGCAGGAGAGCGAGCGTGGAAGGGGCGAGGATCGCAGAGCCGAGACCCTGCAGGGCTCTTGCGGCAATCATGACTGCCGGCGTCTGCGACACGCCGATCACCAGCGAGGCAAGCGAGAAGATCGTCAGGCCGACGAGGAACATCCGGCGTCGCCCGAAAATATCGCCCGCCCGCGCGCCGAGCAACAGACAGCCGCCGAAGGTTAGCGTGTAAGCGGTCGAGACCCAGGCAAGGCCCGCATCGCTGAAGCCGAGTTCGGCATGAATGCGTGGCAGCCCCGTCAGCACGATGGAGATGTCGAGGACGATCATTACGTAGCTGATCAGGATGATCGCGAGAATGGCCGTCTTGTTCGCGGAGGGTTTTTCATCAGGGCCGATTGGCATTTCCGTGTTCCGTTCAGGGTAGACCCCGCCGTCCTCCACGGCAGTGCCTGTTTCGATAAAAACAAGATATCGCTTGCCGATCCTTTGTATTAGGGGCAGTAATCGGGATGAAGCTATAAGGATGACTAATGAATGCCGCAGGAGAACTTCAACGATCTGGTCGCCTTCGTCATGGTGGCGCGCGAGGAGAGCTTCACGAAAGCGGCGGTCAAGCTGGGCGTGTCGCAGTCGGCACTCAGTCAGACCGTTCGCGGACTTGAAGAGAGACTGGGGCTTCGGTTGCTGACGAGAACGACACGCCGCGTGTCGCCCACAGCAGCGGGCGAACGCCTGCTCAGAATAGCGGGTCCAAGGTTTGAGGAAATCCAGACGGAACTGGCAGCGCTTGCCGAAATGCGGGACAAGCCTGCCGGAACGGTTCGCATTACCTCAGGCGAGCATGCCGCGATCTCGGTGCTGGCACCCGCGCTTGAAAAGTTCCTGCCCGATAATCCGGATGTAAACGTCGAGATCACCGTTGACTACGGTCTTACGGACATCGTGGCCGAGCGCTATGACGCAGGCGTACGACTTGGTGAGCAACTGGCAAAAGACATGATCGCTATTCGCATCGGCCCGGAAATGCGCATGGCTGTCGTGGGCGCACCCTCCTATTTCCGACAGAACTCGTGGCCCGAAGTGCCTCAGGACCTGACGGGACACAACTGCATTCAGATCAGGATGCCCACTCACGGCAACATCCTCTCGTGGGAGTTCGAGAAGGATGGACACGAGCTCAAGGTGAGGGTGGAAGGGCAACTGGTGTTCAACAACATCGCGATGCGGCTGGATGCGGTCAAAAGAGGACTGGGTCTTGCCTACATGCCTGAGGATCAGGTGGCGGAGCAGATTGCCAGAGGCGAGGTGGTGCGGGTGCTTGAAGACTGGTGCGCCCCTTTCGCCGGATACCATCTGTATTATCCGAACCGCAGACACACCTCGCCGGCATTTGCATTAGTCGTCGAAGCCCTTCGGTATCGCGGATAACGCGCTAATCAACCGTTTGTGATTAATAAGTTGGACTAATGGCTTCAATCGGAAATAGGCGACTAATCATCTGAGTGATGTCCGCATACCCTTCTCTCAACTTCATCATTGTGAGATTGATATGCCCCGCACACTCGCCAGAACCCTATCCGCCCTTGCTTTTTCCAGCGCTATTGCAATCGCCGGTGTGGCCTTTGCGCAGTCGGCATCCAAGCCGGAACCCCTTGTCATCCAGGACCAGGGCAGCTTCTCGGTCGGCGGTACTGTTTCGAAGACGGAAGGCACATACAACAACAATGCCCCGACTGCCGAGGGCCAGTCGCTGCACGGCGACCACGCCTACGTCTTCTATCAGGTTCCGCAGAATCCCAAGCCACTGCCGATCGTCATGCTGCATGGAGCGTTCCAATCCGGTCGTAGCTGGGAGACCACACCGGATGGCCGTGAAGGTTTCCAGAGCATCTTCCTGCGTAAGGGTTTCTCCACCTACATCGTTGACCAGCCGCGTCGCGGCCGCGCGGGCAACAGCACGGTGGCAGCCACGATCGAGCCGACACCCTATGACCAGCTCTTCTTCGACCAGTTCCGCCTCGGAAAATGGCCAGACTATTTCGACAACGTCCAGTTCGACCGTAGCCCCGCAGCGCTTGACCAGTTCTTTCGTTCAGTCACCCCGAACACTGGGCCCTTCGATGCAAACGTGATCTCGGACGCGATGTCGGCCCTGTTTGAGAAGACCGGACCGGGCATCCTGTTCACCCATTCGCAAGCAGGTGGACCCGGCTGGCTGACGGCGATCAAGAATCCGAACGTCAAGGGCATCGTCGCGCTTGAGCCCGGTAGCGGCTTTATCTTTCCGGAAGGCGAAGTGCCAGCCGACATGCCGAGCGCTGCCGGCACGCTCAAGGGTGAAGCGGTTCCCGTCGCCGATTTCGAGAAACTGACCAAGCTGCCGATCGTCATCTACTACGGCGACAATTTCCCGATCGAGCCGACGACAGAGCGCGGCCAGGACAACTGGCGGGTTCGTCTCGCTATGGCGAAGCTCTGGGTTGACACCGTCAACAAGCATGGCGGCGACGCGACGCTGGTTCACCTGCCGGAGATCGGCATCAAGGGCGGTACTCACTTCCTGATGTCCGACCTGAACAATGTCGAAATCGCTGACGTCGTCTCCAAATTCCTGAACGATAAGAAGCTCGACTGATCTATTGGCGCGCTCGTGCGACCAGCCACTGCGCGCTTCCCAAACTGAGAAGGAGCCTGCCCATGGCTAATGAAATCATCAACACAAGAAGACGCGAGTTCCTTGGAGCCTCCGCGCTCGTCGTCTCCGGTGCAGTCCTGGGAGTGTCAACAATGACAAACAAAGCAGTTGCCGCCGACTACAGGCAAAACCCGTTCACCCTCGTCTATGACGGTGCGATCACCGCGAACGAGCCGGGCAAGGTGAATATCCATCCGGTGAAATACAAGCTGAACGGCCTCGATATCGTCGCCAATGTCTATACCCCGGCCGGTTACGATCCTGCGAAGACGTATCCGACCCTTGTGCTGGCACACCCGAATGGCGGCGTTAAAGAGCAGACGACGGGCCTCTATGCCCAGCGCCTCGCAGAGCAGGGCTTCATCACCATCACCGCCGACGCCGCCTATCAGGGCGGAAGCGGCGGCGAGCCGCGCAGCATCGACAAGCCGCAGTTCCGCATTGAGGACATCCATGGAATGGCTGATTTCATCAGCCGCTTCCCCGGTGTCGATACGGCACGTCTTGGCCTGTTCGGCATTTGCGGCGGCGGCGGGTACTCGCTGTCGGCCGCCAAGACGGACAAGCGATTCAAGGCCGTGGCAACGCTCAGCATGTTCAACTCCGGGCGCGTTCGCCGCAACGGCTTCCAGGAGAGCCAGATGGACACGATCCAGCAGCGCCTGCAGCAAGCCTCATCGGCGCGTGCTCAGGAAGCGGCCGGTGGCGAGGTTCTATACTCGGGAGACGCGAACCTGACGGACGCGCAGATCGCCGCCTTGCCGTTCGATCTCTATCGCGAAGGTTATGAGTACTACTGGCGCACCCACGCCCATCCGGGCTCAACCTTTAAGTACACGACGAGCAGCCTGATGGACTTGATGCGCTGGGACGCGACAGACGAGATTGCGCTGATCGACGTGCCGTTGCTGATGATAGCGGGCAGCGCTGCCGACACACTCTACATGACCGAGGATGCATTCTCCAAGACAATCGGAACCACGGACAAGGAACTCTTCAAGATCGAGGGCGCCAAGCACATCGAGACCTACTGGGTCCCCGAATATGTCGATGCGGCCCTGTCCAGGTTGAAGCCGTTCTTTGACCGTCACCTCGCCTCCGCATGAGGCGCACCTCCAGGCGCGCGCGCCTGCACCGCCGTTCCGCCTTCGGTACATCCGAAGGCTCGAAATATGAAGGAAACGAACTTGAAAAAGCGTATGTCGGGAATTTTTGCCGCAGCCATCGTCATGGCAGCCGGAATGGAGGCCAGCATGGCTCAGGAACCAGCCTCGAATCTTGATTCCGCCCGCTCGCGGACCCAGCAGCTGATGGGCGATATTGCACCGAAGCTGGCGGAACTGACGGATGACGTCCTCTACGCCGACATCTGGGAGCGGCCGCAGCTTTCCCAGCGCGACCGAAGCCTGGTGACGGTATCGGCCTTGATCGCTCTCAACCGTCCGGACCAGCTCCGCTCGCATCTCGTGCGCGCCAAGGCCAATGGCCTGACGGAAGAGCAGCTTGTCGAGACCATCACCCATATGGCGTTTTATTCCGGCTGGCCGAGCGCGGTATCGGCAGTGGCGATCACCAAGGAAGTCTTCGCCGTGAAGTAGATCGCTTGAGAAGATTTCCATGATGACAGGTGCACGATGAACATGAAGACCGTATTGACCGTAGCCTTATCCCTGGGCGCTTCCAGCGCGTCTGCCGAACCTGACAAGGCTGTGTCGGTGACACGGGTCGGGACCAACCCGTCGACAGTGGGTCCATCAAGCAATTTTACGGGAGCTGTCCGGGTCGATTCCCGTTTCTCCGCAACCGTGCCCGCCACAGTGGGTGGCGGGACCGTAACTTTTGAGCCCGGCGCACGCACCGCCTGGCACACGCACCCTCTTGGCCAGACGCTGATCGTCACGGCAGGTGTCGGTCTCGTCCAGCATTGGGACGGCGAGGTCCAGGAAATCCGCCCGGGCGACATCGCGTGGATTCCACCGGGTGTGAAGCACTGGCACGGCGCGACCGCGACCACAGGCATGTCCCATATCGCCATTTCCGAGACGCTCGACGGCAAATCGGTCGAATGGATGGAACATGTCACCGACGAGCAATACACGCGGTGACGTTTCGTACCGCGCCGATCAGAGGAGTCTGAATGAAGAAGATTATTGGCAGCATAGGTGGCGCGGCAGTGGCAGGTCTTACCGTCCTGCTCGTCGGCATGCAGGTCCATGCTGAGCAGACACGCGCGACGATGCCCGACATCGCAAAGCTTGTTCACTATACGACGGTAACGCGCGGCGAAGTCACCGAGCACATTATGACGACACGCGAGGCGATCGAGGCCGTCAAGCGCGGTGATCCAATCCCGAATGGCACTCACGTCGCGCTCGTCGACTACCGCGACGGTAAAGTCTTCCGGTATTTTATCATGGAGAAGGGCGAGAACTGGGGGCAAGACTACGACGAAAATCGCCGCACCGCCGACTGGCAGTTCCAGTGGTTCAAGCCGGATGGCTCGATTAACGAAGCGGAGAATACCGCCCGCTGCCAGAGCTGTCACATGTCTCGCGCGGATCGGGATTTCCTGTACACATTTAACGAGATGCGGCGGTTCGAGTTTAAATGACCGTGTTCCGTCTCCGCCTGCTGCTGGACTTCCTGGCCGTCGCTCTCGTCATCGCCTGCCTCGCATATTGGTGGCTCGACAATCTCTCCCACGAGCTGTTCGGCACGGCCCTGTTCGTTCTCGTGATCGTGCACAACGTCTTCAATAGGCGTTGGTACGGCAGCGTGACGAAGCGCAAGGTTGATGCCACCCGCATCGTCAACCTGGTCACCATCTTTTGCCTCGCTATCGGCATGACGGTCATGCTGGTGACGAGCTTGCTGGTCTCCCGTGACCTCTTCCCGTTCACCGCCCTCAGCGGTGCTTTCGCCGTTAGGGAAATCCATATGTTCGCCGGATACTGGGTTTTGCTGATCATCGCAATTCATCTGGGAACGCGGTGGACCGTTGTGATGAACACGATCCAGTCAACCTTGCGTCTTGCCTCGCCAAGTACCTTACGCACCATGGTTCTTAGGGCGATGGCCTTGGCCATTGCGATCTGGGGTGTGAAAAGCTCGTTCGAGATGGCTTTCGGGACCAAGTTGATGCTGACCTATTCGCTGGATATGTGGGACTTCAGCGAGAACACAGTTGGCTTTTTCATAGGATATGCGTCGATTGTTGGCCTATATGTCGCCATCACGCACTACGCGCTGGGTTTTCTCGGCAGCGCCATAAAAGGATGGCGGGAGGACGACCAGCGTCGCGGAAGAGCGCCATGACTGCTTTTGGCGGATAGCGTTGAAAAACTCGCTAGGGTCAGTGGATCAATTGCAAGAGTACAGAAGGTGAGCTTAGAAAAGCGCCGCCCACCAGGCCCACAAACCCCAAAGCAATTGCGCCCATAATCCCGTGGGTTTCCCAGCCGACCAAAGCACCGAAACCGGTCGACAGAAGGATAATCGACACTGCCCAGATCACCTTGATAATGGACCGTGTAGGTGGTTTAACCGCGGGTTCTTCAGATGACATGATAGCTCGCTACAAAGTTTGGCGACTTTGATATAATATTGGATTTGCAATCCGCTATAGGCGCGATCCAATCGTCGCATTGATTTGCGGAGGATTGAGCGATGATGGGATGTCAGGTAGCTCCGGCGCAGCTCTTCTACGCTCGGCAAGTTCAAGAGCATCCTCGATATCTACACCCCGGAAAGCATGTCGAAGGATCGGTCGTACCCGCCGTGAAGCTCCCCACGACGATGGAAATCAGCCAAAACCTGCTGTACATATACGTACAAGGGATCATCATCATCACCAACAGCGCCGGAAACCACGTTTTTTCCAAACGCGGACCGGTTGAGTAAGTCGCACAGTAACAAAGCGGAAGCCGAAATTCGTGCTGTTTCGGCTATTGTGCCGCCTTCTTGGGATATTTCGTCCAAGTGCATCTGGCACCAGTGTTATCAAAGCGAGGGCATTTTCCAATGAAGACGTTAAGTCAGTCGCCCGTCGATCGAATATCGGAGGGCTACGCCTTTAACTGCGGACTGATAAGAGAAGGTGATATTCTTCTTTGCACCGATCCGGATGACATCATCAGCAAGGCCATAAGAAGGGCGACCGGTCGCAGCATTCTTCAGCCCTCAAATTTCTCTCACGCCGCCATATGCACGTTTCGGCCTCTGTTCATCGAGGCAGATTTCTTTGGTGTGGCCGAATTTTCGTTGGACAGGAAGAACCTCGCGCAAAAGCGATCGGCGCGGATTTTGCGTTTAAAGTCGTCGGTTCCTCGGGCTTCCGAAATTGCAAAGGCTGCGGCGGAAATTGCCGTGCAATATCAAGCGAAACGTTACGACAAGATCGCGGCTGTAGCCTCAATCTTTGGGGGAGCAAAAGCAACCACTGGAATATTCTGCTCTTATCTCGTCTCAGCGGCATATCTGGCTGCTGGCCTCAATATCGCTCCTCATTGCTCCTCGCCGTCAGCAACGACACCTGCTGACATTGAGCTTTCTCCTGACTTCGAAGACATCACGGATCAGGTCTTATTGCGAGCGCGGTTCAGTGAAGGTTTGACGTACTACTTTCTTGATCGTCCGCCGCAATTTGCTCTCGGCGAAAAAAACGACCCGGATGCCCCTTCACCTGCTCAAGCCTACAACATCGCACTGCGTGAGGTAGGAGAGCGGATATCAAGGTTTTTGGAAAAAAGGAAACTCCCGCCAGCAGCAAGCTATCTTGAGGCGCAAGAGGCGCTCGCCCGCTACGAAAGTGAAGCGTGGTTTCCTGAGCTCGACGCGCTATTCGCGCGATCCATTCGGGAGCTTGCGTTGCCTAGAATTCGGGAGGCGGGTCCGACCGTGAGCCTGGCGCGTGGGCGGGACGAACTCCATACCGCACGTGTGCTGTCCGAGGGCGCGGTCGGCGAAGAGGACCTCCAGTTCTGGGTCAACAATACCATGCACAGGATTAACACCACGCAGCGGTTGATCGAGGATCGGGAAAATTCGATTCACGTGTTCGGCCTGGGCGTGCAAACGACAGGGTGGCACACCCTTCGCGCCTGGATCGAATGCGAGCAAGAGATTTGCGATGGTCTCCATGACAATTTGAGGTTGTACGCGAGGCAGATCGCTCTTATGCACAGCTTTGCTGTGGCCAAGGACTGGAAGCTCTTCTTCGGAGAAGATGGGTATTGCCATCTATGATGGCAGTGATTGCGGCGGCCAAACAGGCATGAGGATCGACGGCATTGAGCTAAAAGATCTTTGATGAGCGACGCAATAGTTGGCCAATTCTAGGCTCCCGCGTCATGTCCTGCAAAGAGCGCGTTCTCGCGATCGAGAGCTATCGGCCGGATAGTTCGTTCGACGCTGTTGTTGTCGATCTCAATGTGGCCGTCGGTCAGGAAGACCTTCAGGCCGACCCAATATTTGGCGAGGTAGGCCAACGCCTCGCCGAGTGGGGACTTGGCCGCGACAAAGGCAGGGTGATGGACGAGCCAGGCATGCATGTCGGCGATAAGCGGCGCTGATCGTTCATGCCGTCCGGCTAGGCGGGGCCAGTGCCGCCGCCCATGCCTGCGGTTTCAGAGTGTGGTAGCGCGACGGTGATCCTCAGCTAGCGCCGTTTCCCTTCGGCCAGCGCCGGAACACTGCGCTCGCATTGACACCGCCAAAACCGAAACCATTGGATATTGCGAATTCAGCGTCTAACTGGCGCGCGTGGTTCGCCACAAAATCGATGCCTTCGGCTTCCGGATCCGGAGCATTCAGGTTGAGAGTTGGCGGCGCAATCTGGTTCTTGAGTGCCAGAATGGTGAAGATTGCTTCCAATCCTCCAGCCGCGCCAAGTAGGTGTCCTGTTGCTGACTTCGTCCCGCTGACAGCGACAGTCTTCTCGGAACCAAAGATACTTTTGATGGCCCTGATTTCGCCGAGGTCTCCGACCGGGGTCGAGGTGGCGTGGGCATTCAGATGACCTATTTCGCTTGGGGAAATTCCCGCCTGCGCAATGGCGATCTCCATGGCTCTTTTGGCACCGTTCCCGTCTTCTGGTCCTGACGTGATGTGATGAGCGTCGGCTGTCGTGCCGTATCCGACGAGTTCGGCAATTGGTGTAGCGCCGCGAGCAAGTGCGTGGCTCAAGGATTCAATGACAAGCATGCCCGCTCCTTCGCCCATGACGAAGCCATCGCGTGATGTGTCGAAGGGGCGCGATGCCTTGTCCGGCGTTTCGTTGAAAGCAGTCGACAGAGATCTGGCGGCTGCAAAACCTCCGAGGCTGACGATGTTCATGCAGGCTTCTGTTCCGCCGCATATCGCAATTTCGGCTTCATTTGACCGAATAATCCTCGCAGCATCGCCAATTGCCTGAACGCCAGCAGCGCACGCGGTAACCGGTGCACCGAGAGGGCCTGTGAAGCCATGACGGATTGAGACATGCCCGGCTGCGAGATTGACTAGAAACGACGGTATGGTGAAGGCCGAAAGGCGACGGACACCGCGTTGATCGACGGTGCGAACCGCATCGGTTATCGCAGGAAAGCCGCCGATACCGGACGCGATAATCGTCGCGGTCCTCAGCCGTTCCTCATTCGAGGTCGGCTTCCAGTTTGCTTGTGCAAGCGCTTCTTCCGCGGCTGCCAGTGCAAATATGATAAAACGGTCGACCTTGCGTTGGTCCTTCGGAGCCACAATGGTGTCGGGATCGAAGCCGCCCTCCGGATCTTCCATTAATGAGGGCACAACGCCCCCGATTTTCGATGGCAGGTCCCCCACGACGTCGTCGCCCAGACGTCGAATGCCACTTCGACCCGCGAGCAGGCGCGACCAGGAGATACCGACATTCGCTCCAAGGGGACTGACAGCTCCCATTCCTGTGACAACGATACGACGCATGTTTTACACCTGTTCTTCGTTTAAATTGGCATGCCTTCGGCATCCCGACCGACGGTGCGGTCAGGGCCTGTTCTCAGGATATGCAGTTTACTCAGTGCCTAAATCGCACCCGCCCGAACCCGACGCGGCGACTGCGTTTGGCTTTTGTTTTCCCTAGCTACCGAGCGCAATCCTCAGGCCGCATGATCAGCGCCTGCGATGCGCCTGATTTCCTCCGCCGCTGCGTCGAGGATTCCTTGAGACGTATTCTCGTCTTCCATGATCCGCGACAGGGTAACGGCGCCGACCATGAGAGACAGGATCGCCATCGCCTTGCCGCTCGGATTGGAGCTCCTGGTGTCATCAAGCAGTTCATTGAGCACCTCGAAGTGAGCGCGTATCCCATCCTCGAATGGACGTCTGACTTCTTCACTCTGCCGAGTAGCGTCCGACCCCAGTGCCACCAGGGGGCAACCTTCTGCCTTTTCTCCACGGTGGTCCCTGGACAGATAGAACGCCATCACTGCTTCGAGAGGATCGGAACTGTCCGCAGCCGCTTCAGACCATCTGCGTGTAGCGCTTTCCATCGCGCGCCTCGAAGCCTGGGCTGCAAGATCGTCCTTCGATGCAAACTGCTTGTAGAACCCGCCTTGAGTGAGTCCTGCACCCTTCATCAAATCTTTCAGGCCAATGCCATCGAATCCGTGCTCGCGAAACAGACGGCTGGCAACGTTGATCACCGTCTCCCGATTTTCCTCGGCTTGTGCCCGGCTCACTCTCATATCGACCTCCGGTTAGATTTCGTTTGACATTTATATCGCATATAGATTTAGATCGCAATCTAAATCATTTGCACCGCTGGTCAAGAAGAGAACTTACAATGAAACGCAAACATGTCCTGACTGTCGTGGGTCTTGTCGCAGCGGCTGGGGCCGCCGCCTTTTTCCTCGTTTCTGAAACCCCAAAACGGGAAGCCGAGGCCGCAGACCCAAGGACGGCTTCACCACTGGTAAGGATTGCGGAGGCGAAAAGGACCGGCAGGGGCGATCGGTCATTCACCGGGACGGTCGCATCGCGCGTTCAAAGCAATCTCGGATTTCGCGTTCCCGGTAAAATCGTGGAGCGGTTGGTCGATGTCGGTCAGCAGGTCAAACAGGGCCAACCGCTGATGCGCATTGATGAGACCGATCTTCAGCTTGCACTGACAGCAAAGCGGAATACGGTCATATCAGCGCGTGCTATCCTGCTTCAGGCGCAAGCCGATGAGAAGCGCTATGCGGCACTGGTCAAGAATGGCCTGGCGGCCACGCCCCAGCGTTATGAACAGGCAAAGGCGGCTCTCGATACAGCGACGGCACAGCTTGCGGCGGCCGAGGCGGAAGCGGAGGTGGCCGAGAACGCGGCAACCTACACCACTCTTGTTGCTGACTCGGATGGAACGGTCGTCGAAACTCTCGGTGATCCGGGACAAGTGGTCGCCGCCGGCCAGACGGTTGTTCAACTCGCAAAGGCGGGCCCTCGCGAGGCGGTCGTCTGGCTGCCTGAGACGCTGCGACCTAAGGTGGGATCGGAAGCACAGGCCAGTGTTTATGGAAGCGACGGGCTTAGTGGAAACGCCAGACTGAGACAAATCTCCGATTCGGCTGATCCTCAAACGAGAACCTACGAAGCGCGTTACATTCTTGAGGGTGATGCGGCCTCAGCACCGCTTGGCGCCACTGTAACAATCAGAACACCCGATGCCGAACGCCAGTCGGAGATCGCCGTCCCCGTCGGCGCCATCCTGGACGACGGCAATCGCACAGGCGTGTGGATCGTCGACGGCGCCACGTCAAAGGTGAAGTTCACCCCGATTAAAGTTCAGCAGATTGGCGAGGAGACGGCATTCGTCACGGGGATCGGCACCGGGGAGCAGGTCGTTGCCCTCGGCGCGCATCTTCTCGACGATGGTGCGACCGTCAGGATTGCCTCGAGCCAAGAGGTGAAAAACTAATGCGCTTCAACCTGTCAGCCATCGCGGTTCGCGAACGCGCCATCACCCTGTTCTTTATCGTGCTGCTGGCCGCAGCCGGCGTCTACGCTTTCGTCAAGCTGGGGCGCGCCGAGGATCCGTCCTTCACCATCAAGACATTGACGGTTACGTCAGTCTGGCCGGGCGCAACAGCGCGAGAAATGCAGGACCTCGTCGCCGAGCCGCTTGAGAAACGTATTCAGGAACTGACCTGGTACGACCGCGTCGAGACCACGACGAGGCCAGGTTACGCTTTCCTGACAGTCACCCTCAAGGATAACACGCCGGCAAGTGCGGTTGCAGAAGAGTTCTATCAGGCGCGCAAGAAGCTTGGCGACGAAGCCCGCAATCTCCCTCCGGGCGTCATGGGCCCATTCGTCAACGACGAATATTCCGACGTGAGTTTCGGCCTCTATGCCCTGAAGGCAAAGGGAATGCCCATGCGCGATCTCGTTCGGCAAGCGGAAGTCATCCGCCAGGACCTCCTGCACGTGCCCGGCGTCAAGAAAATCAACATCGTCGGCGAGCGCCCCGAGCAGATTTTTGTCGAGTTCTCCTATGCGAAGCTCGCGACACTCGGCATATCCGCGCAGGATATCGCTTCTGCGTTGCAGCGACAGAACACGGTCACGCCTGCGGGTTCCATCGACACACGAGGACCACAGGTCTTTATCCGCTTCGACGGAGCTTACAACAGTGTGCAGGCGATTGCCGACACGCCGATCGTTGCTGCTGGACGAACCCTGAAGCTCTCCGATCTTGCAGAGGTGCGACGCGGTTATCTGGATCCTGCCACGTATATCATCCGCCACGAGGGCGAGCCGACAATCATGCTGGGTGCGGTGATGCAGGCGGGATGGAACGGTCTTGATCTCGGCAAGGCGCTTGAGGCTCGGTCCGCAGCAATTGCACAGACGCTGCCGCTGGGCATGACGCTTACCAAAGTCAGCGACCAGGCCGTCAACATCGATGAAGCCGTCGGCGAGTTCATGCTCAAGTTCGCGATGGCGCTTGGCGTGGTTCTGTTTGTCAGTCTGGTGGCACTCGGCTGGCGCGTTGGCATTGTTGTCGCACTTGCTGTGCCACTCACCCTTGCGGTGGTCTTCCTCATCATGCTGGAGACCGGGCGTTTCTTCGACCGCATCACGCTTGGCGCTTTGATCCTCGCGCTTGGCCTTCTAGTTGACGATGCCATCATTGCCATCGAAGTGATGGTGGTGAAGATGGAAGAGGGCATGGACCGCATCAAGGCGGCCGCCTATGCCTGGAGCCATACGGCAGCGCCGATGCTGTCCGGTACGCTGGTCACGATCATCGGACTGATGCCCGTGGGTTTTGCCAAGTCGACCGCAGGCGAATATGCCGGCAACATCTTCTGGGTCGTGGGCTTTGCGCTCATCGTATCCTGGATCGTCGCCGTCACCTTCACGCCCTATCTCGGTGTGAAGATGTTGCCCAACATCAAGCCGGTCGAGGGCGGTCATCACGCCATCTATGACACGCCGAATTACCGCCGTCTGCGTTCCGTCATCGAGTTCGCTGTCCGCCATAAGTTCATGGTCTGTGCCGTGGTCGGCATTTCCATGGCCGTTTCGATCGTTGGAATGGGCGGCGTGAAACAACAGTTTTTCCCGACATCGGATCGGCCTGAGGTGCTGGTCGAGGTGCGTATGCCCGAGGGCACGAGCATCGAGGCGACGACATCTGCGGTGAAGAAAGTCGAGGACTGGCTGCAAACGCAGCCTGAGACCAATATCGTCACGTCCTACGTAGGGCAGGGCGCACCCCGGTTCTTCTTTGCCATGGCACCGGAACTACCTGACCCTGCCTTCGCCAAGGTCGTCGTACTCACACCCGACGCCCACGCACGTGAAGAACTGAAGCATCGCCTTCGTGCAGCTATTTCAGAGGGCCTTGTTCCTGAAGCGTCCGTCCGCGTCACCCAGCTCGTATTTGGTCCTTACACGCCGTTCCCGGTCGAGTTCCGGATCATGGGGCCCGATCAGGATGAACTCTATAGGATTTCTGAGCAGGCTCTGGCGATCATGAAGACTATTCCAGATGTCCGCCAAGCCAACCGTGACTGGGGCAACCGAACACCCGTTCTGCGATTTGTGCCCGACCAGGAGCGGCTCAATCTGATCGGTCTTTCTCCATCGGAGGCAGCCCAGCAGCTGCAGATGCTGCTCTCCGGCATCCCCGTTACGCAGGTGCGCGACAATATCCGCAACGTGCCCGTCGTCGCTCGCAGTGCTGGCGAAAACCGCCTCGATCCGTCGCGTCTTGCCGATTTCTCTCTAATGAGCAGGGATGGCCGTCAGGTTCCGCTGGATCAACTCGGGCACTCCGAAATCCGGTTTGAAGAACCTATCCTGAAGCGTCGCGACCGCACGCCTGTCATCACGATCAGGTCTGATATCAACGAGGCGACGCAGCCTCCGGAGGTTTCCCAGCAGGTTATGAAAGCTCTGCAGCCACTCATCGCGTCGCTTCCCGTTGGATATCGTATCGAGATGGGCGGCAACATTGAGGAGTCCCTCAAGGCCAATACGGCACTCGCTCAGGTTTTCCCGGTGATGATTGCTGCCATGCTGATCGTCATCATCCTGCAGGTTCGCAGTCTCTCGACAATGACAATGGTGATGCTGACAGCGCCGCTTGGTCTTGCCGGGGTGGTTCCGACCCTGCTCCTGTTCAATCAGCCTTTCGGCTTCAACGCCATTCTCGGCTTGATCGGACTGGCGGGTATCCTGATGCGCAACACGCTTATTCTGACAGAGCAAATCAAGGAGAACAAGGCGGCGGGGCTCGATGACTATCATGCCGTTATCGAAGCGACAGTGCAGCGGACACGACCCGTGATCCTGACGGCTCTCGCGGCGATCCTGGCGTTCATACCTCTGACGCACTCAGTATTTTGGGGGTCGATGGCCTATACCCTGATCGGTGGAACGGCAGCAGGCACGGTAATGATCCTGCTCTTCCTTCCGGCCCTCTATGCTGTCTGGTTCCGGATCAAGCCACCCAAGGCAGGTGCCGAAAAAGAGACGGTCGAGGACGTAGGGCAGCCACTGGCGCTCGCGGCAGAGTAGGGGCGTCCATGCGTGCCGGCTCAAACCTGAAGCGTGATGTGACGCCGGCATTTAAGGGCAGCAGGAGCCGAACAATGCGTGGCCGCGCACCATCTGGCCGAGCACGGTCGAAAGGCTATGGTTTTCCATCTCATCCACATCCGGACCGATCTTCCGGCCGGACTCATCACGCGGATACAAGACCCCGGCAGCCTATGCCCGGCTCCAATGCTGCGGGAGATCAAAGCTTCGCTTTGCTACAGATGGCCCACACCGCGCCAACTGGAATGTTGAAAAACGCAGAACCTCCAATCGCATTTGGATGAAGGTTCCGTGGGAGGTCATGCCGGTACGCGTCGTCGTTCTTTGCGGACTAACTGACGCTATTATCGATCCATGCGTGCGTCTGTTCCAGAATCTCGTCCGATAGTTCCGGATCGTCGATTGCCCGGGCGAGTATGACCGCCCCAACCATCGCCGCCCAGCTTCCTATCGCTGTGCGCCGGCGATCTGTCGGGTCCAGTTGCGGGAGTGCCTTTTCGATCCGGTTGATCTGCGCGCGAAGGCCTTCTGTCATTGCGGAGCGCGCCGGCGGCGTCTGGTGGCGAATTGCTGCAGCGAGACCGGCGGTTGGGCAGCCACCGGCAGCGTTGTCGCGATGGCGAGGCGCAAGATAGGATTTGACGAAATCGCTGAAGTTGCCTCCTCCGACGCTATCCGAAGCAAGGGCATGGGCAAGGGTCTCCGCGACCAGATCGTCTTTTGAACTAAAATGTCCATAAAAGCCGCCGTGAGTAAGACCGGCTGCCTTCATCACCTCCGCAACGCTGACGGCATCGAACCCCTTGTCGCGAAACAGCCGGCTGGCGACATCCAGAATCCGGCGACGGTTTTCCGCCATCTGTTCTCGGCTGACTTTCATTTTCACAATTCTCCCAACATGGTCGTTGACATTTACATGATGGCTATCATATTTAAATCCAATCATGATGATCGTCATGAATATAGGTTCCATCACAGAAAAGAGCAATCCTATGAACACAAATCCTGCAGTCCTCATCACCGGCGCCTCCACCGGTATTGGTGCAACCTATGCCGATCGGTTTGCGCGGCGCGGCCACGATCTCGTGCTGGTCGCCCGTGACGTGGCGCGAATGGAGGCCGTTGCAAGCCGTCTGCGACAGGAAACCGGCGTGGCCATAGACATCGTCCAGGCGGATCTCACGCAACTCGCCGATGTTGCGAAAGTAGAGACGAGACTGCGCGACGATGCCCGCATCGGCATCCTCGTCAACAATGCCGGAACGGCCATCGGTGGAACGTTCATCGAGCAGAGCACCGACGACATGGCCCGGCTTGTTGCACTCAACTCGACTGCACTCGTTCGCCTTGCCAGCGCAATTGCACCTCGACTCGCCAAGAAAGGTGAGGGTGCAATCGTCAACATCGGCTCCGTGGTTGGCCTGGCGCCGGAGTTCGGCATGACGGTCTACGGCGCAACCAAGGCCTTTGTCCTCTTCCTGTCTCAGGGGCTTAGCCTCGAGCTTGGACCGAAGGGCGTCTACGTTCAGGCTGTTCTTCCCGCCACGACACGAACCGAAATCTGGGACCATGTCGGCGCCGACGTCAATGCACTGAACAACGTCATGGAAGTGGGCGACCTTGTGGATGCGGCTCTGGTCGGCTTCGACCGTCGCGAGCCGGTGACCATCCCGCCGCTTCCCGATGCCGGTCAGTGGGAAGCCTTTGAAGCTGCGCGCAAGACCATGCTGGCCAACTTCGGCAATGCGCTGCCCGCCGAACGGTACCGCACCGTCGCTTGAGCAGACCGCGCAACCCACCGGACACATACCGCCGCGGCGGCAACACATAGGCAAATCATGACTAAAAAGACGCTTTTCGAACCCTATACGCTCGGCTCCCTGACGCTTTCCAACCGGATCGTCATGGCGCCCCTGACGCGCAATCGCGCCGGTTCGGGCTTTGTTGCAGGTGACCTGACGGCTGAATATTACGGCCAGCGTGCTTCGGCCGGGCTCATCATTTCCGAAGCCACGCAGATATCACAGCAGGGGCAGGGATATCAGGACACGCCCGGTATCTATACCCAGGCGCAGATCGAAGGCTGGCGCAAGGTCACCAGTGCGGTGCACGAGAAGGGTGGCCATATATTCCTCCAGCTCTGGCACGTCGGTCGCATCAGCCATGTTGATCTCCAGCCGAACGGCGCAGCGCCGGTTGCCCCTTCAGCCATCCGCGCCGAGACAAAGACGTTCGTCAACAATGCCTTCGTGGACGTTTCGCAACCCCGTGCCCTTGAACTGGAAGAGCTTCCTGGGATCGTCAACGATTTCCGTCAGGCGGCAGCCAACGCCATCGAGGCTGGTTTCGATGGTGTCGAGATCCACGGGGCCAACGGCTATCTGCTTGATCAGTTCGCCAAGGACGGTGCGAATCTTCGCACAGACGCCTATGGTGGCTCTGTCGAAAACCGTGCGCGCCTCATGCTGGAAGTCACGGCGGCGGTTGTCGAGGAAATCGGCGCTGCACGCACCGGCATCCGCATCTCGCCGGTCTCGCCCGCCAATGGCATTTCGAGTACTGATCCACAGGCGCAGTTCGATTACATCGTCGATCAGCTCGAAGCCCTTGGCATCGTGTACATTCATGTCGTCGAGGGTGCCACAGGTGGGCCGCGCGATGTCGCGCCATTCGACTTCGGATCATTGCGCCGTCGCTTCAGCAAGACCTATATCGCCAACAACGGCTATGACTTCGAGCTGGCGAGTTCGCATCTTGCCGAGGGTCGGGCGGATCTGATCGCCTTCGGCCGGCCGTTCATTGCCAATCCCGATTTGGTTGAGCGATTGAAAAGCGATGCGCCGTTGGCAGAGATAAACCCGGCTACGCTCTACGGTGGCGGTGCCGCGGGTTATATCGATTACCCCTCGTTGGCGGCAGCTGCCGGGCGTTGACTACTTTTGGGGTCGCTCGCTGGTGCGGCCCCATCAGATCAGTGTGCTTTGCCTGATCCTTTGCGGATTGGTGCCGCGTCCCGACACTGAAGGGTTACCCTTTCCCTCACCACCTGAAAGTCACGCTTGACTTTAATGATGATATACATCATTAAAAATTATCAATGATGACGATAATCATCATAAAATTCGTGTCGTAAAACCATATGCCTTGGCGGCAATCCATGGTGATACCGAAAAGAGAGAAAGACGCTATGGCGACGTTTGCTACGAAGAGACAGAAGACCGCCTTTGTGACCGGGGCTTCCAGTGGGATTGGCAAGGCGGCCGCCTCGGCTCTGGCCCGGGCAGGCTACCGGGTGATTGGCACCAGTCGTAAGGCCGCACCTGGCGAGATACGTGATGGCGTTCGAATGATTGCTTGTGACGTGACCTCCGATTCGTCTGTCTCGGATGCCGTGGCGCTGGCACATCAGGAACTTGGTCGCATCGACCTTCTGGTCAACAACGCCGGTTACGCCCTGTCCGGGGCTGCCGAAGAAAGCTCGGTGGATCAGGTTCGTTCGCTGTTCGAGACCAATTTTCTGGGTGTCGTTCGGGTGACCAATGCCGTGTTGCCGATGATGCGCCAACAGGGCTATGGCAGGATATTGAACATCGGCTCTGTCCTGGGCTTAATACCCGGTCCTTTTGGAGCCTATTACTCGGCCAGCAAGCACGCCATTGAGGGCTATTCGGAATCGCTGGACCATGAGGTTCGCCAGTTCGGCATCCGTGTCGCCGTGATCGAGCCTTGGGCAACGAAAACCTCGATCGAGGCCAATTCTCCGCAAGGCGACCGTCCGGTTGCAGCTTATGGCCAGACACTGGCCAGATACCGCACGGCGTTTGACTTGGCCATGGCGACCGGCGACACGGCGGATGATGTTGCGGCCACCATCCTGATGGCGGCGCAGGACAAGGCGCCGCGGCTGCGCTACCCCTCGGGCAAGGCGGCCCGGCAGACCTCGTTTGCCCGGCGTTTCCTGCCGCGCGCGCTGTTTGATCGAACCTTGCGCAAGCAATTCAACATCGCCTGAGCGAGAATGACGGCCACGGCAGGGCCTTCCAACAACATGCTCACTTCGCGCTGAAAGCCTTGGCTTTTTTGGCCATCTGAGCCGATAATATTTTTACACTGGAGAACGTCCGTGAAAGCCTTCGTCGTCGACAAATACAAGAAGAAGGGCGCCTTGCGTCTGGCCGACATGCCCGAGCCCCGGATGGGCGCGAATGATGTTCTGGTTCGCATTCAGGCCACGGCGATCAACCTTCTGGATTCCAAGGTAAGGGACGGCGAGTTCAAGCTGTTCCTGCCCTATCGCCCGCCCTTTATTCTAGGCCACGATCTGGCCGGAACGGTTGTAAGCGTGGGCGCGAATGTGCGGCAATTCAAGGCTGGGGACGAGGTTTACGCCCGTCCGAGGGATCACCGGGCCGGTACCTTTGCAGAGTTCATCGCAATTGACGCCGCCGATGTAGCGCTGAAGCCCGCGAGCCTTTCGATGGAGCAGGCCGCATCGATACCGCTGGTTGGACTGACCGCCTGGCAGGCGCTGGTGGAGGTCGGCAAGGTCGAGCCCGGCCAGAAAGTGTTCATTCAGGCTGGTTCCGGTGGGGTTGGGACCTTTGCCATCCAGCTTGCCAAGCATCTCGGCGCCACGGTGGCCACCACGACCAGTGCCGCGAATATTGACCTGGTCAAAAGCCTCGGCGCCGATGTGGTGATCGACTACAGGACGCAGGATTTCGAACAGGTGCTATCCGGTTATGATCTGGTGCTGAACAGTCAGGATGCCAAGACGTTGGCCAAGTCGCTGAATGTTCTGAAACCGGGTGGTCGGTTGATATCGATCTCGGGGCCGCCGGATGTTCCCTTTGCCAGATCTCTGGGGCTGAACCTGTTCCTGCGCTTGGTGGTACGGATGCTGAGCCGGGGCGTGCTGAAGAAGGCGAAAAGCCGGGGCGTCTTGTATTCCTTCCTGTTTATGCGCGCGGAAGGGCAACAACTTGCCCAGATCGCCAAGCTGATCGACGCTGGCGTGATCCGTCCGGTCGTGGACAAGGTATTTCCCTTTGCTCAAACGGAAGAGGCCTTGGCCCATGTCGAGACCGGGCGCGCAAGGGGCAAGGTCGTTGTGAAGGTCGCAGACTGAGTTCGTATTTTGCAGGAGATGGGGTCGCATGGCTGCGGCCCTATTGCTCCCGCCCGCCATTTTCGACAGAGGCCCGGCAATCTGCGCGACAAATATCAAGAATTTCATCCGCCAGGGCCGATGCGTCCGGGCAGGCCCGCGATAGCACGATGGCCCCGACAGCTTGCGCCATAATGCTGATGGCTTGCGTGCGGGCATTTGAGCCAGCGGGCTGGTTCGCCGCAAGATTGCTCTCCAGCGCGTCAACAAGGCGCTCGATGCCTTCGCCGAAAACAGCTCTGGTTTCGTTTGGCAGCCGCGCTGCTTCCCCGCTCAGTGCGGCGGCCGTGCAGCCTTGGCCACGCGCATCACGATGCATGCGCGAGATGTAGGCGTCGATCATCTCGCCCAAATCATACCCGGCATAGCGTGCCGACGTTTCGGAAAACCCTTTGGCGGAGGCTTCTGCTATGAGCGCCTCCTTCGAGACGAAGTGGTTGTAAAATCCACCATGGGTCAGGCCCGCACCCTCCATCAGGTCAGCCACGCCAACGCCATCGAACCCTCGTTCGCGAAACATCCCGGATGCAATCGCAACAATCCGGTCATGATTTTCCTGCTTCTTTTCCTTGGTGATCCGCATGTCCGAACCCTTTCGACGGCGCCGTCTCCATGATGTTGGATATCATCATGGATTGAGAGTATTGCTGACGCTTATCATTAATAATGCGCTCAACACAAGGAACACGTCGTATCGGCTACCTAATTTTCCGTCCTTCGCCGCCGACATCTTGTCGCTGGCTGCAACGAAGACTTCTGTTTCTGGGAAGCTGGCCCGGATTGTTAGTTAAATCAAGCTCGGTTACGTGGATCGGCGTATCCTCACTGGAACGCCCTTATATGCTGGGGTGCCGGATTTCCTGTCGTAGTCTGCGAGCGCAATGACCTGGTTCATTTCGGGGTAATAACCTGCTACCGAGCCGGGCGGAATATTGTAGGCAACGGCGGTAAATCCGGTAGCGGTTTTGGCGCCACTCCCGCAAATTGCTTCGACATCGATGAGGTCTCCGTCTCTTAGTCCCCGCGTTTCAAGGTCCCGCTGGTTCATGAAGATGACGTCGCGGCGGCCGTAGACACCACGGTAGCGGTCGTCGAGGCTGTATATGGTGGTGTTGTACTGGTCATGACTGCGCAAGGTGGTCAGCACAAGGGCTTCGGGGTCGTGCAAGCGTGTGTCCTCATCAAGTCCCGGTGCGACGAGAAATTCGGCCTTACCGGACGGCGTATTCCACACACGATCAGAAGCCGCGACCGTGAGCCGGAAGCCTCCGGGCGTTTTCACGCGCGTATTGAAATCATGAAAATCGGGAAATACGATTTCGATCTTGTCGCGGATCTGCTCATAGTCGCCGGCCATCCCGTCCCAGTCGATGTCGTGCCGGTTACCTAGCGTCGCCTTGGCCATGCCGGCAACGATCCAGGGTTCCGAGCGCAACTCATCGCTTGGCGGTTTGAGGAAACCGCGCGACGCGTGCACCATCGACATGGAATCCTCTACCGTGACGGATTGGCGCCCTGTCGCCTGAATATCCAGATCCGTCCGGCCCAGAACCGGCAGGAGGATCGATGTCTTTGCCAGCAGCAGATGCGAGCGATTGAGCTTTGTCGCAAGATGAACGGCCAGATCGAGTTTCCGCATGCCCGCGAACGTCGCTTCAGGATCGGACATTGCGACAGCAAGATTGCCACCAAGGCACACCAACGCTTTTGACCTGCCCTCAATGATGGCCTCGATTGCCTCCACGGCATTATGGCCCTTTTCACCAGACGGGCGGAAACCGAAGGCGTTTTCCATGCCAGCAAGAAGAGCCTCATTGGGAATTTCAGTGATGCCGACGGTCCGGTCGCCCTGAACGTTGGAATGGCCGCGCAGGGGACAGATACCGGCGCCTGGCCGGCCTATATTGCCGCGCAGCATCAGGAAATTGGCGAGTTGCTGCACATTGGCCGTGCCATGGGCATGCTGTGTGATGCCCATGCCATAACAGAGAATGACGTTTTTCGCCTTGAGGTAGACATCCACGGCGCTATCGAGCGCTTCCAGTGACAGGCCGGATTTCTGGATAATTTCCGACCATTGAGTCTGGTCGATATCGGCTTGCAGGGCTTCGAGGCCAATCGTATGCGCCGCGATGAAATCGCGGTCGATGACGCCGGGTCCGCCAGCTTCGATATCGGCCGCGTCCCGCTCGAAGATGCGCTTCATCATGCCCTTGAGTGCGGCAAGATCGCCGCCGGTACGAACCTGATGATAGGCAGACGCGATCGGCGTGGATGACATCGTCGCCATTTCGATCGGATCCTGCGGGGCTGCAAACCGCTCCAGCGCTCGCTCCTTGAGTGGATTGAAGACGACGATCGGCACCCCCCTGCGGGAGGCCTCATGTAATGTCGTCATCATGCGCGGATGGTTGGTGCCGGGATTGTGCCCGAACGAAAAGATCGCGTCGGCATGATCGAAATCCTCCAGCGTTACAGTGCCCTTGCCGACACCGATCGACAGGGGCAGGCCGACGCTGGTGGCTTCATGGCACATGTTGGAACAGTCGGGGAAATTGTTGGTGCCATAGGCGCGAACGAAGAGCTGAAAGAGAAACGCTGCTTCGTTGGAGGCACGACCGGACGTGTAGAACTCGGCCATATGAGGGCTGGGAAGTGCGTTCAACTCCGAGGCAATACGCGCGAATGCGGCATCCCATTCGATCGGCACGTAGCGGTCACTGGCATGATCATAGATCAGCGGATGCGTCAGGCGCCCCTGATCTTCAAGCTTGTGGTCGGTCCATTGCCAGAGATCCGTCACCGAATGAGCGGCAAAGAAATCGGGGCCAACGCGCTTGGCCGTCGATTCCCAGGTGATCGCCTTTGCTCCGTTCTCGCAGAACTCAAATGAACTTGTGTGCTTCGGATCGGGCCAGGCGCAGCCTGGACAATCGAAGCCTTCGGGCTGGTTGGCCTTTAACAAGGTCGCCGCGCCCTCGGCAATGATCTGCTGATGAGCAAGTGTTTTGGCAACGGCTTTTAGTGCGCCCCAGCCACCTGCTGGCGCTGTGTAATGCTCTATCCCATCCGGCCGCTTCTCGCTCATCACAGTCTCCCTTCAGCGTGTTTCAACAAATCTAGCATCGAACGCATCAGTACGAACCTAGACCGATGTATAGGTCCAGGTAGACGTCAATCGAATGTGCGGCCAACGAGATTGAGCATATTTTCCCAGATCAAGATTGGCGGTGGAACAGTATCATGGAAAAGACAGGACAGATGCAAGCCGGGGCGGCAAGCGCCACCCACAATGATGCGATCGGACAAGTGGCGCTTCTGGCCATGGCCGTCGCGGGCGGTATTGCCGTCGCAAACATCTACTACAATCAGCCGATGCTCGGGCTTATCGAAGCGGATTTCAGTCGGCAGCCAGTTACCGGCATGGTGCCCACCGCAACGCAACTCGGTTACGCACTGGGGTTGTTCCTTTTACTGCCGCTCGGCGACCTCGTTAATCGCCGCCGGATGATCATTGGGCAATTCGTGGTGCTTGCCGCCGCGCTCGCGCTCGCTGCACTGGCGCCGACGGCCTGGATGCTGGTTGCAGCATCGGTCATGGTTGGAGCATGCTCGACAGTCGCCCAGCAGATCGTGCCCTTTGCGGCATCGCTGGCCGCGCCCGAAAAGCGCGGCGCCACAATCGGCACCGTCATGGCAGGCGTATTGTCGGGCATATTGTTCAGCCGCACCCTGTCGGGCTTCGTGGGCGAACACGCCGGCTGGCGGGAAATGTTCTGGATCGGCGTACCGCTTGCCCTGCTCGCCGCGGGCCTCATGTTTGCGGTCCTGCCGCATCATCGGCCAACCTCGACTTTGCGATATCATCAGGCCGTCCGGTCGCTCGGCCAGCTATGGAAACGCCACCCGGCCTTGAGGGCAGCGACTATCATCCAGGCGTTTCTGTTCGCGTCGTTCACGGCCTTCTGGACCATCCTCGCTCTCTATCTGGCGGGGCCAGAATTTCAGCTCGGTGCGGATGTCGCGGGTCTGTTTGGGATCGTCGGTGCGGTCGGCATATTTGCAGCGCCTCTGGCAGGAGTTGTTGCCGACAGACGGGGACCGCATTTCGTGGTCTGGATGGGCGCCGGATTGACGATCGCCGCCTGGCTTATCTTCGGCCTCTGGGCATCGATCGCTTCCTTGGTTGTAGGCGTCATCGTGCTTGATTTCGGCATACAGAGCGCGCTGATTTCTAACCAGCACATCATTTATGCCCTGGATGCCGATGCGCGTAGCCGTCTCAACACGGTCTTCATGACTGGCATGTTTCTGGGGGGTGCCACAGGTTCGGCGATGGCGACACTGGCCTGGGGGCAGGGCGGCTGGCTCGTCGTCAGCCTTCTCGGCGCGGCGTTTGGCCTCGTAGCCTTCGCGGTTAAAATATTTCATCATCGCCGGCATTCGCTGACGGTTGTCGGAAACTGAGGGCGGAACGATGGAAAAGCTACGTATAGGAATCGTCGGCGGTTCGCTTGCCGGCCTCTTCGCTGGCATCATGTTACAACAGGCTGGCCACGATGTTCGCATCTACGAGCGATCGAAGAGCGGTCTTGGAGGTCGGGGAGCGGGCCTCGTCGGTCAGAGGGACCTGCTGCACATTCTCCGGCTGATTGGCTGCGAGCATGTCGCCCGTATCGGCGTGGTGGCTAAGGAACGCATCTATCTCGATCAGGACGGCCGTATCGCCCAGACCGTTAAGGCGCCCCAGACCCAGATCTCCTGGGACTACCTGTTCGAAACTGTCGCTTCTCGCATCGCTTCAGGAAGCTATGTGCTGGGGCGGGATGTCGTCAAAGTGCTGGATGGCGAGAGTGGCGCGGAGCTGATTTTTGGTGACGGCACGCGGGTGAGTGCCGATCTGGTTATCGGTGCCGATGGCCTTGGTTCCGTGGTGCGCGCAGCGGTCAATCCCGGAGACACGCAAAACCGCTATTCCGGCTATGTCGCATGGCGTGGATTGATCCCGGAAACGAGGCTTCCAACGGCAGCAAATCTGCTTCTCGACCGGTTTGCCTTTCATGTCAGGCCGGGCGTACATGCGCTCGGTTATCTTGTCCCGGGCTCAAAGGGCGAAATGGACATCGGCAATCGCCGATATAACTGGGTCTGGTATCGCAAAGTGCCAGCAAGCGAACTTGCCCACACGTTCACCGATCTGGATGGGCGAACGCATGCATTTTCGCTGCCGCGTGGTGGCTTGTCGAGCGACCGTCTGGAGGCGTTGCGCGTCGATGCGCTGCAGATGCTTCCGCCGCAATTCGCGCAGGCCGTCGAGGCGGAGCCAAGCCCCTCTATCCAGGGCATTTTCGACTACGAGTCGCCCCGCATGACGGGCCGTTCGGTCGTCCTCATCGGCGACGCCGCCTTTGTCGCGCGTCCGCACACCGCGATGGGCGTGTCGAAAGCAGCGGGTGATGTCATGGCGCTGAGCAACAGTTTGGAGTCCGAGGTTGACCTTCCCAGTGCCTTGCAGCGGTTCGAGGATGATCGCATCGCGGTTGGCCGGGAAATCGTTGCTTATGGCCGGCAACTCGGTGCGTCGGCTATCTGAGTATCGACCGGCTGTCTGGCACGGTACTCAAAACGATATTTTTAACCCGCTGGCTTCTGCCAGCGGGTTTTTGATTTTGAGAAAAGTCGGATGCTTCAGTTTGGGGGCTTTATCAGGCTTAGTGCGGCGTGGATTTGCGAGACGACGGCGGCACCTTCCCCAACTGCTGCCGCGACCCGCTTGGTCGATCCGGCACGGACATCCCCGATGGCAAAGACGTTCGGCAGGCTGGTTTCGAGAGGCAATGGCTTGCGGGAAAAACGACAATGCTCATCGAAGGATTGCCCAGTGACGATGAAGCCCTTGTCATCGGTTTGCACCCGGCTGCTGATCCAGCCAGCGTTCGGATCCGCGCCGATAAAAAGGAAGAGATGATGAAGCGGCAAGGTGTTCACGCTTCCATCCAGGCGGTTGCGCAGTCTTGCGGAGGAAATGCCAGTGGCGTTATCGCCATTGATCGCGTCCACTTCACAATGCATGTGCAGTTGGACATTCGGCAGGGCCTTGATACGGTCGATCAGATATTGCGACATCGTATCTTCGAGTGCGCGCCGCACGACCAGATGAAGTGTCTTGACCTGAGGCGCCAGAAAAACGATGGCCTGGCCTGCCGAATTGCCGCCGCCAACCAGGACGATCTCTTCGCCGGCGCAAAGTTTTGCCTCGATCGGCGAGGCCCAATAGGAAACGCCGTTACCCTCGAAACCGTCAATGTTGTTGATCTCCGGCCGCCTGTAGCGAGCGCCGGATGCGATGACGACACTGCGGGCCGTCACCGATTTTCCACCGTCGAGTTCGAGCGCCAGCACACCGGCGTCATCTTTCGGAGGGATCAGATTTTTGACAGCGACGGGAAGAACCATTTCCGCCCCGAACTTGAGGGCCTGATTGTAGGCACGTCCCGCCAACGCCTGTCCGGATATGCCCGTCGGGAAGCCGAGATAGTTTTCGATCCGAGACGAAGCGCCGGCCTGCCCCCCAATCGAGTGTTCATCGATGACAAGGACGTCGAGCCCTTCCGAAGCGGCATAGACGGCGGTGGCAAGGCCCGCCGGTCCAGCGCCGACAACAGCGACGTCATAGAGCTTTCCGGGCTTGAGGTCCGGCGTCATGCCGAGACATGCTGCGGCCTCCGCATCGGTCGGTTTCTTGAGCACGGTGCCGTTGGGGCAGACCATTAGCGGAAGGTCGGAGGCGAGAATACCCAGACGTTCGATCAGCGCCTTACCTTCACCCTCCATGGCAGCATCAAGCACGATGTGGGGAAAGGCATTGCGGGCTAGAAATCCTTGCAGGCGCGAGAGCGCGGCATTGCCAGCGGTTCCAATCAGAACAGAACCTGCTCCGGCATCGATCAGACCGACGCGGCGCAGGATGAAGGCGCGCATGATGATTTCGCCGACATCGGCCGATCCGATCACCAAGGCCCGCAAATGGGCGGCATCAAAGGGAATGGCCGTGCAGCCCTCGGACCCGGCGCGGGCCCCGGCAAGTGTCGGTCGACCCGACAACTGGTTGACTTCGCCAGACAACTGGCCTGCTCCATGCGTCGTGATCGGCGCCTCGCCGGAAAGACCTTCGTGGCGAAACACGTCCATCGATCCCTTCAGCACCAGCCAGGCGGGCGCTGCGTGGTCTCCTACCTTGTAGACGAAGTCACCACGGGCGAAATCTTTTGGCTCGCCGCTGGCAAAACGCTTGGCCGTCTCGACCTGATGGGGGGTGAGCACCGGAAACATCTGGTCCAGGCGCGCGCTGAGATCTGCCATCTGTTACCTCCAGCTGGAAATGTCGTCCGCAGGTCACCGCCGATTTTTCGGCGAAGTTCAGTAATATCGCGGTATCGGCCCGCGTTGCGGTGTCTGATCAGGCAGGTCCACCATGGTTTCGTCCACATAACACCAGCCCCAGCCTTCCGGCGGGTCATAGCCCTCGATGATGGGGTGGCGGGTGGTGTGGAAATGCGCGGTCGCGTGGCGGCCGGGGGACTGATCGCAGCAGCCGACATGACCACATTCGCGGCAGAGCCTCAAATGAAGCCATATCTGGCCAGTTTCGAGACATTCCTCACAGCCAAGCGTCATGGGCTTGACCGATCGGATCGTCGGCAGGTGCGAGCATTGGTCAGACATGGTTCCACTCCTGAACGTGTTGGAAATTTCAGTGCTTCAGTGCTTCTTCAAGACACAGTATAAGCTGGTTGAAATCGACTGGCTTCCCAAGGAATGCGAATGCACCGCCATCCATCGCCGCTGCTCTCGTTCGCTCGTCGCAATAGGATGTCATGAAGATCATCGGCGGCTTTTGATCACCACGCGAGTTTAACACGTCCTGCATCTGGATGCCGCTTAAGCCTGGCATTTTAACGTCGACCAGCATGCAGTCGATCGCAACGCGATCACCGCGGGCCAGAAAGTCTTCCGCAGACGAAAACAGCCGGCTCTCGTAACCGCAGGACAAAACGAGATCGTCAAGGGCTTCGCGGATCGACCGATCGTCGTCAACGATGGCTATGACAGGTATTTTGGACAATTTGATTGGGCCTTGCCTCTTAAAATCAACTGGCTTCTATATGCGCCATCGCGACACAACATTGCACCATACAAGGGTCTAGGTTTTGGCCTCAAAGGCCCAGCAGTTCCGCCTTGCGCACCAGTTCGGCTACGGAGCGCGCCTCCATTTTGCGCATGACATTGCCGCGATGCAGCTTGACCGTGATCTCACTGATCCCGAGGTTGAACGCAATCTGCTTGTTCATCAGGCCTTGCACGACAGCCGTCATGACCTCATGCTCGCGGCGGGTCAATGTCTTGGCCAGTTCCACGACGGCGCCATTTGCAGCAGATTGCTGGCGCATTTCCCGATCTTTCTGAAAAGCGACCGAGACGGCGTCTAGGATGTCCTGGTCCCGAAAAGGTTTGGTCAGGAAGTCGATGGCGCCTGCTTTCATGGCACGGACTGTCATTGGTATATCACCGTGACCGGTCATGAAGATGATCGGCATTCGGTTGCCGAGTTTTTCCAGGTGGAGCTGAAAATCAAGGCCGTTCGCACCGGGCAGGCGAACGTCGAGAAGAATGCAGCCAGGTCGGTCCAGATCGGCATTTTCGAGCAGGTCCTGGGCGCTTTCAAAGGATTTTGCTTCTGTTCGAATTGACAGGAACAGATCGACCAAAGCCTCGCGTATCGCAGTATCGTCATCGACGACGTAGACAACCGGCGTATCGCCGTTCGGCGGTTTGGCGGACTTTCTCGCATCATTCATGGGTTGCCTCCATCGGTACGATCATTTCGAACAATGCGCCACCATCGGTGTGATTGCCGGCAGACAGCGTGCCGCCGCGGGCTTCGAGCATGCTGCGGCAGATGGCAAGGCCCATGCCAAGCCCGGTCGGTTTGGTCGTGCAGAATGGTTTGAACAGGTTTTTGAGAACGTCCGGACTGAGCCCGGGACCTGTGTCGAGAACCTTGATGACCACGCTTTGACCATCCACAGGCTCGATCGTCACCGATATCCGCCGCATGGCTTCCGGGGTTTCGGCCATGGCGTGAAGCGAATTGGTGATCAGGTTGATCAAGACTTGCTGCAGCTCTATCCGCACAGCGTTGACGGTGGGCACATCGCTTGCTGCAGCTATTTCAACAATGACCCCGTTTCTGACAAGCTCGCTCTCCATCAGCGCGCGTGTCTCCGTGACGAGATCGGTCAGAGAAACCGGCTCGATATCGGGCGGGCGGTTACCAAGCATTGATCTTGCGCTCTGAATGATGTCGCTGGCACGCTGGCTGTCACGAGCGATGCGCTCAGCTGAGCGGGAAACGGCTGCCAGATCCGGCGGGTCGCGATCCAGCCAGCGCTGCAGGGTCTGGGCGTTGACCACCAAGGCGCCGAGCGGCTGATTGAGTTCGTGCGCGAGCGAAGCCGATAACGCGCCGACGGTTGCCGCGCGCGACGCCAATGCCAATTCCGCCTGGGCCTCGAACAGTGCTTTCTGGGCGAGTTCCCGCTCCGTAATGTCGAACATACCGACAATGACACGGTTGAAGTTGGCAGGATCTTCAGGAAAGCCAACGGTCAGCAGCACAAATTTGCTGGTGCCATCGCTGGTGATGATGCTGCCCTTGCCTTCGAAATGCGTCTCGTTGTTGAAAATTGCCGCGATGAGATCGAGAAAGGTGGCGTCGTCCTGGGCAATATAGCGGCGCATGGAGCCGGGATTGTTGTTGCCCACATGGCCCAGCAATTCAAGTGCCGCCGCGTTGGCGGCAACGGTAGGCACGCTGACGATGCATCGCTCCAGAAAATCCGGGTTCTCCCGTGCGTGAGCACCAAGGTCTTTGACACCATCTGCTTTCAACGCCATCAGCATGGCGCGGACCTGCGAATAGTCGCGCTCCCAAAGTGCAACGCGGCTTTGCTCGAAAATCGTACGGTAGCGCTCTTCGCTGCTCTGCAGGGCGGCATTGAATTTCACAAGATTGAGGCGCGCGCGCTGATTGCGGATGATCAAGGCGCAGGTGATCAACATTGCAGCAACCGCGACCGCCAGGCGTAGGGTTGCGGCGAGGTCGGTTTGAAGCCCATGGGCTGCAAAATAGGAGACTGCCGCCAGACTGATGCAGATACCGGTCACCAGCATCGTTCCTTTTTCTGTCAGGGTTTCTGCCGACAGGAGCAAGGTGATGACATAGAGCGTGGCAAGCGCGCTGTGGATGTCGGTATAGGTATCGAGATAGAAGATCAGCGCTGCGAGCAAAAATGCGCAGGCGAGCACGCCAAGTTCAAAGCGCGCCGGCAGCCGTCTTTCCGGGTTTACCAGGACCAGCGAATGCAAGGAGATTTCCCACGTTGAGATCGACCGCATTATCAAGCCATCCCTGCTGCCAAAACGCAAATGGCAATCCAATATTCCTATGCAAACTCAATCTCATAACCACGCAAAAAAGAAAGGCCATTCCAGGACAGGGATGGCCTCAGACGAATCGCGACATCCGTGTGCAAGGGCGCGCTTGAACATTCAGGGTACATTGGCATCCAGCATCTCTTCAGTGGAGGGCCTGAATTTGTAGCCTCGGTTCGGCAGGCTAGACACTATACTTAGGTGTCAGTCCGACTAACCAAGCATTGGATACCGCGCGACCAGATCCTCGCCTACAACCATCTCGTCAAACAAACGAAGTGGGCAGGAGCTGAAGATGCAGATTTCAAAACATGTTCTTTCTCTCAAGGACCGGCCTGCAGCCTTCGAAAGCCCGGCGGGATCGATCATGCGCCTTGGTCGCGATCAGCTGCCAATCCTCAAAGGCCTTTCAATACGCAGGCTGGTGCTCACGGCACACGCGATCAGGGAGCCTCACTGGCATGCGAATGCCAATGAACTGGGCTACTGTGTCCGCGGACAGGCACTGGTGACTGTCGTCGGCAATCATGGCAGCCGCGACGTCTTTCTTATCGGCATTGGCGAAATGTTCTTCGTTCCGTCAGGCACGGTTCACGCGATTGAAAATACCGGTGAGACGGAGGCGGAGTTCATCCTTGCCTTTTCGAACGAGGATCCGGAAGATTTCAGCCTGTCTGGCGCCTTCGACGTGATGTGCGACGCCGTGCTGCTGAGCACATTCGAGTGGCAACCGCAAAAGCCGCCGAGTTTTGGCAGGCTGAACGCGAACACAGAGATATTCGACCTGCAGGCCCAGCCAGCCATTGAAAAGCAGGCGCTTCATCCAAACAGGCTCAAATTCCGTGTCGAGGAGTCAGCGCCGCACGTATCGTCGCCGGCGGGCTCTGCCAGGACCGCGCAGGCTCCGGCTTGGTCTGTTCTCGATGGTCTTTCGATGTTTTCTGTCCGCATCAGCGAGATTGGCCTGCGCGAACCGCACTGGCACCCCGAGACCGCCGAAATGGGCTATGTGCTCGAAGGGACCGGTCAGATGACAGTCCTTGATCCCGATGGAAGCGCTGACACCTATTCGATCCATCCGGGCGACGCCTATTTCGTGCCGCCGGCTTACCCGCATCACATCGAAAACGCCGGCAGTGGCACACTGCATATCCTGATTTTCTTCAGTCGCAGCGCGCCCCAAGATATCGGTTACCGAGCAGCGGCGGCCGGTTATTCACGCAATGTGATCGCTAGCCAGTTGGGCCTTTCCGAGCAAGCCCTCCTGCCTCTTCCTGTCGATATCGACGATCCGCTGATCGTTGCACGGCTCTGAAACCCTGAAATCCAACCCAATGGAGACTACCATGAACCGCACCCTCGCTGAAAAACATCGCAAGTCGCCTCTTGCAACACCGACTGCCCTTGGCACGAACGCAACCGCCGATATTTCTGGTGCGTTGACGGCGCTGCTGGCCGATGTCTTCGCGCTTTATCTCAAGACGAAGAATTTTCACTGGCATATGAGCGGTCCGCATTTCCGCGACTACCACCTGATGCTGGACGAGCAGGGCGAGCAGATCTTCGCCATGACGGACGACATTGCCGAGCGAGCCCGCAAGATCGGCGGCACCACACTTCGTTCGATCGGCCATATTTCCAGGTTGCAGCGGCTTCTCGACAACGACGCCGATTTCGTGACCCCGGCGGATATGCTGGCCGAGCTTCGCGACGATAACCTCACACTCGTCTCGCTGATGAAGGCGACACACAATCTTTGTGAAGACCATGGCGACATCGCAACCGCCAGCCTGATCGAAAACTGGGTGGATGAGGCAGAGCGCCGTGCCTGGTTCCTGTTCGAAAGCACCCGCGGCGCCGAATGAGCGCGCGAAATTTCGGAGAGGCCCATGATCAACGAACTTTCACTGTCCCGTCGGCAGGTCCTGTTGGCCGGCACCACGGTTTCTCTGGCCTTGGCCATGCCGGCGATGGCTTCCGAAAAGAAAATTTCCCGTAACCCAGAAGGAATTGCATCGATGACCACAAATTTCGTCACCACCAAAGACGGCGTAGAGATCTTCTTCAAGGACTGGGGTCCGAAGGATGCACAGCCGATCGTCTTCCACCATGGGTGGCCGCTGTCGTCAGACGACTGGGATGCCCAGATGCTGTTCTTCCTCAGCAAGGGCTATCGTGTGGTGGCTCACGACCGCCGCGGCCATGGACGCTCCAGCCAGGTGAGCAATGGTCACGACATGGATCATTACGCTGCTGATGCCTCCGCCGTCGCCGAATATCTTGACCTGCGCAATGCCGTTCATATCGGCCACTCCACAGGCGGCGGCGAAGTCGCTCGGTACGTCGCACGGCATGGTCAGCCACAGGGCCGCGTGGCAAAGGCTATCCTCGTCAGTGCCGTTCCGCCGCTGATGCTGAAAACAGCAGCCAATCCTGACGGCACGCCGATGGAAGTCTTCGATGGGTTCCGTAGCGCCCTGGCAGCCAATCGCGCGCAGTTCTTTCTCGATGTTGCGTCGGGCCCATTTTATGGTTTCAACCGGCCGGATGCGAAAGTTTCGCAGGGGGTGATCGACAATTGGTGGCGCCAGGGGATGATGGGCAGCGCCGTGGCGCACTATGAAGGTATCAAGGCGTTTTCGGAGACAGATCAGACCGAAGACTTGAAGGCGATTACCGTTCCCACGCTGGTGACCCAGGGTGATGACGACCAGGTCGTTCCCTACAAGGCCGCCGTGGAGCTTCAGGCCAAGCTGATCAGGAACAGCACGATGAAGATCTACAAGGGCTTCCCGCACGGGATGCTGACCACGCATGCCGACGTGATCAATCCAGACCTGTTGGCCTTCATTAAGGCTTGATTGTTTCCCTATCCCAAGACGCGTGTGGCGGCTTCCCAAAGGGCCGCCCCAAACACTTATTCACTACAAATGCGAGGTCAGCGGGTTAGTCAGCCGCTCGTCGCGAAAGCTCGCGGGCCAGATCAAGAAACGCTTTCACCCCAGCCGACAGATTTCGGCGCCCGGGATAGTACAGGCAGAGCCCCGGATAGGGTGGTGTCCAGTCCTCCAGCACCCGGACAAGGCGCCCGGCCCTGATCTCGGAAAGCACTTCCTCTTCCATGGTATAGCCCAGGCCGGTACCTTCCAGCACCGAAGTCCTCACAAGGCCCGCTTCATCGAGTGTGATCGGGCCTCGCACATCGATTTGCACCGGCTCGTCATCTTTTTCAAACCGCCATCGAAAAAGGGAGCCGTCCGGCAAGCGGACGCGAATGCATCTGTGATTGAGAAGATCCGGAGGAACCGCGGGTTTGGGATGTTGTGCGAAATAGTCCGGAGAACCAACAACAGCGTGGCGCTGGGGCCGGCCGAGCGAAACCGCAATCATGTCGCTGGGAACGAGACCTGCCACCCTGACGCCCAGATCAAAACCGTCATTGACGATATCAACCATTTTTCCTTCCGTGACCAGATCGACATTCATCTCGGGATAGCGACGCAGGAACTCAAGCACGAGCGGTGAGATGATGGCGCGTGCTGCAAACGGTGCCGCATTGATGCGTATCGTTCCAGACGGTGTCTCGCGTTGAGAGCGCACCGTTTCCAGAGCGGCATGAAGGTCCTGAAGCGAAGGCGCAACCTGCTGTACAAAGAGCCTGCCGGCATCTGTCAGCGAGACGCTGCGCGTGGTGCGATTGAACAATCGTACGCCGAGCCCCGCCTCAAGCCTGCCGATGGTGTGGCTGAGCGCAGTTGTGGACATGCCGAGATCGATAGCCGCTGCGCGAAACGTCCCGCGTCTGGCGATCGCGATGACTGCTTCGAGTTCCCTAAGGTTTAACTGTTCCATTATCCCGATCTGTTCAACATCACGTGCATATTTATCCCACTTATCCATGCAATGGTAGAGCACTAACTTAGGGGCACCTCACAAGGAGAAATAAGATGGATATGCCCCAAGTTGTGAATATGTATTTTGACGCCGACACCCGCAACGATGCCGACGGGCTGTTGCAAACGCTTGATGTCGATGCGGTGGTCGAGGACGAGAATGCCCGCTATCAGGGCACTGCCGCCATCCGTCAATGGTGGGTGGCCGCCAAGAGGTCGGCTCAGTATGTTGCCGAACCTGTGGAAACCACGGTTGACGGTGACAAGGCACTCGTGCGGGCGAGGGTGAGTGGCAAGTTTCCCGGTAGTCCGGTGATGCTAATCCATGCCTTCACGATCAAGGACGACAGGATCGTCAGGCTGGAGATCCGGTCATGACCGACTTTCTCAATCTGAAAGGCAAACGCGCACTCATTACGGCTGGAACCAAGGGTGCTGGCGCTGCGACCGTCAGCCTGTTTCGCGAACTCGGCGCAAAGGTGCTGACGACAGCGCGTGCCCGTCCGGAAAACATGCCGGAAGAATTGTTCGTCGATGCGGACCTGAGCACCGAAGAGGGATGTGAAATCGTCGCAGAGGCCACGCGGCGGCGCCTTGGCGGCGTCGATGTCATCGTCCATATGCTGGGTGGCTCCTCAGCATCGGGGGGCGGCTTTTCTGCCCTGTCGGAGAATGACTGGGACAAGGAAATGTCGCTGAACCTTTATCCGGCTGTCCGGTTGGATCGGCAACTGGTCCCGGATATGGTCGCCCGGGGAAGCGGCGTCGTCGTGCATGTGACATCCATCCAGAGAGTCCTGCCACTTCCGGAATCGACAACAGCCTATGCCGCAGCAAAAGCGGCACTTTCGACCTATAGCAAGGCGATGTCGAAGGAAGTGTCGCCCAAAGGTGTGCGCGTCGTTCGGGTTTCGCCGGGCTGGATCGAAACGGAAGCCTCCGTCCGCCTTGCAGAGCGCCTGGCGAAGCAGGCCGGAACTGACCTTGAGGGTGGCAAGAAGATCATCATGGATGGACTGGGCGGCATTCCGCTCGGCCGCCCGGCAAAACCGGAAGAGGTCGCAAACCTGATCGCCTTCCTTGCTTCCGACCGCGCGGCCTCGATTACTGGTACCGAATACACAATTGATGGGGGGACGGTGCCGACAGCGTAGGTTCCGAGATGCGCCTGCAGATCAGGCGGGCGCGTCCCACCCGCCGATCTGTGAATAGATCGCGTCGCGGAGATGGCGGACGTCGTGGTTCAGATCGGCCAGCTCCTTTGGAGTTTGCATTGAAGCTGCAAGCAAGGTGTCGCTGAGGCAACCCGCCCTGTGCTGCAATGCGCGGCCTTCCTCGGTCAACGCGATGACCACCTGCCGCTCATTGCTGAGGTTTCTGGTCCTGCGCAATAAGCCGGCTGTCTCAAGGCGCTTCAAGAGCGGCGTCAGTGTGCTCGATTCCAATGCGAGGGCGTTTGCAATGGCGCCAACGGTTTGCTCATCTCTGCTCCAAAGCACGTTTAGCACGAGATATTGCGGGTACGTCAGCCCCAGCTCATCCAGAAGGGGCTTGTAAGCGCGCTGGATGGCAATGCCGGCAGTATAAATTGCGTAGCACAGCTGGTCGTGCAAGGGCGGTGGATTGTTGTGACTTATGGTCATTCTAGGCTCCTTCACACATACATATAGCCAATCATACGACAAAAATAAATATCGCGATAAGAATTATCTTGACGGAAGCATCGACATCTGTCAGCCTATGTATATCGCGATAACAGTTATCGCAAAATAAAAAGGAAGAAGCCATGACACGCAAGTCCGCAGCCGCCCTTTCTGCAATTGCCGCCGCCGCATTGTCTGCCGCACTGCCGGCAAACGCTGCCGACACCATTTCCCAGAACCAGTCCGTAAAAAACGTCGTGCTCGTCCATGGCGCTTTCGCTGACGGCTCTGGCTGGAAGGGTGTCTACGACAATCTCACAAAGCGTGGTTACCGCGTGACCATCGTCCAGAATCCCCTGACTTCTCTCGCAGACGACGTTGCCGCCACAAAGCGTGCTCTCGAGCGGCAGGACGGTCCGGTCATTCTGGTCGGACATTCATGGGGCGGCACCGTCATTACAGAAGCGGGCGTTGATGAAAAGGTTGCTGGCCTCGTCTATGTCTCTGCGCTCTCACCAGATGTCGGCGAAACGACAGCCCAGCAATATCAGGGGTTTGCTCCCGCATCGGAATTCGTCATCGAAACCACGAAGGATGGCTTTGGATATGTCAGCCCGGCAAAGTTCAAGGCTGGTTTTGCTCATGACGTTAGCGATGCCGATGTTGCGTTCATGAGGGACGCTCAGGTCCCGATCAACATGTCGGCGTTCGGCACGAAGCTCGAACATGCTGCCTGGCGCACCAAGCCCAGCTGGGCTGTGATCGCTACCGAGGACAAGGCATTCGACCAGGCAATGCTGATCCATATGGCCGAACGCATCAAGGCCAAGATCACCAAGGTCTCAGCAAGCCACGCCCTGTTCATGACGCAGCCGACGGTCGTCGCTGATACCATCGATGCTGCCGCCAAGGCCGTCTCGGCAAAGCAGAAATGATAGATTCCGCGTTATCGGGACAATCCGCACTGTCCCGATAACGACCGGAACGTATTGTTTCGAATTTCACAACAAACTATGAATTATTAGTTCAATTGTTGTGCCCGCGACTTGGTAGCAATATCCACGCATCAGACGAGCAACGGCGTCGCCTGAAACACGAAACCATACATTTGCAGGACGTGAGATGACCCAGAACGACTTTTCCATAACGCGCCGTGGCGCACTGCTTTCAGTTGGTGCAGCCGCAGCGGCGATGGCCATTTCACCCGTATTCACCTTCGCAGCAAACGCTGCCCCCACCAACACATCAATCGAAGGAAACAAGACCATGGGTACTATCACCACCAAGGACGGCGTCGAAATATTCTACAAGGATTGGGGCTCCAAGGATGCTCAGCCCATCGTCTTTCATCACGGCTGGCCGTTATCGTCTGACGACTGGGATGCCCAGATGCTGTTCTTCCTCGCCAACGGTTACCGGGTCGTTGCCCATGATCGCCGTGGCCACGGACGCTCTGCCCAGGTTTCCGAAGGGCATGATATGGACCACTATGCCGCCGACGCTTTCGCCGTCGTCGAAGCGCTGGATCTGAAAAATGCCGTGCATATCGGCCATTCCACCGGCGGTGGCGAAGTGGCGCGCTATGTGGCGAAGTTTGGTCAGCCGGCCGGTCGTGTCGCCAAGGCCGTTCTGGTATCGGCAGTCCCACCGCTGATGCTGAAGACCGCAGCCAATCCCGAAGGCCTGCCGATCGAAGTGTTCGACGGCTTCCGTTCGGCGCTGGCGGCCAATCGCGCGCAGTTCTTCCGCGATGTCCCGGCCGGCCCGTTCTACGGTTTTAACCGCGATGGCGCCAAGGTTCAGGAAGGCGTAATCCAGAATTGGTGGCGCCAGGGCATGATGGGCGGTGCAAAGGCGCACTATGATGGCATCAAGGCCTTCTCCGAAACCGACCAGACGGAAGATCTGAAGGCAATCACGGTGCCGACGCTCGTTCTCCACGGCGAAGACGATCAGATCGTTCCAATCGCGGATTCTGCACTGAAGTCCGCCAAGCTGCTGAAGAATGGTTCCCTGAAGACCTATCCCGGCTTCTCGCATGGCATGCTGACCGTGAATGCCGATGTCCTGAACGCCGATCTTCTGGCATTCATTCGATCCTGACGATAAGAGGTGGCCGTGGCGGAACCTGCCACGGCCACTGATGCAATCCTTGCCGCACTACCGATCGAGACGACGATGCAGTTGACGCCCGAGCTTGTAGCCCTGACCATCAGAGACGTCCGTGACGACGGCCCAGAGCCGGGCTGGACGCCGTTATCTGAAACAGAACTTCACGCTCTGGTTGCCGCTATCGAGCGTGAAGCCGATAGCGATCCAATCTGGGTGTTTGCATACGGTTCCCTGATCTGGAATCCTGAGTTCAAGCCAGCCGGCAGGCGACGCGCCACCGCCCATGGCTGGCATCGTTCGTTTTCCCTGAAAATCGAGCGCTGGCGGGCAACGAGCGCGCAGCCAGGTCTGATGATGGCGCTTGAGCGTGGTGGACAGTGCGACGGTGTCATCCTGCAACTCTCGTCCGAGCGGCGGCGTGACGACCTTCGAGCTCTCGTCGCCCGCGAAATCAGGTATCGGGAAGTCATCGACATGGTGCGCTGGGTAAAGGTCAAAACGCCTGACGGCATCCAGAAGGCTCTGACATTCTGGGCGAGCACAAAGCGCGCGGGTCTGACGGCGCCGCTACCGGTGGAAACGACGGCAAAACTGATCGCCAGCGCCTGCGGAGAGGGCGGTTCCTGCGCCCAGTATCTGCACAACACGATCGTCGATCTTCAGGCAGAGGGCATTCGCGATCGAAACCTCTGGCAGTTACAGGCGCGGGTCGCGGCCGAGATCTCCGCACAGCAAGGACGCTGTGGCGGGACAGTCCGGGATATCAATCAAGCATGACCATCTGCGCCGCAACCTGTTCCTCGAAGAATTTGGAGAAGGATGCAATGCGGGGAGGCAGAGCCTGATAGGGCGGGTAGTAGAGGGTCAACCACAGATCGGGTGGGGCCCAGCCCTTGAAGACGTGCACGAGGCGCCCACTCTTGAGGTGTTCCGAGACATGAAAGTTCGGCAGCATGGCAACGCCTGCTCCATCCGCGGCCATGTCGGCCAGAACCTCACCATTATTGGCGCTGAAGGCGCGCCCTGCCGATATCGTCATGCTCGAGCCGCCGTCCGAGAGCACCCAGTTCTCCCGCCGGCTTTCGCCGCTATAGGCGAGGCAATCGTCTGGCGTCAGCTCGTTCGGATGCTGCATCTCGACAAACCGACTTCCCGGTGCCGCAACCAGAATGCGCGGCACGACGCGGATTTTCCTCCATATCGTGAACTTGTCCGATGGCTGAGACGAGATGCGGATCGCCAGATCGTAGTCATCATCAACGATATTCACCAGTCCGTCGGACAGTGATATCTCGAAGCCCATCTTCGGGTACCGCTCTTTGAAGCCGGAGAGGATCGGTGGGAGCACCGCCTTGCCAAACCACGTCGGCGCACTGATCCTGAGACGCCCTTCGTCGGCTTTGTGAGCGTTCATCACGTCACGGCGCGCTTCTTCAAGCGTCTTCACCGCGGGCTGAATCTGGGCGGCGAATATCGCACCGTCTGTTGTCAGCGACACTTGCCGGGTCGTACGGACAAACAGCTGAACGCCGAGTTCGGCTTCAAGTGCCGCAATAGCCCTTGTGACTGCAGCCGGCGTCATGTCGAGTTCGCGGGCAACCTGGGCGAAATTTCGCTTTTCGGCCGCAAGGAGGAAGGTTCGCAGAGCTTTGTAATCGTTCATTGGGATTGTTTCAAAAAGAGCAACGCAGTCGAAATGAATATTGCAATTCTCTGGCGTGATCAATCGGCCTAGATATTCGTCAACAGCCAAACACTAACGGCGACATTGAAAGGCAAGGACATGATCAAGGATATCAAGGGACTGCATCACGTAACCTCAATGGCTTCGGATGCGCGTCAGAACAATCGCTTCTTCACCGACACACTGGGCCTGCGTCGCGTCAAGCAGACCGTTAACTTCGACGACCCGAACGTCTACCACCTTTATTATGGTGACGAGAACGGCTCCGCAGGCACCGTCATGACCTACTTCCCGTTCCCGAACATGATGCTGGGTCGTCCCGGTGTTGGTGAGGTCGGGGAAACCCAGTTCTCCGTGCCAAAGGGCGCATTGAAATTCTGGCAGGATCGGTTTACCGCGCACGGTGTCGATGGCTTGAAAACTGACACCGTCTTTGGCGCCAACAGACTTCAATTCATGGGTCCGGACGGCGACAGTCTGGCGCTGATTGAAGCTGCCGATGACAACCGCGCGCCGTGGCTGGCAGACGGCATTCCGGGCGATGCAGCTATCCGCGGTTTTGCCGGCGCCCGGTTCAGCCTGCACGATACTGCCGCGACAGAAGAGCTTCTTGGTTTCATGGGGTATCAACGCGCCGAGAAGGAAGGTGACGTGACCCGCTTTATCATTCCCAATGGAAACGGCGCCGATACGATTGATGTCGCAGCACTGCCGAAAACGTCGTTTGCCCGTCAGGGCGCCGGTTCGGTTCACCATATCGCCTTTGCCGTCGAAAACCGCGAAAAGCAACTCGAAGTTCGCAAGGCACTGATGGACACCGGTTATCAGGTTACGCCCGTCATTGACCGCGATTATTTCTGGGCAATCTACTTCCGCACACCAGGCGGCGTGTTGTTCGAGATTGCCACGAACGAGCCGGGGTTTGACCGGGACGAGGACACGGCACATCTGGGCGAGGCGCTTAAGTTGCCGAGCCGGTATGAAGCGTTCCGTGACCAGATCCAGGCAAATCTCGAGCCGCTGACTGCCTAACAACCCCCGCTCACTGGTGTCTGTGGCAACTGATCGGGCTTCTATGGAGAAATGCCAATGGATCAATTGGGAGCAATCAGAGCCTTTGTTCGCGTCGTCGAGGCCGGATCCTTTGCAAAGGCTGCCAGCACGATGGGTGCGCCACGTTCCACCGTGAGCAAGCTTGTTCAGGATCTTGAGGCCAGCTTGAGCCTCAAATTGCTGGAACGAACGACACGTTCACTCACGGTGACACCCGAGGGCGTTGCTTATTACGAGCGCGCCCTCCGGCTGATCGCCGATTTCGATGAAATGAACAACGAGGCGACCCGCGGGCGCCTTGCCACCAGGGGAAAACTTCGTGTTGACGTAGGAGGGACCTTCGCCAATACGATTCTGATCCCTCGGTTGCCAGAGTTTTACGCGCTCTATCCAGAGATCGAGTTGCACCTGGGTGTGACAGAACGTCAGGCCGACATCGTTGAAGAGGGAATAGATTGCGTCATTCGTGCCGGAGATCTGCCCAGCGCATCTCTTGTTGCGAAGAAACTATGCAGCGTCGAGATAGTCACCTGCGCCACCCCGGCGTACCTCGAAAAATACGGCGTGCCAGCTTCGCCATCGGATCTGCAGCGTGATCATGTTTTCGTTCAGTACTTTTTCGCGCGCAGCCTGAAGGCAGCACCAGTGCGATTGATGAATGGTGACGAGAAAATAGAAATCTACAGCCCCATCAAGCTCTCCACCAGTGATGCGACTGCGCATTTGCATGGAATATTAGCGGGGCTGGGTATTGGACAGACATTTGAATTCTTGGCACGCGCCCACATCGCTCGCGGCGCACTGGTCCCCATCCTGCAAGATTGGGCGCCACCACGTTATCCTGTCCACATAGTTAGGCCAGCGGGCCGGTTTCCGAGCGTGAAGTATCGGGTATTTGCAGACTGGGTTGCGGGCGTGTTTTCTGCCTACGACGAGGGTACCGCCACGTCCTGATAGCTTTATCCATATCCATGGATAGTTACTCCACAACGGCGGGCTTCTCCACGTTCTCCTTTGACGATATCCCACGGCTGATGTGAGCCCGTGGCTCTATCCCGAATGGGAGTAGGCTGTGACAGGCTTGGCTCCTTGGTCGCACGAACCCACCTGCAATTTGGAATAACGGTTGTTCAGATCAAGTATAAGGCGACGTGATCGCGATATGGGGCGTCAATGCCAACGGTGACCCGCCATCTTGTCGCGTCAATACTCAACGGCAGACTGCCAAGCATTACGCGGCTCACACACCGCGCAACGGTTGTTCACTGGCAGTGCCGCGCAGGGCAAATTCAACCAAATCGCTTCCCACCGAGCAGCGAAATCAAGGACGCTGCAGAGGTCTTCAACGCCGACTCTGCGCATCAAATTTCCTTCAGAAGTTTTCGGAACGAGTGGCCGCGTATCGCAGCCCCGTGCGAAGTCCGCCGCTCAGCCGGATCGAGAGATTATTGTTGCGATAAAAGCAATTCATTCGTAATTAATATTGCAATTCTACGGGGTCGCAAGTCGCGCTACCTTTTCTTTCAGCAGCCGAGGCAGCAAGCGAAAGAAAGCATCGGTTTCAACCTCCCGACGGTCTTGGAAGCTGTGTCCCTGGGCACGGCATCCGACCGAAAGGTCCTGCTCATTTCATAACCGGCCGCATTCGCGGTCCAAAACAACCGAAGAGGAATTGACATGTCCAAGCTTGAAGTTCTTACCCCCGCCAACAGCCAGCTCATTTTCATCGATCAGCAGCCGCAGATGGCATTCGGCGTTCAGTCGATCGACCGCCAGACCCTGAAGAACAACGTTGTTGGCTTGGCCAAGGCTGCCAAGATTTTTAACGTGCCAACCACGATTACCACGGTTGAGACCGAGAGCTTCTCCGGCAACACCTTCCCCGAACTTTTGGCCGTCTATCCGCAGAATGACATCCTTGAACGCACCTCGATGAACTCCTGGGATGATCAGAACGTACGCGATGCGCTGGCGAAGAATGCTGCCAACGGCCGCAAGAAGATTGTCGTCTCCGGTCTGTGGACCGAAGTCTGCAACACGACCTTTGCACTCTCTGCTTTGCATGACGTTCCGGAGTACGAAATCTACATGGTCGCCGACGCTTCCGGCGGCACCTCTTCCGATGCGCACAAATATGCAATGGACCGCATGGTGCAGGCTGGCGTCATACCCGTCACCTGGCAGCAGGTCTTGCTCGAATGGCAGCGCGACTGGGCTCGCAAGGAAACCTACGATGCGGTCACCACACTGGTGAAGGAGCATTCCGGCGCTTACGGCATGGGCATCGATTACGCGGTCACTCACGTCCACGGCGGTGCCGAACGCGTCAGCCATGGCAAGCGCATCGGCCCGAACCCCGCGAAGTAAGCCAGATCAACCGCTCCGGTGACGCATCGGAGCGGTTGTCCGTTTTAACGAGGATGACTCTCATGAAAATCTATCTTCTGTCTCTTGGCGCGGGTCTGCTGGTCGGCATCGTCTACAGCCTGCTCAACGTGCGTTCGCCTGCTCCGCCCGTCATCGCGCTTGTCGGCCTGCTCGGCATTCTCGTCGGTGAGCAGATCATCCCGCTCGCCAAATCGCTCTGGAGCAAGGAGCCGGCAGCGGTTTCCTGGCTCCAGCAGGTGAAGCCGCACATGTTCGGTCACATGCCGAAGGGCGGAAATTCTCCGGAGATTGCCCATCGTTCGCAAACCAATTTGGAGGAGCGGAGCTGATGACGACGCGCCGAACCTTCCTTGGAGCGGCCTCGAGCCTGGCGTTTTCGAACCTCTTCTCAAAGGCCAATGCCGCCGATCCCAACCAGACCGGAATAGATACCATGCACCCAGACCTGATCCTCCATAACGGTCGTTTCACGACCCTTGACCGCACCAATCCAAACGCGACCGCGGTCGCCATCAAGGATGGACTGTTTCTTGAAGTCGGTTCAGACAGCGAGGTCATGTCCCTTGCTGGTTCCAACACCAGGATCGTCGATCTCAAGGGCAAGCGCGTCCTGCCCGGCCTCATCGATAACCATACCCACGTTGTGCGTGGCGGGCTAAACTACAATATGGAATTGCGCTGGGACGGCGTGCGCTCGCTGGCAGATGCAATGGACATGCTCAAGCGCCAGGTGGCGATAACGCCAGCCCCGCAATGGGTGCGTGTTGTCGGCGGGTTCACCGAACACCAGTTTGCGGAGAAGCGTCTGCCGACGATCGAGGAGATCAACGCGGTCGCGCCAGATACCCCAGTATTTCTGCTGCACCTCTATGACCGCGCGCTCTTGAACGGCGCTGCACTCCGCGCCGTCGGTTACACCCGCGATACGCCCAATCCACCCGGTGGCGAAATCACCCGTGATGCGAACGGCAATCCGACTGGCTTGCTACTGGCCAAGCCTAATGCCGGCATTCTCTATTCCACCCTTGCCAAGGGACCCAAACTGCCTCTCGACTATCAGGTCAACTCCACCCGCCATTTCATGCGCGAGCTCAATCGTCTTGGCATAACGGGTGTGATTGATGCAGGCGGTGGCTTCCAGAACTACCCTGATGACTACGAGGTCATTCAAAAACTCTCTGACGAGAACCAGATGACGGTGCGTCTGGCCTATAATCTCTTCACCCAGAAGCCCAAGGAAGAAAAGCAAGACTTTCTCAACTGGACGTCTTCAGTCAAATACAAGCAGGGCAACGACTATTTCCGTCATAACGGTGCCGGCGAAATGCTGGTCTTCTCCGCGGCTGACTTCGAGGACTTTCGCCAGCCACGTCCGGAAATGGCGCCGGAAATGGAAGGCGAACTCGAAGAAGTGGTGCGCGTTCTGGCCGAGAACCGTTGGCCATGGCGCATGCACGCCACGTATGACGAGACAATCTCCCGTTCGCTTGATGTCTTCGAGAAGGTCAACAAGGACATTCCGCTTGAAGGTTTGAACTGGTTCTTCGACCATGCCGAAACCATCTCGGACCGGTCCATCGACCGCATTGCGGCCCTTGGTGGCGGCATCGCAACCCAGCATCGCATGGCCTATCAGGGCGAATATTTTGTCGAGCGATATGGCCAAGGCGTTGCCGAAGCGACTCCACCGATCCGAAAGATGCTCGACAAGGGCGTCAACGTTTCCGCCGGCACGGATGCGACCCGCGTCGCCTCCTACAACCCCTGGGTCTCGCTGTCCTGGATGGTGACCGGCAAGACGGTTGGTGGCATGCAACTCTATCCGCGTGCCAACTGCCTCGATCGCGAGACGGCTCTGCGGATGTGGACTGAAAAAGTCACATGGTTTTCGAATGAAGAAGGCAAGAAAGGCCGTATCGAGAAAGGCCAGTTCGCCGACCTTGTCGTTCCCGACAAGGACTTCTTCTCCTGCGCCGAAGACGAGATCTCGTTCCTGGTATCGGAGCTGACCATGGTTGGCGGCAAAATCGTCTATGGAGCGGGTGACTTCAAAACGCTCGACGAGAACGACGTGCCGCCTGCAATGCCCGACTGGTCTCCAGTCCGCAAGTTTGGCGGGTATGCTGCATGGGGCGAGCCGGAAGGTGCTGGCGCGCGTTCTCTAAGGCGCACGGCGATCTCGACCTGTGGCTGCGCCAGCGATTGCGGCGTGCATGGTCACGACCATGCGGGAGCCTGGACCTCGAAACTGCCAATCGCCGACCTCAAGGGTTTCTTCGGCGCTCTTGGCTGCTCTTGCTGGGCAGTCTGATCCTGTCCTCGCTTGGGTGACTTTTGTTCGCCCAAGCGATCCGACCCCATAATTGCAATATTGGCAATTAAATCGAAACTATTGCTGCAATTGTTGGCAGAGCGATCACCGGCCAATATCGCTCCATCAAACGCGGCCGCTCGATCACGTCAGCGACCAAAAAGGAGCAGGATATGACCTACCAATCCCCTATATCGAATTCGGCCTTGAGCGGACTTGCACGTGTCGTCGGCTCTCCCATTACGAGAACTGTATCGCTGCTTGCTCTCTGCGCTGCCTACATCCAGGGTCCACTCACCAAGATTTTCGATTTCAATGGCGCGCTTGGTGAGATGAATCATTTCGGTCTGCACCCTGCCGCTCTCTTTGCCGTCGTCGTCATCGTGTTCGAGCTTACGGCCTCCGCGATGGTGGTCTCGGGCTTCCTGCGCTGGGCAGGCGCACTCGCACTTGCAGGCTTTACGCTTCTCGCAACGTTCATTGCTCTTCGCTTCTGGGAAATGGCGCCCGGTATGGACCGCATGATGGCAACGAACGCCTTCTTCGAACACATCGGTCTGGCCGGTGCATTCATCTTCGTTGCAGCGGCCGACCTTGCAAAGGGAGCGGGTAAATGAGCGCCGCGAAAACATCCGGGGGCACTTTTGCTCCTCTCGCACAGCCCGTCTTCGCGGTCCTGTGGATTGCAACGGTTCTCGGCAATACCGGAAGCTTCATGCGCGATGTCGCAAGCTCATGGCTGATGACGGACCTCTCGGCATCGCCTGCTGCAGTCGCCATGGTTCAGGCGGCCGGAACATTGCCGATCTTCCTGCTTGCGATCCCTGCAGGCGTTCTCACCGACATTCTGGATCGCCGCAAGTTCCTGATTGCGGTCCAGCTCCTGCTGGCCTCCGTGAGTATCTCGCTGATGGTTCTGTCCCAGACGGGAATGCTCTCTGTTAGCGCACTGATCGGCCTTACCTTCCTCGGCGGCATTGGTGCCGCATTGATGGGCCCGACCTGGCAGGCGATTGTTCCTGAACTGGTGAAACGCGAGGACGTGAAGAGCGCTGTCGCTCTCAACTCCCTCGGCATCAATATCGCTCGTTCCATCGGCCCAGCTGCTGGCGGTTTGCTTCTGGCAGCGTTCGGGGCGGGGATCACGTATGGCGCAGACGTTGCCAGCTACATCTTCGTTATCGCAGCTCTGGTGTGGTGGCCACGTGCCAAAAACGCCAACGACGCTCTACAAGAGAACTTCTTCGGCGCGTTCAGGGCTGGCCTACGTTACACTCGCTCAAGCCGCCCCCTGCATGTCGTCCTTCTTCGTGCCGCCATCTTCTTCGCATTCGCCAGTGCCGTCTGGGCACTTCTTCCGCTGGTTGCCCGACAACTGCTGGGTGGTGATGCCAGCTTTTACGGTATCCTGCTTGGTGCGGTCGGTGCCGGTGCGATCGGTGGAGCATTGGTCATGCCGAGGCTACGCGAACGCCTGAGCTCGGATGGTCTGCTTCTTGGCGCAGCGGTGATCACCGCAGTCGTCATGGGTGTCCTTTCGCTCGCCCCGCCGAAGATCGTCGCCATTATCGCTCTTCTGTTCCTCGGTGGTGCTTGGATCACCGCCCTGACGACCCTGAACGGGGCAGCCCAGGCTGTTCTGCCCAACTGGGTGCCTGGGCGTGGCCTTGCTGTCTATCTGACCGTATTCAACGGAGCCATGACGGCGGGCAGCCTCGGCTGGGGTGCTGTGGGCGAAGCCGTTGGAATTCAAACGACATTGCTTATCGGTGCAGCTGGCTTGCTCGTTGCGGGGGTCATCATGCACCGCGTAAAGCTCCCGGCTGGTGACGCCGACATGGTGCCGTCCAACCACTGGCCGGAACCGCTGGTCGCCGAGCCTGTTGCTCATGACCGTGGTCCTGTCCTGATCCTCATCGAGTACAAGGTCGAGAAACAGCATCGTTCAGCCTTCCTGCGTGCTCTCGACCACCTGTCTCAAGAACGCCGCCGCGATGGTGCATATGGGTGGGGTGTGACGGAAGACTCCGCCGATCCGGAAAAGATCGTTGAGTGGTTCATGGTAGAATCCTGGGCTGAGCACCTCCGCCAGCACAAGCGGGTTTCCAACGCCGATGCAGACGTGCAGGGAAAGGTTCTGACCTACCATGTTGGTCCGGACAAACCCGTCGTTCGTCACTTCCTGACGATCAATCGGCCAGGGGCGGCGTAAACATTCCATAAAAAGGGCGGCTCTGGCCGCTCTTTTTTTATGCCATTTGACGCAGGAAACTTGGAGCCGACTAAACTTTTCTCATTCATCCGTTGTCGTGAAAAGGTACCAGATGGATGTCGGCCATCCTCCCCGCCAGAAAGGCGCGACCAAACGGCGCATATACGGATCGATTAACCGGCTCTTGCTGCATTCGAAGCGAAAAAGCCGCAATCCAGCTTTACAACTGTCTGAAAGACGTGGAGGAGCGTGGCACCGTGAAACATCCTATCCCAGCGCTGTTTGTATGTATGGCGTCGCTCGTCGCCTCAGCCGCCCCCGTTTTCGCAAATTGCTTTTCTCTGGTTGGGCGGCCTGAATGGCCGATCATTGCAGGGGCAGTTTCCTCAGCACAGGTTTGTGAGCAGCTCCCAGCCGGACCCAACCAAACTCGCAGTTTCCACGTGCAATCCGCAGAACTTTGCCGTGGCGCGGACCAAAACTCCACTCTCAGAGCTACGGCTATCGTTACTTGCGAAAGCCCTCCCGACGCGCTTTTCGAGATGCCACCGATGCAGTCGGAGATTGCGGTGATCGTTTCAGTCAACGAAAGAGCATGCAAAATCACCGATGCTCAAATTCAGATCGGCGGTGAGCTGGGAAGCCTCCTGCCCGGCACGGTGGATGCCAGCGAACTCGCGAGGCGCTGGACGGGGTCGCAATTGTCGCAACTCTGCCAGATGCGTTAGTTTTATGATCGTGTGGTCTACTCTCTCTCGAAAGAGAGCCTGGGTGACAGTGGGCGGCTGACGGTGGCTGCCCCATGGATCGCTTATGCCGATTTATGAGCCTCGCTAATAAGTGTTAGCGAAAAGGCGCATCTAATCATCTTCTTTTACCTCCCTATGTTGAGATATGGCGTTTCTCCGAATGCGCCAGGCCATCAACAACGAATGGAGCTGGAGATGAGAGATCACTCACATTTGGAACTTTCGCGGCGGGACTTACTTGTTTCCTCGGCGGCGGCAATTGCTGTCACGGGAGTTGCGGCAAAAGGAGCCGCAGCACAGTCCTCGGGGGAAGAAATGAATTTCAAGACAAGTGTTTCCTTCAAAGTGAACGGCGAGATGCATGATCTCGAACTTGACAATCGCACGAGCTTGCTCGACGCCTTGCGCGAGCACCTTCATCTAACCGGCACAAAGAAAGGCTGCGATCACGGACAGTGTGGCGCTTGTACCGTGATGGTGGATGGACGCCGGATCAATTCGTGCCTGACGTTGGCTGTGATGCACGACGGTGACGAGGTCACCACCATCGAGGGCCTCGGACAGCCTGGAAACCTGCATCCCATGCAAGCCGCATTCATCAAACACGACGGTTTTCAGTGTGGCTACTGTACTCCCGGGCAAATCTGTTCCTCCGTGGCGGTCTTGGAGGAAATCAAGTCGAATATCCCAAGCCACGCCACTGCAGACATTTCCGCAAAGGTTGAAGTCACCGCGGCAGAAGTTCGGGAACGAATGAGCGGAAACATCTGTCGATGCGGCGCTTACTCGAACATTCTCGATGCAATTGCCGAAGTCGGGGGGATCGAAGCATGAGAGCCTTCACATACGAGCGAGCCACAACGGCTCAGGCGGCAGCGAAAGCGGCAGCAGCCAATCCGGAAGCCAAATTCATCGCCGGCGGGACAAATATCCTGGACTTGATGAAGCTGGAGATCGAGCACCCGGCGCATCTCATCGACATCAATGGAGTTGGTCTCGACAAGATCGAAACCACCTCTGATGGCGGTTTGCGCATAGGGGCTCTGGTCCGCAATACCGATCTGGCAAGCGACGAGACTGTCCGTCGTGACTATGGTTTGCTTACTCGCGCCCTCGTCGCCGGGGCGTCCGGTCAATTGCGAAACAAGGCCACCACCGCGGGCAATCTCCTCCAACGCACGCGCTGTCCGTATTTCTATGACACCAACCAACCGTGCAATAAGCGGCAGCCGGGAAGCGGATGTTCGGCCCTTGGCGGTTTTTCGCGACAGCATGCAGTCGTCGGAAGCAGCGAATCCTGTATCGCCACTCATCCCAGCGACATGGCTGTTGCGATGAGGGCGCTCGACGCAACCGTCGAAACGGTCAATGGCGACGGCCGTAGCCGCGCAATCCCGATCGCAGACTTTCACAGGCTTCCCGGCGATACGCCACACATCGAGACGGTCCTGGAGCCGGGCGAGTTCATAACTGCGGTCACGCTGCCGAAGCCAATTGGGGGCAAGCATATCTATCGCAAGGTACGCGATCGGGCCTCCTACGCGTTTGCGCTCGTATCCGTCGCTGCGGTGATCCAGCGGGATGGCACCGGTCGCGTGGCTGTCGGTGGCGTCGCTCACAAGCCCTGGCGAACAGGCTCAGGTGACCAGGAGCTGAAGAGCGGTGCAAAAGCCGCAAGCGCGGCACTTCTCGGCGACGCGCGCCCGACGGAGCAAAATCGCTTCAAGATAACCCTCGTGGAACGAACGATCGGTGCGGTGATCGCAGAGGCAAGGGGATAACGATCATGAAATTCGACACACCTGCAAGCAACAATCCCATCGACCGGATGAAAGTCGTCGGTCAGCCTATCCCCCGCATTGACGGCCAAGAGAAAACGACGGGCCGAGCAATGTATGCCTATGAATGGCATGATCCGAACATTCCTTACGCCTACGGGTATCCGGTCGGTGCCGCGATTGCGAAGGGCCGTATCCGGTCGATATCGACCAACGCTGCAAAGCGGGCCCCCGGCGTTTTGACGGTCGTCACCACCTTGGACGTGGGCAAGCGCGAGAAGGGCAAATTCAACACAGCCAATCTTTTTGGTGGCGATGAAGTCCAGCACTATCACCAGGCGGTGGCGGTGGTCGTCGCAGAAACCTTCGAGCAGGCGCGCGCCGCAGCTTCGCTTGTGACAGTAGAATATGAAACTGCGCCCGGGAGCTTCGATCTCAAGAAGGCCAAGGACAGTGCGGTCAAGCCCGACGAGAAGCAGCAGCCAGACACGGCAGTCGGTGACTTCGAGGGAGCCTTTAAGAGCGCACCGATCACTCTCGATGAGAGTTATACCACGCCAGATCAGTCACATTCCATGATGGAGCCCCATGCGTCCATCGCTGCGTGGCATGGCGATAAACTGACCGTTTGGACGTCCAGCCAGATGATCGATTGGTGGCGATCCGATCTGGCGACTACACTCGGTATCGACAAGGACAATATCCATTTGATGTCGCCATTCATAGGCGGGGGTTTCGGGGGTAAGCTTTTCTTGCGAGCCGACGCGGTGCTTGCTGCCTTTGCAGCAAAGGCTACTGGACGTCCGGTCAAGGTCGCGCTTCCCCGTCCGTTCATAGCGAACAACACGACGCATCGGCCGGCGACGATCCAGCGTATTCGCATTGGAGCGACACAGGACGGCAAAATCACCGCGATTGCTCACGAAAGCTGGTCGGGTGACCAGCCTGGGGGCCAGCTGGAAACGGCTGTCAATCAGACACGGCTGCTCTACGCGGGTGAGAACCGGATGACTGCCATGAGACTGGCCACGCTTCACTTGCCCGAAGGCAATGCGATGCGGGCGCCCGGCGAAGCGCCGGGGTTGATGGCCCTCGAGATCGCCATAGACGAGATAGCCGAAAAGGCGGGCGTCGATCCGGTCGAGTTTCGGATACTCAACGACACTCAGGTCGACCCTGAGAAGCCCGAGCGCGCTTTTACCCAAAGGAACCTGGTCGGCTGTCTCAAGCTCGGGGCGGAACGGTTTGGCTGGAACCAGCGCGGCAAGCCGGGGTCCCGACGAGAAGGAAACTGGCTTATCGGATCGGGTGTTGCAGCCGCTTTGCGAAACAATCTTCTCCTCCCATCCGCAGCAAGGGTTCGGCTCGGCGCGGACGGCATTGCAACGGTTGAAACCGATATGACGGATATCGGGACCGGCAGCTATACCATCATCGCACAAACAGCAGCTGAGATGCTGGGCCTGCCGGTCGATCGAGTGGCCGTTCAGCTGGGCGATTCCCGCTTTCCGGTTTCGGCGGGGTCGGGCGGGCAGTTCGGCGCGAACTGTTCTACCTCGGGCGTCTACGCGGCCTGCGTGAAGCTTCGTGAGGCGGTGGCGCAGAAACTCGGCTTTAACACTGACGACGTCGTGTTCGAGAATGGACAGGTTCGATCTGGAAACCGTTCGGTGGCGCTTACGGAGGCGGCTGCGCCAAACGGCCTTGTTGGCGAGGATGGAATGGAATGGGGCGATCTTTCCGAAGCCCATCAACAGTCAACTTTCGGTGCCCACTTCGTGGAAGTCGGTGTTGACGTGGCAACGGGTGAAACGCGCATTCGACGCATGCTGGCCGTCTGTGCGGCCGGACGAATCCTGAACCCGATAACAGCGCGCAGCCAGGTTATTGGTGCCATGACAATGGGTGTGGGTGGAGCCCTGTCCGAGGAGTTGGCGGTCGATACGAAGCAAGGCTTCTTCGTCAATCACGATCTGGCTGGCTACGAAGTTCCGGTGCATGCTGACATTCCTCATCAGGAAGTGATTTTCATGGACGAGGCAGACCCCATGTCGTCGCCGATGAAGGCCAAGGGCGTTGGCGAGCTTGGTCTCTGCGGGGTTTCTGCAGCCGTCGCCAACGCAATCTATAATGCCACCGGGGTGAGGGTGCGTCACTATCCTGTGACGCTAGACAAGATCATAGGCGGGCTGCCGGATGTTGCATGACGACATCGCCGCCCTTACGGATATCTGTCCTCAGGAGGATATCCAAGCTGCGACAAAGCCGACGCCGGTCAGGTCGTTGCTCACCGACGATACGGAAGAAATATTTGGCTTTGCGATAAGGGAGCTTGCAAAGGGCAGGGTGGCACTTGCCACCCTTGTCGAAATTCGCGGGGGAGCGGCTCGCGCGCTTGGCTCCCATGTCGCCGTTGCGGCCGATGGTCGTTTTTGTGGCTATGTGTCGGGGGGCTGCATCGAGGCAGCGGTCGCTTCCGAGGCGCTCGACGCAATGGGCGAGAACAGAGATAGGGAGGTGAAGTTCGGATTAGGCTCCCCCTTTTTCGACATTGCCCTGCCGTGCGGTGGTGGAATTACCGTGTCGATCCACGTGCTGCAAAATACCGAGATGTTGAGCGGCGTTCTTGAGCAGCTTTATCAGCGCCGGACCACGGGCCTGTGCTACACGAGGCAGACCCAACAGCTCGAGATCGTCGAGCCGCCATCGCGGGCCGGTTACGCCGACGACCGCTTTCTCACGGTCTATCGGCCGCGCACGCGTGTCGTGATTTCCGGTCAAAGTATAGAGGCCGAGAGGGCCGCTGATATAGCCCAATCTTCCGGCTACGAGGTTGTAGCCTGCACAGCGAGCGAAAAAGTTGTGCCCGATATCGATCAGTACACCGCCATTGTTCTTCTCCATCACGACCTCGATGCAGAGCAGGTCGTTCTGCAAGCCGCGTTACGGTCACCCGCGTTTTACGTCGGCGCCTTGGGGAGCACCCGTACACACCGTAGACGGGTCGATTTCCTTGTCAGCTCCGGTTTCTCCCGGGCAGATACTGATCGGATAAGGGCGCCGATCGGGCTTTTCGGGCCAACCCGCGATGCGAACTCTCTTGCCCTGTCCATCCTTGCCGACATCGCGGCGAGCCGCTTGTCCCTCTATGCGTGAGGTTCGGTGTGGAAGCGGCAGGAGAAGGCGAGTGTCAGTTGCCGTGGTTGTCCTGGCCGCTGGACGATCGAGCAGGATGGCGGGTGCCGGGCACAAGCTTCTTGCGCGTTTTCGGGAAACCAGTCTGGTTCGTCGGGCCGCATTGGCAGCTGTTGGGGCCGGCAGTCGTTCTGTGCTTGTTGTGACCGGATACCGAAGCTCGGACGTCGAGGCCGAAATTGCAGGGCTCGACCTGAACATCGCGAGAAACTCCAACTTCGATGACGGGATGGCAAGCTCGATCGTGCTTGGCGTTCAACACGCCGCCTTGCAAGATCCTGATGGGATTATGATCATGCTTGCGGATATGCCGCTGCTTGAACCTGCGGATATTGACGCACTCATCGGCGCTTTTGCGGAAAGAAACGGAAAGGCGATTATCCGCGCGGTGTGTGGCGGAGATCCGGGAAACCCGGTTGTCTTTCCTCGCGCAGCATTCCCGCAGCTCATGGAGCTTATAGGCGACAGCGGCGCGCGCAAGATAATCACGCAATGTGGTCTCGACGTCATCGACATCGAGATCGGCGAAAGCGCCAAGGTGGACATAGACAACACAGAGCAGCTCGTTGCTTTAGGTGGCCATCCAGAAATCGGCTGATCATCGAGGTTTCTGCTGCTCCAAGGCGGGCTCGTGCGACCGTGCTGGAGCGGGCATTGTCGGCTTCTGGACTGCGATGCCATCTGCCAGACATGCACGCAATGCTTCGCGAAATGGGCTGTCGGTCGGCCAAGTCTACCTTTTCGGCCGCCCCATCGACGCCGAAGTTTTCGCAGCCAGCTTGGCACGGATTGGGAGCGACGGGGTGGAAACAGCCTAAGGTCAGCGGGAGTAAGCATGGATTTGGCCCCGCGAGTAATCGCGGAGCCAAGAGACGCTGATCAGATGAGGCTGACGTTCTCGGCCTTGGACTTTCCAGTCTTGCGGTCCTGTCCCACATCGTAGCTGACCTTCTGGCCATCCTGAAGAGAACCACCAAACCCTACGGCGGAGATGTGGACGAATACGTCCGGGCCGCCGTTGTCCGGAGTGATGAAGCCGAAGCCCTTGTCCTGTGCGAAAAATTTGACGGTACCTGTTGCCATGTTATCCTCGTTAATTGAATACGACGCGGTAATACTATTGTTCGATGGCCTTGGCCACAAGGCTTTATGGCCTTCTCGAGCCAAGTCGCCGTGGATGAGTGGCTTTCAAAAACGCCTGTTTTGCGGTCTCAGTCACGATCAGCAAGCGATCTGTTGAATTTCAGCACGATTTAATTCGTATTTCCATTGTGCTCCCGCGCACAAAAAATCGAAGCAACGAGTTGCTTATGAACAAATTTGTCGTGTTGAGCGGGCCTGATCCTGGTCGGCAAAGCAGCGCAGTTTGAAGGCGTAGACAGTTGCGGCCGCCGAGATCGCTTGCTCTATGTGCATACAACGTCTTTATAGCGGTCAACATGCTTAAAGTTTAGTCGTTTCCAGGGTTGCGGATATTTTCATCGATCTATCTTGCGGACGCGCTATTTGCGTGCTTGTATAGACAACCTAGGCAGTCATCACAGTTGCCGGGCCTGAAGGCGCAGACAGAGCGCAGGAGAGATTTGCATGATCGTCTTCGACAACGTCACCAAGCAATATGCGGGTGCGGCTACTGCCGTAAACGGTTTGTCCCTGACGGCGCCAAACGGCAAGCTGACCGTGTTCGTAGGCCCTTCGGGTTGCGGCAAAACCACATCCTTGCGGATGATCAATAGGTTGATCGTACAATCGTCCGGTTCGATCCTTCTTGACGGCGAACCGACAGATGGCATGGACGTGGCACTGCTGCGCCGTCGTATCGGTTATGTCATCCAGCATGCCGGGCTTTTCCCCCATCGCACCGTTGTTCAGAACATAGCGACCACTGCGCGGCTAAACGGGGCGCCAAAGGAAAAAGCACTGCGCACGGCGCATGAGTTGCTTGAGCGTGTAGGGCTGACCGCCGCCTTTGCCGATCGCTATCCGTGGCAGCTTTCGGGTGGCCAGCAGCAACGCGTCGGCGTTGCACGTGCACTCGCTTCCGATCCCAAGTTCATGCTGATGGACGAACCCTTCAGTGCTGTGGATCCCGTCGTTCGCACACAGTTGCAGGACGAATTTCTTCGCTTGCAGCGTGAGATTGGCAAGACCATCATCATGGTGACGCACGATATAGACGAGGCGTTGAAGCTTGGCGATCAGGTTGCTGTTTTGCGTGCTGGCGGAACGCTTGCGCAGATCGCCACTCCAGAGGAATTGCTGGCGCGCCCGGCAGATGCCTTCGTGGCGGACTTTATCGGCCGGGACAGAGGGTATCGCTTCCTGAGTTTCGCCGAATTTGATGGTGCAGTCCCTCTCGGTGCGGAGCCGACAGCCTTGCTCGGCGCAACACCGGACAGCCTTCGTGGCGTTGCAACGGATCGCTGGGTTCTGGTGACTGACGCCGAACATCGTCCCATCGGATGGGCCGATGCGCAGGGTCTCAGGCAGCCACTGCGTGAGGGAGATCTCAATCTCAGTGGTACGCTGGCGCCGGAAGGCAGCAGTTTGCGCCATGTGCTCGATGCAGCGTTGAGTTCGCCCTCCGGCCGCGGGGTCATCGTAGGGTCAACGGGCCAGCTTGTCGGCACCGTCACACTCTCTGATGTCGCCAAAGCCATCGAAGCCGCGCGGGTCGGTCGCTTCGGAGGTCAACCATGAGGTTCGATTGGCTCTACCGGGAATCCGGGCGGATTTTCGAGCTTTTCATCTGGCATCTCGGCCTTTCGGTCATCCCGGTGGTGATCGGCCTGCTTCTTGCGTTGCCGCTCGGCTGGATTGCGCAGCGGGCCGGTTTATTCCGCTCGACCCTGCTGGGGGTTGCCGGGCTTCTTTACACAATTCCGTCGCTTGCGCTGTTCGTCCTGCTGCCGCTGGTGCTCGGCACCCGTATACTCGATCCGCTAAACGTCGTCGTCGCGCTGACGATCTACGCGTTGGCGCTTCTGGTGCGAACAGTGAACGATGGTTTGGAATCGGTTTCGCCAGACGTCCTCCAGGCGGCGAATGCCATGGGCTACAGACAGGTTGCGCGTCTGGTGATGGTGGAGCTACCGCTCGCGGTCCCTGTGATTGCCGCCGGATTGCGTGTGGCCGTGGTTTCCAATGTCAGCATCGTTTCCGTAGCGGCACTGGTTGGAACGCCGCAACTTGGTCTGCTCTTCACGCAGGGGCTTCAGCTGCGGTTCCTGACGCCGATCATAGCAGGCATCGTACTCTGCGTGCTTCTCGCAGCCTTGCTGGACGGGCTTGTGCTGTTCATTTCACGCCGCCTGACGCCGTGGCAGCCAGGGAGTGCCGCGCGATGATCGAATGGTTTAGCGATCCCGCTCACTGGACAGGGAGTGATGGTGTCATCGTTCTCGTCGGTCAGCATCTGGCTTACAGCTTTGCGGCCCTTTTTCTCGCCTGTCTGATTGGCTTGCCGGTTGGGCTTTATGTGGGACACACGGGACGCGGTGTCGTCTTCATTGCGGGTCTTGCAAATGCGCTGCGCTCCCTTCCAAGCCTTGGCCTGATCGCGCTTCTTGTGATTGTTTTTGGCCCCGTTTTCGCATCCGATATGGCTTTTATCGTACCCAGCCTTATCGTGCTCGTGCTTCTGGCCGTGCCGCCGATCATGACTGGCAGTTACGCCGGGATCGCGGCGGTGGATCCCGCTGCGGTGGATGCTGCAAGAGGCATGGGGAAACGTCCGCTCGATATTATGTTCGATGTTGAACTGCCCTGCGCTCTGCCATTGATCTTTTCCGGTCTGCGCAGCGCCACGCTTCAGATCATCTCGACCGCAACCATCGCCGCTTATGTTTCTCTTGGTGGTCTCGGTCGCCTGATCATCGATGGGCGGGCGCAGAACGATTATTATCAGATGGCCGCAGGTGCCGTTCTCGTCGGCGCGTTGGCCCTGACCGTGGATCTGATCATCGGCGTCATATCGAGGGTCACCGTTTCACCAGGCCTGACGCGTCGAGCGAAGCGGTAGAGGTTTTAAAATAACGCGGTTTTCTATTCCACGACTGTTTCAACATAAAGGAGAAGCTCGCATGGCATTCAGGATCATCACTGCCGCCAGCGCATTTGCGCTCATGGCAATTTCCGCTGCTTCGGCATTGGCGCAAAGCAATCCGCTGGCCGCGCCAGCCACTCCGCGAACCGATACGACGACAATCATCGTCGGTTCCGCCGACTTCCCCGAAAGCCAGCTTCTGGCGACGATCTACGCCAAGGCCCTTGCCGCCAAGGGTGTTGCCGTCGAAACGAAGTTGAGCATCGGGAGCCGCGAAGTCTATATCCCTGCGTTGCTCGACGGATCAATCGATCTGTTGCCGGAATATGCAGGTGCGACGCTGAGCTATCTCGACAAGAACGCCACGGCCCATTCGCCAAGCGATGTGGCCGCAGCGCTCAAGGCGGCTCTGCCGAAAGGCGTCTCGATGCTGACACCCTCTGCAGCACAGGATTCTGATAGCGTGGCTGTGACGCGCGCGACCGCTGACAAATACAAGCTGAAGACGATTGCCGATCTCGCACCCGTAGCCTCGCAGCTCGTACTTGGCGGTCCACCGGAATGGAAAACGCGCAAGGAAGGCATTATCGGTCTGAAGGAACTTTATGGCCTCGAGTTCCAGTCGTTCAAATCGCTTGACGTTGGTGGCCCGCTGACCCTTTCGGCACTCATCAACGGTCAGGTCCATGCTGCAAACCTGTTCTCGACCGATCCGGCCATCGCTGCAAACGACCTCATCGTGCTTGAAGACGTCAAGAACCTCTTTCCTGCCCAGAACATCGTACCAGTGATTGCCACACCGAAAGTTAGCGACGTTGTGACAAGCACTCTCGATGCTGTTTCCGCCGCCCTGACGACGAAAGATCTCGTCGTTATGAACGGACGTCTGGCCAATCACGACAGTTTTGATGTCGTGGCGGGCGACTGGCTGGCCGAACACAAATTGAACTGAATCCATCGGCAAAGGGCGTGGCATTGCCCCGCCCTTTGCCGACAACCCTGCGTATTGGTGACGTCATAGCTATGGATCACGACAGAAAGATTTTCCGGGAAGTGATGTCGCCGATATCTGAGAACGCTCATGACGCGCAGGGCACCGAAGACCAGAATTCACCGCTCTATGTAAAGCTCAAGGACTATGTCCGCAGCCGCGTCGAGGCGGGTGAGTGGAAGATCGGTCAACGTGTTCCATCGGAAAACGAGCTGGTCGATATTCTCGGTGTCAGCCGGATGACGGCCAACCGCGCTTTGCGTGAGCTGGCCGACGAAGGACTTGTGGTGCGTGTACGCGGCAAAGGTTCGTTCGTTGCGTCCAAGAAGCGTACATCGCAGTTCCAGAGTGTGCCCAACATTGCCGAAGAAATAACACGCAACGGCGGTGTTCACAGCGCGCGGGTCATACTTCTTCAAATCGAAACCTGCGATCCAGATCTTGCCGAAGCGCTCGCTGTTCCGGCTGGCAACCTTGCTGCGCACTCGATCATTGTGCATGCGGAAGATGGCGTGCCAATGCAAATCGAGGATCGTTTCGTCAATTCGGACTGCGCGCCCGATTACATCAAACAGGATTTCAACCTCGTAACACCCAACGGTTATCTCACGCGAGTGGCACCGATCGTGAAAGCCGAGCAGCATATCGAGGCGGTCAGCGCACAGCCCTGGGAATGCAAGCTGCTGGCGATTTCCAAGACGGAACCATGCCTGCTCGTGCGTCGTCGCACATGGTCGACAAAGGGGATCGTGTCTTCCGTCCGCCTCCTTTATCCCGGCAGCCGCTATCGTCTTTACAGCAGTAATTGAGACACGGGCCAACGCGGCAGTATTCAAGATGGAAAATTCCCACTCCTCGCAGCCGTTTCTGCATCATAGGAAAACGTCATGACTGTTCTACTGGATGATGGATTGAGTTGGCGCGATGTTGCCCATATCGGCAAGGGCGAGGCACTGCGTGTGTCAGACGCGGCCTATCTGCGGATTGACCGGGCGAGCCAGATCGTTGACAGCATCGTCGAAAGCGGTGTGCGTGCCTATGGCATCAATACCGGGGTCGGTGCACTGTCGGACACTGTGGTGGATCGCACCGCGCAGGGTCGGCTTTCGCGCTCCATTATTCTCAGCCATGCCTGCGGTGTCGGCCCGTTGTTGGATCCTCGCGAAGTTCGGGCAATCATGGCGGCGCAGATCGCCAATTTCGCCCATGGGCACTCCGGTGTCCGACGCGAGATCGTCTCGCATCTGTCGACGTTTCTGGAACAGGATTGTATCCCCGACGTGCCGTCCCGCGGATCGGCGGGCTATCTGGTGCACAACGCGCATGTTGCGCTTGTTATGATCGGAGAGGGCCAGGCCCGGCTCGGCGGGCGCGTTATGAGTGGACGGGATGCCCTGACGGCAATGGGACTTCAACCCATCGTGCTGGGTGCCAAGGAAGGACTGAGCCTCGTCAATGGTACGGCCTGCGCGACCGGTCTTTCCTGCATGGCACTCGCGCGGGCCAATCACCTGCTAGATTGGGCCGATGCCATAGCGGCGCTGACGCTTGAAGCAGCAGGCTGCCAGATCAACGCTTTTGACGAGACGGTTCTCGCGCTGCGTCCCTCGAAGGGAATCGCGGCCGTAGGGGCTGCTCTGCGCTCCCGGCTTGAAGGCAGTGGGCTGGTTGCCGCCGCTCATGGCAGGCGGACACAGGACGCGCTAAGCCTGCGTGCCGTGCCGCATGCGCATGGTGCTGCGCGCGATATCTTCGATGCCTGCGCCTCCATCGTTGACCGGGAGCTCGCATCCGTCACCGATAATCCCGCGATCCTTGGCACGCCCGAGCAACCCATCGTCTCGTCGGAGGCTCATGCCGTTGCCCCGGCATTGGGGCAGGCGGCAGACAGTCTTGCCATCGCCATTGCACAGATTGCCTCCATGAGCGAGCGCCGTATCGACAGGCTGGTCAATCCTCTGGTGAGTGGTCTGCCGCCATTTCTGGCGACCGATGCCGGAAGCCATTCAGGTTTCATGATCGCGCAATATACGGCCGCAGCTCTTGTCGGCGATAGCAGACGTCTTTCCGCGCCTGCCTCCACAGATGGAGGGCTGACATCGGGATTACAGGAGGATTTCCTCTCTCATCCCACGGCTGCGGCCAACAAGCTGCTCGCGGTTCTCGACAATGCCGAATATATTCTGGCCATCGAATGGATGGCCGGGGTGCAGGCCCATGATTTCCTGGAAAGTGTTGCCGGGCGGGCAGTCGGAACAAATGCGGTCTATAATCTGCTTCGCGAGCACCTCCAGCCCTATTCGGATGACCGGCCCCTGTCTGCGGACATGGAAAAGGCAAGGCTGCTCCTGCGTGATCTCTCGCCACCGGATATGTGATTGAAAGCCGTAAGGCTCGTGCCTTACATGGTGAAAGGCAGATCGATACCCTTGGCGCGGATGAAGGGCAGGCCTTTGCGCTGTGCAGTCCAGCCGATAACGTGAAGGCTCCGGGCGGCTGGCTCATGCCGTTGCGCAAGCATCCAGGATTTGCAGTCGATCGCGGCAATGTCCGCCCGGCCCTCGGCCACTGCGATGACGGAAGCGCGGTGGGCACCGGTCTCAAGACAGTTTTCAAACAGATCGAGGCCCGCGCCTTCTGCTTCCAGATCACGTTTCAAGCTGAGATAGCCGGATAATGACTTGTGCTCATTGAATGCCAGTATTTTCCCGCTAAGAAATCCTTTCGGCAAAGCGGCCTCACCGGTTCTCGAAGGTTCTGCACCCTCTCCACCGTCGGCTATGCGGGCAATGATGGCGCTGGAATAGAACTCGCCTGCACCACCCCTGACGCCATTATAGTCGCTCTGTCCAATCACCTGCACATGATCCTGCAGGCCAAACTCCATTGGCCCCCAGCAGGTGCCGGAGATCAGCAGAGCCGGATGCCGCCAGAGCACCGCAAGATCCAATGCATCGGGATCGAGTGTGGCAGGGTCTGCTGCAATGATGGCGCCGTCCTTTCCACGAATACCGCCCGGAACCGCCGGCATATCGCCGTTGCGTCTGGTGAGGCCTTTGGGAGCGTCGATACCCTCTGCTAAAAAACGGGTGCGCATATCGGCCCACAGCTTGTCCGTCTCATTGCGCAGTTCGGGCCAGTCATACATTGGCAGTGCCGCGATCCATGTCACGACGAAATTTCCAGTCTCACGTCTGGTTCCTGCATCGCATGGTCAGGAAAAATCAGAGCGGCAGGCACGACGGGTGACGCGATTAAAACTTGCTCGTCCCGTCTCAAGACAGGATGCGCTACCGGTTCCTTGGCCTTGAAGGCGAAAGCGCGGAACACCTCGAAATAGTTGCTGAACACATATCCGTCATTCATCTTCTGCCACTCCGCCCGCCTCTCGCTGTAGAGGGAGGGCAATTTATACCAGGCGGCTGTCGGCATTTTGTGATGCACGAAATGCAGGTTGTTATAGAGAAACAGTGGAGCCAGGATGGAGTTTTCAACAATGATCGTTCTCCCATCCGGCTGTTCTGACCATTGATGTTCGCAATAGGAGCGAATGGCGATGATGGATATGCCCAGATAGGCCGCCACACTAACATAGAGCCAGATTGGAACGCCGAAAATCAGGGATATCACCAGCAATGTCGGAACAAGTCCGGCCAGATGCAGGGTCCAGGCATAGATCACTCGCCGATCACCCTGCGCGATCTTGCGCCATTCAGATATCGTGAAACCAACGACCATCAGCGGAGGGCCGATGACCAGACGCCCGATGAACGTATTGTTCCAGCCCAGCAGGACCTTGAGGAACGACGGCATCTTTTGCCAGTCGCCCATAGCCCGGTAATAGCTTTCCGGATCGTCGAATGGGTCGGTCAGACGCTCGTCTGCATGGTGTTGCAGATGCGTGCGCTTGTAACTGCGATAGGGGTAGAAAATCCCGAGCGGCAGAAAGACCAAAGCTTCGTTCAGTCGTGCATTGCGCGTGGGGTGCCCATGCAGAACCTCGTGCTGGAGCGAGGAGTGCAGAGCAACCGCAATACCCATGAGCACCAGAGAAACGATTGGAAACATCGGATACAGAAAATATCCCGCGAAAATCCAGAGACCGTAACAGACCGCCAACAACGAGACGGTTGGCCATTCAATTCGGTCACGCTTTCTTCTGCGGCGCACGCCAGTCAGCCGCGCCGTTTTCTTTGCCAATATGTCTGTCATTTCATACTCTTGATGCCCCTGATACCACAGGGTCGCACCAGTCTCAGCCAGCCACAACGGGTTTATGGTGACCAACTGTTGATTTTGATAACAGTTTAAGCAATATGGTGATAATTATAAACAAACGGGTGAATTGTGGACAAGCGCACGCTCGCAGAATTGTTTCGTGCCCGCCTGATCCAGCTGGTGAACAGGTCAGAAGACAGCCAGGCGTCTTTTGCCGCCGCCATTGGCATTGATCGATCGGCACTTTCGCAATTGCTTTCCGGTGATTCGGCGCGGCTTCCGCGTGTGGAGACGCTGCTGAATATCGCCGAGCGACATTCCGTCTCGCTCGACTGGCTACTCGGTCTTTCCCATGATCAGGGGCTGATGGGTGAATTGCGGCCAAGTTTCGAGATCGAGGAGGGCGGTGCTGATTATACGGATACGCTGTTGATGAAGTGGCATGCGGAAGCGGCAGGCACCAAAATCCGTTATGTTCCGGCACGCATTCCCGATCTGCTTCGCACACCCGAGATCATCGCTTTCGAGGCCATGGGCGCGCATCAGAGTGTGATGGCGCAGGCCAGCGAAACGGCGTTTCGACTCGATTATAATCGCCAGCCTGGTACCGACATGGAAGTTTGCATGCCGCTCGAAACGCTGGAAGCTTTTGCGCAGGGGCGCGGTATGTGGAGCGGTTTGGACCGCGAGACACGTGCCGAACAACTCAAACATATGTCGGGACTTATCAGCGAGCTATACCCATCATTCCGGCTGTTTCTGTTCAATGAAAAAGAACGCTTTTCCGTGCCCTATACGATCTTCGGTTCGCAACGGGCAGCACTTTTCGTCGGCGCCATGTATCTTGTGCTCAACAACGCTGAAGCCATCCATAAGATGCAACGTCACTTCGACGAGCTGATACGTTTTACCCGCATTCATGCCCATGAAACCGCGGATTTTGTTATGAATTTGGAAGTCGCTTAGTCCTGTGACGGGTACCAGCTTTCGCACATCATCGAACCGGTTTGCTACGTGACGATATGGTCGGGATTGAACAGGAGAGTAAGGCCGCCATGGCCGTGAAATACGGGCCTCCTCCAACAAACCGGATCTTTTGTAACGGTGCCAGAAAAGGCCCGGCAATGCCGGGCTGTAATCTATGATGTTACTTCGGCCGAAAACGCGGATTTGATCAGTGTTTTGGTATATTCAGCCGCCGGCCGCTCGAAGATCGCGTCCGTTTCTCCCTCTTCGACAATCTTCCCGTTTCTCATCACGATGACATAATCCGAAATGGCCTTGATGACAGAGAGGTCGTGGCTGATGAAGATGTAGGAAAGGTTGTGCGTTTTCTGCAAATTACGCAAGAGGTCGATAACTTGTCCTTGAATGGATCGGTCCAGCGCAGATGTAGGTTCGTCCAGAATGACGACATCTGGCTTGAGGATGATCGCGCGGGCAATTGCGATACGCTGACGTTGCCCGCCTGAAAACTCGTGCGGGTAGCGGTTGCGGGCGGCGGGATCGAGGCCGACTTCTTTCAGCGCTTCTATTGCTCGCTCGTCGCGCTGCGCGCGGCTGAGCTTTGGGTCGTGCACAAAGAGACCCTCAGTGATAATCTCTCCAACAGTCTGCCTTGGCGAGAGAGATCCATAGGGATCCTGAAACACAAGCTGCAACTGCCGCCGCAATGGCCTCATTGCCGTTCGGCCCAGTCCGGTGATTTCCGTCTTGCCGAAGAAAATGCGGCCCTCTGCAGTGACAAGGCGCAAAAGCGCGCGACCGAGCGTGGACTTGCCTGATCCGGATTCACCGACGATGCCGATGGTCTGCCCTTGATGAAGGCTGACATTAACGCTGTCCACGGCCCTAAAAGCCCGTGACTTCGACAGGAAGCTGCCCGGGATCACATAATCGATCGTCACGTTCTGGCCAGAGAGAACGACCGGCGCTTCTTTGCCGACCGGCGGCTTGTGGCCGCTGGGTTCGGCATCGAGAAGCATCCTCGTATAGTCCGCCTGCGGGCGCTCGAAGATCTCTTCCGTCGGACCGGTTTCAACGATCTCGCCTCGGCGCATAACCGCAACACGATCGGCAAAATGCCTGACGACACCGAGATCGTGCGTTATCAGCACCACGGCCATGCCGAAGCGCTGCTGCAACGACTTCAGAAGATCGAGGATCTGCGCCTGGATTGTCACGTCGAGCGCGGTGGTTGGCTCATCCGCGATCAGAATATCCGGCTCGTTTGCCAGCGCCATGGCGATCATGACGCGTTGGCGCTGGCCGCCTGAAAGCTCATGCGGGTAGCTGTCGATGCGCCGCTCCGGGTCCGGAATACCGACAAGTTTTAGAAGCTCGAGAACGCGTGCCCTCGCTTCCTTCTTGCTGCCGCCCCGGTGATGGACGATTGGCTCGGCGATCTGCGCGCCGATCCTGTAAAGCGGATCGAGCGAGGTCATCGGCTCTTGGAAAATCATGGTGATTTTCGCGCCACGGATTTTGTTCAGCTCGTTGACCGGCAAGCCTACCAACTCGCGTCCACGATATTGCGCCGAGCCTTGAATGACACCGTTGGAAGCCAAGAGGCCCATGATGCCCATCATGGTCTGGCTTTTGCCGGAGCCGGATTCCCCGACGACAGCGAGCGTTTCACCCTGCTTTACGTGGAGGTCGACACCTTTGACGGCGTTGACCGTGCCGTCTGGCGTGGCAAAAACGACCTTGAGATTGCGGACGGTGAGAATGTTTTCAGATGTCGTATTCATGTCAACGATCCTTGGGATCGAGTGCATCACGCAATCCGTCGCCTACGAAGTTCAGCGAAAAAAGCGTCAGCACGAAGAAGATTGCCGGGAATATCAGCAGCCACGGGGCCGACTGAATATTGTTGGCGCCTTCGGAAATGAGCGCACCCCAGCTCGTGAGTGGTGCCTGAACACCAAGCCCCAGGAAGGAGAGAAAGCTTTCAAGAAGTATGACCTTCGGGACAACGACCGTCACGAACACGACCACGGGACCGATGGTGTTGGGGATGATGTGACGGCGGATGATCTGCCAGTCGCTCAAACCCAAGGCCTGAGCTGCCGCCACAAATTCCCGCCGTTTCAAGGCAAGCGTCTGGCCACGCACGATACGCGCCATATCCAGCCACTCCACTGCGCCAATAACAAGGAAGATCAGGATAAAGCTACGCCCGAAGAAAACCACGAGAACCACGACCAGGAAGACGAAGGGCAGCGAATAGAGGATCTCGACGAAACGCATCATTACATTGTCTACCCGCCCGCCGATGTAACCCGCCGTAGCGCCGTAAAGCACGCCGATGCCGAGCGAAACGAGGCTGGCGAGAACGCCGACGGCAATGGAGATCTGGCCGCCCAGCATTACGCGAGCCAGCATGTCGCGACCGTTTGAATCTGTACCGAAGAAGAAGTGTTCGCGATTGACATCGCCTTCCAACTTCAGCGTTCGACCATCATCTTCCGTAGCAACGACTTTCGTGTTTTCGAATTCGTTGGCGCGGTCGAAATAACGTGTCGTGCGCGGGTCAATCGGGCTGCTGGAGGTAACCGTTGCGGTGAAGGTCTGCCCTTCGATGGCAAACTCCTTCAGTTCGACGCGCGCACGGCCTGCCACACCTTCCATGACGCTCTGGAGGTTGTTCACGTCCGGGCGCGGCTCGAGGCTTGGCGCCACGGAAACGTAGGACGAAAACACCTGATCATAGGTGTGTGAAAGGAAATGCGGGCCGATAAATGAGAAAAGTGTGATCAGCACAAGCATGATGGAGCCAGCCATGGCTGCCTTGTTTCGTCTGAAACGCAGGGCTGCAAGCTGGAACAGGCTTCGGCTTTTCACCGATGGCTGAGGGGCGATATTGCCGGAGATATCAGTCATGTCTGACCCTCGGATCGAGCAGGCCGTAGAGAATATCGACCACGAGATTGAACAGGATCACAAAAATGGCGATGAGAACGACCGTTCCCATGACCAGTGTGTAGTCGCGATTGATGGCGCCAAGAACGAAGTAGCGGCCGACACCGGGAATGGTGAAGATCGTCTCGATGACCGCCGAGCCCGTCAGCAGCGCTGCGGCGCAAGGCGCAAGATATGAAACGACCGGCAGCATCGCCGCGCGCATGGCGTGAATCACCACGACGCTGCGAGCCGGGAGGCCGTAGGCCCTGGCGGTGCGGATATGGTCCATGCGCAGAGCCTCGATCATCGCACCGCGCGTCAGACGCGCGATAACCGCAAGCTGCGGCAAGGCGAGCGCGATCATCGGAAGAATGAGATAGCGTAGCGACCCATCACCCCAGCTACCCGCGGGCAGAAGCCCCAGCAACACGGCGAAGATAAGCGTGAGGACAGGAGCGACGACGAAGTTCGGCACGGTGATGCCGACGGTCGAGATGGACATGATTGAGAAATCGAAGGTGCTATTCTGCCTGAGCGCGGCAAATGTGCCGGCAAGAATGCCGCCGACCAGCGCCAGCAAAAGAGCATAGCAACCGAGCTCCAGCGAATAGGGCAGGCCCTTGCCGATCAACTGGGCGACGGTGTTGTCCTTGTAGATGTAGCTCGGACCGAAATCGCCGGTGGCGGCGTTGCCGAGATAGATGAGATACTGGCGCCACAATGGTTCATCCAGATGATAGGTTCTCATCAGGTTTTCCATGGTCTGCGGGGGCAGGGGCCGCTCGAGGTTGAACGGACCGCCCGGTGCGAAACGCATCAGGAAAAACGAAATCGTGACGACGATAAACAATGTCGGCACGGCGCTCGCCAAACGGCGCAGGATAAATGGAATCATGATTTTCAGGCTCCGACATGGCACGGTGGTTTCGGCCACCGTGCCAGCACTGCTTATTCGGAAACGCTCAGGAAGCGGCTGAGGTGTTCGTTAGCAGCATTGTCTTCCCAACCCTTCACGCGGTTGGAAACCAGCCACAGGTCCGCCTGTGTGAGAAGCGGAGCAACCGGCTGCTCCTTCATGAGGATGATTTCTGCCTCGTGCAACAGTTTGGAGCGAGCAGCAGGATCCTTTTCGTCATAGGACTTCTGCATCAGCGCGTCATATTCTGCATTATTGAACTTCGAGTAGTTGAAGGTCTTGTTGGAGGATACCGAAAGGGCGAGGAAGTTTTCCGCATCCGCATAGTCGGCAACCCAGCCTGCACGCGCAACGTTGTACTTGCCGCCTTCCTGCAGGTAGCCGTAGTGCGAGGCGACGTCGAGGTTCACCAGTGACACTTTGGCGCCAAAGGTATTTTTCCACATGTCCGCAATAGCGGTTGCAACGCGCTCATGGTTCGGGTTGGTGTTGTAGCGAATTTCGACGGAAAGCGGCTTTCCGCCCTCGCCGTAACTGGCTTCCTTCATGAGTTTGACGGCTTCGTCTTCACGATCGAGTTGCGACAGCGTCGCAAACTCTGCTTTCGCAGGCTCACCGTAGGAGTCCATGCCCGGCGGAACCATGGAGTAGGCGGGAACTTGCGAACCGCTGTAGATTTCCTTGGCGAGGAAATCGCGGTCGACTGCCATGGACAGGGCTTGACGGACGCGGACATCGTTATACGGCGCTTCGCGCGTGTCGAAGGTATAGTAATAGGTCGCAAGCGTCGGCGAAACGTGAACCTGTTCGCCATAGGCCTTGCGCAGACGGTCGATCTGGTCCGCGGAAAAGTTGTAGGCGAGGTCCATTTCCTTCGCTTCGAAACGACGAACGGATGCGGCCTGGTCGTCGATCGGGTAGAAGATGACCTTGTCGATCTTGGTGTTCGATGCGTCCCAGAAGTTGGTGTTCTTGACCACCGTCAAGCTGTCATTGGGAACATGCGCTTCAAGCTTGTAAGCACCGTTCGAGACCATGACGCCCGGCTTTACGAAGTTGGTTCCGTTCTTGTCAAAGCTTGCCTTCGAGATCGGCAGAGCTGTCTGGTGGGCAAGGAGTTCAAGGAAGAACGGTGTTGAGCGCTCGAGTGTGATCTCAAGGGTCTTGTCATCCACCGCCTTGACGCCAAGCTGATCAACCGAAGTTTCGCCCTTGTTTATATTTTCGGCATTCTTGATCGGGTAAAGAATATTCGCATATTTTGCCGCGGTCTTCGGGTCTTCGACGCGCTGATAGGAGAAAACAAAATCTCCAGCTGTTACCGGAGTGCCATCCGACCACTTCGCATCTGCACGCAGTTTGAACGTGTAGACGGTACCATCCTCAGACAGCGTCCAGCTTTCCGCCGTACCGGGAACGATCTTGCCGGCAGCATCGTAAATGGTGAGACCTTCATAAAGGTCTTTGAGGATAAAGGCTTCGATATTGATCGAGGTCTGTGCCTGATCGAGCGTCTGAGGCTCCCCGGAATTGCCGCGGTGAAGAACTGTTTCTGCAAGTGCGGAACTTGCGCCAATCAGAAGCGATCCTACCAGCAGCGTGGCGCGAGTTGTTGTTTTTATCGACATAATTTCCCTCCCGTGAAGAGTGTGAGTCTACAAACAAGGCCAAATTGCTCCGAAGGGCAACCACAATAAATTGTGAGTTTATGCATACACCGTGACTGCTGATCGAAAAGAATAAGGGCAAAGCCATAGCCCGCATGCTGGACATTGCCTCGCGTGACGCGACCTCCGGGACGGTTAAATCGATGCGGGAAGCCGTCGGCCCCATCGATATCCTCGTGAAAATACCGATGCCGCCAGCATCAAGCAGGTGCTGAAACGGTGAGGATAATCTTCTCTTTCGAGTCCGGCTCGCGAAAGCGCGCAGCCCGTCGAAAATCAAAGCCCGAGTAAGTTTACGGCATCACACATGTCATCGTTTGCATATGCCGGGTAACACTTCATTTAGTAATTTTGTGAAATCTAAAATACGCAGGTTCCAAAGTTTCATCGGCGGGGCTGGTAGAACGAGTGGATCCAACGCGCCCAGCCTTTGGCGGCCCGGAGCGGATATCCGCTTGTCGCCCTATGAGGAGGGGCACAGCTACCCGCGATGTTCCATTGTTTGTTTCCCTGGCTTCCTGCGCGGACAGCTGGAGGAGCGCTTGCCCTGAGGCTATTCATGTCTTTCCTGAAGAATACCAAAATAAAAACAAAGGTCTTATTCGTCATATCGGTGATGAGTTTGATGTCGCTTTCCGGAATCAGCTACGTCAGCTTGCAATATAAAAATACCGACAATGTTTACAGTGATTTCATCGCCAATGAGGCGCTTGCTGCGGTGCTGAACGCCCGAACCAGCGGCAATCTCAATGCACTCGGCATGCAGATGCTTCGCGCCAGCCTCAATGACTCGACCAGCAGTGATTTCGAGGCCGCTGTCAAAACATTCAAGGCCGACCGAAAGCAACTGGAAGAACGGCAGAATAAAATCATGCAGCTGGTGCCGGCCCGGACGGATGCCGCTCGTGATATCCTCAAGGGCGTTGCCGAGGTTGAGGAAATCGGCAATCAGGTCATCGCTCTCATGCAGGCGGGAAAAAATGCTGAAGCTCAGCAGATGGCGCTTAACGTCCTTCGAAAAATAACTGAAGTCTCACCGAAAATCAGCGCGGGGAACGAGCAACTGATCCAGGTGATGAACGATGGGAGAGAGCGCCTCACGGCCAGCACCAACACGACAATCTGGACAGCTCTGGTCAGCATAGCACTTGTTTCCCTGGCATTGATCGCGCTCGGCCTGCTTATTTCTTCGCGTGGCATTACCACTCCGATTGCGCGGCTTCGCGAGCGGATGGGGTCGTTGGCGGCAGGCGATACAGCCAGCGAAATCGAAGGTATGGACCGCAAGGATGAAGTCGGCCAGATGGCCGCTGCTGTTCAGGCATTTCGCGAGAACGCCATCGAGCGCCTCCGGCTTGAGAATGAAACGGAAAACCATCGGTCATCTTCAGAGCAGGACCGGATAGAGCGCGAGAAACAGAAGGCGAAAGAAGCTGCCGACGTGCAATTCGCCGTCGACAAACTTGCTGCTGCCCTTTCGAAGATCGCTCAGGGCGACGTTACTTACCGGATCGCTCAGCCGTTCGTGTCCAGCCTTGACGGTATTCGCGGCGACTTCAACAGGGCAGCGGAACAGCTGCAATCGACTCTGAACCAGGTGGCGCAGAACGCGCGCGGCATCGACTCCGGCGCGAACGAGATCAGGGCCGCAGCTGACGATCTGGCCAAGCGTACGGAACAGCAGGCAGCGGCCGTCGAGGAGACTGCTGCTGCACTGGAAGAGATCACCACGACGGTGAAAGACTCGACCAAACGGGCGCAAGAAGCGGGCCACTTTGTCAGTCGTGCAAAAGTTGGCGCGGAACAGTCGGGAGAAGTGGTGCAGAAAGCTGTCACGGCTATGGAGCAAATTGCTGCATCCGCTGATGAGATTTCCAACATTATCGGCGTGATCGACGAGATTGCTTTCCAGACCAACCTTCTGGCGCTGAATGCAGGCGTGGAAGCTGCCCGTGCCGGTGAGGCGGGCAAGGGATTTGCGGTTGTTGCCCAAGAGGTTCGCGAACTGGCACAGCGTTCCGCAGGTGCCGCCAAGGAGATCAAGAATCTCATTACGACATCGAACAGTCAGGTTCAGCAGGGTGTGCAACTGGTTGGCGAAACGGGCAAGGCACTCGAACTGATCGTCACGGAAGTACAGGAAATCAACCGTCACGTGATGGCGATCGCGGAATCGGCACAGGAGCAATCCTCTGGTCTCCAGCAGATCAATACGGCTGTGAACCAGATGGACCAGGACACCCAGAAGAACGCTGCCATGGTGGAGGAAAGCACGGCGGCAAGCCACGGGCTTGCACGCGAGGCTTCGTCGCTCAACCAGCTGCTCGCTCGGTTCAAATTGTCAGAAGGTGGTTACAGCGAAATCTCCGCACCGGTTCGCGCAGCCTCGTCCGCTGACCGGCCTGCAGTTTCTCCTGCGCGTGCACTCGGCGGAAAGATTAAAGCTGCGTTCTCCGGCAATGCCGCCCTCAGCACATCGCCGGACAACTGGGAAGAGTTTTGATAAATGCGGGTCTTTCACGCCTGACGGCAGATGAGAGACTGAAAGCATTGTTTTAAACACTTGCACCGGCGATTGGACTCCGATCGCCGGTGTCTTGCCGATCGCACATCGAATCCGTGACGATTTTTGATCGTATCTTCCCCAAAAAGGGTCCGCTTTGGGGAGAAGTGCCAGTCGATCATCCCAGGTACTATTGGCGATTGCCCGCATCACCGACAACTTGCAACCGCATTGGTGGTTATAGTGGTTGTTCTGCGCAGGCGGATCGATATATCTAGGGCCTGGATCGTCACTTTAATCTGCGAGTACATGGAAACTTCGCTTTATCTGCCCGTCAAAAGTTTCCTCGAGCAAGCGGGTTACACTGTCAAAGGCGAGGTTGGCAGTTGCGACCTCGTGGGCTTGAGCGATAACGATCCGCCTGTTGTCGTCATCTGCGAGCTAAAACTGAGCTTCAATCTGGAGCTCATTTTGCAGGCGGTTGATCGCGCGGCTATCGCAGACGAGGTCTGGATTGCGGCACGGGTCTCAGCCAAGGGCAAGGGCCGCGAGGCTGATAAACGTTACCGCGACCTCTGCCGCAGGCTCGGTATCGGCATGCTCGGCATTTCCGATGTTGGCGACGTCAGCGTCATCGTCAGTTCCATATCACCGATGCCGCGAACCAACCCGAAACGGCGTTCGCGATTGATACGTGAACACAAGAGGCGACGCGGAGATCCGGCGGTGGGTGGAAGCACCCGCGCACCAATCATGACCGCGTACCGCCAACAGGCACTCGGCTGCGCTTTGGCGTTGGCATCAGGGCCGCTGCGCGTGCGTCAGGTCAGATCCGGCATACCGGATGCCGGGAAGATTTTGCTTGCAAACGTCTATGGCTGGTTTGAACGTCTGGATAGAGGCGTCTATGGCTTGACCCCTGCCGGACAGGAGGCGCTGCAGCGATGGCCGCAACAAGAGACGCCGGCAACGATCGTCGTTCCCAGCTGATTTCTATTCAGCAATAGAGCTTAATTGCCGCAGACTATGTAAAAACATGACTGCACACCTTGGAGTTGATTTCATTTCCTCTTGATTTACCTTGTGTATTTCCGATGATGTAATACGGACTTGCTAAATAACCGACTCTGTACTCGATGAGTCGTGCAAATGAACATAATTAGCGCCAAACAGAAATTGCTGTATTTTATGTCTGTCCGGTCCGACAATCCGGACCTGCTGAAAGCGCAATATCGCGCTTTCACCCGGCAGATGCCGATGATGTATTTCATACTGATTTCAAGTACATGGGCGCTGGCTACTACACATCTGCAACTGGCGCCGTTTTGGCTCACCATTGGAATTCCCGCTTTTTTCACACTCGGCTGCACCGTCAGGGTTGCATTCTGGTGGAGAACCCGCGGTATCGATCCCCCGCCGAAGGTGGCCCATGCAGCGCTTCAGCGCACAAATCGCCTGGCAGCCGGTATCGCCGTTATATTCACGCTCTGGTCTTTTTTGCTGGTGCCCTATGGGGACGCCTATACGCAGTCCCATGTCGCCTTCTATATGGCGATTACCGTCATCTCCTGCATCTTCTGTCTGATGTATGTGCGTTCGGCCGCCTTCATGGTCACGGCCATCGTCAACGGCGCCTTCGTCATCTTTTTTTTGGCCTCACAGCAACCGACATTCATCGCCATTGCCATCAATGTTCTGTTGGTCTGTGCGGGCATGATGTCCATCCTGTTGACCAACTACCGCAATTTCGAGCGCATGATTGTTTCGCAGCAGCGCACGGAAGCGCTGAACAATGAGAACCTGCTGCTTGCCAATATTGACAGCCTGACGGAACTGCCTAACCGCCGCGCCTTTTTCGCCCATCTGGAAGCCGAGATCGAGAAAGCAAGGGTGGCGGGAACGCGGCTGGCGCTGGGCGTTATCGATCTCGATGGGTTCAAGCCGGTTAACGACCTTTACGGCCATTCCGTGGGCGACAGGCTGCTCGTCAACGTCAGCAAACGTCTCACCGAAACTCTGACGACCAGCAGGGCATTCCGCCTTGGGGGAGATGAGTTTGCGATCGTTGCCCCAATCATACCTGATGATGCGAAACTCGTTGCAAATGCGAACGTGATCTCGGAACGGTTGAGGGAGCCCTATCATCTGCCCGAGGGAACGGTGCATGTCGCTGCTTCCATGGGGATAGCCGTATTTCCGTGCCTCGCTTTGACGCTTGAGCAACTTTTCGACCGTGCGGATTATGCGTTGTATCACGCCAAGAAAACCCGGCGCGGCGATGCCGTCCTCTTCGATGCGGAGCACGAAAAGCAGATCAATATCGAAGCCCGTATCGAACATCTGCTCAAGCAGAAAGAGATAGAAAACGAGCTTTCAGTCGTGTTCCAACCGATCGTCGACATACGCGATGGAAGAGCTGCGGGCTTTGAAGCACTGGCGCGCTGGCACAGCCCGGTCCTTGGGCATGTCCCGCCTGCCCAGTTCTTCGCCATTGCCGAGCGGGCCGGTATCGTCAGCTCGCTGACACGGCCTCTTCTTCGAACCGCTCTCGCTTCTGCATCGGCATGGGAGCCATCCCTTAGACTATCCTTCAACCTCTCGGCCCATGACCTCAATTCCTGCGAAGGCGTGCTGTCATTGATCGGCATCATCGAAAACAGCGGCTTCGACGCAACACGTATTGACCTTGAAATTACCGAAACGGCCTTTGCGCATGATTTCGAACAGGTCAGGCAGTCGGTCGAAATGCTGCGGCGGCTCGGCTGCGGAATTTCGCTTGATGATTTCGGCACCGGTTATTCCAGCCTGACACGGCTGCACGCTCTCCCCCTCACCAAGATCAAGATCGACCGCAGCTTCGTCACGGATCTGCACGAAAAGCCAGCCAGCTACAAAATCGTTAAATCGCTGCTCACGCTCAGCCGTGATATGGGGCTGGAATGCGTGGTGGAAGGGGTCGAAACACGGGAGGAACTCGCGGCCCTTGAAGGTCTCGGTGCTACGCTGGTGCAGGGTTATATCTATGCGGCACCACTACGAGAACAGGATGTCCATGAGTTTCTTTCCGGACAGGCAAAAAAGTGCATGATCCTGTCAGCCTGAAGTGGCCTGGGTTTTTCGGGCCCGATTTTGCGGCTGCGATGCACTACGTGCTGATGTTGATCCCGGGAAGGACAGGAAGACAGGGCTCGGCTACTTCTATCGTGGCGTAGAAATGCGTGCTTTGAATAGACGTGTTTGCTTTGTCTGCCCGGCAGGTTTTTAGCGTTCGCCTTGTTTTCCGCGCAATCCAGGCGCACTATAGGCTTCGTTGTGCTGGCAGCACGGCTCCCCGGTGTCAGAGAGGCGCCGCCTCTTCTTCGTTGTCCTTTAGTGAATGTTTGCGCTGACGGTGCCGTATTTCTTTGCGGTAATCACCGAGATGTCACCTATTGCGGCACAAGCATGCTGGTTGACGGGCGATTATGCTGCCACCAGTTGCACAACGCAGACCATCTGCATTTCTCCAGTGCCATTTCATGGCATCTGGTCGTTTCGCTCCTGGATTTTCTTGGTACCACCCGGACACGACACCGCATCTAGTCCTTAGGGATGTCCGGCTGAAGCACCACTCCGATCGATAGGGACTTTCGACCGAGAGACAGGAACGCAGCAGTCGCAATGTAGAATAAAACCGGCTCCACGCGGATCAAAGTCGCGCTGAAGCCTCGGATGAAAGGCAAGACCATGCATAGTTATAACGACCAAAGACGCCAGGCGCTCAGGATCGAAGTTTGGGAGAACGAAGGCGGGACTTCCGTCGCCGATACGGTTGACTCCCAATATGGAAGAAGGATCGAGAGGGATCAAACCTGGACCATATATCATGTATTCACCGGTGTGCCGGTACGGGTGGGTGGCCGCAGGCTGACTGAACTCAGCATATCGGAAGCAACCGATGGCATGCTTTCACTCAATCGTCGTAACGTTTTGCGAAGGGAAGAACGCAGCAGGTGTCAAGCATGACACTGGCTTTCCCCAACTCGGCCCGCAGTTTTGACGACGTGCGTAAAGCTGTGCGGTTTTTTGGCCACGACGGCATGTTCGAAATCCGGTTTTTTGTTGAAGCCGCTGCACTCGCCAAGGGCGGTGCGCATGCAACAGGCATGTCGGAAGCCCAATGCCTTTCGTCTTTTGACGCAATGCGCACGCCGATCTACGAGGCTGCGAAGAAGGTATATGCCAAGTACCGGCGCAATTTGAACGTCCTGACGACTTCCGACTTCGGCTAGAGCACATCCTGTTTAAACAAAATTGTCTGACGTGCTCTAGCCATTTGTTTTTACGCATTTTTCGGGCGTAAAACTGCTACGCACTTTAGGAAATGCGCGACCATTGCGGAATCATGGAATGGCGCGCGGGCCGGCGTCTACGGTTGCGACGTCGCGAGCCAATGCATCATCGATTTCAGTTGGTAACACCTGAAGGAACTGGCGGCGGTTCATGGCGACAGCGATCGCGGGAATCTCTAGATGGGTTCCCACGCGGCGATACGCCGTGAAGCTGAGGCCCTCTATCAATTCCTCGTCTATGACCAGGCGATAAGTGCCCGCTCCCAAGGGTTCCGAAAGGGCCTCCAGACGGAACGGATGCGTGAATGTGATTTCGGTCTCTGTGGTTCTTTCGATCATGTCCAACACCGCTTTCCGTTGCGTTAAAACCTGCACAGTTACAGCCGGTTATCGCAACTATGCGCCGATCAGGATGTAAACGATCAGCGCCACACTTGCCGCAGACAAGACGTAGCCAGCCAGCGTTGCGAGATTCTGTTTTGTCGGTTGGTGGAATATGGAAGACATGACGTCCTCCTTTGTCGGGGCCAGGGTATTCAACCCTTAAACAGCAGCGCCCGTACTATGGCTGCTGGAACAAACACAGTGGACCCGTTTCACTCGTTTAGCAATGAAACAATCCTGGTAAGATAGAGGTGCTGATCGAAGACACCTTTTTGTGAAGGCGAGGAGCGCCGTCACTCGTCCCGCGATTGCCCTTCTCCGTTGGAAGGCCGTAAAAGTCTCCGATATGCCAAAATTCGAATGCCTCACCAAATGATCTTGACAGGGGGCAAGTTTTGGATTTCCTTGTAAACCGGTTTAGTAAATCGCTTTACAAGCCTATCAAGAGGCCAAAGGCCCACGGGAACAGGAACGGGAAGAATGATGGCGCCAAATCGTGCGACCAGTCTGAAGGATGTTGCCCGCACGGCGGGTGTTTCCGTCGCCACGGTGTCGCGGCTGCTCAACGGCTCGCTGGAATTGCCTGCGGACACGAAGGCCCGCATCGAAGACGCCATTCGCCAGCTCAACTATGTTCCTAACCCGCATGCCCGGCGTCTTAGCCGTGGGCGCTCCGATACGATCGGTCTCGTCGTTCCCGATATCGGCAACCCGTTCTTCGGCATGCTGGTTGCAGCAGTGGAAGAGGAGGCAGACAGGCGCGGTCTTGCCGTATCGCTTTTCGCAACGTTGAACCGGCCGGGACGCGAACTGTCCTATCTGCGGCTTCTTGCCCGCAACCATGTCGACGGGCTGGTCTTCGTTACCAACCACCCCGATACGGACGAGCTTGCCGAGCTTATCAGCGCCACCGGCAAAGTCGTTGTGGTCGATGAAGACGTCAGTGGGGCATCCGTGCCGAAGCTGTTCTGTGACAATGAACAGGGCGGTCGCCTGGCTGGCGAACACCTTGCCGGATATGGCCACCAACGCGTGCTTTATGTCGGCGGCCCCGAAGAGATGCTCAGCACGCAGCGGCGTTTCCTGGGGTTGGAGGCGGCGTTGCGGACACATTGCAGTTCCGAGCCGTCGATCATGCGTTATTGCGGCGACTATACCGCGGAGTTCGGTCGCGAGGCGGCCTTGCGTTTTCTCTCCGAAGGCCGTCCTGCCACGGCAATTTTCGCCAGCTCCGACGAAATCGCCATCGGTATGATTGAAGTCTTGCGGGCGCAGGGCGTGCGCATTCCGCAGGACGTATCGATGATCGGCTTTGACGATGTCGGCCCGCTGCATCTGTTCGATCCGCCGCTTACCGCCATTCGCCAGCCCGTCAGGGCCATTGGCCAGCGCGCCCTGTCGTTGCTGGCCGAAACCAATTGGGAACAGGAAACTCCGGCCCATCCGGAAGAGCTGCTTCCCGTAGAAATCGTCGTGCGGAGCTCCGTTGCGCCGCCGTCGAAACAATAATTGCGACGGATAAAACCAACAGAGGAAGAACGCAAATGACAATAATCAAACGCAGATATTTCTCCGCAGCCCTTGCCGCCACCGTTCTGGCCGGGGCGACGCTTTCCGCCGGCATTGCCGGTGCCGCGGAAAAGACGATAGCCCTGGTGCAGATCAACCAGCAGGCCATCTTTTTCAACGACATGAACAAGGGTGCGGAAAAGGCGGCAAAGGAAGCGGGCGTCAAGCTCGTCATCTTCAATGCCAATAACGATCCGGCAGCGCAAAACAGCGCCATCGAGACCTATATCCAGCAGAAGGTCGATGGGATCGCGGTCGTCGCCATCGATGTCAACGGCATCATGCCTGCGGTAAAGCAGGCCGCCGAAGCGAAAATCCCAGTGGTCGCTATCGACGCAATATTGCCCGAAGGTCCGCAGAAGGCACAGATTGGCGTCGACAATGCCAAGGCTGGTGCCGACATGGGCAAGTTCTTCGTCGACTATGTGAAGTCAGACATGGGCGGCAAGGCCAAGATCGGCGTCGTCGGGGCCCTCAACTCTTTCATCCAGAATATCCGCCAGAAGGGCTTTGAGGACACGCTCAAGGATCAGCCCGGCATCACGGCGGCTGGTGTCGTTGACGGACAGAACGTGCAGGATACGGCTCTTTCCGCAGCGGAAAACCTCATAACCGGCAATCCGGATATGACCGCAATCTACGCAACGGGTGAACCGGCCCTTCTCGGCGCCGTCGCTGCCGTCGAAAGCCAGAGCAAGCAGAAGGACATCAAGGTCTTCGGCTGGGATCTGACCAAGCAGGCGATCGCTGGCATCGACGCCGGTTATGTCGCGGGTGTCATCCAGCAGGACCCGGCGGCCATGGGTGCTGCGGCCGTCAAGGCGCTGAAGACTGTTTCTGATGGTGGCAGTGTCGAAAAGACGATTGCCGTGCCCGTGACAATCGTCACCAAGGCCAATGTCGAGCCCTACCGGGCGGTCTTCAAATGATCGCCGGCGGACAGCACCCAACCGCTGTCACCGGCGCTGGGGGAGATATTCTCCCCCAGCATCTCTCCGGTGCGGTGCAAGAACCGCGCGTCTCGCTTCGCGGTATCGTAAAGACCTTCGGTTCACATCAGGCGCTGCGCGGCGTCGATCTCGACATCTATCCCGGTGAATGCCTGGGCCTTGTCGGTGACAACGCGGCTGGAAAATCGACGCTGACGAAGGTTATTTCCGGAACCTACATTCCGGATGAAGGATCCATTACGCTCGAAGGGGAAGAGGTCCGTTTCTCCGGTCCCGCCGATGCGCGCAATCGCAATATCGAGATGGTCTTTCAGGATTTGAGCCTCTGTGACCATATCGACGTGATCGGCAACCTGTTTCTTGGGCGCGAGATCACCAAGGGTCCGTTCCTCGACCGGCAGACGATGTTGGCCGAGGCCCGCAAGATGCTGGATGCGCTGGAAATCCGTATTCCAAGGTTGACGGCCAAGGTGGAAAAACTCTCCGGCGGACAGCGGCAGGCAATCGCAATCGCCCGTGCGGCGTCCTTCAATCCCAAGGTCCTGATCATGGACGAACCCACTTCGGCGCTTGCCGTGGCAGAGGTGGAGGCCGTTCTGGCGCTGATCAACCGGGTCAAGGCCAAGGGCGTGTCCGTCATCCTCATCACTCATCGTCTTCAGGATCTGTTCCGCGTGTGTGATCGCATCGCCGTCATGTACGAGGGAACGAAGGTCGCCGAACGGCAGATCAACGAAACCAGCCTCGAAGACCTCGTCAAACTGATCGTGGGAGGTCGCCATTGACCGTCTACACTGAACGCGCCAAGGGCTCACCCGTCGCCGATTTCATCGCCGAAAACGCGCAGGTCTTGTCCATAACGGCCTTTTTTATCGCCTGCATGCTGTTCTTTGCCGTAAGCACGGATACGTTCCTTACGGCAGGCAACCTGCTGAACGTCGTGCGTCAGGCCGCCCCCATCCTCATCGTTTCCGTCGCCATGACGCTTGTCATCATCACCGGCGGCATCGACCTGTCGGTCGGCTCCATGGTTGCGCTGATCAACGCCGTCGGTGCCATCCTCATGGCGGCGGGCTATCCCTGGCCTCTGGTGCTGGTCGCCATGCTCGTGCTCGGAGCCGTGCTTGGTCTCTTGCAGGGCTGGTTCATTGCCTATCAGGGCATTCCGGCCTTCATCGTTACGCTCGCAGGCTTGTCCATCCTTCGAGGGGTCGCACTCTATATCACCCAAGGGTATTCGGTGCCGATTCCGGATGCGCCCGGCTTCTTTTTTCTCGGTCGCGGAGACCTGTTCGGTTTCCCGGTGCCGGCGCTGATCGGTATCCTCATCACTGTCGTGGCCTATGTGGTCATTTCGTCCACCCGCTACGGACGCCGGGTCGTGGCGGTAGGCTCCAATCTGGAGGCTGCCCGTCGTGTGGGTATGCCGGCAAAATGGATCCTCGCATCGGTCTATCTGGTGGCAGGCGTGGCATCCGCAATCGCTGGGCTGCTGATCGCGTCACGCCTTGGCTCGGGTTCCTCCAACGCTGCTGTCGGCTTTGAGCTGCAGGTCGTGGCAGCGGTTGTGCTTGGCGGCACATCTTTGATGGGCGGACGCGGAACCATTCTCGGCTCCGTGCTTGGCACCATGACCATTGCCGTGATCGGCAACGGGCTGATCCTGATGCATATTTCGCCTTTTTTCACACAGATCGTCACGGGCGCGATCATTCTTGCGGCCATCTGGCTCAACACGCGCATCTTCACCACCAATTTCCGCTTGGGTTCCAGAAAAAAGGGTTGAGGCCATGGTGGATGAACTCTCGAAAGGCCATATTCGCTCCGGCAATTTCATGACGGTTTCCGGTCCCGTCCCGGTGGAAAAGCTCGGTGTGACGCTGATGCACGAGCATATTCTCAACGATTGCCGCTGCTGGTGGCACGCACCGAAAACGCCGGAGCGGCAATATCTGGCGGAGGGCTTGGTCTGCCAGGAAATCCTCGGCGAACTTCGCCAGGATCCCTTCGTCAACAAGCACAACATCACGCTGGATGATGAGCCGCTTGCGATTAAAGAACTGTACGAATTCGCCGCTCAGGGCGGCCATACAGTGGTGGAGCCGACCTGCCAGGGTATCGGCAGAAATCCGCTTGCCCTCAGGCGGATATCCGAGGCGACCGGGCTCAACATCGTGATGGGGGCGGGTTATTATCTGGCCTCCTCCCATCCTGAGAAAGTGGCAGCGCTCAGCATCGACGATATCGCCGATGAAATCGTTCATGAGGCGCTTCAGGGCGTTGACGGAACCGGCGTAAAAATCGGTCTGATCGGAGAGATCGGTGTGTCCTCGGACTTCACCCCCGAGGAGCAGAAATCGCTGCGCGGTGCGGCGAGGGCGCAGGCCCGTACAGGTTTGCCCCTCATGGTGCATCTTCCGGGCTGGTTAAGGCTGGGTCACAGGGTTCTCGATGTAGTCGAGCAGGAAGGCGCGGATGTCAGTCACACCGTTCTGTGTCACATGAACCCGTCGCATGATGACCTTGGCTATCAGGGAGAACTTGCCGGCCGCGGTGCCTTCATCGAATACGACATGATCGGCATGGATTTCTTCTATGCCGATCAGCAGGTCCAATGCCCGAGTGACGACGAAGCGGCCAAAGCCATCGTCCAGCTGGTGGAGCGCGGATATCTGGACCGCATCCTGCTTTCCCACGATGTTTTCCTGAAGATGATGCTGACGCGGTATGGCGGGAATGGTTACGCCTATATCCTCAAGCATTTCCTGCCGCGATTGAAGCGGCATGGTCTGGAAGACCTCACCTTGCAAATCCTCATGCGGGATAACCCGCGCTCGGTCTTCCAGGCGAAGACGTGACGAACCCATAGAAATGGAACGAAACATGACAAAGAAAGTACTTCTCGTGGGCGAAAGCTGGGTCAGCTCCGCCACTCACTACAAGGGCTTCGACCAGTTCGGCAGCGTCACCTTTCACTTGGGCGCGGAACCTCTGGTAAAGGCGCTTGAAGGTAGTGAATACGAGCTGACCTACCTGACGGCTCATGATGCTGTCGAGAAACTTCCCTTCGATATGGCGGGGCTGGATGCGTATGACGCGATCATCCTCTCTGACATCGGTGCCAATTCGCTGCTTTTGCCGCCTGCGGTTTGGCTGCACTCGAAAACCGTTCCAAACCGTCTGAAGCTTCTCAAGGCATGGATCGAAAAGGGTGGCGGCCTGCTGATGGTTGGCGGATATTTCTCGTTCCAGGGTATCGATGGCAAGGCCCGGTGGCGTCGCACCCCCGTGGAAGATACGCTTCCCGTAACCTGCCTGCCATGGGATGACCGCGTTGAAATTCCGGAAGGATCGACGGCCGACATTCTGATGCCGGATCATCCCACCGTTGCGGGTCTTTCCGGCGAATGGCCGCTTCTCCTCGGTGTCAATGAGGTAGAGGTGCGCGAGCGCGCGGATGTGGACGTGGTTGCCCGCCTGCCTGCGGAGCAGGGCGGTCATCCGCTTCTGGTCACCGGCGTTTTTGGCCAGGGTCGGACAGCGGCGTGGACATCCGACATTGGTCCGCACTGGCTCTCTCCCGCCTTCTGCGAATGGCAGGGCTACGGCCGTTTGTGGAAAAACATTCTGGGCTGGCTGACAGAAGCTCGCTGAGCGCGGCGGCAGGTATCGGCGGAAAGGATTGTCAGTTGGACAAAATATCCGCGAGTTCAAGGATATCGGGAAAGGCTGAAAGCGTGCCCCGACGACTGACGGTCAGCGCAGATGCCTTTGCGCCATGCCTCAACGCCTGTTCATCCACACTGACGTTTCTCAACGCGGCGGAGGCAAGCGTGACGGCCATGAAGCAATCGCCAGCACCCGTCGTGTCGACAACGCCAGTTTTTTCGGCGGGCACGGTCAGGCATTGGTTTGTCGTGCCAAGCATCGAACCCTCGCCGCCAAGGGTGAGGATGACCTGGCGGACACCGGCTGAAATGAGCAATTTTATCGCAGTCGAGCCGGTATCCCCGGTCAGGGCGGCGGCTTCGCCGCGGTTGAGGAAAGCAATGTCCGTGAGCGGCCAGAGACTTTCAAACCAGGGTTGGAGAGGTGACGGATTGAATGCGGTGATCATTCCCGTTGCCTTTGCCTGCGACAGTGCGAGACGGGTGGTTGTTTCGCTGAGATTGCCTTGCACGACGAGAAGGTCGCCGGGGCTGGCTGTACCAAGGGTTCCGGCCACGTCTTCCGGGGTCAGGGATTCCGCGCAGGCCGTGGTCGTGACGATGCTGTTTTCACCATCGGGCGTATTGAAGATGATGGAGAGATCGCTGGTCTGCCCATCCATGCCAATGAGGTCGGCGGTCAGAGGTTCGGTTGCAAGGCGGGCGCGGATGGTCGCAGATCTGTCATCTGTACCTACAGCAGCAGTCAATGTGGTATCGAGCCCGCATCGGGCCATGACAATGGCTTGATTGCAGCCTTTGCCGCCAAGATCGCGGAAGGCCTGCCGGCCGAAAATCGAAGCCCCGGCTTCCGGCAGGGCGGAAACGGAATAGGTTTCGTCGAGCGCGATATTGCCGATGACGAAGGCACGCATGAAAAACTTTCGAGAGGACAAGGCATGCAGATCATATCCGACAATAGGGCGAACGCCATCCAGGAAATCTTTGGTCGTGACAAGGCCCTGATCGGCATGGTGCATTGCCCGCCGTTTCCCGGAGCACCAAGGTATCGTGGCGCGGCCATGGATGCCATCTACGACGTCTGCATGCGCGATGCCGAGGCTTTGATCGAAGGCGGCATGCATGGTCTTCTCGTTGAAAACCATGGCGATATTCCCTTTTCCAAGCCGGAGGATATCGGTCATGAGACAGCCGCCTTCATGAGCGTGGTGACTGACCGGGTCGCGCGGGCGACTGGCGTTCCGCTCGGTATCAACGTGCTTGCCAATGCGCCGATCCCGGCTTTCGCCATTGCCATGGCGGGCGGAGCGAAATTCATCCGCGTCAACCAGTGGGCCAATGCCTATGTCGCCAACGAGGGTTTCATGGAAGGGCGCGCGGCGGAAGCGATGCGTTATCGATCCCTGCTCAGGGCCGAGCACATAAAGGTTTTCGCCGACAGCCACGTCAAGCATGGCGCGCATGCTATCACGGGTGATCGCAGCATCGATGAGCTGACCCGCGACCTTGCCTTCTTTGATGCGGATGCGGTGATCGCTACCGGCCAGCGAACCGGCAACAGCGCAACGATGGCGGAAATCGAAGAGATCGGGCAGGCCACACATCTTCCGCTTCTGGTCGGTTCTGGTGTTGGGGAAGCCAATATCGTTGAAATCCTGAAGCGCACCAGCGGTGTCATCGTCGCTTCGTCGCTAAAACAGGGCGGTGTCTGGTGGAACCCTGTCGAGCCTGCGCGTGTGCGATCGTTTGTTGAGGCGGCGCAGCCAGGTCTTTCGGGTTGAGGGCAAACGGGAAATGATGACGACGCAAACTCTTTCGATCAACGGGCAGCGACTTATCGATCGACTCGACCGGTTTGCGCAAATAGGCGCGACGGCAAAGGGTGGCGTCAACCGCCAGGCCTTGACCGGCCTCGACCGGCAGGCGCGGCAATTGCTGACGGAGTTGGCACTGCAGCGCGGCTTCAAGGTCTTTCAGGACCCGATTGCCAATCTGTTCATTCGCCGCGAGGGGCGCAACCCGGATCTGTCGCCGCTGCTTATCGGCAGTCATCTCGACAGTCAGCCCGCAGGCGGTCGTTTTGACGGTGCGCTCGGCACGCTCGCAGCTTTTGAGGTTCTGGAAACACTCGAGGATTGCGGGGTGGAAACCGAGCGGCCGGTGGAGGTCGTGTCGTTCACGAATGAAGAGGGCTGCCGCTTCGCGCCGGGCTGCATGGGCTCCATGGCCTTTGCCGCCAGTTCAATTCCAAGCGCCTGGGAGACCATGCGCGCGACTGACGGTGCACTTTTCGCAGATGAACTCTCCGCCACTCTGGAAAGTCTCCCGGCTGCCGCGATGCGGCCTCTGGGCACGCCTGTTTTCGCTTATCTCGAGGTCCATATCGAGCAAGGCCCTTCATTGGAAAAAGAGGGCTTACCGATCGGCATCGTCACCGGCATACAGGGAACGCGCTGGCTGGAGGTGATTATCGAAGGGCAGACCGCCCACGCTGGAACAACGGCGCTGCAATATCGGCATGACCCCATGCAAGCCTCCGCCAACGCGCTTGCTGAACTCTATGGCGACATCATGCCAGCAGATCCGGCCGCACGTTTCACGATTGGCCGCATGGCCCTCGAACCCGGCGCGGTGAACGCGATCCCGGCAACGGTGCGCTTCACGATCGATTTTAGACACCCTTCGCTGACAACAATCGGCGTCATGGAGCAGACAATCCGCACGGCTGTCCAGCAGGCAGCGGCGGACACAGGCTGCTCGGCGACCATTTCGCAGATTTTCGACATGCCGCCGGCAAGTTTTCCGGATGAATTGCTTGCCGTATTGGATCAGGCTGCACAAGCGCGGGACTTTGCAACAAAGAGAATGCTCTCCGGCGCATTCCACGATGCGCTTTTTATGAACCGCGTCGCGCCATCGGCCATGATTTTCGTACCTTGCCGGGATGGTCTCAGTCACAATGAGGCTGAATATGTGGAGCAGGAGCATAGTATTGTGGGTGGCAACATGCTCTTGGCGTCGGTTCTTCAGCTGCTAGCGCCGACGGGCACGTTGTAAATCGAATGTTCGCGGGTAGTTCCCGCCCTCCGTTTGCAGGTCACTGCGCGCTGGCCGATCGCGAGTGTAATTCGGTTGAGAAAAAGCCGAAATGAATCAGCGCTGTAGCAAGTGATCGTATGATACTGCCTTTTGCTTGAAACTTTCCCCCTGTCGCTCTCGTCACTTGTGCTGTTCCCCGAGACGGGAACGACAGGCCTTCAGAGGCGCGCTTCCGCGCCGAGGCGATTAGGGAAGAGGAATATTCAATGTTCAAGTCCGCAATCCGTACGCTCGCCCTTGCGACGGCCATCTCGACTCTTGCTTCGGGTGCCTTTGCTGAAAATCCAAAGGTCGGCGGTGCTGCGATGTACGAAAACAAGAACATCATCGAGAATGCCGTCAACTCGAAGGATCACACCACGCTGGTCGCCGCCGTCAAGGCTGCCGGTCTTGTAGAAACCCTTCAGGGCAAGGGACCGTTCACGGTCTTCGCTCCAACCAATGAGGCATTTGCCAAATTGCCGAAGGGTACAGTCGAAACCCTGCTGAAGCCGGAAAACAAGGCGCAGCTGACCAAGATCCTGACCTGTCATGTCGTGGCGGCAGATGCCATGTCCAGCGCCATCGAGAAGATGATCAAGGACGACAACGGCACCCATGATGTGAAGACGGTCGGCGGCTGCATCCTCAAGGCGAAGGAAAGCATGGGCAAGATTACCCTGACCGACGAAGGGGGTGGTGTTGCGCATGTGACGATCGCCGACGTCAAGCAGTCGAACGGCGTCATTCATGTCATCGACAAGGTTCTGCTTCCGAAGATGTGATTGCTCTTATCTTCTGCATGCCTGATCCGGCCACCTCCTCGGTGGCCGGATTTTTTATGTGCTCGACGTTGCTTTTATCGGTGAAGCAATGGTTTGCCGGCATCACGTCAGGCAGGCTGCGGGGAGGAATGCCGGGCGCATCCCTGAGGGCACGACGGCAGACGGCATGCCTGCCCGCATGTTCTCCCGTTCCCTTATCGAAAACAGAAACAGAGTGCGCTATCTTGCCTTCCGGCCCTGGTTGACGTACTCGAAATCGGTAGGACCCTGGGCCGATTAACAATAGTGTTTCGTGGCGCTGCGTTTCGGCGCCATACACCTCATGACGTTGGGATTGCGATGAACCTTTACTTGGATTACCTGGCTGAGATCGAAAGCAGAAAAACTCAAGGGCTCGCTCCCAAGCCGATCGACGATGGCGGATTAACCGGCGAAATCATCACCTTGATCAGGGACACCGGTAGCGAATATCGCGCGGATGCCCTCAAATTCTTCATTTACAACACCTTGCCAGGCACCACGAGCGCTGCCGGCGTCAAGGCGGCCTTTCTGAAGCAGATCATTCTGGGCGAGACTGTCGTTCCCGAGATCACGCCCACCTTCGCCCTCGAACTGCTGTCGCATATGAAGGGTGGCCCCTCCATCGAAGTGCTACTCGACATCGCCCTTGGTGATGATGCCGGGCTTGCCCAGCAGTCAGGCGAAGTGCTGAAGACGCAGGTCTTCCTCTATGACGCCGACATGTTCCGGCTGCGCGATGCCTTCAAGGCGGGCAATACCGTAGCGAAGGGCGTTCTTGAGAGCTATGCCAAGGCTGAGTTCTTCACCAAGCTTCCGGATGTCGAGGATGAGATCAAGGTCGTGACCTTCATCGCCGCCGAAGGCGATATCTCGACCGATCTTCTGTCCCCCGGCAACCAGGCGCATTCGCGTTCCGATCGCGAATTGCACGGCCAATGTATGATCACGCCGGAAGCGCAGGCGGAAATCGTCGCGCTTCAGAAGCAGCATCCGGACAAGCGGGTGATGATGATCGCCGAAAAGGGCACGATGGGCGTCGGCTCGTCGCGCATGTCGGGCGTGAACAACGTGGCGCTGTGGACCGGCAAGCAGGCCAGCCCCTATGTGCCCTTCGTCAACTTCGCCCCGGTCGTTGCCGGCACAAACGGCATTTCGCCGATCTTCGCCACCACTGTCGACGTGACGGGCGGCATCGGCATCAACCTGAAGAACTGGGTGAAGAAGCTCGGCGAAGACGGCAAGCCCATCCTCAACAATGACGGCAACCCGATCCTCGAGCAGAAGTATTCCGTCGAGACCGGCACGGTGCTGAAGATCGACGCCAAGAACCGTAAGCTTCGCGACGAAAGCGGCAATGAGCTGGTCGACGTCGCCGCCGCCTTCACGCCCCAGAAGATGGAGTTCATGAAGGCAGGCAGCTCCTATGCCATCGTCTTCGGCAAGAAGCTCCAGACCTTTGCGGCCCAGACGCTCGGCATCGAGGCGACCCCGGTCTTTGCCCCCAACAAGGAAATCTCGATCGAAGGCCAGGGCCTCACCGCCGTGGAGAAGATCTTCAACCGCAACGCCGTTGGCGTGACGCCCGGCAAGGTGCTGCATGCCGGTTCGGACGTTCGCGTGAAAGTGAACATCGTCGGCTCGCAGGATACGACCGGCCTGATGACCGCGCAGGAACTTGAGGCGATGGCGGCAACCGTCATTTCGCCGCTGGTGGATGGTGCGTACCAGTCGGGTTGCCACACGGCCTCCGTCTGGGACAAGAAGGCGCAGGCGAACATTCCGAAGCTCATGTCCTTCATGAACAACTTCGGCGTCATCACCGCCCGCGACCCGAAGGGCGTCTATCATTCGATGACGGACGTGATTCACAAGGTGCTGAACGACATTACCGTGGACGACTGGGCGATCATCATCGGCGGCGACAGCCACACCCGCATGTCCAAGGGCGTGGCCTTCGGTGCCGACTCGGGCACTGTGGCGCTGGCACTGGCGACGGGCGAGGCGACCATGCCGATCCCGCAATCCGTCAAAGTGACCTTCAAGGGCACGATGCAGCCGCATATGGACTTCCGCGACGTTGTGCACGCGACGCAGGCGCAGATGCTGAAGCAGCATGGCGACAACGTCTTCCAGGGCCGCATCATCGAAGTCCATATCGGCACGCTGCTCGCTGATCAGGCCTTCACCTTTACCGACTGGACGGCCGAGATGAAGGCCAAGGCGTCGATCTGTATCTCTGAAGACGAGACGCTGATCGAGTCGCTGGAAATCGCCAAGTCGCGTATCCAGATCATGATCGACAAGGGCATGGATAATGCCGCCCAGACGCTTAAAGGTCTGATTGACAAGGCAGATCAGCGTATTGCCGAAATCCGCTCGGGCGAAAAGCCCGCTCTGACCCCCGATGCCAACGCGAAATATTTCGCCGAGGTCGTGGTTGATCTGGACGTGATCGACGAGCCGATGATCGCCGACCCCGACGTCAACAACACCGATGTGTCCCGGCGCTACACCCATGACACGATCCGTCCGGTGTCCTATTACGGCGGCACCAAGAAGGTCGATCTGGGCTTCGTCGGTTCGTGCATGGTGCATAAGGGCGACATGAAGATCGTCGCCCAGATGCTGAAGAACATCGAGAAGGCCGAAGGCAAGGTCGAGTTCAAGGCGCCGCTCGTGGTCGCGGCACCGACCTATAACATCATCGACGAGCTGAAGGCGGAAGGGGATTGGGAAATCCTGCAGAAGTATTCCGGCTTCGAGTTCGATGATCTCAAGCCGAAGACCGCCAACCGGACGGAATACGAGAACATCCTCTATCTGGAGCGCCCGGGCTGCAACCTTTGCATGGGCAACCAGGAGAAGGCGGAGAAGGGTGATACTGTTCTGGCAACCTCGACCCGTCTCTTCCAGGGCCGCGTTGTTGAGGACACTGCCGAGAAGAAGGGTGAATCGCTGCTGGCCTCGACCCCTGTCGTGGTACTGTCGGCAATCCTTGGCCGCACACCGAGCGCTGAGGAATACAAGGCCGCCGTGGTAGGTATCGATCTGACCAAGTTCGCACCGCCGAAAGCTGCGCCGATCGATTCCCTGTCTGTCCAATACTAAAGTATTTCCGGGCGTAGGACTTTTACGTCCGGAAAAACGTTTGAAACCAAAGATATAGAGCGCGTCCACCGAATTCAGTTGAAACCGGACGCGCTCTAGGGTTGAAATTACCCGTCAAATTCTTTGCAAAACGCCACAATCACGCGAAAAAACGCCGGCACATAACTTCTGATTAATACGCCTGCGGCAGAATAGGAATGATAATTACTTTCGATTAAATATCTATCCGGCAAGAAGCGGCGAGTATGTCTGAAATACGCTCATTTATTGCGGACGATCTCGTGTCCGTGGCTGACATGTTTCACCGTTTTTTGCGGAAGAAAGATGGGGCCGCGACAGATGATCTGACCTCATATTTACGCGCTGTCTTTCTCGAAAATTCAAACATAAATCCGGATATCCACTCCAAGGTCTATGTGCGCGACGATGGGCGTGTGTCTGGATTTCTGGGCGTTTTGCCCGTGGCAATGGAACTTAATGGCCGGAACATACAGGCCGCTGTCTGCTCTTCCTTTGTCGCTGAAGACCGTGAGACCGATCCCTTTGCCGGAGCGCGTTTGCTGCGCGAAGTTTTGGGTGGACCTCAGGAGCTGACATTCGGGGAGACGATCAACGACGTTTCCGCCGATATGTGGAAGACGATGCGCGGCCAGCTGCTCGCCTCCTACAGTCTCGATTGGCTGCGGATTTTACGCCCGGCTTCATTCGGGCTGGAAATAGCCGCTGACCGTTTCTCCAGCACTTTCCGCGCGCTGACGCCGTTCAGCAAGATCATCGACCGCACCATTTCCGCGCGTGGCCATGGGCGAGCATTATCCTATTACGCATCACATCCGGACAAGGTAGACAGCTTTACCGACGAAGACGCGAGCGATGCCGAATTCGCGCGCCTGGCACGGGAACTCGTCGGCCACTTTCCGCTCCATCCCGTTTGGACCGAGGAAAGCCTGTTGCACATGCTCCAACACGCCAAACGCAAACGTCTGCACGGCGAACCAGTCCAGCGGATTGTGAGGGCCCGCGGCGGCAGGGCGGTGGGGCTTTTTCTTTACCACGGCAATCCAACGGGCATCGGCCGGACGCTGCAGATCATGGCCGTGCCCGGGCAGGAGCAGATCGTGATCGACCGGCTGATCCGCAATGCCTATGATCGTGGTCTCGCGGCCATCAGAGGCCGCACCCAGCCAGCACTGCTCCGGGCGATGCTCGGCAAGAAATGCACGTTTCTGCATGCGTCATCCACCATCGTGCATTCGCGCAATGCGGACCTCCTCAAGGCAGCGACGGATGGAACGGCATTTTTCAACGGCTTTTGCGGTGAAAGCTGGACGCGCCTCATCGGTGACAGCTTTGGTCAGGCGGTCAAGTAATGTGCGGAATTGCCGGATTTTACCGACACAACATGCCGGCCGAGCGCGCAAACGAGCGCCTTGCGCTGATGGCGTCGCGTCTTAAGCATCGTGGTCCAGATGCGCATGGAGCCCTGCTGCGCGGCGATGTCGGCCTTGCCCACGCACGGCTGGCGATTGTGGGCATTGCCGATGGCGCGCAGCCGATGCGCACGGTCGAAGAAGATCTCGCCATTTCCTTCAACGGCGAAATCTTCAATCACGTCGAACTGCGCGAAACGCTGTCCGCGCGCGGTCACCATTTCCGCACCCACTCCGATACCGAAGTCATCCTGCATGACTATCGCGACAAGGGGCTGGATTGCCTCAACGAATTCAACGGCGATTTTGCCTTCGCCCTGCACGACGCCCGCAACGACACGCTGGTGCTTGCGCGTGACCGGATGGGTGTCCGGCCGCTTTATTATACGTGGCATGAAGGTACGTTTTATTTCGCATCCGAGATCGGGGCGCTTCTGGCCTTGCCGGGAATGACGGCCGAGATCGATCCGGTGGCGCTGGATCAGATATTCACCTTCTGGTTCCCGTTGCCGCCGCGCACCGCCTTTCGCGGCATTCACGAATTGCCGCCCGGTCATCTGATGATCCTGCGCGATGGCGCGTCCACGGTACGGCGCTGGTGGCAACTTTCCTATCCTGACGGCCAGGACTTGGCACCGCCGGCAAGCCTTGGCGCGCAGGTGGAAGAGCTGACGGCGCTGCTGGCCGACGCAACGCGGATCAGGCTTCGCGCCGACGTGCCTGTCGGCTCCTATCTGTCCGGCGGGCTCGATTCCTCCCTCGTTTCTGCCCTGGCTGCCGAATGCGTCAGCCGAGGCCTGCGCACATTTTCGCTGGCCTTCGAAAGTGCGGAGCACGACGAAAGTATCTGGCAGAAAACAATGAGCCAGCATCTTGGCGTCGCATCCGAAACCACGGAGTGCTCAACTGCGGACATAGCGCAATACATGCCTGAGGTCATGGAGCACGTGCTGACGCCCATTCTTCGCACAGCGCCGGTGCCGCTTTACCTGCTCTCCCGGCATGTGCGCGAACGGGGCATGAAGGTGGTGCTGACCGGTGAAGGTGCTGATGAGCTGTTCGCCGGCTACGATATTTTCCGCGAAGCGCGGGTACGGCGCTTTTGCAGCCGCCAGCCGCAATCGGCTCGCCGGCCGAAACTGTTCCAGCGGCTTTATCCCTACCTTCCGGGGCTGAAACAGCAGACGCCGGATTATCTCGCACGCTTCTTCTCCTTCGGCGCAGAAGCCACCGACGAGCCGCTGTTTTCCCATCGGCCGCGCTTGCGCTCGACGGCGGCGGCGAAAATCTTCTTTTCAGCGGAATTGAAAGCGCAGCTTGGCGACTACGACGCTGCGGCCGATCTTGCTGCGCAGTTGCCGGAGGATTTCCGCCGCTGGCATCCGCTTCATCAGGCGCAGTACCTCGAGACAGCATTTCTCTTGCCCGGCTATATTCTGTCCAGTCAGGGAGACCGGGTCATGATGGCAAATGGAGTGGAAGGCCGGTTTCCGTTCCTCGATCCCCGTGTGGTGGACTTTGCCGCAGCGCTCCATCCCGAGGCGAAACTGCGCGGTCTGAAGGAAAAATATATCCTCAAACAGGCTGCAGCCGAGCTGGTGCCCGATGCGATCTTAAACCGACCCAAGCAGCCCTATCGCGCGCCCGACGCGGAAGCTTTCGCGGATGCCGGCTATCTCGACACCGTACTTTCTACCGGTCAAGTCAGGACCACCGGCCTGTTCAATGCCCAGGCGGTGGAAAAGCTGACGACAAAGGTGCGGCAAAAACAGGCGACCGGCTTTCGCGACAACGCCGCCTTCGTCGGGATTCTCTCGACCCAGCTTCTGCACGCTGCCACGACCCAGAATTCCAAAATATCATCGCAAAAAATCGAAGGAAGCTCAAAATGACCAATGAAAGCACCGGCATGAAAGCCGAAATTCGCGGTTTCATCATCGAAAACTTTCTGTTCGGTGACGAAAGCCGGCCGTTTGGCGACGATCTTTCGTTGATCGACAATGACATGGTCGATTCCACGGGAATTCTCGAATTGGTGAGCTTCATCGAGGAACGCTACGACGTCCGCGTTGCCGATGGCGATATCGTACCGGCCAATCTCGATACGATCGACAACATCGCGGCCTTCATCGGTCGCAAGCAGACCGCCTGAAATTTCGGGAAGCGCCAATTGCGTATCGACCACTACCTGCATCGAAGTGCGGAGCGCCATGCCGGCAAGACGGCGCTGGTGGCCGGTGAGACGCGCCTGAGTTACGGCGAACTCAAGACGATGAGCGAGGCTTTCGCCACCGCTCTGATAGCGCGAGGCGCGAACCCGGGAGACCGTGTCGTCCTTGTGCTGGACAATGGCTGGCGCATGGCGGTTGCGGTTTTCGGTTGCTGGATGGCGGGCGCCGTTGCCTGCCCCATCAACCCATCGTCCAAGGCCGCGCGCCTTTCGCAAATTCTGGACAGTTGCACGCCCTTTGCGGTGGTTGCCGAGGCCCGGCTGGAGAAGGTCGTTTCGGATGCGGCCGGTTCTTCCCCGTTGTTGCGCATCGTTTGCGGTGCGCCGAACCCAACGGCCGATGGTGTCGATTTTGACGCGATGCTCGAGGAACCGATAGGCGCGCTGCCGCAAAACCTGCCGGATACCGATCTGGCGGTGATCATTTACACATCGGGCTCCACGGGCGAGCCAAAGGGCGTGATGCTGGCGCATGATAACATGGATGCGGCCGTTCGTTCGATTACCTCGTATCTCGGCAATAGGCCGGAAGATATTCTGCTCGGCGTATTGCCGCTTTCGTTCGGATATGGCCTGAACCAGCTGCTTTCCAGCGTTTTCGTCGGTGGCACGCTGGTAATCGAGAAATCCTTCGCCTATCCGCATCTGATTTTCGAGCGTATCCGCGACGAGCGGATCACGGGCTTCGCGCTGGTACCGACCATGCTGTCCATCATGATGCAGACGCGCGATCTGTCGCCGGCGCTGTTTGAAAGCCTGCGCTACGTCACCGCTGCCGCCGCACCCCTTTCGCCCACCCATAGCGACTGGCTGCGGACCTTTCTGCCGCATGTGCACCTGTTTTGCATGTATGGCCAGACGGAGTGTACCCGTATCAGCTTTCTGCCGCTGGAAGACCTCGACAGGAAACGCGGTTCTGTCGGCATTGCCATTCCGGGCACTGCCATCGCGGTGGTGAACGAGAACGGAGACAGCCTGTTGCCCGGAGAGGTCGGCGAACTCGTGGTCAGCGGGCCGCACGTCATGCGCGGTTATTGGCGCAACGAGGCTGCCACAGCGCGCGCGCTGCGCGTTGATGCGGCAACGGGCCGGACGCGTCTTCACACCGGCGACCTGTTTATCTGCGATGCCGAGGGTTATCTCACCTTCGTTGCCCGCAAGGACGATATCATCAAATCGCGTGGCGAAAAGGTTGCGCCGCAGGCGGTCGAGGCCGTGCTGCAAGCCATGCCAGGCGTCTCGGACGCATTGGTCGTCGGCGTTGCGCATGAGGTTTTCGGTCAGGCGGTGAAGGCGATCGTGATCGCATCCGGCGAGGCGATCACCGCAAAAGACGTCATGCGCTACTGCGCTCTGCACCTCGAAACCCACATGGTGCCAACACTGGTTGAATTTCGCGATTTCCTGCCGACGACGGATACCGGCAAGGTCAGTCGCCGCCTCGCTGCTCAAGATACGGAGAACAATCGATGACGAACAATTCACAGAGCCTGCCTTTCTCGCCGCTTGAACTTGATGCGGCGGCGGAGGTAGAGCGTATCGCCGAAAAAATCCGACAGTCGCTTCGTTTCAACCTGCGCAAGCGCGGGCTGGTGCTCGGCATTTCCGGCGGCATCGACTCCAGCGTCTGCGCCGCACTCGCCGTCCATGCGCTTGGGGCAGCAAATGTTATTGGCTTGTTCATGCCGGAAAACGATTCCGACCCGGAAAGCCTGCGCTTGGGGCAGGCTTTGGCGACGAAGCTGGGTATGGACTGCGTGCTGGAAGATATCGGCCCTTCGCTTGCCGCCATGGGTTGTTATGAAAGGCGTGATGGCTTCATCCGCGAGGTTGTCCCTGAATACGGGCCGGGCTGGGCCTCCAAGATCGTTTTCGACAACGCCATGAGCACCGGCGCCTATAATATTTCCTCGCTGGTCGTCCGTTCGCCATCGGGCGAAACGCGCAAGGTTCGTCTCTCCGCAAAAGCCTATCTCGGCATCGTTGCGGCAACGAATATGAAGCAGCGCACGCGCAAGCAGTTTGAATATTATCACGCCGACCGCCTGAACTTCGCGGTGCTCGGAACCCCGAACCGGCTGGAGTACGACCAAGGCTTCTTCGTCAAGAACGGCGACGGCGCTGCCGACATCAAGCCGATCGCCCATCTTTACAAATCACAGGTCTATCAACTCGCGGCCCATCTCGGCGTCCCGCAGGAAATCCGCTCCCGCCCGCCGACAACGGATACCTATTCCATGCCGCAGACGCAGGAAGAGTTCTATTTCGCGCTTCCTTACGACAAGATGGATATCTGCCTCTACGGTCTGGAACACGGCATGCCTGCAACCGAGATCGCCACGGCGACCGGGTTGACGGAGGACAACGTCCGGTTCGTCTGGACCGATATCGCAGCCAAGCGAAAGGTCGCGCATTATCTGCACCACGCCCCTATCCATTTACATGAGGGCGCTCAGGCGAAATCCTGAGATTGTTCCAAGCGGCGCCGGCCTGGGCGATCAGGCTGGCGTATGAAACAAACCACGATATGAATATGTAGCCGCGCCCGCCAGCAGAAGAGCTGTAAAAGGGGTATTCGGGCGGCAATTACATTTGGTAATCAAGGTGTTAGGATTGGCAGCGCTTCGCCACCATTCAATCCGCTGCGAATTCACACGCCAACAGGGTCTTGTCGCCAAGCGCCGCACCTTCGCGCGCCACAATGGAGACTTTTCCCGGTCCAGCCAGACCTTCAGGCGGCTGCTGGTCCTGCGGAAGCTGCCGGGCATAGCCCTTGCTCGATGTACCCATCAGGTCTGAAGTTTCCGGTTTCAAATCATATTTCGCTGCCAGAGCATCGGCACGCTGGCCCTTGATCAAAACACCGACTGCACCGTTGGCGAAGAAGACTTCGTCACTCTCAAACCCATCGCGGCCGATCTGGTTCGGAAGCTTATAGATAGCCGCACCCAAAGACGATGTGTCGGCCTTTGCAAGTTTTTCGGCGGCATCATAAATTTCGGTCGCCGATGTCATCGAATAGGGCGGATTGCACAGGGCCGCATCATAGAATGCGGGATCGATTTCGGCAGCCAAAGCGCTACCGGCATGAAGCGCAGTAATGGCTACGGACATTACAACGGTGCCGCGAAGGAAAGGTGTGAATGCAAACATTGGCGTCCCTTGGAATTTGCCTGTCGTCCGTTTGACGAGATTGCGTCAGGCTTTGCCATTCCTTGGAGCACCATAATTTACGCCCTGTCGATATCCGCGAAGCTTTTTCCCCAGCTCGCCAGAACAAAACTCGTCACCCGACCGCAAGGAAAGCGGGGCGGAAGACGGCATTTCCATAGCGGGAATGAAAATGCTCTATTTGTCGATAGCCAGGCCGGTTCAAGGCAGTCTGGCCTGTCGCTTTGCAGTCCGGCTTTATGCGGCAGCGCCAAGAAGTTCCGCCTGACGACGGATCGCAGTCTCGATCACATGCCACAGTGTTTCCGCAGCGGAGCGCATGCCGAGGATGGCAAGGCGGTCCGGCGCGCGCCGGATGACGAAAACGCTCATATGTTCCATGCCTGTGCGCGTGGCAGTCTCTTGCCCGAATGCCGAGGGATCGAGGTTCACCAGCTTCTGCATGAGCGCGACAATCGGCGCCTCGCCAGCGTCGCTCTCGATTTCGAAGGCCACGAAGCCATCGGTCTGTTCCGTCACGGAACAGGAAGGGCAAAGGCTCGTGAGTTCTGCCGCGAAATCCGTTTCGGCCCGGTCTGCGGCCTCAATCAGCCATTGGCCCGGCCCCGTCCAAAAAGCTGAAACCGGGCCTTGCTGGACCCATTTTCCGGGACCCGGCAAGGTGAGGTCAAAGGGCACCGGTTCTTTGACGTTGCGGCGCAGGCTGAGCGATGCGAGGGCAAGCCCCGAATTTTCCTCAAGTCGCAGCGTGCCATGGCGGGCGCGCCGCGAAGTTTGCGCGCCGAGTGCGGTTGTCGGCTTCAAATCAGGCACGGAGTCTCTCTCCCTCAGGGTCGATGAAATGGGGCGAGACCACACGCAATTCGACCGCCTGTCCCTGCAAGGGGTTGGCCGCGACGATGATCTCTCCGATACGGTTTGCACCATCGGCAAGGAAACCAAGACCGATGCTGAAACCGAGGTTAGGCGAATAGCAGGCGGATGTGATCCAGCCTTGATCGGTCTCGGTATTCTGGCTGGCGCCGCGGGTAAACAGATGTGAACCTGACACCACAGGGTCCGTTGCCGCAAGCGGCTGCAGGCCGACGAGCACCCGGCTTTCGCCGACAAGCCCTTCGCGGCGAGTCATGACGGTGCCGATCGCGTCTTTCTTGGCCGAAACCATCCTGCCCATGCCCAGCATCTGCGCCGTCGTCTGGCCGTTCAGCTCGTTTCCGGCAGCATGGCCTTTTTCGATACGCATGACACCAAGCGCTTCCGTTCCGTAGGCGGTGGCTCCAAGATCCGCGCCGATCTCCATCAGCCGGGACATCAGGGCATTACCGTAGCGGGCGGGGACTGCAATCTCGTAAGCAAGTTCCCCTGAAAACGAGATCCGGAACAGCCGTGCTCGCAATCCCGCGCAAACCGTCAGTTCGGCGCAGGCCATGAAGGGAAAGGCTGTCTTGGAAAGGTCGAAACCATCGACAATGCGTTCGATAAGGCGGCGGGCGTTCGGACCGGCGACTGCGAGCTGTGCCCAGGCATCCGTTGCCGAGATCAATTGCACATCGAGATCCGGCCACAGGCATTGGCGGGCGAATTCCATGTGACGATAGACCGGGCCGGCCTGGGCCGTGGTCGTGGTGACGATATAATGATCCTCACCCAGACGGGCACAGGTGCCGTCATCATAGGCGTGGCCGTCTTCCCGCAGCATCAGGCCGTAACGGACCATGCCGACCTTGAGGCTCTTCATTGCATTGCAGTAGAGACGGTCGAGAAATTCAGCCGCATCGGCGCCCTGAACATCCACCTTGCCAAGCGTCGTCACATCGCAGATGCCGACGCCTTTTCGGGTGGCCAGGACCTCGCGGTCGACGGATTGCCGCCAATGGGTCTCCCCGGCTTGAGGGAAATATTGGGCACGCATCCATTGACCGACTTCGACGAAAACAGCGCCATGCGCTTCAGCCCAGGCATGGCTGGGTGTCAGGCGGCGCGGACGGAAATGTGCGCCGGTGTCGCCGCCGCCAAGTACCGCCATTGAAACCGGCGTATAGGGGGGGCGAAAAATCGTCGTACCCGTATCCGGTATCGATTTGCCCGTCAGTTCGGACATGATTGCCAAAGCGGTGGCATTGGATGTCTTGCCCTGGTCAGTTGCCATACCAAGCGTCGTCCAGCGCTTGAGATGCTCGATGGGCCGCATGTTTTCCTGATGGGCGAGCTTGATATCCTTGACTGTGACATCGTTCTGGAAATCGACCCAGGCTCGCCCTGTCCCCGGCACATGCCACAGGGGCTTGATGCCGATTTGCGTATCCTCGGCCTCCGGCAGGGCTGGCCTGGATGCGGCAATCCCCATTTGCTCCAGAGCCGTTATGGCAGCGGATGCACCGGAGATCAGCGCCGCCCCCGTGCTGCCTTTGCCGGCCGCCGCCCCTGCAACGAGAATATGCGAGGGTACGTCGCCGGGCAGGAATGCCTGTAGCCCGTCATCCCATAACGGGCGACCGCGCTGATGCGAGGTAAGATGAACATTGGGGTTCCAGCCCCCGGAGATACCAAGCGCACCGCAATCGATGGTTTCGTCATAGCCATCCTTGCGGACATCGATGGAAACCAGCCCCAGCCTGCCTTTGCTGCCGGTAACTGTCGCCCCTGCAATCAGGCGGTATTCCGCAAGCGCCCGCGCATCCGGGCGCGGATCGATGACTGCGGCGATCTCGACACCTTTCGCAGCCAGGTCGACAGCGGTCCGATGGCCGTCATCGTTATTGGTGAAGATGGCGACCCTGCCTGCCGGACTGACAGCCCAGCGGTTGGCATAGGCACGCAGCGAACCGGCAAGCATGATCCCCGGCCGGTCGTTGTTTTTAAACGGGATATGCCTCTCTGTCGCCCCGGCGGCAAGCACCGTGCGCTTTGCAGTGATGCGCCAGAGGGACTGGCGTACGCCCTTGGGTGCGGCAAGATGGTCGGAAACCCGTTCGACCGCACCGAATATGCCATGGTCGAATGAGCCGAAAACCGTGGTGCGGCGCATGACGCGCAGGTTCGGCAGGGTTGAAAATTCCGCCTCGAGCGTCGCGATCCAGTCGGTTGCAGGGGCGCCGTCGAGCAGGTGGCTCTCTGCAAGCAGGCGACCTCCGAGGCGATTGTCCTCGTCCGCCAGAATAACCTTGGCACCGGCACGCGCCGCGGTCAGGGCAGCAGCCAGACCGGCCGCTCCGGCGCCAATGACCAGCAGATCGCAGTGAAGGAACCCCTTGTCGTAACTGTCGGGGTCCGGTTTCATCGACAGGCTTCCAAGTCCCGCAGCCTTGCGAATGGCGGGCTCATAGAGCTTTTCCCAGAACGCCTTCGGCCACATGAACGTTTTGTAGTAAAAGCCTGCGGTCAGGAAATCGGCAAACAGATCATTGATCGCAAGGGCATCGAAAGACAGGGACGGCCAGCGGTTCTGGCTTTTCGCCTCCAGGCCGTCGAACAGTTCGACTGTCGTGGCGCGGGTATTAGGCTCCAGCCGCGATCCCGTGCGCAATTCGACCAGCGCATTCGGCTCTTCTGAGCCGGCAGAGATCACGCCTCTGGGGCGATGATATTTGAAGCTGCGCCCCATCAGGCGGACATCGTTTGCCAGAAGTGCAGAGGCGAGCGTGTCGCCGGGGTGCCCCTGATAATTCTTTCCATCGAAGGTGAAATGCAGCACCTTGCTGCGGTCGATCAAGCCGTCCTTCAGTCTCATGCTTCATCTGCCTTCTGACGGAGCGCTACCTCGTTTGCGAGTTCCGCTCCGAGGATTTCATGGGTGACGGTGTTTCGCGTGACCACGAGCCAGCTGCGATCACCCTGTTCGTGAAACCACAGTTCCCGATGCAGGCCGGCGGGATTGTCACGCAGATAGACATAATCGTTGAAGTCTTTCGCAGCGCTCTCGGCCATTCCGTCCGGGCGACGCAACAGGGCGGCATCGCCGAGATAGGTGAATTCCTGAGCGTCGCGCGGCCCGAGCAGTGGGTGAGGGATCAGCATTGTTCAAGCCTCAGTGAAGGTTCGGTTGGGCGCCGGCGCCCTTTTCGTCGATGACATAGCCCTTTTCGAACCGGTCGAGGCGGTAGGCCTTGGCCGTATCATGCGGGGTATCGGTCGCCAGCAGATGCGCGAATGCATAGCCGCTGGCCGGCGTCGCCTTGAAGCCGCCGTAACACCAGCCGGCATTGAGATAGAGGCCCTTCACAGGCGTGTGGTCGATGATCGGTGAACCGTCCATCGACATGTCCATGATGCCGCCCCAGATGCGCAGCAGGCGCGCCCGGCCGATCATCGGCATCAGCGCCATGCCGCCCTCGGCGACATCTTCGATCACGGGCAGATTGCCGCGCTGGGCATAGGAATTATAGCCGTCGATATCGCCACCGAAGACCAGGCCACCCTTGTCGGACTGGCTGACGTAGAAATGGCCTGCTCCGAAGGTTATGACGCCCGGTATGGTCGGCTTCAGCCCTTCCGAAACGAAGGCTTGCAGCACATGGCTTTCAATCGGCAGACGCATGCCCGCCATGGCCATAACGCGGCCGGTCGATCCCGCCACGGCGACGCCGACCTTTCCGGCGCCGATGTAGCCACGACTGGTTTCCACGCCCTTGATCGTTCCATCCTCGATGCGAAACCCCTGCACTTCGCAGTTCTGGATAAGATCGACCCCTGCCAGATCGGCGCCGCGCGCATAACCCCAGGCAACGCCATCGTGGCGGGCAGTTCCAGCGCGGCGCTGGTAAAGACCGCCCTTGATCGGAAAGCGTGCATTGTCGAAATTGAGAAACGGGATCATGGCGCGGAGATCGTCTTGCGCCAGCAGTTGCGCATCCGCACCGGCCAGCAGCATGGCGTTGCCGCGACGGCGGTAGGCGTCGCGCTGGGCGTCGGTGTGGAACAGGTTCACAATGCCGCGCTGGCTTACCATCGCGTTGAAATTGAACTCCTGTTCAAGCCCTTCCCAGAGTTTCATCGAAAACTCGTAGAATGGCTCGTTTCCGGGCAGCAGATAGTTTGACCGGATGATCGTGGTGTTGCGCCCGATGTTTCCCGATCCCAGCCAGCCTTTTTCCAGAACGGCGATCCGGGACTTGGAGAACGTTTTGGCTAGATAATAGGCCGTTGCAAGCCCATGTCCGCCACTGCCGACGATGATGAAGTCGTAATGAGGCTGCGGATCGGGGTTCCGCCACAGAGGGCGCCAGCCCTTGTGGCCGGTCAGGGCCTGTTTGAAAACCTGGAGAGCCGAATAGCGCAAATCTGTGTTCCTCGAAAACAGGGCGGTTGTCCAAGTTTATAGCGCGATACCGCACGATTTTTTTATCCGTGACGGACGCATTGTTGTCCAGTTTGGCCAAGTCGGCTAAGCTTGCCCTGGGGATTGTCTTGGAGCAGGTCATGCAGGCCGAAGGGTCGATGTCGATCGGGTTCATACTCATTGAGGGTTATGCGCTGATGTCGTTGGCAGCGGCGGTTGAGCCGCTGCGCGCGGCCAATCACCTTGCCGGCAAAACGCTCTACCATTGCCGGTTTTACTCTGCGCATGGCGGGTTTGGCGCATCCACGTCAGGCGGAGGTTTCGATACCGCGCCCGTTTCGCAGGCTTTGTCGGAGAAGCTGGATCTGGTCTTCATCGTCGCTGGCGGAAATCCCATGCTTTATGAAGATCCGGCACTTGTGCGCAACCTGCGTACGCTCAACCAGCGGGGTGTGAAGCTCGGAGGCATTTCCGGCGGCGCGGCGATCCTTGCCAAATCCGGTCTGATGACGGGCAGACGTTTTACCGTTCACTGGACCCACATCGATCCGCTTAGTGAATATGCCAGCGATCTCCTGATCGAGCGCGCGCTCTACGTCATCGATCGCGATCGCTACACTTGCGCAGGCGGCGTTGCCGCCATTGACATGATGGGGGCTTTTATTGCGAAAGACCATGATTCTGCCTTCGCGCGCGATGTCAGCGAATGGTTCATACATCCGCGTTTGAGAACGGCCGATGAGCCTCAGTTGGGCCGCGCCGGGCAACGTTTCAACGTCCACCACCCGGTACTCGAAGCTGCCATTGAACTCATGACGACCCATGTGGCGGATCCCCTGTCGCCGGAGCAGCTGGCGCAATTGTGCGGCAGCAGTATTCGCCAGCTCCACCGCCTGTTTTCCAGCCATTTCGACCAGTCCATGATGTCTTTTTACCGTAGTCTTCGGCTGGCAAAGGCGGATGAACTGCTGCAGCAGACCTCGCTTTCGATCGTCGATGTGGCCTTGCTGACAGGGTTCTCGACCGCTGCCCATTTCACCCGTTGCTACACCCAGAAATACGCCGTCCCGCCCAGTAGAAAGCGTCGTGCCGGGAGAGATTTCGAGCAGCCGTCCGACGGTACCTGACGCCCTACCGGAACAGCGTGCGGTTTTTGCGATGACACTTCGGCAGGCCGTGCGTCATGCCTGACGTGAAAGGGCCGTTTCGCGCTCCGCATCATGGATCAGGCCCATGATACTCTCGCTCATATCGGCATAGACGCCATTGTTTTCGACCGCGCCTTTAACTCTGTAGCGGTCCATGACGACGATTCGGTCGGCAAGTGCCACCATTTCCGGCATGTCGCTGGTAATGACGAGAATGGCAGTGCCGCCGTCTGCAAGCTCGCGCAGCAGATCGTGCAGATATGCCTTGGTCTTGATGTCGATGCCAACAGAAGGTTCGTCTACAATCAGCAGCTTGACGTCGGCGGCAAGCCACTTGGCGACGCTGATCTTCTGCTGGTTGCCGCCGGAAAGATTGCCCACGGTCTGGTTTAGGCTCGGCGTCTTCACCTCAAGTTTCTGCAGGAAAGGGGTGACCGCCGCACGGATGCGGCTGTCGGAAAGCACGCCGAATGCGTTTGAGAGCTTGCGCCAGATGGGAACGCCCGCATTGGCGAGAACGGAATGCTGGAGAATGAGGCCGTCACCCTTGCGGTCCTCGCTGACATAACCAACGCCGTATTCGTGGATGGCTTCGGCAACGGAGCGGATGCGGGCCGGGCGATCTTCGATCCGGACTTCGCCTTCCGTGACGGCAAATTTGCCCATGATCGATTTTGCCAATTCGGTGCGCCCAGCGCCCACCAGCCCGTAAAGGCCGACGATTTCACCCTTGTGCACGGAAAGACTGACATTGCGATGGCCGATTGCGGTAGAAACACCTTTGAGTTCAAGCACCAGCGGATTGTGCTCGACCGCGCGTTTGCGCCAGCCACCGCCGCCTTCGGCACGGCCAATCATCAGGCGCACCAGGTCCTGGCGTCCGAGACCTTCCATCGACCGGCTTTCGCAGGCGTTTTCGCCATCCCGCAGCACCGTCACCCGGTCGCAAATGTCGAGAACCTCCTCCAGCTTGTGGCTGACGAAGACGAGGCTTGCGCCATCATCGCGCAGGCGGCGCAGAATGCGGAAGAGGTTGTCCGTTTCGCTCGGGGTCAGCGATGTCGTGGGTTCGTCGAGCAAAAGAACCCGGCTTTGCAGGGAAAGCGCCTTGGCAATTTCCACGAGCTGCATTTGCGCAACGGAAAGCTCGGATACCGGCATCGCCGGATCGACTTCCAGATTGAGAGCCTGCAGCCAGCGGCGTGCGTCGCGGTTCAGCGCGGCGTAGTCGATGGGTTTGAGATAGTGCGCCCCGAGCTTTTCCATGTGGATATTCTCGGCAATCGAGAAACGCGGGATGAGGTTGCGTTCCTGATGGACGACACCGATGCCGCGGGCAATGGCCTCGCGCGGGTTGCCGAAGCGTACTTCGTGCCCATCGACAAGGATCTGGCCGCTGCTCTGATGGTGGACGCCGGTAATGACCTTGATCAACGTCGATTTGCCGGCGCCGTTCTCACCCAGCAACGCGTGGATCGATCCCGGCTCAAGAGAGAGATTGACGCCCTTGAGCGCCCGAACGCCGGGAAACACTTTCTCGATGTTGCGCGCCTGAAAAACAGGTTGCTTGTCCATGATGTCAGGCCTTTCCTGTCTTTTTGCCGAGATGCGTTTCGCGCAGGCGGTTGATGCCAACGGCGGCGAGGATCATTGCGCCGAGCACCACCTGCACGAGGAACGGATCGATGGAGAACAGCACCAGTGCCTGCGTGATGATGGCGACGATGACGACGCCGAGCAGGGTCGCCCCGACGCTGACATGCCCGCCAGCCAGTACGGCGCCGCCGATAACGGGTGCGGCAAAGGACAGGATGAGCCAGTCGTCACCAATGGAAGGCTGGCCGATCTGCAGGCGGGACACGAGCAGAATGCCGGCGACCGACGCCAGAAGGCCGGAAATGCCGTGCGCCACAATCATTGTCGTGCGGATCGAAATGCCGGAAAGCTCTGCCGCATGGCTGTTGCCGCCAATGGCAAGGATGAAGCGGCCTATCGGCTGGCGGCGCAGCATGAACCACAGCGCGAATGCAATGATGATGGTGGGTGCTGCGAGCCACGGAACCGGGCCGACGAGCAGTGCCGAGCCGAAGGCTTTTACCGATTCCGGCACGCCGTAGAACGGCTCCGCCCGGGTGATGCCGAGGTTGATACCCTTGTAGATCGACAGCGTCGCCAGTGTGATGACGAAGGCGGAAATGCCGGTGATGGCAATCAGCAGACCGTTGAGCATGCCGCAGACAACACCGATCAGTACCGCGGCAATGGCGGCCACCGGTGCCGGAAGCCCCCAGACCTGCATCAGTCCCGCAAAGGAGATTGCCGCCAGTCCGCCGATTGCGCCCACGGACAGGTTCATCTGGCCAATGGCAATGATGATCATCTGGGAAAAGGCGATGAGCGCGTTGACCGCGATTGCAAGAAGCAGAATCTGGATGTTGAAGGAAGAAAGGAAGTTGGGGCTGAAGCCGCGGATAAGCGCGATTGCCAGCACCGTGACCAATAGGGGGCCGAACCAGTCGGTTCGGGCAAGGCGTAGAAGGGTGTTGTCGGTCTTCATCGTCCAGTCCTCAAGCCAGGTTGCGCCGGGCGAGATAGCTTCGCCGCGCCTTGTCCATCAAAACCGCCAGCAACAGCAGGAGGCCGAGAAATGTCTGGACCCAGAATTCACCGAGCTGAAGCAGCAGCAGACCGCTGGTGAGCATGGTGACCAAAAGTGCGCCAAGACAGGTTCCTAGCACCGAAACCTTGCCGCCCTGCAAAAGCGTGCCACCAAGAACCGGGCCGAGAAAAGCTGGCAGAAGCCAGTCCTGCCCAAGCTGGCCTGCCATGGAAGGAATGGCGGCGCCCGTGCGCGTCACCAGCATCAGGGCGGCCAGTGCTGCAAGCAGGCCCGACAGCATGTGACAGGCAATGAAGATACGGTCGACCCGAATGCCGGAAAGTTCCACCGCTTCCGGGCGTGCGCCTGCCGCCAGCATTTCGCGGCCAAGAACGGTGCGCCGGTATAGAAAGGACAGGGCAAGAGCAGTTGCGAGCGTGACGAGAAGCAGCGGCGAGAAATAGGTCGCGAGCTTCATTTTTCCGAAGGCTGCGAAGATCGGCGGCAGGCCACGGTAGGCCTCGGCGCGCGTCAGGAAGATCATCACGCCGAAAAAGATGCTCATGGTGGCAAGCGTGATGATGAAGCTGTGCAGCCCCGTGCGGATCACGGTCCAGCCATTGACGAAACCGAGCGCCGCGCCGGTGGCGAGACCGCCAATGAGGGCGAGCGGCCACGGCACGCCAAGCACCTCGATCAGATAACCACAGGCCATGGCCGCCGAGACGCCGATCGCTCCAACGGCAAGATTGAGGCCGCCAGTTACGATCACCGCCATCATCGACAGGCCGATCATGATGTTGATCGCGGCACTGCGGCCAAGCGTGAACAGATTGAAAGGCGAAAGGAAGCCGCTGGCCGCGACGCCGAAAATGACGGCGAAGACGACGATCAGCAGAATGAGGCCGAATTCATTGGTCAGAAAAAAGCGGCCTTGCGAAAGGCTGGACCCCATTCGTCTGTCGCCCTCCTGCGAGCCCTTTGTGAGCAAAGTATCGTTCACGGTCATGAAACTGTCCCGGTATTGGTTCGCCCGAAGCGCCTGTGCGGGTCGCCTTGGTCATTGCGCTGCGGCCTGAAAGAATATTTTCTGGCAGGGCAGATTGCCGGGCGCGGTCGTTTTCCGCCCGGCAATCGCTCAAGGCATGATTAGTTGCAGCTCAGATAGGTCGTATCGAAGTTGGTGAGCAGCTTTTTGGTCTCGGCGCGCATGGCATCGATGTAGTTGTCCACCTTGGCGGCATCGACATAGGCGGTGCCGGAATCGATGAACTTGGTCGTCAGCGCATTGGATTTGAACGGCGCATCTTCCTTTACCTTGCAGCCGGCCTGAAGTTTGCTCAGTGCAAACGAGCCGATATAACCCTGGCCATAGGGGTTCTGAAGCATCGTGCCGTCGACGAAACCGTCCTTGATCGCTTTCAGCACGACTTCGTCGTGGTCGATGCCGACCATGTGGATCCGCTTGTCGCCGATCTTGCGCAGTGCGTTGGAGGCAACGACCGCCGGAACCCAGGCCGTGGTCACGATGCCGTCCACTTCGGAAGCGTGGGCGGCCAGGTAGGCGCTGATCTTTTCTTCCGCCGGTTCCGGTGCGTCGATATCGGCGATGACCTGAACGACCTCGGCGCCGGCTTCGTCAGCTGCCTTTTTCACGGCATCGATACGAAGCTGGGTGTTGGGGTCCACAAGGAAGCCGGTGAAATGGGCGATGCGTTTTTTGCCCGTTCCCATCGCCTTGATCAGCTCCTTGGTGCCGAGATAAGCGGAATTACCGGTGTCGGTACCAAGGCAGAAGGCGGCGGGCGAGGGGTCCTTGAAGCAGCCGGCGCCGGCAATCACATTCGCGCCGTTGCCGGTCAGTTCCTCTGCTGTCGAGACCGCGCCGACGGGATCGCCGGGGAAAATCAGGAAGCCGTTATAACCTTGGCTCAGAAGGCTTTCGAGAAGCTGGTTCTGCTGTGCCAGTTCCCACTTTTGCGGCACCTTATAGTCGGCGCCAGCCAGGCCGAAGTCCTTGGCCGCGTCCTTGCCGGCCTGTTCCCAGGCGGCGAAATAAGGGTGCGGACCGCCCGGAACGAGGGCGATCTTGCTGGCGTCCGCCGCCTGCGCGACACCGCACGCTCCCGCGCCGATGATTGCGGCAGCGACGAGGCTGCGCATGAAATACGTCATGTTTTTCTCCTCCATGAAACGGCCTGCTCCTTAAAAAAAGCGACTGGAACCTCCCTTAATCGCTCTTTCTCCCAACAGCCGACTTGCGTAAGCACCATGGACACTAGTATACTTGTATCCAAGTAGCAATGAGATTTTCACGACGGCCTTTTGAAGGGGAGCGTTCATGACGAAAAACACCACTGCGGGTTTCACTGGGCGCGGCGCTCATCAAGACGCCCCCGGCTCCGGAATCGAAAGCGTGGAGCTTGTGGTCAATCGTTATGGCTCGGTTGCCGATCAGGTTCATGCGGCGTTGCGGCAGGCGATCGTCGAGGTCCGCCTCGCGCCCGGTGCGCCGATCAGTGAAAACTCGATCTGCCGTCAGTTTTCGGTGTCGCGCACCCCGGTGCGTGCCGCGATCCAGCGCCTGTCGGAAGAGGGTCTTGTGGACGTCTATCCGCAACTCGGGAGCTTTGTTGCGCCGATCAGGCTTGGCGAAATTCAGGACAGCCATTTTATCCGCCGTTCACTCGAAGTGGCTTTGCTGCGCGAAGTCGCGCCGAAATGGACGAAAGAAATGAGCCGTACGATGCGCGACGTCATCGCCGAGCAGGAAAGAGTGATTGCCGCCAATGACGCATCCGGCTTCTTTCATGCCGACGAGGCGTTTCACCGGCTGCTCGGCACGTTTTCCGGTCGCGAAGGCGTCTGGCAGGCGATTCTTGCCGCCAAGGTGACCCTGTCGCGGTTCCATCGTTATTGGGCAAAACCGGAACGATTGCCCGCCGTCATCGAAGAGCATCTGGCAGTCGTGGATGCTCTCGACCGTGGCGATGCCGAAGGTGCGGAAAAGGCGCTGGTGACGCATCTGGATATGGTTTTCGTGATCTACGAACAGTTGCCTGAAGAAGAGCGCAAGCATTTGTCCATTTGACGGTGGACGTGGAGGAGACAGAATGGAACTGAAACACAAGACGGCGCTCGTGACGGGCGCTTGTGGCGGCATCGGCCGTGCCGTGGTTGCGGCGCTGGTCGCGCAAGGGGCGAGGGTGATCGCCTTTGATCGCGACATCGAGGCCGTTGCGGCGCTCGCGGAGGGGTTTGGCGGTGCTTGTGATCCCGTCGCCGTCGATCTCGGCGATCCGACGGCGCTGCAGGCGGTCATGAAGGATGTCGCCAACCGTTTCGAGGTCATCGACATTCTCGTCAACAATGCCGGCGTGCTGTCGCCGCACAAGCTGGGAGCGACCACGCTTGATGATTGGCACAGGCTGATGGCCGTCAATCTCGATGCCGCCCTGCTGCTGACGCAGGCCGTCGTTCCCGCCATGAAGGAAAACCGCTGGGGGCGGCTGATCAACATCTCGTCCTATGCCTGGAAGTCCGGCGGCCTGACGGCGGGCACGGCCTATTCGGTCTCGAAATCGGCGCTGGTGGGCCTCACCTACTCGTCCGCTCGCGAACTTGCCCCTTTCGGCGTCACCGCCAATGCAGTCGCGCCGGCCTATGTGGTTTCGCCGATGATCATGGAGCAACTTTCGGAAGAAGATCGCCAGCGCCAGCTTGCGGCCATTCCCGTCGGGCGGTTCTGCCAGCCGGAAGAGGTGGCTCATACCGTACGTTTCCTCGCCTCGCCGCTGTCCGGCTTCATGACCGGCACTGTCGTTGACATGAATGGCGGCCTGCAATTCGGCTGAGATACGGAGATAAATGACCATGACAGAACGCCTCTCGTCCCTTGCGTTGCCGCATCTGCCAAAAGACGTCCTTTTGCCCGCCTATGACCGCAAAGCGGTGACACCGGGCATTGTGCATCTCGGCGTTGGCGCTTTTCACCGCGCCCATCAGGCCGTCTTCATCGATGATTGCCTGGCGCGTGGCGAAACCGGCTGGGGCATTGTCGCTGCCTCGCTGCGCAGCCCCGATACGCGCGATGCCATCGCGCCACAGGACAATCTCTATACATTCTGCCTGCGTGACGGTGAAAACGAAACGCTGCGGATCATCGGTTCAATCCTCGAGACCATCGTCGCCCCTGAGGATCCGGAGCGGCTGCTGCAAGCCATGACCGATCCGCGGGTCAGAATTATCACTTTGACGGTGACGGAAAAGGGTTACCTCGCCGATTTGTCGGCGGGCACGCTTCTTCGTGACCATTCCGATGTCGTTCATGATCTGGCGCATCCGCAGAAGCCGCGCTCCGCGCTCGGTTTTCTGCTGGAAGCGACAAGACGCCGGCGGGCCGCCGGGGCTGTGCCGCTGACTTTGCTCTCCTGCGACAATCTTCCGTCCAACGGTCGCATCCTGCACCGTCTTCTGGTGGAGATGGCTGGTCTCACCGATAAAGATCTCGCTGCGTTCATCGCGGAAAATCTCTCCTGCCCCTGCGTCATGGTGGACCGCATCGTGCCCGCCACCACCGCAACCGACCGCGAGCGTGTGACGGCGCGTCTCGGCTGCGAGGATTCCTGGCCGGTAATTGCGGAACCCTACTTCCGCTGGGTAATCGAGGATCGCTTTCCGCACGGTCGCCCCGGCATCGAGCTGTCAGGTGCCGAAATCGTTGATGAGGTCGAGCCGTATGAACATATGAAGCTCAGGATGCTGAATGGCGCTCACACCGCCATGGCCGCAATCGGCCAATGCAGCGGGCTTGAGACGATCGCCGATATCTATGCCGATGCGCGTGTACGCGGTTACGTCGACCGTTACTGGCGGGAGGTTGGTTCGACATTGAGCCCGGCCGTCAGCGGACCGGACTATGTTGCCGGTCTGCGCCAGCGTTTCGCCAACCCCGCCCTTCGTCATCGCGCCGCCCAGATCGCCTCTGACGCTTCACAGAAAGTGCCGCAACGCATTCTCGCGCCGCTTGCGGAGCTGCGTGCCGCAGGCGCGCCGAATACGGCCGCTCTTTTTGCGGTTGCCATGTGGATACGGTCCTGCGCAGCGCTGAACGACCGGGGAGAAGCAATTGTCATGGCAGATCCGGCATTTTCCGAATGGAGTGCACCCACCGGCAACGGCGAAGAGCAGGACGCGGTCATCGACCGGTTTTTAACATTCCGTCGCGTCTTCGGGCCTGAATGGCAGGCGGATGAGGCATTCGTAACGGCGCTTCGGGCGGCCTATCGCGACATCGTCCAATACGGCGCGCTCGGCGCCATCGAACGGCATTTTTCGGAGGAGTAGAATATGAAGGAAACCTGGCGCTGGTTCGGTGAATCGGACCCCATCACCTTGCAGCATGTGCGGCAGACCGGCGCCAGCGGCGTTGTAACGGCGCTGCACCAGATCCCCGACGGCACGGCGTGGCCGGCCGAAGAGATAGCCAAACGCAAGGCGATGATCGAGGCGGCCGGCCTGGAATGGAGTGTCTGCGAATCCATTCCGATGGAACAGTCCATCAAGCGCGGCGACGCCGATGCGCCGAAGGCGATTGCGCGCTGGAAAGATACGCTCTCCCGTCTCGGCCGCGCGGGCGTTCCCGTCGTCTGCTACAATTTCATGCCGGTGGTGGACTGGACACGCACGAACCTGCGCTGGCAGGCACGCAATACCGGATTGGCGCTGCGCTTCGAAATGGCGGATTTCGTCGCCTATGACGTCTTCATCCTGAAGCGTGTTCGTGCTGCTGAAAATTACGATCCTGCACTCGTGGCGCGAGCCGAAGAGAATTTTGCGCAAATGAGCGAAGATGACCAGTCGCTTCTCGAGCGTAACATCATCGCCGGCCTGCCGGGCGGCGCGCTGGTGCAGACGCGCGAATCGATCGCCGCACTGATTGCTTCGTTCGATGGCATCGACAGCGCGACCATGCAGGGCAATCTTCTGGCCTTTCTGAGAGAGGTCGTGCCGGTGGCGGAAGAGGTGGGCGTGCATCTCGGCATCCACCCTGATGATCCACCGTTCTCCCTGTTCGGCCTGCCGCGCGTGGTCTCGACACCTGCCGATATCCGCGCCATCCTCTCGGCCGTTGAAAGCCCGAACAATGGCATCACCCTTTGTACCGGCTCCTACGGCGCCCGCAGCGACAACGATCTTGTGGCGATGGCACGGGAGTTCGCGTCTCGCATCAATTTCGCCCATCTTCGGAATGTGACCGTTGAAGCGGATGGTTCCTTCTTTGAGGACGATCATCTGGATGGCGGAACGGACATGATTGGAGTCATCGAGGCATTGTTGCGCGAGGAGCGGGCCGCCGCCAAGGCTGGCCGCCGCACCAATATTCCAATGCGGCCTGACCACGGCCATCTGCTGGGTGATGACATCACCAAAAAGACCAATCCCGGATATTCCTACATTGGCCGCATGAAGGGGCTGGGCGAACTCCGCGGCGTCATCCACACCATTGAGCGCCAGCTTCGCCGCGAGGAGGGTGCCGCATGAAAACCCGCAAACTTGGTCGCACGGCGCTGTCGCTGAGCGAACTTTCCTTCGGCGCGGCGGGTATCGGTAATCTCTATCGCAGCGTCAGCCGCGAAGATGCGATGGCGACGCTGCAAACCGCCTGGAACGCGGGCATCCGCTACTTCGATACCGCACCCTATTACGGGCAAGGCCTTTCCGAACGCCGCCTCGGCGATTTTCTTCAGGGGAAACCACGCGACGAATTCGTGCTGTCCACCAAGGTCGGGCGGATTCTGAAACCGGCTGAAGCGGGCGTGACACCGGATTACGGTTTTGTCGAAGCGCTGCCTTTTGTGGTGGAATACGACTACAGCTATGATGGCATCATGCGATCGCATGAGCAGAGCCTCGCCCGGCTTGGTCTCGGTTCAGTGGATATTCTCTATGTCCACGATCTGGAGGAGACCACGCTTGGGGAAGAGGCCTATCGCCATCATTTCAGAGTATTCACCGAAAGCGGCATCGAGGCCCTGCACGAGTTGAAGGCGAAAGGCCGGATCGGCGCGTTCGGTCTTGGCGTGAATGAGGTTCCGGCCTGCCTGAACCTCATGGAGATAGACGAGATCGACTGCATTCTTCTGGCGGGTCGTTATACGCTGCTCGACCGGTCGGCTGCAGCAAAGCTGCTGGGGCGCTGTGCGGAAACCGGCACCTCGCTCGTCATCGGCGGCGTCTTCAACTCTGGCATTCTTGCGACGGGTGCAAGGCCGGGTGCGACTTTCAACTATAGTGAAGCAGCAGCCGATGTCATGGAGCGGGTGCGCGCCATGGAGGCCCACGCTGCCGGGCACGGGGTTGCACTTGCGGCCGCTGCCCTGCATTTTCCGCTGCAAAATGCCGATGTTGCAAGTGTCTTGATAGGCACGGCAAAACCGGACAGCCTTTTGCGCAACCTGTCTATTTTCGAAACGGCTGTGCCGGACGCCGCCTGGGCGGGTTTCGACGCGCTCGCCCTCGAAAATTGACCGCAACGACAGGGAGGAGGACGCCATGGATCTGATCGATACTCACCAGCATCTGATCTTGCGAGGCAAGCTCGGTTATGCCTGGACACGAGGGGAGCCCAGCCTTGCGGGAAGCTTCACCCGGGCTGATTACGCAGCGCTTGTCGAGGGATGTGGCGTCGTCGGCACGATCTTCATGGAAAGCGGGGTGGATGACGGCGACTATCAGGCCGAGGCTCGCCTCATCGCCAGCATGATCGGCGAGGGTGCCTTGCCGATGTTCGGCCAGATCGCCAGTTGCCGACCGGAAACGGATAATGGTTTCGAAGCCTGGCTGGAGGAGTGCCGCCACCTGAACGTGGTCGGTTTCCGGCGCATTCTCCACGTCATGCCCGACGACCTCAGCCGCGAGGAAAATTACCGACGAAACGTGCGCACGATTGGAAAGGCCGGATGGCCGGTCGATCTGTGTTTTCATTCCCGCCAGCTTGCCATTGCCGCCGAACTTGTCGGGGCCTGCCCTGATGTGCGCTTCATGCTCGACCATTGCGGCACGCCGGACATTGCCGGAAACGATTTTCGGGAGTGGAGCGAGCGTATGGCCGACTTGGCGACGTTGCCCAATCTCTTCGTCAAACTCTCCGGCATCACCGCCTATTGTGCACCGGGATGCGCGACGCTGGAAAGTGTGACACCCTATGTGGAAACCGTGCTCAACCTGTTCGGACCTGAGAGAATGGTCTGGGGCGGCGATTGGCCGGTGGTCGATCTCGGCTCGGGTCTACCGGAATGGATCGGTATGACGAGTGAGCTTCTTTCGACGCTCTCGCCCGACGAGCATGCATCGATCGGCCACCGCAATGCCAGACTGTTTTATCTGGCGACATAGCGCGCAGCTTTTCATGCCGATTGTGCCTTGCGTCGGCCGGATATACCAAGAAGCGCGCCCGCGCGCGCTTCATACTCCTGTGCTTTACTCGGCAGGCTGCGCTGCGGTTGTCGTCGCAGAGCGGTTGGTCTCTCCAGAAAGGCTGCGCTGACCGAGGCTGATAATGGTGACTGTCGACAGGGTGGCGGCAATCGATACCCAGAAGCCGTTGCTCGGGCCGAAATTATCGATCACCCAGCCGGAAATGAAGGCGCCGAGCGCCATGCCGATACCGATGCCGGTCATCACCCAGGTCACGCCTTCCGTCAGCATCGATTCCGGCACGCGGCGCTCGATCAGGCCAAATGCAGTGATGAAGATGGGAGAAATTGCAACGCCGCTGAGGAATACGGCGAAGGCAAGCAGGGCAACTGTCGTGCTTGCAAAGAGGAGCGGCAGCGCGGTGAGCGCAAGGACACTGACGGCGATCAGCAATTGCCGTTGCAGCGGCATTTTGGGGTTGATCGCGCCCAGAAGCAGGCCGACGACAAACGAACCGATGGCATAGACGCCGATCACGAGGCTGGCAGCTTCCGGTTGACCGAGTTCTTTGGTGATGGCAACGGCACTTACCTCAGCTGTGGCGAAAGTCGAGCCGACAAAGATCAGGGCGACCGTGATGATCTGGACCGAACGCAGCCGGATAGCCGAATGTTGCCTGCTGCCGCTTTCAACCGCGCGTACCTTGGGTTCGGTCGATCGTTGCAACAGGAAGGCAAAGGTACCGAGTGCGAGCGAGGCGGTGCTGATCATCATACCTGCTTCCGGAAAGAGTGAGACCGCGAGACCGACGGAGAGCGAGGCGCCGGCGATGTAGACAAGTTCGTCGGCGGCGGATTCAAATGCAAACGCGGTGTTCAGCTCAGGTCGGTCTCGGAAGATTTCCGTCCAGCGCGCGCGCATCATCGCGGGAATACTCGGCATGGCCGCGGCGAGGAAGGCCGAAAGAAAGAGTGTCCAGGCAGGCCATCTCTGGTTTGTCGCGATAATCAGGATAGCAAAGGCGATGACCGATATGATGGTGGCCGGGACAAGGACGCTGCTCTGGCCCTTGCGGTCCACCAATCGGGAAATCTGCGGCGCAACGGCGGCATTGGTCAGCGCGAAGGTTGCCGAGACCGCGCCGGCAAGCCAATATTCACCATGGGTCTGGGAAAGCATGGCGACGATGCCGATCGGTGCCATCGCAATCGGAAGACGGGCAAAGAAGCCTGCGGCGGAAAAGCCTTTGGCGCCCGGAGCCCGGAAAATTTCTCTATATGGATTAGACATCGGGATGCACCTTGTTTAGGGAATACCCACCACAAACATACGTGGCGTATGCAAATGAAATAATTGCATACGTCGCGTATGTCAACTAGTATACGCGACGTATGTAGAATTCGGAGAAAAAATGCGCAAACCTCGCAGTGAAATGATTGCCGAGACGCGGGCGAAGCTTCTGGTCGCTGGCCGCAAGGCATTTGGCAGCATCGGCTATGCCGAAGCTTCGATGGACGACTTCACTGCCGAAGCAGGGCTGACCCGCGGCGCGCTCTATCACCATTTTGGCGACAAGAAAGGCTTGCTGCAGGCGGTTGTGGGTGAGATCGACGCCGAGATGACGAAAAGGCTCTGTGACATCTCGTCTAGGGCCGCGACGCGGTGGGAGGGTTTTGTTGAGGAAAATGTCGGTTACATTCTCATGGCTCTGGAGCCGGAGATCCAGCGGATCATGTTCCGTGATGGGCCAGCCGTTCTCGGCGACCCTTCACGCTGGCCAAATGCCAACGGCTGTATCTCGGCCGTTGCGCGAAGTCTCGATGCGCTGAAGCAGGAAGGGACGATCGTCGACATTGATCCGGAGGCCTGTGCGCGTTTCATCAATGCGGCGAGCAGCAGTGCAGCCCAGTGGATCGCGAATTCCGACGACCCCGAAACGACCTCGAAACGCGCCGTCGACAGTTTCCGCACCTTTCTGGAAGGGCTGAGGATCACACGCTGATCCGCTTGTCGTCGGTCCTGCGTACACATCAGGGTCAATCTCGTTCCGGCTGAGTGGGTAACCTTGAGCCGGCGATATTCCCCGAAGCGCGCTGAGCGAATCGTGCTGTCTCTCTCCCCCGTAGACTCGTTAACGCGCTAGGGATGATAAGAAATTGCGGGCTCATCGATACAGTTTTTCCTCCTTGAAGAAAAACCGGCCGATCCGGCGGATTTCTGTTTACTTTTGTCGAAATTGCACCGCATCACGCTGTTTGAATTCGCTGTAAGGCCTTTCGCAAACTACGGAGGATGAGATGAAAGCACTGGTGCTGGAAGAAAAAGGAAAGCTCTCGCTCAGGGAGTTCGACATTCCCGGCAAGCTCGGACCCAAGGATGTGCGCATCCGTACCCATACCGTCGGGATTTGCGGTTCGGACGTCCATTATTATACCCATGGCAAAATCGGCCATTTCGTTGTGCATGCGCCGATGGTGCTGGGCCATGAAGCTTCCGGAACGGTAATCGAGACCGGTGCCGAGGTTGCGCATCTGAAGGCGGGTGATCGCGTCTGCATGGAGCCGGGCATTCCCGATCCGACCTCGCGCGCTTCCAAACTTGGCATTTACAATGTTGATCCGGCGGTCAGCTTCTGGGCAACGCCACCCGTTCACGGTTGCCTGACACCGGAAGTCATTCATCCCGCCGCCTTTACATACAAGTTGCCCGACAACGTTTCCTTTGCCGAAGGCGCCATGGTGGAACCCTTCGCCATTGGCATGCAGGCAGCGCTCAGGGCGCGTATTCAGCCCGGCGATGTTGCCATCGTGACGGGTGCCGGTCCGATCGGCATGATGGTTGCGCTGGCGGCGCTCGCCGGCGGTTGCGCAAAGGTGATCGTTGCCGATCTTGCCCAGCCGAAGCTGGATATCATCGCAGCCTATGACGGCATTGAGACCGTCAACATCCGCGAACGTGACCTGTCGCAGGCCGTGGCTGATGCGACGGACGGCTGGGGTTGCGATGTCGTTTTCGAATGCTCTGGCGCTGCACCAGCCGTGCTCGGCATGGCGAAACTCGCGCGTCCCGGCGGCGCCATCGTCCTCGTCGGTATGCCGGTCGATCCGGTGCCGGTCGATATCGTCGGCTTGCAGGCAAAAGAGCTGCGGGTAGAGACGGTTTTCCGCTACGCCAATGTGTATGACCGTGCGGTCGCTCTCATCGCGTCCGGCAAGGTCGATCTGAAGCCGCTGATCTCCGCAACCATTCCCTTCGAAGACAGCATTGCCGGTTTTGACCGCGCGGTGGAGGCAAGGGAAACGGACGTGAAGCTGCAAATTCTGATGCCGCAATAATACCTTCCGGCAAGCCGCCTGCCGATGCAGGGGCGTCAAAAACCCTTCGGAAAAGTATAAGCTCGACCTGCCGGTGATCGGCGGGTCGAGCTTTAAAAATTCATCACATCGATCTTTAAGATGCGCATTTTCTGGGCGTATGACGTGCAACTGCGCGAAAAAATGGGCGCAACCGCTGGCTTAGTTGTCGGCCTATGTACGGCACTCTTCAATTTCTGACAAAAAACAGTCAAAAAAGTATCGGTAATTTCCCCGGTATGATGTGGAAGTAAATGTGCCGCAGGCCATATGCTCCCCATCAACGCCTGGGACGAGCCATAAAGAGGAATGGCTTTGCTCCGCGAATACGGCGGACGTGACCGATGGGAGGAAACATCGATGCAGCCCGATCTGGAACTGGTACATATCCGCAAGGGCGAATCCTTCGCCGCCTGGCGGCATGGCTATCCGTTCCGCACCGTGCGCTGGCATTACCATCCCGAATATGAAATTCATCTGGTCGTGGCGACGTCCGGCACGTTCTACATCGGCGATTTCGTCGGTCGCTTCGGCCCGGGCCAACTAATCATGACTGGCCCAAATCTCCCCCAAAACTGGATCAGCGAGATCGAGCCGGACGAGATTGTTCCCACGCGCTCTCTCGTCATCCAGTTTCCGGAGGCTTTTATCGAGGATGCCTGCGCTTCCATGTCCGAGATGGAGGTAGTTCGCGCCCTTCTGGACCGCAGCCGCCGCGGCATTCTGTTCGACGATGAGACCAGCGATCGCGTTCGCCCGCTGATACTGCGTTTGATCGAGGCGCAGGGGTTGAAGCGTCTTGCGATTTTTTGGGAAATTCTCGATCTGCTGGTCAATGCGCCGGCGCCCGAGGTGCTGGCGAGCCTGAGTTACGAGCTGGACCTGACGGGCATCGGCGATAGCGGCATCAACCGCGCCTTGTCGCATCTGCGCCAGCATCTGACCGAACAGGTCGAGGAAATCGATCTGGCCGACATGGTTGGCCAGAGCCAGAGTGCCTTTTCCCGTGCCTTCAAGCGACATACGGGAACGACTTTGGTGCGCTATCGCAATCAGCTGCGCATCGATCTGGCCTGCCAGATGCTTCTGGTGGATCAGGACGTGAAGGTGGCGGAAGTCTGCTACGACGTGGGCTTTTCAAACCTTTCGAATTTCAACAGGCATTTCCTGAAGCTTAAGGGAATGTCGCCATCGAGGTTTCGTACGGTATTCGCGGCCCAGAAGGCAGCGGTCATGGCGGATTAAACCAAGATACATCGCGGATTTTTCACCAATTCGGGCAGAGGACTGTCCGGAAACGGGCTCCTATTGCCCAGATTTTCCAAACGGGAGGAAGTTACTATGAGAATGAAATCCAAGTTCCTGATGGCATCGGCCGCACTTGCAATGATGGCCGCTCCGGCATTGGCCCAGGACAAGCTGAAAATCGGCATGACGTTCCAGGAACTGAACAACCCCTATTTCGTGTCGATGCAGGAAGCGCTGAAGGAAGCCGCGGCAAGCATCGGCGCTGATGTTGTCGTCACCGACGCCGGCCACGATGTGGCAAAGCAGATTTCCGACGTGGAAGACATGCTGCAGCAGAAGATCGACATCCTGCTTCTGAACCCGACCGACAGCGCCGGCATCGAAGCCGCCGTGCACGCTGCCAAAGCTGCCGGCGTGATTGTCGTTGCTGTCGACGCCAACGCAAACGGTCCGGTCGACACCTTCGTCGGCTCGAAGAACCGTGACGCAGGCTACAAGTCTTGCAAGCATCTCGGTGATGCGCTCGGCGGCAAGGGTGAAGTCGCAATCCTCGACGGTATCCCGGTCGTGCCGATCCTGCAGCGCGTCGAAGGCTGCAAGGCAGCGCTTGCCGAATTTGCCGACATCAAGCTTGTCGACACGCAGAATGGTCGTCAGGACCGCTCCGTTGCGCTCGGCGTCGTTGAAAACATGATCCAGTCCCGTCCGAACCTCGCCGGTATCTTCTCGGTGAATGATGGCGGCGCAATGGGTGCACTCGCTGCGATCCAGGGCTCCGGCAAGGACATCAAGCTGACCTCGGTTGATGGTGCTCCCGAAGCTGTGAAGGCAATTGCCGACGGTACGCCCTTTATCGAAACGACCGCGCAGTTCCCGCGTGATCAGGTGCGCGTTGGCCTTGCCATGGCGCTTGCCCAGAAGTGGGGCGCCCGCGTCGTTCCGAAGGAAGTACCGATCGACGTCATGGTCGTTGACAGCAAGAACGCCGGCGACTTCAGCTGGTAAGAATTCCTCCCCGGTCCCGTCCCCGCCTCGTGTGGGGGCGGGATATGTCCCGACTATCGAGGAGGGTAAAATGCTGGAACTGAATGGAATAAGAAAAAGCTTCGGCAAGATCGAGGTCCTGCGCGGCGTTGACCTGCAGGCGCGCGCCGGCGAGGTGCATGCGCTTCTGGGAGAGAACGGCGCCGGCAAGTCGACATTGATGAAAATCCTGTGCGGCATTTTGCAGCCGTCGGAGGGCACGATCCGCATTGACGGAAAGGACCGCCGCTTCGCCAATTACGACGAGGCGATTGCCGCCGGTATCGGCATAGTGTTTCAGGAATTCAGCCTGATCCCCTATCTCGATGCGGTCGAAAACATGTTTCTGGCACGCGAAATCCGCGGACCGCTGCGCCTGCTGAACAAGCGCGCGATGCGTAAACGTGCCGCCGAAATCATGAGCCGTCTGGCCGTGGACGTTCCGCTCGATGTGCCGGTGCACCGCCTTTCCGTTGCCCAGCAGCAATTCGTGGAAATTGCCAAGGCGCTTTCGCTCGATGCCCGTATTCTCGTTCTCGATGAGCCGACTGCGACGCTTACCCCGTCCGAGACCGAGCATCTCTTCAAGGTCATGCGCGAGCTGCGGCGTCAGGGTGTCGCGATCATCTTCATTTCCCATCATCTCGAGGAAATATTCGAGATCTGCGACCGCATCACCGTTCTGCGTGACGGTGAACTCATCGGCTCCTGCCTCACCTCTGACGTCGATAATGACCGTCTGGTGGAGATGATGGTCGGTCGGCGCATCGAGGCCAATTTTCCGCCCAAACCGAAGATCGATACAGCTGCGCGCAACGTGATCGAGGTCGAAGAGCTTCAACTGAAAAAAGGCGGCCCGGTCTCGCGCTTTGCCCTGCGGCAAGGTGAGATACTCGGTTTTGCCGGGCTTGTCGGTTCCGGGCGCACGGAAACGGTGCTGGCCATGCTTGGCGCGCATTCCGCTTCGCGCCGCAAGATCAAGGTCGATGGCGTCGAGACCCGCTTTTCCGGCCCGGATGAGGCGCTGATGCGCGGCATTGGCCTGCTGCCGGAAAGCCGCAAGGAAGAGGGTCTGATCACCAGTTTCTCCATCCTGCAGAACATTTCCCTCAACAACTATCGCAAGTACCAGAAGGCTCACTGGTTTATCGACCTGAAAAAAGAGCTGGAACATACGAAAAAGGCGATGGCGCAGGTTCAGGTCAAGGCACAGGGACCCTATGCCCGCGTGGACACGTTGTCCGGTGGAAACCAGCAGAAGATCGTTATCGCCCGTTGGCTGAACCATGACATGCGCGTCCTGATCTTCGACGAACCGACGCGCGGCATCGATGTCGGCGCGAAGGCGGAAATCTATGCGCTGATGCGCGAATTCGCAGCCAAGGGCTATTCGATCATCATGATCTCTTCGGAACTGCCGGAAGTGATCGGCATGTCGGACCGCGTCTGCGTCTTCCGCTCCGGGGGCATCGTTGCCACCGTCGAGGGTGCGGACATCGATTCAGAAACAATAATGACAAACGCCACCACCGGGAGGGTTGAACATGTCGCTTGATGCAAATACCGGCATTGCCGAAAAGACGAGCGGTTTCGGCCTTGGCAGCATGCTGCGCTCGCCACTCGCCCTGCCTCTGGCGGGCCTGATTGTCGTATCGATCCTGATGGGTCTTGCGAGCGACAATTTCTTCAGCGTGAACAACATCATGAACGTGCTGCGACAGGTTTCAGTCGTCGGCATTCTGGCCGTCGGCATGACATTCGTCATCCTCACGGGCGGCATCGACCTGTCGGTCGGTGCGGTCATGGCGCTTGTCGGCACGCTGTCTGCCGGCCTGATGGTGAATACCGGCCTGCCTGCCTCGCTCGCCTTGCCGGCCGGGCTGTTCATCGGACTTGGCATCGGTATCTTCAACGGAGCACTTGTCGCCTGGGGCAAGATGCCGGCCATCATCGTCACGCTTGCGACGATGGGAATGGCGCGCGGTCTCGGCCTCATCTATTCCGGCGGTTATCCCGTCAGCGGCATTCCGAGCTGGATTTCCTGGTTTGGCGTCGGCCGCGTTGGCGTCGTGCCGGTGCCTGTTATCATCATGGTGGTGATTTACGCCGTGGCCTGGGTGCTTTTGCAGCGTACGGCTTTCGGTCGTCACGTCTATGCACTCGGCGGCAACGAGTTGGCCGCGCGCCTCTCCGGCGTCAAGACCCGGCGCGTCAAGCTTGCCGTCTATGGTATCTCAGGCGTGACGGCAGCGCTTGCAGCTCTCATTCTGACCGGCCGGCTTATGAGCGGACAGCCCAATGCGGGTGTCGGTTTCGAGCTGGATGCCATTGCGGCCGTGGTTCTCGGCGGCACGGCGATTGCCGGCGGACGCGGGCTCATTCTGGGTACACTTATCGGCGCGGTGCTGCTCGGCATCCTGAATAACGGCCTCAATCTCATGGGTATCAACCCCTATCTGCAGGATGTCATCAAGGGCGCGATCATTCTACTCGCCATCTATATCGGGCGCGACTGGCGTTGAGCCCACACGTCATATCTTCAAAGAAGCAGGAGAATTAAATGTCTGAATTGCTGCAAGGCAAGATCGCGGTCATCACCGGCGCCGCGTCCGGTATTGGCCTCGCCACCACCGAGGCGCTGCTGGAAAACGGTGCAACCGTCGTCATGGTCGACTGGAACGAGAAAGCCTTGAATGAACTTGTCGGCAAACTCGGCAAGCGCGCCATCGCGCAGGTCACGAACCTTCTGGATGCAGATAGCTGCAATGCCATGATCCCGGAAATCCTTGAGAAGGTCGATCACATCGACATTCTCTACTGCAACGCAGGCACCTATATCGGTGGCGATCTCATCGAAACCACGCCGGAAGCCATCGACAAGATGTTGAACCTCAACGTCAATGCCGTGATGAAGAATGTACAGGCCGTCGTGCCGCACATGTCGGAGCGCAAGACCGGCGACATCATCGTCACCTGCTCGATCGCCGGGCATTTCCCGACCTATTGGGAGCCGGTCTATTCGGGTTCGAAATGGGCGATCACCAGCTTCGTGCAGGGCATGCGTCGCCAGATGATCCCGCATGGTGTGCGCGTCGCGCAGGTCTCTCCCGGCCCGGTCGTCTCGGCCCTTCTGGCAGACTGGCCGGAAGAAAATCTTCGCAAGGCCAAGGAATCGGGTAGCCTCATCGACGCGAGTGAAGTGGCCGATGCGGTCGTTTACATGCTGACCCGCAAGCGCACCGTTACCATCCGCGACATGCTGGTGCTGCCCACCAACTTCGACCGCGTTTAAACTACACTCCCAAGGAGTATCGCAAATGGCTTCCTACCTGATTGGCGTCGATGTCGGTACCGGCTCTGCCCGTGCCGGTGTCTTTGATGTGGCGGGCAGGCTTCTGGCCACCGCCAAGCGCCCGATCACGATGCATCGTGAAGACGGCGGCATAGCCGAACAATCGAGTGGTGAGGTTTGGAAAGCCGTTTGCGACAGCGTGCGGGAAAGTGTCTCGCACGCCGGCATAAATCCCGCAGCCGTGATTGGCATTGGTTTCGATGCCACCTGCTCTCTCGTGGTGCGTGGGCCTGGTGACGAGACCCTGCCGATCGGTGCATCGGATCATCCCGAGCGCGATATCATCGTCTGGATGGATCACCGCGCCGTCGAACAGGCGGAGCGGATCAATGCGGGCGAACATGCCGTTCTGAAATATGTCGGCGGCCGGATTTCCCCGGAAATGCAGACGCCCAAGCTGGTCTGGCTTCGCGAAAACAGGCCGGATATCTATGCGCGCGCCGAGCACTTCTTCGACCTGACGGACTTCCTGACCTGGAAAGCCTCGGGCGCGCTCGATCGTTCCGCGTGCACGGTTACCTGCAAATGGACTTATCTCGCCCATGAGGAACGTTGGGATGCGGAATATTTCACCCGCATCGGGCTTGGCGATCTGGCGGAGCAGGGATTCCGCCGTATTGGTGAAAGCGTCGTTCATCCAGGCACGGCGCTGGGTACTGGTTTGACCGATGAAGCCGCAAAAGCCATGGGGCTGGTTGCTGGAACCGCCGTTGCCGCCGGTCTGATCGATGCGCATGCCGGGGGTGTCGGCACCGTGGCTGCGGGCGGCGACGCTTCGCGGTGCCTCGGTTACGTCTTTGGTACCTCTTCCTGCACCATGACAACCACCTCGGAGCCGGCTTTCGTGCCGGGTGTTTGGGGTCCCTATTATTCCGCCATGGTTCCCGGCGCATGGCTCAATGAAGGCGGCCAATCCGCCGCCGGTGCGGCCATTGATTATCTGGTGCAATTGCACCCAGCATTTTCAGAGGCAAAGGCGCTTTCCGAAAAAGAAGGCAAGTCACTACCTGCATGGCTTGCCGACCGCGCGCTGGCTTTGGTCACGTCTGCTTCTGCTGCCGTGAAGATTGCCGAGAATTTTCACGTGGTGCCGGAGTTCCTCGGCAACCGTGCGCCCTTCGCCGATCCTCATGCCCGTGCCGTCATTGCCGGTTATGGCACCGAGACGGGGGTGGATTCGCTTGTCGCGCTTTACGTGGCGGGGCTTCTCGGCCTCGGTTACGGGCTTCGCCAGATCATCGAGACGCAGGCGCGTCATGGCGCTCCCGTGGAAACGATCAGTGTCAGCGGCGGCGCGGGCGCTCATCCGCTTGCCAGACAATTGCTGGCGGATGCGACGGGGCTTCCGGTTGAACTCACTGAATGCGAGGAGCCGGTGCTTCTCGGATCGGCGATGCTCGGCGCGGTTGCCGCCAAGGCCTATCCCGACCTGATTTCCGCAATGCCCGCCATGTCGCGTATTGCCAAATATTCGGTACCGGACGCTGCATTCAGCCAAGTGCACCAGTCACGCTACGACGCGTTTCTGGCACTGCAGAATGCGGCGCGCGCCATTCGTTCCGCAAACCATTCCTGAAGCGCTACACGCTTCCATCGTCCGGCCGTCTTGGCCGCAAAATAAAGAGGATTCCATGCAGTTTTCCGGAAAATCCGTCATCATCACTGGCGCAGGCAAGGGCATCGGCCGTGCCTGCGCTCTCCTGATGGCCGCGCGCGGTGCTGAGGTCGTGGCAATCAGCCGGACCCAGTCCGATCTCGACAGTCTGAAAAGCGAAATCGGTGGCCGCTCGATCCGCGTCGATCTTGCCGATGTGGCTGCAACGCGGGCCGCGATGGCCGAAGCGGGTCCTTGCGATTTTCTCATCAACAGCGCCGGCATCAACGTGCTCGAAAGCGTGCTTGATATGAGCGACGAAGGTTATGAGGCTGTGCTGGGCATCAATCTGCGTGCCGCGCTCGTCACCTGCCAGGAATTCGCCCGTGCTCGTGTCGCAAAGGGTGGCGGCGGCGCAATCGTCAACATCACGTCAATTGCCGGTCATCGCGGTTTTCAGGATCATCTCTGCTACGCGGCCTCGAAAGCGGGGCTTGAAGGCGCAACCCGCGTTCTTGCCAAGGAACTTGGGCCGCACGGCATCCGTGTCAACGCCGTTGCACCAACAATCACGCTCACTGAACTGGCTGCCGAAGCATGGAACGATCCGGCCAAGAGCGCACCAATGATGGTTCGCCATCCGCTGCAGCGCTTTGCCGAGGCCGAAGACGTGGCACAGAGCATCGCATTGCTTCTGTCAGATGATAGCAGCATGATTTCCGGCGCGGTGTTGCCCATCGATGGCGGGTTCCTCGCCGTCTGACGTTTGAGGGATGCGCGGGGTGCAAATGCATCGCCGCGCATCCTGTCCCAGGACTGGATATCCCGCTCAGGTCAGATCCGGATGCCTGCCAACCAGCTGGTTGCGTTTTGCCTGAAGAATTTCCTTCTGTTCTTCAAGTTTGAGCAGTTCGTCGTCTATCTCCTCGACGCTTTTCTCGATGTGCAGATATTGCTCTGCAAGAAGCGACTTCGCTTCCTTTCGGCTGGATGCATTCGGCGTGTCGCCATAAAGCGGCCGGTTGGCGGTTTCCTTGAGGAAAAATGTCGTCACAATGCCGAAGACGGCCGCGACCATGAGATAGTAGGCCGGCATATAGATATTTCCCGTTACCTCCACCAACCATGCGGTGAGTGTCGGCGTGAGCCCGGCAACGATGATCGAGATATTAAACGCGATAGCCAGCGCGCTGTAGCGGATGCGGGCCGGGAAGAGGGCCGGCAGGGTGGATGCCATGATCCCGATCAGGCAGTTAAGTGCGACCGCCAGGATGAGCAGGCCGAAGAAAATCTGAACAACCTGTCCGCTGGCGATGAGATGAAATGCCGGCAGTGAAAGAAACAGGATCGCCGTGCTGCCAACCGCCAGAAACGGCCTGCGTCCGATCCGGTCGCTCAAAAGCCCGATTGCGGGCTGCACGAACAGCATGCCAACCATCACCGCGATGATGATGAGGACGCCATGGTCCTCGCTGTAATTCAGTGTCTTCGACAGATATGTCGGCATGTAAGTGAGCAGCATGTAATAGGTCACGTTGGTCACGAGGACCATGCCTATGCATATTGCCAGCGAGCGGGAATGTTGGCTCACAATCTCGGCGATGGGAACCATGGGGCGCTCTTTCAACGACTGCCGGTCTTCTTCTTCAGAGCGCTGCAGGCGTTCGGTGAAGGCTGGTGTTTCTTCTGCCGCGTGGCGCAGATAAAGTCCGATCAGCCCGAGGGGTGCCGCCAGAAAGAACGGAATGCGCCAGCCCCAGTCGAGGAACTTGGCTTCACCCATCGCGGTGCTGAGCAGCACGACAAGCCCCGCACCAAGCACGAAGCCGGCGATGGAGCCGAAGTCGAGCCAGCTTCCAAGGTAACCGCGCTTCCGGTCAGGCGCGTATTCCGCCACGAAAATGGCCGCACCGGTATATTCGCCGCCAACGGAAAACCCCTGGGCAAGCTTGCATAACAGCAACAGAATGGGTGCCCATATGCCGATGGTGGCATAACCGGGGATGAGGCCGATACAGAAGGTGCTCGCGGCCATGATGATGATTGTCAGGGAGAGGACTTTTTGACGCCCGAATTTGTCGCCCATGGCGCCAAAAAATACGCCCCCCAATGGGCGGATGAGGAAGGGGACGGAGAAGGTTGCGAGCGCCGCCACCGTTTGAACGGCGGGTGACGCGTCAGGGAAGAAGACCTTGCCGACGGCATAGGCGACGAAGCCGTATACGCCGAAGTCGAACCACTCCATCGCGTTACCGAGAGCGGCTGCTGTAACTGCTTTTTTGACCTTCTCGTCATCGATGACGGTGACGTCGTCGATGCTCAGCGGAGTGGCCTGTATCTGGTTGTTCAATCACTGTCCCCCTGAACTGCATTGCGCCCGAATTTTTTGAGCGCCATGAAAATGCTCGATACGCTTAAGCGTTCCATCGGTCGGCAGAACAATCGGGCCTTAGCCGATCTTATGGGGGTATGGGCGGGGTCGCACGACAGGAGAAAAAAGAACGCCCGGCTGGTAGCCGGGCGTTCTTTTAAAGATTAGTGGCGGTGCTCAGGCATTTCCTTGAGCTGATCCTTGGTCCACGAGGTGACCGCGTGGACATCGCCGTCTTCATCGCGCATGAAATCGAGATCGCTGAGCGGTACTGCGACAGGCTTTGCGCCGATGCCGAGAAAGCCGCCGACGTCGATGATTGCGGTGCTGGCCGCGCCGACGCCATGGACATGATCGACCTTGCCGACCTTGTGATCATCTGCGCCGTAAACTGTTGCACCTTCCAGAACCGACGGTGTCAGTTCGGTTTCAACGAGGCGTACGTGATTGGCGTGATCCATTTTTCTTCCTCCTGCTTGGGTTGCGATATGGAAACTCCCGCAGTGCAAAACCGTTCCATCGCGTCTGGGGGATTTTAGGCTAAACCGGTTGTCTGGACGTTTGAGGGACTGGTATGAACTCCAGCGGACCGCCCGCCGCAAAATCACGCTTGAAAAGACTGAACACGTGTGCAATATGAACGCGTGTTCAATCTTTTGAGAGATGGTTATTTCGCATGGACCTGATGCCTTATCCGGATACGTTGGCAGCCCGTGCCGAACTGTGCCGCAGCGTTATTCTTTCCGCCGGGGAACTGGTGCTGAAAGGCTTTCAGGGCGAGGCGACACGCAGCTTCTCGATGAAGGGCCCGCAGGACTTTCTGACGGTGACGGATGCAGCCTCCGAAGCGCATATTCGCGGCGCGATCTCGGCCTGCTTTCCCGAGGACAGTTTTTTCGGCGAGGAGGGCGGCGGTGTGATCGGTGATCGCGTCTGGGTCGTTGATCCCGTGGACGGCACCGCAAATTTCGCCCGCGGCATTCCGCATTTCTGCATCTCCATCGCCTATGTCGAAAACGGGCAAACCGAAATCGGCGCTATCTATAATCCGGCTCTGAATGAACTTTATTTCGCCCGACGTGGTGAGGGGGCGACGCGTAACGGGCAGCCGATCCAGGTTGCGCAGACGGAACGTTTCGATGCGGCCTCAATCGAAATGGGCTGGTCGACGCGTATCGCGAATGCCACCTATCTTGATGTCGTCAAGAACCTGCTCGATATGGGCACCAATGTGCGCCGCGCCGGTTCCGGTGCGCTGGCGCTTGCCTATGTGGCCGATGGCCGCTCCGATGCCTATCTCGAATTGCACATGAATTCATGGGATTGTCTTGCGGGACTGCTACTCGTCAGCGAAGCTGGCGGCGACGTCTGCCCTTTCCTGGAGATCGGTAGTCTTGAAGATGGCGGGCCGGTGCTGGCCGCAGCCAGCGGTGTTGCAAGCGGCGTCAGCCAGGCATCGAAGATACCGTTGGCAGAGCGGCAGCCGTCAGATCGGCAGCGGGCCGTATCGGCTTGAATTTAGACGAGCGCCCGTCCGTGAAGGGTGCTTGGTGCATGTGGAGGAATGAGATGGATGGACCCGTTTATGCCCGGCCTGCGATCAGCCTGATTGCGGAAGGGCTTGGCCCGCGTAACGTTGCGCTCTATATTGGCGGCAGCGATGGTGCGAGCGACCTTGGGCTCCTTCACCGGCACGGCATTACCACCGTGGTCAACTGCGCCGTCAATCTGGATATCAATCTCGTGCCAGCGGCGGCGGAAGATGGCGACAGGTGCGCGGTGGGGTATGGCGATATCCGTTATTATAAGCTCGGTCTTATCGACGGCGAAGGCAGTCCGGACACGATGATGTTGGGGGCCTATTATATTCTCGACGGCGCGTTGCGGCAGACCATGCCGAAGCGCGAAACCTATCCGTTTCCCGATGGCGGCAATGTGCTCGTCAATTGCCGCAGCGGTCGCAGCCGCTCGGTCTCGCTGGTCGCGCTTTTCCTGCACAAGCAGCAGCCGCATCTTTACCCTACCCTTGACGATGCACTGGCTGTGATCCGCACGAAGCGGGAATTGCGGCCGGACGAATGGTTCGAGACACCGAAGCCGATGCTTTATGCTGCTGCCCGCCGCGCTTCCGACTGGATCGATATGGTCGACGGCAGAAAGACTGTCCAACCATGCTGAAACGCACGCTTCCTTCCGTCGCCGTCATTGCCGACGCCCATTTCCATGACACGGCGGCCGATTTCGGTTTTCCCGGCATAGAGGTCGATGGGGAACGCATCACCATGCGTAGCTGGTCGGATACACGCGAATCCACCCGTGTTTTCAACGAAAGCGCCGATGCGCTGCATGCTGCACTCGAAGAAGTGCGGCAGCGGGGCATTCGCCATGTGGTGCTGCTTGGCGACTATACCGACGACGGCCAGCGCGCGACATCCGAAACGCTGAAGGGTATTCTGGAGCGTCATCGTGATACCCATGGCACCGCCTTTTATGCGCTGCCCGGCAACCACGATATTTTCGGCCCGCGTGGCCGACATCATACCAAGGAGTTTCTGACGGAGAACGGCAAATGCCTTTCCGTTTCAAGCGATGCGCGGCGGGCCGGTGATCGGGTCGTGATCAGCGACCGTATGTATTGCGAAGGCTATCCGATGGGGCTTGGCCCGATGGCGGCCTTTGGCTATTTCCGCCAGCCGGACTATCTGCATTGGGAAACACCGTTCGGGCTTTCCGATGCGGCGGAAGACCGTCTCTACGAGGTGCGTTCCCCCGATGGCACCAATATCTACCGGCTAATGGACGCATCCTATCTGGTTGAGCCGGAGCCGGGCCTCTGGCTGCTCATGATCGACGCCAATATTTTCGAACCGCTCGACGGCACTTTCGAGACGGGTGAGGAAGCGGCTTTCACCGACAGTACCTCTGGCGGCTGGAATGCGCTTTTGCGCTGCAAGCCCTTCATCATCGACTGGATTGCCGATGTGCGCGAAAGGGCGCAGGCGCTCGGCAAGACTTTGCTCGGCTTTTCGCACTATCCGGCGCTCGATCCCTTCGATGGCGCAAGCGGCGCCGAAAGTGTGCTGTTCGGCGAAACCAACGTCGTGCGCCGTACGCCGCGCAAGGCGGTTGAGGATGCGCTGGTTGAGGCCGGGCTCCAAGTCCATTTCAGCGGACATCTGCATGTGGAAGGCGTAACCCGGCGCGGGGAGGTGGAAACCTCGCTCACCAATATCGCCGTGCCGTCTCTGGTTGCCTTTCCGCCCGCCTTCAAGATTGTGCATCCCCAGCAGCACGAGATTTCCGTCGAGACGGTGGAAATGGCCGCGCTGCCGATAAACAGCCGCATTTGCCGGGGGTATGCGCAGGAAACGGCACTTGCGGGCGAGGATGAGGACCGCGCATTTGCGGCCGGCAATTATGGTGATTTCCTGCTTGGCCACAAACGCGCGCTTATCAGGCATCGTTATTTCACCAAGGAGTGGCCAGCCGGGATCGTGGCGGCGATCGCGGATAAAACCATATCCGAGGTTATCGGCCTGCTTGGTGAAAAAAGCCTTGCCTCGCATGATGCCGATCTGCCGATGTTCGAGCTTATTGCTGACTGGTATTGCCTGCGTCAGGGCGCGGGCCTGGCGCTTGCGCATATCGAGCCGCCACGACTTTCCCTTTATCGGGCGCTGGCGGAGCGTTTTGGCCGTAAGCCCGATCATCACGACGGTTCGGTTAAGAGTTTTATCGAAATCTTCTTCGGTGCCCTTGGGCTGTTTCTCGATCGTGCAGAAGGCGGTTTGCGGCATCTGGAGCTCCGTCTCACACCGCAACTCCAATCCGTTGCGGTGTGATCCGTAGGTTTTTTCGACGCAATACACGATGTGAACGGGGCAGATTAACGTCCCCGCGGGGAAGAGTGGCGGCAAGCAGGACAGGCGAGGTGATCTAGTGGAATCGGTCGTTGTCAGCATCAATCTGTTCGGCGCGGTGGCGCTCCTGCTTTTCGGCCTTGGGCAGATCAAGGACGGAATGTCGCGTGCCTTCGGCGCCAAGCTTCGCATCGGGCTTGCCGCCGGTACACGGGGTGGGTTTCGCTCCTTCATCGCTGGCCTCGTGGCGACGATTGCACTGCAGAGTTCGACAGCCACGGCGCTGATGGTTGCCTCCTTCGTTGAAAAAGATCTCATCGCACCGGCGATGGCGCAGATCGTACTGCTCGGCGCCAATGTCGGCACCGCAACGACCGCGTGGATTGTCGCGCTCGGTCTTGGCTGGCTGTCGCCCATGTTGATCCTTGCCGGTGTCATCCTTTTGCGTGGAAAGTCTGTGCAGCGGCAGGGTGCCGGTGCTGCCCTTGCCGGTGTCGGCCTGATGCTGCTTTCCCTGCATCTTCTTTCTGCGGCGACGGATCCGATCCGGCAGTCGCCGGCGCTGAACCTCTTCATTTCCATGCTCGGCAATGCCTGGCCGGTCGCGTTGATCTTTTCCGCGGTGCTGGCCGTGCTGGCATCATCGAGCCTTGCCATCGTCGTCCTCATACTCTCGCTTGCGGCAAGCGGCGGCATCGAAACAAGCCTCGTTATCGTGCTGGTGCTCGGCGCCAATCTCGGCGGCGCCGTTCCGCCGGTGCTGGCGACGTTGAAGGCGCCGGTCGCGGCGCGTCGGGTGGCGCTTGGCAACCTCATCGTCCGGACCACCGGCTGCGTCGCAGCCCTGCCTCTTGCCGGATACGGCGCGGCACTGCTGGACATGTCGCCTTTCTCGCACGCCAATCTAGCGGTCGATGCGCATCTCCTTTTCAATCTTGCTGTTGCCGCGATCGCATGGCCGCTATCGCCGTTGTTGCTGCGGATGACGAGCGCGCTGCTGCCGGAAAAAGAGGGGGCCGAAAGCCGCCGCAGCTATCTCGACAGTCATGATCTGGGTCAACCGGTTGCGGCGCTTGCCGGTGCAAGCCGCGAGGTCATGCTGGTTGGTGACCTGATTGAGCGCATGCTGCGTCAGGCGAATGACGCCATGCGCGACAGCGATCTTTCCAAACTCAATGATATCAGCACGCTGGAAGGTCGGGTGGATAGTATCCAGCATGCCATCAAGGTCTATGTCTCGAAGGTGGGCCAGGATGGACAGGATGGTTTGTGCCAGAAGGATCAGCGACGTGCGATGGATATCGTTGAATATGCCATCAATCTCGAACATATCGGCGATATCATCGAGAAAGGCATCCGCCCGGAAATCGCCAAGAAGATCAATCTCGGCCTCAGATTTTCCGATGATGGCAAAAGCGAGCTGGAACGTCTTTTCTCCATCACGCTCGACAATATCCGCATGGCGCAATCCGTTTTCGCCACCCGCAATGCCGACCTTGCCCGTCGGCTGGTGGAGGTGAAGGAAGACGTGCGCCGGCTGGAAAAACAGTCATCGGAGCGACATCTCCAGCGCCTGCGCGACGGCCTGACCGACAGCATCCAGACAAGCTCAGTGCATCTCGACATGCTGCGCGATCTGAAGCGCATCAACGCCCATATCGCCGCCGTCGCCCATCCGATCCTCGATGAAAGCGGTCTCCTGATCGAAAGCCGGATCAAGCAGGCGGGTTGAAGCCATTCCAGCAAAGACGCTGTGGTTTTTGCCCGGGAGTGCGCTTCTAGCGCGCGGTGATCCGCTCGACCATCTCAACGGGCACGACCTGAAGCCGGGTCTCGGGCTCGTCGCTGTCAAGGGCGGTCAGGACCTTCTCGGTCAGCGCGTCAAAGGATTGGGCAACGGTCGTCAACTGATAGCTTTTCCAACCCGCCTGCGGAATATCGTCGAAACCGACAATCGACAGGTCTTCCGGAATTCGGCGACCCATCTCCAGCCTTGCTGCGTCCATGAAGCCGAGTGCCAGCAGATCGGTCACGCAGAAGGCGCCGTCTATCGTCTTGTCCGTCAGCAACTCGCAGCCTGCCTGATAGCCGCTGTCATAACTCGTCGGACCGCCCGACCATGGAACGACCTCGATACCCTCGATGCTCATGCGCTGGGTGAAAGCGCCGGCGCGGCGCAGCTGTGCCGGTGTCTGGCTGCCGCTGGAAACGACCGCGACCTTCCGGCATTTAGCCGCCACAAGCCGCATGGCGGCGAGATCGGCGCCGTGGGAATCGTCGCTCAGCACCATGTTCGTATCGGTCCGGTCGAGGCGCTGGTTGATGAGGATGAGGCGCACGCCATTGGCAATGCATTCGTCGACGATCGAGGCTGGCGGCTCGCCGGAGAGTACGACGATAGCCTGGGCGCGAAACTCGAAAAGCAGTTCGATCAGCGGCGCGATATCCTTGCGTGCATCGGCCGCATTCAGCAGCAGGCATTGCAAGCCGCGACGCAGAAGGCCGATGCTGAGGAGGTCGAGCTGTTTTGAAATAAACGGCGAGCTGAGATTGGCACCGACTACCCCGATGAGATTGGATCGGTCATTGTTGAGGCCCTGGGCCAGACGGTTGACGCGGTAGCCAAGCTCATGCGCGGCTTTCAACACCTTGCGCCGGACGGCCTTCGATACGCTGCCGCCGGGGGTGAATGTGCGCGAGACGGCGGAGCGCGAGACACCGGCCTTTTTCGCCACCTCTTCGGCCGTCACGAACCCTCTCGCCATTCAACTTCCCCGTTGCAAAACCTCATGTCTGATATCACAGGCCATAAGGGCCGACTATTCCAATCGAAATATTTCGGGTGCAAAGCGCTCTTGCTGAGGGAAGGCAGTTCTCGCTTTCGCCGGCAAATATATCGTCCTTTCCATTCTCATTCTGTGGGAAAAAATGATTGCTCGTGCGTCGGTACGAAAATTTGCAAAACATGTTCAATAAAATCGTTTAAAAACAATGGTATATATCAATGATCACGTGTGCATTTTTTCGTTGACAAAATGCCGTTTAGGATGGATCATGCATTCCAAGGTTAAGCGCTATGTGGAATATTTATTCCACGTTTTGCTTGCCGGCGATGTTTCCGGGAGGAGCTGGATCATCGTTGCTCGCGGGCCTGATGTGCCCGCTGCTGAAGCATTGACGCATTGCTCATGTTCGACGCACGCGCCGCCTGTTTCGCAGGTTGCGCGCAGGCAGATGCTTGCCGGCGTGTCGGAGCGATGTTGCGGCCATATGGGGAGGAATAATGGCTCTTTTAAGCGAATCAACGAAGGCGGAGGCACTGGGGCGTCCCCCGGCGACCGCGCCTTCGGCATGGCAGGCCTGGCGATATCGCCTCAAGGTCGCGCTCAGGGAGCCGACGACGCTCATCGGCGTGCTGACGGCGCTACTTTTCACCTATCTGATCGTCGTTCCGATCATCTCTATCGTTCTGGATGCCGTCCGTGTCCAGTTCGGCCACGAACGGCGTCTTGGCAAGGATGTCGGTGACCTCACGCTCTATTATCTCGACAGGGCGTTCTTCTCGCCCGTCGCAACGGATCTTTTCTGGCATCCGCTCTTCAATACGCTCACCGTCGCTTTGGGGGCGATTGCGCTTTCGCTTGTTATCGGCACGGTGCTTGCCTGGCTTATCAGCCGCACGGATATGTTCGGTCGCCGCTGGTTTGCGACCGCGCTGATCGTGCCCTACATGCTGCCCGCATGGACCTTCGCTCTCGCCTGGACGACGCTGTTCAAGAACCGCACCGTTGGCGGCCAGCCCGGCTGGTTCGAGGCGATGGGCCTGACGCCGCCGGACTGGGTGGCCTATGGGCGCTTCCCGATCACCATCATCCTTGCCCTGCATTACACACCCTTCGTCATCCTGCTGTTCGGCTCGGCCCTGCGCCGCTTCGACTCGCAGCTGGAGGATTCGGCCCGCATTCTCGGCGCTCATCGTTATCAGGTGGCTTTGCAGGTGATCCTGCCCTTGATGCGCCCAGCGCTGCTCTCTTCCATGGTGCTGATCTTTGCAAAGTGCCTCGGCGAATTCGGCGTACCCTATGTTCTCGGGCTTCCAGTGAAGTTCGAAGTCCTCTCGACATCGCTGTTCCGCAGCATCGCCTCGCGCCAGACCGGTGTTGCCGGTGTCGTTGCGGCCTCGATCATGCTCATCGGCATCATCACGCTGATGATCGATGCCCGCCTGGTTCGCGAAGCCCGCCGTTTCGTGACGATCGGCTCGAAGGGGTCGATGAACCGGCAAAGCCGCCTCGGCAAAATGCGTCTTCCGGCAACGGGCTTTGCGGCCGCTGTCTTCATTCTCAGCGTCGGCCTGCCTTTGCTTACCCTCGCTCTCTCGACCGTCATGAAGATGCCGGCCAAATTCACGTTCGACAATTTCACGCTCGATTACTGGATCGGCAGCAATCTCAACACGGTGGCCTTGCAGACCGGCGTTCTTTTAAGCCCCGATCTCTGGGCAGCCGCGAAGAACACGATGATGATCGTTGGTCTTGCCTCGCTCACATCTGGCGTCCTCGGCCTTCTGGTCGGGTATGTCGTCATCCGCACGCCGGTGCGCGCCCTTTCGGTCTATCTGCGTCAGGTCACGTTCCTGCCCTATCTCGTGCCCGGCATCGCCTTTGCCGCCGCCTATCTCTCGCTGTTTGCGGTTCCGCGCGGGCCGATGCCGGCGCTCTACGGCACGGTGACGATCCTTATCCTGGCACTGATCGCCGACCAGATGCCCTATGCCTCGCGCGCCGGTATCTCGGCCATGACACAGCTTGGAAAGGACCCGGAAGAGGCAGCACAGATCGCCGGTGCCGGATGGTTCCGCCGCATGGTCTCGATCGTCATCCCGATCCAGAAGGGATCGCTGGTGACGGGGGTTCTCCTGCCCTTCATCTCGGGCATCAAGGGTTTGAGCCTTTTCGTGATCCTCGCGGTGCCAAGCACGGATGTTCTGACCACCTATTCGCTGCGGCTGGTCGACTACCACTATACGCAGGCCGCAAACGCCGTGGTGCTGATCATCGCAGGTATTGCCTATTTCGGTACCCTGTTGGCCCAGAAGCTGACCCGCACAAATCTTGCAGAAGGACTTGGAAGCTGATGCCTACCATCAACCTGCGCGGGGCGCAGAAGAACTACGGCGTGAATTCCGCAAATGCGGTTTCCGATCTCGATCTCGAAATCCGCGACGGCGAATTCATGTGCCTGCTCGGCCCTTCCGGCTGCGGCAAGACCACAACGCTGCGCATGATCGCGGGCCTTGAAAACCTCTCCGGCGGTGAAATCCGCGTCGGCGACAGGGTGATAGACTCCGTCAATGACGGCATATTCGTGCCGCCGGAAAAGCGCGAAATGGGGCTTGTCTTCCAGAGCTACGCGCTCTGGCCGCATCTGACCATCGAGCGCAACACCGATTTCGGCCTGCGCCTGCGCAAGCTGCCGAAAGCCGAGCGGGAGGCACGCGTCGAGCGCGTCATGCAGGCGCTCGACATTGCCAAGTACCGCGACCGTTATCCGTCACAGCTTTCCGGTGGGCAGCAGCAACGTGTGGCGCTGGCCCGCATGCTTGCCGTCAATCCCGGTGTGCTGCTTCTGGATGAGCCGCTGTCCAACCTCGATGCCCGGCTGCGGCTGGAAATGCGCGCCGAGCTGAAGCGGCTGCACAAGGAGTTCAAGACCACCATCGTCTTCGTGACGCATGACCAGTGGGAGGCCATGACGCTTGCAACGACCATCGCCGTCATGAACGAGGGCACGCTCCAGCAGATGGGAACGCCGAACGATATCTACGACCGTCCGGCCAACCGCTTCGTCGCCGAATTCGTCGGCAGCCCGCCGATCAATATCCTGACCTTCGGCCAGCCCGGCGTGTCTGATATCGCCGATAATGCGGAGGCCTATTTTGCAACGCGTTATCCGCAGTTGCGCGGCATCGCCTCTGTCGGCATGCGACCGGAGGCGATGGGTTACACGGCAAAGTCTGAGGATGTGCCGCAGGGCAGCCTCTTCGGTGAAATGACGGTGACCGGCGTGCTTCCGACGGGCGGCAGCTGGATTCTCGAATTGAGGAGCGAGAACCACACGCTGTTCCTGACCACCCATGCCCTGCCGCGCGTCGATAGTGGCGACCGTGTGTTTTTCCACGTGCCTCCCGACGCCCTGCATGTGTTCGACGCCAAGGGGCAACGGATTACGGAAGCGGACGCCGTGCTGAGGAGCAGTAGCTACAACTGAAAACGACGAAAAGACTGACAATCGCTTGCTGAAGGAGGAGCAGTATGAAGCGGAAAATGACGGGCGGCCTTAGCCGTCTCCTGTGTGCAACGGCAATTCTAGCGACGTTTGGCGGCGTGGCGAAGGCGGGGGAGCCTTTTGACCTCAACGCCCTGATCGAGGCTGCGAAAAAGGAAAAGCCGATCACCGTCTATGACAGCACGGGCAAGATCGTGGAAATGGCGAAGAATTTCGCCAAGAAGTATGGCGTGGGCGCGGAGGGTGCGAAGGTAAAGGCAACAGCGCAGCTGGAGATGGTCATCCGCGAGGCGCGGGCCAACAATATTCAGGGTGACGTCTCGATCATCAGCGATGCCCCGGCGGCGATGGCACAGCTTATTCCGATGGGCTTTGTCGAAAGCTGGTTGCCGCCGGATCTCGCTGGCAATATTCCGCCGGAATATCAGGATCCGCTGACCGTCGTCACCAGCGCCAATGTCTGGGCCTACAATACTGAGCTTTTCGACAAATGCCCCGTTTCCAACATCTGGGAACTCACCGACCCGAAGTGGAAGGGCAAGGTGGCGATGCAGGATCCGCTCGGCAAGGCATCCTATGTCGACTGGTTCAACCAGATGGCTAAGCATGGCGATGGCGAGGTGAAGGCGGCCTATAAGGCGCTTTACGGCAAGGACCTCGAGACCGCGGAGTCAAGCGCTACAGCGGCCTGGGTCAAGGCACTTGCCGCCAACGCGCCGCTGCTGACCGATGCCGATGCAGCGGCGGCGGAAGCCGTTGGCACGCCCGGCCAGAAGCAGCCCTTCATGGGCCTCATCAGCTCGGCGAAGTTTCGCGATAATGCCGACAAGGGCATGAAACTCGGCCTCTGCAAGGAGCTGAAGCCGTGGATCGGCTGGCTTTATCCAGGTGTCGGCCTGATCACCAAGGGCACGGACAGCCCCAATGCTGCAAAGCTCTTCATTCACTACGTCATGACTGCCGAAGGCATCGCGCCGCAGGCGATCGACGGCAAGATGTCCACCAACAAAGACGTGAAACTGCCCGCCGACGAACCTTCGGGTATCGGCGCCGTGCTCGACCGCGTTCTGCCCTACAGCATGGCCACCAGCCTGGAAGACTGGGATGCGCGCGAAACCTGGCAGGACTTCTGGCGCGTGAATTACAAGAAATAACGGGGGACCGACACAGTGAATATCATGACCAAGAACCGATGTGGTGGCGAGCGGCGGCGGCGGATGGCGGCTTCAGCCCTTTCCCTCATCTTCTCGCTGGCGCTTGGCGGTGTTGCCCACGCGCAGGACGCCTTTAATCTCGATGCGCTCATCGACGCCGCGAAGAAGGAAAAACCGATCACCGTTTATGCGGTGACCGGCAAGATCGTCGACACTGCGCAGGCCTTCACCGCCAAATATGGCGTGCAGGCAAGCGGCAAGAAAGTGAACGAGGCAACGCAGGTCGAGTTGATGATCCGCGAACATCGCGCCGGCAATGTCGTCGGCGATGTCAGCGTCGCAACGGATGTCGCCTCCGCCATGGGGGAACTTCTGCCGGAAGGCATTGCCACCAGCTGGTCGCCACCGGATATGGAAAGCGATATTCCGCAAAAGCTGCGCGATCCGCTCGTGGTCGTTTCGGATCCGCATGTGTGGACCTACAATACCGAGAAGTACGACAAATGCCCGGTCACCAACATCTGGCAACTGACGGAGCCGCGTTGGAAGGGCAAGCTTGCCATGCTCGATCTCTTCGACAAGCCGCTTTATGCGGACTGGTTCAACCAGATCGAAACCCATCATGATGCCGATGTCGCCAAGGCCTATGAGGTGCTTTACGGCAAGAAGCTGGAAACGGGCGAAAAAAGCGCGACGGCTGCCTGGGTGAAGGCCTTTGCCGAGAACGCTCCCCTGCTGACGGACTCGAGCACGGTTGCCGATGCGGCGGGCGCTCCGGGACAGACCGATCCCTTTTTCGTCATCACCTCGGCGGCGAAATACCGCGATAATGAGGCCAAGGGGCTGAAGCTCGGTCTTTGCAGCGGCGTCAAACCGTTTTCCGGTTTCCTCTATCCCGGCTTCGGCCTGATTGCCGGGCAGACCAAAAGCCCGAATGCTGCAAAGCTCTTCCTTCACTATCTGATGACGGAAGAGGGCATCGCGCCGCAGACGGTCGATGGCAAAATCTCCGGCAACACGAAAATCGGTCTGCCGGCGGACGAACCATCGCGGGTAGCCGATCATCTCGACGAGTTGATGGCCTTTGATGCCGCAACGGCGGCCGACGACCTCGACAAGCGCGAAGGCTGGCAGGATTTCTGGCGTGTGAACTACAAAAAATAACGGCAGGGCGGGCGCGAGCCTGCTTTGCCTTTTCCTTGGGAGGGGAACGATGAGAAGAAGCAGATTTTTACCGATGACGGCGATAGCCATCGCCGTTGCAGGCATATCCGCAATGGGGGCTGCAGCCGAAGAAACCTTCGATCTCGATACGATCTTGGCGGCGGCGAAGCAGGAAAAGCCGATCAATATCTACGACAGCACCGGCAAGATCGTGGAGATGGCCGACAAGTTCAGCGCCAAATACGGGTTAAAGGCGACAGGCGTGAAGGTTTCCGCCAACAGCCAGCTGGAAATGATCATCCGCGAAAGCCAGTCCGGCAACGTGCAGGGCGACGTGGTGCTGATCACCGATGCGCCATCGGCGCTCGCGCAGCTTCTGCCGGCGGGTTTTGTCGAGAATTACCTGCCGGGCGACATGGTTGCGAAAATCCCGGCGCAGTTCCAGAACCCGCTGGCTATCTCCACCAACGCCAATGTCTGGGCTTACAATACGGAAGCCTATGATAAATGCCCGGTGACCAACATCTGGGAACTGACCGAGCCGAAATGGAAAGGCAAGGTCGCCATGGTCGATCCCTTAAGCAAGAGCACCTATACGGACTGGTTCAACCAGCTCGAAGCCCACGGCAACGAGAAGGTGGCGGCCGCCTACAAGGCCCATTTTGGCAAGGATATCGAAAAGGATGCGGCCGCAGCCTGGATCAAGGCGCTGGCGCAGAACGGCCCGCTTGCCACCGATGGCGATGACCCGGTGGCAGAGGCCGTCGGCGCACCCGGCCAGAAGCAGCCCTTCTTCGGCCTGCTCAGCTCTGCCAAGTTCCGCGACAATGCCGACAAGGGCTACAAGCTCGGCCTCTGCACTGGTCTCGATCCCTGGGTCGGCTGGACCTACATCAAGCTTGGGCTCATCGCCTCCAAGACCAAAAGCCCGAACATGGCGAAACTCTTCGTCCACTATATCCTGACGGAAGAGGGCATCGCACCGCAGATGAAGGACGGCAAGCTGCCGACCAATATCGACATCAAGATGCCGGCCGACGAGCCGTCGGGGCTGATGAAGGTTGCCGACAGGCTGATGGGTTACGAGTCCGCCACCGGCCTCAACGATTTCGATCGTCGCGAGGAATGGCAGGACGTCTGGCGCGTCAACTACAGGAAATAATCCCGGCTGGCGCGGTCCTACCGCGCCGGTCCCTCCTTTGCGAAAAAAACAGACTGGATATGCCGATGCAAAGCCCTTCTTCGACTGAAAACAAATCTGGAAATGAGGAGGCGCTTTCCCGTTCGGTGCGGCTGATGAAAATCGCCGAAGCGGCGGCGCGTGCCGTGCGCGATCCGTTGCTGGCGGCATTCCGCTCTGATATGGCGGTGGACTACAAGGTCGATCTCCACGACATCGTCACCATTCACGACAAACGCGCCGAAGCCGCGATCCGCGCCGTCATTCTCGAGCGGGAGCCGAATTCGGCGATCATGGGCGAAGAGGGTGGCCAGATCGGCAACGGCGAGGTGCAATGGTATGTCGATCCGATTGACGGCACGGCAAATTTTGCCCGTGGCCTTGCCTTCTGGTGCGTATCGATTGCCGCCGTCATCGGTGGGGAAGCCGTTGCCGGCGTGGTGTACGATCCCGTGACTGACCAGATGTTTTCCGCCGACCTCGAGGCTTCTTATCTCAACGGCGACAAGCTGCGCTCCCGCAGCGTTGCAGATGAAACCCGGGCGACGCTTATCACTGGCTATCCGGTCTCACGTGATTTCCGGCTGGATGGGCGGGATGCGGCGCTTTCCAATTTCGGTGCGCTCGTCGAGACTTTCTCGACGCTGCGCCGGCCTGGCAGCGCTGCCCTCAGCATCGCGCATGTGGCGGCCGGCTGGACGGATGCTGCCGCGGGCTTCGGCGTCAACGCCTGGGATGTGGCAGCAGCCATCCTCATTCTTAGGAATGCCGGGGGAACATACGAGCCGCTGACGTTGGGAAAGGTGGCGGAGGGGTCGGCCGATTTTCTCTGCCCCGGCTATATCGCCACGGGCGAGGGGGCGAATTACCAGACATTGCAGCGGGTGGCGCGATCCATATCCGCAAGCCGCATAGCCAGGGCAGCGATCCCGCCAAGCCAGACCGCTGCAAACGCCTGAAGCAAGGACATGACGGCCGCCACATCGGCGCCGATGGAGACAAGACATGCCGCAACCGGAAAAGACCCTATCCCGCGAACAGGAAACCGGCGAATTGCCGAAGCTCAGCCGCATCTATGAGCAGCACCCACTTTATGGCGTCGATCTCTTCATTTCAGGTAAGGAAGGCGCCAGCGATCTGAAGCTTCTGCGTGAAAACGGCATCACCACCGTCGTCAATTGTGCCGTCAATCTCGACTTCAACTTCGTGGAGCAGCCGCAGATCGTTTCCGATCATGAAGGCAGCGTCTATGGACCCGGCGAAATACGTTATTACAAGATCGGTCTGATCGACGGCGATGGAAATCCCGATACCCAGATGGTTGCGGCCCATTACATCCTGCGGGCGGCGCTCGAACAGATCCTGCCCGACAAGCCGTCCTATCCCCGGCGCGAGCGCGGCAGCGTGCTGATCAATTGCCGCGGCGGCCGTTCGCGTTCCGTCGCCGTTGTTGCGCTCTTTCTGCATCTGACATTGCCGGTGGAATTCCCGACGCTCGACGATGCCATCAGCTTCGTGCGCGTGAAGCGCGAGCTACCGGAAAACGAATGGTACAAGGCGCCGAAACCTGTGCTCGCGGAAGCAGCCCGCCGCGCCGCCGGGTGGATTACCATGATCGATGCCGCCCACTAGAGCGGAGGACGGTTTTCACCGGTCGGGCCGCTTCCTTGGTGATGCAAATGTGGAGACGTGCCGTGGCTTGCACGTCACGTCGTCATTTCGAAGCGGGTTCGGGATTTTTCCAACTCACGCCTCGGGAAGCGTAGTGTTCCAGACCCGGACCTTTTCGATGTTTCTGTCCGAGCAGGAAACGATCTCGAACTCGAACCCGTCGCCGGAAACACGTTCGCCGATCTCGGGAAGGCGATTGAGGCGCCAGAGGATGTAGCCAGCGACGGTGGAATAACGATCGTCCTCGTCCACCAGATCGATATCCAGCAGATAGGATACGCGTCTGACGTCGACGGCGCCGTCCAGCAGCCAGGAACCGTCCTCTGCCCGTTCCGAAATCTGCGATTCCTCGCCTTCATCCGGAAATTCGCCGGCGATAGCCTCGAGAATGTCGGTAGGCGTCGTTATTCCCTGAAGCGTGCCGTATTCGTCGACGATGACGGCCATCTGGAGCGGGGATTTGCGCAGCTGCTCCATGACCTGCAACGCGGTGGCGCTTTCATGCACGACGAGGGGTTGGCGCAGCGAGCGCTCGAGGTTCAATTTGCCGTCATGCAGAAGATCGCGCAGCAAGTCCCTCGTTGCGGCGACACCGAGGAACGCATCCAGCTTGCCCTGCGCGAGCATCAGGCGGGAATGGTCGAGTTCCAGCAGGCGGTTCCTCAGCGTATCGTGATCGGCGTCGACATCGAGCCAGTCGATTTCCGTCCGCGGCGTCATGATTGAGACAACGGGGCGCTCGGCAAGCGTAAGGACACCGCGGATCATGTCCTTTTCCTCGGATTTGAACAGGTCGCTTCGTGCCGCCTGTGCCGCGATGACGTCGGCTGTCTCGCCAAGGGACTGTTCTTCGCCGACACGGCCGCCCAGAAGCCGCAGAATGGCATCGGACGTCCGCTCTCGCATATCACCGGCGGTGATACGTCTTTCGCGATTGCGCCTGCCAATCTGGTTTGCCGCCTCGATGAGCACGGAAAAGCCGATTGCGGCATAGAGATAACCCTTGGGAAGGTGGAAGCCGAAGCCTTCGACGATCAGGCTGAAGCCGATCATCAACAAGAAGCCAAGGCAGAGAATGACCACGGTCGGGTGTTTCGACACGAAACTCATCAGTGGCTTCGATGCTGCCATCATCACGGCCATGGCCACACAGACGGCGGTAATCATCACCCAGAGATTGTTGACCATGCCGATGGCGGTGATGACGCTGTCGAGGGAGAATACTGCATCGAGCACGACGATCTGCACGATCACCTGCCAGAAGACGGCATGGACGACCTTGCCCTGTTTCGGCTTATGCGCGCCCTCCAGCCGTTCGTGCAGTTCCATCGTTCCCTTGGCGAGCAGGAACGCACCACCGAGAATGAGGATGAGGTCGCGCCCGGAGAAGGAGAAGTCCGCAACCTGAAACAGCGGCCGCGTCAACGTCACGATCCATGAAATCGAAAACAGCAGCAGGATGCGCATGACTAGCGCCAGCGACAGACCGACGATCCGCGCCTTGTGGCGTTGATGCGGCGGCAGCTTGTCGGCGAGGATCGCGATGAAAACGAGGTTGTCGATGCCGAGGACGACTTCGAGGACGATAAGGGTAACGAGGCCGATCCAGATATTTGGATCTGCGAGGAATTCCATGGTCAGGGGCCTTTATGGGAACGGGCGCGAACGCAAAAAGCCCCGGACTGAACATCCGAGGTTGAAACCCGTTTCGTTGAAGAAAACAAGAAAGGACGAGGCTGGCTTCGCTTTACGCAAGCCAGCCTCGTTCGGTGTCGACTACCGTCGGTACTGTCGCCTTCGTCAGGCATATCGCGGAATTATCCCACTATCAGTCAATTCTTGTGCACGTGGCAGTAGCAGATTCCGGGCGGTCGGGAAAGCGTTTTGCGTGCATCATCCTTTGCGAGGCGGATTTGCAATCCTCCCGGCAGGTGCGTTATCGCGTTTTTTCGCCGATATCCGAGGTGGTTCGCTTGTCGATGGCCTTGCCATCGAGGATGCCTCTCAGAACGTCGAGGCGCTCGTTGATAAGCCATCCATAGTAGTTTTCAACCGGCAGCAGGTTCTTTGCGCCTGCATCCACGGCCGTCCGCAGGCGTTCGGCGCGACGCCGGGGTTGGCCGACATTGTAGAGGGTGGCGGTGATGCCGGGATTGCCGGAAATGTCGAAGCCTTTTTCCCTGTAGGCGTCGATGGAATCTCGAAGGATAGCGGCGATGTAGATGATGCTCCGGTCAGGATCCATGACGTCGCGGTAAATCTCTTTCGGCCTGTCGGCGGAGAGTTTCGGCAGACCACTGGTTCTGTTTACGAGATCGGTGACCTGCAGCGCCGTCAACGGGCTGATCTGGCCAAGACCAAAGGTCTGTCCGGCATAGAAGGGCTGGAAGAAGGCCCGCTGGAACGAAATCGCTTCATAGCTCACGCCATCGACGACTTTGCCGCGGAAACTTGCATCCCAAACGATATCGCGGCAGCTCCATTGCTCGGATGTCCTGGCAAGCGTCGCGCAGGATCGGAATTCCGGACGCTCGAGAAACGTCTTCAGGGCAACGCCCTGATAGCTGAATTTTATATCGAGTTCCGCATAGGAAATGGCCTTGACGTAATATGTCTGCAGGCGGTCCACGGCGGTGACGTTGAAAGTGTGTTCACCTACGATGGCGCCGACGATATGGATCGGGTCGATGCCATAGGCCGATCCCGCCTTCCTGATCTTGCCGAGGAGACCGGGTTCGCTGTTTAGAAGATCGACCGTCTTGCGGAATTTTTCCTCATAGGTCGTGGAGAACGCCCTGGTCCTGATCGCCGAAGCCTGAGGTATTTCCGGCTGTTGGGCGGAGCGGTTTCCGGGAGGTACGACCACCATCTGCTGCGCTGCGGCATTTGAGGGCAGGCAGGCCAGTGCCAGAATGACAGCGGCCGCGCGGGTGGTCTTCGCAAACAGGCTCATGCAGCGTTCTCTAATATGTGGATTATTATTGCGTGACGGCCTCTTCATAGGCAGGCCGCCCCGGCGTGGCAAGTTCCCGCTGCTCACTTTACCGTTGCTGACCGTTCAGATGCCGTGGCTCCCCGAGGCGTGATCCCAGGCAACGCCGCTCCTTGTCGGGACCATCGGGAGCGGAATTATCGGGTTCGTTAAAAGTCGAGCATTTTGTTTCATGTGAACTCAAATCGCCACCGGTAGGTCATGCCGTCAGGAGACGAACATGACCCATCTCATCAAATTGCTGCAAGCATGTTTCATTCTGGCCGTCGCGGGTTTGGCTGCGCCGGTGCAGGCGTCTCCTTCGATGCAGACGGGCAAGTTCACGTCGCAGCCCATCGGGCATTACGATTTCTGCAAGCGTCACGCGGATGAATGTCAGCCGGTCAAGGAAATGCCGCCGCTCAGTCTTACCCCTGATGTCTGGGCTACCCTTGTTTCGATCAACAGCGCAGTCAACGTCGAAATCGACCAGCGTTCCGACATGGAAGTATGGGGTTACGAGGACTATTGGGAGTATCCCTATAACGGCGCGGGAGACTGCGAGGACCTCACGCTGGAGAAACGGAAACGGCTTATGGATGCCGGTTTCCCGGTTTCCGATCTGCTGATCACCGTTGTCCGGGACGAAAAAGGCGATGGCCATGCCATCCTCACGGTGAGAACGGACCGCGGAGATTTCATTCTCGACAATATGAAATCGAAGATCTTTCGCTGGGACGAAACGCCCTATACCTATCTCAAGCGTCAATCCACGGAACATGCCGGTCGGTGGGTGGATATTGAAGGCTCCGGTTCGCCCGCCATCGCCGCCCGCGAGGTTGGCCGGGCCACCGCCACCTCCGCAACCGCGCGCCGCAACATCCTCGACATCATCATGGGGCGCTGAAGCTTTCGCCTCGTTGCGGATCGGAAAGCCCGAAGGGCCGTCCGGTCCGGATAGGCCCCATGGTTCGTTTCACCGGCCTCCGAGGCCGGCTCCGGTTTCTTCATCAAACAAATGCAGGTCGGTCGGGTTGATGTCGAGGCCGACGACTTCGCCGCTCCTGACCTCACTGCGTCCCTGTATAGCGATGACCACTTCGGTCGATGTGCCAAGGGTGAGGAAGGTGGCCGAACCTGTGGTTTCCACGGCTGAAACAGGTAACGTCAGCGCCGCGCCGGTTGCGGTTCGCGGCCGGATGTGTTCCGGCCTGATACCAACGATGACACGCTTGCCGGGCGATAAGGGAGCCGGGTTTTTGATGGATTGCTGCGGCTCGCCTTCACTGAAACGCAGCTGAAGCGCCGCGCCGTCCGGGCTGACCGTTGCCGGAATGAAATTCATTGCCGGTGAACCGATGAAGCCGGCAACAAAACGATTGACCGGGCGGTCGTATAATTCCAGTGGCGTGCCCTGCTGTTCGATCACGCCGTCGCGCATGACGACGACGTGATCCGCCATCGTCATCGCCTCTATCTGGTCATGGGTAACATAGACCGAGGTGGCGTGCAGGCGGTCGTGCAACGCTCGAATTTCCTTGCGCATGTGCACACGCAGGGCCGCGTCTAGATTGGAGAGCGGTTCGTCGAACAGGAATGCCTGCGGGTTGCGGATGATCGCGCGGCTCATCGCCACACGCTGGCGCTGCCCGCCGGAAAGTTCGCGCGGATAGCGCTTCATCAGCTTTGACAGGCCTGTGGTGGCTGCAACCTCCTCTGCCGCCTTGCGGGCTTCCGCTTTTGCCACGCCGCGCATGCGCAACGAATAGGTCAGGTTCTCCTCCACCGTCATGTGCGGGTAGAGCGCATAGGACTGGAACACCATCGCCACATCGCGCTTGCGCGGCGGCACACCGTTCATCAACGTGCCTGCAATGCGCATGTCGCCGCTCGATATGGTTTCCAGCCCCGCCAGCGAACGCAGCAAGGTGGACTTTCCGCAACCGGACGGGCCGACGAGGGCGACGAAGGTGCCCTTCTTGATGGAAAGATGGATGTTCTTCAGCGCGTGAAAGGCACCGTAATATTTGTTTACGCCGGAAAGTTCGATCTGAAGGGTCATTTTAACGCTCCCGATGTCAGGCCGGAAACGATGCGGCGCTGCAAGAGAATGAACAGGGCAAGAATGGGCGTCACATACATGGTCGCATAGGCCATGATGTTGTTCCATTCGCTGGTGTTGGGGCCCATGAAGGAATTGAGGCCGACACTGGCAGGCTGCAATTCAGCCGCCTGGATCATCGATTTCGAATAGACGAATTCCCCGAATGCCTGCATGAAAATGAGAATGGCGCTGACGAGAATGCCGTTTCTGGCAAGCGGCAGCACGATGTTGAAGAAGGCGCCGACGCGGGAATTGCCGTCCACAAGCGCGGCCTCTTCCAGCTCCTGCGGCACCGCCATGAAGGTTGCGCGCACCAGCACCACGAAGAAGGGCATGCTTTTCGCCGCAATGGCGAGAATGACCGACAGGCGGGGATAATCCAGCAGACCCACTTGCGAGAAGCCGACGAAGATCGGCGTAATCATCAGGGATGCCGGCAGAACCTGCAGCATGAGGATGAGGAAGAGGCCGATATCAACCCAGACGTTGCGATAGCGCGCCAGGACATAGGCGCAGCCAACGCCAAGCACGGTGATGAGCGCCACGGCACTTGAAGCAATGAGCACCGAATTCCACAGATAACGGCCCATATTGCGGCTTTCCCAGACATAGGCATAGGTCTGCCATTGCGGATCGGCCGGCCAGAAGCCCGGCGGGTTCGCAAACATCTCCGAGCCGCTTTTCAGCGAGGTCAGATACATCCAGTAGAGCGGAAAGAGATAGATGACGGCAAGCACGATGGCGATTGCCAGCATCAACCGGTTGCGGGTCGTGATACTCATCCGCGCACCTCATGCCGTGTCGAGCGCACATAAACGACGGAAGCCAGCATGACGAAGACGATCATGATGACGGAGATCGTCGCGCCCTTGCCGAAATCATATTGCCGGAATGACAGATCCCAGGCCCAATATTGCGCCACGTTGGAACTGTTGTTGGGCCCGCCATCGGTGATGGCGGCGAAAAGATCGAACTGCTGAAGCGTGAAGATCAGGCCGAGCGAGATGATCGCGCCGATGGTAGAACGCATCATCGGCAGGGTGATGGTGTAGAAACGCTGCCAGGCGTTCGCGCCATCCAGCTCCGCCGCTTCGTAGAGATCGCCGGGGATGGAGGCGAGGCCGACAGAAAGAAGGATCATGTTGAACGAGGTGCCGAGCCAGATATTGGCGATGACAACGGCCCAGAGCGAAAAATTCGCGTCCGATCGCCAGAAGATATTGCCTGAGATCATGCCGCTTTCCCGCAGGAAGAAATTCAGCACGCCGAAATCGCCTGATAATATCCAGTTCCAGATCGCGCCGACGACGAGGCCGGGCATGACCCAGGAAACGAGAAACAGCCCGCGCAGCCAGGTGGCGCCGGGAAAGTTCACCCAGAAGAACAGCGCCAGACCGAAGCCGATGGCGAATTGCCCGGCAATCGAGGTGACGACAAAGGTGACGGTGTTGAAAAGGATCGGCAGGGTTTCAGGCTGCCGGAAGAGATCGACATAATTGCGGAAACCGACAAATGGGCGCACGAAGGTGCCCAGGCTGAACATGTCGACTTCCTGAAAGCTCATGACGATGTTGTAGATGAGCGGCAGGCCCGCCATGACGAACAGGAAGCCCAAAGGAAAAGCGACAAGGATGAGGTCGAAACCACGACCGTCGCTGACGCTGGAAAACAGTTTTTTCATGAAACATCCTCACAAGCTCCGATCGGGGCCGCCGCTGCATAAAGCAGCAGGCAGCCCCACCGGGAGGAACCCCTTGGATGGGGCCGGGTGAACCCGGCCGCCCGCCCAGACAGATCAGCTTTCGATCAGCTTTATCTTTTCAGCGGCCTGATCGAGCGCGGCCTTCGGCGTCATCTGACCCGACAGGGCACCCTGGATAGCGTCCTGGATCGCCTTGGAAATCTTCGGCCATTCAGGCGAGGGACCGCGCGGCTGCGCATATTTGAGCTGCTCGATAAAGGTCTTGAGTGCTTCGTCCTTCAGCGCGTTGCCGGTGGGCGGAACGGGAATATCGGAACGCGCCGGCAATTGCCCGAAGTTCTTGAACATGTCCTTGTCCTGCGAGGCGAAAAATTCGATGGCCTTGAAGGCTTCGGCGGGATGTTTGCTCTTGGAGAAGATCGCCCAGTTATAGTCGCCCATGGCCGAAGACCGCGGCGCGTCCGGCGTCGGAACCGGCAGTAGCGTCACGCCCCAGTCGAACTTGGCGTCCTTGAGCATGCGGTCGATTTCCCACGGGCCGGAGATCACCATGGCCGCGTTGCCGGCGTTGAAGGTGGCGGTGGAATCCCACTGGCTGCGCGTCAGCGTATCCGGCGAGGCCAGCTTTTCACTGAGAAGGGTCTTCCATGTTTCAAGCGCCTTCACCGCGCCATCGGTATTGATGTTTTTGTAGGTGGCGCCGGCCATCTGCGCCCATGGCAGAAACTGGAAGGTGCCTTCCTCGTTGGCCTTGGCGCTGAAGCTGATGCCGTAAACATTCTTGGCGGGGTTGGTCAGCTTGCGGGCAGCTTCCACAAGCTCGTCCCAGGTCTGCGGCGGTTTTGCCGCATCGAGACCGGCTGCCTTGAACAGGTCCTTGTTGTAATAGAGCGCGATCGTATTCGTCGCCTTCGGAACGCCGAAATATTTGCCGTCCCAGGTTACGGATTTCAGCGGACCCGGAAAATAGTTTGCCGTCTTGATGACGTTCGAATTCGCAATCATATCCGTCACGTCAAGAAACGCGCCACGTGCGGCGAACATGGCGTGGTTTGGGTTGTCGATGGCGATGATATCGGGCGCGTTGCCGGTCGAGTAGGCGCGCATGGATTCGCTCACCACATCATCGAACTGCAATTGCCGGTATTCGATCTTGATGCCGTTATTGAGCTTGTTAAACTCGTTCACGAGGTTGGGTGCCGGCTGGATGTCCCTGTCCAGCGACCACAGGGTCAAGGTCACATCTTCCGCATTCGCCACCATCGCACCGGCGGATACGCCTGCCAGAACAAGCGCACCGGCGATCATGCATTTCGCGATACCCATAATAATCTCCTCCTCTTGGTTATCGTCTCTGCAATTACTGGAAGCCTTCTCCCAAAGGCTTCCATTCCTCAGGTGGGATCGACGACAAAATCGCCGCCCCGGCAATGTTTCAGATAGTTCAGGCCATGTACCTGTCCCGTCATTTCCAGCGCGTCGCGATAGACGGGGTCATGCCAGCCTTCAATGTCGATCGAGCCGGACCAGCCGGCCAGGCGCAGTTCCGAAATAATGTCCGTCCAGTTGCTGTCGCCGAAGCCCGGCGTGCGCATGAAGACGAATTTTTCCTTGCCGAAAATCCCATGCTCGCGGATGACATCCCAGCGAATGGTCGCATCCTTGCCGTGCACGTGGAAAATCTTGTCCGCCCATTTGCGGATCTGCGGCAGCGGATCGATGAGATAAACCATCTGGTGGCAGGGTTCCCACTCGATGCCGATATTGTCGTCCGGCGTTTCGTTGAACATCAGTTCCCACGCATCCGGATTATGGGCGATGTTCCAGTCGCCGGTCTGCCAGTTGCCGTCCATGGCGCAATTTTCAAAGGCGATCTTCACGCCCTTGTCCGCTGCGCGTTTGGCAAGCTCGCTCCAGATTTCCTTGTAACGGGGCAGGCTCTCAGGCAGCGGCTTTCCGCGCAGGCGGCCGGTGAAACCGGCAACGCAGGTTGCACCGAAGTGGTGGGCATTGTCGATGCAGTCTTTCCAGCCCTGCAAGGTCTGAAGGTCGATTTCCGTTTCCTCCAGCGGGTTGCCGAACATGCCGAGCGTGCCGATGGTGATGTCGCGGTCACCGATCGCGTCAAGTGAACGCTTGCCAAGCTCGGCAAGGTCCTGGCCGTTGGTCGTCTGCCAGAAGAACGGTTCGAAGCTTTCGAAACCAAGATCGGCTATCTGCCCGATGCGTTCAGCCGCCTGTCCCTTGGTGGCGCTGACCATGGTGCCGATGCGGATGGATTTTGCCGGATTGCTCACTTCTGTCGGTCCTTATGCTGCGATGGAAACACGCTGGCCGATGCGGGCGCTTTCAATCGCGCCGATCACCATTGCCAGGCTGTTGATGTTGTCGAAGGAGGCCGTTTCCGGCATCTGGCCGGTACGGATGGATTGAAGAAACGAGAGTATGACGCTGGCGTGGCCATGCGTATCCTTCTCGGAAATACTATCGGAAACGTTTACGGTCTTGAATCCGCGTAGAAGACCCGGCTCTTCGCCGGCGACGGATGCGGAGAAATTGTCTTCGCCGTCCCAGAGGATCATGCCCTTGGAGCCAATCAGCCGCCAGCGGGCTTCCCAGCTGGTTCTTTCGCCTTCCGCGCACCAGGAGCCGCGATAGGTGAAGACCACATCGTTGGAGAATTCGAATATGGCATTGGCGCTTGCCCCGTGTGCGTACCAGGAGCCGGCCGGATTTTTCTCCACGCAAAACACGGAGAGCGGCTTTTCGTCGGCGACGAAACGCGCCGCATCGAAGGTGTGGATTGCCATGTCGAGAAGAAGAACATTCTTCATCTCCTCGCGGAAACCGCCGAAATGGGGCCCCAGGAAAAAGTCGCAGTGAATCGCCGTCAAATCACCGATAATGCCGTCTTCCACGGCCCGGCGCAGCCGCCGGATGCCGGAGATAAAGCGCCGGTTTTGCACCACAGCATGAATTTTTCCGGCCTTTTCCGCCAGTTCCACCAGCTTTTCGGCTTCTTCCATCGAGGCCGCAAGCGGCTTTTCGCTGAGCACATGGCACCCGGCCGCAAGGCCGGTTTCAACCACGGCATACCGTGCCTGCGGGATGACGATATCGAACAGGATGTCGGCTTTGGTCCGTGCGAGGACATCGCGGAGATCGGTGCCGATGATGACGTCGGTGAGGGAGAATTCTTCGGCAAGCGCGCGTGCCGTATCTTCGTTCAGATCGACGAGACCGACGATCTTGACCGCGCCGAGAATGTCCGGCGTCGATTGAATGGCGCGCAGCCAGCCTTTGGCCATTGCTCCGCACCCGCATAAAACGGCGTTGTATGTCATCTTCTCTCCCCGGTCTCTGGGCAAACTCCTCTTTGCGCAGAGCTTCGTAAACGTTTACGACACTAGGATGATCATGTTAGATATGTCAATACCGTTATTGGGGACGCATATTTCGTACCCGGCTCAGGAGGGGGAGTGCATGAAAGGAATTCGTCAGCTTGCCGACTATCTGGAGATATCGATAGGCACCGTTTCCCGTGCCTTGAACGGCAAGCCCGACGTTAACGAGGAGACGCGGCGGCGTGTTCTGGAGGCGGCGGAAAAACTTGGCTATGTCGCCAACCAGTCAGGCCGCAGCCTCAGGCAGGGGACCACTAACGTCATCGGCCTGATGACCGGCAGCGACGCGCAGACGGTGGAGAACTCCGACAACTTCTTCATGGGAGTGACGGATGGTTTGCAAAGCGTATTTTCCGCTCACAATCTCGATCTTATCGTTCTGCCTTGTCCCGGTGAGGAAGACCCGGACGAATATCTCAAGCGCATGGTGGCGCGCCGCATGGTGGATGCGATGATCATTTCCTCGACCCGCCGTGTCGACAAGCGTGTCGATTTTTTAAAGCAGACCCGCTTGCCTTTCGTAACGCTCGGCCGCACCTCTTCCAGCGCCGATCATGCATGGATCGATCTCGACTTCGAGGAGGTTGCGCGCAGCGCCGTCAACCGGCTCGCCGCTGCCGGCCATCGCACCATTGCGGTTGCCGCACCCGATAGCGACGTCAATCTCGGTTATGTTTTCATGGACGGGTACCGGCGTGGACTGGAGGAGAACGGCATTGCTTACGATCCTTCTCTGGTCATCCGGGCGAAATCGAGCGAGCAGGGTGGATATCACGCCGCCAGCGAGTGGCTGCAGATGCGGCCGCGGCCAAGCGCGCTTGTGCTGATCTATGAGCTGATGGCCCTTGGCCTTTATCGCCGTCTGGCGGAAGTGGGTCTGAAACCCGGGCGGGATCTTGCGGTCATCGGTTTTCGCGATGGTCCACGCGGCCAGTTTCTCGAACCGCGATTGACCAGTTTCCGCATGTCCCTGCACGACCTCGGCGTGACGGTCGCCCAGACGCTTCTGTCTACCATGCCGGCCTATGCGCCGTTTTACCCAAATCAGGCGCGTTACTGCGTCTGGCCAATGCAGCTTGTCGCCGGAGAGAGCGACCCAGGCCCCGCATCTTTATAAGCGCGGCGTCAAAGCTTGTAGTCTCGAACGGTCGCAACGCCGAACGGATTGAATTTGTATTCGTCCTCCTCATACCGCGTGTCATCGGACAGGTCGGCACGACGATCCTTCACGGCCGCTTCAACGCCGTCGCGGGTCATTTGATCGGCAATATCGTCAATCAGCGCGGCGATCTTCAGTTGCTCGCTATTTGTTGAGGGCTGCTGCTGGTCTTTTCGGGTGAAGTGTATCTCCACGTCAGGCAATCCGACCAGATGAAAGCCGACGCTCCCCATTCCGTCGGCATCGCCGCCGATGGGCCGGCGCGCGAAGGCTAGACGGCAGGTTCTGGCGAATGCCAGGGCGTCGTTTGCTGCCGCGTTACGGCGCGACTGTTCGAAGAGTTCCTTCCACCGCTGCGCGCCATGGGCAACGCCGGCGCTTTCACCCTTTACGGCAACTGCGCCACTATCGAGCATGTGGTGCACGAACATCAGGGCTTTCCCACAGGTCGCCACGGCTGTTTCCGCGGCCATTGACGGGCCAAGCACATAAAGAACCGAGCCGTGGCCTGCGACTGCCTCCTCGTCACTCTCCTGATAGGCGTCCGGCTCGACACGGTCCCAGCAGACATTGAAGGAGCGCTCCATCCTGTCGTCCGGTTCATCCTGCGAATAATCCTCATCGAGACTGAAATCGCCGGCAAATTTATCGATAGCGGCGCGAGCGCTCTGCTGCAGCGCTGCCAGACCATTTTCCGGGCCGAGAAAACAAAGGACATGGCGGGGTTGGTATTCGGAGCGGGATTCGGCAACTGCCGGAACGTTGCTCGCGGCCTTGCCGACAGACGGTCTTCCCAGCACAAGGCCACCTAAAAGCGCGAGAACGCCACGACGCTCTGAATTCATCCCATACCCCCCACGGCTTCCCTAAACAGGATCGAGGACTTTTATACCTGTACGTGCAAGTCTGACCATATCAATTACATTGATCTATTTTTTGCAGGGTCCGGCTTTTCGCAGGCGAACAGCAAAGCCTTAGGGTTGCGGCAACAACACGCCGACGGCGAATTCTTCGTCCGTTGTCGTGTGGCCAATCTGCGTCTTGCGATATTCGCTGGGGCTGAAGCCGCGCTCGGCACGAAGTGTGCGGGAAAGGTGTGGCGCATCGCAAAACCCGGTGGCGAGCGCAATCTGGGTGATCGGGTCCCGCGTGGTGCGCAGGAGGGAAAGGGCGCGGTCGAGCCGCAGCTCGAGATAGACTTTGGAGGGCGTTGCCTTCAGGTCTCCAAGGAAACGCCGTTCGAGACTGCGTCGGCCAAGGCCGAGATCGCGCGCAAGTTCCAGCACGGTTCTCGGAACCTCGATGTTCTGCTGCATGCGCAGGATCGCCTTTCTGACCAGGGGATCGGTTGCCGTTCTGGCGCTCTGCTGGCCGGGCTGGGGTTTTTCGCCGCTGAGCGCACTGTCGATCATCATGATATTAAGGCTTTTGATGGCGGCCGACTGACCGACATGGCGCTCCACAAGGAACGCCGCCAGATGCGCAGCGCCATGGCCGCCCGAACAGGTCAGGCGGTTGCGATCTATGACGAAGAGCTGGTCGGAGACCATCTGCTCGGCGTCGAAGCGGTCGAGAAAATCCTGATGGTGGAACCAGCTCACGCAGCAGCGATAACCATCCAGCAGGCCGGCTTCATGTAGAATAAAAACGCCGGTGCAGAGCCCGACAAGGGGAGTGCCCGCTGCCGCACGGTCTTTCAGGAACCGTAATGCCTCCGGCGGCAGGGCGCTGTGGTCGCTAATCAATCCGCCGACAACGACGATATAGTCGTAATGCACGGCGTCGATGAGCCGCGTATCCGGTTGCACCTTCACACCACAGCTGGATTGCACATTGCCGAGGGTCGCCGACAGCACGGACCATTCGCACAGGATCGGCCGGGAACGGTCAGCCTCGTCGGCAGCAAGACGCAGCACATCGACGAAATTGGCGAAGGCCGACAGCGTGAACCGGTCGGCGAGCAGGAAGGCGACGCTGAGGCGTTTCTTGGCGCGATGAGAGCTCATGGCGCAAATATTCATGCAAACAGACGCTATTGTCCAGCCCGGCCGCTATAAATCTCCGTAGGCTTTTGAATACCGAGAGTTCCAACCAGCAGGCCCGCTCATGACGCGTTTTAATGCCTTCAATCTCTTGCGGAATGCCCTGACCGGCCACAAGAACTGGGACGAGCAATGGCCCGATAGCCAGCCAAAAGCCGAATATGACGTGGTCATCGTCGGCGCCGGTGGGCACGGTCTGGGTGCGGCCTATTATCTGGCCAGCCAGCACGGTATCACCAATGTCGCCGTCATCGACAAGGGCTGGCTCGGCGGCGGTAATACCGGCCGCAACACGACCATTATCCGCTCCAACTATCTCTACGACGAAAGCGCGCGTCTTTACGATCACGCCGTCGATCTGTGGGAGAACTTGAGCCAGGAGCTGAATTACAACGTCATGTATTCCCGGCGCGGCGTGCTGATGCTCGCCCATAATGTCCACGACGTGCAGAGCTTCAAGCGCCACATCCATTCCAACCGTCTGAACGGTGTCGACAATCGCTGGCTGAGCGTCGAGGAGTGCAAGGAATATTGCCCGCCCTTGAGCATATCGCCAAACGCCCGCTACCCGGTGATGGGCGGCGCGTTGCAAGAGCGGGCGGGAACGGCGCGTCACGATGCGGTTGCCTGGGGTTATGCCCGCGGTGCTGCTGCCCGTGGCGTCGATATCATCCAGAATTGCCCGGTCACCGCCATTCGCCGCAATGCCGACGGGTCCGTCGCGGGTGTCGAGACGGCGCGGGGTTTCATCAAGGCGAAGAAGGTGGCGGTTTCCGCTGCCGGTCACACCTCGGTGGTCATGGATACCGCAGGCGTGCGCCTGCCGCTCGAAAGCTATCCGCTGCAGGCTCTGGTATCCGAGCCGATCAAGCCGATCTTCCCCTGCGTGGTCATGTCGAATGCGGTTCACGCCTATATCAGCCAGTCCGACAAGGGCGAGCTGGTGATCGGTTCGGGTACGGACCAGTACACCTCCTATTCGCAGCGCGGCGGCCTGCCGTTGATCGAACATACGATCGCCGCCATCGTCGAAATCTTCCCGATCTTCAACCGCATGCGGATGCTGCGCAAATGGGGCGGCATCGTCGATGTCACGCCGGATCGCTCGGCCATTCTCGGCAAGACGCCGGTCGACGGGCTTTATGTCAATTGCGGCTGGGGCACGGGTGGTTTCAAGGCCACGCCGGGCGCTGCCCACACCTTCGCCTGGACCATTGCGAAAAACGAACCGCACCCGATCAACGCGCCTTTCACGCTGGAGCGTTTCCGCTCCGGCCGCCTGATCGACGAGGCCGCCGCCGCTGCCGTGGCGCACTGAGGAGCTAACCCATGCTGCTGATCCGTTGCCCCTATTGCCATGAAACGCTGCCCGAAGCCGAATTCACCTATGCCGGGCAGGCCCATGTCGTGCGCGCGGCCGACCCCTCATCTCAGAGTGATGAACAGTGGGAAGAATTCCTGTTCATCCGCGAAAACGCTAGGGGTCCGCATTTCGAGCGCTGGCGGCACCTGCATGGCTGCGGCCGCTTCTTCAATGCGGTGCGCGACACGGTGAGCGACCGTTTCCTGACGACCTATAGCGCAGGCGAGCCGCGTCCTGATCTCTCCTCCCTATCCAGCGCACCAGCCAGCTCCGAGGTGTCGAAATGAGTTCCTATCGCGTTTCCGGCCGTGGCCGGGTGGATGCCGCCCGCTCGGTAAGCTTTACCTTCGATGGGAAGACCTATCGCGGTGTAAAGGGGGATACGGTCGCCTCTGCGCTTCTCGCCAATGGCGTACATCTCATGGGCCGCTCGTTCAAATACCACCGCCCGCGCGGGCCAGTCGCTGCGGGTTCCGAGGAGCCGAATGCGCTGATCGGCACCCGCCGCGGCTCCGGCCGGTTCGAGCCGAACACGCGCGCCACGGTGCAGGAAATCTGGAGCGGGCTGGAAACCACCTCGCAGAACAAATATCCGAGCCTGAAATTCGATATCGGCGCAGTCAACGATATGGCCTATATGCTGTTTTCTGCGGGCTTTTACTACAAGACCTTCATGTGGCCGAAGAGCTTCTGGAACAAGGTCTATGAGCCCTTCATCCGCGCGGCGGCCGGTCTTGGCGTCTCGCCCACGGAAGAAGACCCCGATACATATGCCTCGCGCAACCTGCATTGTGACGTGCTGATCGTCGGCGCCGGTCCTGCGGGTCTTGCTGCGGCGCGCGCAGCGGCGGTCGATGGTCTCAAGGTCGTGCTGGTGGATGAAAATGCCGAAGTCGGCGGGACGCTGCTGTCCGAGCCGCAGGCGCAGATCGACGGCCAGCCAGCATGGAACTGGCTGGCGGACGAGTTGAAGGCGCTGAAGGAGCGCGGCGTCAGGGTCATGACCCGCACGACGGCGATTGCCTATTACCACCAGAACATGATCGGCCTTTGCGAAAAGCTGACCGACCATCTCGAAACCGTGCCCAAGGACATGCCGCGTGAACGCCTGTGGCGGGTGCGGGCGCGCCATGTGGTGCTGGCGCAGGGGGCTCTCGAAAAACCACTGGTCTTCCATGGCAATGACCGGCCGGGCGTGATGCTGGCGGGCTCCGCCCAGACCTATCTGAACCGCTACGGCGTCAAGGTCGGCAACAGACCGGTGGTGGTGACGAGCCATGACAGCGCCTGGTATGCCGCCTTCGATCTTCATGGCGCAGGCGCGCGGGTGCAGGCCATCGTCGATACCCGTGCGAAGGTGCGCGAGGAACTGGTGAACGAGGCGCGCGCGCTCGGCATTCCGGTGCGGCTGTCGCATACCGTGACGGCGACTTCGGGCCGGCTGCGTGTCAAATCGGTCCGCGTAAATCCGGTGAATGGCTCCACGGTCGGCGCGGGGCAGGAAATCGCCTGTGATGCGTTGCTGATGTCTGGCGGCTGGACGCCGTCGCTGCATCTGTTTTCCCATACGCAGGGCAAGCTTGCCTGGGACGACCAGCGGACCACCTTCCTGCCGGCCATGACCAATGAGGATTGCGCGATTGCCGGCGCCGGGCGCGGGCTTTGGGGCATTGAAGCGGCGCTGAAGGATGGCACCGAGCAGGGCCGGAAGATCGCTGCAGCCCTGGGCAAGACGGGCGATGCCCGCGACTATGCGGTGGAGCACGACCGCACCGGCAGCGGCGTATCGCTGACGGAATTGCCGAGCGATCGCGATGCCGGCAAGGCAAAGGCTTTCGTCGATTACCAGAACGACGTGACCGCCAAGGATCTGCGGCTGGCCGTGCGCGAGGGCATGCGCTCCATCGAGCACGTCAAGCGCTACACCACCAACGGCATGGCGACCGATCAGGGCAAAATGTCCAATATTAACGGTCTCAACATCGCTGCCGAAGCGCTCGGCAAACGCCAGCCGGAAGTCGGCCTGACGACCTTCCGCCCACCCTATACGCCGACGACCTTCGGCGCTTTCGCCGGTTATCATCGCGGCCAGCATTTCGAGGTGACGCGCAAGACGCAGATCGACGGCTGGGCTGAGGAACATGGTGCGGTCTACGAACCGGTCGGCCAATGGCGGCGCGCCTGGTACTTCCCCAAACCAGGTGAAGACATGGATGCGGCAGTCGGCCGCGAATGCCGGGCGGTGCGGCAAAGCCTCGGCATGTTCGACGCCTCGACGCTCGGCAAGATCGAGGTCGTCGGGCCGGATGCGGTCGAGTTCATGAACCGCATGTACACCAACCCGTGGTCGAAGCTCGCACCCGGCCGCTGCCGTTACGGCCTGCTTCTGGGTGATGACGGCTTCATTCGCGACGACGGCGTCATCGGCCGCATGACCGAGGATCGCTTCCACGTCACCACCACCACCGGCGGTGCGGCAAGGGTGATGAACATGATGGAGGATTACCTCCAGACCGAATGGCCGGATCTCAACGTCTGGCTGACTTCCACCACCGAGCAATGGTCTACCATTGCGCTGAACGGCCCGAATGCGGCAAAGCTGCTCGCTCCGCTGGTCGAAGGCGTCGAGCTGACGGAAGAGGCTTTCCCGCATATGTCCTGCGCGGAATGCACGGTGGCCGGCATGCCGGCGCGGCTGTTCCGGGTGTCGTTCACCGGCGAGATCGGCTTCGAAGTCAACGTGCCGGCGCCGCTTGGCGGCAAGCTCTGGGAAATCCTGTGGGAGGCTGGCCAGCAATACGGCATCACCGCCTATGGCACGGAAACCATGCATGTGCTGCGTGCCGAAAAGGGTTACATCATCGTCGGCCAGGATACCGACGGCACGGTCACGCCCTATGATGCCGCGATGGGCTGGGCGGTGGGCAAGACCAAACCGGATTTCGTCGGCAAGCGCGGTCTCGCTCGCCCCGATCTCGTCGCCAAAGGCCGCCGTCACCTCGTCGGTCTTCTGACCGAAGACCGCTCGAAGCTGGAAGAGGGCGCGCAGATCGTCTTCGATCCGAAACAGCCGATCCCGATGAAAATGGTCGGTCATGTCACCTCATCCTATCATTCGGATGCGGTTGGCCAGCCGATTGCGCTGGCGCTGGTCGAGGGCGGCCATGAGCGGATGGGCGAGACCGTCTATATTCCGATGCCCGAACGCACGATTGCCGCAAAAATCACCGGGATGGTCTTTGTCGATCCCGAAAACACCCGCCTGAAGATCTGACCCGGAGATGACAATGAACATGCGCGTTTCCTCCCCCGTTCCCGGCACGCTGGCCGAGAGCAAAGCAGCCCGGGTCAGCATATTGGCCGCGCAAGGGCGGCTGTCGCTGCGTGCGCGCGGCGATCTGGTACCGCTCAATGCAGCCCTTGGCCTGACCTTGCCCGACCGGATCGGCGCTCGCACTGCTGCAGGCGAAATCGAGGCCGTGCGCCTTGGGCCCGACGAATGGACGATCCTTGCTCCCGTTAGCGCGGTCGACGGGTTGATTGCGGTCTGCGCAGGCATTTATGCCGACCATCCGCATAGTCTCGTCGATATTTCTGGGCGGGAAGTGACGCTCGCGATCAAGGGGCCGCTCGCCGCCGAGCTTTTGACACTCGGCTGCGCCCGCGACATCGACACCATTCCGGTTGGCGAGGCCCGCAGAACGATTTTCGATGGCGTGACCGTGGTGCTGTGGCGCGATGCGCCGGATGGTTTCCGTATGGATATCTGGAACAGTTTCGCGCCGCATCTCGGCCATTTGCTTGAAACCGGCTGCAAGGAACTTGCCGCCGAAATCGCCTGATCCTTGAGGAGGAAACAATGCTCAACCGTCTGTCCCATAATGCCGTTTCGGATACGGTGATCGCCGACGCCATCGCCGAGGAACTCGATCGCCAGAAAACCCAGATCGAGCTGATCGCTTCGGAAAACATCGTGTCCGCCGACGTTCTAGCGGCGCAAGGCTCGGTGCTGACCAACAAATATGCCGAAGGTTATCCCGGCAAACGCTATTATGGCGGCTGCGAATTCGTCGACAAGGTCGAGCAGGTCGCCATCGACCGGCTGAAGCAACTTTTCGGCGCGGAGTTCGCGAACGTTCAGCCGCATTCCGGCGCGCAGGCCAATCAGGCGGTGTTTCTGGCGCTTCTTCAGCCGGGCGACCGGATCATGGGGCTTTCGCTGGCCCATGGCGGCCACCTGACCCACGGTTCGCCGGTCACCATGTCGGGCAAGTGGTTCGATGTCGTCTCCTATGAGGTGGATGCCGAGACGCATCTGATCGATATGGAAAAGGTGCGGGCAAAGGCGCTGGAGACGAAACCGAAGCTGATCGTCGCAGGCGCCTCGGCCTATCCGCGTCAGATTGATTTCGAAGGCTTCCGCAAGATCGCCGACGAGGTAGGGGCCTATCTGATGGTCGATATGGCCCATTATGCCGGCCTGATCGCTGGCGGCAAATATCCAAATCCGGTGCCGCACGCTCATGTCGTCACCTCCACGACCCACAAGACCCTGCGCGGCCCACGCGGCGGCTTCATCCTGACCAACGACGCCGATCTGGCGAAGAAGCTGAATTCGGCCGTCTTCCCCGGCAATCAGGGCGGCCCGCTGATGCATGTCATCGCCGCCAAGGCCGTGGCCTTCGGCGAGGCGCTGAGGCCGGACTTTGCCGACTACGCCGGTCAGGTCATCGCCAATGCACAGGCTCTGGCGCGAGTGCTGACGGATGGCGGTCTGGGGATCGTTTCTGGTGGAACCGACAGCCACATGGTTCTGGTCGATCTGCGTCCGAAGGGCGTCACCGGCAAGGTTGCCGAAATCGCGCTTGAGCGGGCAGGCCTCACCTGCAACAAAAACTCCATTCCCAACGACCCGGAAAAGCCCTTCGTCACCTCGGGCATCCGGCTCGGCAGTTCGGCCGGCACCACGCGCGGTTTCGGCGTGGCCGAATTCGAGCGGATCGGCGTGCTGATCCTGCGCGTCATCGACGCGCTGGCTGTCAGTGCCGAAGGCAATGCTGAAATTGAGGCGAACGTGCGGGCCGAGGTTGCAGCGCTGTGTGAGGACTTCCCGATCTACGGCGCGTAACACGCTATTATCGGTCTCGTTAGCCATGATCGGGCAGGGCGGCATCACCGCCAATGTGCCCGATCGCTGATCCATCAAGGGGAGCAGGATTTGACCAGCTATGTCATGAAAGTCTCGTGCCCGGCACGCAGCGGCATCGTTGCCGCCGTGTCCGGATATCTCGCGCGGTCCGGCTGCAACATCAACGACAGTTCGCAATTCACCGACCTGGAAACGGGCCGCTTCTTCATGCGGCTGAGCTTCGTTTCTGAAGAAGGGTTGGAACCCGCTGCTCTCGTCGCAGGGTTCGCTTCCGTCGCCGCCGACTTCGACATGGAATACGATATCCATGATCTCTCGCGGAAAACGAAAGTCGTGATCATGGTTTCACGATTCGGCCATTGCCTGAACGATCTGCTCTATCGTTCCCACATTGGTGCATTGCCTGTGGAGATTGTCGCTGTCATCTCCAATCACCTCGAATACCAGAAGCAGGTGGTGAACGAGGATATTCCCTTTCACCACATTCGCGTCACGCCGGAGACGAAACCGGAAGCCGAGGCGGCCATACTGCAGGTGGTGCGCGATGCAGGCGCGGAACTCGTCGTGCTGGCGCGATACATGCAGGTTCTGTCGGAACGGCTGTGCCAGGAAATGTCTGGCCGCATCATCAACATCCACCATTCATTCCTGCCTTCCTTCAAGGGCGCAAACCCTTACAAGCAGGCCTATGAGCGGGGCGTGCGACTGATCGGCGCGACGGCCCATTACGTCACCGCTGATCTCGATGAAGGCCCGATCATCGAACAGGACACGATCCGCGTCACCCATGCCCAGAGCGGCATGGATTATGTGAGCCTCGGGAGGGACGTGGAAAGCCAGGTTCTGGCGCGCGCCATTCATGCCCATATCCATCACCGTGTCTTCCTCAACGGCAACAAGACCGTGGTTTTTCCCGCTTCGCCGGGCGAATATATGTCCGAACGAATGGGCTAAGGTTGGGGCGCGGCTGCCGGTGGCCTATTCTTCCACCGGCCCCGTCCCGTCGCCTGCTTCGGGCTCCTGTGGCCGCGCGCTTCGTGTAGATGCGGGATAAGCGCCCGCCATGCTCGCGAACTGGATGTCGTTTTGCGCAAAGGCATCCTTCAGCATCGAATAGGCCTTGCGGCGCACCATCGAGGATTGCCCGCCGGCGCGCAGCATCATGCCGAAACCAAGCGTCATGCCATATTCGCCGAATTGCTCGACGCCCTTCAGCTTGACGGTTTCCATCAGGAACTGTCCGAATTCCGGGTCTTCCTTCAGCACCTTGCCGATCTCCTTGGTAATGGCCCGGACCTTGGCAATGTCAGTATCGAAGGCGACGGTGACGAGGAATTTGTCGATCGACCAGTCGCGGCTCATATTTTCGACGGCGCCGAGCGATCCGAACGGCACGGTGAAAATCGGGCCGCGATGGTGCCGCAGTTTGACAGAGCGGATGCTGAAGGATTCCACCGTGCCGCGGTAGGAACCGCTCTGGATGTATTCGCCGACGCGGAAGGCGTCGTCGATCATGTAGAACACGCCGCTGATGATGTCCTTGACCAGCGTCTGCGAACCGAAACCGATGGCGATGCCGAAGATGCCGGCGCTTGCCAGCAGTGGCCCGATATTGACGCCGAGTTCCGAAAGCGCCGTCATCACTGCAACCGCGGCGATGATGATGCCGAGCATGTTGCGCAGGATCGGCAGAATGGTCAAAAGCCGGTCATCTTGCGGCTGGCCCCCGCCCGGTTGGCCGCTCGTCGGGTTGCCGGCGGGTGTACTCAACTCCAGCCGCCGTGCGATCATCGACTTGATGGCGATCCAGACGAGATCGGCAAGAAGCAGGATCAGCGCCCCGTGCAGGACGCCGACGACGATCGACGTCAGCAATGCGCCATCGGGCAGGGAATTCGGATGGGCGCGCACGAGGAAGATCAGCCACAGGATGGCAGTCCCGACGATTGCAAGCCGCACGCCTCGCTCGACCAGTACCGGGCGAAGATCGCTTTCCCCATAGGTGCCGATGTCGGTTGCCAGCTTTCGCGCCGCGATGCCAAGCGTCGAGGCAAGGCCGGGTAGAACCAACGCATAAAGCCCGATCCAGAACAGGACCCCGGCGCCGGCGAGCCGCAACCCGAAGAGGATGATGAGGCCGAAGATCAGCGCGACATCGATTGACCTTGCCCGCTCCGAACCGGGATCGCCGACCGGCCGACGCCAGATCCAGATGCATGCGAGCAGGAACAGCAGGCCGACCATGGCGGAGGACAGAAGCCCGAGCGTATCACGCGGGACATCGAGATTCTCGAGCGTCCTGAGCAATGCCCAGAAGACGCCGGCAAGCGTCAGGAGCCATGTCCAGCGGACGATCCAGAAATCGCGCCGGGCATTGGCCTCGCGGCCAACGACCCGCCGCAGCAGGCCCGTGAAGGCAAAAAGCAGCGGCAGCACGATGCTGGTTGCAAGCCAGGGCAGGAGAACGGCGCTCAGCAAAGGTGACCACTGGATGGCAAGGAACATGGCGGTGGCAGCAATGCCGTAGCCGAAGACGGGCAAAAGCCTCCGCGATACGACAGCCGAGGCCTCCTTGCCGATATCCGCGCCGTTCCTGCGGGAGGCCTGCATCGCTATGATCCGGTTCGTGGCAATACCGCCGGCAAGGCCCGCACCGAACAGGATGGATACATGCAGCAAAAAGACGGCTGCACCGTAGTTGCTGATCTCGTCGCAAAGCCTTCCCAGCGCCGCGATGATCTGCGTGGACATGCCGGGCAGGTCCCTTGTGAGACGGCCTAGGTGTTCGCGCCGCTTGCTTGCCCATTGGTCGAGATCGCTCAACTGGCTCTGCGGCGTCAGTTCTGGCGGCTGCTCTGTGCCGGCTGCTGCAAGCTTCTGTGTGAGAAGGGCACGAACATCGTCCTGTCCCAGAAGCTGTAGCAACTGGTCGACTTTCTGCTCTGTCGTCTGTTCCGTAGGGGCCGGTTTCGCTGGCGGCGGCAGTTCCTGCGCAGGCAGGCTCGCCGCGCCCAGCACGAAAACTGCGATGGCAGCCGCCATCAATCGGAAAAGGGAGGGAAGGGTGGTCATCGGTCCGCTCCACACCATCCAGGCAGATGCCGCGCATCGCGCGAGCGTGCCAGTTGCATCGCTTCCTCCACAGCGTCCTCGAAGGAATGTCGCAGCTTCTTGCCACCCACCCGGCGGCGCAGGAAATCCGCCCAGAGGAATTCACTGAAGGGAGCGTTTATTTTGGCAAAACCGCCAGCATCGCGAACCGCGCCGGCCAGCGCGCGGAAGGGATCGTCCTCGAGATCGACGATCCGTTTGGGAAGGTTTTCGATGGGATGGCGCACGCCATCCACACCGAAAGGATAGACGAAGTTGCGATGGTCCATCACCGACCAGAATTCCTGCCGGCCGAGATGGGAAAGATCGGCAACGATGCTGGTCAGGACATGTTTCACGCCTTCCTCATGCAAAGCCAAAGCGAGGTGGTGGTGGTCCACCAGATAAAGACGTTGTTTGTGACCAAGGACGACGGGTACCATGTGGTGTCCGAGGAAGTCGGCTCCCTTTTCCTCACGGATGGCGGCCCATTGCCGGCGCTTGTCCTCCACCTCGCGCAGACCGACTGTCATCTGCGTTGGTTTGAGTGAGGTGATTTCAACCGGGGTGAGATGCGGTTCAAGATTGTGTGGCACGGCTGTCCTCCCGATGCATGGCCGCCGTCACGGCATCATCGACACTGAAATTGCTGCGCGCCACCATGTCGGATCCGCCGCCGGCAAGCAGCAGATCCTGCACATGGTCGTGCATGCGGGCATAATAGACCACGATGCTGCTGCGCTGCATCGAACTCCAGCAACGCATCAAGCGCGGTGGAATCCAGTTCGAATGTTTCCTCAAGGCTGACAATCGCGATGTGCAGTTCCGGCCGCGCAACGATGTATTTGGTAACGGCGGCAAGGATCGGTTCCGCATTGCCGAAGAAAAGCGGCTGTGCGGGCCGGAGAATAATCATGCCTGACACATCCTTCGCATCCGGGTGGCGTTCCATGTCGACAAAGTCGTGGCTTTTGCCTAGCCGGCCAAGATGCATGACGTGCGGTAGCGAAAGCCGGCGAACGAAGACGGCGAAGGAAAGGGCGACGGCGACAAGCATGCCGTTCAGCACACCGAAGGCAAGTACGCCGGCTGCAGCGGCAAGTGCCAGATAGGCGTCGTTGCCGAGCCGCCATAAACGGATGATCGGCGCGGGGTCGAGCGCATGCAGCAGCGCCACGGCAATCACGGCGGCAAGGACCGCTTCCGGGATGAAAGCGAACCAGCTGGCGGCGAGCAGGCTGAAGACCGCAAGGCCGATTGCGGCGATGGCAGAGGCAAGCCGGCTTTGCGGCCCAACCGCCTCGCTTGCTGCGCCTGCGGAAAAACCCGCACCAACCGGCATGCCCTGCATGGCGGCACTGGCGATATTGGCAAACCCGAATGCTCTGAGTTCGCGATTGGAATCGACAATCTCGCCATGGCGAAGCGAAAAGCTTCGGATGGTGCCCCATGATTCCGCAAAGAGAATGAGGACGAGCGGCGGCGCGAAGCGGGCAACATGCGCGACATCATCGAGCGACACCGAAAACGGGCCGGCCCATATGCCGGCAAGATCGATCTGGCCGACGACGGCGACGCCGCGACTTTGAAGGTTGAGCAGGATCGAGATGGCAATGCCTGCCACGATGACGACGAGGCTGCCGGGAATGGCGGGACGCCTGCGCAGGAGAAGCAGCACGGCAAGTGCCGCAACGCCGACGGCGATGCTTTCAAGGCTCCAGTCCTGCGGGCGGGAGAGGATTTGCAGGAGAATGGAAAGCGGCTCGCCCGACTGCGCCTTTATCCCGAAGAGGCTCGGCAATTGCTTTATGGTGATCAGAATGGCGAGGCCGAAGGCAAAACCGCGCAGCACCGGGCGCGAGATCACACTCGACAGGGCGCCGAGCCGGGTGGCAGCCGCAAGCAGAAACAGCAGGCCCACCAGAGCGACCGCAATGGCAACGAGCAGCATCTTTTGCGCTGGTGTGACCGAGAGCGTCGCAAGCATTGCCGCCAGGATTGCGGCGGAGGAGGATGTGGGCGAGACGACCGCAAAACGGCTCTGGCCAAAAATGGCATAGACGATGCAGCCCATGATGGCGGCAAGGATGGCGTGCTGGGCCGGAACGCCGGCAATCCCCGAATAGGCGATCGCTTCGGGTAACATCAGGCCGGCAATCGACAACCCCGCCACCACATCGCGCCGGTTGAGTGTCATGGGCATGGAATTGCAACCGCATTGGCGGCAATAAGGGCAAGGACAATTCCACCGGTTAAGATCACGATTCTCCACCATGTTCCCGCGACGCGATGAAGGTTCACCCAATGCGCATACGAGTCAAAGTTTAAATCGCGCCCCCGAAATATTTCGGCCCTTCCGGATGTTGCTTAACGCTGGAGATCGTCCGGCAGGCAGGACGAGCGCCATTTCGGCCAGGCCGCTTCAGCCACCATACTGATCGTCCGTGACGTGCTCCATCCAGTCCACGACCTTGCCGTCTTTCACTTCCTGAAGCGCGATATGCGTCATGGCGACATCGGGTGCCGCCCCGTGCCAGTGCCTTTCGCCCGGTGCGAACCACACGGTATCGCCGGGGCGGATTTCTTCCACTGGGCCACCCTCGCGCTGCACCCTTCCAAACCCTGAAACCACGATCAGGGTCTGTCCGAGCGGGTGCGTGTGCCATGCGGTTCGCGCGCCTGGTTCGAAGGTGACCTGAGCGCCCTGCACCCGCTCTGCATCGAACGGGTTGAACAGAGGATCGATACGGACCGTGCCGGTAAACCATGCCTCGGGGCCTTTGGTTGAGGCCCGTGTTCCCGCGCGCAATATTTCCATGGTCATTCTCCTGACTGGTATCGTGTGGGGGGATTTGAAGCGGGAATGCCTCTCTTGTCCACTGGCGAGTGAAAATTCAGTCAGGCCGCATCGACCCTTGGTCACGGTGACAGGAACCGGATATCCGCTATGCCGAGACCCGGTTCCGCCTAAGCCAAAGCGTCAGCCGATCTGCGCGTTGTCGTCACGCTTGATGGCGATGACGGTGGAACGCGGCAGCTTGCCTTCGCCATCCGGGAAGGGGGCGTCGGGGTGCTGGATGCCGACGAAGTGGGTACGCTTGTCGCCGGACCATGTCTGGCCGGTGACTTCGGAACCCTTCGGCGCGGTCAGGAAACGCTCGATACGGCCGGTGGCCGGATCGCCTGCCAGCATCTGGTTATTGCCCTGGCCGGCGAAGTTGCCCTCGTTGCTGTCCTCGCCGTCGGTCTGGATCCAGAGGAGACCGGTCGAGTCGAACATCATGCCATCGGGCGAGTTGAACATGTTGCCTTCGTTGATGTTCGAAGAGCCGGCATAGGCATCCTTGTGAACGGTGGGGTTGCCGGCCATGCAGAACAGGTCCCACTTGAATTTGCCGTCCGCGTGGTCGTCGTTTTCCGGGTACCAGCGCACGATCTGGCCGTATTCGTTCTTTTCGCGCGGGTTGGCGGCATTGATCGCCATGGCGTCGCCGCCAGCATTGGCGCGCAACTTGCCATCTTTCATTTCGCCGCGACGGCTATTGTTGGTAAGGGCGCAATAGGCTTCGATGGCGACCGGGTTGATGGCGACCCATTCCGGGCGGTCCATCGTTGTCGCACCCACCTTGGAAGCGGCCTGACGGGTGAAGACGCAGATTTCATCGATCTTCATGCCTGTCGTCTCAGGCGTGAGAGCCAGCCATTCACCAGCGCCGTCGTCCGAGAACTTGGCGACGTAGAGCGTGCCTTCGTCTAGCAGTTTCGAGGTGTCGCCACCGGGCACGTAAATGCCGTTGGAGACGAATTTGTAGAGGAATTCGCCACGCTCGTCATCGCCCATGTAAACCACCACGCGGCCGTCACGCGCGATCACCACAGCGGCGTTTTCGTGCTTGATGCGGCCGAGGGCGGTGCGCTTGATCGGGGTGGAGGAGGCGTCCGAAGGATCGATCTCGACCACGTAACCGGCGCGGCGCGGCTCGTTCGGGTTCTTGGCGACATCGAAACGCGCATCGAACTTCTCATAGGCGTAACGGGTCTCGGCGACGATGCCGTAGCGCTTGTAGTCATCCGGCAGCTTGAAGGCGGCATCAGCGGTGCCGAAATAGCCGTTGAAGTTTTCCTCGCAGGTGAGGTAGGTGCCCCAGGGCGTGCGGCCCGCGCCGCAATTGTTGAAGGTCCCCAGACAGTCGACACCCTTCGGATCGGCGGCGGTCTTGACGAGGTCCGAGCCTGCGGCCGGGCCGGAAAGCTTCATCGGAGTGTTGTGGTGAATACGGCGGTTGAACGGGCTGTCGAGAACGATTTCCCAGCCTTCGGTGCCTTCCGCAACTTCCATGACGGTGACGCCCTGCATGTTCTGCAGGATCTTGACGTCGTCGGCCGTTTTCGGGTTGCCCTTTTCGGCATGCGGCAGGTTGGTTTCGGGGTTTACATATTCATGGTTGACGGCGATCAGCTGGTGATTGCCAACCATGAACAGTTCCATGCCGTCAGTGTTTTCGCCGAAGACCTTGTCGGAGTTTTCAACGCTGACACCCTTGGCAGGATCGAGGTCGGGCACGTTGGAGAACAGCGGCTGGCCCCACTTGGCGACCGGCTTCCAGCTGTAGCCTTCCGGCACGTGAATGGTGTGGTCGGTCGCGGCAGCCACCGGCTTGAAGGGGAAACGGCCGGCCGCGGCTTCCTGCGCTTCCGCCGAGGTGCTGGTCATCAGGTTGCCGAGCGTGCCCATGGCTGCTGCGGCCGAACCGAAGGCAAGCACGCCACCGAGAAAGCCGCGGCGGGAAATCGCGGTTTCGACCACGCGGTCGAAATCGGTTTCGGCCGGCGGCGGGTTTTGCAGCTCGTCCCACGCATCCCAGGAAAGCTTGCTCGTATCGATGTCGGTCATATCGTATCTCCACCGTTGCATGTTTGGAATCATTCCAACACGGTGCGTACCGTTTCAGTGTTTCACACAAATGACGGGAATAACGACTTTAAATATGATCTTCAAAGGAAAAAATTCTGTATTTTTCCCTTAATGCGGGAGAAGGATACGGGTGAGCAGAAAGCCTTCGAGGAGGCAGAAGCGGAAAGGAATGTCCTTTCCCTTGCGCCACTCGCCGCTGATGTCGGTCGTCAGCCGAAGGGATGCTGAACCGCACTCTTCATAGCCGGATAACTCCGCCGCCTCGAAAAAGAACAAACGTCTGACGGTCGGATAAAGTGCCTTGAACAGGCTTTCCTTGGCCGAAAAGATGAGCCCGGTCATGAAGGGATCGATGTCGTTTCCAAGACTGAGGCGTTCGTTCGCGGTCAGGACCTGCGGCGCAATATCGCAAGCTTCGTCCTCGTTCAGAAGCCTTTCGATATCGATGCCAATGCCGCAGAACCGCTCGGAAGAGCCGGCAAGCGCAATTGCCCGCTCGTGGCTGTGGGAAATCGCGCCGACCACGCCTTCGGGCCAGATAGGGGCGCGATCCTCTCCCATGCCGGGAAAGGCGGCGCGGCCGGTGAGACGGCGTATGGCTTCGGCAGCACATCTGCGCCCGGCGATAAATTCCGCCTTGCGTCTGGGCGCAGCGCGCAAAAGCTGCGGCGGCAAGGGAGGGACCTTGCCGCCGCGCCCTTCTTCGGCGCTGTAATGAAGGGTGACGCAATGACAATCGCATCTGTCGTCCGGCCAAGGCCAGATGGCCTCGGGTGGATCGCCGGAAACAGCTTCGCCGTGAAACGCCGGCGCGTTGGCCATATCTGTCATCCTCATCACGCGGACCGATGCTCAGGCGGCAAGCGTGGCGCCGCCATCGACCACGATCTGCTGCATCGTCACATGGCCTGCCTGATCGGAGGCGAGGAACAGCACCGTGTCGGCGATGTCGTCCGGCCGCGCGATCTTGCCGAGCGGAATACCGAGCTTGAACTGCTCGGGAAGACCGGCGACCAGTCGCTGTTTGCCGCTGGGATCGTTCAGCATGCCGGCCAGCATCGGCGTATCGGTGGAGCCGGGCGACACCACATTGCAGCGCACGCCATAGGGCGCGAGTTCAAGTGCTGCACAATGGCTGAGGCTGACGAGTGCGGCCTTGGAAGCACAATAGGCGAGCATGCCTATGCGCGGCACAACGGCGGCGTTGGAGGCAATGTTGACGATTGCCCCACGCCGCTGCCGCTTGAAGACGCCGCTCCATTGCCGCAGCAGGTAGAACGGCCCCGCAGCATTGACATCCATGCAGGCGTTCCAGTCCTGCGGCGTCAGGCTTTCGCTGTCGCCGAGCCGGAGGATGCCGGCGGCGTTGACGAGAATGTCTAGCCCGCCCCATTCCTTCTCGATCGCCTTGCTCGCCGCCTCCACTGCCGCCGCGTCCGTGATGTCGAGCGTGATCTGGCGGAAGGTTGCATCGGTTGCATCGGCAATGAGGTCAAGGCCGATGACCTCGGCCCCTTCCTCGGTGAAACGCTCGGCGATGCGGCGGCCGATGCCCTGCGCGGCACCCGTCACCAGCACGCGCCGCCCGTTAAATCTGTTCTGCATCATCTTGTCCGTCCGCTCAGGCCGCGAGCCGCTTTTCTTCGATCAGCGCCCACCAGGCAGATAGCGTCGGTACGCGGGCAAGCTCTTCGAAGCCCACGATGACGCCACGTTCCTTCAGTTCGCCGGCAAGCTTCATCACCTGCAGCGAATCCAGCCCATAGAAGATGAGGTTCTCATCCGGGTCGATGTCGCTCTCGTCCTCCACCATTTGCAGGACGCGGGCCTTCAGCCATTCGCTGATATCGGTGGTCTCTCCCGCGCCGGCAAGGCTTGCGGTGTCGATCACCACGCCGCAGCGTGTTGCCACATATTGCAGCGCCATGCGGTGTTCGGCTTCGGAAAAATCGGCGACGGCATCACCCAGCATGAAGGGCTGAATATCCTTCATGAAGGCTTCAACGGCCGTCATCATGCAGCCGATATGGGCATAGACGCCGCCGATGATGATCTGGTCGCGGCCCCACCCTTTCATGCGCTCGGCAAGGTCTGAACGCTGGAAGGCGCTGTAGCGCCATTTGGTCAGCACCACATCGTCGGGCGTCGGCGCAAGCTTGTCCACGACCTTCTGCAACTCCGGGTCGACCACGGTCAGGCCCGGTCCCCACATGTCGTTCAGAAGCGCGCGGTCGGCGGCAGGCTGGTCGTGCGGCTGGGCGGTGTAGATGACCGGCACGCCGTTCTGGACCGCCCATGCCTTTACCTTTGCAAGATTGTCGATGAGGGTTGTCATCAACTTGCCGTCGGCCTCGTAGAACCGCAGGAAATAACGCTGCATGTCGTGGATGAGCAGCACGGCGCGCTTGGCGTCCGGCTGCCATTTGGTCTTGTTGGCCGGAAAGCTTGCTGCGACCGGCATCGGATAATCGGAAATGGTGGGGATCGTCATATTGACCTCGAGGGTTTGGCGCATCGGCATGGGCGACACGCAGTTTTCAAATGGTTGAGGCGTGCACGCTCCGTTACGCCGGGACGGTCGCTGCGAGCATGTCGCGCAGACGTTTCTTGTCGATCTTGCCGACGGCAGTGAGCGGCATGGTGTCGATGAAACGCACCCGGTCCGGCAGCTTGTAATCCGCAACACCCAGACCGGAGAGATGCTGGCGGATGGCCGGTGCTTTCAGAGCGGGATTGCGGGAAACGACGAAGACGCAGCTTTTTTCACCGAGGAGTTCGTCCTGCATCGCCACCAGTGCGGCATGCGTCACATCCGGATGCCGCAGGATCAGGTTTTCCACCTCTTCCGATGCGACCTTCTCGCCACCGCGATTGATCTGGTCCTTCACCCGGCCAACCACCCGCAGGTAACCTTCAGGCGTGCGCTGAACGACATCGCCGGAATAATAAAATCCCTGGTTGTCGAAGACGCGGGCGCTGTGCTCGGCGGCGCGGTAATATCCGCGGAACGTATAGGGGCCGCGCGTCGCCAGCATGCCGGCTTCGCCTTCTGGAACGTCGTTGCCGTCCTCGTCAACGATGCGGATCTCGTCATCCGGGCTGATCGGCCGCCCTTGCGTGGTGAAGACAATATGGTCGGGATCACCGGCGCGGGTATAGTTCACCAGACCTTCCGCCATGCCGAAGACCTGCTGGAGGGTGCAGCCCAGCACCTGTGGCACCTGGCGGGCTAAAGCTTCAGCGAAGCTTGCGCCGCCGACCTGCAGCAGCCTGAGGGATTTCAGCCGTTCGCGATGGGCGGGCGCCACCTGTAACCACAGCGCCACGGCCGGCGGCACCAGAGGCACAATGTCGATGCCATGTTTTTCGATGAGGTCAAAGCAGGCAAGCGGCTCGGGATTGGCCGCCATTACCACGGTGCCGCCAGCGTGGAACACGCCAAGCGCACCCGGCGAACTCATGGGGTAATTATGCGCCACCGGAATGGCGCAGAGGAAACGGGTCTGCGGCGTCAGCTCGCAGATTTCCGCACTGGCCCGGGCGCTGTAGTCATAGTCGTTATGCGTGCGGGGGATCAGTTTCGGTGTTCCGGTGCTGCCGCCGGAAAGCTGGAACAACGCTACCTCATCGGCTGCCGAAGGGCCGTAATGCGGCGCATTTTCGGCGGGTGATGAGAGCCATTGTTCGAGGCTGCGCTGCGGTTCCGTCTCACCAAGCAGCAGCGTTACGGCAAGCTGCGGAGAGGTAAGCTTCAGCGCCTCCAGAAACGTGTCATTGGCAAAAAGCTCGTGGGAACGCGAGCCGATCACCAGCTTTGGCGCAATCTGTTCCGCATAGGAGGTCATCTCCAGCCGGCGATGGCTGAAAAGCGCATTGACGGGTGCAGCGCCGATTTTCATCAGAGCGAAAAAGACGAGATAGAACTCCGCGATATTAGGCAATTGCACCAGTGCCGTATCGCCCGTGCCGATACCGGCGGCAGCCAGATGCCCGGCAAGATTGGAAGATTGCCGGTCGAGATCGGCATAGGTGAAGCGGCGGTCGCCGCAGATCAGCGCGGTCGCGTCCGGCCGAAGTTCCACCTGCTGGGTGAGGATGTCGCTGAGCGGTCTGTCGATCCAGTAGCCGCGGTCGCGGTATCGGCGCGCCAGATCTTCGGGCCAGCGTTCAAATTCGATTGTCATGGTGTGTCCCTGGGAAAATTAGGCAGAAAGACCGCAGGCGTTCAGCATGGTCTTGAGCTTGGTCTGCACCTCGGCCCATTCGGATTCGGGTTCCGAGGCTTCAACGATGCCGGCGCCTGCGAACAGCCGCACGGTTTGCCGCTGCACGGTGCCGCAACGGATTGTCACTACCCATTCGCCGTTACCCTCGGCATCCGTCCAGCCGACCATGCCGGTGAACAGCCCACGCTCGAAAGGCTCGACGAAGCGAATAAGCCGGCGGGCGCGCTCGGTGGGGAAACCGCAAACAGCAGGTGTGGGATGCAGCAGGCACGCGAGTTGCAGTGCGTTGGTCTCGGGATCAGCAAGACGGCCCTCGATGCGCGTCGAAAGATGCCAAAGAGCGGCCGTGTTGATGAGGGAGGGTTTTTCGGGAACGTCGATTTCAGTGCAGCAAGGCGTAAGCAGTGAGCGGATATCCTCGATCACGAGGCTATGCTCGTAATGGTCTTTTTCCGAAGCCGAAAGCCGGTCTGCATTGGCCTTGTCCGCCACCGGGTCAGCCATACGTTTTGCCGAGCCCGCGAGCGGGTTCGAGATGACTTTTTCACCCTGCTTGCGGATGAGGAGTTCGGGGCTCACGCCTATCAGATCGCCGCCATCGGGCAGCGGAATGCGGAACTGGTAACCCTCGCGGTTCTGTTTGGCGAGGCTGGCCAGCAATCTTTCGACATTGACCTCGGAGGCGAAGGTCAGTTCGCGCATTACCGAAAGCACTGCCTTGCGGACATCGGAATGGCGGAAATTGACGATGGCATGCTCAACGGCGCGCTTGAAACCATTTTCATCGGGCAGGCTGTTCTGGCCGACAAGCGCCGGCATGGCCGAATCAGTCGAGATCGAAGCGGTACCCTTTGGATTCCACTCATGGTTGTTGGGGATATATAAGCAGGATGGCTCGTTGACATCGAAGGGGATGGCGCCAATGGCGATGGGATTGTCCTGTCCGGCCCTGCGCGCTCTCTCAAAAGCGGCCCTTATCGCCTTCTGCAAAGGGCTTCCCGCGTCTTCGGCGCCATGGGCAGGAATCGTTATCCTTTCGCGAATGCCTCTGGCACGCAGTTCGCCCGAGCCAGAAGTGAACAGAAATTCTCTATCAAAATCAGTAATTTCGTCGGAATCGACGTCATTCGTCCTGAGTGCTCCCGTTTTCATGGGATGCCTCCTGTGCGAGTGGTTGACGGTGGCTTATACTTGATTATGATAATCATGTTTTGTCAATCGGTGCAAATTCACATGCTAAATTTAACCCCCATGCAGGTTGCCTACTGGGTCGGCCGAGAGGCGGACGGGATACTCGGAAAAGTTACGCCGCATCTTTATCTCGAGTTCGAAGGCAGGGGGCTGGAGGCGGAAAGACTCGCCGTCGCGGTCGAAAGGCTTTGCCGGCGTCACCCCATGCTCAGCCTCAGGATCGATGTGGAAGGGCGACAGACGGTGGACCCCGCCGGCCGGCCGCTCCGCCTCGACGTGGAGGACATGGCGGCTCTCAATGAGGAGGCGCTTGCGCACCGTCTTGCCGCCAAACGTGAGGCGTGGAGCCATCGCCAGATCGATCTGCGCGTAGCCCCGCCGGCGGCAGTGTCGCTCAGCCTGCTGCCCGCAGGTCGCGCCAGGCTGCATGTGGATACCGACATGCTGGCCATCGATCCCGCCAGTATGCGTATCGTGCTGGAAGATCTCGCCCGCTTTTATGACGCCGACGCGAACGAACTCGAGCCATCGGGGAATACACCACCATCGTTTTTCAGCTGGGCGGAACGTCTTGCATCCGATCCGGAACTCAAAGCCCAGCATGAGCGGGACCGGCTGTGGTGGCGGCAACATGTTGCCGATATTCCGGAGGCACCGCCATTGCCGTTTTTGACCGACGACCCGTCACGCGCCGTTCACACCGATCGCCTTGCAGCAAGACTTTCTCCGGCTGAACGCAGCAGTCTGGAACGGGTGGCGCGGCGCTGCGGTGTGACCACGTCGACCCTGTTGCTTGGTGTCTTTGCAGTGGTGCTTTCGCAGGCGACGAATGCGGAAAAGTTCCGGCTTTCCGTGCCGGCTTTCTGGCGTGCGCCGCTGGTGGAAGGGGTCGATGGCATCGTCGGCGAATTCTCCAATGTGCTCATGCTCGGCGTTGATATCCGGCCTGAGGAGAGACTTGAGCGACTGCTTGGACGGCTGTTCGGAGAGATGAACGGGCTCCTGGCGCACCAGTCCTATCCCGGGGTCAGCGTCATGCGCGACCTTTCCCGCCTGCGCGGCGGTTTGCAGACCTCACCGGTTGTCTTTACCGCGGGTGTCGATTTGCCCGGGGGCGAGTTGTTTTCTGAAAATGTGGGGCGCGTGTTCGGCCCGATGATCCACACCGTCTCGCAGGGGCCTGGAGTTGCGCTGGATGCGCAGGTCGCAGCACTCAATGGCGGGCTTTTGATCAACTGGGATGTGCGGCTCGATGCGCTGCCGGAAAGCTGGCTGCGAGCCCTGTTCGACGCCTATACCGCCCTTCTTCGCCACCTCGCCGCCAGTCCCGATCTCGTTTCCGAGACCGTGGCGCGATTAGGCTTGCAAGCGCCGGAAGCGACAGCGCAGACAAAAGGAAAATCCATGGAACGGCCACTCTCAGCCTTGCAAAAGGCCTATCTGCTCGGTCGCGGCACCCATCTGCCGCTGAGCGGCGTGGCGATGCAGGAGTTCCGCGAATATCGCGGCAATATCGATCCGGCATTGTTTCGCTCGCGCCTCACCGCAATGGTCGAGCGGCATGAAAGCCTGCGCACCCACATCGATGAGCGGCGTCTGGTGCAGGTGGTCTCGGAGGAGCCGAAGCTAAACCTTGATATTGTTGATCTTTCGGATCTGTCCGCCGCCGAAGCCGAACAGCGGATCGGCACCGTGCGGCAGGATTTCTCCCATGCCCATTTCGATCTTGCCGCCTCTCCCTGGCACGTCACGGTGTTTCGTCTGCCGGAGGTTGCGGTGGGGGACAGCGTGGCGGTCTTCCTGCGTTTCGACGCCCTCATTCTCGACGGGCGGGGAATAGCCAGCCTTGCGGCGGAACTCTTCGATGATGTTGTGCCGCCCGCATCAGCCGTCGCAGCCATCGCCCCGCAACTAGATGTAGCAGCGGCCCGTGCTGAGGATGCCGCATACTGGGCTGAGAAACTTGAGGGTGCGGAAGTGCCCTCGCAACTGCCCTGGAAAGCCCCTCTCGAAACCATTGCCGTTTCGCGTTACAGCCGCCAGAGCCTAACCGTGGAAAAACAACGCTTTACCTCCTTTTCACGGATCGGCGCAAAAGAGCGGCTGTTCAAGAATTCGGCACTGACGGCGGTAATCCTCGATGTGCTGTCGCTTTGGCTGAACGAAGGTGCCCTCGTCGTCGGCATTCCCGTCGCCCCACAAGTGGAAGGCGCGTTTGCCAATCGCTCGAGCTTCATCGCGGTCAAATGGGATGCGGCCAAGGGCGATTTTGCGGAGCGGGCCGCAGCTTTGCAGACCGATGTGCTTGAGGGCCTCAATCATCTGGCTTTTTCAGGGATCGATCTCAATCGCATCCTTCTCAACGCCAATCCGGGTGGGCTCGCGCTGCCTGTCGTCATCACCAACGGCCTTTCATGGCCCACGCTTTCGCAAGCTTCGACGCTTCGGTGGACGGACGGGCTTACCCAGACGCCCCAAGTGGCGCTGGATTTCCGTTTTTCGCAAAACCCGAATGGCGATCTCGTCCTTGCTATCGATTATGCGGAGCAGGCGATCGATGCCGGAATGGTGGCTGGCATTCTCGGTGCCATAGAGCGTGCGATTACCGCAATCACCGCCAGCGGGACGTTTTCGATGAATTCCCGCGAGATCGTCGACCTGTCTCATTATCGGCTGAATGGCGACGAGCGGAACTTCGTCTGCCCGCCATTCCTGGAACGGATCGCCTCGCATCTTTTCGAAGGAGACGGATCGCGCACGGCCCTCATCAACGGCAAACGGCGCATCTCCTATCACGAACTTGGCGATGCGGTGGCGCGGGCTATGGCGGGCCTTAAGACGCGCGGCATTGGCCAGGGCGATGTCGTAGCGGTGTGCCTGCCGCGCAGTCGGGAGCACACGGCCGTCACGCTGGCCGCTGCACTTATCGGCGCCATCTGGGTGCCGATCGATGCGAGCTCGCCGGAAGACCGCCTGCGGTATCTGCTGACCAATTGCCGCCCGGCCATGATCGTTGCCCGTAGTGTTCCTGAAGGCTTCGACGCCATCAATCCCGATGAACTTCTCGCAGCGCCAGCAGCCTCCGGCGTGCCCGTTAACGCGGCGGAACTGGCGGCACTTTCGGCAAGCGAAGCGCCCGCCTATTACCTCTACACCTCCGGCACCACTGGCAAACCGAAATGCGTCGTGCTCTCTAACAGGGCCACGGCCAATGTCATCGGCAGCACGCTTTCGGAATGGGCGGTGACGGAAAACGACGTCTTCATCTCCGTCACGCCCTTGCACCACGACATGTCGGTTTTCGATGTTTTCGGATCGCTTGCCGCCGGTGCGACGCTGGTGCTGCCGGAACCCGGTGAGGAAAAGGATGCAGTGCGCTGGAACGAGCTGGTGGCCGAACACGGCGTTACGCTGTGGTGCTCGGTGCCGGCGATACTTGAGATGCTCCTGTCCTGCCGTCGTGGCGACCAGCTGGGCTCGCTCCGGCTCGTTGCGCAGGGCGGTGATTACATCAAGCCCGTGGTTGTCGAGGAGTTGCGCCGGCTGAAACCTGAGCTTCGGCTGATATCGCTGGGCGGGCCGACGGAAACGACCATCTGGAGCATCTGGCACGAGATCGTGACAGCCGATACCACGGCGATACCCTACGGGCATCCCTTGCCCGGCAATCGCTATTTCGTCCTCAACGATCAGGGCGGCCATTGCCCGGCGGGCGTTGTCGGACGCATCCACACAGTTGGCGTGAATGTGGCGATCGGCTATCTGGAAAATGGTGCCATTACCCAGACGGATTTCGTGACGGTCAGCGATACGGATGGACATGCGGTGCGCGCTTTCCGCACCGGAGACCGGGGCCGTTACCGGCCGGATGGCAAGATCATGTTCGCCAGCCGCGTCAACGGTTACGTCAAGGTGCGCGGGGTGCGGGTCTCGCTGCCGGATGTGGAAAATGAACTTATCCGCCACCCCTCCATCCAGCGTATACTGGTGGTGGATTACGGTGCCGAGCAAAAGGGGGAGGCTGCTATCGGCGTGCTTTATGTTCCGATGCCCGGCCTTGAGCTTTCCACCGCCGATCTGCGCAATTTCGCCCGCAGGCATCTACCGGAATCGCATGTGCCCGGCCGCTTTCTCAATGTCGCCGATCTGCCGCTATCGGCCAATGGCAAGCCGGATCGCCGCCGCGCCCGCGAATTGCTGATGGCAGCGGAACCGGCAAAGGCACCTGCGGCTGTAACAGTCAAAGCCGCCGATCAGGGCGATCGCCGGGTGCTGGATATCTATCTCGGCGTGCTGGGCAAAAAACCGGCGAATGTGGATACGAGCAGCGATCTGCTGGCGCTTGGCCTTTTGCCTTCGCATCTGAAAACCGTCTCGGCCGAAATCCGCAGCGCCTTCGGCGTGGAGCTTTCGCCGCAGCAACTCCTGCGTTGCCGCAACGCCAAACAGGTCAGTTCGCTTTTACCCGCTTCGGCGGCATGAGCCGCGTTATTGCGGCCAAAATCACGGAAACAATTCAAGGAAAAACAGATGGCGTATATCGATCCTGCCGGCGGCTGGCTTCCCCTGACCCAGCCGCAACTCGATTTCTGGGAGGAGTTTTCCTTCCATCCCGACGAGCCGGTCTCCACCGTCGCCCATTACATCGAGCTTTCCGGTGCCGTGAACGAAGGCGCTCTGCTTGAGGCAATCAGGCGCACCGTGCGCGAATCGGAAGTGCTGTCGATCCGCTTTCGTGTCAGTGAGGATGGTGAGACGCCGCAGCAATGCTGCGATCCGCTCCACGCTCCGTTGGTCGAGCTTGTCGATCTCCGTGCCCATCCCGCGCCTTTCGAGGAAGCGCTGCTGCGAATGAACGCGGATGTCGAGGCAAGGCTTGATCTTCGAACCGACAAGCTGTCCGCCCAGGTGCTTTACCGCATCGCCGACGATCGCTACCTCTGGTATATCCGTGCCCATCATATCGTCGTCGACGGTTATGGTCTTACGCTGGTGGAGCAGCGCTGCGGGCAGCTTTACGGGCACTATTGCGGCAAGGGCGAGGCGGGTCCGGATTTCCATCCTTTCCCCAGTTTTCTTGCCGAAGAGGACGCCTACCGGCAAAGCCGCCGTTTCGAAAAGGACCGCGAGTTCTGGACGGCCTATCTCGCGCCGCCGGTGGATTTGCCCGTGCTGGACAAGGATTGCGAGGATTACGGTGGCGGCGGCCTGCATGCCGATGCGGGATTGCCGGAAGGTTTCAGCACAAGACTGCAACAGATATCCGGCGCACTGGAGATAGGCTGGCCGGACCTGCTGGTGCTGCTTTCAGGCCTTTATCTTCACCGCGTATTGCCGCGCCCGGATCGCGATGTGCTGACGCTGTGGTTACCCTTCATGAGCCGCTGGGGCAGCGTCGGCGCGCATATGCCCGCCATGCTCGTCAATATCCTGCCTTTCCATCTGACGATAGAACCGCAGGAGACCGTTGGGAGCTTCCTTGCGCGCAATGCCGCCAATCTGCGCAGGCAGCGCCTGCATGGCCGCTACCGCATCGAACAGATCGCCGCCGACCGCGATATATCAAAGGGCCGGCGGTTCTTTTTCTCACCGCTTATCAACGTCCTGCCCTTCAGCGCGCCGGTATTTGCAGGGCTTGCCGTTATCAGGCACATTCTCGCCAATGGTCCGGGCGACGGGTTCAACCTGACCTTCCGTGGCGAGGATGACGGCAGTGATCTGAACCTGCATATCGACGCGGATTCCGCACTGACCGAAGCCGACGATTTCGCGCGTTACCGCGAGGAGTTGCCGCTGTTTCTGGATGCCATGCTGCGCGACGAGGCGCTGGCGGTTCCGGCCGAAGAGGTTTCCGCGGCGTTCCGTCTGGCGGTTTGAGAAGCCGGGTGCTCTGCAAAAGGGGGACAAAAATCTCTCTGCCGTCACCCCGAATTGGTCGGGAGTGACTGGGTGCGGATGTGGTAAACCCAGCTCCGTTATGCAAAACCTGGCCTGATGGGGTGACACGCTGTCCTCCCACACAACGTCATCCTTGGGTTTGTCCCAAGGATCCAATCACGTCCAATTAAATCCAGACGTCGCAGATGCTCGGGACAGGCCCGAGCATGACGGAAGAGAGCTTTCAGGAAATTTGTCAAAAAGCAAAACCCGGCGCCGCCACGCGGAGCCGGGTTTATTGGGCAGCCTCGCCAGCACTCAGGCCAGCGTTGTCAGCACACTGCCCGAAGCGCCTGCTTCGGCGAAACGGCTGAAGACGCCGCTGGTGGTCGTGCGCAGCCGGTCGACATCCTCGGGGCCGTAACGGTCGGAGCGGTAGCTCATCAACACGCGGATGGAGCGTTCGCCGCCAATCGTTTCTTCCATTACCTCGAATTGCAGCCCCAGCATGGATTCGTGCTTGTCGGGATCGATCTGGCGGAACTCGACGGTTTTGCCGTCCGGTCCTGTAAGAGTGCCGTTCAGCTTGTTCTTGGCGTGGATCTGGATGAATACCTCGAACAGATGATCTCGACCCGGTGTCATGCCAAGCGCCTCTTCGACGAGATCGATCGGGATTTCGCTGTGTTCCAGAGAGCCGTTGACAGTGTTCTTCACCGAGGAGATCAGTTCGCCGACAGTCATCTCCTCGCGGAAACGCACACGATGGGCAACGACCGTGGTGAAATAGCCGATCGTATCGAAATAGCCGCTGTCAGTGCGGCCGGACGCCGACGTGCCGACCACGAGATCGCTCAACCCGCACAGATGGCGCAGTGACGCGGCAATGGCGGCATAAACGACGTTGAACAGGGAAGCGCTGTTCTGCTTGGCGATGGCGTAAAGTCCGTCGCTGACGTGTTTTTCCAGCTTGAACTCGATCCAGCCGCCCGCCGGCGCCTCGTCGTGTGCAGCATCTGTCGGCGTGCTGTTCTGTCCGGTGAGAACCAGGCCCTTCGGCGCGTCCCGCAGCATATCGGTCCAGTAGGCAAGGTGGTCGCCGTTGACGCCGGATGCCACCTGTTTTCTGGCGAATTCATGGAAGGGTGCGGGCTTGCTCGCAAAGACGGGAGCCTTGCCCGTGGCTCTTGCCCGATAGGCCTCTGTCAACTCGTCCATCATCAGGTTCACCGACCATTCGTCCAGCACGATATGGTGGAAGAGGAAAGAGAGCACCTGGCCGCCGGTTTGCGGATTGCGCAGGAAACGCAGCCGCATCGGCAATTCGCGGGCAAGGTCGAACCGCCAGGACGCTTCCGTGTGCCGGTCCACGCCTTCGCTTTCCTCACTCGTCCAGAACCACTTGTAGCCGGGCAGGTCGTGCATCGGCACGATCTTCTGCAGAACCATGCCATCCTCGACGTGGAAATGGGTTCGCAGGCCGGGATGACGCTCGATAATATCGAGGAATGCGCATTCGAAAGCGCTCTCATCCACCGGATCGAGGAAATCGAGCGCGAAGGGGATGTTGAAAATCTCGCCGAAACCAAAGGCGGCATAGGCTTTCCAGAGCGACATCTGCGCAAGCGAAAGCGGTGCCGTCAACGAGCCGGTCGCGGTTGCTTCCGCCTGTGCAGGGGCGGCGGTTTCGAGACGCGTCGCCTGTTTTGCGAGCGATGCGGCGGTGGGATAGCTGAACAGGTCGTTGAAACGCAGCTCGATGCCGTGATTGCTCAAAAGGCGTCCGATGATGCGGGTGGCGATCAGCGAATGGCCGCCAAAATCGAAGAAATCGTCATCCGGTCCCATGTCTGGCGACGCAAGCGCTTCGCGGAATTCTGCAAGAATTGTCGCGGCAGTCTCGTCGTCGCTGGAGCGGGAGGTGGCGGGCAGGAATGCTGCAGCCTCCGGCCCTGCGGACGAGGTTTGATGCGCAATGCCGGAAAAATCCGCACCGCCTTCGAGATGGGCGATGAAACGTTCAAGCAGGAATGCCGTCGCATGCGGCGAGGCCTCCTTGCCGCCTGTCAGTTCCAGACGGATGTGGCCATCAACCGTGCTGCCGGCGGCGAGCGTCAGGCCAAGGCCGGACTGGAGAGAGGGGAGCGGCAGGCGCTCGAACCGGAGCCGCTCGACGGATGAGGTTTCAGCGGATGTTGCCAGCGTCTGAAGCGTGAAGGTGGCAACCTCGTCGTTGTGTTCGCCATGTCGGGCCAACCCAGCCAGCACGGCTCTTTCGGCCTCCTGCGGCGACTGGCCACGTGAGATCGAGACGCGGGCGACCGCATCTGCCGGAAGCGGCAAGCCGGCCTCGTTCCCGGGTTGCAGGGGCAGGCGCAGTGTAACAGTGTCGAGATTGCCGCTCGTCGCCAGAAAAAGCGCGAAACGGGCGCCGGTGCGTGCCAGAAGCGCGTCCGTTGCGGCCGAGCCGTTTGGGTCGAGAAGGGCAGCCGGAAGATCAACGCCGTGGCTGTGGCTCGCCGGCTTGGTCCCGCTATTACGCAGAGAGACGACGGGCGTGCCGGAGGCCGGTCCTTGCAGCCAGGGGAGCGGAACTGGATTGACGATGGCGTTTTCGGTGATGCGTGGCGAAAGCGGCTTCGGCGCCTCGCCAGCATAGGCTGCGGCAATAGCGCCCAGCAAAATCTGCGGCGAGAGGGATTCACCAAGCAGGCCATGCACCAGAAGCGCCAGCAGTACCTCTCCTTCGCTCAAGAGCACGATGGCCTGAAACGGCGGATCGATTTCCGCGTCGAACGGGCTTGCCTGAAGGTCGTGCAGAAGGGCCACCGCTTCGTCTTTCGATGCCGTCTGAAACAGTTGCACGAGAGATGCCGAAGGGGCCTCTATGCTCTTGGCAAGGGTGCCGTCTTCTCCAAAGGAAAACCGCACGCGCAGTTCGGGCCATGCCTCGCAAACCGTCTCCAGTGCCGATGTCAGGCGCAGAAGGTCGCTCTCGCCGCCGATGCGGTAGGTGAGAATATGCCGGAAGACCTGATCGGGGTCCTGAAACTGCTGGAACCAGACCCGCTCCTCATATTGGCTTGGCTGCGATCCGCTCCGTGGGGCTTCGTCCGCATTGTCGAAGGTTTGTTCGATGCGGCGCGCAAGCATGCGCGAATTATCTGCTGCCATGGTCCTCTCCTTGGAAATCTAATGTTGAGGTACGTCGCGCCTGGCGGGAAAAGTCCCCTCTTACGGGGATCAGCAGCCCGCGCGCGACTGCTCGATCAGCGCCTGCCAGGCGGCAAGCGTGGGCTGACGGGCGAGATCGTCATAGTAAAGTCGCGTGCCGGCGAGCTGCGACAGCGGCGGGATCAGGCGCATGAGAGCGAGGGAATGAAGTCCGCAGCCGAACAGGTTGGCGTTCGGGCCGATATGTCCCACCTCATCGTCCAGAACATTGGCGAGATGGGCTTTGAGTTCCGTCGTCATCATGTCCGCCTCCAGCTTGCCAGCCGCCGCGATTGCCGGTTCATTCATCGAAATGATCGTGAACGCCGCTTGCGCCGCGCCGCCAGTAGCCGGAAGCGCGCGTCCACTTGGGGTTCGCGCCGTACTCGCCGATCAGGATGGCGCGCAGGTCTTTCGCCGCTTTCGATTCGCAGGCGACCCAACTGAAGAAATCGCCCTCAGGCAGTTCAAGCGTACGCAGCGCCTCCGTCAGGGCGTCGTGATCGCCGCCGCCCGCGGCCTTCTGCGTTACCCAGATGATCGACGCGTCAGCTTTCGTGGCAAGGTCCAGGCGATCAGCCTCCGTCTCGACTTCGATCAGCGCGACGACGCGGGTGCCCTCGGGCATTTCTTCCAGTCGCCGTGCAAGGGCGGGAAGGCCGGTATCGTCGGCAATCAGCAGATGCCAGTCGAAGGTGAAGGGAATGGTGAACGAGCCGCGCGGGCCTGCAATCCATGCCTTGTCACCCACCCTGGCGGATTTTGCCCAGTTGCTGGCGGGGCCATCATGGTGTGTGGCGAAATCGATGGCGAGTTCACCCTTCTCGGCATCGAAGCTGCGCGGCGTGTAATCGCGTGCGAGCGGGCGCGGCGCGCCTTCGGGAAATTCGAGGCCGTTCGGGCCGATCACCGGCAGGTTAGGTTCGGTTTCGCCGGGAAGCGGGAAGAAGATCTTGACGTGGTCGTCAAAACCGAGACTGGCAAAGCCTTCTAGCTCAGGCCCGGTCAATACGATGCGCACCATGGACCGGCTGAGTTTTTCCACGCGGGCCACGTCAAGGCAGCGTAGCTTGACGGCGTAACGATGGCGTTTGGGGGTCCGGTCCGGAACGCCGGTTTCGATGCTTTGTGCAATGCTCATGTTGCTGTCTTCCCTGGGATATCGCCGATGGGGATCGGCAGTTTCGCTGTCCCGGATCGGCATGCCGGACAATCGCGCACCGGAGTTTTCCGGCGGGAGATCCGACGTCGTTGTGTCAAGATGCGCGAACATAACAGGCGGTTCCGGCCGTCGCAATATAAGTTTCGTCAAAAACTCAAGTTTATGTCCGGCGCATGGTTTGCGCCGGAATTGCGCTTGTCGAAGGGGCGTTTAACGGCGGCCTGCCCAGCTTTCCACCGCGTCCAGCGTATGCAGCGCGCTGGGGATGGACGGCGTCGTGACCCGGCTGGAATCGAGGAAGACGATCCGGCCGTCACGCGCCGGTTTGACGAAGCGTTCCCAGCCGGGAATGATCTTTTCAAGTGCGGCGCGCGTTCCGGCTTCGCCTCGGGCGGGGCTGTTATAGCTGTTCATCACCACCAGCAGATCCGGGTTGAGTTTGCCAAAAGCCTCGGCACTGAGCGGCATCGTCAGGGTGGAACCCAGCCCACCCGACGAGGTGGCGTTGTCGATTTTCAGCCGTGCGTAACCCAGATCCTCGAGCGCCTGCACCGCACCGGACATGTCGCCGACCGCGTTGATCTGGTCGGTCAGCAGAATTGCGAGATAGGTCTTGCCTTTCGCGTCTTCGCTGAGTGCTTTTTTGACGGTCGCGAGTTTCTCATCATAGGTTTTCCGGCGCTCGGCAAAAGCGTCACTTCTGCCAACGAGACCCGAAAGATTCTCCTCGACGCTGAAGCCATAGGTGTGGCCAGTGCTTACCTTTTGCAGATAGACGGGCGCGACGGTGGAAAGCTGCTCGGCCTTGCCGCTGTCCATTTCCGTGGCGACGATCAGGTCGGGTTGCAGCGCCCGCAGCTTTTCGAGATCGATCTGACCCACCGCGCCGAAACCTTTTGGTTTGGTGCGGCCTTCACCGAGAACGGTGTCGATGAAATCAACGGCGGTTGCGAATTTGCCGTCGCTGTTACGGCCATAGGCGCCTACCACATTGGCGCCAAGATCCATCAGCGGCACGCCCAGCAGCGGTTCGTGCATGACGACGATGCGCTGCGGCTGCTCGGGGATGGAGACCGTGCGGCCGGCGGCATCGGTGACGGTTCGCTCTGCGGCAAGGCTGCTTCCGGCGGTCAGAAGTGCTGCAACGAGGATGGCAAATCGCATGGCATACCCTTTGTTCAATTTTTTCAGTGGATGTTGGTTCTGCGCAGCGCCTGCAGGCGCAGCGTGAGGATGAAAAGCGGCACGCCGATCAGCGTCAGCGCAAGGCCTATCGGCATCGGCGTATCGGCCACCAGCCCACGCGAAAGCGTATCGGCGGTCACCACCAGAATGCCGCCCGTCAGCCCAGACAGGAAAAGCCTGGCGCGGCCGACGGCGGGCGACACGAAGGTGGCGAGATGCGGGGCGATGACGCCGAGAAAGGTCAAGGGGCCGACAGCGGTGACGGAAGCGGAGCTGAGGATGACCGCAAAAACGATGACGAGCGGGCGCGACCGTTTGACCGTTTCGCCGAGCGCCATGGCCATCTCGTTACCGAGATCGAAAACCGCAAGCGCCCGGCCGATGAGAAAAATGCCCACAAGGCTGGCCGCGAAAAGGGGCGCGAATACGAGGATGATCGGCCAGCTCGCCTGAAACAGCGAACCCGCCATCCAGTCGGCAAGCGACAGCGATGTTTCCGTTGGCGTGTAGAGCAAAAGCACTGATGAGACTGATGAAAGGGCGGATTCGATTGCGATGCCCATCAGCAGGATGGCGAGCCCGCTGGAACGTTCTCGTCCGACAAGCGCTATGAGCAGGAAGGCCACCGCAAGGCCACCGCCGACGGCCGCAAGTGCCACCATGGTCTTGGGCGCCGCCGGCACCAGCACCAGAAGCAGCATGATGGTGGTCATTGATCCCTGGCTCAGACCGAACAGGCCGGGATCGGCAAGCGGATTGCGGGCGACCGATTGCAGCATGGCCCCGGCCAGCGCAACGCTCCATCCGGCCATGAAACCAAGCAGGATGCGCGGCAGCCGCACCGTCCACAGGGCATAGGCCTGATCGTCGCTCAATTGCCCGCCGGCAACGCCGCGCAGGAGGTCAATAAGACCGGTCTGTGTATTTCCAAGACTAACGGAAATGGCGGCCAGCACCAACGCCAGCAGGATCAATGCAAGGCCGGCCTTGAGGTTGCCGATGCCGATCTGCAGACCGCTCGGCAGCCTCAGGACCGCTTTGCCGTCGGTGGCCAATTGCCTTTTCATGACATCCCTCTTCATGACAGTCTATTGGCCGAAGGCGAAAGATAGAAGCGCTTGACGATGACGATGAAGACGAGGCCGCCGAGCAGGTCCATGAACAGTCCGGTATTGACCACATACGGCCTGAACAGGGTCTGCGCGCCGAGATCGGCCAGCACGCAGAGACTCGCCCCGACAAGGGCGGAAGCGGGCAGAGCGAGGGTGAAATTCACCCCGACCAGCGGCCGGACCATATGTGGAACGATGAGGCCGACGAAGCCGATGGGGCCGCAAATGGCCACTGCCGAGCCGGAGGCCAGCATGGTGGCGAAAAGTGCGATCCGGGACACGCGCGTGACGTTGACGCCGGCGGAAGCGGCTTTTTCCGCACCCAGCAGAACGAGCGTCAGCGGGCGGGCGACCGACCACAGCATCACCATCGCAATGGCGCCAATCCACCAGAAATCGGTGAGGCGCCCGGCATAGACGTGGTTGATATTGCCGCCGACCCAGCTCAGGAATTCGGCGCGACGTGTGGGGTTTGACAAAAGGAGGGCATTGGTGACCCCGATCAGCAGCATGGAGACAAGCGCACCGGACAGGATGAGCGACAGGCCGCGCGGATCGTTTGACCGCCCGGCCAGCCGGGCAACGAGGAAGCAGGCGCCAAAGCCGAAGCCGGCGCCGATAAGCGCGACGAGCCCCTGTATTTCGGGCGAGAAATCGAACACCAGCGCACCGGCGACCACAAAAAGCGTCGCACCGGCATTCAGGCCCAGGGTGGAGGGCGAGGCGAGAGGATTGCGAGCAAGCCCCTGCAGCACGCAGCCACTGACGGCCGTGGTGGCGCCGACATAGATCGCAATCAGTGAGCGCGGGATTTGCTGATAGAGTAGAACCGACTGTTCATAGGTTTCGGCCTCGCCATGCAGGAGCGTCGTCGCGATTTCGGCAAGAGGCAGGTCGCCAGTCATCAGCACGAGGTTGATGACGAGAACAACGGCCAGCAAGATCGCGGCGGCAAAGATCAGCATTATTTTAGATGTCATGCCGGAATGGCCTGTTCCTGCCGCTCCAGCCGCGGTACGCAGATGAGCCGCCCCTCCCGGGAAAATATGTCGGCCTCGAGATCAAAGACGTCGGCAACATTGGCTGATGTGACCGTATTCGCGACAGGCCCGGAGGCGAGAACCCGTCCGGCTTTCAGCATGATGACGTCATCGGCGAAGGTGGAGGCGAGGTTGAGATCGTGCAGCACGACGATAACAGTTTTGCCGTGCCTGTCCGTCAGTTCGCGCACGAGGCTGAGAACAGCATATTGATATTTCATGTCGAGATGGTTGACCGGCTCGTCCATCAGGATCACCTCCGTGTCCTGAGCGAGCACCATGGCGATGAAGGCGCGCTGGCGCTGGCCGCCGGACAGCGTGTTGACCTGCGCCCTGGCCTTGTCTTCCAGCCCAACGGTCTTCAGCGCATCGGCAAAAAGCGCCCGGTCGCGTTCGGATGGACCGCCGCCAAGCCCGTAGCGCGCATAACCCGCAAGCTCGATCAATTCGCCAAGCGTCATATAGTCAGGGCAATGGCATTCCTGCGGCAGGTAGGAGATGCGGCGGGCGAGTTCGCGGCGTCTGATCTCGCCGATCAGGCGGTCACCGAGGCTTATCCTGCCTGATGATAAAGGCACGAAACCCATGATGGTCTTCAACAGCGTCGACTTGCCACAGCCGTTGGGTCCGACCAGCGCTGTGACGCGGCCGGTTTGAAAGCGGGCAGACAGGCCCTGCAATACGGGGATGTGTCCGTAACTCGCATGAAGGTCCGTGGCATCAAGCACCGGATTACAACTCCTGTTATTCATAGGGCCATGCGTCGACACGACGCACGCCCACTCTAAGATATTGAATTCACATATCGAACTTGCGGAAATCGCGTTCCGTACCGGCAAGCGCGACAGGCTAGTCTTGAAGCGACACTAAACTATAGTAAAATTCTCCACAAATCGAAATTTGCCGATTCACATCGCGGATTTCGTGATGATTTTTCATTCGAGGTGTTTCATGTCAGTCGCGCTCAAGCTTCACGTCGGCATGTCGCTGGCGCCAACCTGGCTCAGCGGCGAGGCATGGCGGCGTCAAGACAGCGGTATAGACGGGGTTTTCTCCAGCGATTATTTCGTCGATCTTGCAAAGCGCGCCGAGGCTGCGCATGTGGATTTTGTCTTCCGGCCCGACACGCTGTTTCTGCGCACCGAGGGGCTGGAGACCGGCGGCGGATTTGCGAGCATGGACCCGAACATGCTTCTGGCCGCCATCGCACGGGAGACCAGCCATGTCGGCCTGTTATCCACGGTTTCGACGACATTCCTGCCGCCATATGTGGTTGCCCGCCAACTGCAATCGCTGAACTGGCTGAGCAATGGCCGGGCGGGATGGAACATCGTCACGGCGCTGGACGGCCACGAAAATTTCGGCCTGAAAGAAATGCCGTCGCCGCAGGAGCGTTATGAACGCGCCGCCGAGTTCACGCAGGTAGTACAGCAGCTCTGGGCGAGCTTTCCCAACGAGGCGCTGAAGCTGGACAAAGAGAGCGGGCGTTTTGCAGATTCGTCGCTGGTCCAGCCAATCGCGCATGAAGGAAAGCACTTCAGCGTCAAAGGCCCGCTCAACCTGCCGGCCCATTCCAGCCGTATTCCACTGGTGCAGGCTGGAGCTTCCCCCGAAGGCCGCGATTTCGCAGCCTCCGTTGCGGATGCGGTCTTTGCCTCGACGCCGGATATGCAGGCGGCAATCGAACTTCGGGCGGATTTACGGCAAAGAGCGGAGCGGCATGGGCGCTCACCGGATGTGATGAAGCTGATGCCGGGTCTCAGTCTTTATCTGGCGGACACCAAGAACGAGGCGCTGGAGCTGTTTGCGGAGACCCACGAAAGGGCCAACCGTGGCCGCATATTTGCATCTATTCAAAATCTGACGGGTCTTGACCTTTCCGACTGGTCGCTCACGCGGATCGTCACCCCGTCTGACTTGCCGCCGCCGCCCGAGACACCGAGAAGCCGCACCCATGCCAATCTGCTCCGCCGGCTGATCGAACGGGAAACGCTGAGCGTTGCCGAATTGTTGCGGCGACCGGAAGTGATGGGATCGGGCCACTGGCAGATCATCGGCACGGTCGAGGATGCTTTTGAAAGCATCCGCGAATGGGTGGCGGCCAGCGCGATAGATGGTTTCGTCGCGGTGCCCGGCGGTTCGGTCGCATCGATGCGGCTGGTGCTGGAGCGGCTGCTTCCAAGGCTCGGTGATGCCGGGCTCTTCCGCACCGCCTATTCCGGCAGCACCTTCGCCGACCACCTGGCCGGATAGGTTTACGAGCCGTCGGATTCTGCCGTCGCCTTTCCGGCCGCTTCAAGAAGCTGCGGAAAGTGCCGCTCCGTCTCGGCGGTCGCGAGGAAAGACACGGTGGTGACGACGCAACAGATTTCGCCCTGCGCGTCGAAAACCGGGGCGGCCTTGCCGGTCAGGGCGGAGAACAGATGTTCGTTGAGTTCCGCGCCGCCTGTCTCACGAATGGCGTGCAGGACTTTGGCGTCTGGGCGGGACCCGCGAAAAGCGGGCGGCTGCAGCTTGCGCACCGACGCTGTCCTGTCCGGTGGCAGATAAGCCTGAAAAACCAGCCCGCAGGCGCTGTTATCCAGCGGTAGAACATCCCCCAGCGCCACGGTGCTGATGGAGAAGCTGGCACTCCTGTGCCACTGCACCACGGCCGGGCCGCGATCTGTCCAGATCGCTACACCGCAACTGGCGCCGATCTTCGAGGCCAGTGCTTTCATCTGTCGACCGGCGGTTTCGACCGGATTGATTCGTCTGAGTGCGCTGACGCCTATCGAGAGCGCGGTTGGGCCGAGGTCGTAGCTGCCGGTTGCAGGGTCCTGCGCCACCAGTCCTTCCCGCACGAGGCTTTGCAGGTAACGATGAGCTGTGGAGCGGCCTGTGCCGGCGCGTTTGGCGAGTTCGCCGAGTGCAAGCGCCCCGTCCGATTTTGCCAGAAGGTCGAGAAAGCGTGCAGCAATAGAGACCGACTGAATGAGGGCAGAGCGCTTCTCTCCGTCGTTTTCAGGCAGATTGTCTCGCTCGTCATCCATGGCGTCCAAGTCCGCTCCCCGATTTATGTCGTGAACATGCCTAGCGCATCCGACTGGAAATCGGAATCGATTTCTGAGCCATTTCAACGCCTTCCCCTTGAGGCGGGGAACTGCATGACACCGGCCAGTCGATAAACTTTGTTGTAAATATGGCACATCCCGTTACGGAACCCTATCCGCCCACAATACGGAACGCATTCTCTATTGCGAAACGGATAACGCTTCCGTTACTTGAATATGACTTTAATACTCATGTTTACTAGGGGTGTGTTATGGGGTTTCGTACTAGCGGCCGTTTGATGGGCGGGGTCAGCGTTTTGACGCTGGCCGCCCTGTTTGTGACGCCGGTTTTCGCTCAGGAGCAACAGGCCGAGGCCTCGGGAACGACCGTTCTCAAGCCGATTGTGGTGACCGGCGAAAAAGTCGCGCGCGACATGAAGAACACGGCGTCTTCTGTCTCGGTCAAATCCAGCGATGAACTGAAAAAGGAAAAGACCGGCGATCCAACCGTCTCAGATGCGATCAAGGACATTCCAAACGTTGTTTATACCGACAATGTCAGCGCCCCGATCATTCGCGGTCTCGACACGCAGGGCCCGAACACCGGAGCAACGGCGTTCTTCGCCGGCACCGTGCCGCGCGCCACCATCAACGTCGATGGTCACTATCTCGGTTATAACGAGTTCATCTATGGCGCGACCTCCATCTGGGATGTCGAAAGCATCGAGGTCTTCCGTGGGCCGCAGACCACATCGCAGGGCGCCAACGCCATTGCCGGCGCCATTCTCGTCAATACCAAGGACCCGACGTTTACGCCGGAAGCAAGCTATCAGGCCGAAATCGGGAACTATCACCAGAAGCGGGCGTCCTTTGCGGTCTCAGGCCCGTTGATCGAAGACGAGCTGGCGGCGCGTCTGGCAATCGATTATTCGGGTCGCGATACCTTTATCGATTACATCAATTCCGGTTTTGCCCACGCAGGCACCAACCAGGATTTCAAGGAATTCAACGCGCGTTTCAAGCTTCTGTGGGAACCGCCGGAAATTCCGGGCCTGACGACCAAGCTGACCTATTCCTATAACGCCGCCAACCGGCCGAGCCAGGAAGCGGCGTCGCGTCCTTTCGAGGATCTCAACCACATCACCACCACCATGCCGAGCTGGAGCCAGAATACCCACACCGGCATTCTCGACATCAATTACGACTTTGAAAACGGCGTAAAACTCTTCAACCAGACCCAATTTTCCGCTTCCGATGCGCGCCGCAGGGTGGGTGTGGTCAATAATGGCGATGCCAATATCGATCAGACGAACACGTCCCACGAGACCCGTGTGACCTTCGGTGATCAGGAAGATGTGCTGAGCGGCGTCGCGGGCATATTTTACGCCCACACGCAGGCCGATGAAGTTCTTTATCTGCGGGGTACCTACAACAACAGCGTTTCGACATTCGATGATACCAAGGACAATCTAGGTATCTTCAGCGAGCTGAGCTATCGTTTGACGGACCAGTGGACGCTTACCGGCGGCCTGCGTTACCAGACCGACCGTATCCAGCGGGCGGGCCGATCCGTCTATTCGGCCAGGGCGGTGGATTTTGACGAGACATTCTCCGAGCTGCTTCCCAAGGCCTCGCTCGCTTACGCGATCAATGATGACTGGACCGTTGGCGGCATGATCAGCCGTGGTTACAATCCCGGCGGCATATCGCTGAACATCTCGTCGGGCCAATGGTTGCCCTTCGAGAAGGAAACCATCTGGAACTACGAACTCTACACGCGCGCGAAGTTGCTGGATGACAGGCTGACGCTCAACAGCAACCTGTTCTACATGGATTACAAGGACGCCCAGTACAATATTCCGGTCGTTATCTCGTCAGGCATTACTCAATCCTACACCATCAATGCGCAGAAAGCGCATGCCTATGGTCTGGAAGTCGGCGCCGATTATCAGGTTCTCGACAATCTGACGCTGAAGGCAAGTGCCGGCGTGCTGAAGACCGAAATCGACCAGATTTCCAGCAATGCCAGCTATGCAGGCAATGAATTCGCGAAATCGCCTGGTTACATGTTCAGCATCGGGGCAAGCTGGGATGTGACCGACAAGTTCACCGTCTCGGGTCAGGTGCGTCATATCGATGGTTATTATTCCGATACGGCCAACACGGCTGCCTATGCGATCGACCCCTACACCATCGCCGATGTACGCGCGAGCTACAAGTTCCAGGAGGAGATGGAGGTCTACGCTTACGTGAAAAACGTCTTCGACGAGCGTGCGCCGACCTATATGCAGCAGAACCGCGGCATTGGCGGCATCGAGGCCAGCATGACCGAACCGCGCATGTTCGGCATAGGTGTTAGAGGCACGTTCTAAGCGATTGCCTGAACCGGAAAACTAAAAAGGCCTTCGAAGTGATTTTCGAAGGCCTTTTTTTCATGAAGGAAATGATGCGGAGAAGGTCTCAGAAAAACGCCTGAATGCCCGTCTGTGCCCGGCCGAGGATCAGCGCGTGAACATCGTGCGTGCCCTCATAGGTGTTGACCGTTTCGAGGTTCTGGGCGTGGCGCATCACGTGGTACTCGATCTGGATGCCGTTGCCGCCATGCATGTCGCGGGCCTGGCGGGCGATATCCAGCGCCTTGCCGCAATTGTTGCGCTTGATGATGGAGATCATTTCCGGCGCCATTTTGTGCTCGTCCATCACGCGGCCGACGCGCAGCGATGCCTGGAGGCCGAGAGCGATCTCGGTCTGCATGTCGGCCAGCTTTTTCTGGTAAAGCTGCATGCCGGCCAGCGGCTTGCCGAACTGCTTGCGGTCGAGACCATATTGCAGGGCGCGGAACCAGCAATCTTCCGCAGCGCCCATCACGCCCCAGGAAATGCCGTAGCGGGCGCGGTTGAGGCAGCCGAACGGGCCTTTCAGGCCGGAAACATTCGGAAGCAGCGCATCTTCGCCCACTTCCACGCCATCCATGACGATCTCGCCTGTTATGGAGGCGCGCAGCGAAAGCTTGCCGCCGATCTTCGGAGCAGACAGACCCTTCATGCCCTTTTCCAGCACGAAGCCGCGAATCTGGTTGTCGTGGGCTTCGGATTTCGCCCAGACGACGAAGACATCGGCGATGGGGGCATTGGAAATCCACATTTTCGAACCGCGCAGGCGATATCCGCCGGCGATCTTTTCGGCACGGGTCTTCATTCCGCCCGGATCGGAGCCGGCATCCGGTTCGGTCAGGCCGAAACAGCCGATCAGCTCGCCGGAGACGAGACCGGGCAGGTATTTCTTCTTCTGTTCGTCCGAGCCATAAGCGAAGATCGGATGGATGACGAGCGAGGACTGCACGCTCATCATCGAGCGATAACCGCTGTCGATGCGCTCCACCTCACGCGCTACAAGGCCATAGGCCACATAGCTGGCATTTGCGGCGCCATATTCTTCCGGCAGGGTGATGCCGAGCAGGCCGGTACGGCCCATCAGGCGGAACAGTTCCGGTTCGGTGGTCTCGGAAAGATAGGCCTCGGACACACGCGGCATAAGTTCCGATTTGCCGAAGGCTGCGGCGGCGTCGCGGATCATCCGCTCGTCGTCGGTCAGTTGGTCTTCCAGCAGAAAAGGGTCCTGCCAATTGAATGCTGCGCGTTCGCTCACGTTATGCCTCCGGATTTGCTGGCCGGATTATTCGTGTTAGCCCCTGATGGCACAAGCCATGTTTACTCATTTTTGCATTACATATAGTAATGGCTCATGACGTCTCTCAGCCGCAAACTCCTGCCTTCCACCAGTGCGCTTGCCGCCTTTGATTCCGTTGCTCGGCTTGGCAGCTTTTCAGCCGCTGCCGATGAACTTGCCTTGACGCAAGGGGCGATCAGCCGTCAGGTTATGTCACTGGAAGAACAGCTTGGCGTGCGCCTGTTCGAGCGCGGCGCGCGTGGAGTGTCACTGACGACCGAGGGTGGTGCTTACGCGAAATCGATTGCCGCAGCCCTTGGCGAGATACGCGCCGCCTCGCTGCAGATCATGACCAAAACGCATGGCAATACGCTCAATCTAGCGATGCTGCCGACATTCGGCACCCGTTGGCTTCTGCCGCGCATTCCTGATTTCGTCTCCAGTCATCCGGAAATCACCATCAATTTCGCCACCCGCATCGGCCAGTTCGACTTCGAGCGTGAGCAACTGGATATGGCGATCCACATCGGGCAGGCGGATTGGCCGGGGGCGGAAAGCACCTTTCTGATGCATGAGATGGTTGCGCCGGTGTGCAGCCCCGAATTCCTGAAGGCGCATCCGGTCGAAAAGGGTGAGGATATTGCCGGCCTGCCACTGCTGCACATGGCCTCGCGGCCGGGTGCCTGGAGCCACTGGTTCGAGAGCCTCGGCCATTCGCTCGCCTTGCCGCAGGGCATGCGCTTCGAGCAGTTTTCCAGCGTGGCACAGGCCTGTATCGCCGGGCTTGGCGTGGCTTTGATGCCGCTTTTCCTGATTGATAACGAATTGAAATCGCGGCAACTGGTGAAAGCCTACGATCATCAGGCCAAAAGCCCGAGTTCCTATTATGCGGTGGCGCCGCTATCCCGTGCCAACCACGTTCCAGTCGTGCTGTTTCGCGACTGGCTGGTACGGCAGGTCGAGGCCTATCGTGCGGCGGGCAATCTGCCACTGTAAAAATAAGCGCACTTTTTTCGGGCATTTAGAGTTCGTGCCTCGATTTTTGCCCGGTTTTGTCTGTGGCCGGACTCGACAGGACGGTTTTGGTCGACTATCGTGATTAAACGTTTAATCAGCCCTTTCGGACCATCATGGCGTCTTCACGGCCTGCCACCAATCTGAGCGCGATAGCAGCGGCACTCGGCGTGTCGGTTGCAACCGTGTCCAATGCGCTGTCGGGCAAGGGCCGTGTTTCGCCGGAACTGGTGGAGCGCATCCGCAGGACCGCAAGCGAACTTGGTTATGTGCCGAGTTCGGCGGGCAGGGCGTTGCGCACCGGCAGGTCAGGAGTTCTCGGGCTGGTGCTGCCGGATATCGCCAATCCACTCTTCCCACAGATCGCGCAGGCCATCGAAAAGGCAGCCGTCAATGCCGGTTACGGTGTTCTGATCGCCGACTCGCGCGGCGAGATCGCCATGCAGACGGATGCCATCAACCGGCTGATCGAGCGTGGAGTGGATGGCATGGTCGTCGTTCCCCGCCGCGGCACGCGTATCGCGGATGTCGATTGCCCGGTGGCGGTGATCGACAGCCCCTCGACGCCCGGAAACACGGTAGCCGCTGACCACTGGGATGGCGGCCGGCAGATCGGCGAATACCTGACAGCCCTTGGACACGACAAGGTGGTGCTGATCGGCAAAAACCGCGACTCCAATGTACAGAACGACCGCCTCGGCGGCATTCGCGATGGTCTCGGCAAGGCCTGCGTCACGGAGACGCTGTGGGTGGACGCCATTGAAAAGGCGGATGGTGCGGGTTGCCGTCTCGGCCTTGCCGAAAAGGTGAGGGATGGTTTCACTGCCTTTGCTGCCGTATCCGACCTGCATGCGTTGCGCGCGCTCACCGAATTGCAGCGCGAGGGCATCGAGGTGCCGGAAGAGGCGAGTGTAACCGGCTTCGACGATCTGATTTTTTCCGCCGTTGTGACGCCGCCGCTGACGACGATGCGCATGGATATGCGCCGCATCGCCGATCTGGCCGTGGACGCACTGTTGCGCGCGATCGATGGCGAGGCGGGTTTCGAAAACGGCATTGCTGCCGAGGTTACGGCAGAAATCTCGAAAGTACCGATGGCGCTGATCATGCGCGGCTCCACCGGCGAAAAAAAGCATGATGCGATTGAAGCCAAAAACACGACAGCAGGAGAACTCACACCATGAAAAAAATCATTCTTGCATCGGGCGCCGCCCTGATGCTGACGATGGGTGCCGCGCAGGCGCAGGACAAGACGCTGACGATCTCGGTCTACGCTTTCGCGCAGGACGAATTCAAGGAACTGGTCTATACACCGTTCGAGAAGCAATGCGGCTGCAAGCTGGTCGTCGAGACCGGCAACAGCGTTGAGCGTCTGGCCAAGATAGAGGCCAACAAGGCCAATCCGGTGGTCGATCTCGCCATCGTTTCCATGGCGGATGCGCTTTCCGCCACCCGCAAGGACCTGATCCAGAAGATCGATGCCGCCAAGGTGCCGAATATCGGCAAGCTCTATGACATCGCCAAGGATCCGAATGGCGACGGCATGAGCGTTGGCGTCAATTTCTACGCCACGTCAATCGTTTACCGCACAGACAAGATGAAGATCGATAGCTGGGCCGATCTTTTGAAGGACGGTATCGTCGACCACGTCGCTTTCCCGAATGTCACCACCAATCAGGGCCCGCCGGCGCTTTACATGCTGGGCAAGGCCATCGGCAAGGACACGCCTGATCTTTCCGGCGCTATCGAAGCCGTGGGCGAAAAGAAGGACGATATCGTCACGTTCTACGTGAAATCGTCGCAGCTGGTGCAGCTCATGCAGCAGGAAGAAATCTGGGCCGCCCCCATCGGCCGCTTCTCCTGGGCGCCCTTTACCAAGCTCGATCTGCCGCTTGCCTGGGCAACCCCCAAGGAAGGCCAGACCGGCGGCATGAATGTGCTCGTGGTGCCGAAGGGCACGAAGAACGAAGATCTGGCGCTGCAGTTCATGGATTTCTGGCTCTCGACCGACGTTCAGAAGGCGCTGGCCGAAAAGCTGGTGGACAGCCCGACCAACAAGGAAGTCAAGGTGTCTGACGAGGTGGCGAACAACATCACCTATGGCGACGAAACCGCAAAAAGCCTGCAGCTCATTCCTTCCGACGTGACGCTCGACAACCGCGACAAGTGGCTGTCGGAGTGGAATGCCAAGGTCGGCCAGTAAGTCCTTATCAAGGTTTGGAATGGGGCATTTAAAACGTCCGAAAGGGCGGCTCCATTCCCGGAAAAGCGGTTTGGTCGTCCCCTGACCGCTTTTCCACCTCTCAATTCCGCAAGCCGGCTCTGGCCGGTTGCAGTAACAATCGGCCGCGGGCCGTTCAGGGAATAAAGTGATGTTTCAGAACCGGGCCGAAGCGCTGGCGCTTGCCTTGCCCGCCGCTATTTTCGCGGCGGCGGTCTTTCTTGTGCCGGTCTTCATGCTCCTGTCGGAGGGCTTTCACACCACTGACGGCTGGACATTATCCGCTTACGCCGATTTCTTCTCCGATCCGCTGAACAGGGCGGTTTTCCTGCGCACCCTGAAGCTTGGCGCGCTCGTCACCATCGTATCTGCGGTGGTGGGTTATGCGGCGGCTTTCGCCATCGTCAATCTGTCGCAGGGCGCGAAAGGCCATGTCGTCAATCTGGTCGTCTTGCCGCTGATGATCTCGCCGGTTGCCCGCACCTATGCCTGGATCGTCATTCTCGGCAGAACCGGCATCGTCAACCAGGCGCTTCAGGCGGTAGGACTGAGCGATGCGCCGATCCGCATCCTGTTTTCCGAAACGGCTGTTTTCATCGGCCTTCTGCAATTGTTCCTGCCATTGATGATCATTTCCCTCATCAGCGCGCTGGAGAATATGCCCAAGGATACGATCGCAGCCGCCCGCGTTCTCGGCGCAAACTGGCTTCAGGTGTTCTGGAAGGTCATCCTGCCGCTCACCAAGGAGGGGCTTGTTGTCGGCGGCACGCTGGTCTTCACCGGTTCGCTCACGGCCTATATCACGCCGGCCATTCTCGGCGGCTCCAAGGTGCTGATGCTGGAAACCCTGCTCTACCAGCAGGTGACAGTCTCCAACAATTTTGTCGCCGCCAGCGTCATCGCCTTCATCCTGATCGTCATGAGCTTTGCCGCCAATATCCTGCTGAAGCGCATCGCCACCGCAAGGAACAAGAAATGACCCGGCAGCTCTTCATTCCGCTCACGCTCCTGCTCGTTGTCGGCTTCCTCATCGGGCCGTTCCTCATCATCGTTGCGGCCTCATTTTCGGCCGGCGACACGCTCGCCTTTCCGCCGCAGGGCTTTTCACTGAAATGGATCGCGAAGGTCTTCACCGTCGAAAGTTTCCGTGAAAGCTTCGCGATGTCGATGTTCCTCGCCATCGGCGGCACATTCACGGCGCTCGTCCTCGGTATTCCCGCTTCCTACGCCATGTCGCGCTACAAGCTGCCCTTTGCGGAAACCGTGCGCACGATTGTTTCGGCGCCGATCATCGTGCCGGGTATCATCGTCGGTCTGGCGCTGCTGCGCTATTTTGTCGTGCCCTTCGGCATCGGCATCACGCTTGCCCTGTTTCTCGCGCACACGGCGCTCATCCTGCCCTATGCGGTACGGGTGGTTTCGGCCAGCCTCAACAATCTGCGTTCGGATATCGAGGAGGCGGCGGTGCTGCTCGGCTCGTCGCGGTTTGGCGCATTTTTCCGTGTGGTGCTGCCCAATATTCGCGGCGGCATCCTGTCGGCCTTCATCCTCGGTTTCGTGACGAGTTTCAATCAGGTGCCCGTGTCGCTGTTCCTGTCGGGTCCGGGCGTGCGCACGCTGCCCATCGACATGCTGGGCTACATGGAAATCGTCTTCGATCCGTCTGTCGCCGCACTCTCCTCGCTGCTCGCCTTCCTTTCCATCGGCATCGTCTTCCTGGCCGAACGTTTTCTGGGGTTCTCCCGTTATGTCTGACGCAAATTACCTTTCGCTCCAAAAAGTCTCGCTCGCCTATGGCAACAGCATCGCCGTCAAGGATCTCGACCTCGATATCCGCAAGGGTGAACTTCTCGCGCTGCTCGGTCCTTCCGGCTGTGGCAAGACCACCACGATGCGCGCCATTGCCGGGCTGATGCCGGTGGCGGCCGGACGCATCGATCTCGACGGCGCCGATATCACCCGCGTCGCCGCCAACAAGCGCGCCGTCGGGCTGGTGTTTCAGTCCTATGCGCTGTTTCCGCACCTGACGGTTTACGAAAACGTCGCCTTCGGCCTGAAACTCAAGGGCATGAACGGCAAGGCGCTTGATGACAAGGTTACCTCCGGCCTGAAGTCCGTGGGATTGTCGAACTTCGCATCGCGCAAGCCCGCCGAGCTTTCCGGCGGCCAGCAGCAGCGCGTGGCGCTGGCGCGCTCCATGGTCATGGAGCCGAAGGTGCTGCTGCTCGATGAGCCGCTCTCCAACCTCGATGCGCGCCTCAGGCTTGAAATGCGCACCGAATTGCAGCGCGTGCAGAAGGAAACCGGTGTGACGATGATTTTCGTCACCCATGACCAGATCGAGGCGCTCGCGCTGGCCGACCGTATTGTCGTCATGAAGGGCGGCAAGATTGAGCAGATCGGTACGCCGGAAGAGATCTACAATGCGCCGGTTTCCGCCTTCGTGGCGGATTTCGTCGGCTTTGAAAACATCTTCGCGCTGGAAGGCGGCGCGTTGAAGACCGAAAACGGCACAACACCGCTTACCGGACCAGTCCCTTCAGCATCTGGACTGGCCTGGCGGCCGCGCATGGTCACCCTTGGTTCAGGTCCTTTCCAGGGAACCGTGCGCGGCACATCCTTTGCCGGAAATTCCCGTGAGTACCTGCTGGATACGCCGCTTGGTCCCATTAAGGCGGAGACCGATGCTGCGCTGAGCGCCCATACGATCGGTGATACGCTCGCCTTCGACCTTCCGGTCGAAAAGGCGGCAAGTCTCAAGGTGTTTGGCTGATCATGGGTGTGTGGATCGATACCGATATGGGCTTTGACGATATCGCCGCCATCATGGTGGTGCAATCGGCAGGCCTTGCCATAGACGGCATTTCGCTGGTCTTCGGCAATTCGACGCTGGATGCTGTCTGCCGCAACGCCGCCGGCGCGGTCGCCGTCTTCGGCTGGTCCATGCCCATCCATCAGGGCCGTGCCAAACCCGTCCTTGGCGCGCTCGAAACCGCACAATGCATTCTGGGTGACAGCGGCATTCCGACCGTCGGCCGCAGCCTGCCGGAAGCGCCCGCTCTGCCACAAAGCGACGCTTTCACTGCGCTGTGCGGCTGGCTTGAGGGGGCAGGCGAAAAGCGTATCCTCGCGCTCGGCCCGCTCACCAATATCGCCGCCCTTTGCCTGGCCCGGCCTGATCTTGTTGCCAGAATTTCAGACCTGACCTGGATGGGCGGCGGCGTGACGAGCGGCAACCACACCGCATCTGCCGAATTCAACGCCTTTGCCGATCCGGAAGCGCTGGCCATCGTGCTTTCCAACGGCCTGCCGCTGCGCATGGTCGATCTGGACGCCTGCCGCAAGGTCACCGCCTCGCCAGCCGACGTGCTGCCGATCCGAAATGCTGGCGGCAAAAACGCCGGCCTGATTGCCGACCTGCTGGAAGGTTTCATCGGCATCGCCACGAGACGCGGCAGACCGGCCATGGCGCTTTACGATCCCGTTGCCGCTGTCGGCTTCACCTCCGAGCTGCTTGGCTGGCGCCATACGCGGATCGATGTCGAGCTTCACGCGGCGCTAACGCGCGGGCGAACGGTAGTTGAGCCGCGTGCCGACAAGGTTGCCGCCTTCAACGCGCATTTCGCCGACACCGTGAATGCCGAAGCGGCAAAGGCTGCGGTTCTCGAGGCTTTGCGCCGCGAGGCTGCCCGATGAGTGCACAATCCCCGATACGCGAGCCGGCCGATCTCAACGACGATGCGCTGCGCGCCCGCGCGGTTGCCGCTGCGCGAGGCGATGCGGCTTTCGATGTTCTCATTACCGGCGGAACGCTGGTGGACGTGGTGACGGGGGAGCTTCGCGCCGCTGATATCGGCATTGTCGGTCCGCTAATCGCCAGCGTTCACGAACCGGCAAGCCGCAGCGATGCTGCGCAGCTCGTCGACGCGTCGGGCGCTTTTGTCTCGCCCGGCCTGATCGATACGCATATGCACATCGAAAGCTCGATGATAACGCCTGCTGCCTATGCGGCGGCAGTGGTTGCCGGCGGCGTTACGACTATCGTCTGGGACCCGCATGAATTCGGCAATGTCCATGGTGTCGAAGGGGTGCGCTGGGCTGCGAAATCCATCGAAAACCTGCCGCTGCGCGCCATTCTGCTTGCACCGTCCTCAGTGCCGTCAGCACCGGGGCTGGAGCGCGGCGGCGCTGATTTCGATGCCGGAATTCTCGCTGATATCCTGTCATGGCCGCAGATTGGCGGCGTTGCGGAAATCATGAACATGCGCGGCGTCATCGACCGCGATCCGCGCATGAGCGGTATCGTACAGGCCGGTCTTGTCTCGGAAAAGCTGATCTGTGGCCATGCGCGCGGCCTGAAGAACGCCGATCTCAACGCCTTCATGGCGGCAGGTGTTTCTTCCGATCACGAGCTGGTCTCGGCTGAAGACCTGATGGCGAAGCTTCGGGCGGGATTGACCATCGAGCTGCGCGGCTCGCACGATCATCTGCTGCCGGAATTTGTGGAGGCGCTGAATACGCTCGGCCACCTGCCGCAGACACTGACGCTCTGCACAGACGACGTGTTCCCGGATGACCTGCTGCGGGGCGGTGGGCTGGATGATGTGGTGCGCCGCCTTGTCGGTTACGGGCTGAGGCCCGAGTGGGCGCTGCGCGCCGCGACCCTCAATGCCGCACAACGGCTCGGCCGTTCCGATCTCGGCCTCATCGCCGCCGGTCGCCGCGCTGACATCGTCGTTTTCGAGGATTTGAGTGGTTTTGCCGCCCGCCACGTTCTGGCAGGGGGCAGGGCGGTTGCGGAAGGCGGGCATATGCTCGTCGACATTCCGGCCTGTGATGCGGCGGTGCTCGAAGGCTCGATGAAGCTGCCGCAGCGTAATGCCGATGATTTCCGGGTTGCCTGCGAGGGCGCGAGGGTGCGCCTTGCCACCATCGACCGCCCACGCTTCACGCAATGGGGCGAGGCGGAAGCCGAGGTGAAGGATGGTTTCGTCGTTCCGCCCGAAGGCGCGACGATGATTTCCGTTACCCACCGCCACGGCAAGGCCGAGCCAGTTACCAGGACCGGCTTCCTTACCGGCTGGGGACGCTGGAACGGCGCCTTTGCCACCACCGTCTCGCATGACAGCCACAACCTCACCGTTTTCGGCGGTAATGCCGAAGACATGGCGCTGGCCGCCAATGCGGTGATTGCGGCAGGCGGCGGCATGGCTGTCGCCTCTGAGGGTAAGGTGACCGCTCTTCTACCCCTGCCGCTCTCCGGCCTCGTTTCCGATGCGCCGCTTGAAGACGTAGCACAGGCTTTCGAGGAATTGCGCGCCGCTGTCGGCAAGGTGGTGGAATGGCAACCGCCCTATCTCGTTTTCAAGGCCTGTTTCGGTGCCACGCTTGCCTGCAATATCGGCCCTCACCAGACGGATATGGGCATTGCCGATGTGTTGCCGGGACGGGTGATGGAAAGCCCGGTGCTTGCGGTGATGGGGTAAACCAGGGTCGGGCGTTGCCAAAAAGCCGGCATATTGCTAAATCCAACCCCTGTTACCTGTCGCTTTATAGGGATGTTGAACATGGGTGCCTCGAAGTCATCAGATAAGTAAGCCGCAACGACGATATTTCGTTGTTGCGGCGTTCTGTCGAGCGATCCCTGTTTCATCGGGCAGACGCCGCCAAATGTCCTCATTTGAGCGGATCAATTCTCATGTCTATTCCAACTCCCGTTTGGGGGAGATCGCTGTTGGCAGCAATGCTGCTCATGGCTCCCTTTGATATTCTCGCCTCGCTGGCCATGGATATTTACCTGCCGGTCGTTCCCATCATGCCGGAAGCCCTCGGCACGACACCGATGGTGGTTCGACTCACGCTCACCGTTTACATGGTGATGCTCGGCCTTGGGCAAATCGTGTTTGGGCCTATCTCCGACCGCATTGGCCGCCGGCCCGTCTTGATCGGCGGCGCCCTACTGTTTGTCGTGGCCTCGTTCTGCCTCGCAGCTGTGACAACCGCGAGCGCCTTTATCGTTTTCCGGTTCCTTCAGTCGGCTGGAGCGGCGGCGGCATTGGTCGCCACTTTCGCCACCGTTCGAGACGTCTATGCGGACAGCGCGGAAGCAACGACGATATACGGAACGTTCAGCTCCATTCTCGCATTCGTCCCGGCACTCGGTCCGATCGTCGGGGCGGTCATCGCCAATGAATTCGGCTGGCGTGCCATCTTCGTCACCCTGGGCGCGGCGGCTTTCATTGCGACGGTTGCCGCCGTGATGAACTGGAGCGAAACCCGACCGGCGACGGCAGCGATGTCACGCCCATCGCCTCTGCGCATGTTGGGCAGTGGTCGCTTCTGGACCTATACACTTGGGTTCAGCACTGCCATGGGTACGTTTTTCGTATTCTTCTCCACCGCTCCGCTCGTCATGATCGGCAGGGCAGGTCTCTCCGAGTTGGAGTTCAGCCTGGCTTTTGCAACGGTGGCAATCGCAATGATCGTTACCACCCGTTTTGCGAAGTTTTTCGTTGCCAGATGGGGTGTGCAGGGCAGTCTCGTGAGGGGCATGGCCCTGTTGTTGGTGGCGGCGTTTCTGTTCACTACAGGTGAAGTCGGGGCGGTTCCGTCATTTTTGACGTTTATCGTACCGATGTGGGTCATGGCGGTCGGGATCGTTTTAACGGTTTCGGTCACCGCCAATGGCGCGCTGGAGGAGTTCGGGCACATGGCTGGAACAGCCGTCGCCTTCTATTTCTGCATTCAAAGTCTGTTTGTGGGAATAGCGGGCACCTTGGCTGTCGTCATCCTGCCGGGTGATACGGCATGGCCAGTGGTCGCCTATGCGTCGATCATGGCCTGCCTTGTCCTGACGGCGCTGTATATGCTGAACCGCCGGAATATCTGAGCGAGAAAGCCGGGCAGCGCGTCTGCCGCTGCCCGGCTTTTCAGATTTGGGAATGCAAAAAGTGGCTTGCGCCCTATTCCGCCGCCAGTTCCTGCTCCACTAGCGTTGCCCAGAAGGCGACCCCTGGAACGATTGCAGCGTCATTGAAGTCGTAGGAGGTGTTGTGGTGCAGCGCGCCATCCACCGCAGGGCCGTTGCCGAGCCAGACGTAGCAGCCGGGGGCCTCGCCCGCGAAAAAGGCGAAGTCGTCGCCGGCGGTCGAGGGTGGGAAGGCGGTGCGGGATTTGTTGCCGAAGACGGTCTTGGCGGCTCGGAGCGCCCGTTTCGTCGCATCGGCCTCGTTTATGACGGGCGGAATGCGGCGGATGAATTCATAGCTTGCCTCGATGCCGAACATCGCGGCCGTACCCTTGGCGAGCCTGCCGATTTCCGTTTCAAGCTGGCTGCGCACATCCGGCGCATAGGCCCGCGCCGTGCCGCCGATTTCGACGAGATCGGGAATGACGTTGAGCGCCTTCGGGTCACCCGCCTGCACCGAGCAAGCGCTGACGACGGCAGGTTGCAGCGGATCGACGACGCGGCCGACGATGGTTTGCAGCGAAGCGAGGAAGGTGCCCGCCGCCGTTACCGGATCGCGGCCGAGATGCGGCTTGGCGCCGTGGGTGCCAATGCCCCTGAAGGTGATGCGCCAGCTATCGGAAGAGGCAAGCTGCGGTCCTTCCACCACGGCCATCTCGTCAACGCCAAGCCCCGGCATGTTGTGCAGGCCATAAACTGCATCGCAGGGAAACAGGTCGAAAAGCCCGTCCTCAACCATTTTTTTGGCGCCGCCACGGCCTTCTTCGGCCGGCTGGAAGATGAAATGGACGGTGCCGGAAAAATCGCGGGTACTGGCGAGGTATCGCGCAGCGCCCAGCAGCATAGCGGTGTGGCCGTCATGGCCGCAGGCATGCATCTTGCCGGGGAACTTCGATTTATAGGGCCGGTCTGGAATTTCCGGCATGGCGAGCGCATCCATGTCGGCGCGAAGACCGATGCTGCGGGTGCCGTTGCCCACCTGCAAAGTACCGACCACGCCGGTACCGCCAAGGCCGCGATGCACCTTCACTCCCGCCCTTTCGAGAAGATCGGCAACGATGGCGCTGGTTCTCTCCTCTTCAAAGCCCAGTTCCGGATGGGCGTGGAGATCGTGGCGAAGCTCCGTCAGGAATGGCAGGTCCTCGCCGATGCGGTCCAGCAGTCTCATGGGTAGCTTGTCCTTGAATATGGGGAAAACCCACGCCATAGGTGGGCTTGTCCGAATGCCTGTTGCTTTGTTTCCTTCTAGCTGAAAAACCCAATGAAATGAACCCGCCGCATGCCTGCGGTTGTCGAAATGCCTGATATGTCGAACGGGGATGGCGCGGATGAAAATCGCTTCCGCTTTTGCCGTCCCGCTTCTGAAAGGAAAACCGATGCCGCAATCCACATCGCCCGCCGCATCATCCCCCGCCGCGCCGCATGAGTTCTGGCAGGCTGTTCTACCGCCCCGTTCATTCGATACGACAGGCCCGCATTCGGCTTTCTTTCCGGCGGAGCTGGATGACGGGCGGCAGATCTGCCTGCCGATCCGGCCCTTGGCGGATGGCGAACATGCGCTCGCCTCGCTCATCGTCAATCAGGCCTCTTTTGACGTGCTGGAAGTGCTGGCCGCCGACCTTGCGGAAAAGCTTCGCCCACTCAAGCCAGATGTCGTGATCGGCCTGCCGACTCTGGGGCTCACGCTTGCCGCAGCCGTTGCCCGTCACCTCGGCCATTCGCGATATGTGCCGCTCGGCACTTCGCGCAAATTCTGGTATCTGGAGGAACTGTCGGTGCCGATGTCCTCCATCACCACCAAGCAGGAAAAACGGCTTTACATCGATCCGCGCATGTTGCCACTCATCGAGGGCAGGCGGGTGGCGCTGGTGGACGATGTCATCTCCAGCGGCAGTTCCATCATTTCAGGTCTTTCGCTTCTCGCCTCATCCGGCATCAAGCCGTTGGCAATCGGCGCTGCCATGCTGCAATCGGATCGCTGGATGCAAAAAATCGCTGCTTTCGGGCCGGAATGGCCGGAGCGGGTGAGGGGTGTTTTCGCGACGCCGCTGCTGAAAAAAGCCGAAGGCGGCTGGCAGGCTTGACGTTGCGCAATTCCCGGCAAAAGGCAAGTGGTGATAATTTCATCGTTGCCTAATTTGCGTCTTGCGGAGCCGTGAGAGATCGTCCTAAGATCGTTTCTGACAGACTATAGCAGTCGGCGAAAAACGCGCCGGTTTGCTCTCGCGCGGTGTTATTCCGGCGTCTGCCCGCCCCCTTTGGTTTTGCCGCTTACTGGAATTTCTTGACATGCATGCAGTGTTCGACGGTCATAATGATGTGCTGCTTCGGTTGTGGCGCAACAGCAAGGCCGGTGGCGATCCGGTGGCTGAATTCAAGAACGGCACGCGCGAAGGCCATATCGATGGTCCGCGTGCACGTGCAGGCGGTCTCGGCGGCGGCATCTGCGCCATCTACATTCCCTCCGGCGATCTGGTCCTGCAGGAGCCGGACGCGCAGGGTCATTACGATACACCGCTTGCGGCACCGCTCGAACGCCAGCCCTCGCTCGATATTGCGATGGAAAAGGCTGCGATCGCGCTCAGGCTTGACCGTGCCGGCGCCTGGCGCCTCTGCCGCTCGACGGCCGATATCCGCAAGGCCTTTGCCGAGGATATTTTCGCGGCCGTGCTGCACATGGAAGGCTGTGAGGCGATCGGTGCCGATCTCGATGCGCTTGAGGTTTTTTATGCCGCCGGCCTGCGCTCGCTCGGTCCGGTCTGGAGCCGGCACAATATTTTCGGTCACGGCGTTCCCTTCTCCTATCCAATGTCGCCCGATACCGCGCCCGGCCTTACCGATGCCGGTTTTGCGCTGGTCAAGGAGTGCAACCGGCTCGGCATTCTCATCGATCTCGCCCACATCACCGAAAAGGGCTTCTGGGATGTGGCGAAGACCACGAACCAGCCTTTGATCGCCAGCCATTCCAACGCACATGCGCTCACCCCCGTCGCACGCAATCTTACTGACCGGCAGATGGATGCCATCAAGGAGAGCGGCGGTCTGGTGGGCCTCAACTACGCGGTCACCATGCTGCGGGCGGATGCGCGCGACATTGCCGACACGCCGCTTTCCGACATGGTGCGCCACATCGACTACATGGTGGAGCGCATGGGCATCGATTGCGTGGCGCTCGGATCGGATTTCGACGGTGCGACGGTACCCGTTGGCGTTGCCGATGCCAGCGGCAACCACAATCTGGTTGCGGCGCTGAAATCGGCGGGCTACGGTGATGGAGAACTTGCTAAAATATGCCGGGAAAACTGGCTGCGCGTCCTATCCCAGGCCTGGCACGAGCCGGCCTGAAGGCAAATAAAAGCGAACTAAATCAATCTCATAACAAAAGGGGAGATCCTATGATCAAATCGCTCAACAAGTCCATGCGTATTCTCAGCACCAGCGCTGCTCTTTCGCTGATGATGCTGTCTGCGCCGCACGCTTTTGCTGCCACGCCGGCAGATACGCTGGTTGAAGGTTTCGCCATCGACGACATCATCACGCTCGATCCGGGTGAGGCATTCGAGCTTTCGGCAGCTGAAGTAACCGGCAACACCTACAGCAAGCTGGTTTCCATCGATCTCAACGACACCTCCAAGGTGATCGGCGATCTGGCCGAGAGCTGGACGACCTCTGAAGACGGTCTCACCTATACCTTCAAACTGAAGACCGGCCTGAAATTCGCCTCCGGCAATCCGGTGACGGCAGATGATGTTGCCTTTTCCTTTGAACGCGCCATCAAGCTCGACAAGTCGCCAGCATTCCTTCTGACGCAGTTCGGTCTCAAGGGCGACAACGTCACTGAGAAGGCGAAAGCGACGGACGCCAACACCTTCGTACTGACGGTCGACAAGCCCTATGCACCGAGCTTCGTGCTGAACGTTCTGACCGCGACGGTTGCCGCAGTTGTCGACAAGAAGCTGGTGACCGAAAAGGCCAAGCCCGTCACGCCGAGTGCCGACTACAAATACGACACCGATTTCGGCAATGCGTTCCTGAAGACAGGTTATGCCGGTTCCGGCCCCTACAAGATCCTTGGGTGGAAGGCCAACGAATCCGTCGTTCTGGAAGTGAACCCGAACTACTACGGCGAAAAGCCGAAGCTGAAGCGCGTGGTCTATCGTCACATGAAGGAAAGCTCCGGCCAGCGCCTGGCGCTTGAAAACGGTGATATCGACGTTGCCCGCAACCTCGAGCCGGGTGATATGGAAGCCGTTTCCAAGAAGGAGGGCCTTGCCGTCACCTCCGCGCCCAAGGGCACCGTTTATTACTTCAGCCTCAACCAGAAGAACGAGAACCTGAAGAAGCCTGAGGTCGTCGAGGCCTTCAAATATCTCGTCGACTACGACGCGATCGGCGCGACGATCATCAAGGGCATCGGCGAAATCCACCAGACCTTCCTGCCAAAGGGCCAGCTCGGCGCGCTTGACGAGAACCCATACAAGCTCGACGTCGCCAAGGCCAAGGAACTGCTGGCGAAGGCCGGCCTGAAGGACGGCTTCACCGTGACCATGGATGTGCGTAACACGCAGCCGGTAACCGGCATTGCCGAAAGCGTACAGCAGACGCTGGCGCAGGCTGGCATCAAGCTGGAAATCATTCCGGGCGACGGCAAGCAGACGCTGACCAAGTACCGCGCCCGCACGCACGATATCTATATCGGCCAGTGGGGTTCGGACTATTTCGACCCGAACTCGAATGCCGAAACCTTCACGATCAACTACGACAACTCCGAAGAAGGCAAGAACAAGACGCTCGCCTGGCGCAACGCCTGGGACGTTCCGGAGCTGACGAAGGAAACGCAGTCGGCACTTCTGGAAAAGGATAATGCCAAGCGCGCCGCCATCTATCAGAACCTCCAGAAGGAAGTTCTCGAAAAAGGCCCGTTCGTCATCATCTTCCAGCAGACGGAAGTGGCGGGATACTCCGCGAAGCTCAAGGGCCTGAAGCTCGGACCGAGCTTCGACACCAACTACGTCTATACGATCTCCAAGGAATGATCCGGAAGGATCGGTCTCTTGAGCATCGTTGAAGCAAACAGCCGGGCGAGGCAGGGCAAACGCCGTGCCAACGCCCGCGCGAAGGCCATTCTCGGCTTCGCCGTCACCGTCATCACCACCTTTCTGGGGCTGATGGCGGTCACATTTTTCATTGGCCGCGTTGTGCCGATCGATCCCGCACTGGCGATTGTCGGCGACCGCGCGCCTGCGCATGTGGTCGAGCGCGTGCGTGAGCAGCTCGGCCTCAACCTGCCGCTCTGGCAGCAGTTCTTCATCTATCTGAAGCAGGCGCTGTCGGGCGATTTCGGCATCTCAGTCCTCACCACCAACCCGGTGATGGAGGATATCAAGCGGGTTTTCCCGGCAACCATAGAGCTTGCCACGCTCGGCACCATCATCGGCGCCGTTTTTGGCATTCCGCTCGGCGTGCTCGCCGCGGTCAAGCGCGGCAGCTTTGCCGACCAGGTCGTGCGCGTCATCGGCCTTATCGGCTATTCCGTGCCGATTTTCTGGCTTGGCCTCCTGGCGCTGCTGGTGTTTTACGCCCGGTTGCAGTGGGTCGCCTATCCCGGCCGGATGGATATCGTCTACGAATTCACCTTCACGCCGGTCACGGGTTTCTTCCTGATCGACGCGATCTGGCAACGGCAATGGGACGTGTTGTGGGATCTGTTCCGCCACATCATCCTGCCTGCCTCGCTGCTCGGCTATTTTTCGCTGGCCTATATCAGCCGCATGACACGTTCGTTCATGCTGAATGAGCTCGCCCAGGAATATATCGTTGCGGCGCGCGCGAAGGGGCTTTCGGAAACGCGCATCATCTGGTTCCACGCTCTGCGCAACGCCGCCGTGCCGCTGGTGACCGTTATTGCGCTATCTTACGCCGGTCTGCTGGAAGGTTCGGTGTTGACCGAAACCATCTTCGCGTGGCCGGGGCTCGGCCTCTACATCACCAATTCCCTGCAGAATGCGGATATGAATGCCGTTCTTGGCGGCACGATCGTGATCGGCGCCATCTTCGTCGGCATCAATCTCTTCTCCGATCTGCTTTACCGGACGCTCGACCCAAGGACGCGCAGCCGATGACGATTTCGACCGATACACTCAAACCCTACAGCCGCGAATGGCTGCTCTCCGACCGGCCTGCCTCGCGCAGGCAGGCGCGGCTTGGCCGTGCCTATGTCATCTGGCGGCGGTTTTCGGAAAACCGGCTGGCGCTGCTTGGCCTCGGCATCATAATTGCGCTGCTGTTTGTCGCGCTGTTTGCCAATGTGCTGGCGCCACACGATCCGGTGCAGGGCGATCTGCGCAATGCCCGGCTTCTGCCTCCGGGGACAGAAGGTTACCTGCTCGGCACTGACGATCAGGGGCGTGATATTCTCTCGCGCCTTATCCACGGTTCGCGGCTGACCCTGTTCGTCGTGCTGCTGGTGGCCATAATCGCCGCACCCATCGGACTCATCGTCGGCACCGTCTCGGGTTATGCCGGCGGCTGGGTGGATGCAGTTCTGATGCGCATCACCGATATCTTTCTGGCCTTTCCGAAGCTGGTTCTGGCGCTTGCGCTGGTGGCCGCACTTGGACCGGGCATTGAAAACGCGGTGCTCGCCATCGCGGTCACCTCATGGCCGCCCTATGCGCGCATCGCGCGCGCCGAAACCATGACCTTCCGCAATTCCGATTTCATCGCGGCGGTTAAGCTCATGGGAGCGTCGCCGTTTCGCATCGTCCTGAAACACGTCATGCCGCTTTGCATGTCGTCGCTCATCGTGCGTGTCACGCTCGATATGGCGGGCATCATCCTCACAGCAGCCGGTCTCGGCTTCCTTGGCCTCGGTGCACAGCCGCCGCTGCCGGAATGGGGCGCGATGATTGCTTCCGGACGCCGTTTCATTCTCGATCAATGGTGGGTTGCCGCCATGCCCGGTATTGCGATCCTGATCGTCAGCCTCGGGTTCAACCTTCTGGGCGATGGCCTGCGCGATGCGCTGGACCCCAAGGAGGCGAACCAATGAGCGCGCCGCTTCTGACCGTCGAGAACCTGCGCGTTTCCTTCCCCACCCGCACCGGGCTGGTGGAGGCGGTTCGTGGCGTCTCGTTCACGCTGGGACGCGAACGCCTTGGCATCGTCGGCGAGTCCGGCTCCGGCAAATCGCAGACCGGCCGCGCCATTATGGGGCTGACCCCGAAAAGTGCGCGCATCGAGGCCGATGTGTTGCGCTTCGGCGATGTCGATCTTCTCGGTGCTTCGGCAAAGGAACGGCGGCTCATGCGCGGCAAGCGCCTGGCCATGATCCTGCAGGACCCGAAATATTCGTTGAATCCGGTCATGCCCATCGGCCGCCAGATTATGGAAACGCTGCGCACCCATGAAAGCATCGGTTCCGGCGAGGCGCGCCAACGCACGCTCGCCATGCTGGAGGCGGTGCAGATACGCGATCCCGAGCGCGTGTTCGATCTTTACCCGCACGAGGTTTCCGGCGGAATGGGCCAACGCGTCATGATTGCCATGATGCTGGTCTGCGGCCCGGAACTTCTGATCGCCGATGAGCCGACTTCGGCGCTCGACGTTACGGTTCAGCTCGAAGTGCTCGATATTCTCGACAAGCTGGTGCGCGATCGCGGCATGGGGCTGATTTTCGTCAGCCACGACCTGCGGCTGGTGTCGTCTTTCTGCGACCGCGTTCTGGTCATGTATGCGGGCAAGGTCGTTGAGGAGCTGTCTTCTGCCAATCTGAAAGAGGCGAAGCATCCCTATACGCAGGGTCTGTTGAACTGCCTGCCGGAAATTGGCGGCCACCGGCATCCGCTGCCGGTTCTGGAACGCAAGGCGGAGTGGCGCGCATGAGCACGGTTCTTTCTATCAGAGATATGGTGGTCGATTTCGACGGTTACATCGCGCTCGACAGCGTCAGCATCGATGTGGCCGAGGGTGAATCCTTCGGCATCGTCGGCGAGTCCGGTTCCGGCAAGTCGACGCTGCTGCGGGCGATTGCCGGCCTCAACCATTTCGACGAAGGCTCGTTGATGGTGGCCGGTCGCTCCTATTCGGGCAAACACCGTGACAAGAGCTTCTATAGCGATGTGCAGATGGTGTTTCAGGACCCTTACGGTTCCCTGCACCCCCGCCAGACAGTGGATGCGCTGCTGCTCGAACCGCTGGTCATCCACGGTCTCGACAATCGCGAAGAGCGTATTGCCCGCGCGCTGGACGAGGTGGGTCTCGGCACCGGTTTCCGTTTCCGCTATTCGCACCAGCTTTCCGGCGGCCAGCGGCAGCGTATTGCCATTGCCCGCGCGCTGATCGTGGAGCCGAAGATCCTGCTACTGGATGAGCCGACCTCGGCGCTCGACGCCTCCATTCAGGCGGAAATCCTTAATCTGCTGGAACAGGCCCGCAAGGACCGCAACCTCACCTTCGTTATGGTCAGCCACGATCTCGGCGTCATCAGCCACATGTGCGATCGCCTTGCGGTGATGAAAAGCGGCAAGGTGGTGGAAATGCTGGAGGCGGAAGCGCTGGAAAGCCGAGAGTTTACTGCGGATTATACCAGGCAGCTGCTGGTGGCGAGCGAGGGCTTCAAGCGCGCTTGAGCTGCCGCTATAGTCGGGTCAAGCCCGGCATGACGGACAGTGTCGGCCAAAACAGGGTATCCAGACCATGCAATTGCGCGCATTGATGTATTTCGACGAACTTGTCCGCACCAATTCCATGCGCGCCGCTGCCGAAAACCTGAATGTCGCGCCGACGGCGGTCAGCCGCCAGATCGAGAACCTCGAATATTATTTCGGCTCGCCTTTGGTGGAGCGTTCCAGCCGGGGCGTGAAGCTGACGGCGGCGGGGGAATTGCTGGCTGCCCGCGCCGGCAAGACGCTGCGCGAACTTGACCACGTGCATCAGCTGATCGATGACCTGAAGGGGCTTCAGCGCGGCCGGGTCACCGTTTATGCCAATGGCGCGACGGTGGCGAACCTTCTGGCGCCGGTGCTGGCGCAGTTCAGCCTCAAATATCCGCAGTTGCGCTTCGAGGTGCACATCACCAGCGCGCGCCAGGCGATGGAAGCACTGGGTGCAGCCGAAGCGGATCTGGTCGTCAGCCTTTTTGCGCCCAAGGTCTCAGGCGTGAAAGTGCGCTCGCGCACCCGTATCAGTTACGATGCTATTTTTCCGACCGGCCATGCGCTTGCCGCGCAGGCGGAAGTCTCGTTGAAGGAACTGGCCGGCCTGCCGCTTGCCCTGCCGGACAAGAGTTTCGCGGCGCGTCAGGCCTTCGATACACTGTTTGCCGATGCCGGTATCGAGCTTGATCCCGTCTTTATCACCAGTTCGCTTGAAATGCTGAAGGAACTGGTTTTGGGCCATGCCGCGGCCACGCTGTTGCCAGCCTTGTCGGTGGCGCGTGAAATCCGCAGCGGCCAGATGGTTGCTGTTCCGCTTTCCGGCAAGAAGGGCATCCACACCCAGATCGATCTCTGCGTGGCGCCCGACCGGCAACTATCCTTCGCCGCCTCCAAACTTGCCGATTTCATCGAGCGTTTCATGCGCGAGGCGACAGCGGGGTAGGGGAATTCGTCAGCCTGGAGAATTGTCCATCCCGGTTGATTTCCATCCGTATTTCCGTGTAGCCATTTCAGCTACACGGAGCACACAAAAATCACGATTGTGTGTGCGCCTGCAACATGACACTCTTTTTGCAACGGGTGGTCTTCGAAGGGCAAAAATGCCTCGGCCGCCAGACAGGGGACAATGATGCCACGCACTTATTTTTCGCAGCCGCTGAAAGTTACGCGGCGTGCCGCGCTTGCGCTTGCACTGGGGACGGCGCTCTGGATGCCGCTTTCTATGACGGACGCCGCGGCCGCGCCGAAGACCGCCTTGACGTTGGGCATGACAGTGGAGCCGACGGGTCTCGACCCGACAATTGCGGCACCCGTCGCCATCGGTCAGGTCAGCTGGCAGAACATATTCGAAGGTCTCGTCACCATCGACCATGACGGCAAGGTGAAACCGCAGCTTGCCGAAAGCTGGGAAATTTCAGCCGATGGCAAGACCTATACGTTCAAGCTGCGCCAGGGTGTTACCTTCCACGACGGCGAGGCTTTCGATTCCTCCGTTGCGAAATTTTCGCTCGACCGGGCGCGCGGTGAAACGTCGGTAAACCCACAAAAACGCTTCTTCACCGCCATAGAGAGCATAGAAACGCCGGATGCCGCGACGCTGGTACTGAAGCTGAAGCAGCCGGCGGGCAGCCTGATCTACTGGCTCGGCTGGCCGGCCTCCGTCATGGTCGCGCCGAAGAGCGCTGACAACAACCGTACCACGCCCATCGGCACCGGCCCGTTCAAGTTCGTGAACTGGGCCAAGGGCGACAAGGTGGAATTGGAGAAAAACGCGGCCTATTGGGACAAGGCGGTGGCGGTGAAGCTTGAAAAGGCCACCTTCCGCTTCGTTTCCGATCCGCAGGCGCAGGCAGCGGCACTGAAATCCGGCGATATCGATGCCTTCCCGGAATTCGGCGCGCCGGAACTGATGACGTCCTTCGACGGCGATGCGCGTCTCGGTACCTTCGTTGGCAATACGGAACTCAAGGTCGTGGCCGGCATGAACAATGCCCGCAAACCCTTCAACGACAAGCGCGTGCGCCAGGCGCTGATGATGGCGGTGGATCGCGGCACGGTGATTGAAGGCGCATGGTCGGGTTACGGCACGGCCATCGGCAGCCACTACACGCCGAACGATCGCGGTTACATCGATACGACCGGTGTTCATTCTTACGATATCGACAAGGCAAAGGCGCTTCTTGCCGAATCAGGTTACCCCGACGGTTTCAGCTTCACGATCAAGGCCCCGCAAATGGCCTATGCCCAGCGGACCTCGCAAATCCTGCAGGCGATGTTGGCCGAAATCGGTGTCACCATGACCATCGAGACCACGGAATTTCCGGCCAAATGGGTGGCGGATGTTTTAAAGGGCGCGGATTACGACATGACCATCGTCGCCCACGCTGAGCCGATGGATATCGATATCTACTCCCGTGATCCCTATTATTTCAACTATAAGAACCCTGCCTTCAACGAAGTCATTGCCAATGTCGAAAAGACGGCGGATGCGGCCGAGCAGGAAAAGCTCTACGGCGAAGCCCAGAAAATCCTCGCCGAAGATGTGCCGGCGCTGTTCTTGTTCGTGATGCCGAAGCTCGGCGTCTGGGACAAGAAGTTGAAGGGGTTGTGGGAAAACGAACCCATTCCCTCCAATGTGCTGACGAATGTGCATTGGGAAGAGTGACGTTCGTTGTGAATGGCGAGGCGCATTCCTACCCACCACCTCATTCCTGTGCCTGTCACAGGAATCCAGCCAGCCCAAGCCCTTGGGCTGAGAGGGATATTGCCGCTGCGCAGACGCGCGTTGGCTGGATCCCTGTGACAAGCACAGGGATGAGGGAAGAGTGTGCGGGGATGACAATAAATCCATCCGCCACATCCCGAAACGAAACAACGCAAGGAAAGAATGCCAGATGTTAGCCGTTCTCGTCCGGCGCCTTGCAAGCCTCATCGTCACGCTGTTTGCGGTGTCGCTCATCATCTACATCATCATGGGGCTGTTGCCGGGTGATCCGGCGGCCATCATGCTCGGCACGTCGGCGAGCCCGGATACGCTTCTCGCGCTGCAAAAGCAGATGGGTCTCGATCAGCCCTTGCCATTGCGTTACATCCACTGGCTTGCAGGCGTATTCCGGGGTGATCTCGGACAATCCTATACCTATGGCGTGCCGGTAGCGGGGCTTATTGTCGAGCGGCTTGCCGTCACCCTGCCGCTTGCGCTGCTCGCAGTCTGCCTGTCGGTCGCCATCGCCATTCCGCTTGGCGTGGCGGCAGCGAGAAGCCGAAACGGGCCGGTGGATTTCGCAGCCGGGCTGTTTTCCCATGTCGGCATTGCCGTTCCCGGTTTCTGGGTCGGGCTGCTGCTCATCATCGTCTTTTCCACCACGCTCGGCTGGATGCCATCAGGCGGTTTTCCCGGCTGGCGTCCGAGTTTTTCTGCCGGATTTATCGCGCTTGTGCTTCCAGCCATTGCCCTTGCGCTGTCGCAGGCAGGCGTCCTCACCCGCGTCTGCCGATCGGCAGTACTTGAGGTAATGAACGAGGATTTCGTGCGCACCGCCCGCGCCAAGGGGCTGAGCGAGCGGGTAGCGCTGTGGCGGCATGCGGTGCCGAACGCCATGATCCCCGTTGTCACCATGATCGGCCTGCAATTCACCTTCCTGATTGCCGGGGCAGTGCTGGTGGAGAATGTCTTCAACCTGCCTGGCCTCGGGCGGCTTGCCTATCAGGCGCTGACCCAGCGGGATATCGTCGTCATGCAGTCCGTCGTGCTGTTCTTCTCGGCGCTCGTCATCGTCATGAATTTTCTGGTCGATATCGCCTATCTCTTTATCGATCCAAGACTGCGGGCAGGTGCACGATGATGCGACTGATCCGCCGCCGCCCCGCTTTCGTCCTTGGCATCGCCGTCACTCTCTTTCTTGTCGCGGTCGCCCTGCTTTCGCTGGTCTGGACGCCGGTTTCTCCGACGAAGATACAGATTGCCCAGAAGCTGAAATCGCCCTTCGCCTATGGCGGGCTTGGCACCGACCATTTTGGCCGCGATGTGCTGTCCATGCTGATGGCGGGGGCATGGAATTCGCTCTCCACCTCCATCGCCGCCGTTGCCATCGGCGCGCTCATTGGCACGGCGCTTGGCGTATCGGTCGCGGCACTGCGCGGTTTCACCGAAACCCTGGTGATGCGTGCCTGCGATATCGTCTTCGCCGTACCGCCGATTCTATCGGCCATGATGCTCGGTGCGTTCATCGGTACGGGGCGGTTCACCGCCATCATCGCCATTGCCACCTTCATGGTGCCGGTCTTTGCGCGGCTGACGCTGGGTGCGGCCTTGCAGATATGGTCGCGGGAATATGTCACCGCCGCCACCAGCATCGGCCAGAACCGCGCCAAGATCACGCTGTTTCATATCGTGCCGAATATTTCCAACCAGATCATCGTGCAGGTGACGATCCAGCTCGGCCTTGCCATCCTCACCGAAGCGGGACTCTCATTCCTCGGTCTCGGCATGCCGCCGCCGGCCGCCACCTGGGGGCGGATGCTCGCCGATGCGCAGACCTATCTTGGCGCAGCACCCTGGCTTGCCATCATGCCCGGCCTTGCCATTGCGCTCGCGGTCTTCGGCCTCAATCTGCTTGGCGATGGCCTGCGCGACCTGCTGGACCCACGCGATACCAGCTGACCGCTTCAAGCCGATATCGCCCATATTATCTGTTTTCTGACGAGACGAAGCTTATGACCGATCTCATAGACCTCAACACGCTCGAAATCCTGGCGCTTTACGAGCAAAGGAAGCTGTCGCCATCGGAATATTGGCAGGCGGTAGAGGCCCGTATCGACGCATTCGAGCCCACGGTGAACGCGCTTTACGCCTATGATCCCGAGGAGGCCCGCCAGCAGGCGCTGGCCTCGACGATGCGCTGGCAAAAAGGTGAAACGCTCGGGCCCCTCGATGGGATTCCGGTGTCGCTGAAGGAACTGATCGCCACTAAAGGCCAGCCGGTTCCGCTTGGCACCAAAGCGGTGGAACTGGTGCCGGCTCTGGAAGACGCGCCGGTTGCGGCCCGCTGCCGCGAGGACGGCGCCATCATTTACGCCAAGACCACCTGCCCGGATTACGGCATGTTGTCATCGGGCCTTTCCAGTTTTCACAAGCTCAGCCGCAACCCGTGGGACCCGACACAGAACCCCGGCGGCTCCAGTGCCGGCGCGGCTTCTGCCGGTGCTGCGGGTTACGGCACACTGCATATCGGCACGGATATTGGCGGCTCGGTGCGGTTGCCGGCGGGGTGGACGGGGCTGTTCGGCTTCAAGCCCAGCCAGGGCCGCATACCCGTCGATCCCTATTATACCGGCCGCTGCGCCGGACCGATGACCCGCACCGTCAGCGACGCCGCCTATGCCATGGCGACACTTTCCCGCCCGGACTGGCGCGACGGCACCGCGCTGCCGCCTAACGATATCAACTGGATGGACCTCGATATCGATGTGAAGGGCCTGAGGATCGGCCTGATGCTGGATGCCGGCTGCGGCTTGGCCCTGGACGATGAGGTGCGGGATGCTGTTGGCGCGGCCGCAAAGCTGTTCGAAGATGCTGGCGCCATCGTCGTCCCGGTCGAGCCGGTTCTGTCTCGGGACATGCTTGATGGGCTGGATGATTTCTGGCGGGCGAAATTCTGGGGCGATATGGCGGCGCTGAGTGACGAACGACGCGCGGCGATCCTTCCCTATATTCACGAATGGGCGCTGAAGGGCGCTGATGTTTCCGGCGCGCGTGCCGTTTTCGGTTTCAACCAGACCATGGAAATGCGCAAAGCCTGCGGGCGGTTGATGCAGTCGGTTGATGTGGTGATTTCACCCGTCAATCCCATCGTCTCCTATCCGGCCGACTGGGCGTCGCCCACCAACGATCCCGAGCGACCCTTCGAACATATCGCCTTCACCGTCCCTTGGAACATGTCGGAGCAGCCGGCATCCTCGATCAATTGCGGCTTCTCGAAATCCGGGATGCCCATCGGCTTGCAGATCGTCGGCCCGCGTTACGCGGATCTGCTCGTTCTCAAGCTTTCCAAGGCCTTCGAGGATTGGGGCGGCGGTGTTCGGCGCTGGCCGGAGCCGCCCAAAGCGCGCTGATCCCGCCTTTATCGGCCCTGTAGTATAGCCATAATACCCGCTTCTCCACCCCTCCTGTTACGGTGCCTCGGGCATTCAAAATGGGAGGAGCAAGCATGCCGAAGAAGATTTTGATGATCACCGGCGATTTCGCCGAGGACTACGAGACCATGGTGCCGTTCCAGACGCTGCTTGCGGTTGGTCACACGGTGCATGCCGTCTGCCCCGGCAAGAAGGCTGGCCAGACGATCGCGACCGCGATCCATGATTTCGAGGGCGACCAGACCTACTCAGAAAAACGCGGCCACAATTTCGCGCTCAACGCTACTTTTGCCGATATCAAGGTCGCGGACTACGACGCGCTGGTCATTCCCGGTGGTCGCGCGCCGGAATATCTGCGGCTGAATGGGGATGTGCTTGCCGCCGTGAAGCATTTCTTCGAGGCTGACAAGCCGGTCGCGGCCGTCTGCCACGGTGCCCAATTGCTGGCGGCTGCGGGTGTCCTCAAGGGCCGCACCTGCTCGGCCTATCCGGCCTGCCGCCCCGAGGTGGAACTGGCGGGCGGCACCTATGCCGATATCGCCATCGACGCGGCGGTTACCGACGGCAAGCTGGTGACGGCGCCCGCATGGCCGGCGCATCCGGCATGGCTTTCGCAATTCATGGCGGTGCTCGGCAGATAAGGCCGGCGGAATGGGGCTTTTACCGGTCCCGTTTCCCGTCTATGTTCTGCAGCTTGCTGAGGGAGGACACCATGTGCAAGCTTTTCATCAAGGCAGACCCGACGCTTTGGGAAAGCCATACCCGGTCTTTGCGGATCGATGGCATGGTCACCAGCGTCAGACTTGAAAACTTCTTCTGGACGACTCTGGACGAGATTTCACGCCGCGATGGCATGAACAGCGCGCAGCTCATCGCCAAGCTTTATAATGAATCGATCGATGCCGGGCATGATCTCGGCAACTTCACCTCGTTTCTACGAGTCTGCTGCGGGCGTTATCTGGCCTTGCAGCTTTCCGGCGATATTCCGGCGCGCAGCGACATTCCGATTGCTGCGCTGGATGCAGACAGCATTCTCGACGCGGAAAAGATGAATTATCACTGAGATAAAGGGAAGGGCGCAGCCACAGCGCCCTTCGCCTCAGCTCTTAAGCGCCCTTGGATCAAGCGCATCGCGCACGGCATCGCCGATATAGTTGACGCTCAGAACCGTCAGCGAGATTGCCAGTCCAGGCCACAGCACGCGCGAGGGCGTCAGCTGCAGGAAGTTGGCGCCATCGAACAACAGCCGTCCCCAGGTCGGAAAGTCTGACGGAAAACCGAGGCCGAGGAAGGACAGCGCCGATTCCGTGATGATGGCCGAGGCGATGCCGAGCGTGGCTGAGACCATGATCGAACTCAACACATTCGGCAGGATATGGCGCAGGATAATGCGGTATTCGCGCATGCCGCTCGATTTCGCCGCCATGATGAATTCCTGGCTTTTGATCGTCAGCACGTCGCCGCGCACGATGCGTGCGGTATGCATCCAGCTGGTTACCCCGATCACGAAGACGATGAGGATGAAGATACCGGTTTCCGGCCCGAAGGCGGCACGCAGCGTATCACGGAACAGCATGAGGATGACGAGCAGCAGCGGCAGCAGCGGCAGGGCCAGGAACAGGTCCGTCAGCCGCATCAGCGGTCCGTCAAGTCTTCGGAAATAGCCTGACAGCACCCCCACCAGCGTGCCGAGAAACAGCGCCAGCAGCATGGCGGTGATGCCGACGGCAAGCGAGATGCGCCCGCCCGCCAGCACCTGCGCCAGCATGTCCTTGCCCAGATTGTCGGTGCCGAAGGGATGCGCCAGCGACGGCCACTGGTTGCGTTCCTTCACATTGATGGCATTGGGCGCGACAGTGTGGATATAGGGCCCGACATAGACCGCAAGCAAAATGAAGATGAAAACGAACAGGCCTGCCACGCCGCCCTTGTGGACCCGGAACTGTTTCCAGATATCGGCAAGTGCCGATTGCACAGGCGTGGCGGCAACGGCTGGTGCTGCGAGGGTGGCGTCAGTCATAGCGGATCCTCGGGTCGAGAATGCCGTAAAGCACGTCGGCAATCAGGTTGAAGAGCACGATAAGCACCGCGAAAATGAAGGTCAGCGTCTGCACCAGCGGAATATCCGCGCCCTGAACGGCGGTGATCAGCAATTGGCCAAGCCCGTTCACGCGGAAAATCTGTTCGGTAATAATGGCGCCGGAAAAGATCGTCGGCACGCCGAGTGCGATGACGGTGACGACGGGTATAAGGCTGTTGCGCAGGACGTGAACGAGCAGAACGGATTTTTCCTTCACGCCCTTGGCACGCGCGGTGCGCACATAGTCCTGATGCAGATTGTCCAGCATGGAGGCGCGCACGAAACGGCTGATCTGCGAGACGTTGTAGAGGGTTAGCACCAGAACCGGCATGAACATCTGTTTGATCTGTGCCACGAAGCTTCCCCAGTCCGTCACCTGCAGATTGGTGTCGTAGACGGAAGGGAGCCATTGCAGATAGGAGCTGAAGATGACGACCAGCAGCACGCCGGTGAAGAAGGTGGGAACCGAATAACCCACCATCGAAACGAAGGTGCCGATCTGGTCGAAGATCGAATATTGCTTGTAGGCGGAAATGACGCCGATCGGGATCGCCAGAAGCGCGCCGAAGAGATAGGCAAGGCCGACCACCCAAAGCGTTTGCGGCATGCGCTGGATGACGAGATCGACCACCGGGCTGCGCGTTGCCCAGGACAGCACGCGCATGCGGCTGCCGTCGCCGATCTGCCAGCCTGTCAGCTTTTCGAACAGGTTCAGCGGTTCATTGATGAAGAATTGCTGCAGCCACAGCATGTAACGGATGAAGAAGGGCTGGTCGAGACCGAGCGAGGCGCGGATCTGCTCGCGCACTTCGGGTGGAATGGTCAGCGGCAGGTCGCCGGTCGGATCATTCGGCGCCAGATCGAGCAGGGCGAATATGACGAAGCTGATGACGAGCAGCGTCGGTACGGCAAAGGCAAGCCGCCGGAGCGTAAAGGTAAACATCGAAAAGTCTCCAGACCGTCAGGGTCTCGCAAAATGAGCGCGGTCCCCCCGTCAGGGGCGACCGCGCATTTGCGGGTTACTTCTTGCGGGACCAGTCCGCGACGTTCCAGAGTTCCGAATCCCAGGCGTTCATGCGAACGCCTTCGAGTGTCAACGAATGCGAGGAGACGCTGCCGCGATGGATCAGCGGAATATGCGCGCCTTCTTCGGTCAGCATATCGTTCAGCTGCTTGGAAATCTCACCGCGCTTGGCAAGGTCTGCGGTTTTGGAGAGTTCGCCCACCAGCTTGTCGAATTCCGGGTTGCAATAACGCGGAATGTTCTGTCCCTGCCAGCCGTTAGCCGGAGCCGGGATCTTGTCGCATAGCCATTCCGCCAGATATTTTTCCGGGTCGGTACCGTCGAAATTGTTGGTGTACATTTCAACGTCGGCGAAAAATTTCTGGAAGGTGTCGGGGCTTGCCGGATCGCCGCCGAAGAAGACGGAGGCGCTGACATTGCGCAGTTCGGAAGCAACGCCAATCTGCGACCACATGTCCTTCACCAGTTCCTGCGTGGCCTGGCGAACGGAGTTTGTGGAGGTCTGGTAGAGGAAGGACAGCTTCACACCGTTCTTGGCGCGGATGCCATCGGCGCCCTTTACCCAGCCCGCATCGTCCAGCAGCTTGTTTGCGCCTTCCAGATCCTGTTTCAGGCACCAGCTGTCATTCTTCGTCGAAGCGACGGCTTCCGGGGCCGGCACGATATTGCAGGTCGGCTTGCCCGCCTCGCCATAACCTGCCTCGTCGATGATATCGCGGTCGATGGCAAGTGAGAGCGCGCGGCGCACGGCCGGGTCGGAAAGGGCCGGATGCGGGCCGCCTTCCTTGGTGGAGCGCTTGTCACCCAGCGCAGGATCGGCGTTGTACCAGTTGAGATTGATACGCTCGACCTGGGTGCCGAAGGCAGTTTCCAGCTTGCCCTTGCCGGCCGCTACCATGGTGGCCAGAATTTCCGGCTCCACCTGCATGTTCCAGGCGTAGTCGAATTCGCCGGTTTCAAGAACGGCGCGTGCAGCGGAAGCTGCATCACCGCCGCCCTTCAGGGTAGCCGTGGCGAAGGCGGGCTTGGCCGGATCGCGATAATTGGGGTTGGCCACGAAGCTGATGACGTCGTTCGGCTTGAAATCCTTGACCACGAAGGGGCCGGTGCCGATGGGGCCGAAATTGGCGGATGTGCAGCCGGGGGCGGCAGCGCCGACGCATTTTTCAAACTGCTTCTTCTGGATGACAGGCGATTGTGCGCCGACGAATGCGGAGTAGGGGTAGGGCTTCGGTTCGTTGAAGCTGATCTTGATGGTGTGGGCGTCGATCGCCTCGACGTTCTTCACGCCTTCATATTGCGCCGCCTGCGCGCAGCCGCCGTCCGGTGCGATGCAATATTTCCAGGTGAAGATGACGTCTTCAGCGGTAAAGGGCGTGCCATCAGACCATTTGACGTCGCTCTTCAGCTTCCACGTCATGCTGAGCAGATCCTTCGCGATGCCGCCATTGTCGACCGTCGGAATTTCGCTCACCAGCATCGGCACCAGCTCGCCTTTTTCGTCGTAGCGCGCCAGCGGCTCGATCACCATGGACGAGCTGTAGACTTCCTTCGTGCCAGCGGAAAGATATGGGTTGAGTGTCGATACAGCCTGCCAGAAAAGGATTTTCAGTTCGCCGTCACTGCCACGCTCGGCATGGGCGGCAGAGCCTGCCATGGCCAAGGCCGCCACCGTGCTGGCAAAGAGAACGCTGCGCTTCTTCATTGTGATTTTCCCCTTTTAAGATTTTATCTGTTTGAATGTTTGACGCTTTTCCTCAACGTCATTTGCAAGTCTTTTATTTTAAGTGTTTGACTTTGCTAACGAATATTCCTCCGTTCCCAATGATGCTATTGTCAGTTTTTTTGAAATGCAAGCCCCAAACTCTGATTGATGAACAAAATTTGAGCCGATTGGCTTCGGGCCTATTTTTCATTCATCTAGCGAAATTCATACTTGCAAAAGCAGAAATTCCAAACGCAATATGGTTCCCGACAACCCGGCGGGGAACAAAAAAAGGAAAAATGGGAATGCCGATATTGAACCGTGTGGCCGAGATGCAGGAAGAAGTAGCCGGCTGGAGGCGCCACCTGCACGAGACGCCGGAGCTGCTCTACGACGTCTTCGAAACCTCGAAATTCGTGGCGGAGAAACTCAAATCCTTCGGATGCGATATCGTCGAAACCGGCATTGGCAAGACCGGCGTGGTGGGCGTCATCAAGGGGCGGCATGGGGACGGCCCGACCATCGGTTTCCGCTCCGACATGGATGCGCTGCCGATCCTCGAAACCAGCGGCAAGCCCTGGGCTTCCAAGGTTCCGGGCAAGGCCCATTCCTGCGGCCATGACGGGCACACCGCCATGCTTTTGGGCGCGGCGCAATATCTGGCCGAGACCCGTAATTTCAAAGGGTCCGTGGCCGTCATCTTCCAGCCGGCTGAAGAGGGTGGCGCAGGGGCACTTGCCATGCTGAACGACGGCATGATGGAGAAATTCGGCATTTCGCAGGTCTATGGCATGCATAACGAGCCGGGCATTCCGGTCGGCAATTTCGCCATCCGCAAGGGTTCGACCATGGCGGCGGCGGATAGTTTCGAGATCGTCATTACCGGCAAGGGCAGCCATGCGGCGGCCCCCCATCTTTCCGTCGATCCGGTGCTGACCTCGGCCTATATCATCATCGCCCTGCAATCCATCGTCTCGCGGGAAACGGACCCGTTGAAATCGCTGGTCGTCACCGTCGCCACCACCCACGGCGGCACGGCGGGCAATGTCATCCCCGGTTCGGTGACGCTGACCGGCACGGTGCGCACCCTGCTGCCGGAAACCCGCGATTTCGCCGAAAAACGGTTGAAGGAAGTGGCGACAGCCACCGCCATGGCGCATGGCGCGACGGCGGAGGTGAGATACGATCGCGGTTATCCCGTCACCTTCAACCACAATGACGAAACCGAATTCGCAACCAGCGTGGCGGCAGGTGTGGCAGGCGCAAACGCCGTCAACACCAATCCCAACCCGCATATGGGCGCGGAAGATTTTTCCTACATGCTGGAAGCACGCCCCGGCGCCTTCATCTTCATCGGTAACGGCGACACGGCCGGGCTGCACAATGCCGCCTATGACTTCAACGACGAGGCCCTGCCTTACGGCATCAGCTACTGGGTCTCGATGGCCGAAACCGCGCTTGCTGCGTAAGACATCCGGCGGCCTTCATGGCCGCCTTTCGCTTTTCAGGAGATCGGCATGCTTTTGGCGGCAACATCCATGGAACAGACCGGCGGTTCGGTAAGCCCGGTACTTTCGGTTCAAAATCTGACCACGTCCTTCCGCGTTGACGGCGGCTGGAAATCGGTGGTCCGCAATATGAGTTTCGATATAGCGCCCCGCGAGACGGTGGCGATCGTTGGCGAAAGCGGCTCGGGCAAAAGCGTGACGTCGCTGTCGATCATGCGGCTTCTCGATAAGAAAACGAGCCGCATCGAGGGCAAGGTCATGCTCGGCGGGCGCGATTTGCTGGCACTTCCGGAAGAGGAGATGCGCAAGGTTCGCGGCAAGGACATTTCGATGATCTTCCAGGAGCCGATGACCAGCCTCAATCCGATCTTCCCGATCGGCAAGCAGATCGCCGAAGCGCTGACCGTGCACCAGGATATTTCCTCATCTGCCGCCAAGGCCGAGGTTGTCAGGCTTCTGGAAAAAGTCCGCATTCCCAATGCGAAGAACCGTTTCAACGACTATCCGCACCAGTTTTCCGGCGGCATGCGCCAGCGCGTGATGATCGCCATGGCGCTTGCCTCCAAGCCGAAGCTCCTGATCGCCGACGAGCCGACGACGGCGCTCGACGTGACCATTCAGGGCCAGATTCTCGACCTTATCAAGCAATTGCAGGAAGAGGAGGGCATGTCGGTCCTGTTCATCACCCATGATATGGGCGTGGTGGCGGAAGTGGCTGACCGCACCATCGTCATGTTCCGCGGCGACGTGGTGGAAACCGGCACGACGGACGATATCTTCCATCGCGGGAACCATCCCTATACCCGCGCCCTGCTTTCGGCGGTGCCGAAGCTCGGTTCGATGAAAGAGCGGGTGCTGCCCGCCCGTTTTCCGATCATCGATATCAAGACCGGCGAAAGCCAACCGGTCGAAGAGGTCAGGAACACGGTTTCCGGTGGTCGCACACCCATTCTTTCGGTCCGGGACCTGACGACCCGCTTCGATATCCGCTCCGGTCTTCTCGGCCGCAAGTCCGGTGCCGTGCATGCGGTGGAGAAGGTCTCCTTCGATCTGGCTGAGGGCGAGACACTATCGCTGGTCGGAGAATCCGGCTGCGGCAAGTCCACCACCGGGCGATCGATCACCCGGCTGATCGAGCCGACCTCCGGTAACGTGACGCTCGACGGTTACGAGGTGATGAAACTCGACAAGACGACGTTGCGCACCATGCGCCGCAGCGTGCAGATGATCTTTCAGGACCCCTTCGCCAGTCTCGATCCGCGCATGAGCATCGGCACGGCGATCATGGAGCCCTTCATCGAACACCGGCTTGGACCGAAGGCGCAGGCGCGTGAAAAGGCGGCGGACCTGATGGAGAAGGTTGGCCTCAGCCCGGATATGATGCGGCGCTTCCCGCATGAGTTTTCCGGCGGCCAGCGCCAGCGCATCGCCATTGCCCGTTCGCTGATGCTTGACCCCAAGGTCATCGTTGCCGATGAAGCGGTGTCGGCGCTCGATGTCTCCATCAAGGCGCAGGTCTGTAACCTGCTGCTCGATCTGCAACAGAGCCTCAACCTCGCCTTCCTGTTCATTTCCCACGATATGGCTGTGGTTGAGCGTGTCAGCCATCGTGTCGCGGTGATGTATCTCGGCGAGATCGTCGAAATTGGCCCACGCGCCGCCGTCTTCGATAATCCGCAGCACCCCTATACGAAAAAGCTCATGTCCGCCGTTCCGGTGCCGGATCCGGCCCGGCGCCAGATCAGGCGCAACATGGCGACGGACGAGATAAAAAGCCCGATCCGTCCGGTGGACTATGTTCCGCCGCAACGCCATTACCGCGAGGTTTCGGCGGGGCATCTGGTGCAGGAAGCGGCTTGATATAGTGGCAACTGCGCTGGGATAGGTGCCTCTGTGTTCGCGACGTCATCTTCGGTCTTGTGCCGAGTATCTGCCAATGTCTCGTAAATAGGTGCGTTGCAGATGCTCGGGACAGGCCCGAGCATGACGGTGGCAATGTTTTACATCCTCTTTAGAGGTGCCCGGTGCCGCCAAACGCTTCGCTCAGTCGCTGCGCCGTTTGACAGGCGGCCTGAAAAAATGCCAGCAAATGCTCGAACATAATTCTTAGAGGGCGGCGGCATGGCCAGACGGAACGACGCACATGGACGGCTGGATGATGCGGCGCGCGCGGGCTGGCTTTATTATGTCGCGGGTCGCACGCAGGACGAGATCGCCGCTGCCATGGGCATATCCCGGCAATCGGCGCAGCGGCTGGTGTCGCTGGCCGTCGCCGAGCGTCTGATCAAGGTCCGGCTCGATCACCCCATTGCCGCCTGTCTTGAAAAGGCGGAGCGGCTGAAGCAGAAGTTCGACCTTAGATATATCGAGGTGGTGCCGAGCGATCCCGCTGGCGTTTCCTCCACGGTCGGCATCGCCGAGGCCGGCGCGGCGGAGATCGAGCGCTGGCTGAAAAATGCCGATCCCATCGTGCTTGCCATCGGCACCGGCCGTACGCTGAAGGCGGCTGTGGACCAACTGCCGCCGATGGAATGTCCGCAGCACCGCATCGTGTCACTGACAGGCAATATCGGGCCGGATGGATCGGCGGCCTATTACAACGTCATCTTCAGTATGGCCGATGCCATCAAGGCGCGGCATTTTCCGATGCCGCTGCCGGTTCTCTGCTCGTCTGCGGAAGAGCGGGAATTGCTGCACGACCAGTCCATGGTGCGCTCCACGCTGGCGCTGGGTGCCGCCGCCAATGTCACCTTCGTCGGCGTCGGCGAACTCGGAGAAAACGCACCGCTCTGCGTTGATGGTTTTCTCGGTGTCGACGAGATGAAGGCCCTGATGGCAAGCGGTGCGATCGGCGAAATCTGCGGCTGGATGTATGATGCCAACGGCCACATTCTCGACCATTCCGTCAACGAGCGCGTCGCCTCTGTTCCCATCCCGTCCAGAGAGACCTGCACGGTCATCGGCATGGCGCAGGGCGCGCGCAAGAATGCCTCGATTCTCGCGGCACTGCGGGGTGGTCTTTTGAACGGCCTCATCACCGACGAAGCGACAAGTGAATATTTGCTCACGCATTGAGCAAAAATTAATCCATCAAAATCAATGACTTGATTTTTCCATGTGCGCCGCAGCACAGGATGTTGCTTGACTTTTTTCGGCTGCGGGTGAGTAAATGCCCCAGAGCAAAGCGAATGCTCATAAATTTCTTCTGGGAGGAAGATATGACATTGAAGACCATTTTGCTGGGCGCATGCTCGGCACTCGCCTTTTCGACCCTTGCTTCCGCCGAAACGCTGACCATCGCCACCGTCAACAACGGCGACATGATCCGCATGCAGGGTCTGACCTCCGACTTCACCACCAAGAACCCCGACATCAAGGTGGAATGGGTCACGCTTGAAGAAAACGTCCTGCGCGAGCGCGTGACGACCGATATCGCCACCAATGGCGGCCAGTACGACATCATGACCATCGGCAACTATGAAGTGCCGATCTGGGCCAAGCAGGGCTGGCTGCTGCCGCTCGAAAAGCTTGGCGACAAATACGACGTGGATGATATTCTGCCGGCGATCCGTGGTGGTCTTTCCAGCGAAGGCAAGCTTTATGCGGCGCCCTTCTACGGCGAATCCGCCATGATCATGTATCGCAAGGACCTGTTTGAAAAAGCCGGCCTGAAGATGCCTGAAAACCCGACCTGGGAATTCATCGGTGACGCTGCCCGCAAGATTACCGATCGCAAGACGGATATCAACGGCATGTGCCTGCGCGGCAAGGCTGGCTGGGGCGAGAACATGGCCTTCATCAGCGCGCTCACCAACTCCTTTGGCGGCCGCTGGTTCGATGAGAACTGGAAGCCGCAGTTCGATCAGCCGGAATGGAAGAGTGCTCTTCAGTTCTACGTCGATCTGATGAAGGATGCCGGTCCGTCGGGTGCTTCCTCCAACGGCTTCAACGAAAACCTGACGCTGTTCCAGCAGGGCAAATGCGGCATGTGGATCGATGCCACGGTGGCTGCTTCCTTCGTTTCAAACCCGAAGGATTCGACCGTTGCCGACAAGGTCGGTTATGCGCTCTTCCCGACGCATGGCGAGCTGAAGAACCACGGCAACTGGTTGTGGTCATGGAACCTTGCTATCCCGAAGAGCTCGCAGAAGGCGGATGCCGCCGAGAAGTTCATCTCCTGGGCAACCAGCAAGGAATATACCCAACTCGTCGCTGCCAAGGAAGGCTGGGCAAACGTGCCTCCGGGTACCCGCACCTCGCTTTACAAGAATGCTGACTATGAAAAAGCCGCCGCCTTCGCCAAGCCGACGCTTGCTGCGATGGATGCCGCCGACATCACCAAACCGACCGTAAAGCCCGTGCCTTACACCGGCGGTCAGTTCGTGGCGATCCCTGAATTCCAAGCGCTCGGCACCACGGTCGGTCAGCTGTTCTCGGCGGTTGTTGCCGGCCAGTCCAGTGTCGACGATGCGCTTGCCAGCGCCCAGTCGACAGCGACGCGTGAAATGACCCGCGCCGGTTACATCAAGTAATCCTCCTGAAGATCGCTGTCCGGCGCCAATGCCGGGCAGCGAACCTTGGGGGCGCAAGCCGCGAGCTGCGCGGCGGCCTTTAAGCCTTTCAAATCAAAACTGGAATGAGCCGGTTCTTCCGGATATGCCGGGCGCATATCGTGATGCCCGAGCCCATGGGGAGGTTAGTGCAATGGCAACACGAAACACGAGCGGTCTGGCGCGGGTTATGCTTGCGCCTTCGGTGCTGCTTTTGCTGGTGTGGATGATCGTGCCCCTGGCGATGACGCTGTGGTTCTCGTTCCAGAACTACAATCTGCTCAACCCTGCCAATGTCAGCTTTGCAGGCCTGTTCAATTACCAGTATTTCTATACCGATCCGGCCTTCTTCCAGTCGATCTTCAACACGCTTGCCATCGTCGGCGGCGTGCTTCTGATCACCGTCATCGGCGGTATTGCGATTGCGCTTCTGCTTGATCAGGACATCTTCGGTCAGGGCATCGTGCGCATCATGATCATCTCGCCCTTCTTCGTCATGCCGCCTGTTGCGGCGCTGGTGTGGAAGAACATGATCATGCATCCCGGTTACGGCGTGCTTGCCGATCTGTCGCGCTTCTTCGGCCTGCAGCCGGTCGACTGGTTCGCGCAGTTTCCGCTGCTCTCCATCATCATCATCGTCGCCTGGCAATGGCTGCCGTTTGCCACGCTGATCCTGCTCACCGCCCTCCAGTCGCTCGATGGCGAGCAGAAGGAAGCGGCCGAGATGGATGGCGCCAACTTCATCAACCGCTTCATCTACCTGACGCTGCCGCATCTTGCCCGCGCCATCACCGTCGTCATCCTCATCCAGACGATCTTCCTGCTCGGCGTTTACGCGGAAATCCTCGTCACCACCAATGGCGGACCGGGTTACGCCTCGACCAACCTTGCCTTCCTCATCTATCGCACGGCGCTTCTGGGCTACGACGTCGGCGGCGCATCGGCCGGTGGCATCATCGCCGTCGTGCTCGCCAATATCGTCGCCATCTTCCTGATGCGCGCCGTCGGCAAGAACCTCGACCGTTAAGGAGAAGCGATCATGGCCCGCAAGACAACGACACGCGCAAAGATCGGCTTCACCATCGCGGCATGGGCCGTGGCGTTGCTGCTGTTCTTCCCGATCCTTTACGCCTTCCTCACCTCGATCAAGACCGAGCCGGAGGCGATCGCAGGCTTCAGCCTCATTCCCTCGGGCACGCTCGAAAACTACATCACCGTGCAGACCCAGCGCGATTACTTCAAGCCGTTCATGAACTCGGTCGTGCTGTCGCTCGGCTCGACGATCATCGCGCTCATGATCGCCATTCCCGCCGCCTGGGCCATGGCGTTCTCGCCGACCAAACGCACCAAGGACATTTTGATGTGGATGCTCTCCACCAAGATGATGCCGGGGGTGGCGGTGCTGGTGCCGATCTACCTGATCTTCCGCAATGCCGGCCTGCTCGATACCCGCATTGGGCTGACCGTCATGCTCACCTTCATCAACCTGCCGATCGTGGTGTGGATGCTTTATACCTACTTCCGCGAAATCCCCGGCGAGATCCTGGAGGCCGCCCGCATGGATGGTGCCTCGCTCTGGAACGAGATCGTGCATGTGCTGACCCCAATGGCGGTTCCGGGCATTGCCTCGACGCTGCTCCTGAACGTCATTCTCGCCTGGAACGAATCCTTCTGGACCATCCGGCTGACGACCACCAATGCGGCACCGCTGACAGCCTTCATCGCCTCCTTCTCCTCACCGCAGGGGCTGTTCTGGGCAAAGCTCTCGGCCGCCTCGATGATGGCGATCGCCCCCATTCTCGTCATCGGCTGGTTCTCGCAGAAACAACTCGTGCGTGGCCTCACCTTTGGCGCCGTGAAATAAGGAACGACAATAATGGGCAGCATTTCCCTTCAGAACGTGTCCAAGCTCTTCGGCGAGGCAAAAGTCATCCCGTCGATCGATCTCGATATCCATGACGGCGAGTTCGTCGTCTTCGTCGGCCCGTCCGGCTGCGGCAAGTCAACGCTGCTGCGCCTGATTGCCGGGCTGGAAGACGTCTCCGGCGGCAGAATAGTCATCGACGGCAACGACGCCACCGAAAAGGCCCCGGCCGAGCGCGGCCTTGCCATGGTGTTCCAGTCCTATGCGCTTTATCCGCATATGAGCGTGCGCAACAACATCGCCTTCCCGCTGAAGATGGCCAAGCTCGACAAGGCTGTCATCGACAAGAAGGTCGACGATGCCGCCCGCATCCTCAACCTTACCGATTATCTCGAGCGCCGGCCCTCGCAACTGTCCGGCGGCCAGCGCCAGCGTGTTGCCATCGGCCGCGCCATCGTGCGCGAACCGAAGGCGTTCCTGTTTGACGAACCGCTCTCCAACCTCGATGCGGCGCTGCGTGGCACCATGCGGCTGGAAATCTCCGAGCTGCACAACACACTGAAGACGACGATGATCTACGTCACCCACGACCAGGTGGAGGCCATGACCATGGCCGACAAGATCGTGGTCCTCAACCGCGGCAATATCGAGCAGGTCGGCTCGCCGATGGAGCTTTACCGCTCGCCCGCCAACCTCTTCGTCGCCGGCTTCATCGGCTCGCCGCGCATGAACCTGGTGACCGGCGATTACGCCCGGCAAAAGGGTGCGACCACCGCCGGCGTGCGACCCGAGCACCTGACGCTGTCGAAAGAAACCGGCCTGTGGCAGGGCAAGGTCACGGTTGCCGAACATCTCGGCTCCGACACCTTCCTCCACCTCGACGTCCCCGGCATCGGCCCCATCACCGCCAGAACCGACGGTGAATTCGAATGCAAACACGGCGATACCGTCTTCATCACACCAGATGATGCCAAAATCCACAGGTTCGATGACAAGGGCATCGCGATATGACGCGAAGACCGGAAGGCAAATCCGCGCTGCGTGCCGGGTACCTGTCATCCGGTCCTGGCACAAACAACGTTTCCCCTTCGAGGATCGTGACATGACATGCAAACTCTCCCTCGCCACGCTTGATGAAGCCAAAAAAACCGCGGCGATTCCGGCCTATTCCCGGGCCGATCTTTCCGCGGGAATCGTGCATTTCGGCGTCGGCAATTTCCACCGCGCCCATCAGGCGGTCTATCTGGACGACCTGTTCAACACCGGCGCGGACCACGACTTCGCCATCATTGGTGCGGGTGTACTGCCATCGGACGCGGTAATGCGCGAAAAACTTGCCGCGCAGGATTTCCTGACCACGGTGGTGGAGCAGGACAATAATCGCACCGGTGCGCGCGTCACCGGGCCAATGATCGACATTCTGAAGGTTGGCGATACCCGAGGCATCATCGACACCCTCGCCGATCCGAAAATCCGTATTGTTTCGATGACGATTACCGAAGGCGGTTATTTCATCGATGCCTCCGGCTCCTTCAATCCACAGCATCCCGCGATTGCCGAGGATGGCAGGAACCCGTCTTCCCCGAAAACCGTGTTCGGACTTATCGTTGCCGGGCTGAAGGCGCGGCGCGACAAGGGGCTTTCACCCTTCACCGTCATGTCCTGTGACAACATTCCCCATAATGGCAAGGTGACCAAGAACGCGGTGGTCGGTCTCGCCGCCTTGTCCGATCCGGCCTTCGCCAACTGGATCGGCGATAACGTCGCTTTCCCCAATTCGATGGTCGACCGCATCACCCCCGCCACCGGTGAACGCGAACGCAATATCGCCCGTGACGATTTCGGCATCGAGGACAATTGGCCGGTCTTCTGCGAGGAGTTCAAGCAATGGGTGATGGAGGATAATTTCCCGGCGGGCCGACCGGCGCTCGAAAAGGCGGGCGTTCAGTTCGTCAAGGATGTTGCGCCTTACGAGCACATGAAGATCCGCATCCTCAATGGCGGCCATGCGGCGATCGCCTATCCGGCAGCGCTGCTCGACATTCATTTCGTGCATGAGGCGATGGAGCATCCGCTGATCCGGGCGTTTCTGGCAAAGCTCGAAAAGGAAGAGATCATCCCGGTCATTCCGCCCGTGCCCGATACCGATCTTGGCGAATATTTCGGCCTGATCGAACGGCGTTTCCTCAACCCGAAAATCGGCGATACCATTCCGCGCCTTGCGCAGGATGGCTCCAACCGCCAGCCGAAATTCATCCTGCCCTCCACCGCCGACCGTCTGGCGCGCGGTGAAGATATTGTCGGTCTGTCGCTGGTTTCGGCACTGTGGTGCCGTTATTTCTACGGCACCTCCGACAGCGGCAGGCAAATCACCTTCAACGACGCCAGCGCCGAGCGGCTACAGGCGGCAGCCACAAAGGCCAAGGACGATCCGATGGCCTTCCTTTCACTTGACGATATCTTCGGGGAGGTTGCCGAATCGGAGCTTTTCCGTAAACGCTTCTCTCATGCATTGACGACACTGTGGCACGAAGGCACGGCGAAGACCTTGCAGCTTTATCTGGATGACAAGCTGGCTGAAAAGTGACGTGAGATGCGAGACGGGACCGGACCTCTTCTGATTTTCGACTGCGACGGTGTTCTGGTCGACAGCGAGCCGGTCTCCATCTCAGTTCTTCTAGACATGCTTTCCCATCTTGGCGTGGAGATGGGGGAGGAAGAGGCCTACAACCGCTTTCTCGGTCGCAGCGTTGCCAGCATGACGACGACTTTGTTTGAAGAATACGGTATCGAGACCGACATCGATTTTCTCGAGCATATGCGCGCGACGTTGTTCGAGCGTTTCCGCACCGAGTTGCGTCCCATCGACGGCATTGCCGAAACGCTGGACAGGCTGGTGGCCTTCAAACGCTGCGTTGCCTCCTCAAGTCAACCGGAACGCATCCGTTATTCGCTGGGGCTGACCGGCCTGATTGATAAATTTGAGCCGCATGTTTTCAGCGCCACCATGGTGAAGAACGGCAAGCCGGCACCCGACCTTTTCCTGCATGCGGCGCGACAGATGGGCACTGACCCGCGTCAGTGTATCGTGATCGAGGACAGCCCGGCGGGTATTGCGGCGGCGAAGGCAGCAGGCATGGCGGTTTTCGCCTTTACCGGCGGCTCGCATGCGCGGTTTCCGGCATTCCGCGAAAAGATCGCGGAGCTAGGGGCCGATGCCACGTTTGACGCCATGGAAGATTTGGTTCAACTTGTCGGCGATTATATGGGGAAGGGCGGTTTTGACAGCCAGGTGGAACGTGACGCAGGCTGAAGGAAACCATGCCTGCCACCGCCCGGAGGTCGTTACGCAAGGGATGGAACTGAAGTCTTGATGCGTCAAAATCTCGTCGCTGTCGATGTCGGAACGGCGAGTGCCCGCGCCGGGATTTTCGACCCGACCGGCAGGCTTCTCGCCCGCTCAACCCATCCCATCCTGATGCAAAGGCCGCAGGAAAACCACGCCGAACACGATTCCACCGATATATGGAACGCCGTCTGCCTTGCGGTGAGAGCAGCGCTTGCCGACGCGTGTGTGTTACCGGACAGCATAGCGGCCATTGGTTTTGATGCTACCTGCTCGCTCGTTATCCGTGATGAGCGTGGGGAACCGGTTTCTGTCTCCGTCACGGGCAAAGACCGGTTCGACACCATCGTCTGGCTGGACCATCGGGCAATTGGCGAGGCCGACCGGCTGACGGCATCCGGCCACCGCGTGCTGGATTTCGCCGGTAAAAGCGTGTCACCGGAAATGCAGATGCCGAAGCTGATGTGGCTGAAGGCGAATTTGCCGGCAAGCTGGGCGCGCATGTCTTTCGCCTTCGATCTGGCGGATTTCCTGACATGGAAGGCAACCGGTTCCACCAAGCGTTCAAATTGCACACAGACGGCGAAGTGGAATTTTCTGGCGCAGGAAAATCCCGGCTGGCAGGCGGATTATCTCAATCTTGCCGGGCTTGGCGATCTGAAACAGCGGGCAGGCCTGCCCGAAACGACCGTGATGCCGGGCACAGCCATCGGCCCGCTTTCGCCCGAGGCTGCCGCCGAACTCGGCCTCGACACCGGCTGTCAGGTGGCGGCGGGCATGATCGATGCTTACGCCGGCACGCTGGGTGCGCTTGGCGGATGCCTTTCTGATGATGTGGGTAAACATGTGGCGCTGATCGCCGGCACCTCCAGCTGCCTTGTCGCCATGTCCGAGCGGCAGATGCCAGGCCACAGCCTGTGGGGTCCCTATTGGCAGGCAGTGCTGCCCGGCCACTGGCTGGTGGAGGGCGGGCAATCTGCCACCGGCGCGCTGCTCGATCATATCGTGCGCATGCACGCGGCGGGCGGCGAGCCGGATACGGCGCTGCACGCCCGCATCGTTGCGCGGGTTACCGAATTGCGCGCGCTCGAGGGCGCGGCCTTTGCCGAACGGCTGCATGTACTGCCGGATTTCCACGGCAACCGCTCACCGCTCGCCGATCCGCATGCGGTGGGCGTCATCAGCGGGCTGACGCTCGATACATCCTTCGACAGTCTCTGCCGCCTCTACTGGCGCACCGCCGTGGCGATTGCGCTTGGCGCGCGCCATGTGCTCGATGCGATGGAGCGTTTCGGTTATGCCGTCGAAAGCCTGCATGTTACCGGCGGCCATGTGAAGAACCCGCTGTTGATGGAGCTTTACGCTGATGTGACCGGTAAGCGCATCGTCGTGCCCGCCACAGCCGACGCCGTTCTTCTCGGCACGGCGATGACAGCGGCAGCCGCCGGCGGTGTGCATGCGGGCCTTGCAGCGGCGGGTGCCGCCATGTATCCGGGCAATACGGAAATCTCAGGCAATCCGGCGCTCACACCGCTTTACGAGCGGGATTATCGCCGTTTTCTCGCCATGCACCGCCATCGCCAGGAGCTGGAAAGCCTCTGATCTTCGCCGACAACGGCAGGTAAGGTCGTGGCGGACGGGCGCGGCCTGTTTCCTCCCACAGAGGGTCAGATGCCAAGCGAGCGTTTCAGGCCGGTGAGGTTTTTCATGCGTGCCGTGCGCTGCTCGTCGGCTCCGGCAATCAGGCTGCAGAGGGTGAATTCCATCAGTGCAACGAGCTGCAGCAGGCCTTGTCCGCCGGTCTGGGTGTGCGGCATGGCAAGACAGATATCGGCGCTTTCCGGTCCCCATTCATAGAACCGGGTGGTGATCAACAGGGTTCTGTAGCCGCTCTTTCGTGCCGTCGCAGAAAGGCTCTGCAAGGGCGTGATGCTGCCGCCGCAATCCATGAGGATGAGAAGCGCTTCTGCGGGATCGAAGTCCCAAAGGGCGATATAGGCGGCGCTGTCGCTGCCGAGGTAGTGCACGCGTCTGCGATATTCCAGCAACCGCCCGTGAAAGTGCCTTCCAGTGCCAAGGCCTTCCGGTGACGTTGCCAGAAAAACATCTGCCGCCGAAGCGATCTCGCTCATGGCGACGCGCCATATCGGCTGGTCCGTCATTTCGAAAGCAGCCTGAATGGCCTGGATCTGTTGGGAAAGCAGTTGCGAAAACGGATTGGACTTCTGATCGCCGCTTTCAACGATAGCGGGCTGGTCCACGCTTGCGGATTCTTCGGCGTGGCGCAGATCGATGCGAATATCGCTGAATTGCCGGTATCCGAGCGAGCGCAGAAAACGGCCAACCGTCATCGGACTGAGACTGAGCTTGGCAGCCAGCGTCTGCGCCGTTTCAAACGGCAATTCGTCCAGATGCTCGATCAGATATTTGGCGATCTTGCGCTCTGAAGGCGTACCGGCCTTCATGGCACGGGTCAGATTCAACAGTAGCTGTTCCACCAACGCCTCATTCTTTTATATTTATGAACGATGATGCATCCGCGCGCCCGGGCGAGCGTGCGAACCGCGACTTGTCGGTGGGGGCGAGCTTTTCCGGCCTTGTCCTCCACCGGACCGGAATGCGAATTCTAATAGATAGATTATTATATTTTAGAGAAGTCTTTTATTCAAGGGAAATTCCATCTGCGGTTTAATTCCCAACAGCGACGTCTTCATTCCTGTCTTGCGGAGCGGATGGGCGGCGCCTATCTCTCCTGAACACCAGTTCTAAACGCGAGAGGCGGCACAGGAGTTCCGAATGATTTTTAATGCGGCGAGGCTTGCCTTCAGCAATCTTTTTGCCACCGAGACCCGGTCGGTGTTCTGGAAGGTTCTGGGGCTGACGCTTCTGGTGCTGGCAGCGCTGTGGTTCGCCATCCGCTCTGTCTTCATCTATTTCGCCTTGCCGTGGGTGGATACGCTGATCCCCAGCGTGCCGGACTGGGCGGGATGGCTGACTTTCGTTTTCGCCATTTTCGCCGGAATCGGGCTGGCTTTGGCGTTGGCCCTGCTGATCTCGCCGGTCACTGCCGTTATTGCCGGACTGTTTCTCGACGATGTCGCCGAAGTCGTGGAGAAAAAGACCTATCCCGATGATCCGCCGGGCAAGGCGATGCCCATCGGTGAGGCCATGGTGTCATCGATCAAGTTCTTCGGCGTCGTCATTGCCGGCAACCTGATTGCGCTTTTGTTGCTGCTGGTGCCGGGCGTCAACCTCATCGCCTTTTTTCTGGTGAACGGTTATCTGCTGGGCCGGGAGTTCTTCGAATTTGCGGCCATGCGTTTCCGCTCGCCTGCTGACGCGCGGCTTTTCCGGCTGAAACACCGCACAACCGTGTTCATGGCCGGGCTGGTGATTGCAGCGTTCCTTGCAATCCCCTTCCTCAACCTTCTGACGCCGCTTTTTGCGGCTTCGATGATGGTGCATCTGCACAAGGCCGTCAGCCGCCGCGATCCGTCATTCGCCGCTGGCCGCACCGAACAATTGCGCGGGTAATTCCACCAGCGGAGCTGGAATATCGAAGGTCTTTTCCGGTGATTTGCAGATATCGGCAATCACGCAGCGCTCGCATTCCGGTTTGCGCGCCTTGCAGCAATAACGCCCGTGCAGGATCAGCCAGTGATGGGCATGGAACAGATATTCTTCGGGAATGATGCGGACGAGCCGGTCTTCCACTTCATCCGGGGTTTTCCCCGGCGCAAGACAGAGCCGGTTGGCAATACGAAAAACATGGGTGTCCACGGCGAGTGTGGGCACACCGAAGGCCATCGACATCACCACATTGGCCGTCTTGCGGCCGACGCCGGGCAGGGTCACCAGCTCGTCGCGCGTCCTCGGCACCTCACCGCCGAAATTGTCGATCAGCATCTGTGACAAAGCGATAACGTTCTTGGCCTTGTTGCGGTAAAGCCCGATGGTCTTGATATGGCCGATCAGCTCCTCCTCGCCAAGTGCCTGCATTTTTTCCGGCGTATCGGCCACCTTGAACAACGCCCGCGTCGCCCGGTTCACGCCCACATCGGTCGCCTGCGCCGAAAGCGCCACGGCCACCAGCAGGGTAAAGGGGTTGGTATGTTCCAGCTCGCCTTTCGGCTCCGGCCGCTGAATGGAGAAACGGCGGAAGATTTCGTTCAACTCGTCCTTCGAATAGATCGTCTTCACACGCGCCGGTCTGCGGGCGGATGTCGCATTTGACTTTTTCAATGTTTGGGTGCTGGATCGTTTTTTGGCGACTGTCATGACCTATCTATAGCCAGCCCGCCCTGAGGAAATCAACGTGGATACGCTCAACGATCAGCCGATTTTTGCGGCGGAACTCGTTCCGCACCGTTCGCTCGGAAGAAGGGGTTTCCGGCTGCTTCTCGCCTTGTCCGGGCTTGCCTGCCTCCTATATGGCGGCTTTTTCCTCACCACCGGCGCATGGCCCGTCGGCCTGTTCCTTGGGCTGGATTTTCTGCTGCTTTATGTCGCCTTCCGCGCCAATTACCGGGCAGCGAAGGCGCGGGAAGAGGTGAGCGTCTCGCGCACCAGCCTGTCTATCCGCAAATTCTCCCCGACTGGCCGCGTCGTCGAGCATCGTTTCAACCCCTTCTGGGCCCGCTTCAGGGTTCAGCGGCACGAGGAAATCGGCATCGTCTCCATGCATGTAACGGGTGAAGGCAAGGCAACGGATATCGGCTCGTTTCTCAATCCTGATGACCGGGAAAGCTTCGCCAAGGCTTTCGGCGGTGCGTTGGCGACGGTGCGGCGGATGTGAGTGGATAATTCCGCTTACAACCCGTCATATCGGCTCGAGGCAGGTATCTCGGCAGAAACTGAGTACGGCGCAAGAAACGGGTGGAGACCGACGCGCTTTGATGGTTTTCTGTGAAGCGTTAGGAGACATGCGATGAACGCCAATATCATGCTGAATGAAGACATCACCCCCATCGGTTCGGATTACGATACGGTGCGCGGGGTTATCGAGCTTTTGACGCTGGATTATCGCGACCAGCCCTCCCTTGAAGCCATTGCCGCAAGGCTCGGCCAGTCGCCAACGCAATTGCAGAAGACCTTCACCCGCTGGGCCGGTCTTTCCCCCAAGGCGTTTTTGCAGGCCGTAACGCTCGATCATGCCAAAAGGTTGTTGCGCGAAGAGGATCTGCCGCTGCTGGAAACCTCGATCGAGGTCGGCATGTCTGGGCCCGGCCGCCTGCACGATCTGTTCGTCACCCACGAGGCCATGTCTCCAGGCGAATGGAAGGCCAAGGGCGGTGGGTTGACGATCCGGTACGGTTTCCATGTTTCACCCTTCGGTCTTGCATTGGTCATGGTGACCGATCGCGGCCTTGCCGGCTGCGCTTTCGCCGATCCCGGCGAGGAAAGAGCCTGTTTCGAGGACATGGCAGGTCGCTGGCCGAATGCGGATTATGTCGAGGATCGTGAAGCCACCGCGCCCTATGCTGCACGCATCTTCGACCCGTCCATGTGGTCGGAGGACAAGCCGCTGCGCGTCGTGCTGCTCGGCACGGATTTTCAGGTGCGGGTATGGGAAAGCCTTCTGAAAATTCCCATGGGCCGCGCCGTCACCTATTCGCACATCGCCTGCGATATCGGCCAGCCAACCGCCTCCCGTGCGGTCGGTGCAGCAGTCGGCGCCAACCCCGTCTCCTTCGTCGTGCCCTGCCATCGCGCCGTCGGAAAAAGCGGGGCGCTGACGGGTTATCACTGGGGCCTTACCCGCAAGCGGGCGATGTTGGGATGGGAAACGGGGAAGGTGTGACGGGGTTTTGATTGTCTTTGCCGATCCGTCGAGGATCGGCTATTCTTTGTCCATGAAGAGCACGATCGAACTTCCCGATGATCTGAAGCGCCGGATAGACCTTCTGGCCGAGCGCTCGAATTTGAGCCCCAGTCGCATCATAGAAGATGCGCTGTCGCATGGCCGTTCCTTGGCATGGCAGGAGAAGTGGACAAGCGGTGTCAGGGCTGGGCTGGCTGAGGCAGAAGCCGGAGAGTTCGTTTCCGAGGAAGAGATTGACGCTGTTTTGAACAAATATGCCAAGGCCTGAAACGCGTGCGGTTGGTCTGGACGCCGCGTTATCTTAAAGAACTTGGCGGTATCGGCGACTACATTGCGGGGCGTAATCCGCGTGCGGCGGCAAAGGTCGTTCGGGCAATCCACCAGACAACGGCACGCCTTCTGTCCGCCAATCCTTATCTCGGTCGTTACGGTGAAATCGAAGGGACGAGGGAGCTGGTTATTTCCGGTCTGCCCTACATCGTGGCTTATCGCGTGACGGACAGGCAGATCGAGGTCCTATTCGTTCAGCACGCTGCCCGGGAATGGCCCGAGAAAATCTAAACCAGTTCCATCAACGCCCTTGCCGCCGCCTCGTCTGTAATCAGCGTATTGCACCCGATGCGCTTGATGGTGGCGCGGATGGCGATGGCGCGGTGGGCGCCGCCGGAGGCGAGCACGATGTGTTTGGCCTTGCGCAGCGTGTCTAGATCGATCGCCATGGCGCGCTCGTTGATCGGGTGATCGACGGAGCGGCCTTCCGCGTCGATGAAGTTGAACATGGTGTCGCAGACGCAGCCGGCATCGATGAGTTCCTGAAGCGTTTCCTTCGAAATGAAACCTTCCGACAGCGAAGTGGAATGTGGGCCGATATCGCCGCAGGAGACGATGGCGAGGTCGAGCGTTTCGGCCAGATCATAAAGCGTTGCAAGTCCGCATTTTTCAATCAGCGCCCGTTTGGTCTCGACGGAGTCCACCAGCAGCGGTGCAAGGAACATGTAACATTCCGCCCCGAGCGCGCTTGCCAGCCGCCAGGTGTAATCAAGCGGGTTTGTCTGGTGCACGGCGACGATACCGCCGAGCAGCGAGACGACCTTGCAGTTTTCCCGGCGCGGTGGGCGAAAGCTGGATAGCGAGGCGGTCATGGTGCGGCCCCAGCCGACGCCGATGGTGGCATCGTTCGGCACCGCTTCGGAAAGGAATTGCCCGAGCGCCAGGCCAACGGCCTTGGCCGTGCCTTCGGCATTCGCCTTGCCGGGGAATTGGCCGGGGGAGGGAATGATCACCGCCTCATCCAGCCCATAAGCTGCCTCCAGCCTGCCGGCCAGATCGACGAAATCCTCGATGCCCTCGTTGATCCAGATCTGTACTTCGGAGCGTTTCATCGCCTCGTCCAGAAGGCGTATGACAGTGGAGCGGCTGATGCCGAGCTTCTCGGCGACATCTTTCTGCGTCAAACCCTGATTATAGTAGAGCCATGCGGCACGCAGCCTCAGCGAAGCCGCTTCCGAATAGGCCGTATGGGTTTCTCTTCTCAGTTTCGCCACGGTTTTTGTCACTCTCTTTATGGGGCGGAGTATCGCAGGCGTGAAACTTATGTCAATTGCGATGCGCAAATGTCTTGACTTTCGACCTTGCCGCTTGCGATAGTCGGAGCCGGACAAAACCGTGATTTCGGCCTTGGGCGCACCATGGTGCGGGAACGAAAAGACGGCTGTGCAAGTTTACAAGAGATCATGAAGGATCATTCGCCATGACGTCCAAACTCGAACAACTTCGCGCTATTACCACGGTCGTTGCCGATACCGGCGACATCGAGGCGGTTGCGCGCCTGAAGCCGGTGGATTGCACCACCAACCCCACCATCGTTCTGAAGGCGCTCGGCACCCCCGCTTTTGCGGATGCGGTGAAGGAAGCCGTTGCCTGGGGCAAGAAGCAGGGCGGCCAGTCTGACGCTGTCGTTGCTGCCGTTGCTGACCGTCTTGCCATTTCCGTCGGTGCGGCCCTTGCAGGTCTGGTTCCCGGCCGCGTATCGACCGAAGTCGATGCCGACCTGTCCTTCGACACGCAGGCCTCCATCACCAAGGCACGCCACATCATCGCCTCCTACAAGGAGCGCGGCATCGAGCGTGAACGCATCCTCATCAAGCTGGCTTCCACATGGGAAGGCATCAAGGCTGCGGAAGTTCTGCAGTCCGAGGGCATCGACTGCAACCTGACGCTGCTGTTCTCGCAGGCACAGGCCATCGCCTGCGCGGAAGCCAAAGCTTTCCTCATCTCGCCCTTCGTCGGCCGTATCCTCGACTGGTACAAGAAGTCGACCGGCGAGACCTACACCGCCGAGACCGATCCGGGCGTCGTTTCGGTGCGCAGCATCTACAATTATTACAAGGCCAATGGCATCGGCACCGTCGTCATGGGCGCATCGTTCCGTAATGTCGGCGAGATCGAAGCGCTTGCCGGTTGCGACCGCCTGACGATCAGCCCGGCGCTGCTGGAAGAGCTGGACAAGGACACCGGCACGCTTGAGCGCAAGCTTTCGTCCGACAATGTGAAGGCCGAGCCGCTGCAGTCGCTCGATGAAAAGGCGTTCCGCTGGGCAATGAACGAAGACGCGATGGCAACCGAGAAGCTCTCGGAAGGCATCCGCCTGTTCGCCAAGGATCTGGTAACGCTGCGCGAAATGGTCCGCAAGGAACTGACGCTGGCTGCCGCCTGATAACAAAAAGGGGAACCATCCCGGTCCCCTTTGCGTTTAAGATACAGAAATCTCCAGTCACTTTAAACGCGATCGGTCCCTGCCGGTCGCGTTTTTTTGTGCGTCTCAGAGGGTTCCCTGACCCGTCGCCACTTCGGAAATGCGCCTTGCCGCATCGCGGATCAGTACCTCGCAGGCCTCGCGCGTCGGGGCCTTGCCGCCAAGCGGGGTGATATAGGGGCAGGTGATGACGGCAAGTGCCGTACCATCAAGTGTCAGCACGGGGGCGGAAATATTGCGCACGCCTGCGGTCTGCATGCTGTCCATGGATTCGAAGCCATTTCTGCGAACTTCCGCCAGCCGCTCCTCAAGGTCTGAAGGCTCGGTTTCCCCGCCACCGCGCACCTGCTCGGTGATCATGATCTTGCGCTGTACCTCGTTCTGGAAGGCCAGCAGCACATGGCCGGAACCGGTTTGGAAGAGGCTCATCTGCGCGCCCACCCGCATGGACATGGCCCAATAGGTGGAGGACTCCTGTTGGGCAATGACGACAACACTGCCGCGGTCGTAAACGGCGAGATGACAGGCCTGCTCGGCGCTTGCGGAAAAATCGCGCATCACCGGGGCTGCGAAAGAGACCAGCCGGCGCACCGGCGCGTGGAAATGTGCGAGCCCGAACATTTTCAGCGTCAGCGAAAACCGGTCACCCTCCAGCCGCTGCACGTAACCACGGCGCACCAGCCGGTCCAGCATGCGGTAAAGCTCGTTCGGGGTTTTGCCTATGGCTTTGGCAATCTCGATCTGCGTCAGCCCGCCATCCGTCCGGGCGAGAAGTTCGAGAATGTCCAGACCCTTGTCGAGGGCGGGGGCGCGATATCTTTCGCTGTCGTCTTCGGTCATCTTGCCTCGGTGGCGTTTTGCAAGGATTGGCTGGCGGGAAATGCACTTTGGAAATACCGTTGCCGCACGCTGCCCTTTTGCGCAAGCCTGCTTGACGTTACATGAATACCGCGTTTACATATGAATTGTCGATCCATATTTGAGATCAATGAAATTCACTGGCGAAATTCAGCGGCTCGGCCCCAGCGGGCGGGTGCGCCGTAGCGGGAGGCTATTGATGGTGCAGGATTTTAACGGGCGGACAGTGGTGATCACCGCAGCCGGCCAGGGTATCGGCCGTGCGACGGCGGAGCGATTCATATCGCTCGGCGCGCGCGTCATCGCCACTGATATCAACGAGCAGGCGCTTTCGACCCTGAAAGGTGCGGAAACGCGGGTTCTGAACGTGCTGGATGGCGATGGTGTGAAGGCTTTTGCTGCCGATATCGGCCATGCGGATGTTCTGTTCAACTGTGCCGGTTTCGTTCATTCCGGCACCATTCTCGATTGCGAGGAAAAGGACTGGGATTTCTCCTTCGATCTCAATGCCAAGGCCATGTACCGCACCTGCCGCGCCTTCCTGCCAGGCATGCTGGAAAAGGGTAAGGGCGCAATCGTCAACATGTCCTCAGTCGCATCCAGCGTGAAGGGCGTGCCGAACCGTTTCGCCTATACCGCCTCCAAGGCTGCCGTTGTCGGTCTGACCAAGGCAATTGCTGCTGATTTCGTCACCAAGGGCATTCGGTGCAACGCCATTTGCCCGGGCACGGTGGACAGCCCGTCCTTGCATGACCGCCTGCGCGCCACCGGCAATTACGAACATGCCCTGGCCGACTTCATTGCCCGCCAGCCTATGGGCCGCATTGCCACGCCGGAAGAAATCGCCGCACTCGTCACCTATCTCGCTTCGGATGAGGCAGGTTTCACCACTGGCCAGATCCATGTGATCGACGGTGGCTGGACAGGCTGATAATTCTATACGGGAGAGAGGAGAAGGCGACCGGCCCGAAAGCCGGTCGCCTTTTTTATTACGCCACCACGCTTCCAGCGATCAGTGCAAGCACGAGGAAGACCAGGAAGATCACGACGGCGATGAAGAACAGGATACGGGCAATGCCCGACGCCGCTGCCGAAATGCCGGTAAAGCCGAATACGCCCGCGATCAACGAAATAACAAAGAAAATAAGAGCCCATTTCAGCATGGAGCTTCCCCTTTCGCTTAATTTTCATGAGTTTGCCGCTTGAGGGCAAGCTCATGAAAATGACGCGCAAAAGGCGAAAATGTTCCACGCGCCCGCAAAAATCGTTCTTTTACACCACCGTTTCATTGGCGGCGTCGATCCGGCGGGCCTTGAGGCTGGTGCGAATGAATGTCGCGACGAATGCCAGGCTCATGAACAGTACAATGGTCGGGGCTGGCGCGCTGTCGATCAGGAAGCTTAGCCATATTCCTGCAAGCGAAGAGAGAACTGCAACCGAGATGGCGACCAGGAGCATGGCGGAAAAGCGCCGCGCCAGCAGAAAGGCGATGGCGCCGGGGGTGACCAGCATTGCGACGGAGAGGATGATGCCCACAGCCTTCAGCGCGCCGACCACGGCAAGCGACAAAACCATCAGCAGACCGTAATGCAGGATGCGAACGGGCAGGCCGATTGCCTTGGCATGCTGCGGATCGAAGGCATTGACCAGCAGGTCCTTGCGCAGCACCCCGAGGAACAGGGTGGCGAAAAGCGCGATCAGCCCGGTCTCCAGCATGTCTGAAGGCGCAATGCCCAGCATGTCGCCGAAGAGGATGTGATCCAGATGCATGTCGCTCTGCACCTTTACGTAAAGCACCAGCCCCAGCCCGAACATGCCGGAAAAGACGATGCCGAGCACCGTGTCTTCCTTGATGCGGCTGTTTTCCTTGATGAAACCGGTGCCGAGAGCGCAGATCATACCGGCGGTGAACGCGCCGATGGAAAGCGGAATTCCGGCAATGTAGGCAATCACCACGCCGGGCAGCACGGCGTGCGAAACCGCGTCCCCCATAAGCGACCAGCCCTTCAGCACCAGAAAACACGAGAGCATGGCCATCGGCACGGCAATCATCAGGGTGATGATGAAGGCATATTGCATGAAAGGCAGCTGAAACGGCAGGATGGCGAGTTCAAGATATTCGCTCATTGCGCTTCTCCCAGTGCCTTGCGGGCTTTGGCGCGCGAAGCGAGCAGCCCGTGTTTGGGTGCAAACACGAAAGCGGAAAGGAAGATCGCTGTTTGCAGCACGACGATAACGCCGCCGGTGGCGCCGTCGAGGAAGTAGCTGAGATAAGCGCCGACGAAGCTGGTGGTCGCGCCGATCACGAGGCTCATCAGGATCAGCCGCTCGAAACGGTCGGTCAGAAGATAGGCGGTCGCGCCTGGTGTCACCACCATGGCAACGACAAGGAAGGCACCGACGGTTTGAAGGGCTGCAACCGTGGAGGCGGCAAGCAGGGTGAAGAAGATCACTTTCAGCACTTCCGGTTTCAGCCCCACTGTGCGGGCATGGTTCTCATCGAAGAAGACCACCATGAAGTCGCGCCATTTCAGCGCCAGTACGATGAGGCTGATGCCGCCGATCAGGGCAAGCTGGATCGTGTCTTCGGTGGTAATTGCCAGAATATTGCCAAGTACGATGGTCTGGATATTGATCGAGGTGGGCGACAGCGACACCATGAACAGCCCCAGCCCGAAGAACGAGGTGAAGATCAGGCCGATGATCGCGTCTTCCTTGAGCCGGGTTTTCTGATTGAGGAACAGCATGGAGCCAGCCGCGAGCCCGCCGGAAAGAAAGGCGCCGAGCGAAAAGGGCAGCCCCAGCATATAAGCGCCCGCAACGCCGGGAACGATGGCGTGCGAGAGCGCGTCGCCGATCAGCGACCAGCCCTTCAGCATAAGATAAGCGGAAAGAAAGCCGCAGACGCCGCCCACAAGTGCGCTGACCCAGATGGCGTTCAGCATGTAGCCATAGGTGAAAGGCTCAAGAAGGCTGTTTATCATCGGCTTTTTCCTTCGGAGCCTGCGGATCATGTCCGTTCTGGCCGTTCTTTCCGTAGATCACGAAAGGCCGTTCATCGTCGGTAATCACCTTCACCCGGCGCGGATCGGCATCATCATGCAGTTCGGCCCCACCGAGAACGAAGTGGCGCAGGCTGCCGCCAAAGGCTTTTTGCAGGTTCTCTTCGTTAAAGGTGTCCGCTGTTTTGCCAGACGCCAGAACGGTGCCCTTGACGAAGACGGCGCGATCGCAGAATTCCGGCACGCTGCCGAGATTATGGGTGGAAACCAGCATGACGCGGCCCTCGTCACGCAGTGCCTTCAACAGCGCGACGATCTGTTCTTCCGTCGTCACGTCGACGCCGGTGAAGGGCTCATCCAGCAGGATAACCTGACCTTCCTGCGCCAGCGCGCGGGCCAGAAACACCCGCTTCTTCTGCCCGCCGGAAAGCTCGCCGATCTGCCGCTTGCGATAATCAAGCATATTGACGCGCGTCAGCGCTCTCTCGACCATCTCGTGATCGTGTTTCGACGGAATACGGAAGAAGTTCATATGGCCGTAACGGCCCATCATCACCACGTCCTCAACCAATACGGGAAAACTCCAGTCCACCTCTTCAGCTTGCGGCACATAGGCGACGAGGTTTTTTCTGAGTGCATCCTTCACGGGTAGGTCGAAAATAGAGACGGAACCGGCGGCCAGCGGCACGAAACCCATGATTGCCTTGAAAATCGTGGACTTGCCGGCGCCGTTGACGCCGACAAGTGCAGTGATCGTGCCGCGTGGAATGGAAAAGCTGGCATTTCTTAATGCGGTGTGGCCGTTGCGATAGGTCACTGTCGCATTTTGAACCGTCAGGCCGCCGCCGCTTTTGTTGCTGCCCATTCTCATGAAGACAGTCCTTTGGCAATCGTGCTGCTCGTCACGCGCAGCAGGTCGAGATAGGTCGGAACAGGGCCGTCGGCCTCGCTCAGCGAATCCACGTAGAGTATGCCGCCATAGGCCGCTCCGGTTTCCTTGGCCACCTGCCGGGCGGGATCGGCGGAAACCGTGCTTTCGCTGAAGATGACCTGAATATTATGTTCGCGCATGGCGTCGATCACGCCGCGCACCTGTTGCGGCGTACCCTGGCTGTCGGCATTGACCGGCCACAGGAACAGTTCCTTCAGCCCGAAATCCCGGGCGAGATAGGAGAACGCCCCTTCGCTCGTTACCAACCAACGCTTGTTCTCAGGAAGCGCGGAAAGCTCATCGCGGATGGGCTGCACGGTGGCACGGATCTTGTCGGAATAGGCCTTGGCATTGGCGGCGTAAATCTTGGCGTGGGCGGGATCTATTCCAGCGAGTCCCTTGCGGATATTTTCCACATAGATCAAGGCGTTATCGGGTGACATCCAGGCATGTGGGTTGGGTTTTCCCTGATACGCTCCGCCATTGATCGCCATCGGTTCGATGCCGTCGCTGACAGTCACATCAGGCACGCCTGAAAGATTGGCCAGAAACTTCTCGAACCACAATTCCAGATTGAGGCCGTTGCGCAGCACCAGATCGGCCTTGCGAGCCTTGAGAATGTCGCGCGGCGTTGGCTGGTAGTTGTGAATTTCAGCGCCTGGCTTGGTGATGCTCTCCACCTCTGCCGCATCGCCCGCAACATTGCGCGCCATATCGGCAATGATCGTGAAGGTGGTGACCACCTTCGGTTTTTCCTGCGCGACAGCCGCAGCAGGCAGGAAAAGCGAAAAAGCAAAAAGGGCATGGCGGATTTTATGGAGATTCACGTCTGTCACCGATTTTTGTTGCGATCAACTCGCAACACCATCTGTCATGGAATCACACTTGTCAACGCTATTGCAAATCATTCGCAATTTAGCGGATTTCAAAAATGTCTGAAAATGGTGCGCTTTTGCCCGCACGGCGCCGGGGGGATTAAACTTTTTTCAATGAGAAAGCGGCACTATCGCAAGGCTCGGACAACGAGGTCCCGAGCTTATCCCGCGTGTGTTCCTCATCCTTCGAGCCACGTTCCGGGGTGAGGGCGATAGGCGGGGTACTGAATGTCAGGATTTTGCGCGTGAAGGCTGTATTCGGACGAATGCGGTTTTCGCGCAAACTCGTTATGATCGGAGGCGGGATCCTGCTTTTGGCAGGTGCGACCGGTTCTGCTGCCGTGTTTATCGGCAGCGAGCGGCTGCTCGGGTCCACCTATGCCTCCGCCAACGGGCTTTCCTGCGACGCAGTCCAGACAGTCAACATCCGCAAGAACGGTTCCCTGTGGGTCCGCAAATTCATTCGTACTGACGGCGGCAACGGCACGGACCGGTTGAAAACGGCGCTGCGCGTCGCCAGGGCAGTTTACGACAAACAGAAGCCCGATCTGGTACAGGTTTCCGTGCTGGATAAAAACGGCCCGCAATTGCGCTCGGAAATGCGCGGCCGCGCCATCGCGGCCCAGGTGGTCTTTATTGCCGACCCGGCGAAAATTCCCGAAGGCGCCGATGCCCAGCGTTATTCCGCCTTTTATTACGATGGTGCATCAAACGGCAGCGGCCAGTTTTACGGGCTGCGCATCGATCTGCCGCTGGAAGATGCCGAAGCAATGGCCGCAAGCCTGAGTGATGCAACCGACTGCGCGACACCTGCTTTGGACGCCGCGCCCGAAGGGCATGGCGGAAAGGCCGCGAAAGGCGCGTCGGGCCACGGCGAGACCAAGGGCGAGGGCGGCGGCGGCCACGATGCTGCGCCGGCGCAAACGCATGAGGGCGGACCCGGTGCGGAAGCCCACGGCGAACCCGTAGCTGACGAAGAACTTCTGACCTCGACCCCGGAAGCCGATGGCGGCAGCATCTTCAGCATCAGCTATCTGAAATCACTGATCTTCGGAAAAGGCACAACGACCGCGCAGGCGGCAGAGGGAAAACTGGCCGAGAGCGAGATTGCACCTGCGGAAGAGCCGGGTGCCGAGAAGGCGAAGACGGGGCATTAGTTGCCAAGTCCTTGCCCTAGATCGTTTAACAGCGGTGGTCGAAGATCATGGACCCTATCGAACAGAACCTCGTTAACTGGAAAGAATCGCTTTTCGCAAGCATTCCTGTTGGTGGATTGCTGTCTCGCAACTCGGTTGTCTACAAATGGAAAGCAGCTTTCCGAATATGGATGCTCAGAGAAGCCATCTTTTGGCGATTGAGCGACCTAATGACACAGTCCTATGCGTTGCATAAGCAGGGACATGGTTTGGGTGCGCGTATCTTGTTGCGGAGTGGGTTGGAGACCCTCGCGACGCTAATTTACTTAAACCAACTCATGCAAGATGTACTTGAGCGGAAGTTAGATTTTCACGCATTCGGAGAGAAAACGGCCGTTTTGTTGCTTGGGTCGCGGAATAACGCCGATATGCCATATTCGCTAAACATCGTTACAGTTCTGAGTAAATGTGACAAGCGTTACCCTGGAATAATGGCGCTGTATGCCGACCTTTCCGAAAGCTCCCACCCAAGCTACGAAGGGCTCTGTATGGGGTATTCCAAGATTGACCATGAGGAATACGAAGCACATTTCTCTAATCGGTGGATGGAGATATTTGGCAGCAGGCACCTACGGCCGATGGAACTGTGCATGGAAATATTCCAACACGAATATAACGACGTATGGTCTAGTCTGATGGAAAAACTGGAGGACTGGATTGAGGCGAACGACGCGGAGCTCGAGGCGACGAAAAATTCTACGGATGGTGCTTAAGGGCGGCCGACCGACCGCCCAGTTTTGGCATGTACCCTATACGCTCAGTCCGCCTTGTTGCGGCGGGCCGGGAAGAGGATGACGTCTCGGATCGAGGGGGCGTTGGTCAGGAGCATGATCAGGCGATCGACACCGATGCCGAGGCCGCCGGCGGGTGGCATGCCCTGGTCGATGGCGTCGAGGAATTCGTCGTCCAGTTGCTTGTCCTTTTCACCGCGGGCATGGGCCTGCTCAAGCTGCTCCACCATGCGGCGGCGCTGCTCTTCGGGATCGTTGAGTTCGGAGAAGGCATTGCCCACTTCCCAGGCGTTGCAATAGCTCTCAAAACGCTCAACGAGGCGCGGTTCGCCCGGCACTTCCTTGGCGAAGGGCGAGATATCCTTCGGGAAATGCGTGACGTGGCTCGGCTGGATAAGCGTACCTTCGACCTTCTCTTCGAAAATGAAGGCAAGGCATTCACCCCAGGTCCAGTCCTTCTCGACGGCGAAACCGGCAGCCTTGGCGGCGGCGCGGGCTTCCTCGTCAGTCTTGATTGCAAGGAAGTCGATGCCGGTCGCTTCCTTCACCGCATCAGGCATGGGCACGCGCTTGAATGGACCCTTGAAGGAAATTGTCTGGCCCTGGAATTCCACCTCGGTCGTGCCGTGGAGGGCAATCGCCAGCGTCTCGAACAGCCGTTCCACGAGGCCCATGATGTCTTCGTAGTCGGCATAGGCCCAATAGCACTCCATCATGGTGAATTCAGGATTGTGCCGGGTGGAGACGCCTTCGTTGCGGAAGTTGCGGTTGATTTCGAACACCTTGTCGGAAAGGCCTGATACCAGCGTGCGCTTCAGGAACAGTTCCGGCGCGATGCGCAGATACATGTCCATCTTCAACGTATTGTGGAAGGTCTTGAACGGATCAGCCGTCGCACCGCCATAGACGGTCTGCAGCATCGGCGTTTCCACTTCGAGGAAGCCTTCGGCCTCCATGAAGCGACGGATGCCGGACAGGATCTTGGAGCGCTGCAGGAAGCGCAGCTTGGAGTCCTCGTTCGCGAGAATATCGAGATGGCGCTTGCGGTAACGCAGCTCGATATCGGAGACACCGTGCCATTTTTCCGGCATCGGCAGCAGCGACTTGGTGAGCATGGTGATTTCTTCGGCGTTGATCGTCAGCTCGCCGCGCTTGGTGCGGCGCACCTTGCCGGTTACGCCGATGATGTCGCCAATGTCGATCATCGGCAGAAGATTGCGCGCCGTTTCCGGCGTCGTATCTTTGTGAGAGAAGATCTGCACCTTGCCCGAGGCATCATGGATATCCATGAACATGCCGGAATTGCGCGACGAATAAACGCGGCCCGCCACCGTTACCGTGTCGCCGGTTTCCGTGTCCGGTTCGATATCGGCATATTTTTCCGCCAGCTCCGCATTGGTCAGCGTGCGATGGAAATGCGCCGGATAGACATCGCCGATCTGCTCGCGCAGCAGCGCAAGTTTCTGGCGGCGCACTTCGGTGGCGTCGGAGGAAAGGGCGGTGGTTTCGGTCTTGGTGTCGGTCATGTTTTTTGCCTTTAGCGGGCTTGTTCGTTGCGGTTACCCCCCTCTGCCCTGCCGGGCATCTCCCCCACAAGGGGGGAGATCGACAAGCGGCTGGCACCTTGCCCATGGAACGAGCGGGTTCAGCATCTGATCTCCCCCCTTGTGGGGGAGATGCCCGGCAGGGCAGAGGGGGGTATTCTAGGATGCTGCCGTAGCGGTCAGCATTAAATTATCAGCTTCCGCTGCCAACCATCGTGGCCACAACGGCAATAGCGACCTTCAGGCGCTGGCGCACCACGGAGCGGCCGAGTAGCGCCATGGAGTCAAACAGCGGCAGCGAGCGCGAGGAACCGGAGACGGCGACGAAGAGCGGCGGGGTGACGACGCGCAGTTTCTTGCCCGTGCGTTCGGCAATGTCGCGCAGCTCGGCCTCGATGGCTTCAACGTTCCAATCAGGCATTTTTTCCAGATCGGTGGCAACCGTGGTGAGGATTTCGTGGATTTCCTCGGGCTTGCTTTTGAGACCGGTAAAGGAGGCGGGCGTCAGGCCAACGTCGCTCGAAAGCAGGAAGCCGGCAAGGTTTGGCAATTCGCCGAGCTTGGAAATGCGGCTCTGGGCAAGCTTCAGGCCTTCGGTCAGGCGTGAATTTTCCAACGCCCATTCCAGCGTGCGGGCAATGAAGTCCTCAGGCGTGAGCTTTTCGCGCAGCCAGCGGCCGTTCAGCCAATCCAACTTCTGGATATCGAAGATGGCGCCGGCCTTGGAAAGTGCTTCCGGATCAAACTTCGCAGCCAGCTCTTCCATGGTCAGCAGCTCTTCGCCTTCGGCGATCTGGATGAAGAACAGGCCGAGGAAGTTCATCAGCGCTTCCGGCAGGTAGCCGAGCGCGGAATAATAGGAGATCGACGTCGGGTTCTTGCGCTTGGAAAGCTTCGATTTGTCGGCGTTGCGCATCAGCGACAGATGCATGAATGTCGGCTGGTCCCAGCCGAAATAACGGTAAAGCAGGATGTGCTTGGGCACTGAAGCCAGCCACTCTTCGCCGCGCGCCACATGGGTGATCTTCATCAGATGGTCGTCGATGACGTTTGCCATGTGATAGGTCGGCATGCCGTCGGCCTTGATCAGCACCTGCATGTCAACCGAATCCCAGGGGATCGAGACATCGCCGTAAACGCCGTCATGGAAATCGCACGAACCTTCGGTCGGGATTTTCATGCGCACGACGTTGGCTTCGCCGGCGGCGACGCGGGTGGTCACTTCTTCAGCCTTCAGGTGGAGGCAGAGCCCGTCATATTTCGGCGGCTTGCCAGCGGCGCGCTGCGCTTCGCGCATCTGCTCAAGCCGCTCGGGCGTGCAGAAACAACGGAAGGCATGGCCTTTTTCCAGCAATTCTTCGGCATATGGCCAGTACATCGGCTTGCGCTCGGACTGGCGGTAGGGACCGTAGGGGCCACCAACGTCAGGGCCTTCCGACCAGGTGAGGCCGGTCCAGCGCAGCGCCTCCAGAACCTTCTGCTCATATTCCAGCGTCGAGCGGGTGGCGTCGGTATCCTCGATGCGCAGGATGAACTCGCCGCCGTGTTTCTTGGCGAAGAGATAGTTGAACAGCGCGATGTAAGCGGTGCCGACATGCGGCTCGCCGGTGGGGGAAGGTGCGATGCGGACGCGAACGCCGGAAGTGGTCATGAAATTCACTCGTCGTGACGGGGTGGTGACATCGGGGCGGCTTCACCCTTCTATCACGAAGTTTTCGTTTGAATGCGGCGGGAAAGGGTGCGGAAAGGCGTGTTGAACGCACTTTTGCATATTTCCGTTCGGCATCGGCTTAGGCCATATTATGCCGCAGGCGTCAAGGAAATATGGCGCTTGCGATGTCTTCGCCCGGACGTAAACCGCCCCTAATTCACCGGCCAGACATAAAGCAGCATCGGAATGCTGGCAATGACGATCATGATCGACAGCGGCAGTCCAAGGCGCGGATAATCGCTGAAACGATAACCGCCCGGACCCATGACTAGCGTGTTGCACTGGTGGCCGATGGGCGTGAGGAAATCGCAGCCGGCGCCGATCGCCACCGCCATCAGAAAGGCCTCCGGCCGAAAGCCGAGCGTGGTGGCGAAACCGGCGGCGATGGGCGCCATGACCAGCACGGTTGCAGCATTGTTGAGGAAGGGCGTTACCGCCATGGCGGTCAAGAGGATCATGCCGAGTGCTGCGAAGGGCGGCAGTCCTTGTGCGGCATGGCCGAGCCAGGCGGCGATCAGCTCGCTGGCGCCGCTGGTGCGCAGACTGTCGCTGACGGGAATGAGGGCGGCGAGCATGACGAGGATCGGCCCGTCGATCGATTTATAGACTTCGGTCAGCGGTATCGCGCCGACGACGATCATCAGGAAGGCGGCGGCGAAAAAGGCGACGGATACCGGCACCAGCCCGCTGCCGGCGGCAATCATGGCCGCGGCAAGCACGATGACGGGCAAAAGCGCCCGACGCTGCACCCCAAGCAGGATTTCCCGCTGCGCCAGGGGCAGCAGCGAAAATTCCTGCAATACCTGTGGCAGGTTCTTGCGGCTGCCCTGCAGGAGAATGACGTCGCCCGCCTGCAAGGTCAGGTCGGAGAGCCGCTGGCTGACGCGCTGGCCGCGACGGCTGACTGCAATCAGATTGACGCCGCGGGTGTAGGATAGCGCCAGTTCGCGCGCGGAAATCCCGTTGAGAACGGATTCGTTGCTGATAACCGCTTCCATGGAAATAAGGTCGGCGGTCTTCTGGCCGTTTTCGGTGAGCGGCTTGCCTGACAGCAGCAGCTTGGCCTGCGAGACGATACGGTCGAGGCCTTCCGGGTTGCCTTCGAGAAGAATGGTGTCGCCCGGCTTAAGATTGACATCGGGGAAGGGGGAGATACGCCGGGGTCCGCGCAGGATCGTGCTGGCGATTACGTCGCCATCCGCCTGTTTCAACAGCTCCCGCAGCGGCTTGTCGGCGTAGGTGCTGTCGGCGGGAAGCGTTGCTTCGGCGGTATAGGCCGACTGGTCCAGAATATCCTCCACCGATGCCTGCTGGCGGTTGCGCACCGGCAGCAGCCGGTAACCGAAGGTCAGGAAGATGATGCCGATCACGGTCAGCCCGGCACCCACCGGGGTGAAATCGAACATCGAGAAGCTGTGCCCGGTCATTTCCTCACGCAGCCTGGAAACGACGATATTGGGCGAGGTGCCGATCTGCGTCATGAGTCCGCCCAGGAGGGCGGCGAAGGCCATGGGCATCAGATAATAGGAAACAGGGCTGCCGGATTTGCGGGCGAACTGGAAAGCAACCGGCATCATGATGGCAAGCGCGCCGATGTTCTTGATGAAGGCCGACATGATGGCGACAACGATCATCAGAAACGCCAGTTGCAGGGTTTTGGAGTGCATATCCGGGAAATATTTCTTGATCGTCATATCGACGACCCCTGAACGCGCCACGGCCGAACTGACGATCAGCGCACTGCCGACGATGATGACGATATCGTCCGAGAAACCGGAGAAAGCCCTGTCGAAAGGCACAACCCCAACCGCGACCGCCACCAGCAACGCGCTGCATGCGACCACATCATAGCGGAACCTGTCCCATATGAACGCGACCATCATGCCGGCGATCACGGTAAAGGCGAGGATCTGGTCGGTCGTCATGCTTGCTTATGCTTTCGAAGGAGAGACGGTGGGACGGACTCTTCCGGTAGGGATGTCGAAGAACGCGAGGCGGGGCATGCGGTTCCGACTGGCCGGCGCTTTCCACACGTTCGCGTCATACCGGCCTTGAGCCGGTATCCAGCCGCCGCGCGGCGGCGCGGCGGGAAGTGTCCCTTCAGCCCAAGGGCTTGGGCGGAAGGGATGCCGGATCAGGTCCGGCATGACGGGTGAGGGCAATCAGTGCGGTTTGGCCGCCTGTGCTTTCTTGCGCTGTCTGGCGTTACGCGCCAGCATGTTGAGCAGTTCCACCAGCGCCGAAAACGCCATGGCGGCATAGACATAGCCCTTGGGAACATGGAAGCCCATGCCTTCGGCGATCAGGGTCGTGCCGATCATCATCAGGAAGGCGAGTGCCAGCATGACGATGGTGGGGTTGCGCTCAATGAAGTTGGCGAGCGGCGTTGCGGCGAGCAGCATCACGGCAACGGCAAAGATCACGGCCACGATCATGATCGGCAGATGCGGTGTCATGCCAACCGCGGTGATGATGCTGTCCACAGAGAACACGAGGTCGAGCAGCAGGATCTGGCCGATGGCGGCGCCGAAATTCATCGCAACCGGGCCGCCTACCATGTCTTCCTTGTGATCTTCAGGATCGACATTGTGGTGGATTTCCTTGGTGGCCTTCCACATCAGGAAGAGACCGCCGGCGATGAGGATCATGTCCTTCCACGAGAAGGCGTGGCCGAAGATTTCGAAGACCGGCGTGGTGAGCTGCACGATCCAGGCCACAGTGCCGAGAAGGCCGAGACGCATGATCAAGGCAAGCCCGATGCCGATCTTGCGGGCTTTTTCGCGCTGTTCAGGCGGAAGCTTGTTGGTGAGAATCGAGATGAAGATCAGGTTGTCGATGCCAAGCACGACCTCCATGACGATCAGGGTGACCAGCGCCACCCAGGCAGCGGGGTCGGACAGAAGAGGGAGAACGGACTCCATCAGGGAATTTTTCCTTTCAGCAACAAGGCCACCCGAAACATTCGGTTCGTGGAATTTATAGCGCAATACGCGAGAAACAAGGAGACCGCGCCTGTGATAGGCAAGATTTCATCGAAATTTCGCGCAAACCGCGTATCAGGCCCCGTGCCGTTGCCGGTCCGGTCGCCCGTTGCTGAATGATTTCAGGCCTTGTCGGTTCCGTAAGCCGCCATGAACACCATGATGGCGCTGTCGATCACCCGGTCCAGCTCCTCTTCGGGAACCGGGCCTTCGAGTTCTCCGAACAGGCGCAGCTTGAAGAAAGTGCCCGTGGAAAGCTCGATATATTGCCGGGCGGCAAGTTCGACGTCATCGACCTTGAGATGGCCGAGCGAGACCTGATGCTCGATGAAATCCTGAAGAACGGTGCGCACGTTGTTGGGTGCTGCGATGAAGAAACGCTGCGCCAGCTTCGGCATGCGGTCGATGACGCCGATCACCGAGCGCATGGCCGGTATCATTTCGGAGCAGATCATCTTGTTGGCGAAAGCCTTGCCGAACTGTTTCAGGCCGTCACGCACCTCTTCGGTGCCGGCCAGAATGTTGCGCATGGAGGTCGCGAATTCCTGCCGGTGATGATCGACAAGGGCGGCGAACAGGTCTTCCTTGTTGGAGAAATAGACATAGATCGTTCCCTTGGAAACGCCCGCTTCCCGCGTGATGTCGTTCATGCTGGCGGCATCGAAGCCCTTGCGCTTGAACACGCGCCAGGCGCCGGCAACAATCTGCTCACGCTTGGCCGGGTCTTCGCCCGCAGCAAAACGCCCGGCGGGGTTTCCCGGACAGCCCGTTTCGGTTTCCGTCTCCATATCCATGTCTTCACCTGCCATCGTTACCGGTTCCTAGCACTGCAATGGCGTAAAAAAAATTAACCGAACGTCGAACCAATCAGTTCGATTACACTTGATATGTGTCAGGAAAGGGATTATGTCAATCGAACCGAACGGTTCAGTTCGAAAAAACTTTCTTCAATTTATCACGGTACAATCTCATGTCGGCCCAGAAGAATAGCGCGGTTCGCGCCGTCAACGATGCGGAAGAGGCGGACGTTTCCGCCAAGGCCGAGACCTCTCCGGCAAAGCCGGTGGAGGCCCCGCCGCAACAGCCGCCACAGACAATTGCCGCACCGAAGAAGAAGCGTTCGCCGCTTCTGCCGATCTTTGCGATCGCCCTTCTCGCCGGCGCCGGCTGGTACGGTTATAACTGGTGGATCGACGGTCGCTTCATGGTTTCGACGGATGACGCCTATATACAGGGTGATATCGCGGTCATCGCGCCCAAGGTTTCGGGTTACATCGCCAAGGTGAACGTTGTCGAAAACCAGGAAGTCAAGGCGGGTGATCCGCTGGTTACTCTGGATGACGGCGACTATCGCATCGCGCTTGAACAGGCCGACGCGCAGATCCGCACCGAGGAACTGTCGCTGAAGCGCATCGATGCGCAGATCATCGGCGGCGAGGCAGCGCAGGAACAGGCCGTTGCCCAGAAGGGCGCTCTGGATGCGGCCCTTCGCGGCGCGGAAATCACCCAGAAGCGCGCCACCGAATTGCAGGCGAAGGATGTCGGCACCGTTGCCGCTTCCGACAGCGCGCAGGTCGCGCTCGATCAGGCCAGGGCGAATGTCGTGGCCGGCGAGGCGGCGATCTCGTCCGCGAAAGCCAATGTCGAGCTTCTTCGCGCCCAGCGCGAGGAAGCCGAAAGCACCATCCGTTCGCTGCAGCTTTCCAAGGACAAGGCGGCACGCGATCTGGCCTTCACCGTGCTGAAAGCGCCCTATGACGGCGTCATCGGCAATCTGGCGGTGCAGACGGGCGATCTCGTCTCGGTCGGCAAGCGCCTTGCTTCGCTGGTGCCGTTGAACGAGCTTTATATCGACGCCAATTTCAAGGAAACGCAGCTGGCCCGTGTGGTGCCCGGTTCGAAGGTCCGCGTCCATGTGGATGCTTTCGACGACGAGACCATTGAAGGCACGGTGCAGTCGATCTCGCCCGGTTCCGGTTCGGTCTTCTCGATGCTGCCGCCGGAAAACGCCACGGGTAACTTCACCAAGGTCATCCAGCGCGTGCCGGTGCGTATCGTCTTCTCCAAGGAAGATCTCGCCAAGCACAATCTGCGTGCGGGCCTGAGCGTCGTCGTCGATGTGGATACCCGCACGGCGCCGGAAAACACGAAAACGGCGCACGTTAACCCATAGGCCAACCAGGGCGTCGTTGAGGGCAAGATCATGGCGGCTACGGTTGTCGGCACAGGCGGGGTATCTGTCCCCGTCGATCCACCCATGGACAAGCGCAGGCTAATCGCGTTCTTCGCGATGGTCTTCGGCATGTTCATGTCCATTCTCGATATTCAGATCGTCTCCGCCTCGCTTGCGGAAATCCAGGCAGGTCTCGGGGCGGGCTCCGACGAGATCGCCTGGGTGCAGACATCCTATCTGATCGCAGAAGTCATCATGATCCCGCTCTCGGGCACGCTGGCGCGCATCCTGTCCACGCGCGTGCTGTTTGCCACCTGTGCCGCCGGCTTCACCCTGTCGAGCGCGCTCTGCGCCACCGCGACCAATATCGACCAGATGATCGTCTACCGGGCGATCCAGGGCTTTATCGGCGGCGGCATGATCCCGTCGGTCTTTGCGGCCGCCTTCACCATTTTCCCGCCCTCCAAGCGTTCGGTCGTCTCGCCTATCATCGGTCTCGTCGCCACGCTTGCACCCACCATCGGTCCCACGGTCGGCGGTTATCTTTCCAATGCCTTCTCCTGGCACTGGCTGTTCCTCGTCAACATCATTCCCGGCATCATCGTCACCATCCTGACATGGAGCCTGATCGATTTCGACAAGCCTGAAACCTCGCTCTGGAAGAAGTTCGACTGGTGGGGGCTGATCTCAATGGCGGTCTTCCTCGGCTCTCTGGAATACGTGCTGGAAGAGGGCAACAACAAGGACTGGTTCAACGACGAGCATATCGTCATCGGTTCGGTGGCCATGGTCATCGGTGCGGTGGTGTTCTTCTGGCGTGCCTTCAAGGTGGACTTCCCCGTCGTGGACATCCGCGCCTTTGCGGACCGAAATTTCTCCATCGGCTCGCTGTTTTCCTTTGTGATGGGCATAGGGCTTTACGGGCTGACCTATCTCTACCCGCTCTATCTCGGCCGGGTGCGCGGTTACGATGCGCTGATGATCGGCGAGACCATGTTCGTTTCCGGTCTTGCCATGTTCTTCACCGCGCCGATTGCCGGCAAGGTGTCCACCAAGCTCGATCCGCGCATCATGATGGCCATCGGCTTCATCAGCTTCGGTTGCGGCACGTGGATCATGACCTCCGTGACGACCGACTGGGATTTCTACGAGCTGCTGATCCCGCAGATCCTGCGCGGTTTCGGACTGATGATGTGCATGGTGCCGATCAACAACATCGCGCTCGGCACGCTTCCGCCCGCGCGCATCCGCAATGCCTCGGGCCTGTTCAACCTCACCCGCAACCTCGGCGGCGCGGTTGGCCTTGCCGTCATCAACACCTTGCTGTCGCAGCGCACCGACGATCATTATGTGCGGCTGGCGGAACATGTCAGCTATTCCAATCCGCAGGCGCTGGAGTGGCTGAACAATGTCGGCGCGAACTATGATTCCTACGGGCTGGACGGTGCTTCCGTCGCGATCAAGAAGCTGGTCGGCATGGTCTCGCAGCAGGCGTGGATACTCGCCTTTGCGGATGTGTTCTTCGCGCTGACGCTGCTGTTCGGCAGCCTGATCTTCATGACCGTGCTGATCCAGAAACCCAAGGCAGCGCCGCCACCAGACGCGGCGCACTGAACAAAATCCCCTCCCATCCACCGCAGAGCTGGGGCCGTCGGAAATGACGGCCCCTTTTTTGTCTGGTTCGCGATACCATTCCGTCATGCCGTCCTTGAGCCGATATCCAGCCAGCCCAAGTCCTTGGCCCAAGGCTAAAATGACGGAAGTTGTTGGTCAGCCCCGATAATCTGCAGCCTGTTGATTTTATTGACGTGTCTAAATCCTTGGGAAAAGCCCAAGGGTGACGACGGGCAAAGGCGCACACCCGCAGTTCAAAGATGGAAATAGAGTGAAATCATTGTCTTGCTGAAAATGTGAGGTACGTACATCATTTTTCGGTTTACGACGGCAGCAAAGCTGGATATTCAAATGGCACGGGAGGAAACATGAAGCCGACAGTTCACGATATCGCCGAGCGGGCGGGTGTCAGCCTTGCCACCATAGACCGGGTGCTGAACATGCGCCCCGGCGTTCACGCCGCTACTCGAGCGCGGGTAGAGGCGGCGATTGCCGAGCTTGGTTATGTGCGCGATATCGCTGCCGCCAATTTGGCCAAGGGTCGCAATTATTCACTGGTCTTCATCCTTCCCGGAAACGACAATTCCTTCATGGCGACGCTGAGAGCCGAAGTTCGTGCCGCAGCCGCCCGTGCCCATCTGGAGCGCACGGCGATCCGCGTTATCGAAGTGCCGCCCTTCAATGCCGCGGCACTGACAGAGGCGCTGGAAGTCGCGCGGCGGGAAAAGCCGTCGGGCGTCGCTTTCGTCGCGACCGATTCTGAGGATGTTGCCGAAGCAGCAGACCGGCTGACCGAAGATGGCATCGCCACCGTCACGCTGGTTTCCGATCTCTCCGGTTCGCGCCGCGACCATTATGCCGGTGTCGACAACGTTGCGGCCGGGCGCACGGCGGCAAGCCTCATGGGGCGCTTCCTGTCCGGTCGCGGCGGCGATATTGCTGTCGTTGCCGGCTCGATGCTGGTGCGCGACCATCGCGAACGCCTCGACGGGTTCCGCTCCGTCATCGAAAGCGAATTTCCGGACCTGCGACTATTGCCGGTCCTCGAAGGCCGGGACGATCCCGTCACCGTCGAGGCGCTGGTCACCAAGGCGCTTGCGAGCGACGCGCTGTCCGGCATCTACAGTCTCGGCGCCGGTAATCGCGGCCTCATCCGGGCGCTCAGAGCATCATCAGGCGAAAGGTCGCCATCCGTCATCGCCCATGAGCTCACCGAAAACACGGCCAATGCGCTGCGGGAAGGGGTGCTCGATGCCGTACTCAACCAGGATGCAGGGCATGAGGTGCGCAGCGCCATCCGCGTGTTGAAAGCGCGCGCCGATGGTCTGGCTGTCATCGCCGCGCAGGAGCGTATCCGCATCGACATATTCCTCAGGGACAATCTGCCCTGAGACAAGCCTGCTGAAGTGGCGCAAGGAGCGCCGGAATGGAGAATTACATGTATCTCGGTCTCGATCTTGGAACATCAGGTGTCAAAGCCCTGCTGATGGACGGCGATCAGAAGATCGTCGGCTCGGCCAACGGCTCGCTGGAGGTCTCGCGTCCGCATCACGGCTGGTCGGAACAGGACCCGGCAGACTGGATTGCCGCAACGAAAACTGCAGTCGAAGGTCTGAAGCAGAAATTTGCGAAGGAACTCGCTGCCGTGAAAGGTATCGGTCTTTCCGGCCAGATGCATGGCGCGACGCTGATAGACGCCAGCGGCAATGTCCTGCGGCCGTGCATTCTGTGGAACGACACGCGCTCCTATGCCGAGGCTGGCGAACTCGATGCCGATCCGCGCTTCCGCAAGATCACCGGCAACATCGTATTCCCCGGTTTTACCGCACCGAAACTGGCCTGGGTGGCGACGAACGAACCTGAAATCTTCGCGAAGGTGGCCAAGGTACTGCTGCCGAAGGATTACCTGCGACTGTGGCTGACGGGTGAATATATCTCCGAAATGTCGGATTCCGCCGGCACCTCCTGGCTCGATACCGGTGCGCGCAAATGGTCTACCGATCTTCTGGCGGCGACCGGCCTTGAGGAAAAACACATGCCGTCGCTGGTCGAAGGCACCGAGGAGGCAGGTGTGCTGCGTGCCGAGCTCGCCTCGCAATGGGGCATTGCGGGCAAGGCCGTGGTGGCCGGCGGTGCGGGTGACAATGCCGCTTCCGCCTGCGGCATGGGCACGGTGAAAGAGGGCCACGCCTTCGTTTCGCTCGGCACTTCCGGCGTGTTGTTTGCCGCCAACGCCTCCTATCTGCCGAAGCCGGAAAGCGCCGTACACGCGTTCTGCCACGCGCTTCCCAACACATGGCACCAGATGGGCGTCATCCTGTCCGCTACCGATGCACTCAACTGGTATTCGCGCCTCACCGGCAAGTCCGCAGCCGAACTGACGGGTGAACTGGGCGACGAGCTTCTGGCGCCGAGCGGCGTCACTTTCGCACCCTATCTTTCCGGCGAGCGCACGCCGCATAACGATGCCGCCATTCGCGGCTCTTTCATTGGCCTTTCGCATGAAAGTGACCGCAAGGCGCTGACGCAGGCCGTGCTGGAAGGCGTGACTTTCGCTATCCGTGACAATCTCGAAGCGCTGAAGTCGGCCGGTACCTCCATTTCCCGCGTCACCGCCATCGGCGGCGGTTCGCGCTCGGCCTATTGGCTGGCCTCGATCGCGACTTCGCTCGGTGTGCCCGTGGATATTCCCGCGGAGGGCGATTTCGGCGCCGCTTTCGGCGCCGCCCGCCTCGGTCTCATCGCTGCAACAGGTGCAGATCCGGTTGCAGTCTGCACGCAGCCTGAAACGGCGCGGACGATCGAGCCGGTGGTGGCGCTTGGCGATGCTTATGAGGAGGCCTACCAGCGGTATCACGCGCTTTATCCGGCGATCAGGGGGCTTTCGCGGTGAGGCTCCGCACTCGCGGCTTACCCCCCTCTGCCCTGCCGGACATCTCCCCCACAAGGAGGGAGATCGAATCGCTGCACCGTCCCGGCCATCTCTAACGCTGCGGAGGATGCGCCGAAGTTATCGTCTTGCCGATCTCCCTCCTTGTGGGGGAGATGTCCGGCAGGACAGAGGGGGGTAGCCACACCCTCCATCAATTAAACCCAACCCACCAAGGAGGAACCACCCAATGACCACAGGCTTCTTCGGCGATATCGCCAAGATCAAATATGAAGGCCCCGACAGCACCAACCCGCTCGCCTTCCGCCATTACAACCCCGACGAGATCGTTGCCGGAAAGCGTATGGAAGATCACCTGCGTTTTGCCGTGGCTTACTGGCACACCTTCACCTGGCCGGGCGGCGACCCATTCGGTGGGCAGACGTTCCAGCGTCCGTGGTTTGAAGACACCATGCAGGCCGCCAAGCTGAAGGCCGATGTCGCCTTTGAATTCTTCTCGCTGCTCGGTTCGCCGTTCTATTGCTTCCACGACGCCGATGTGCGCCCGGAAGGCAGGAACTTTGCCGAAAACACCAGGAACCTCAACGAGATCGTCGACTACTTCGCGCAGAAGCAGGCTGATACCGGCGTGAAGCTTTTATGGGGCACGGCGAACCTGTTCTCCAACCGCCGCTTCATGTCGGGTGCCGCGACCAATCCGGACCCGGATGTCTTCGCATTCTCGGCTGCGACGGTGAAGACCTGCATGGATGCAACCAAGAAGCTCGGCGGCGCCAATTACGTGCTATGGGGCGGTCGTGAAGGTTACGAAACGCTGCTCAACACCGATCTTTCGCGCGAGCTGGACCAGCTCGGCCGCTTCCTCAATCTGGTTGTGGAATACAAGTACAAGATCGGTTTCGAAGGCACGATCCTGATCGAGCCAAAGCCGCAGGAGCCGACCAAGCACCAGTACGACTACGACGTCGCAACCGTTTACGCGTTCCTGCAGAAGAACGGTCTCGAAAAGGAAGTGAAGGTCAATATCGAGCAGGGTCACGCCATCCTCGCCGGCCATTCCTTCGAACACGAACTGGCCATGGCCAATGCCTTCGGCATTTTCGGCTCCATCGACATGAACCGCAACGATTACCAGTCCGGCTGGGATACCGACCAGTTCCCCAACAACGTACCTGAAATGGCGCTGGCCTATTACCACGTGCTGGCCGGCGGCGGCTTCACCAATGGCGGCACAAACTTCGATTCCAAGCTGCGTCGCCAGTCGCTCGATCCGCAGGACCTGCTGATCGGCCATATCGGCGGCATGGATTGCTGCGCCCGCGGCCTGAAGGCGGCGGCGAAGATGATCGAGGACGGCGCGCTGTCGAAGCCGCTTTCGGAGCGTTACGCGAAATGGGACGCACCTGAAGCCCAGAAGATGTTGCGTGGCGAGCTGAAGCTCGAAGAAATCGCAGCGCTGGTCGAGCGCCAGGATATCAACCCCGAGCCGAAATCCGGTCGTCAGGAATATCTGGAGAACGTCGTCAATCGTTACGTTTGACGGGCTGGTACGTTCATAAACAAAGGACGGGGGAGCATCCCCCGTCTAGAGGCTGGTTAAAGCCGCAAAACCTCTTCTCCGTCATCCTCGTGACACGCCCGAGGATGACGTCGTATCTGCGGTGTACGACGCCGTGCGGTCTCCGGGCCCGATGCTGCAGATAACATTCCATAAAGTGAGACTAAGAAGGTCGCGATAGCCGGATGACGGGGCCTGCTCGCCGTCTGCTGCCAAAGGCGAGAACAGTTCCGCGCCACCCCTCCTTTCTTTCCAGTCACTTACCGCAAAACCTTTCCCCGCATGTCCCCACCCGTCTGTTTCGCTGCATCATTCCCCTGCAACCGGAACGGAAGGGCGATACGCGCGGTGCCTTTCGCGGACCGGCTGCCGGCATCGACAAGCGTGGTTCTGGCAAACCACGTTCCGGAAAGGCGTCCCGCAATTGCCAGCAGCGGGAAGGGCCGATCCGGTAGGTGTCGTGAAAAGCTGTCACCGATGGACCGGCATTCCGGTCAAACGGGACGCGGCCCGGCAGATGCAAGACTTTCCACCACCCTCAACTCCCATCCGCATTTGCCGGGCTGTCGTTTCTCCCGTCGCCGGGAAACCGTTGCGGCGACTTTCGTGTACCTAAAGCGCTTTGGATATCTTAACCCCGCTGCTGAAACGTTGCAGATTTTGCGTGCTTGCGGCTGTACCTCATTGCTGACTTGGTCTAAACCGCTCTCCATCTTTTGACGCTCGATGGATGACGAAAGGGCCTATCCGATGACCGATCACAAAGCGCTTGCAGCCCGTTTCCCCGGCGATTTCCTGTTCGGCGTGGCGACCGCCTCCTTCCAGATCGAGGGTGCCACCAAGGTTGACGGCCGCAAGCCATCCATCTGGGATGCCTTCTGCAATATGCCGGGCCATGTCTTCGGGCGCCACAATGGCGACGTTGCCTGCGATCACTATAATCGCTGGGAGGATGATCTCGATCTCATCAAGGAAATGGGTGTCGAGGCCTATCGTTTCTCCATTGCCTGGCCGCGCATCATTCCCGATGGCTTCGGCCCGATCAACGAGATGGGGCTGGATTTCTACGACCGCCTCGTCGATGGCTGCAAGGCGCGCGGCATCAAGACCTATGCGACGCTTTACCATTGGGACCTGCCGCTGACACTGATGGGCGACGGCGGCTGGGCCTCGCGTTCCACCGCCCACGCCTTCCAGCGTTACGCCAAGAACGTCATGGCACGGCTGGGCGACCGGCTGGATGCGGTGGCGACGTTCAATGAACCCTGGTGCGCAGTCTGGCTCAGCCATCTCTATGGCATTCATGCGCCGGGCGAGCGCAACATGGAAGCAGCCCTTGCGGCCATGCACCACATCAACCTTGCCCATGGTTTCGGCGTCGAGGCGTCCCGCCATGTGGCGCCCAAGGTGCCGGTCGGACTGGTGCTGAACGCCCATTCCGTCATTCCCGCTTCCGATAGCGAAGCCGATCTCAAGGCTGCCGAACGCGCATTCCAGTTCCACAACGGTGCCTTCTTCGATCCGGTCTTCAAGGGTGAATATCCGGCGGAGATGATGGAAGCGCTCGGTTCACGCATGCCGGTGGTGGAGGCGGAAGACCTGTCCATCATCAGCCAGAAGCTCGACTGGTGGGGCCTGAATTATTATACACCGATGCGCGTTGCCGACGACGCGACACCGGACGCGGAATTCCCCGCCACCAAACCAGCTCCGGCCGTCAGCGATGTCAAGACCGATATCGGCTGGGAAGTCTATGCGCCAGCGCTGCATTCGCTGGTGGAGACGCTCTACGAGCGCTACGAGCTGCCCGATTGCTACATCACCGAAAATGGCGCCTGCTACAATATGGGCGTCGAAAACGGCGAGGTGGACGACCAGCCCCGTCTTGACTATTACGCCGAACATCTTGGTATCGTTGCCGATCTGGTGAAGGACGGTTACCCCATGCGCGGTTACTTCGCCTGGAGCCTGATGGACAATTTCGAATGGGCAGAGGGTTACCGCATGCGCTTTGGCCTCGTGCACGTGGATTACGAAACGCAGGTCCGTACGTTGAAGAACAGCGGCAAATGGTACAGCGCGCTGGCCTCGGGTTTCCCGAAGGGGAACCACGGTGTGATGAAGGAATGAGGCTTTCACCCTCATTCCTGTGACAAGCACAGGAATGAGGGTGGAGAGGCTGGCTCGTGTGTGAACTTTACCTGCCGTATTCCTCACCATGAGTACACTATCGCTCTCCCCAATAAAGTTCTTCCACCTTACTATCAGTTTTCCAAACTTTTTTGCCAGTTACCCGGCGGTGCCTGCTTGCGCCTGCCATCCTGTCTCCTATGTCAGGCAGGCTACGCAGACGTAGCGCCCGCTGCTGCCTCATCCGGAGCGGTGCGGGCTGGTCCTCCCAGGGAAAACGAACATGCTTATCGAAAAACTCAACTGGCGTTATGCCACCAAGAAAATGGATCCTTCCAGGACTGTTGCGGAAGACAAGGTCGAGCGCATCGTCGAAGCCGCCCGGCTGGCGCCCACTTCCAGCGGGTTGCAGCCGTTCGAAGTGATCGTCGTTACCGATCCGGAAGTGCGCGCAAAGATCCGCGAGATCGCCTGGAACCAGGCGCAGGTCACCGAAGGTTCGCATCTTCTGGTGTTTGCGGCGTGGGATAACTACACGCAAGAGCGGATCAACCATATGTTCGATCTGGTCAACGAAGAGCGCGGCGTCAAGAACGAGGGCTGGGAAGCGTATCGTCAGAAGCTTCTCTCCTCCTATCCGCAGCGTGATGAGCAGGTGAATTTCGAACACGCAGCCCGTCAGGCCTATATCGGTTTCGGCATGGCGGTGGCGCAGGCTGCTTTCGAGGGTGTGGATTCCACACCGATGGAAGGTTTCGATCCGGCCAAGCTGGATGAAATCCTCGGCCTGCGTGAAAAGGGCCTGCGCTCCGTCACCATCCTGCCGCTCGGATACCGCGAGCCGGAAGGCGACTGGCTGGTGAACCTGAAGAAGGTCCGCCGCCCGCTTGAGGAATTCGTCAGCCGCGTCTGATTTCACGCACTCGCGAAGTCTTGACTGCCGCAGGGCCGCACAGACGGCTTTGCGGTAGATTTTTTCTCTGATTTCAGATAATTGAAAAATCATCCCTGTTAAAAGATGGCGCCTGCGGGCAAGTATGCGCCATCGAATTGCCGATCCCCGGCATTTCTGAGTGAAAGCCTGACGAAATGACCCGGAAAATCAGCTGTCATCGAATGTGCCAGAAGGCTGCATGAAGAGAGCGGTTCAGCACCGCAACAGGATTTTTTGAGACCCGATCCGTCAAGAGTTTTCGCAGAGTTCCCAATGAGTTTTTCATCCAACGCGACATCGCTCGCGCGCGCACCGCAGACTGCCAAGGACGCGATGGTCACGTTTGAAGGCGTGACCAAGACCTTTGGCGGCAGCGATGGCAAGCCGGGCTTCGCAGCCCTTGCCGGCATTGACTATGTCGTGCCGAAGGGTTCCATCACCGGCATCATCGGCCGCTCTGGTGCCGGCAAATCCACCCTCATCCGCCTCGCCAACGGCCTTGAAAAACCGTCGTCCGGCCGGGTGGTCGTCGACGGTGTCGATGTTGCTGCCCTTGATGAGAAGAGTCTGAGGACCCTTCGCCGTTCCGTCGGCATGATCTTCCAGCACTTCAATCTCCTGTCGTCGCGCACCGCTTTCGACAATGTGGCGCTGCCGCTAGAAATTGCCGGTCTCGGTAAAAAAGAGATCGAAACGCGGGTAACGCCGCTGCTCGAACTCGTCGGCCTTTCCGACAAGGCGAAGCGTTATCCGGCGGAACTGTCGGGTGGGCAGAAGCAGCGTGTCGGCATCGCCCGCGCGCTTGCGACGCAACCCAAGCTGCTGTTGTCGGACGAGGCGACGTCCGCGCTCGATCCGGAGACGACCCAGTCAATCCTTGAACTCTTGAAGCGCATCAATGCCGAACTTGGGCTGACAGTGCTGCTCATCACTCACGAGATGGAGGTGGTGAAGACCATCGCCTCGCAGGTCGCCGTCATCGACAGGGGCCTGATCGTGGAGGAGGGGCGCACCTTCGATATTTTCACCGCGCCGAAACATGAGACTACCCGCAGCCTGCTGTCGTCCTCGGTCGGGGTTAAGCTGCCGCACTGGGTTACATCAGGGTTGAAGCCGGAAGCCGCGGAGGGTGATCGCGTTCTCGTGCGGCTGGTGTTCTTCGGCGAAACGGCATTCCAGCCGCTGACCGCGCGTCTTGTTGCGGAAATCGGCCCTGACGTGAACATCCTTGCCGGCACCATCGAGGAAATTTCCGGCGAACCCTTCGGCTCGCTGGTTGTGTCCTATCCGGCCACGGCGGAGATCACCGCCCGCGCCGGCCGCTTTTATACTGAGACCGGTCTTCACACGGAGGTGCTCGGTTATGTCGCCTGATATGCTTTTCAACCTTCTGTCGAAGGGTCTTCTGCAAACGCTGCACATGGTCGCGGTCGCCGGCATCGTCGGCTCCATCATCGGCGTGCCGATGGGTGTTTTCCTTGCCACCAGCGGCAAAGGCGAACTCTTCCCCGCGCCGATGACGAACCGCATCCTCGGCCTTGTCGTCAATGCGGCGCGCTCCACGCCCTTCATCATTCTGGTGGTGGCGATCATTCCCTTCACGCGGCTGGTCGCCGGCACTTCCATCGGCACCAGTGCGGCCATCGTGCCGCTGACGGTTGCCACCGTGCCCTTCATCGCACGGCTGGTGGAAGCGGCGATCCGCGAGGTCGACAAGGGCCTGATCGAAGCGGCCCGCGCCATGGGCGCAACACCGTTGCAGATCGTCACCAAGGTCCTGCTTGCGGAAGCAAAGCCGGGCATCACGCTGGCGCTTACCCTCACGCTCGTCAGCCTCATCGGTTATTCGGCCATGGTCGGTGCTGTCGGTGGCGGCGGGCTGGGTGATCTCGGCATTCGCTACGGCTACCAGCGCTTCATGCCTGACGTGATGCTGGTCGTGGTGCTGGTGCTGATCGTACTCGTGCAACTCGTGCAGAGCGCCGGCGACCGGCTTGCCCGCAGCTTCGACAAGCGCACCCGAAAGAACTGATAAAACCGTTCAAGAACAACAAACCCAAGGAGACATCCATGAAGAAAATCATCCTCGCGGCTTCGCTCGCCGCTCTCTTTACCGCCGGTCAGGCGCTGGCCGAAACCATTAAGATTGGTGTTACACCAGCCGAGCACGCGCAGATCATGGAACAGGTCAAGAAGATCGCCGCAGCCAAGGGACTGGACATCGATATCGTCGAGTTCTCCGACTACGTCGTGCCGAACCAGGCGCTGGCAGACGGTGAGCTTCAGGCCAACTCCTTCCAGCACCAGCCTTACCTCGACAACCAGATCGCTGACCGCAAGTTCGATCTCGTCAGCGTCGGCACCACCATCACCACCCCGATGGGCGTTTATTCGAAGAAGGTGAAGAACCTTGACGAGCTGAAGGACGGCGCGACGGTCGGTATTCCGAACGACCCGACCAATGGCGGCCGTGCGCTTCTCGTTCTCGCTTCCAAGGGTGTGCTCAAGGTCAAGGAAGAAGCCGGTCTGAAGGTAACGCCTGCCGACATCACCGAAAACCCGAAGAACATCCAGATCGTCGAACTTGACGCTGCCCAGTTGCCGCGCTCGCTGGATGACACCGACGCTTCGGTCATCAACACCAACTATGCCACGGCAGCAGGCCTGAACCCAAAGAAGGACGCCATCGCCATCGAAAGCGAAAAGTCCCCTTACGCAAACGTCATCGCCGTTCGTGCGCAGGACAAGGACAAGCCGTGGGTGAAGACGCTGGTGGAATCCTACCACAGCCCGGAAGTGAAGGCCTTCATTCTGGAGAAGTTCAACGGCACGGTCATTCCGTCCTGGTAATCCGGCCTGACACGATTGAAGTTGCGGCCTCTCCCGTTCGCGGGGGAGGTTTTTTGTTTGCGGGGCGGACGCATCCGCGGTTTTCATGAAAATCCCCCACCATTGTGGGGGGAATTTTTCTCTTTTTCACCCGTACTGTCGTTTTATACCCGTTGTTTTTTGTGGCGTCGCCACAATCCAACTTAACGGCTTTTGAATGTTTCCTTCGCAAGATGATGCTTTCGAAGGGGATTTTATGCGGATTGCGCCGCGAAACATTGGGGAATATTTGCCGGTCGGTCGTAGAGCCGCCGTCGGCGTCGTATTGTCCACCTTTGCGCTGGTGCTTCTCATCGTCACCGCGCTGGTCTTGTCTGCTCTGAGCCAGGTCAGGGAAAGGGCGAACTCGCTCGACAATGCCCGCTCGCGCGAGACGACGGCGGGCGCCCTTGTCACCTTCCGCGACCAGCTTGGCGCGACGCTGAACGACTACGCCGCCTGGGACGATGCCGCCGACTATGTCTACGCCCCCGACAGGTTCGACTGGGTGGCGAGCAATTATGGCGAGATGACGGTCAACAGCGATCTTTTCGATACCGCCGTCGTCCTCGACGAAGACGGCAAGGTTCGCATGGCCTACCAGAACGGCAAGCCGGTTGCCTGGAAGCCCCATGACTATTTTGCGGAAGGCCTCAAGGAGATGATCGAACGGGTGCGCTCCATGCGTCCCGGCATCGCGTCGCAGGTCACCGGTTTCGTGAAAACCCGCGACGGCGTCGCGGCTACGGGTGTCGCGCTGGTGCGGCTCAAATCCGGGGTCTTGCCGCCGGTTGGGTCCGAGCGGCGATATCTGATTTTCGCGCGCCATCTCAAACAGGCGACGGTGGACAAGCTGGCCCGCAACTACGTCATCGATGGTCTGCAACTGCAATATGGCGACGGACCGGCGACCAACCATGTGGATGTCGTCAATCCGCTTGGCGATGTGCTGGCGCGGCTCGTCTGGCGCTCGCAGCTGCCGGGGGACGTGAGCTTCCATGAGGCCCGGCCGGTCGTCTTCACGGCACTCGGCATTGCCGGAACGTTCTTTCTCGTACTTCTCATCATCGGTTCGGCAACGCTCGACCGGCTGAAGGCTGACGAGGCGGCGGCGAGGGAAGAGGCGCTGCGCGATCGACTGAGCGGGCTCAGCAACCGCGCCGGGCTGTTTTCCAAGCTGAACCGCATGGTGGGCAAGGCCCGCCACGACAAGACCGATATCAAGCTGCTTTACCTCGATCTTGATGGTTTCAAGGAGATCAACGATTCCTACGGTCACGCTGCCGGCGATCGGCTGATCAAGGGCGTTGCGGCGGCGCTCAGGGTGCTTGTGCCGGAAGATGCCGTGCTTGCGCGGCTCGGCGGCGACGAATTCGCCATCGCCATTCAGGGCAACGACGTGTGGTCGGAAGGCCGCAAGCTCTGCCAGGCGCTGCTCGAACTGTTCACCGAGCCGTTCAGCATCGGCGAGCGGGTGGCGAGCATCGGTTGCAGCATCGGCACTTCCGTCTCCAGAGCCGGTGATATCAACGGCGAGGAACTGCTGCGCCGCGCCGACATGGCCATGTATCAGGCCAAGGAAAACGGGCGCGGGCGTTATGTCGCCTACGAGCTGAAAATGGATGCGCTGCGCGAGGAAAAGCTGCAGCTTGAGGCCGATCTGCGTTATGCCATCCTGAATGACGAGATATCGGTGGTCTATCAGCCGGTCGTCAATGCCGCCACGCGCAGCATAACCGGGGTGGAGGCGCTTGCCCGCTGGCAAAGGCCGGGATACGGCTTCGTGCCGCCGGATATCTTCATCGCCGCTGCCGAAACCAGTGGCCTTATCGAGAGACTCGGCCTGCTGGTGCTGCGCAAGGCCTGCGAGACGGCGGGTCAATGGCCCTCCATCAAGCTCTCGGTGAATATTTCACCCGTTCAGTTTCGCAATCCGGCCTTTTCCGGCAACGTGGCGGATATTCTCGCTGCCACGCAGACGCCAACCGCAAGGCTGCGGCTGGAAATGACCGAGGGCTATTTCATCCAGAATCCGGAGCGGGCAAGTGCGGCAATCGACAAGCTGAAACAGCTTGGTCTGCATATAGCGCTTGACGATTTCGGAGCTGGTTTCGCCAGCGTCGGATATCTGCGCCGCTTCGGTTTCGACCGCATGAAGATCGACCGGTCGCTGGTCATGGCGCTGGAGCAGGGTGGGCGGTCGCTGGAAATGTTGCAGGCAACCGTGGCGCTTGCGAAATCTCTCGATATTCCGGTCACGGCGGAGGGCGTGGAGACAGAAGAACAGGCGGCTATCCTGCATCTGTGTGGCTGTGACGAATTGCAGGGCTACCTGTTCTCAAAACCCGTCGCCGCTGAAGAGATTACCGCCATGCTGGAGGAGCAGGCGGCGCCGCTGTTTGCGCTTCGGGCAGGGGCAAAAGGGTGATCCATACTCCGTCACCCCGGACCCGATCCGGGGCCCGGAGCGATCAAGTCGTTAATCGCGTAAGAGCTTTCTTACCGTGAAGACGTGCCGTGGCTGGATGCCGTATCAGGCCCCGCATGACGGCGGACAGCTGACCTCTCCTACATCGCGTCAGGACTTTGCAGTCCTCTGGCCGCCGATCGGCTTTACCGCCCCAGATGGCGCTCGCCGCGCTTCTTTGCCAGTTCGATCTGCTGCTGCCGGTCGCGGAACCGCTGGCGGTCTTCTTCTGTCCGGTCGTCGTAACAGCTCGGGCAGGACACACCTTCCTCGAACAACGGGGATTGGCGCACCTCTGATGTGATCGGGTTGCGGCAGGCGTGGCAGAGCTTGTGATCGCCTTCGGCAAGACCGTGGACGACGGAGACGCGCTCGTCGAACACGAAGCAGGCGCCTTCCCACAGGCTCTCTTCTTCCGGCACCTCTTCCAGATATTTCAGGATGCCGCCCTTGAGGTGAAAGACCTCATCGAACCCCTGTTCCTTCATGAAGGCGGTCGCCTTTTCGCAGCGGATGCCGCCGGTGCAATACATGGCGATCTTCGGCTTGTTGTGCAGGCCGGGATTGTTCTTTACCCAGTCGGGAAACTCGCGGAAGGTCTTGGTCTTCGGGTCCACCGCGCCCTTGAAGAGACCGATCGCGGTCTCGTAGTCGTTGCGGGTGTCGATGACGATGGTGTCCGGGTCGGAGATCAGCGAGTTCCAGTCGCGCGGATCGACATAGGTGCCGACGATGCGGTTGGGATCGATATCCGGCACGCCCATGGTGACGATCTCTTTCTTGAGCTTCACCTTCATGCGCACGAAGGGCATGTTCGATGCCCGGCTTTCCTTGTGTTCCAGTGCCGTAAATTCCGGCTGCGCACGCAGGAAGGCAAGTATGGCGCGCACACCCGCATCCGGCCCGGCAATGGTGCCATTGATACCTTCCGCCGCCAGAAGCAGCGTGCCCTTGACGCCGTTTTCCCGGCAAAGCTGAAACAGCTCGTCGCGCAGGCTTTCAAACCGCGGCAGGCGGGCGAAATGATAAAGCGCAGCCACGAGAAAATCGCCAGTGGGGTGAGGGGCGGATTCCGGGCGGGGGAGAATGGTGGTGTCGGTCATGGGCGCTGAAATACAGCGGCGGCGGCCGCAAATCAATATTTATCCGCCGCTGCCGGTATTTTGAAAATCGTCAAATTCTCAGTCTCTTCGGGCTTTCCGGTCTACTTCGCCGCCTGCCGCCATAAAAGGCCGACGATGCGGCTTTCGGTTCTGGCGGATTCGGAGAAGACTTCGTTTGCCAGCTCAAGGCCATCTCCGCGCAGCGCCTGCTGCCTCTGAATGATGGCATCGAGAAGCAGAGCCAGTCGCTCGCCATTGCCGAAACGCTCCGGTTCCCGGTCGGCAAAGGCTGCAAGGACCGAAAGATCGTGCTCGTGTCCGAGGATATCCACCAGCCGCTTGGTGTCGGCCCGCTTGGCGCGCATGGCCGATGGCCAGAGGCGGCGCAGAAGGCCGAGATGCATCCAGTAGGCCTGGCCCGCCTTGCGCAATTCGTGGAAATGTTCGACGTCGGCCTGCTCATGGCAGTCGGCAAGTGCTTTACGCGCCCTCTTCCTCTGCTTCGCCCAGCCGGTCTTCACCAGCCTTGTCACATCTTTAAGCTCGTCCGGCAGCGACACTGCCTTCAGCTTCTTGCGTGCTTCCTCGCAGCCGGCGATGGCGGCCGCAATGGCGTCGTCGAGACCTGCCTCATGTTCGATGGCGTGGTCGCGGCGCTTGCGCAGGACTGTCGTGATCGATCGCAGCGCCTTTCCTTGCGTCGTGGAGGCCGCGAAAGTCTCGAGATACTCCACCGTCTCCACCAGCGCCGTCGCTTCCCGCGCAAAAGCAAGCGAGCGGGCGATATCGCGAAAGCGGGCGTTTTCCTCTTTGCTGAAATCGGGTGCTGCCCTGGCGATGAGGCGGTAGAGCGCGCGCAGCCGCTTGAACCGCTTGCGGGCATCGTGCACGGCCTCATGGCGCCCGGAAGGCTGGTCGCGAAGGCTGGTTATCGCCTCTTCGATCAGTTCCAGTCCCGCGCGGCGGATTTCATCGTCGAAAGGTTTGTTCGGGTCAATCCTGAAGGGCATCCGCCAAGTCTCCGTGGGGACAGTCCATGGCGAGCGACTGGTTGGAGAAGCGACGGTCGCCCGTTACCTCCTTGCCAAGCCAGGAGGGCAGATCGGGGTTGGCGTTCTCGTCGTCCATCTCTACCTCCGCCACGATCAGCCCCTTGTATTTACCCTCGAAAACATCGACTTCCCAGGTGAATCCACCGTGATCAACCGTGTGGCGCATCTTCTCGATCACCACGCCGGGGGCGCTGGCCATCAATTCTTCCGCGTCATTCAGTGGAATGGAATATTCATATTCATCGCGGACGAGCGAACTCGCGCCGATCTTGATGGTCAGTGTCGCGTCAAGCCCGTTGACGATCCTGACCCGGACCGAACGATTTTCCAGCGAGGCGACATATGCCTGCCGGAAAGCCATGCTATGCGTCACTTCATTACGCCATTCATCGCCTGCAACCAGAAACTTCCGCTCGATTTCCTTGGCCATGCTGTCTCCGTAAACCGGTGCGCCAGATTATCGCATGAAGACGTCATAAAGAAGCGAATAGATTGAAGTATCTGGATAAAAATGGTCTTGCCATGCCTCGACATCAAGGCCGGGGCAGGCTAATCGATAAACCGGATTTCAATCGTTTCAATCGCGCAAGGGAGGCTTATCTTGGCCCAGGACTCCGAAAAACTGCTCTCCATCCTCAAGCTGCAGCCGGTCGTGCCGGTGCTGATCGTGGATGATGCCGCTTCCGCCGTGCCGCTCGCGCGCGCGCTGGTCGCAGGTGGCCTGAAGGCAATCGAGATCACCATGCGCACGCCGGCGGCACTCGATGCCATCCGTGCGGTTGCGGCGGAAGTGGAGGGCGCCCATGTCGGCGCCGGCACCATCCTCAACGCCAAAGATTTCGAGGCGGCCGCCGAAGCCGGTTCCACCTTCATCGTCAGCCCCGGCATCAACAAAAGCGTGCTGGAAGCTGCGCGCGCCTCCAACGTGCCGCTGCTTCCGGGGGCCGCCACGGCAAGTGAAGTCATGGCGCTGCGCGACGAAGGCTACAAGGTGCTGAAGTTCTTCCCGGCGGAACAGGCCGGTGGCGCGCCATACCTCAAGGCACTGTCCTCGCCGCTCGCCGGTACGGTGTTCTGCCCGACCGGCAGCGTCTCGCTGAAGAATGCCAATGACTATCTTTCCCTGCCGAACGTTGTCTGTGTCGGCGGCTCCTGGGTTGCTCCGCGCGAACTGGTGGCAACGGCTGACTGGGCCGGCATCACCAGGCTCGCCGCCGAAGCCGCAGCACTGCGCGGCTGATCTGCCGCTTCTTCAAACCCGTTCACGAAGGCGTGAGCGGGTTTGTCATTTGTATTCGTGCCATGGCTCCCTATCTTCCCGTGTAGACTTTACCCTCACAGGAGATTTTGATGTTCGACGCCAAGAAGCTTCTTGAACAATTCCTCGGCTCACAGGTGCCGGGCCTTTCGGGAAGCGTCCGTGACAGAGCCGGGCAGGCCGCCGATATCGCCAAGAACAATCCGATGAAGGCCGGTGCGCTCGCCGCCGCCATTCTGGGCACCAAGACCGGCCGCAAGCTCGCCGGCAATGTCGCCACCATCGGCGGCGTCGCGGCCATCGCCGGTCTCGGTTATCTCGCCTACAAGAATTACAAATCCGGGCAGGCGCCTGAAGCAGCACCAAAACCCGAGCCGGAGCTTCTCGCCCCGCCCGCCGATTCCGCCTTCCATCCGCAATCCCCCGCCCTTTCCAACGATTTTGCGCTGAAACTCATCCAGGCGATGATTGCCGCTGCCAAGGCAGACGGCCATATCGATGAAAAAGAGCGCGCCAACATCATGGATAAGGTGCAGGTGTCCGGCCTCGACACGGAAGCCGAGCGGTTCCTCGAAAAGGAACTGGCCGATCCGCTGGATATCGACGCGCTGGTGGCTGCTGCCCGCACAGAGGAGCAGAAGGTGGAAATCTACACCGCCTCGCGTCTTGCCATAGAGGCCGATACGCGGGCTGAGCGCGGTTATCTCGATCTGCTTGCCGGGCGGTTGGGGTTGCCCGATGCGCTGGTGGATCATATCGAGTCGACGGTGGTGGCGGCGAAGGTTTGAGGTAGGCGGTTAGCTGTTTAGCCTCGGCGGGCGTGGTTACCCCCCTCTGCCCTGCCGGGCATCTCCCCCACAAGGAGGGAGATCAGCCAGAAGGCAACGCCCGCTCACTTAAAACGTTGGAGACGGCCGAGAGGCCGCCGCGTGTCGATCTCCCCCCTTGTGGGGGAGATGCCCGGCAGGGCAGAGGGGGGTGAGCCACACCCGCCAAGGGTAGTAAGCACACCCACCCTAGACCACCGCAACGCCACCACATCCACTGTTGTCATCCCGCCCCGCTTGGCCTAATCCTTCTCCCCAGACAATGGGGAAGAGAATGCGCGATCTGAGTGATTTTAAGGGATGTCCGGCGCCGCAGCCGGTGACGCTGAAGGGCCGTTATGTGACGGCGGAACCGTTTGATCGCGACAGGCATCTTGCAAGGCTCTGGACTGCGCTTGGTGGTGAGGGGGTCAATGCGCTTCTCAAATATTTCCCGCAAAGCGGCTTTGCCGATGCTGCAGCCTTTGGTGACTGGCTTGTCAACGCGGGTGAGAAACTCAACTGGGTGACATTGGTTTTCGTTGAAAATGCCACCGGTGACGTCGTTGGCATGGCAAGCTACATGCGGCCCGATCCCGCCAATGGCGTGGTCGAGGTCGGTTCGGTTGCCCATGGCGCCAGGATGAAGCGCTCGCCGCTTTCGACCGAAGCGCATTATCTGATGGCGAAACACGTTTTCGAGGATCTGGGTTACCGCCGCTACGAGTGGAAATGCCACAATCAAAACGAACCCTCCAAGATCACGGCGAAGCGTTACGGCTTCACCTTCGAGGGGGTGTTCCGCCAGCACATGATCTCCAAGGGTGCGAACCGCGATACGGCGTGGTTTTCAATGATCGACGGCGAATGGCCGTTGATCGGCAAGGCGTTTGAAATCTGGCTTTCGCCGGAGAATTTTACGGCCGACGGCGCGCAGAAGCGCAAGCTTGAGGATATCCGCGCGGAGCTTGCCCATGGCCACGCCTGAAAAGAAGCCTGGCTCTGGCCGTAAAGACTGGTCGCCGGGCCTTGCCGCCGCTGGCATCATCCTCGGTTTTGGGCTGGTGTTTTACGTGATGCCGAAAATCATGCTGTGGCTGGGGGATTATTCGCCCTTTCTTGCGGCGGCGTTTGGCTCGGTGGTGGTGCTGTGCTTTTTCCTGCTGTTCTGGCTGCGCGCCCGCTACCAGCGCCGCCGCGACAGTTAGAACTGAAGCGACGCGCCAAGCAGCATAAGGCCCATCAAAAGCACGAACAGCGCACCGGCAATCTCGATCGCGTGGCTGATGCCCGCTGCCCTGCGGCTTCCGGGGCCGGCGAAGCGCACGGCGAGCCCTTTGGCCGAGACGGCCATGATGGCAAGCAGCGATACGGTGATGGCGGTACCCAGCGACATGGCAAGCACGGAAAGCACGCCGCCGAGAAAAATCCCGTTCAATAGCGCAAAGCTCATGACGATGATGGCGCCGGAGCATGGCCGCAGGCCAACTGCGATGATGGCCGACCATGCTTCGTGCAGGCTGAAATTCTTGCGTTTGAGAAGCAGCGGATCGGGCGCGTGCGATTTTCCGCAGGAGACGCAAAGATCACCTGTGCCGCTATGGGCGTGGTCCGCGAAAACCGGCTTGCCCTGAAACCTGAGGCCCGTGCCCATGCCCGTGGTTCTGACCGCTGTTGCTTCCCCCGCAACGGCGAAGGCGGCAACCGGTACGCGCCGGATGCGCAGCGACCAGAGCTTGCGCAGCAGAAGCCAGGCGCCGAACAGCGCCACCATGGCAAAGCTGGCAATCTCCATTGCCTGCGTGGCTTTCGTCATGGTGATGGAGGTGCCGCGCAGCACGAGCCAGGCTGCGACAACGAGGCCAATGGCCATTGCGCCCTGAATGAGTGCTGAAATGAAGGAAATGAGAATGCCGCGTTTCAGCTGCGTTTCATTGGCGATCATATAGGAAGAGATGACAGCCTTGCCGTGGCCAGGACCGGCGGCATGAAAGACCCCGTATGCAAAGGAGAGGCCAACCAGCGATGCCATCGCCCAATTGTCTTCGCGCATGGCTTTCAGGGCACCGGTCAGCGCCCGGTAGAACATCTGCTGGTGCACGTTGATCCATTGCATCAGCGGCGCGAACGGCCCGCCAAGGGCAAAAGACGGCTCGGCCGAGCCGATGCCGAGCGGCGATTGCGCATGGGCAGCACCTGCCACCGCCAGAACGCAGATCGCGGCGATGGTCAGGTGTCCGCAAAGGCGCCCGTTTCGGCTCAGCATGTCACCTCCAGCCGGGTGGCGAAGAGCTTGGTCATGTCGGTGCCGGTCGGGTCGTTGAAGAAGGCGTCGGTGAGCGAACTCTGGTTTTGCGAGATCACCTCGTCCGGGTCGGGGCGCACGACATGGTGCTTGCAGGCGGCGAGATCCTTGCCGACGGTCGCCAGATCACCGTCTTTCGCAAAATCGATCGCCGTATACATGGTCGGGTCCCATGCGCCGAAGCTGAGCTTGCCCTTGATGGAAAGCGGTGTGTTTGGCTTGACGGAAAAGAACATCAGGATCTGCTTGTCCTTGTAGTCCACGTGAATGGTGTCGGGCTTTGCGAAATCCACCTGTTTTCCGTTGGCGGTGATGAAGGTGTAGTAGGAAAATTCGCCAAGCGATTCACGCACGGTGTTGCCGATTTCGGCCAGCTCGTTCTTGTCCAGCTTCAGGTCGCCGTTCTTGTCGTAATCCATCACCACGCTTGCCGAAAACATCTCGTCGAAACGCCAGATGTTGCGCACCTCTTCGATGGTACCGTTCGGCCCCTCGACGATTTCCATGCGCGCTTCGGCGAATATATGCGGATGTGCCGCGGCAGCAACGGGAACGGAGGTCAGGCCAGCCGCAAGGAGCAAAAGTCGTCTGTTCATTATCCGGTCTGTCCTGCCTTCGAATCTCGGAGATGGATTCTAGCAGAAATTGGGACCGAATTTCGACTTGATATGCGCTTTGGTGATGTGGCTGCCTTATGTTTCAGAAGGTGCCGGTGAAACGCGAGGTCACGCTGGAGCCGCTATAGGACAGGTCGGTGTCGCGCTCGCCATGCAGAAGGCGGTTGAATTCCACCTCCAGCTTGCTGTTCTTGCCGGTATCGAAGGACAGTGTGGCCACAAGCCTGCGTTCGCTGGTGTCGTAATTGTAGTAGATCCAGTCCTTTTGGACACGCTGCAGCGCCAGGTCCAGCGCCACCTTGTCGGTGAGCTTGCTTTTAACCACGAACTGCCAGCGGCGGTGGAACTCGGCAATGGGATCATCAGGGTCGAAAAGCGCATAGTCCTGGGAGAAGCCAGCACCGAAGGCGATGCGGTCGGTAGCCTTCACCTCGGCTTCGGCCCTGAGATAGGGCCGGGTGCGCTTCACCTTGTCGCTGATATCGTCGCCGGAAATGGTCGCCAGGCCCCCTTCGGCCAGAACGGCGAAGCGTTCGGAGAACTTGTAACCGTAGGCAAGTGAGCCGCGCAGCGTGCTGGCCGGAAAACGCTCGTATTTCTCCTGCTGGCTTTCCGGCACGGCAATGCGGTCATAGGCAATTGTCAGTCCGGCCTCGCCGCCCGCCAGCGGGCGCACATGTTCGGCCTTGAGCGACAAGAGCGCTTCATTGGCCTCCAGGCGGGTGGGCATGAAATAGGCCGGACGGAAACGCGCCTTGCCTTTCATCAGGCTGGCAAAACCCGCCGTCAGCGTGTTCTTTCCGCCAAGAGCAAGGATGCCGAGCTGTGTCGATGCCTCCAGTTTGTGGTCCAGTCGCCGGTAACCGATGTCTTCTTCCGGCAGATGCAGGAAGATATCGCCGGCATCGCTGCGTGTGCCACGCAGTTCCACGGCCCATTCCAGCCGCTCCGACAGACGCCTGGTCAGTCCCAGGCTGGCAATGGTGTTGTGTTCATTGGCAAAACGGTACCGGGGCAGGCGAACCTCCTCATGCTCGAGCGAATAACGCAGTTCCGTGCCATCAAGCACGAATTTTCCGTTAAGCCCGAAGCCGGCGCGCAGCGAAATCGCCTTCAGCCGGTTGGTATCGCCGAAATAATTGGTGTCGTAGCCGATGCCGGTTTTATAGGTGATATTGTGTTCATCGGCGTTTTCCCCCGCCTGCGCACCGCAGGTGCAGGCAAGCCCAAGAACAAGCGCGATGTATCCCCCCAGCCGCATTTGCATCTCCGGTCGCTAATTAAGCAATATCTTATAGTTGGATGGTTAATAAAGTTTCAGGGGCGATATATTGTCGAGGCCGGAAGTCATGGTGTATTCCACGGAAATTCCAGAAGAATAGACCAGCGCCAATCGCGTAAAACTTGATTAAAATCACCAGTATTAAAGTTAATTGTTTATTGTAATATTAGGCTTTGCTTGAATTAGAATCCTCTAAATATACAGTTCGACTACGCCATGGGGCGTGATCAAACATAAGAGGAGAGAGAAATGATTGCCAAATTTGCTTGCATAGCCGCTGTTCTTACTGTCGCTTCCGTTGGTCAGGCCAATGCCGGTGGTCTGCTGGGCGGCATCCTGTCCGGAAACAGCAACAAGGGCGGCGCACTCGTCGTCGTGTCGCCAAGCATCGATCTGGGTGTCAGCGGTATCCTGTCCAATAACGGGATTCTGAACGGCAACAAGACCGGTATCCTGAATGGCCTTCTCAACGGCAACAAGACTTCCGTCGATGTCATCGACAACAAGAACGATGGCGGCAAAAAGCGTCGCCACTAATGGTGCAGATCGAAAATCGACAGGGATTTTCGGCGTAAACGATGCGCGCAGGATATAAGCCGGGAGCAGTCCTCCAGCTACGTGTGTATGACACACGATGCTTCCGGAAATAACAAACGGCGCATCGCATGACTGCAAGGGGGCCTTCAGGCTCCCTTTTTTTGTTCCTCTTTTCCGGTTTGCACCGTCTTTATCGGTGCGCACAATCCTCGGTAGCCATTAAGTGTAGAAAGGCGCGGACCTGGGAGGTTTTGGACCAACTAATATTCCAAATGTATATATTTTTTCTAATTTAATATACTTTTGTATTTTTATATATTGAAATAATATCTTGAGTTACATTTAGATATATTATTCCTACTTCGGCATTTCCACACTTGTTTTTAAACTTTAAATGTTTCAATCATAGGGTGTGTAAACTTGGCGAGTTTGTTTTTCGACCAGGTAATATTTCGTCCGCATCGCGGCGGGTAAGAAGATTTTGAAGGAGCTATTGCATGTTGAAACAATCATTTCTGGCGCTGGTCGCGCTCGCTATGCTTTCCGGTGTGGCCGTTGCCGCCGACGCCGTCAGTGACGTTCCGGTAGCGCCTGTCGCCACTGACGCCGCACCGGCCTTCTCATGGGGCGGTTTTTACGCCGGTGCTTCGGCAGGCTACGGTTGGGATCGTGTAAAGGTGAGTGCCTTTGGCGAATCCGTAACGCAAAAGTTTGATGGCGCCCGTTTTTCGGGTTTTGCAGGCTATAATTTCGAAGTGGCACCCTCCGTCATTCTCGGCGTTGAGGGCGACCTCGGTTACGACTGGGCCAAGAAAACCATTGACGGAGACAAGATCTCCACAGGTCTGAACGGTTCCGCACGCTTGCGCGCCGGCTACGCCTTCGACCGGGCCTTGATCTACACTGCTGGCGGTTACACCGCGACGGATAGCCAGGTTGATGCTGGTTCTTTCGGCAAGAGCAGCAAGTTGGTTCATGGCTGGACCATCGGCGCGGGTGTTGACTATGCCTTCAGCGACAACGTTTTTGGCCGCGTGGAATACCGCTACAACGATTTCGCTAGAGGCTCATACAGCATTGCGGGCGACTCCTTCCGTGGCGACCTCAACAACCACGTTGTCAATGTCGGCCTCGGCGTGAAGTTCTGATAAGCACCTCTGCCGCTTCCGGTCAGAGTCGATACGTCTCCTCGACGCTCACAGCATTGGTGACGGTTGACAGCATATTGATCCATTCCTGCCCGGCTGAAAGCTCCGCCGGGCAGTTACCTATGGCGGCGCGCGGTAGGCTAGTTGTCGCTATGGCGAGGCGAGGGAAAGCGACTAGCTCTTCCCGAAATCACAACGATGCTTAGACCATCCATGCGGGCTTGAACGGCGCGCCGTTTTGGTGTGAAGGTGGGCTTCACGTCCTCCCAGCCGCCAGTCGATTCCCATGCTACAGAAAAACACCTCGCCGGGCGTTTTTGATCGTCAGGCCTATATGATCGCCGTGCTGGTCTTCATCGCCGGCGGCACCAATGCGGCTGTTGTGCCGTTTATCGGTTTTTACATCATACAGGTCCTTGGTCACCCGCCCGCCACGCTTGGTCTCTACAGCGTGACGGCAATGGTTGCTTCGATCATCGCCAGCCGCACTTATGGCGAACGTGTCGATGCTGGTGTGCGGGTGCGGCCATTGCTGCTGCTATCTGTGTTTGGTGCTTTTATCGCAGCGGCGGCGGCGACCTCCGGGCACCTGGCATTGCTCGTGGCGGTGACGGCAACGGGAATGGGGCTTTCCAACGCCGCCAGTACCCTGATTTTCAGTTATGGTCGCTACTATGGCCGGGTAAAAGCACTGGATGCACCTGCCTATAACGCCTTTCTGCGGACAATGGTGTCGCTGGCATGGATGCTGCTTCCGGCCGCCGCCTATCTGATCCTCGATCTTGCCGGTGCGCAGGCCGTGTTCATGAATGCCATGCTGATGGCGGCCATCTGGGGCGGGCTTGCCCTTGCCTTCGTGCCGCGCGGCCAGACATGCCCGATGGAACGTCGGGAAGAGGGCGACAACGATAAGCGGCGCAACCTGCCGCTGTTGATGGCGGCGGCGGCCAGCTTCTGCATGTCTTTCGCCCACGCCCTGTGCGCCTCGGCCCTGCCGGTATTTCTGGTGCGCGAGGTGGGCCTGCCGGATTACGTGCCGGGCCTGTCGCTCAGCGTCAAATGCGCGATGGAGGTTCTGCTGATCCTGCTTGCGCCAAGGATCATGCGCCGGGTCAGCGCCCGCATCCTTCTTTGCATCTCTGCGGTGATGGCAATCGTCGCCTTCAACGTCATAGCCTCGGTCCAGACCCTTCCGGCCATGTTGTTCGGAGCAGCACTTGAAGGGGCCTATTACGGGCTTTGCGCCGGCACGTGCCTCACCTTCGTGCAGGGCTTTGCGCGGGGCCGCACGGCGCGGGCGACCGCGCTCTACATGAATTCCATCTTCCTTGCCGGGTTGTTTGCCGTGCCGCTTATGGGGTTTGTGTCGCAATATGCAAGCTTCGGTACGTCGATCAGACTTGCTTCGGTTGGTGCAGGGGCAGCCCTGCTGCTGCTGTTCCTGACGCGGCGTCAGGTGAGCGAATAGGGAGACAACGCCGAGGTTTTCTGGCGCTGACACCCACCAGCCCTCATGCCTGTGCTTGTCACAGGAATCCAGCCGATACGCGTCTGCGTGGCGAGAGAGCCCCTTCAGCCCAAGGACTTGGGCTGACTGAATTCCCGTGACAAGCACAGGCATGAGGGTAGTGGGAGATCGGCCAGCGCATTGTGCGCCCCATTGCTGCCCTTACGCTGAAATATCGACGATGCCGCAGTCGCCTGCCTCGGAGGCAAATGCGAGCAGTTTGCCGGTGGCGCTCCAGTCCATGCCGGTAATGGCGCCCTTGCCGGGGCGGCGAAGCAGGGCTTCCTTGCCGTCCGCAAGCCGCACGCCAAGGATCATGCCGTCAATGAAGCCAATGGCCAGCACATCTTCCAGCGGGTGAAAGGCGACATTGGTAGCCATGATGTTGGCGCGGCTGCCGAGTTCTTCGGGTGCCTTGCCCATCGGGCCGTCCTTGCCGGAAAACGGCCAGACGATCGCGGCCGGGGCACCTGATGAGGCGAGCCACTTGCCCTTTGCCGACCACGAAACGGATTTCACCTTGGCGGGATAACCCGTCATGCGCATATGGCGGGCTTCCATGCCGCCTTTTGTCGCTTCCATCTTCCAGCCATGCAGGGCGTTTTCCTGCATGGTGGTGACGAGGAACTTACCGTCAGGCGAGAAGGTGACGCCGGTATGGGCACCCTTCCATTCCAGATCGACCGGATCGCCTGCACTCGCCACCCAATGCAGCGTCACGCCGTTATAGCGTGCAACAGCAATGCGCAGGCCCTTGGGCGCGAAGGCTATTGCCTCCACCGTGCGCTCTTCCTTGAACTCCTTGATCGTCCCGTCAGAAAGCCGAACGAAGCTGGACTTGCCGACGCCATAAGCAACCGCCTTCTGCGGACCGCCGGCAACAACGCCGACCCATTTGCGCGGCACATTGGCCAGCTCGCTGAGGCTGCCATCGTGACCAATGCGTAGCACGCGCCCGTCCTCGCCGCCCGACAGCAGCGTGGCGCTGTAGGGATCGCGGATGCAGGTCAGCAGACCCTCATGCGCCTCAGTGACCTTCTCGCCGCCATCCAGCCGGTGAATGGTGCCGGCGGCGGTGGCAAACAGCGGAATGTCGCCGAGAAAATGGGTCGAGACCACGTGGCCTTCGATATCAAGCGGGGCAACAGTCGGCATGGGGCATCGGTCTTTCGTCTATGTGTTTGTCATTGATGGATTTCGGTCGCAGACCAGGTCGGGAAGACCCGTTGGTGCGGTTTCAACCCGTGGCGTCAGGTGGATCATAGGGGGCAGGCCCGTGAATGATCCGACTATCCATATGCTGGCGGCAATGGCTCCTCGGGTCAAGCCCGAGGACGACGTCGAAATTGAGGAAGGGCACCGAAAACGCCAAGGGTGGCACGGTGCCCCGTCAAGGATGTCAAGCCGTGGCAAGGCAGGCGTTGAAGCTCTTTTCCAGCTTTTCGCGGTCGAGTTCGCGGCCGATGAAGACAAGGCGGCTTTCGCGCTTTTCGCCTTCCTTCCACGGGCGCTGGTGATCGCCCTCGATGATCATGTGCACGCCCTGCACCACGTAACGTTCCGCATCGCCCTTGAATGCGATGATGCCCTTGAGGCGCAGGATGTTCGGGCCGTCTGTCTGGGTGACCTTCTGGATCCACGGGAAGAAGCGCTCAGGGTTCATCTCGCCGCCGCGCAGCGACACAGACTGCACCGTCACGTCATGGATCGGGGAGGCCGCGCCATGGTGGTGGTGATCGTGGCCGTGGTCATGATCGTGGTGCGCGTGATCATGGTCGTGATGATGGTGGTCATGGCCGTGATCGTGCCCATGATCATGGTGGTGGTGGTCGCAATCAGGACCGCATGCGTGATCCTCGTGGCCGTGCTCGAGGAAGTGCGGATCGTTTTCGAGCGCACGTTCCAGATTGAAGGCGCCCTGGTCGAGAACGCGGGCGAGATCGACGCCGGAACGGGTGGTCTTGTAGATGCGCGCAGAAGGGTTGATGGCGCGCACGATATCCTCGATGCGGGCGACTTCTTCCGGCGAAACGAGATCGGTCTTGTTGACGATGACGACATCGGCAAAGGCGATCTGGTCTTCGGCTTCGCGGCTGTCCTTCAGGCGCAGCGGCAGGTGCTTGGCATCGACAAGTGCGACCACGGCGTCAAGCTCGGTCTTGGCGCGCACGTCGTCATCCATGAAGAAGGTCTGGGCGACCGGAACGGGATCGGCAAGACCGGTGGTCTCGACAATGATACCGTCGAATCGGCCGGGCCGGCGCATCAGGCCTTCGACCACGCGGATGAGGTCGCCGCGCACCGTGCAGCAGACGCAGCCATTGTTCATTTCGTAGATTTCTTCGTCGGATTCGACGATCAGATCGTTGTCGATGCCGATCTCGCCGAATTCGTTGACGATGACAGCGTATTTCTTGCCGTGGTTCTCGGACAGGATACGGTTGAGAAGCGTCGTCTTGCCGGCGCCTAGATATCCCGTCAGGACGGTGACTGGAATGGGCTTGGCTGGTGCTGTTTCGGTCATGGAAACCTCGCGTGGAGAAAGGCCGGTTGAGGCCTCAAGGAATAAGTGTCGACGTCCATATAGGCGTGACATCAGGGCAGTTCAAAGGGATTCTGGCTGGTTTCGGCGCAGTTTTTCAAATTTTGTTATGAAATAACGTTATGTCAAAAGCGTGGACGTCTTCAAGCAGTTCGACAAGGCCTGAAATGGCATGGGAAATGATCCTTTCGCCCTTCTCGGCTGAGGCGGCGGCGGCGTTTCCGGCAACGCCATCAGGGTTCAGGTCGCTCATCAGCCAACCGAAAGCGTGTGGACCATAGGCACGCAGATGCCTGAAACGGCTGGCGAAATCGCTCTGGCGGGAGGGGAAGTCGGCGGCTTTCTCCATCGCCACCCGCTCCGGGCAAAGCGCCAGCATGACCGACGTTTCTATATCGCCACCATGGATATCGATCGCCTTGTCTTCCGGTGTCACCACATCCGTCGGCACGCCGAAGCGGGTCCAGCTGGTGGCGACCGCCAGCATACCGAAGCGGGCGCGCGCCTCGGTGGCGACGATGGTCATCAATGGCGAATTGCCGCCATGGGCGTTCAACATCACGAATTTACGCACGCCTTTTTCATATTCGGCCTTAGCAATGCCGAGCCAGCGCTCAACGGCCTCATCGTAACGCAACGACTTCGTGCCCGGCACATTCATGTGCTCGATGGAATATCCAACGGGCTCCACCGGCAGGAAGGAGACCGGCAGACTGGCGGGCAAAACAGCAGCCAAACGGGAGACAATGCCCGCCGCAATCAGCGTGTCTGTCTCGAAGGGCAGGTGCGGCCCGTGCTGTTCGTGCGCACCGAGCGGCAGCACTGAAATTGCACCTGTTGCGCGAAGATGAGGGTCTGTTACGTTTTCGTCGTGATAATGCGTGTATGAGTTTGGCATCTGGCAGTCCGCGCGTGCATTCGGTAAGGATTTCCAGCAACATATATCGGTTCCGCCACAGGGTAAAAGGCACTCGCATATGAGCAAGGACAAAACTGGGCATAAGGACAAGGGCGCCAAAAAGGACAAGGGCACCAAGAAAATAAAGGACGCCAAAAAGAGGGATGAGAATTTCAACCCTGAGGAACTGGCGCAATCCATCACCCAGGCCGCCCGTTCCATGCGCACGGCGCTGAGCCACAGCCTTGCCGAAAGCGGCCTTTATGCCGGGCAGGACGGCGTTATTCTGGCGTTGGCGCAGGAAGGCAGCCTCACGCCTGGGCAGATCGCCCAAAAACTTGGTGTCAAGGCGCCGACCATGACGCGAACCATCGGCCGCATGGAAGCCCAGGGCTTCGTGGAGCGCAGTGGCGATGACGAGGATGGCCGCGTAACACTGGTGAAACTGACGGAGACAGGCCTGAAAAGCGTCGAACATATCAACGTATCCATCGCAAATTGCGGTGCGCGCGCGATTGAGGGGCTTTCGGCCAAGGACATCAGGACCGTGGTTAAACTTCTCAAGGTGATCGATACCAACCTTCAATAATTTGTTGAGTTTTTAAAAAACCACTGTCTTTTTGTTGATATTCCTTAAACCGGTTGCGGATTTTGTTTAAATTGTTTAATTGCGATTTAAACAGATACTTCTGTCAATGACATGGGTTTGGGGAGAAATGCCGTGGCACAAAAGATCAAACTGTCGACAATCGCCGAAAGCCTCGGTCTATCGACTGCCACCATCTCCCTTGCATTGCGCGACAGTCCGCTGGTCGCCTCTGACACCCGCGACAAGATCAAGGAACAGGCCCGGGCGCTCGGTTACATCTACAACCGCCGGGCCGCCAGCCTGCGCACCTCGCGCTCCGGCATCATCGGCGTGGTGTTCCACGATGTGATGAACCCGTTTTATGGGGAAATTCTCAAGGCCATCGAAACTGAGCTGGATCGCAGCCGCCAGACCTTCATTCTGTCCAACCATTATGATTCGGTTGAAAAACAGCGCACCTTCATCGAGACGCTGCTGCAACTTGGTTCTGATGGTATCATCATGTCGCCCGCCATCGGCACGCCGATCGAGGACATGACATTGGCTGAGGAAAACGGCATGCCGGCCATTCTGGTGGCCCGCTCGCTCGAGGGCGTCGACATGCCGACCTATCGCGGCGATGACAGCTATGGCATTTCGCTTGCGACCAATCATCTGATCAGCCTTGGCCATCGCACCATTGCCATGGTTGGTGGTACCGACCAGACCTCGACCGGCCGCGATCGTTATCAGGGTTATGTCAACGCGCTGCGCAAGGCGGGAATCGAGGTCGATCCGAACCTGCGTATTCCCGGCCCACGCTCCAAGCAGGGCGGTTTCGAGGCCGCCGTGCATTTCCTGTCGCTGCCGCAGAAGCCCACCGCTGCCGTCTGCTGGAACGATCTGGTCGCCATCGGCCTGATGAACGGTATTTCGCGCGCCGGACTGGTGGCGGGCGTGGATATTTCCGTGACGGGTTACGACGATCTGGAGGAGGCGGCCATCGCCACGCCGGCGCTGACCACCGTGTCCAACGGCCAGGCCGAGGTGGGGCGCCTTGCGGCGCGCGCGCTTCTGGACAGGCTGGCGGGCAGCCACGAGCCTGATGGCGTGCACCTCATCAAGCCGGAAATGCGCATCCGCCAGTCGACAGGGCCGGTGCGTCCGAGAGTTTGAGCAGCGTATACCTCTCTTTCGTCATTCCGGCCTTAAGCCGAAAGCCAGCCAGCTCAAGTCCTTGAGCTGGAAAGACTCTTTGCGCCGCGCCGACGCGCGCCTCAAGTCCGGCATGACGGAGGTGGGTGTGTTAAAAAAGGCATGAAACTTCCGTCTGCCCCCATAGCTTCCCCTTATTGCCCTTTTCACGGCCGCCGTTGTTTGAAAAGATCGCGGCCCAGAAGAGCGGGACGGCGAGTGGTTCGCCCATGAATCCGCTCTGACGATATCAGAATGCAATCAGGAGGAATATCCACCCATGTCTGACAGACAAGCCGTCGTTCTCGTTCCCGGCAAGATCAACCCGCGCGTGCTCGAACGCCTCGAAGGCAAGGTCGAAATCGTGACAGTGCCTGCCGGTGCCGAGCCGGTTCTGCCTGATGGTGCGGCTGAGCGCATCAATGCCATCGCCGTTTCAGGCGTCGTAAACGCCAAATGGATCGATGCGCTGCCGAAACTCGAGATCATCGCCAATTTCGGCGTCGGTTACGATGGCGTTGATGCCAAACATGCCGCCACGCGCGGTATCGTGGTGACCAATACGCCCGACGTGCTGAACGACGAAGTTGCGGACACGACGATTGCGCTGCTGATCAACGCGGTTCGCCGTCTCTATCAGGCCGAAACCTGGCTGCGTGAGGGCAAATGGGTTGGCGAAGGGCCCTTCGCGCTTTCGCCGTTTTCGTTGCGCGGCCGCAAGGTCGGCCTGTTCGGCATGGGTCGCATTGGCCAGGAAATCGCCAAGCGGCTGGAGCCATTCAAGGTGGAGATCGGCTATCATACCCGCAGCAAGCGCGATGGTCTGCCCTATACCTATTACGGTTCGCTAAAGGAGATGGCGCAGGCTGTCGACACGCTGATCTGCATCGTGCCCGGCACCCCGGAAACGCACAAGGCGATCAATGCGGAAGTCCTCTCGGCACTTGGTCCGCAGGGCGTGTTCATCAATGTCGGACGCGGCTCCAGCGTCGATGAGGATGCGCTTTTGCAGGCCCTGAAGAGCGGTGCGGTGGGTGCTGCCGGTCTCGATGTGTTCTACGCAGAACCGAAGGTGCCGGAAGCGTTCCTGTCACTGCCGAACGTTTCCCTGCTGCCGCACGTCGCCTCTGCGTCCATCCCGACGCGCAATGCGATGGCCGATCTGGTGGCCGACAATATTCTCGGCTGGTTTAGGGATGGCAAGGTGCTGACGCCGGTGCCGGAAACGCCGGTTAAGGGGTAACACCTCTCCGCCGTCATCCTCGGGCTTGTCCCGAGGATCCAACCACGTAGCGTTAAATCAATCGGTTGCAGATGCTCGGGACAGGCCCGAGCATGACGAAAGAGGCAAAGTTCCGCGCTAACCCCGACTCTGCCTATTCCGCAATCTCACTCGTCGCGACCCATCGTCCCTCGGCGAAGGATCGGGCCATGGCATGAATGCTGCGCTCGATCTTCAGGCCTTCCTCGAAGTCGATGATATGCGCCGTCTTGCCCTCGATGGCCGCGATCAGTTCCCGGCACTCGATCACCTTCAGATCGTTGAAGCCGAGCCCGTGGCCGGGGGCGGGAATGAAGCGGTCATACGGCTTGTGGTGAGGGGCGGCGAGAACGGTTCTGAAACCCTGCTCCTCCGGGCGCCCGTCCGTGGTGTAGAGCTGGAATTCGTTCATCCGCTCCTGGTCGAAAAGGATCGAGCCGGTGGAGCCGTAAATCTGGATGGCGATACGGCCCTTGCGGCCCCAGGCCGAGCGGTTGGCGATCAGCACCGCCGAAATGCCGCCTTCGAGCTTCAGAAGCACGCTGGCAAGATCATGCGTTTCCACAGCGCGCTCGCCGCCACCACTTAGCGGCCGCGTCTCGTAAGGCTTCACCATGTCGGTGATCGCGCTTTCGGCATGGCCGAAAAGGGAAAACAGAAGTGATAGCGGATGAACAGCGAAATCATCCAGCGCGCCATAGCCGGAGGACGCTTCGCTCTTCCAGTAGAAGGGCTGGGTGGCATCCGCCATGAAGTCCTCATCCATTTCCGCACGGACATGGTAGACATTGCCGATCGCGCCTTCGTCGATAAGGCGGCGCATATGGCGGATGACAGGGTTCTGGATGTAGTTGTAGCCCATGGCCGCCGCCTTGCCCGAACGGCGGGCCGCATCACGCATCTTCACCGCATCAGTAAAGGCAGGCGCCATCGGCTTTTCGCACCAGACGTGTTTGCCGGCATCGAGTGCGGCAATCGCCATTTCGGGATGAAAGGCATTGGGTGTGGTCACCGAGATCACATCGATTTCAGGGTCGGCAAGCAGATCGCGCCAGTTGCCGGTCGAGCGGGCGAAACCGAACTCGGCGGCCTTCTTTGCCGCAAGCTCGGGATTGACCTCTGCCAGTGTGACCAGTCGTGGACGCTCCACATCGCCGAAAACGCTGGTGACGTTGTTCCACGCCAAAGCGTGGCACTTGCCCATGTAACCCGTGCCAATAAGGCCAACGCCAAGAGCGGCCATGGTCTCTTCTCCCTAAATTATTACAATGAAATCAGTGATCTATCTATTCATGTTGTATTGAGCACAGTGTAAGGCGGTAGGGCCGATATCTGCCCCACTGCCCTCATCCCTATGACAGGCACAGGAATGGGGGTACTGCGGAGTGCCTCAGGGATTGTCGCGCTTGAAAATCCAGTCGTGATCGGGGTGGTTCTTGAAGCGCCACTTGCGCATCGGCCCGGCCATCACGTTCAGATAATACATCTCGTAGCCATAAGGCGCGCCGCAGGGGTGGTGTCCCTTGGGAACCAGCACGACATCGCCATCCGCCACAGCCATGGTCTCGTCCAGCGACCCATCCTCGGTGAAAACGCGCTGGAAACCGAAGCCCTGCGCCGGGTTGAGCCGGTGATAATAGGTCTCTTCCAGATAGGTCATATCAGGGTAATTATCCTCATCATGCCGGTGCGGCGGGTAGGACGACCAGTTGCCCGACGGGGTGAACACTTCCGTCACGAGGAGACTATCGGCGACATCGCGCTCTTCCATGGCGATGGGGAAAATGTAACGCGTATTGGCGCCTTTGCCGCGCTCGGTCAGTTGCACGCCATCGGGACCGATCTGTTGCGCTTCGCGGCTACCTTTTTCACCCGGTGCGGTGCAGACACCGACGGTGCAATCCGTCGTCGCCGTCAAGGACCATTCGGAGCCGGCGGGGACATAAACGCAGTGCGGAGGCTTGCGCTCGAACACGTTCATGCGGTCGCCGAGTTCGCCGAACTCCTTGCCCCCGGCGGAAATCTTCGCCTTGCCTTCGACAAGCACCAGAATGACTTCCGTATCGCCAGTTTTCTCGGCTGCGGTTTCACCGGGCTTCAGACGATAAAGGCCGAAACCGACATAACCCCAATCCGCGCTCTGGGGCGTGATGTCGTGCACCTTGCCGCTTGTCGCGACCGGCTTGCGCAGAAGTGAGGTCATGGTGGTGTTCCTTTTCGTCGATATTTCGAATGGGCGGCGAACTACTCGTGACGTTTCGTTTTCCTCATCCCTGTGCTTGTCACAGGGATCCAGCCAGCCCAAGTCCTTGGGCTGAAAGGACTCTCTCCACCGCGCGAGAGCCGCGTCGGCTGGATTCCTGTGACAAGCACAGGAATGAGGGAGTAAAGGGCCTCAAGCCGCCTGAGCCTTGTCCAGTCCGGCCTCACGCGCAAAAGCCTTCAGCGATTTCAGGCCTAGGCTCTGATATTCGAAGGGGTTGCGCACATCCGGGTCCTGTTCGGCCTCGATGACCAGCCAGCCGCTGTAATTGTGCTCGGCGGCAATTTTCAGAACCGGCGGGAAGTTCACGCCGCCCTCGCTGTCGCCCGGCACGGTGAACACACCGCGGCGAACGCCTTCGAGGAAGGAAAGCCGCTCGTTCCGAACCTGATCGGCAATCACCGGCCGCACGTTCTTGGCGTGGATATGGCCGACGCGGTGCATGTATTTCTGCGCGACGCGCACGGGATCGCCGCCGCCGAACAGGCAATGGCCGGTATCGAGCAGCAGATGGGTCTTCGGCCCGGTATGCTTCATCAGAAGGTCAATCTCGTCTTCGCTCTCGACCACGGTTCCCATGTGGTGATGGTAGACGAGGGTGATGCCCTGTTCGGCAGCATAGGCCGCCAGCGCCTCGACACCCGCGCCGAACTTCGCCCAATCTTCAGCCGCAAGGCGCGGACGGTCGACCAGCGCCGTGTCGTCGGCACCGTGAATGGCGTTCGAGGTCTCGCAGACAATGATGACCTTCGAGCCCATGGCTTTCAGCAGATCGAGCGCCGGCTGCATCGCCTTCTTTTCGGATTCGATGCTGTCGGTCAGAAGGTTCAGCGAATGCCAGCCGGAGACGAAGGACAGGCCGCGCGGCGAAAGCACGCCCTTCAGGCCTTCCGGGTCGGTCGGGAACTTGTGGCCCTTCTCGATACCGTCGAAGCCGATCTTGGCGGTTTCGTCGAGGCATTGTTCAAGGCTGATATGGGCGCCCAGCGTGCGGTCGTCGTCGTTGGACCAGGCAATCGGGTTGGTTCCGTAACGGATCATCTTACTGTCTTTCCTTGATATGGTTTTCATAGCGCGCGCGCGCCGGTCCGATTTCGGCGCGGTCGGAAACTTCGGGTACCGCCACATCCCACCAGTGGCCACCGGCCTGCGGTGTCGGATAGGGGTCGGTATCGATGACGATGACAGTCGTGCGGCTGGATTCGCGAGCGGCCGCAAGCGCCGCTTCCAGCTCGGCGATGGTGGAAACCTTGCGCGCATCCGCGCCCATGGAGCCGGCATGGGCGACGAAGTCGATGGCGATGGGGTTGACGTTGGTGTGGGCGTAGAGGTTGTTGAACTCCGCGCCGCCGGTTTCCATTTGCAGCCGGTTGATGCAGCCGTAACCGCGGTTGTCGGTGATGACGAGCGTGATCTTGACGCCCATGGCAACCGATGTCGCAAGCTCGGAATTCATCATCATATAGGAGCCGTCGCCGACCATGACGATCACGTCCCGGTCCGGTTCCGCCATCTTGATGCCGAGGCCGCCGGCAACCTCATAGCCCATGCAGGAGAAGCCATATTCCATGTGATAGGAGAGCGGCAGCTTCGATTTCCACAACTGATGCAGCTCACCCGGCATGGTGCCCGCCGCGCACATGACAACGGTATTGTCGCGCGACTGGCGCTGCACGGCGCCGATCACCTGCATGTCGGTGGGCAGGCTGTTGGCATTGTCCTCACCCGGTGCCGCCGTATCGGCATCGGCCTTCTCGAACCATGCCGCCTTGAGCTTGGCATCCGGTGCCGTGAAGCGGTGGCTGCCAAGCGCGGCCGACAGTTTTTCGAGACCGATCTTCGCATCCGCCGTCAGGCTGATCGCATCATGCTTGGTGCTGTCATAGTGCTGCACATTGAGGGCGAGAATCTTGCGGTCCGGGTTCTTGAACAACGCCCAGGAACCGGTGGTAAAGTCCTGAAAGCGAGTGCCGACGCCGAACACCAGATCGGCTTTCTCGCTTATGATATTGGCGCTTTCGGCACCCGTGACGCCGACCGGGCCGAAATTGAGATCGTGATCCCACGCCAGTGCCGATTTGCCGGCCTGCGTTTCGACGACCGGGATGGAATGGGTTTCCGCAAAACGCTTCAGCGTTTCGGTGGCGCCGGAAAAATGCACACCGCCGCCGGCAACGATGACGGGGTTCTTCGCAGCCTTCAGCGCGGCGACGGCCTCTTCGAATTCCGCCACATCCGGTTCCGGGCGGCGTTGCCGCCAGACGCGCTTTTCAAAGAAGCTGACGGGATAATCATAAGCTTCCGCCTGCACGTCCTGGCAGAAGGCCAGCGTTACCGGGCCGCAATCGGCCGGGTCCGTCATGGTGCGCATGGCGCGGGGAAGGGCGGTCAGCAATTGTTCCGGGCGCATGATGCGGTCGAAATAACGGCTAACCGGACGGAAGCAGTCATTCACCGTCATCGTGCCGTCGCCGAAATCCTCCAGCTGCTGAAGCACGGGGTCGGGACCGCGATTGGCGAAGACATCGCCGGGGATGAGAAGAACCGGCAGGCGGTTGACATGGGCAAGCGCTGCCGCCGTTACCATGTTGGCAGCACCGGGGCCGATGGAGGAGGTGACCGCCATTGCCCGCCGGCGGCGCAGCTGCTTGGAATAGGCAATCGCCGCATGCGCCATGGATTGCTCGTTCTGGCCGCGATAAGTCGGCAGTTCCTCGCGAATGCCATAAAGCGCCTCGCCGACGCCGGCGACATTGCCATGGCCGAAGATGGCCCAGACACCGGCAATATAGGTCTCGCCATGTTCATTCATCTGCGCGGCGAGGTAACGAACCATAGCCTGCGCAGCCGTCAATCTGATTGTCTTCACGCTGCCTCTCCCTTTTTGGCGCGCGCCTCATCCCATATGCGGCACAGGCTGGTATAGCGCTGCGCCATGTCCTTCACCGCTTCCTCATCGGTGATCTTGCCACCGAGCCAACCACGCGCGGCGTCGGCGAAAATCGTGCGGCCAACCGCGAAACCTTTGACCAGATCGAAACCGGCGGCAAGGCGGAAGCTCTCCTCCAGCTCGCTTTGCGGTGCGTCGAGACCAAGAACGACGATGCCGCGCACGTAAGGATCGTTGCGATGCACGGCGTCGCAGGCATTTTTCCAGGCGGCTCTGGTTTTCATCGGCTCCAGTTTCCACCAGTCGGGATAAACGCCGATCTCGTAGAAGCGTTCGATGATGCGCGCGGCGGTCAGATCGTCGGTCGGGCCGACCTTGGAGGGAATGACCTCGAGCAGCATTTCCAACCGGTTGCGGCGTGTCGCCTGGAACAGACGCATCACCGTCTCCTCCTGCGCAGCGCGCATTTCGTCGGTATCATCCGGGTGGTAGAAGCACAGAACCTTGACGACATTTTCCAGCGGCCATTCGGAAAGCCCGCCGAAATCCTTGCCGAGTTCCGGTTCCAGCGTCAGCGGGCGCGAACCCGGCCATTCCACCGGCCGGCCGATCCACAGGCCGGAGCCGCTGGCTGCGAAAAGCGCATCGCGCCCGAGGCGGCCATCGCAGAGAATGCCGTAACCGGCCTTGTCACCGGCGACCGTTTGCGCGGCCTCGAGGCAGAGCTTCTTGAAGGCGCCGATGCGCTCGTGTTTCACGCCGAGTTCGTCGGCGATCGCTTCCAGCTGCATGCGATGGTCGAAGGCGAAGACGCGCATTGTGTCCCATTCGCCCTTGCGATTGGTGGACCAATGCACCTGTTCCAGCGCCTCGTCCTTGCGCAGCGCCTTGTTGCGGATGCCGGCCTTGAAGAAATATTGCAGCTCTTCCCAACTCGGATAGGCGGGCGTGCAGCCGTGGCGGGAAACGGCAAAGGCGCCGCAGGCATTGGCGTATTTCAGCGTTGTCGGCCAGTCCTCGCCGCGCAGCCAGCCACGGAAAAGCCCGGCCATAAAGCCATCGCCCGCGCCGAGAACATTGAAGACCTCGATCGGGAAACCTTCGCCCGTCTCGCCATCGTCCAGGCTCGCCGGAATTTCGCCGGCGAAAACCGAAGCACCCATCGGGCCACGCTTGCATACCAGCGTCGCGTTCGACACCTTGCGTACGGCGTTCAGCGCGGCCAGCGTATCGGTCGAGCCGCCGGCAATGTGGAATTCTTCCTCGGTGCCGACAATCAGATCGAACAGGTGGAGGGTAGATTGCAGCTTGGCGGTGACCTTCTGCGATTCCACGAAGCGGCTTTCGCCGTCGCCATGGCCGGCAACACCCCAGAGGTTGGGTCGGTAGTCGATGTCGAGCGCTGTTTTCGCACCGTTTTCGCGGGCAAGTTTCAGCGCCTTCAATACGGCCGCTTCCGTCTTCGGATGCGACAGATGCGTACCGGTGGCGCAGACACAGCCTGCTTCGGCAATGAAGGCGGGATCAATGTCGTCTTCGCTGAGCGCCATGTCGGCGCAGTTCTCGCGATAGAAAATCAGCGGAAACTGGTTCTGGTCGCGAATGCCGAGAAGCACCAGCGCCGTCAACCGCTCCGGATCGGTTTTCACGCCGCGTACGTCCACGCCTTCGCGCACCAGCTGTTCGCGGATGAAGCGGCCCATATGCTCGTCACCAACGCGGGTGATGACGGCACTGGCAAGGCCGAGCCGCGCAGCGCCGGCCGCAATATTGGTGGGAGAGCCGCCAATATATTTGGCAAAGGAGGCCATGTCCTCCAGCCGGCCGCCGACCTGCGAACCATAAAGGTCGACCGACGAGCGCCCGATCGTGATAAGGTCAAGTTTTTTCAAAAGCTTCCTCCTTCGGACCCCGCATTGAGGGAGCCTGATGCCAGTGGGCCTCCTCCGCCCACTTTCTGTCTCACCACCTTCGGGTGCATTCACGAGACGGACAATTATGGAATGCCCGTTTCATGAATTTGGATCATAAATTCTATTTTTTATGTTTTCAATAAAAATATTCAGGCTGTTTTGCGTGTTCCCACAGCGACAGCGAGTGTAATGGCGAGACAGAGCGTGGCGGAAAGCGAGCGGAATGCGCCGAAGTCGATTTCCGTTACCGTGAGCAGCGTGGCGCCGGACTTGCGCAGCGGATTGACGGCCGAATCGGACATGGCGACGACGGGAATGCCGTTGGCGCGGGCCATCTCCGCCAATTCCAGCGTTTCCGCCGAATAGGGGGAGAAAGTGATCGCAATCAGCGCGTCATCGCGGGAGATGGCGCTCAGATTGCCAAGGCCACCGACCGCGCTGTGCAAAACCGCAGGTACCTTCATTTTCTCGAAGGCGTAAGCGAGGTAACTGGCAATGGGGAAGGAGCGCCGCAAACCGATGATATGCACCGTGCGCGCCTGTGCTAGCGCCGAGACCGCCTCGTCAAGCTGCCGTGTATCGACCGATTTCAGCAGCATTTCCAACGAGGAACGGCCAGCCTCCACGAACTCCGCCAACAGGCCCGACGCGCTCTCGTCGCCCTTTTCGCGCAGGTGGTCCAGCCGGGTCGCATAATCCGGCCAGCCGCCTACGTAGGAATCGCGAAACAGGCGCTGCATCTCCGAAAAGCCGGAAAAACCCATGATCTGGCAAAAGCGCATGAATGCAGACGGCTGCACGCCGGCACCTTCTGCCATTTCGGCGACGGTGGAAACGGCGATGCGATCCTGATTGGACGCGACATAATCTGCACATTGACGTAATCGTTTCGGCAGGCCTTCCGCGACCTGAAGCAACCGCTCCTCAAAAGCCTTCACGGAGTCTGGCGCATCGATTGCCGTCATTGTCATTCCTTTGTGCAGATTGAAATCGTGTGCACTTTAACTGCAATGGAATTTTTATTCCATTCTGTTTTTTAGGAACGGATAAATGAAGCGGGATTGGGGTTTGTTGCGGTGTGTGATCGGGTTAACTTTCGTCATTCCGGCTCGAGGCCGGAACGACGAAGAGGGGGTGATTGACGCTTTTGGGTCAGTGCAATCCACCCACACCAAGATGCGTATCAACAATATCCGGGTTCGCCGCAAGATCGTCGGACGGTCCCGACCAGACGATGCGACCGCGTTCCATGATGATGGCGTGGTCGGCGAAGTCGATGGCCATCTGGATGCGCTGTTCGATGAGAAGAATGGTCATTTCGCCCGATTGCGCGAGTTTCGAGAAGGCCGCCATCAGTTCCTCGCAGATGACGGGCGCGAGACCTTCGAGCGGTTCATCGAGAAGCAGCACCTGCGGCTGGCCGAGGATGGTGCGGGCGGTGGAAAGCATCTGCTGCTCGCCACCGGAGAGTTGCGAGCCAAGATTGCGGCGTCTTTCCTTCAGGCGCGGAAACAGCGTGTATGCTTCCTCGATTGCCGCTTTCGGCCGAACCTTGAGGCCGACGAAGAGGTTTTCTTCGACTGTGAGTGTCGGAAAGACATCGCGGGTCTGCGGCACGTAACCGAGACCGGCGAGGGCGCGGGCAGCACTTGGCAGGGCGGTGATGTCCTGCCCGCCGAGATGGATATCACCGGCAAAACGTTTCGTCTGCCCGGCAAGCGTGGCAAACAGGCTTGTCTTGCCAACGCCGTTACGTCCGAGCACCGCGAAACGCGAACCGGCGGGAACGGAGAGCGACAGACCCTCGATGACACGGGTGGGGCCGTAACCGGCGGTCAGGTTGGCGATTTCAAGCGGCGCTGCGGGCATTGGCGTAACTTCCGAGATAGGCTTGGCGGACTTCTGCGTTGCTGGTAACTTCGCCAGGCGAACCGTCGAATATAACGGCGCCTGCGGCGAGCACGACCACACGTTTGGCGAAACGGAAGACCAGATCCATGTCGTGTTCGATCATCAATATGGCGAGGTCGGCGGGCAGGCGGTCGAGCGCCTGTTCGATACGCGCCGTTTCCGTCGAGGGAACGCCGGCGGCAGGTTCATCAAGCAGCAGGATTTTGGGCCTGAGCGCCATGGCGAGTGCGATCTCGATCAGCCGCTGCTGGCCATAGGCGATTTCACGCACACGGGTTTCGGCGATGGCAAGCAGGCCAAGCGTACCGAGAATGTCGCGCGCCTCGCTCATCACCGTTGGCATGGCGCGGTAACGGCCGAAAATCCGGCCCGTCCTGCCTTCTCTTTGCAGAATGGCGAGTGCGACATGTTCCTCTGGCGTCATGTCCTGAAACAGCCGCGTCACCTGAAACGAGCGGACAAGTCCGCGCTTAACGCGCTGACTGGCGCTGAGCCCCGTCACCTCTTCTCCGGCAATCCGCACGGTTCCGGCGGATGGCTTGATGTTTCCGGTAACGAGGTTGACGAAGGTGGTCTTGCCGGCGCCGTTGGGGCCGATCAGCACGGTGCGATCGCCGGGCGAAAGCGACAGCGAGACATTGTTGGTAACGACGAGACCGCCGAAATTTTTCTGCAGGCCGGAAACTTCGAAAATGGCGCTCATTTGCGATCTCCCCGCAGGCGCGCGATGATCTGTTCGCCCGCGCCATAAAGGCCGCGCGGCGCAAACAGCACGACGGCGATCAGAAGCAGGCCGACGATTGTAAGCCAGTGGAACGGATTGGCGGCGGAAACGACGTCCTCGAACCACATGAAGGTGGCGGTGCCGATCAGCGCGCCATAAAGCGAGCCCGCGCCACCGAGAACCAGCATGACCAGCGCTTCGGCAGACAGCGTGAAGCTGAGGCTGTCAAGGCCGACCACCTGGGTGGAGATGGCGTTCAGCGCGCCGCCGATTCCGGCGACGATGCCTGATATCACGAACATCTTCAAAATCGTGCCATTGACCGAGCCGCCCATAGCCTGAATGCGGATGCTGTCCTGCTTGACGCCGCGACACAGCATGCCGAAGGGCGAATTGACGACGACGCGAAGTGCCAGAAAAACCAGAAGCAGCAGGCAGACGCCATAGATATAGGCGGTGCGGCCGTAAAGATCGAATTCGAAGGTGCCGAACAGCGCATCGGGCGAGACGCCGGCAAGCCCGTCGCTGCCGCCCGTCCAGTCCGACGCCTTGTTGGCCGCCTCATGGAAAAGATGGACGACGGCGATGGAAAGCACCAGCTGCGGCAGGCCGTGCGCGCGCAACAGAACGGTGCCGGACAGCAATCCCGCGATGCCGCCCACTGCTGCGCCGATGAGGGTCATGAGAAGCGGGTCGGTGATACCGTAGTGGGCAGCGGCAATGCCGGCGGCATAGGCGCCGGCACCGAACAGGGCCGCATGGCCAAGTGTCGCCACGCCGCAATAGCCGGTAACGAGATCGATGGAGAGCACGAGAAGCGCTATCGCGATGATGCGCGTCAACAGCGCCAGATTATCCGGAAACAGGAAGTAACCGGCGATGGCGGCGATGATGATGAGCAGCGGACCGCCAATCGCGCGCAGGGGCGAGCGGGCCTTCGGCGGTTTTGCCGTTTCAGTGAGGTCGTTCATGAGCACCGCCATCTCATTTCGCCCTTCCAAGAAGGCCGCGCGGAAACAGCGTGATGATCACGATGACCGCCAGATAGAAGAAGAATTCGCCATATTCGGGGGCAAGGTACCGCCCGGTCGTATCGATGGCGCCAAGCAGCAGACAGGCGATCAGCGCGCCGGGGATCGAGCCTGCGCCGCCGACGGATACGACCACCAGGAAGGTGACCATGTAGCGCAGCGCATAATAGGGTTCGACCGGCAGCAATTCTGCGCCGATGACGCCGCCCATGGCGGCAAGGCCGACGGCGATGGCGAAGCTTACGGCATAGATGATTTCGGTGCGCACGCCGAGGGCTGCTGCCATGGCCGCGTTGTCCACCGCTGCCCGCAACTTGATGCCAAAGGCGGTCTTTTCGAACGTGAACCAAAGTGCCGCCGCCACCACGAGGCCAGCGACGATGGCGAAGATGCGGTGGGTGGCGATGGTGCGAAAACCGAGATCGGTGGGACCGGCCAGTTCCTGCGGCAGCGGAATGGTTTTGAGCGTTGGCCCGAACACGAAATTGGCGATGCCGATGATGCAGAAGGTGATGCCGATGGTCATCAGCACCTGCGTCAGTTCGGGCGCGCCGTAAATGCGCCGGTAGAGAAACCGTTCGAGCGGTATGGCGATCACGATGGTGCCGACAATCGCAACGAGGATTGCCGCCGCGTAACCAAGGCCGAGGCCATGGGCGGCATAGGAGGCGAGATACCCTCCGATCATGGCGAAGGCGCCGTGGGCGAGATTGACCACACGCATCAGCCCCATTGTCACGGATAGGCCAATGGAGATGATGAAAAGCACCATGCCATAGGCAAGCGCATCGACAAGGATGCTGAAGACCGTCTGCATGTTCGAAAGCTCCTCCCGATGCGATTGCGCCCGTGCCGGAGCCGCCCGCAAAAGGCGGCGCCGGTCATTTCCGTCTCAATGCTTACTTGGCGGCGGCAAGGCCCGGATCGCCCTGTTTTTCGAAAGTCTGGACTTCCTTGTTGTAATAGTTGCCGTCATCGCCCTTGGAGACTTCGCGCAGATAGATGTTCTGCGTGATGTGGCGGCTCTGCGGATCGATGCTGACAGGGCCGCGCGGGCTTGTCCAGGAAAGACCCTTCACCGCCTCGACAGCCTTTTCCGCATCCTGTTTGCCGCCGGTCGCCTCGATCATCTTGGTGATGACATACATGCCGTCAAACGCGCCTACTGCGGGGAAGGACAGTTCCTTGGGATTGCCAATGGCCTTGGTTGCGGCCTCCACGAAGGTCTTGTTTTCGGCTGAATCGTGGGAGACGGCATAGTGGAAGGTAGTCTGCATGCCGAGCGCTGCTTCGCCAAGGGCCGGCAGATCCGATTCCTGTGTAAGATCGCCCGGCGCGAAAAGCTTGATGCCTGATGATTTCAGGCCGTTGTCGTTGAAGGCCTTCACGAAGCCGAGCGTCGTCGGGCCGGAGGGCAGGAAGGCGAAGACGCCTTGTGCGCCGGAATCCTTCACGCGCTGCATGATGGGGCTGAAATCGTTTGTGGAAAGCGGCATGCGAATGCTTTCCACAACTTCGCCGCCAGCGGCGGTGAAGGCTGCCTTGAAGGCGTTCTCCGCGTCAACGCCCGGGCCGTAATCGCTGACCAGCGAAATGACCTTCTTGACGCCGCCATCAAAAGCCACCTTGGCGATGGGGGTGGATGTCTGCCATGTCGTGAACGAGGTGCGCACCACATAGGGGCTTTTGGTAACGATGGCCGACGTGGCCGCATTCATGATGACCATGGGCACATTGCCCTGTTTCAGAAGCGGCGTAACCGCCATGGCGTCGGGCGTAAAATAGAAGCCGGCGAGATATTGCACGCCTTCCTTTACAACCAGCTCCTGCGCCAGCGCCTTGGATTGCGCCGGATCGGCCTGCGGCACATCGCGGTAGACGACTTCGACAGTGTCATTGCCCACCTTGTTGCCGTGAAGCGAAAACCAGGCGTCTATGCCGGCCTTGAAGTTCTTGCCTTGCAGCGCGAAGGGGCCTGAGAACGGGCCGACCACGCCGACCTTGATCGTCTCGGCATAGGCAGCGGAACTGAAGCAGATGGCCGCGATTGCGGCGGTGATCCGTAATTTCATGATTTCCTCCCAATTGATCCGTGGCTCCCTCCACCGATCCAGCCAGTCAAACTGGTAAGTGCGATGGCCAAAGTAAAATGAAAAAAAAGGGGGCAATAAATAACCTTATGGTTATGGATCGCCGCCTTATCCGGTTCTGCCCGATATTGGATCATACAATAGGGATAGTCTGGCGATTCTCAATTGCCGCAGCAGCTGCAGCCATCACGAATGGTCCCGTTTCACCATGCTGCTTCCAAATGCCGCCGTTATGAAAAACGCCCTGCGCCACGCCGTCGGAAAATGACGATAATATGCACGTAATCCCGGTGCCTTAACCAGTTCTAAGGGGATTGTCCCTAGTCTCCCGAAGCATATTTTGAATTTCATTTGGTGTCTTGATGGGCGAATATCAGAATAAAGCCGTTGATCTTATGCGGAATCGCGTTGGCGACAGTATACTCAACAACAAGATCGAGCGCCGCGAAGCTTTTCTCCGCAAGGCGATGGCGCTGTATCACGTCATGGGCGGCGCGGCGGATGGCATGCGCGCCGCGGTGGAAGATGTTGTGCACCTGCCGAAGCCGAGCGTCGATGTCGCTGTTGGCGACGTGATGCATGAACTGGCAGCAATCGGTCACGTTGCCGATCTCGATATTATCCAGGCCGGGTATAACAAACTTGATGCCGCCAATCTGCATATTTTGAGCAAGGGCAAGCGGCTTTTGCAGAAGCAGCAGGAAAAGAAGCTTGCCGCCACGGCTGAGAAGTAAGCCGTACAAAGGGCAACTGAGGGTGATGACAAAGCTCCCTCACACCCGGCGTCATCGCTGGATTGCCCCAAGGATCCAATCACGTCCAACTAGATCAAGACGTTGCAGATGCTCCGGACAAGCCCGAGCATGACGGACGAGGGCTTCGGGACTTCGTCATCATTCTGAGGCCCCCGATCGGGCGCGCTTCGAAATCAGGCAACGTCCGCGACGAAAATATCCTGCCAGGCGTCGTAAGCGGAAAGAACCGTTTCCATCTGCGCCGTGTGTCCGGTGATGAAGTCGTCGCCGTAGATTGTCTCATCAGGATATTCGGTAATCAGCGTCATCGGCACTGTGTGGCGGTCGTCGATGGACGACAGGCACGGGAAGCCGTTGATGATGCGGAAACCGGTTTCACCGGCGTGAATCTCGTAAAGCGCGATCTGGCGGTTGTTGTAATCCAGCAGGCCCGGAATGGCGCCGAGATGGCGGGTAACCCGGTCGAGCAGGGCTTCCGCCTGCTTTTCCCAATCCGCATGGTGGCGGATGATCAGGAAAAAGCCCTTCGGCAGGGTCCACATCGCGAAATTGCGCGGCACATAACCGGAAAGCGGACGGGTCCATTCGTGCGAGGGATAACCGTGCAGGTTCACATGCAGGCTCGCGCCGCTCATCTCCTGCGCGCTGAAACGGATTGCCTTCTCGTTGAGATGGACGCCCGAATTTTCCAGCGTACGATATTCGAGATCGTCGCCGAGCGCCGTGTACCGCGCCGCATGGTGCATGTGGCGTGGATTGTCGGCGCGCAGCCGCTGGTGCAGGGCATAACCATCAGGGTTTTCCAGCGGCGAAATGGTGAAATGCGCGCCCTGTCTTTCCGCAAGTTTGCGGGCGGCGCGGACGGCGCCGACGATGCCGGTGGTTTCATTGGGATGCTGGCCGCCGCTGATCATCACGGCGGCATCGCTGCCCGCGACATAACGGGCGGCAAGAACGCGGCCCGACCGCGAGCGGGCCTCGAACGCCTCGCCGCCGATTTCCGCAAGCATCCGCGCGATCTGACCTGCCGCCACCGGTTCGCGGGCCTCGTCGATCCGCTGTTCGCCGCCATCCAGGAAAGTGGTGGTGAGTGCACGGGTCTCGATGCGGACCGAAACGTCGCCGTTGCTTTTGACGAGTTCCGGAACGATCTGGCCGGGTTTCAGGCCCCTGTCGCCCAGCGGCCGGCCGGACTTCTTCTGGAAGAATTCCAGGAGGGAGAAATAGAAATCCTCGTGCAGCGCTTCACGCAGGCTGACCACCTCGTCCCCGACCGGCAGCGCCATGTCTTCGGACGGATGCGTGACGCGGATGTTCAACTCCTCGAAATAGGGTTCCTCATCGCCCCAGCCGTGGTTGGCAACGGCATTGATTGCCGCTTCGAAAAGCTGCTCGTAATCCGTCTCCAGCCGCTCGCCCGTAGCGTCGCCGGCCGGACGGAACCAGCCGGTTGGCGAGACATTGGTTTCGCCGACGATATCGGTATGAACCCGGTTGGGAGCGAGAACCTTCAGGGTTTCCTTCTTGCTGTTGCGGCTCAGCGTAACGTCATAATGAAGCGCGTCGTCGTCGCGGGCGATAAAATCGATCTTCGCGTCGCCGGCTAGTGCCGCCAGCGGATAGGCCTCCAGCCGGAAACGATTGGCGGGTGCATTGGCGTGCACCGGGTAATGCACCTCGATGGCATCGACGCCACCAAGATTGATCTCTTCCAGAAAGGTGAAGAGAAGCGGCTTGTAGGCACTGCGGATGCGGGCACTGACGCCTTTTTTCTTCAGCCTTTCTTCGGCTTCGCGGCGGCTTTTGGCGTCATCGAACGTCCATGCCTCGAAGGACTGGCCGGGCGCGGAATTGGCGAGAAGCGCATCCAGAGTACGCTTGAAGGTCTGGTCGAAAATCTGGCTCATCACAATCACCTTGAGGTTCTGCCGGTGGGGTCGAGGCTGTCGCGCAGCCAGTCACCGAGAAGGTTGAGGCCAAGCACGGTCAGAAGGATGGCAAGACCGGGGAAGACGCTGACCCACCATGCCGTTTGCAGATAGGTGCGGCCATCCGCCAGCATGCCGCCCCAGCTCGGAATGGTCGGATCGACACCGAGGCCGAGGAAGGTGAGGCTGCTTTCCAGCAGGATGTTGTTGGCGACGTTGAGCGTCATCAGCACGATGACCGGGCCGATCAGGTTCGGCAGAAGGTGCTGGAGAATGATGCGCCAGTCCTTCACGCCAATGGCGCGGGCGGACAGGATGAATTCCCGTTCGCGCAGCGTCAGCACCGAGCCGCGTACCAGACGGGCATATTGTACCCATTGCGAGACGATCAAGAGGATGATGGTGTTGGTGAGGCTGCCGCCAACAATCGCGATGAAGGTGATGGCCAAGAGAATGAAGGGCATGGCGAGCTGGATATCGGCAAAGCGCATGACCAGCATGTCCCAGAAGCCGCGATAATAACCGGCGACCAGGCCGACGATCACGCCGAAGACCACGGCACCGATGACCGATGTGAAACCGACGAGCAGCGAAATCTTGCCGCCGGCCACGACACGGGCCAGTACGTCACGGCCGAGCGGATCGGTGCCGAGCGGATGGGCGGCGCTAGTGAAAGGCTTGGCAAGGCGCGCCATCAGGTCGATCTTTTCGGCACCGCCCGGAAACAGCACGTCGGAAAGAAGAACGGCAAGGCAGATGACGACGGTAAGCAGGGCGCCGAGGATGAATTCGAGATTGTTGAAGCGCGACAGGCGCGAGGTTTTGGCAGCCATCGTCAATTACTCCGTGCGGATGCGCGGATCGACCAGCCCGTAGGCGATATCGACCAGAAGGTTGATGCCGACGATCATCAGCGACAGCACGGTGATGACGGCCTGAAGCACGGGATAGTCGCGCGCGCCCACCGCATCGAAGGCGAGCGTGCCGAGACCCGGCCAGTTGAAGACGCGTTCGATGACGACGATGCCGCCGAGAAGTCCGCCGAATTGCAGGCCGAAATAGGTAATCAGCGGAATGGCGCAGTTACGCAGCGCATGCTTGTAAAGCACCTTGTTTTCGCTGAGGCCCTTGGCGCGCGCCACCATGACATATTGCGAGCGCAGCGTATCGAGCATGGCCGTGCGCACCAGGCGGACATTGGTCGCCGTCAGAATAACGCCCATGGTGACCGATGGCATGATGTAGCTTGCAAAGCCGCCCATGCCGCTTGGCGGCAGCCAGCCGAGCGTGATGGAGAAAAGCAGCACCAGCATGGTGGCCAGCCAGAAATTGGGGAAGGACAGGCCGACGAGCGAGAAGATACGGATCACCTGATCGGCCGTCTTGCCGCGCGAGGTCGCGGCCTTGATGCCAAGCGGAATGGAAAGCGCAATCGACACCGCCATGGAGATGAAGGCGAGAAGCAGCGTGGCGGGCAGGGCATCGGCGATGAGCCGTGATACCGGCGTGCTGCCAGTGAAGCTGCGGCCGAAATCGAGCGTAACCAGGCCTTTCAGGAAGCTGAAATATTGCACGAAGAACGGCCGGTCGGTTCCAAGCGCCGCACGAATGCGCGCCAGATCGTCTTCCGTCATGCTGCCGCCGCCCTGGAACATGGTGACAGCCGGATCGCCCGTCAGGCGGATGGCGAAGGAAACGAGAAGGGTGATGGCGATGACGACAAAAATCGCCTGCAGCAATCGCTTGATGAGGAAACCGGCCACGTTTTTTACCTTGAAGAGAGACCCGACCTTGCCCGCGGGATGGCGGGCAAGGCGCTTTTAGGGAGGATAAGCCTGATTATTCGACGGTGACGTCGGTCAGCTTCAGGCGGTTATCCGGCGGTGCCACGAAACCCTTGACCCGCTTGTTGATGCCGTAAATGGCATTGGTGTTGTAAAGCGGAATTTCCAGCGCGCGCTCGGCGGCATAGGCGCCGACTTGCTTGAGGATCTTTTCGCGCTCGGCTCGGTCAGTCAGCGGGCGCTGCGATTCCAGCAGCTTGTCCAGCTTCTCGTCCTTGTCGTAAGGGTTCCACTTTTCACCCGAGTGGTACATGGAATAGGCCGTGTTGTCGTAATCGAAGGTCCAGCCGCCCCACTTCTGCTGGAACATCGCGCCGGTCTTGCCCTGCGGGATGATGTCGTTCAGGAGCACGTTGGTCTCATAGGGCTTGATGGTGGCGGTGATGCCGACCATGGACAGATAGCTGGAGATGACCTGCGCGACTTCGTTCATCGTCGCATCGTTGCCTCTGATATCGATCTGCAGTGCCGCACCTGGCTTGACGCCGGCTTCCGCGAGCAGCTTCTTTGCGCCTTCCGGATCATAAGGCAGCGGCTTCAGATCGGCGTCGTAACCGAAGGACAGCGCGCTCTGGAAGCTGGCGATTTCCGAGGCCTGACCGGCAAGGATCGACTTGACGATCGTGCCGCGATCAACGGCCATGATGATGGCCTTGCGCACATTGGGATCAGCGGTGATGCCGTCACGAGTGTTGAAACGCAGCGCATCCACCGTCGGGCCTGGAACGCTGACGATCTCCAGCTTGGAATCGCCTTCGATGACCGGGATCATGCCGATCGGGATGGTGGGAGGAATGACGAGATCGACGCGGCCGGCCTGCAATTCGGCAACCGCGGTCGCCGGCTCGGCGATGAAGCGGAATTCCAGTTCGGAGAGCTTTGGTGCGCCGCCCCAGTAATCCGGGTTGGCTTCCAGCTTGATGTTGGTCTTCGGCGCATAGGAGACGAATTTGAACGCGCCGGTGCCGACCGGGTTGAGGTTGAAGTTGTCCTCGCCCTTTTCCTGAATGTATTTCGGCGGCACGATCATGCCGCCATAACCGGCAAGCTTGGTCAGAAGCACCGGATCGGGCGCCTTGAGCTTCATGTCGACGGTGTAGTCGTCGATGACGTCGACGCTTTCGATGGCGACATAGTTGGAGCGCTGCGGGCCCTTGGTACCCTGTTCGCCGAGAAGGCGCTCGAAGGTGAACTTGACGGCGGCGGCGTTGAAGGGCTCGCCATTATGGAACTTGACGTTCTGGCGCAGCTTGAAGCGGATGCGCTTGCCTTCATCCAGCTCTTCCCAGGATTCGGCAAGACCGGGCACGAGTTTCAGGTCCGGACCGCGATAGGTCAGGCCATCGAAGATGTTGGTGGCTACAGCTGCCCATTGTACCAGGAAGGTGTCGATCGGATCCCAGCTGCCGGGGTCCTGCGGGCTGGAAATGGTCATCTTGCCGGCGGCGAAAGCCGGCGCTGCGGTGAAGGCCGTGCCGGCCAGCGCAAGCGCGACGAACGTTGCCGTCATCCCCTTTTTGATTTTTGTCATCTACCTGTTCCTCTTCAGATGGTTACGGTTTTGGTTATTGTTCAGGCGCTCTTCGCGATGAAGTGGCCTGGATTGATTTCCTCATGGGCGAGAATGGCGGGCTCATCGCCGACGCGGCGCACGGGATTGGGAATTTCGCCCTCGATCATGGCGATGCGGCGCTCGATCAAGGGATCGGCAACCGGCACTGCGGAAAGCAGCCGGCGCGTATAATCATGCGTGGGCGTTTCGAAGACCTGCTGGCGGCTACCCATTTCCATGATCTGGCCGAGATAAAGCACCGCGACGCGGTGGCTCATCTTTTCCACCACCGCCATGTCATGGCTGATGAACAGGTAAGCAAGACCACGTTCCGCCTGCAGATCCATGAACAGATTGATGATCTGGGCCTGGATGGAGACGTCGAGCGCCGACAGCGCTTCGTCGGCGATGATGAGCTTGGGATCGGAGGCGAGCGCGCGGGCAATGCAGACACGCTGCCGCTGGCCGCCCGAAAACTCGTGCGGATACCGCGATGCATGTTCCGAACTCAAACCCACCCGTTCCAGCAGCTCATCCACCCGGCGGCGCACCGCCTTGGCATCGTTGATCAGGCCGTGGGTGTTGATCGGTTCGGCGATCGAGAAGCCGACCGTCTTGCGCGGATCGAGCGAGGCGAAGGGGTCCTGGAAGATATATTGCACTTCCTGCCGCATGCGGAAACGTTCCGCTGCCGACATCTCAGAATAGCTGCGGCCGTTGAAGGATATTTCGCCCGACACCGCCGATTGCAGCTGCTGGATGGTGCGGCCGATGGTGGATTTTCCCGAACCGGATTCACCGACCAGCGCCAGCGTCTCCCCGGCGTGGATGTCGAAGCTGACCTTCTGCACAGCGCTGCAACGGTGCGTCGCCTTGCCGAACAGGTTCTTGCGAATATCGAAGCGAACGAACAGGTCGCGAACCGAAAGCAGCGGCTTCTCGTCGTATTTCGCGGTGTTCTGCACGCGTTCCTCGCCCACCACGACCGGCTGGCCATCCTGCAGGACGGTGAGCGGCAGGCGCTTGGGAAACTCTTCGCCGGTCATGCTGCCGAGACGCGGAACGGCGGAAAGCAGCGCCCGCGTATAGGGATGCTGCGGATTGGCGAAGATGTCCTTGACCGGGCCTTCCTCAACCTTCCTGCCCTTCCACATGACGACGACGTCATCGGCCATTTCCGCCACCACGCCCATGTCATGGGTGATGAAGACCATGCCCATGCCGAGCTTCTTTTGCAGGTCGCGCATGATGTTGAGGATCTGCGCCTGAATGGTGACATCCAGTGCCGTCGTCGGTTCGTCGGCGATCAGCAGCTTCGGCCGACAGGCAAGCGCCATGGCGATCATCACGCGCTGGCGCATGCCGCCGGAAAGCTGATGCGGATAACGGTGCAAGAGCTCGGCCGCATCAGGCAACCGCACCATGTCGAGCAACTTTTTTGCCTCGGCCATGGCCGCCGCCTTGCCCATTTTCTCGTGCAGGACAAGCACTTCGCAAATCTGGTCACCGATGGTGAAGACCGGGTTCAGCGACGTCATCGGCTCCTGGAAGATCATGGCGATCTCCTTGCCGCGGATCGACCGCATTTCCTTCTGCGATGCCTTCAGCAGATCCTTGCCTTCGAACATGATGCGACCGGCGGGGTAAGTCGCGCCCATCATATCCGCAAGACGCATGGTTGAGAGCGAAGTGACCGATTTGCCCGATCCGGATTCGCCGACGATTGCCACCGTCCTGCCGGCTTCCACGGCAAATGAAATATCGTCCACGACGCGGCTGTCGCCGAACTCAACGCTCAGGTTTTCAACCGAGAGGAGGGCGTTGCGGTTTGCGGCAGTCATATCAGCGTCTCCGGCTTGGCGTGCGCGGCAATGCCGACGCGGCCATCTGAAATAGTGAGGGGGCAAGGGCGTGGGGCAGGCGCGCGGGATGAAACGCTGTGCCGGAGGATGGGAGGGTCAAAAGAAAGCGCATGGCGTTTCAGGCGCGATGTAGATTGGCTGCTGCCGGTCGATACGGGAATTGCGACCTGGTCGAAGTGCTACGGGCGATCTCACCGGTGCCGGTAAAATGCCTGGTGCCAGTCTCAGAATCGATGATGCGCATAAACTTGTATTCCCCACCCTTGTTTTACAAAAAAGCTAACAAAACCGGACAATCATGTCCAGAGTGTTGAACAATTTTTGTATACTGCTCTACAAATACGCAAGTGCATTTATTTTGGGCGCGGGTGTGCCGACGGGCCGGACCCCGATTAAGGGATGGTTTTAGTCTGTATTGAGGATGTGTCGATTTCAGTGGTTGCGGGTGCCGTTGCCCGTGGTACAGGCCGGATGAAGACTATTGAAAAAGGATACCGGGTATGACGAATAGAACGGGTGCGGTCAGGCTATCCGGCTTCCTGCGTTGCGCATCGGTGCAGGATGTCCAACTTGTAGAAAGCCATCTACCCGATCACATTCGCCTGACCAGATCGGAGCCGGGCTGTATTTCCTTTGAGGTATCGCAGACCGAAGACCCCCTGATCTGGAGGGTGGAAGAGCTTTTTGTGGACCGCGCTGCTTTCGATTTTCATCAGCAGCGCACGCGCGCATCCGAGTGGTTTGTTGCCACCTCCGCCATTCCACGGGACTATGAGATAGTGACGCTGACGTAAATAAAGACAGGCCGCAGCGGCATTCCTGCCGGCTGCGGCCTGTTTGGATTTTTGAAGCACAAGTGGACTGGTGTCTGCGCCTATTCCTTCGGCATGCCGATCGGTGGCGCAAGACGCCGCTGCGCAGCGATGCGGAAGGGGGCGTTCATCGCGCCATACCCGCCGTAGGCACCGCGCCTTTCGACAATTTCGAAGAAGAACCCTTCGCCGAAGGTGCGGCTGTAGATCTGGAAATATTCGCCGTTGTCGTCCCGGTCGTAGAGGATGCTTGCTTCCCGGAGTGCGTCGGAGACTTCCGGTTCCAGCCCGAAGCGGGCCTCCAGATCGTCATAATAATTGCGCGAGATCGGCAGGGCGTGAAAGCCGCGCGCATGCAGAGCCTTGGCGGTGGCGAAGATATCGTCTGTGGCGAAGGCGATGTGCTGGATGCTGGTGCCGAAACCCTCCGCCAGAAATTTGCCGGCAAAGGTCTTTCGGTTGTCGGCGCCGTTCATGGTCAGGCGGAAACGCGGGGAGGGCACGCTTTCTATGGCCTGGCTGCGCACCAGACCGCCGGGATCGACCACATCCACCATCGGCGTGCGGCGCGTTGAAAACAGCGATGTGTAAAACAGAAGCCAGGTCAGCATTTCATCGTAATGCGTTGTTTGCGCAAGATGGTCGATGCGGGTCAGTCCGGTGTTGCCTGCCGGTGTCGTCGCGTCTACCGGTGCGAATTCATTGTCCCAGATGGAGGCGAGCGCCGTGGAGCCGTCGAGGAAATAGATGACGCCGTTGCCCACGCCCTGAATGGCTGGAACCGCGACTTCGCCGGATTTGCGCGGTTCGGCGAATGTCGGCGCGCCCAGCGCTGCCGCACGCGCAAGCGCTGCCTGCGCATCATCGACCTTCAGGCCGAAAGCATAGGCATTGGTGCCGTGGATGGAGTAGGATGCACCGGCGAAACTCTCACCGGTGCCGCCGGTATTGATGACGATGCGAATGTCGCCCTGCGTATAGAGATCGACATCGCGATTGCGGTGCCTCGCGGTTTTATCAAAACCGAGTGTGGCGAGCAGCGCTTCCAGATTGGCCTTTTCCTCCGGTGCCGTTGTGAACTCGACAAACTCCACACCTTCCGTCTGCACCCGCTCAGGCATGGCGGGCGCCTCGATGCGGATGTCGGGCTCCAGACGGCGCACCTGATCCATGAGGTTGATGAGCGAACGATGGCCGTCCTCAGCCAGCAGACGCGCCGAGCCACCGCGGAACTGGTCGTTGAAGATTTCGAGCGACAGCGGGCCGCTATAACCGGTTGCGGCAACAGCGCGCATGAAATCCACCACCGGCAGATCGCCTTCGCCGGGCATGTTGCGGAAATGGCGGCTCCAGTACAACAGGTCCATGTCAATCAGCGGTGCGTCGGCCAATTGCACGATGAAAATCTTGTCGCCGGGAATGGAGCGGATGGAGTTGGGATCGATCTTGCGCGACAGCGTGTGGAAGCTGTCGAGGATGATACCGACATTTGGGTGATCGGCGCGGCGCACCACTTCCCACGCATCGCGATGATCGCTGATGTGCCGGCCCCAGGCCAGCGCCTCGTAACCCACGCGCACACCATGCCTGGCCGCAAGCTCGCCAAGCTCGTGGAAATCGGCGGCGGCGCGGTCTATGCCGCCCAACGACACCGGCGAGACATTCGAGCAGATCAGCATCAGATCGGTCCCGAGTTCGCCCATGATGTCGAATTTTCGCCCTGCGCGCTCGAAGGCGCGGGCGCGGTGCGGTTCCGGCATGCCTTCGAAATCGCGGAACGGCTGGAAAAGCGTGATATCCAGCCCATGATCCGCCGCAAGGGCCTTCACCTCGCGCGGCGAGGCGTCGTAGGTCAGGAAATCGTTCTCGAAAATCTCCACACCGGTGAAACCGGCCTTGGCAATGGCCCCCAGTTTCTCCGGGAATTCGCCGCTGATGGAGACGGTGGCGATGGAAGTGCGCATTGGCACGCCCTGTTTGCCTGTGTCATAGCTCGCCATATTGCGTTCCTTTTCAGCGTTATGTACTAATTGGTTAATAATAGGGGTGCGGCGGCAAGCCGTATACCCTGCTGATGGATGGATCATGACAAAAAGCGCAACTTCGAACGGCACCAGCGAAACCCGGCAGGCGAAGCGCGATCCGGAAGGCGTGCGCCGAGACATTCTTTCCGTTGCGATGGATGAGTTTTCGCAAAACGGCCTGTCGGGGGCGCGCATCGACGAGATCGCCGCCCGCACCCGCACGTCCAAGCGGATGATCTATTATTATTTTACCGACAAGGAGGGGCTTTACCAGCGCGTTCTTGAGGAAGCCTATGCCAAGGTGCGTGACGGCGAGAGCGATCTGGAGCTGGACGGTCTGGAGCCGGTTGCGGCGCTCGAAAAGCTCTGTCGGTTCACCTTCGATCACCATCGCCGCAACCCGGCTTTCATCCGCATGGTGATGATCGAGAACATTCATCACGGCCGGCACATGCAATCGTCCGAAACGATCCGCCAGCTCAACCGGCCGGCCATCGATGCCCTGGAAAGCGTGCTGCTGCGCGGCCAGAAGAGCGGTATTTTCCGCAACGGCATCAATGCGCTGGAACTGCACTGGCAGATCAGCGCGCTGTCCTTTTTCAACGTCTCGAACGTCGCAACCTTCTCGTTCATCTTCGGCGACGGGCTGTTTACCGAGAAGGGTCAGCAAACATTGTCGCAGCACGTCAGCGACATGGTGTTGCGATATGTGCTGAGCCCGGACCATATCACGACGATCGGGAAAGACGGCCGATGAGGTGGCTGAGCGCCACCCCGTAACCTTCGATGCCGAGACCGGCGATCACGCCTTCGGCGCGCGTCGAGACATAGGAGTGGTGGCGGAATATCTCCCGTTTGTGGATGTTGGAAATGTGAACCTCGATCACCGGTGCCTCGAAGGTATTGAGTGCATCGAGGATCGCCACCGAGGTATGGGTAAAGGCACCGGGATTGATGACGATCCCTGCCGATGTGCCGCGCGCCGCATGGATCCAGTCGATCAGCTCGTATTCCCGGTTGCTCTGGGCAAAGAATATCTCGTGGCCCGCCGCCTCGGCAATCGCGCGGCAATTGGCCTCCACATCGGCCATCGTTTCGTAGCCGTAGATTTCCGGCTGGCGTTGGCCGAGCAGGTTGAGGTTCGGTCCGTTAAGTATGGTGAAAAGGCTCACGCCACACCCTCTTTCGTGCAAATTTCGGTGAAATGTGCGGTCATGCGCTCGGCATCAGGTTCACGGCCGCAGAACAGCCGAAACGCGCCGACAGCCTGAAACACCGTCATGCCACCGCCGGGCAGGGTGCGACAGCCTTTTTGGGCCGCCGTCGCCAGAAGCTCGGTCACCAGCGGCATATAAACGATATCGGCCACCCAGTGCCGTTGTTCAAGGAGGTCGGCCTTGACCGGCATGCCGGGATGGGCGGGCATGCCCATCGGTGTGGCGTGGATCAACCCATCCGCGAAGGGCAGGGAATCTGCCGGGTCTTTCACGGCAAAGGCGTGGCCTTCGCCAAAACGGGCGTTGAGCTCTGCAGCCAGATGCTCTGCGCGGCTGAAATCGCGGTCGCAGATATCGAGATGGGTAATGCCGAGTTTCAGCGCCGCATGGGCCACCGCAACGCCTGCACCACCAGCACCGACCAGCAGCGCCCGGTCGCGTTTCGCATCCGGCAGGCCGCGCATGAAGCTTTCGTAAAATCCGTACCAGTCCGTATTGTGCCCGATGCGACGTCCGTCCTTGAAGACGACGGTGTTGACCGCGCCGAGCATGCGGGCATCATCAGACAATTCATGCAGGTGCGGCAGCACCGCCTGCTTGAAGGGATGGGTAATGTTGGTGCCGGCAAAGCCGCGCGATTCCAGCTCGTTGAGCAGATCGGGAAGCGCGCTCTCCGGCAGCTTGCGCGCCACGACATCGACAAGTTCATAGGAATAGTCGAGGCCGTGGGCAGCCCCTTCGCGCATGTGCAGCGCGGGAGATTTGGAAAGCTGGATGTCGGCGCCAATCAGGCCGACCTTGAAGGATTTGGTGTCTGTCATGATCAGGTCATCGCTCATCGAACGTGGTGGGAGAGGCGGGGGTCATCCCCGCCTGCCTGTCGGCTTCGGGTGAGCCTTAGTGATGGGCGAGAATTTCGCCGAGGAATGTGCGGGTACGCTGATGCTTGGGATCGCGGAAGAACTCGTCCGGCGGGCCTTCCTCGATGATTTCGCCTTCCGACATGAAGACCACACGGTCGGCAACCTGCCGGGCAAAGCCCATTTCATGGGTCACGCAGATCATCGTCATGCCGTCGCGGGCAAGGCCGATCATCGTGTCGAGCACTTCCTTGACCATTTCGGGATCAAGCGCCGAAGTCGGCTCATCGAACAGCATGGCTTTCGGCTCCATGCAGAGCGCCCGGGCAATCGCCGCGCGCTGCTGCTGGCCGCCGGAAAGCTGCGCCGGATATTTATCGGCCTGATTGAGAATGCGCACGCGCTCCAGATATTTGCGCGCGGTCGCTTCCGCATCGGCTTTCGACAGGCCCTTCACCCGCATGGGCGCCAGGGTGCAGTTTTCCATGATGGTCTTGTGCGGGAAGAGATTGAAGCTCTGGAACACCATGCCCACTTCACGGCGAACCGCATCGATGGCGCGGGTCGAATCCGAAAGCGTGGTCCCCTCGACCGTGATCTTGCCCTCCTGGATTTCTTCCAGATGGTTGATGCAGCGGATAAGGGTGGATTTTCCCGAACCGGACGGGCCGCAAAGAACGATTTTTTCGCCTTTGCGAACCGTCATGTTGACGCCTTTCAGCGCATGGAAGGCTCCATACCACTTTCCAACCCCTTCAAGGGCGATCAGCGGAGCCTGTGCGGCGGAGGATTGCGACATGGAACTTTCCTTCATGCTGGGAAGCAGTTAGTTGACGGTGTAGGGAATGTCAGGAAGCGAGGCCGGAAACTCCGGAACCGGGCGCTTCATCCATTTGGCATAGACTTTTGCGAGCTCGCCATTGGCCTTGGCTTTGTCGAGCCAAGCGTTGAGTGCCTCGTTCCAGTCCTTTTCACCGGGGCGCGTGGCGGCGCTGTTGTAGAGGGTCACGAGGTCGAACTTCACCTCGTAATCCTTGCCGCCAGCCGCTGCGAGACGGTCACCATAAAACTGGTTGCCGCCGATTGCCTCGATCTGGCCCGATAGGATCGCCTGAATGGTGGCGGCGTCATCGTCGAAACGCAGAATTTTTGCATTGGTGCCGGCACCTGCGGTCAAAGCCGTGTCCATCGGACTGGATTTCGGCGCGCCGACGGTCATTCCCGTGAGATCGTCGAAGTTGGCGATCTTCTTGTCCTTGGTGGCATAGACCGACATGACGTTATGCGCGTAAGGCTGCGCATATTGTACGTTTTTTGCGCGTTCCGGCGTCATCCCCATCGACGCGAACAGGGCATCGACCTTTCCGGTGCGAAGCGACGGGATGCGGTTGGCGACTGCAAGTGGTACGAACTCCACTTTCAGTCCAAGATAGTCCGCAAACCCGCGGGCCAAATCCGCATCATAACCTTCCTGAACACCAGAGGAATTTATGAAGCCCCAGGGCGCGTTGTCGCCCTGAATGCCGATGATGATCTTGCCGCTGGACTTTGCTTCTTCAAGTGTTCTGGCTTCTGCGCCTGCGGGTGTCAGGATTGGCAGCAAAGCTGCTGCCAATCCGACGGCGATGGCTGTTCGCCAACGCGTCTGTTTGTTAAAGATTCCCATTGGTTACTCCTCCCAATCCAGCCTCTTCCGGTCTTCACTTCACGGTGAAAGGAATATCCGGCAGGCTTTCCGGGAAAGCGGGAACTTCGCGCTTCATCCACTTGTCGTAGATCTTGGCAAGCTGGCCATCCGACTTGATCTTGTCGAGGAAGGCGTTGACGGTCTCGTTCCAGTCCTTTTCACCCGGACGGGTGCCGGCGCCGTTGTAAAGCGTCGTCAGGTCGAACTTCGGCTCGTATTTGCCGTTGGCAGCCTGATTGAGGCGGTCGCCATAAAACTGGTTGCCACCGACAACCTCGACCTGGCCGGAAATCAGCGCCTGAATGTTGGCGGCATCATCGTCAAAGCGCAGGATCTTGGCCTTGGAGCCTGCACCTGCCGTGATCGCCGTGTCCATGGCGCTGGACTTCGGAACGCCGACGGAAACGCCGGTCAGATCGTCATAGTTGCCGATCTTCTTGTCCTTGGGGCCGTAGACGGAAAGCACGTTACCGGCATAGGGCTTGGAATACTGGATGGTCTTGGCGCGCTCGGCGGTCATGCCCATGGTTGCGAACAGCAGGTCGACCTTGCCCGTCAGAAGGGCCGGAATGCGGTTTGCCACGGCAAGCGGTACGAATTCCACCTTGACGCCGAGATATTCGGCAAACGCCTTGCCGATATCGGCATCGAGGCCGTCCTGAACGCCGCTCGAATTGACGAAGCCCCAGGGCGAATTGTCGCCCTGAATGCCGATTACGACCTTGCCCTTGGCCTTGGCCTCATCCACCGTGCCGGCGAAGGCGTCGACCGGTGCGATAAAGGGCAGGGCGACCGTTGCTGCGGCGAGCGCGAGCAGGGTGCGACGTGAGAATTTACCGTTGGATTTCATCTTTTGCTCCTCCTTACAAAGCTTGATGACATGTTGATGGGTATTAGCGGGAAGCGGCTTGCATCCGCTTTTCTACACTGGCGCCCCACAGGGAAAGCGGCCAGCAGATCAGGAAATACATGATGCCGACGATGGCAAAGACCGTCAGCGGACGGAACGTCTGGTTGGAGACGATCTGGCCGGCGCGGGACAGTTCGACGAAGCCGACAATGGCGGCAAGCGACGTGCCCTTGATGAGCTGCACCAGAAAACCGATGGTTGCGGGCAGCGAAATCTTGAAGGCCTGCGGCAGAACCACGTCCTTCATACGCGACACGTAGTGCAGGCCAAGCGCGTTGGCGGCTTCGGTCTGACCCTTCGGCACAGCCTGGATGCCACCGCGCCAGATTTCACCCAGAAAGGCGCTGGCATGCAGGGTGAATGCGATGGCGACCGCAACCCAGGCATCCACATTCAGGCCCGCAAGCGCCACGCCGTAATAAACGACGAAAAGCTGCATCAGGAGCGGTGTGCCCTGGAAAATCGCGATGAAGCCGGTGCTGGCGCGCTGGATCGCCGGGGTTTCGGCAACGCGGCCAAGCGCGACGCAAAGACCGAAAATGCCGCCGCCGATGAAGCCGATCAGGGTCAGCGCAAGGGTCCATTTCAGGCCCTGCAGCAGGAAGAACAATTCGTTGGAACCGATGGATGCCATTGTCTTTTCCTCACTTGACCGGATAGCTGAACGATGTGCGGGAGATGAGGGAAAATATCCCCATCATCAGCGAGGAAATGACCAGATAAAGCAGCGTGATCGAGAAATAGACTTCAAAGGAGCGGAAGGTGTCCGCTTCGATCTGCTGAGCCACCGAGGTCAGCTCGTAAGCCGCAATCGAGGTACAGACCGAAGTGGTCAGCGTCAGCATGATGAACTGGCTGGTGAGTGACGGATAGACCGCGCGAAGCGCCGGCTTCAGAATGATGTGCCGGAAGATCTGCGCCCGGTGCAGGCCGAGCGCCAATCCCGCCTCAACCTGGCCTTTGGGAATGGAATCGACGCCACCGCGAATGATTTCAATGGCATAGGCGCCGCCGTTCAACGCAAGCGCAATGATGGCCGTGACAGTGGGGTTAAGCTTGATGCCGATTTGCGGCAGGGCGAAGAAGATGAAGAATATCTGCACCAGAAACGGCGTGTTGCGAATGGCTTCCACGAACCCGATGACCAGACCGCGCAGCAGCTTGAAGCGCGAACGACGGGCGACGACGCCGAGAACCCCGATGACGGTGGCGAGCGACATGCCGGCGATTGCAAGACCTATCGTTGCAAGACAGGCCAGAAGCAGCTCGGGCAGGCGGTCTATGACCGCCGAAAAATCGAGACTGTAAGACATATTTCCTCCCAACCCGTTCGGGTCCGAACAGACGTTTCGCCTTGTTCGCATCGCTTTGGAAACCCTGTGGCTCCAAAGCCCTCCGTTTGTTTTTACCGTGCCGGGGAAGCTCCACACTTCTCTGCCAGCATAGCGTTAACCTGAATGTTTGTACCAGTTAGTTCAATTTTGTGTCAAGCGCCAACTCCGGTTAGAAACAGCTTAAAAATCACTTTTTCTTCATTCATCTTGTTCAAGAAAGTCGTTTTTTATCAACGACTAATGTGATTGATCGCAAGCGTTTTCATCGCACGCCCGCGCCATTCCCATCTCGCTGGCAAAAGCGCCCGAAGGCCGCTCAGTCTTCGCGAAAACCTGCCATTCCTTCTTTAGTCTTCGCTTGCTCCCAGCCGGTCGATCTGCCCCGCGAGGCGCTCGGCGATCAGGAGTGAGGACCCCGTTGCCGTCACCATTTGCGGCAGCGACAGCCATTCGAGCATCCAGCCCGCGCCCGAACGTTCCTGTTCGTGAACGAGAGACTGGTGCAATGCCGAAATCTGCACGGCGTTGAAGCGTGCCAGCGTCACCAGCGTTTCCGCATTGACCGGGTTCTGCTTGTGCGGCATCGCCGACGAACCACCCCCGCCGCTCATGCGAATTTCCGCGCCGACTTCGGCCAGAAGCGCGATATCCTGCCCGAACTTGCCAAGCGTGCCGGTGACGAGCGACAGCAGATTGGCAAGCTCGGCGATACCGTCGCGCTGGCTCTGCCACTGCGGTCTGTCAGAAAGGCCGAGACGGTTTGCGAGATCGGCGCGGACAGTGCCGGCATTGTCGCCGAGCTTTTCCAGCGTGCCGGCCGCGCCGCCGAACTGGACGGCAAAACCGTGCTGCAAAAACGTGTCGATCCGAACCAGATGCCGTTCCAGCGGATCGATCCAGCTTGCCACCCTGTCGCCGACCGTGATGGCGATGGCGGCCTGCATGCGGGTATATCCCGTCAGCGGGTTGCTGCCATCGCGGGCCGCAATATCACCCAGCGTATCGATGAGGCGGCCGAGCCGTGCCGCGATGATTTCCGCTGCCGCCTTCAGCCGCAGCATCAGGCTGGTATCGATGACATCCTGGCTGGTGGCGCCGAAATGCAGCTTTTCCGCCGCAGTACCGGCAACCGCCGCCCGCATCTGCCGGACAAGTTCCGGCACCACAACGCCGTCCTTGGCGACGCCATGGCGAAGCGCGGTGGTATCGGCGGCAAAATCGGAAAGGCGGGAGACGATCGCATCCGCCGCATCTGCTTCAATGACGCCCGCCCCGGCTTGCGCCTGCGCCAGCGCCGTCTCGAAACGGATCATGGCATCGATATCCGCTCTGGCCGAAAACAGCTCAACGATTTCGCTGTCGCCAAAAAGGCCGGAGAGAAACGGATGCTCGAAGGGGGAAAGGCTCATCTCAGGTTCCGCTTTAAATTACTTGCACATATCGTCGTCGCAAAACCGCTACACACTTTGGTGCGATATGCTTCAGATATCGAAAAACACGGTTTCGCCCTCGCCCTGAAGGCGGATATCGAAACGATAGATGTTTCCTTCCTCCTTTTTGGCGACAAGCGTGGCGATGCGGCTTTTCTGCTCGACGCGGGCAAGGACCGGATCGGCGGCATTGGCCTCGCGCTCCTCGGGAAAATACATGCGGGTCTGCAGGCCAATATTGATACCGCGCGCCACGATCCAGAAAGTAATGTGCGGCGCCATCCACCGGCCGTCGCGGAAGGGCACCTTGCCGGGCTTGATGGTGTCGAAGATGAATTCGCCGGTATCCATGTCGCCGGGCGAGCGCCCCCAGCCGGTGAAATTCGGATCCGCCTTGCCGCGCGTTTCGCTGGGGCTGTTGTAGTAACCGTCCGTATCCGCCTGCCAGATTTCGATCAGGGCGTCCTTCAGCGGCATGCCAGCGCCGTCGTAGACCGTGCCACGCACGCTTACGCGTTCGCCGCGAGCCTTGTCGTTATAGAGCGCGCCGGAGCCCAGGTCCTTTTCGAACACGCCCTCGATGCCAACGAAATTGGGGGTGCAGCCGATATGGACATATGGACCTGCCGTCTGCGACGCTGATTCCTTGAGATAACCGAGCGGCTGGACCATGATCAGTTGCCTTCCTTGCGATTTTCGAAAAACGTGGAGCGGCGGCCGCGAAGCACGATGTCGAACTTGTATGCCAGCATGTCCATGGGAATGTTTGAATTCATATCCAACGGCGCGATCAGCCGCTTGATCGCATCCTCGTCCGGGATGGTTTTGACGATCGGACATTTCCAGATCAGCGGATCGCCTTCGAAATACATCTGGGTTATCAGCCGCTGGGCAAAACCGTGGCCGAAGACCGAGAAGTGGATATGGGCAGGCCGCCAGTCGTTGACGCCGTTCGGCCAGGGGTAAGCGCCAGGCTGGATGGTCTTGAACCAGTAATAACCGTTCTCATCCGTGATCGTGCGGCCGACGCCGCCAAAATTCGGATCGATGGCGGCGAGATAGGTTTCCTTCTTGTGGCGATACCGCCCGCCGGCATTGGCCTGCCAGAATTCCACGAGCGCACCGTCCACGCCGCGGCCGCGCTCGTCCAGCACGCGACCGTGGACCAGAATGCGCGGGCCAATCGGCATTTCGCCAGGGCGGGCATAATTGAGGATCAGGTCGTTATCCAGCTCGTTCAGCAGGCTGTGGCCGAAAACCGGCCCGGTGATCTCGCTTTTGGTGCCCTCCAGCGAAATCAGGGCGCGCTGCGGAGAACGCAGGATAGAGGTCTTGTACCAGGGAGCATAGGCCAGCGGATGAATGTCGCGGTCGCGTGCGAAGAACGGCCCGGTTTCGGGCTTTGTATTGCTCATTTCGTCTCCTCCTCGTCGCGGGAACTATCGGCTTTCATGCCGGCCAGAGCAAGCTTGGCGGTCTTGAAAGCGTGGTTGGCGGCGGGCACGCCGGCATAGATTGCGACATGCAGCAGCGCTTCGCGAATATCCGCTTCGGTGGCGCCGGTATTGGCGGTGGCGCGCACGTGCATGGCAAGTTCCTCGTCCTGACCGAGTGCGGCAAGCAAGGCGATGGTGACGATCGAGCGCTCGCGCTTCGTCCAGTGGTTACCGGACCACACCGTGCCCCAGGCCGCTTCGGTGATGAGCTGCTGAAACGGCTGGTCGAACCCCGTCGTCACCGTCTGCGCGCGGTCGACATGCGCGTCACCGAGCACGGCGCGGCGCGTTTTCATGCCCTGCTCAAATCTCTCGTTCTTGTCGATATTGTCCGCCATCTGTCAGTGCTCCGGCAAGGTCTTCAGAAAATCACCGACCGCCTGCGCATAGGCGAGCGGTTGTTCAAGGCATGGAATGTGGCCGCAGCGTGCAATGGTGGCGAGACGGCTTGCGGGAATGAGGTCCGCCAGCGATTGCACCAGTGCTGGCGGTGTCGACCCGTCTTCATCGCCCGCCACGCAGAGCGTCGGAACAGCGATGCGGCCCGCTTCGTGCGTGAAATCGGCATCGCGTATGGCGGCGCAGGTGCCGCTGTAACCGGCCTCCGGCTGTTGGGAAAGCATGTTGCGTGCACCCGCATAAACCACGTTGTCCGGCTGGCGAAAGGCTGGTGTGAACCAGCGCTCCATCACCGGATCGATCAGCGAGGTAAGGCCGTCAGCGGCGATCTTGTCGATGCGCGCGTTCCACATCTCGGCGGTGCCGATCCTGTGGGCGGTATTGCTGAGCACAAGGGCACGCACGAGATCGGGACGCCGGGCATAAAGTCCCTGTGCAACCAGTCCACCGACCGACAGACCCCAGATGACCGCATTGTCGACGGAAAGATGATCGAGGATGGCAATCAGGTCGTCCGCGTGATCGTCTATCGAATAGGCAGGGCGGCCGATATCGGACAGGCCATGGCCACGTTTGTCGTGCAGGACGAAAGCATAGTTGTCGCCAAGTTCCGCAATCACCGCATCCCAGATACGGAAATCGGTGCCAAGCGAATTGATAAAGGCGATGACCGGCTTGCCGCTTTCCAGTTCGTGCGCACGATAATGGATCGCGTTTTCGCCACAGCGCAGAAAATGCATGATGTACGTCCTCCTGTTGACGATATTGCAAGCACGTTCCGGTTAAGTAAAATGACATTATCGGTGAAAAATATAACCAATGGATTATATATTCGATGGTCGAGCAGCGTATAAAGTTCCGGCATCTTCAGACCTTCGTGGAGGTGGCGCGCCAGAAAAGCGTCATTCGTGCGGCGGAAATCCTGCATGTCAGCCAGCCGGCGGTAACGAAAACCATCCGCGAACTCGAGGAGATTCTCGGCGTCTCGCTGTTCGACCGCGAGGGGCGCGGCATCCGCATCAGCCGCTATGGCGAGGTTTTCCTGCGCCATGCCGGGGCGACGATGACGGCACTTCGTCATGCGGTCGATTCCGTCTCGCAGGAGGCGGCGCGTGCCGGCCCGCCGGTTCGCGTCGGTGCCTTGCCGACGGTTTCGGTGAGGATCATGCCGAAAGCCATGGCTGGGTTTCTTTCGGAAAAAACCGGCAGCCCGGTCAAGATCGTCACCGGTGACAATGCCGTTCTTCTGGAGCAGTTGCGCGTCGGTGATCTGGATCTCGTCGTCGGGCGCCTGGCTGCGCCGGAAAAGATGGCGGGCTTTTCCTTCGAGCATCTCTATTCCGAAAAGGTGCGGTTCGTCGTGCGCGCCGGCCATCCGCTGCTGTCACCGGGCATTTCGGTTTTCGATCACCTGCACGAATTCCCGGTATTGATCCCCACCCGCCAGTCGGTGATCGGTCCCATCGTCGAGCAGTTCCTGATCGCCAATGGGGTGCCGGCCTTGCCGATCCGCATCGAAACGGTATCGGATGCGTTTGGTCGCGCGTTCCTGCGCACCAGTGATGCCGTCTGGATCATTTCGGAAGGGGTGGTCGCAGGCGATGTGGCGGATGGAACTCTGGCGATCCTGCCGGTCGATACCGGCGATACCAGCGGTCCGGTCGGCTTGACGGTGCGGGCCGATACGCAGCCCTCACTGCCGCTGTCGCTGCTGATACAGGCCATTCGCGAAGCTGCGCGCGAACTGCTCGACCCGAAGCCCGAAACTCTTTCCTAATAGGGAAGACCGACATAGTTTTCCGCAAGCGCCGTGGAGGCCGCGCGGGAATGCACGAGGTAATCCAGCTCCGCTTCCTGGATGCGCTGGCCAAATTCGCCGGTATCGGGAAAGCGGTGCATCATTGTCGTCATCCACCAGGAAAAGCGCACGGCCTTCCAGACGCGGGATAGCGCTTTCTGCGAATAGGAATCGATGCCCGCTTCCGACCCTTCACGATAAAATTCGATGAGCGCCTCGCTGAGATAATGCACGTCGCTGGCAGCAAGGTTGAGGCCCTTGGCGCCGGTCGGCGGCACGATGTGGGCGGCGTCGCCCGCCAGAAACAATCGCCCGAAGCGCATCGGTTCACACACGAAGGACCGAAGCGGTGCGATGGATTTTTCAAATGACGGCCCAGTCACCAGGGCATCGGCGTGGTTTTCCGGCAGGCGGCGGCGGATTTCATCCCAGAAGCGCTCGTCGCTCCAGTCCTCCGGCCGGTCTTCCAGCGAACATTGCAGGTAATAGCGGCTGCGCGTGTGCGAGCGCATGGAACAGAGCGCAAAACCACGTGGATGGTTGGCATAGATGAGTTCGTGGCTGACGGGTGGCACTTCGGCCAGAATACCGAGCCAGCCAAAGGGGTATATCTTCTCGAATTCCTTGATCGAGCGCTCAGGCACGGATTTGCGGCTGACGCCGTGAAACCCATCGCATCCGGCAATAAAATCACAATCTATCCGATGGCTTACGCCGTCTTTTTCATAGGTGACACAGGGGCTGGTGCCATTGAAATCATGAGGCTCCACGTTCGAGGCTTCATAGATTGTGGTAAGCCCCGCTTTTTCGCGGGCATCCATCAGGTCGTGCGTCACCTCCGTCTGACCGTAGACCATGACACGTTTGCCGCCGGTCAGATCGAAGAGGTCGATACGGTGATCGCGCCCGTCAAAGGCCAGCGAGAAACCGTCATGCGGCAGACCTTCCTTGTGCAGGCGTTTATCGGCGCCAACCTTTTCCAGAAGGTGCACTGTGCCTTCTTCCAGCACCCCGGCGCGGACCCGACCGAGGATGTAGTCCTTGCCGGCCCGGTCGAGAATGACGGTATCGATGCCTTCATTGGCAAGCAGCTGACCAAGCAGCAGACCCGAAGGGCCGGAGCCGATGATGACGACCTTGGTGCGCATTAGTTTCCTCCCGGAATTGTCTCCCGTCAAGAAATTGACCAAAGCGCGTGACAAGCTCAATGGACTTTCTGATCCGTAAATTGCACAATTCGACCATGATGTGGAGAGCCAGGGGCGACATGCGGGTTGCGGCGAATGAAGGCCTATATGGCGAGGAGACAGCGCAAGGAACCGCTTTCCGCTTTCATTGCGAGACGCTTTTTTCCAGAAGCAGCCTGCATCGCTTTGAAATCGGCCTGCACCGGCATGCCGCGTTCCTGCAAATCTTGTACATTTGGGGCGGCGAGGGCGATGCGTTGCTGGATGGTCGCACCGAGGCTATCCGCCCACCAGTCGCCATTGTCGTGCCGCCGGGTTTCGAGCACGGCTTTCGTTTTTCGCGCGATATTGGCGGGGTGATCGTCACCGTGCTGCCGGGCGCGCTTGCCGCATCCGTGCAGGCGCTGCTGCTGCGGAATTTCCAGCAGCCCGTATTGTTGCCGTTGCAGGATTTCTCCGGGGGCGACCGATTGCGCAGGGATTTCGAACATATCTCCGCGGAGTATGAAAGCCACGAGATAGGCCGGGAGGCCATGATCGAAGGTCAGCTTGCCACCGTGACTGCGCTTCTTGCGCGAGCGGCGCGGCCTCTGCTGGAGAGAACCGGGGAAGGCCCTGCGGAACAGCGCTTCGAACTCCTGCTGTCACTGATCGCCCGACATATTCGCGAGCCGCGCAAGGCGGCGTTTTATGCGCAGAAGCTCGGCCTTTCCGAGACCCATCTCAACCGTCTCGTCCGTTCCGTTTCCGGCCTCAGCCTGCAACGGCTTGTCGCCAGGCGACAGATCGAGATCGCCCAGCAGGAACTGATCTTCACCGTATCGACCGTGCAGATGATTGCGGAAGATCTCGGTTTTGCCGATCCGGCCTATTTCAACCGCTTCTTCAAGCGGGAAACAGGCATGACACCCCGGGCATGGCGATTGGCTGAACGGCGGAAAATGGGAGATGACGGCGTGGCTTCGGCCTCACCTCAGGCAAGCATTCTTCCCAGTTCACGCTGGACGGAAAGCAGTGCCGGCAGATAACGCTCCACCAAATCCTCCATCGACGCTACCGAGGCGGCAAGCCCGACATTGAGTGCTGCGACCGTCTGCCCACGCACGGTTTTCACCGGCACGGCAATGGAGCGAAGGCCGATCTCCACCTCCTGATCGATCAGGGCATAACCGCGATTGCGGGTCGCCTCGAGTTCGTCGAGCAGGGCGTCGATACCGGTCATCGTCTTTTCCGTCCGTGCCACCAGCCGCGAGTGTTCCAGGACCTCGCGCTGCCGTTCCGGTGTGAGGGCTGAGAGGAGAACGCGGCCCATGGAAGTGCAATAGGCGGGCAGGCGCGAGCCAGGCATGAGGGCGATGGACATGACCCGCTGCTGGGCGGCGCGTGCCACATAAACGATTTCGGTATCGTCCAGAATGGAGACTGATGTGCTGTGGCCGATCTCTTCCGAAAGACGGTCGAGAAGGGGCTGGACGATGCGCGGCAGCGGCATGGTGGCAAGACAGCCGGTTCCAAGCCGCAGCACCTTGGGCGTCACAGTGAAGAACTTGCCGTCATAGGCGGCGTAACCCATTTCCGACAGTGTCAGCAGACAGCGCCGCGTGGTGGCGCGGTCAAGGCCTGCGATGTCAGCGGCATCGGATATGGACAGGCGCGGGCGCTCGGCGCTGAACGCCTCGATCACCTTCAGCCCCTTGGCGAGACCGCCCATCATGTCTCTTTCATTGACGGCCATGTCACGCTCCATTTGTGCGATATACGAACAAAAATCATATAACGCACAAAATTGTTGCCGTCGAGGCGGATTCGGATTTAGCTCTGCGCCAAGCAGCCTTGCGAGTTCCCATTGCTGGGCTGGATGGAGGATTAATATGGACAAGACAATCAAGAGCGCGACTGATGCCATTTCCGGTATCGGCGACGGCGCGACGGTGATGATCGGCGGTTTTGGCGGCTCCGGCGCGCCCATCGAGCTGATCCACGCCCTGATCGACAAGGGACCGAAAAACCTGACGGTCATCAACAACAACGCCGGCAATGGCCGTATCGGCATTGCCGCAATGATCGATGCGGGCATGGTCAAGAAGATGATCTGCTCGTTTCCGCGCTCTTCCGATCCGCGCGCTTTCACCGATAGATATCTGGCCGGCGAAATCGAGCTGGAACTTGTGCCGCAGGGCACGCTTGCCGAGCGTATCCGTGCCGGTGGCGCGGGCATTCCGGCATTCTACACCCCGACTGCCTTCGGCACGGAGCTTGCCAATGGCAAGCCGATCGCCGAATTCGACGGCCGGTCGTATGTTCAGGAACGCTGGCTGAAGGCGGATTTCGCCATCGTCAAGGCCGAGCTTGGCGATACCTACGGCAATCTCACCTACAACAAGGCGGGGCGCAATTTTAACCCGCTGATGTGCATGGCGGCAGCCACCACCATCGCCCAGGTCTCGAAGATCGTCGCTGCCGGCGAGATCGACCCCGAGCATGTCGTCACGCCAGGCATTTTCGTCAATGGCGTCGTAGAAATCGCCGATCCGCAACAGGAAGAAATTCTCATTCGCGCGGGAGTAGCCTACGCATGACCCAGCCAATCAACACTCGCGACGATATCAAGCTTTCCAACGCCCAGATCGCCTGGCGCGCGGCGCAGGACATCGAGGATGGCGCTTACGTCAATCTCGGTATCGGTTTTCCCGAAATGGTCGCCCGTTACCAGCCGCCCGGCCGTCAGGCCATCTTTCACACCGAAAACGGCATCCTGAATTTCGGCGAAGCGCCGCCGGAAGGTGAAGAGGACTGGAACCTCATCAATGCCGGCAAGAAGGCCGTGACGCTGAAGCCGGGTGCCTCCTTCTTCCACCATGCCGACAGCTTCGCCATGGTGCGCGGCGGGCATCTGGATGTGGCGATCCTCGGCGCCTATCAGGTGGCCCAGAATGGTGATCTCGCCAATTGGCGCGTTGGCTCCAAGGGCGTGCCCGCCGTTGGCGGCGCCATGGATCTGGTGCATGGCGCCAAGCAGGTTTTCGTCATCACCGAACATGTGACGAAGAACGGCGAGCCGAAGCTTGTCGAAAAATGCGCCTTTCCGCTGACCGGCGTCGGCTGCATCACCCGCATCTATACCAGCCATGCGGTGATTGACGTCGTAGATGGCCGTTTCGTTTTGCGCGAAAAACTGGCGGCGATGAGCTTCGATGAATTGCAGGCCATGACCGGCGCGCCTCTCCATGTCGATGGCGAAGTTGCCGATCTTGTCGCTCCGGAACTTTGAGGAACAACCGATGACCGATGCATTCATCTGCGACTATATCCGCACACCAATCGGCCGTTTCGGCGGCGCATTGTCTTCAGTGCGCGCTGACGATCTCGGTGCAGTGCCTTTGCGGGCGCTTGTCGAGCGTAACCCATCAGTGGATTGGGAAGCCGTTGAGGACGTGATCTTCGGCTGCGCCAACCAGGCGGGGGAAGATAACCGCAATGTTGCCCGCATGTCGCTGCTGCTGGCCGGCCTGCCGGTTTCGGTGACCGGAACCACCATCAACCGGTTGTGCGGTTCGGGCATGGATGCCGTCATCGCCGCTGCCCGTGCCGTCAAATCCGGCGAGGCGGAATTGATGATCGCAGGCGGCGTGGAAAGCATGAGCCGCGCGCCCTTCGTGCTGCCCAAGGCCGAAAGTGCCTTTTCCCGCAATGCCGAAATCTACGACACGACCATCGGCTGGCGTTTCGTCAACCCGCTGATGAAGGCGCAATATGGCGTCGATTCCATGCCGGAGACCGGTGATAACGTCGCCGTCGATTATCAGGTCTCACGCGAAGATCAGGACGCCTTTGCCGTTCGCAGCCAGCAAAAGGCAGCCGACGCGCAGGCCAATGGCCGCCTCGACAAGGAAATCGTCTCGGTCACGATCCCGCAGCGCAAGGGCGATCCGCTGGTGGTGTCGAAAGACGAACATCCGCGCGCGACGAGCCTTGAAGCCCTTGCAAAGCTGAAGCCGGTCAACAAGCGCGACGGTGCGACAGTGACGGCGGGCAATGCATCCGGCGTCAATGACGGTGCGGCGGCTCTCATCATCGCTTCGGCTGAAGCCGCAAAGAAATACGGCCTGACGCCGATTGCCCGCATTCTCGGCGGAGCAACTGCCGGCGTTCCGCCGCGCGTCATGGGCATAGGCCCTGCGCCTGCCTCAGCCAAGCTTCTGGCGCGTCTAGACCTGAAACAGGAAGAGCTTGACGTGATCGAGCTGAACGAAGCCTTCGCCAGCCAGGGTCTCGCAACGCTTCGCCAGCTCTGCATTGCCGATGACGATGCGCGGGTGAATGCAAATGGCGGCGCGATTGCGCTTGGGCATCCGCTCGGCATGTCCGGTGCGCGCATTGCTGGCACCGCAGCACTCGAGCTTTCTCTGACCGGCAAGCGTTATGCGCTCTCGACCATGTGCATCGGCGTCGGGCAGGGCATTGCCGTGGCGCTCGAGCGGGTCTGACGGGATCGCGGCATTCGGTTCTGTTGAATGGTCCGGATGCCGCTGCCGCCGTGTCTTCACCTATGTCGGCAGGTGCTCAGGAACTCCACGCATGATTTTCTCGCGTTGGTGCATTCCAACTCCCCTCATTCCTGTGCTTGTCACAGGAATCCAGCCGACGCGCGTATGCGCGGCGGAGGGAGTCTTTTCAGCCGAAGGACTTGGGCTGGCTGGATCTCTGTGACAAGCACAGAGATGAGGGAAGTGGAAAAGCAGGCCTCGCACCGGACACCCCAGCCATCAATATTTATGCCGCGTGCTATGGCACCCCTCGCCGAAATCTCGGTATGCGTTGGATTCTATCATTATCCGTGACATGTTTTGCGGGGTATGACAGGGTTCTTTCCGTGTAAGGGGTGTCTTCATGAAGCGTCCGACAATCACAGATGTTGCAAACGCCGCCGGCGTCAGCGTTGCGACTGTCGACAGGGTGTTGAATGGTCGCCTGCCGGTGCGTGAAGAAACCTCCAGACGGGTGTTCGAGGCGGCGGAGAAGATCGGCTTTCATGCCACCAACATCATCCGCCAGCGCATGCTGGCCGATCTGCCGTCCTATAATCTCGGCATCATTCTGCGGAAAGAACGGCACTCCTTTTACCAGACATTTGCCGATGAGCTGGAGCTTGCGGCGCGCAACGTGAGGGATCGCCATCTGAACCTGCGCATCGAATTTGCGCAGTCGGGCGAGCCGAGCGAGCTTGCGGGCCTTCTGTCCGGCATGAAAGGTCGGGTGCAGGCCGTGGCGGCCACCGGGCCTGACTATCATGACGTTACGGCGGCCGTTGAGGCGCTGAAGGCGAAGGGTATTCCCACCTTTTCCCTGCTTTCCGATTTCGCGCAGGGTGTGCGGGAGGCCTATCTTGGCGCGAATAACATGAAGGTTGGGCGCACGGCCGCCTGGATGATCTCGCGGCTGGCGCGCAGCAAGGGCAAGGTGCTTCTTTTGCTCGGTGGCCACCGTTTTCACGGTCATTCGCTGCGGGAAACCGGTTTTCGCAGCTACATCAGGGAATATGCGCCGGAATTCGAGGTGATGGATGCGCTGATCACGTTGGAAACGCGGCGGCTGACCTACGAGCTTGTCATGGACACCATCGCCAAACACCAAGATCTCGTCGGCATCTATTGCATCGGCGGCGGCATGGAAGGCGTGATCGAGGCCTTGCAGCAGGAGAACCGCCAGGAAACCATCGTCTGCCTCGTGAACGAGTTGACACCGGAATCCCGTCAGGCGCTGCTTGAGCGGCGTATTACCGGCGTGTTCCAGACGCCGCTTCGCGAACTATGCACGGACCTTGTTGCCACGATGGTTCACACCATCGAACACGGCATGGCGGAAACACCGGGACAGAGATTTGTGCCCGCTCATCTATGGGTTCCTGAGAGCCTTTGATGGTTTGATAGATTCTATCATAAATGCCACGTCTATTTCTATCAGCCATGATGGTTTTGCCCGCCGAAGACGCGTTGACGCCGGCCCCGGACTAGAGTCATGTTGCCGGCATGTGGAGCGGGCAGGAGGCTGATCCACGACAATAACGATGTTTCAAGGTTGCCAAACGCCGCAGATTTCCATCTTCGGCGACGGGTATCCTTTTGCCGGAAAGCGGTTGTGGCGCGATGCACTTGCGGCTGTGCAACCGGTTTCTTTTCAAGAGTTTCGGAGGAGGACGACATGAAAAGACATTTTGCGATTGCGGCTCTGGCCACCATGCTGGCGACCACGGCTTCGGCTCAGACCATCGGCGTTTCGATGGCCCTGTTCGACGATAATTTCCTGACCGTGCTGCGTAACGGCATGATCGACTATTCGAAGGGCATGAACGGTGTCTCGCTGCAGATCGAGGACGCCCAGAACGATGTCGGCAAACAATTGAGCCAGGTGCAGAACTTCGTCGCCGCCGGTGTCGACGCCATCATCGTCAATCCCGTCGATACGGATGCGACGGTGGCGCTTTCGCAGGCGGCTGCCGCAGCCGGCATTCCGCTTGTCTACGTCAACCGCCAGCCGGTCAACCTCGACAATCTGCCGGACAAGCAGGCCTTCGTCGCTTCCGATGAAAAACAGTCGGGAACGTTGCAGACGCAGGAAGTCTGCCGGCTTCTGAAGGCTGCCGGCAAGACGGAAGCCAAGGCGGTGGTGATGATGGGCGAGCTCTCCAACCAGGCGGCGCGGATGCGGACTGAGGACATCAAGGAGGTGGTCGCCACTCCGGATTGCAGCTTCATCAAGCTCGTTGAGGAGCAATCCGCCAACTGGTCGCGCACGCAGGGGTCGGACCTGATGACCAACTGGCTCTCGGCTGGCGTTGAGTTCGATGCGGTGATTTCCAACAATGACGAGATGGCGATCGGCGCGATCCAGTCGCTGAAGGCGACCGGCCGGCCGATGGACGGCGTCATCATCGCGGGTATCGACGCGACCCAGGATGCACTTGCCGCGATGGCGGCAGGCGAACTGGATGTCAGTGTTTTCCAGAATGCCGCCGGCCAGGGCAAGGGCGCGGTGGATGCCGCGCTGAAACTCGCCAAGGGCGAGACGATCGACAAGAAGGTCTTCGTGCCCTTCGAACTCGTCACACCCGCCAACCTCAAGGATTATCAGGCGAAGAACTGATTTCGGCATTCACTGGGAATGCCGGCAATAAACCAAGGGGCCGCTCATGGAAAAGCAGGCCCAAGGCCGCGGTCTCTTCTCCCGGACCGCGGCCTAACCTGTCCGCAACGACCTCAACAGATATCGACGACAAGGAAGCGTAAATGCGCATCGCCATCGACCCGTTCATGCACCGCCATCTCAGCCTCGAAGCCCTTCCCGCCAAAGTTAGGGAGCTCGGTTACGACTGGATCGAGCTCAGCCCGCGCGCCGATTTCCTCGAATGGTTCAAGGCGCCACGCGTGTTTCCCGAAAGGATCCGCTCGTTCAAGAAGGCGCTTGCGGCCGAAAACGTCAAGATTGCCTCGCTGCTGCCGATGTATCGCTGGGCCTCCAATGACGAGACAGAACGGAAGGCGGCAGTGAAACACTGGAAACGCGCCATCGAGATCGCCGTCGAACTGGAGGTCGACACGATGAACTCCGAATTTGGCCGTGGACCGCATCCCGACAAGGGTTCCTGCTATTGCTGCCATACCGGCTCGATGATCGAGGCCTGCGAGGATGCCTGGTGGCGCTCCATGGAAGAACTTGTACCGATCTTCGAGCGCGAAAGCATCAATCTGCATGTCGAGCCGCATCCGGAAGACTGGTGCGAGACGCTTCAGCCGGCGCTCGACATCATCCGCACCGTCAATTCGAAGAATGTGAAGTTTCTTTATTGCGCGCCTCACACCTTCTATTTCGGCGACGACACCAAGGCGATGCTGCGCGAAGCGAAGGATGTGCTCGCCCACGTGCATGTCGGCGACACCTTCAATCACAAGGCCAGTTCAGGGCTGCGCTACATTCTCAACCCGCCCGGCACGCAGGCGCGCGTGCACCAGCACTTGAACATCGGCCAGGGCGAGGTGCCGTGGGACGACTTCTTCGGCACGCTTTCCGAAATCGGCTTCGACGGCATCATGACCTCCTGTGTTTTTGCGTGGGAGGACAGGGCCGATGAATCGGGCAGGTTCATGTGCGCCGAGATCAACAACTATATCGAAAAATACCGCAAGTGAGGTTTTTCCCATGACTGTGAGAATTGGTGTCATCGGCACCGGCGCGATTGGCCGTGACCATGCCCGCCGCATCAACAAGGTCCTCGGAGGCGCAAAGGTCGTGGCGCTGAGTGACGTCAACCCCGCATCCGCCGAGGCGGTGAAGAACGACATTGCTCCGGACGCCGTCATCTTCGCCACCGGCGAGGAACTGATTGCATCGCCGGATGTGGACGCCGTTCTGGTGACCTCCTGGGGTGCAACGCATGAGCAATATGTGCTGGCCGCCATTGCCGCCGGCAAGCCCTGCTTTTGCGAAAAGCCGCTGGCGACAACGGCCGAAGGGGCAAAACGCGTCGTTGACGCCGAGGTGGCGCAGGGCAAGCGGCTGGTTCAGGTGGGCTTCATGCGCCGTTATGACGCCGGTTATGTGGCGTTGAAACAGGCCGTCGACAGCCGGATCGGCGCGCCGATCATGGTGCACGCCGCCCATCGCAATCCGGCGGTTCCGGAGCAATATGTGACTGCTATGGCCATCCACGACACGATGATCCACGAGATCGACGTGTTGCGCTGGCTGCTCGACGATGACTATGTTTCGGCGCGGGTTCTCTTTCCCCGCTCGGCGGCCAGAAGCCATGCGCGCCTGAAGGATCCGCAGATCGTCATTCTGGAGACCGCCAGGGGCACGATCATCGACGTCGAAATTTTCGTCAATTGCCATTATGGCTATGATATCCAGTGCCAAGTGGTGGGAGAGGATGGCATAGCCAGCCTGCCGGAACCCATGTCCGTCCAGACGCGTCTCGGGGCCAAGCTGCAGAACGATATCCTGACCGACTGGAAGGATCGCTTTATCGCGAGCTATGATGTGGAGTTGCAGGATTTCATCCATGCGGCGGCGAAGGGGACCGCGGCCGGACCGAATTCCTGGGACGGTTACGTGGCCGCCATCACATCCGATGCCTGCGTCGCCGCGCAGGAAACCGGTGGCGCTGCGGTCGCCATCGAACTTCCCGCGCGTCCTGCCCTTTATAAGTGAGGATATCTCATGCGTTTTGCCATCAACCACATCACCGCACCAAAACTCTCCCTCGAGGACTTCTTCGCGACAGCGCGCAATCTTGGCCTTAGCGAAGTCGAAATCCGCAACGACCTGCCTGACATCGTCGGCACGGTGGACCCGGCTGCGGTGAAGGCCGCGGCCGAAAAGGCCGGCGTGACGATCATCTCCATTAACGCGCTTTATCCCTTCAACGTCTGGTCGGGCGATCTGCCAAAAAGGGCAGTCATGATGGCTGATTACGCCGCCGCAAGCGGCGCGAAGGCGCTTGTCATGTGCCCGCTCAACGAGGGCCGGCAGGTACCGTTCGACGATCTCGTGGCCGCGCTGAAGGCCATGAAGCCCATCCTTGAGGAACGTGGGCTGACTGGGCTTGTCGAACCGCTCGGTTTCCCAGTCTCGTCGCTGCGCACCAAGGCTGAGGCCGTCAAGGCCATCGACGCGGCAGGCGGAGGCGATGTCTACAGGCTGGTGCACGACACCTTCCATCATCATCTGGCAGGAGAGACGGTGTTTTTCCCCGAACGCACCGGCCTCGTCCACATATCAGGCGTGACCGACCCCGCTGTCTCCGTCGCCGACATGCTGGACGCCCACCGCGTTCTGGTGGATAGCGACGACCGGCTGGAGAATCTTGCCCAGATCAGGACGCTGGAGGCAGCTGGCTACAAAGGGCCTTACAGCTTCGAGCCTTTCGCGGCTGAGGTGCATGAGTTGAAAGACCCGGCTGCTGCCGTCAGAGACAGTATCGACCATATCTCCCAGGCGCTATGACCGCCTCACCGTCTGCGGTTTGCTGCAGGCGGTGCTTGCGTTCGAATACAAGCTGATTGGCAGAAAACACAGAGAAATCAATTCCGCTTTTACGGATGATGCTGTACTCTTTGCGTGACAAAACAGAGCAGCAATCGGGCTCGGGTATTCTTGAAATCAACTGCTTTGAGCAGGCTTTCTGCCCGCCCCATCCTTAAAAGAGTGGGTGAATTTCCCTTTTATGAAAATAGACAGGAAAACGACGCTTAAGGATGTGGCGCAGCAGGCGAATGTGTCGCTTAGCACCGCTTCGCACGCCCTTAACGGCACGGCCCCCTTGACCACGCTGGTGCGCGAGCGGGTGCTGGAAGCGGCCCGTTCGCTCGGTTATCTCGAAAACCGCCGGCAGAAGGCGACGATTGCGACCCTGCGCGTGGTGTTGCTGGCAATGACCAACGATGCGGCTCCGCAAAGTGATCTCAACATGGTCAGCTGGACGATGCTGAACGGTTTCCGGCGCGAATGCGAACGGCGCGGCATTCGCATCGTGCCCTTCGTCAGCGCCACAAGCCGGCTTGACCCTGTCGCGGTGGCGCAGGCGGCGGATGCCGACAATGTGGATGGCATCGTGGTGTTGAACGATGACCGGTCGCAACTGGTTCATGCGCTTTCGGCGCTCGGCAAACCAGTGGTACTGATCAATGGCGAGGACCCGGCCATGATCGTCGATACGGTGACGGCCGAGAACCGTTTCGGCGCCCGCCTCGGCATCGAGCACCTGCTTTCCCTTGGGCATCGCAATATTCTGCACATTACCTGGAAGGGGCGCACGACGATCCGCCGCCGATACGACGGCTATAGCGACGCATTTCTTGCGGCGGGGTTTCCGGTGCCTGCGGATATGGTCATTGAGGTGGAGAGTTATGAACCCCAATGGGGCGAAACCGCCATTCGTCGCCTGCTGGCCGAGGAGCGCCCGCTCAGAAATGCAACGGCAATTTTCTGCGCTGCCGACAATCTGGCCCTCGGCTGTCTGAAAGCACTGACGGAGGCCGGTGTCCGGGTTCCCGATGACGTTTCGGTATTGGGTTTTGACGATATCATGCCGGCGGCCTTCAGTGCGCCGCCGCTCAGCACCATTCAATTGCCCGCCGACAGGCTGGGTGGTGCGGCACTTTCCCTGCTGGAGCAGCGGCTTGTCGCCGCCGACCCGACCCGGCCTGCGCACCGGCTGGAACTTGGCTGTCGACTTGTGCTGAGGGGCAGCATCGCACCGCCCCCCAAATGATACCGAGCTTTTACTTCATGCCCGTCCCAGCAATGCCTGTCGTGATATAGCGTTGCAGGAACAGGAACACGACGGTAACCGGCGCCAGGCTGAGGAAGGTCATGGCGAGAATATAGTGCCATTGCACCGAGAACTCGCCCTGGAAGGCGTTCAGACCCACCTGCAGCGTGAAGTTCTCGCGGCTGCTGAGGACAATCAACGGCCAGAGGAAGTCGTTCCAGCGCCACAGCACCGAGAAGATTGCGAGAACCGCTAGTGCAGGTGCCGTCAGCGGCAGGATGATGCGCCAAAAGATGCGGAATTCGCTGGCCGCATCGACGCGCGCGGCTTCGATCAGTTCGTCCGGGATCGTCAGCATATATTGCCGGAGCAGGAACACGCCGGTTGGTGTCGCGACGGTGGGAATGATGACACCCCAGAGATTGTCGACAAGGCCGACACCGACGATAACAAGATAGGCTGGCACCATGACGACGGTAAGTGGGATCATCAGGGTGGAGATGATCAGCACGAAAATCGCCTTCTCGCCGCGGAAGCGGTATTTCGAGAGAGCAAACGCCGCCATGGCGTTGACGATCAAGGTTAAAACCGTCGCGACAACAGTGACGAAGACCGAGTTTTTCAGGAAAGTCAGGAAGTTGAACTGGGTCAAGGGATCGGTGAAGTTCTGCGTCGCGATCGTCAGTTTCTGGACGGGCGACATTTCGCGTGTGTCGACGCTGACCGGCGGGCCGGGATTGGCCGGATCCACCATCTGCGCCTTGATGCCAACGCGCCGGACCATGGCCATCTCCCGCTCCATGCCGTCGATGGTGACGGTCCAGAGGCTGAGCGGCCTGTCATAACCTGGAACTTCCACCTGCACGGCGGCGCGCGGCAGAAGGCTCGGCGGAAACCGTGTGATCTCGGCTTCCGGCTTCAGCGAGGACATGGCGGCCCAGACGACGGGTATGAGCACCGCGAGCGTTCCGCCAATGAGCCACACCCAGGAGAGAATATCGGTGAGGCCGATCCTGCCGGGGCGGCGGGTTCGCGTCAGGAAAGTGACTGCGTTTATATTGCCGGACATGATCAGGACTCCATCTTTTTGCCGAGGCGCAGTTGCACGAGCGTCAGCGCGAGAAGAACAAGGCCCATCAGAACCGATGCGGCGGATGCGAGGCCGAAGAGCCTGAGATCGCTGCCAAAGGCCATCTGGTAGATATATTGCACCACGAATGTATTGGCCGTGCCCGGCCCGCCGCCATTGGTCAAAACCCAGGCCTCATCAAATATTTGCACTGAGCGGATCATCAAAAGGATCAGTACGACGAGAAGGTTGGGAGCCAGCAGCGGCAGCGTGATGCGCAGCAATGTGCGCCGGGGCGAAGCGGCGTCGATTGCGGCTGCCTCATAAAGGTCTTTGGGAATGGCCTGCAGCCCGGCCAGCAGGATGAGCGTGTAAAAGCCCATGTGGAACCAGACGGATACGACCACGACGAAGAAGCGCGACCAGCCGACATCCAGCAGGAAGATTTCCGGCGGCACGCCGAGCATCTGGAAGAAGGCGTTCAGCAGTCCGTTGCGGTCAAGAAACCATTTCCAGATGAGGCCGATGACGACAGGTGACAGCAGTACGGGATAAAAGAACATGGCGCGGAAGAAGCCGCGCGCGGCAATCGCCCTGTTAAGAATGAGGGCCGTGACCAGCGCGACGAACAGCGTGGCGACAACGTTGAAGCCGACGAACCAGAGCGTGTTCCAGATCGCTGTCCAGAACAGCGATTCCCGGCAGCTTCCGGGGTCCATATAGCTCTGGCAATCGAGTAGCTTGCCGAAATTCTCCAGACCGACAAAGGGGCGGTCGGTGATCAGCAGCTCGGTGCCGCCGGTAAAGGCGTAACCGACGGCAATGGCAATCGGCAGGAAGGTGAAGATGCCGAAGAGAACGAGGTTCGGCATCAGGAAAATATAGGGCATGCGCCTTTTGCCGATCAGCCGCTCTATGAGGTTGAGCGGCACTTCGGCGATTGCCATCACGGCGTCGAGCACGCGGTCGGACAGTCTCGCAAGCGTCGGATTGGCCATGCTAATCTCTCCCGTGGCTGTCAAGGCGCGGCAGCGCCAGTTCGGTTTCGGGGTCGAAGACATGCACCCTTTCGCGCGCCGGCATGATGTTCAGAACTGAGCCTGAAGCGGGTGCGAAATGGCCGGCCTGGTGCACGATGATCTGCTCTTTCTGGCCCTGAAGATTGCCGTAGAGATAGGTCTCGGTGCCGAGGCTCTCGTGATACTGCACTTCGAAGGGCAGGCCCTTTTCCTGCGTGATGACAAAATGCGAGGGGCGGATGCCCGCCAGAACTGCCTGTCCGGGGGTAGCCACGGCGGGATCGACGAGGCAGGGCAGGGACACGCCGTATCCGGTGTCGATTGCGAAGCCGCCGTCGCTGCCGGCGACGAATGTGCCCTTCAGTATGTTCATGCGCGGTGAACCGAGGAAGCCGGCGACGAAGAGGTTGCGCGGATTGTCGAAAAGCTCGAGCGGGCTGCCCACCTGTTCGATGCGGCCTGCGCGCAGCACCACGATCTTGTCGGCCATAGTCATGGCTTCCACCTGATCGTGGGTCACATAGATCATCGTCGTCTTGATATCGCGATGCAGCCTTGTGATTTCGGCGCGGGTCTGCACGCGCAGCGCCGCATCGAGGTTCGACAGCGGCTCATCAAACAGGAAAATGTCAGGCTCGCGCACGATGGCACGGCCGATGGCGACGCGCTGGCGCTGGCCGCCGGAAAGCTGTTTCGGCTTGCGGTCGAGATAGGGTTCGATGGCCAGCATGCGCGCAGCCTCGTTGATGCGGCTTTCGATTTCCGCCCGCTTGAAACGCAGGTTTTCAAGGCCGAAGGCGAGGTTCTTGCGCACACTCATATGCGGATAGAGCGCATAGGACTGGAAGACCATGGCGATCTTGCGCTCGGCCGGCGAGAGCGCGCTGACATCGCGTCCGCCAATACCGATGGTGCCTGACGTCACATCCTCAAGGCCGGCGATGATGCGCAGCAGCGTGGATTTTCCGCAGCCGGAAGGGCCGACGAAAACGACGAATTCCCCGTTCTCGATCTGAAGATCGATATCATGCAGGACATGAACGGCACCGAATGCCTTGTTGAGGTTTTCCAGCTTCAGACTTCCCATTACCTGCTCCCTTCGGGCAAGGTCGTCTCTGCGACGATCTCTTTTGCATTCCAGCCCTCGGGTAAGGGCATCGTTCTTCCAATGGCAACGTCGCGCGCAGAAAATCCGTGAACGCCGGACAGATAGATCGCAGGCATGCCGCCGGGGTAATCTTCAAGTCCAACGATCCTGCCGTCGGCGCTGCGTGTCCAGGCATTGGCGCGGCCGGCAGCCTCCGGGCTTGGTGCAATGTCCGCATTGGTCGGGCGAAGATCATATTGCAGGCCGGTACCGAGTTTACCGGGCTGCTGCGACAGCGAAATGCGCGCGAGCGTGACATTGTGGATGCCGGCGCTCGATGTGGCGACGAGGTTTATCGCTCCTTCCATCGAACCGCTCAGGTCTTCCACCGCAAGGTTTTCAACCTTGCCGGCCTGACGTTCCGGGCGGCGGTCTACCACGGTGACAGTCACGGCTTCGCCCGATCCCCAGAAACCGCCCGGTGTTTCGTGGCACTCTGCCTCGATCCGCGAAAAGCGGATGTTGCGCATGGCGCCGCCATCGCGGGAGAAAAGGCCGATGCCGCGATTGGATGCGATGACTTTGCAGTCCTCGAACACCACATCGGTGAAATCGCCGAAGGATTCCGTGCCGAGCTTCAAGGCGCAGCTCATGCTTGAGACAGTGCAGCGGCGAACCGTGATATCGGCGCAGGCGCCAACAGCCTTGCCATCCGGTCCTGCGCTGGTCTTCAGGCAGATACCGTCATCTGCGGTGGAAATGGAGCAATCCTCGATCAGTGCGCGCCGGCAGGCATCCAGCACGATGCCGTCGGTGTTGGGCAGGCGGCGATCGTTTTCGACACGGATGTTGCGGAAACTCAGATCTTCGCAATCGACCATGTGCAGGGTCCACATTGGCGAACCGCTGACGACGAGGTTTTCAAGGCGAACGTCGCGGCAGGATTCCAGGACAATGACACGCGGCCGCTTTTTCGCCGGCACATAGGTTCCCATGGCTTCGTCGTCACCGATGATGAAGTTCTCACCGCCAGCCTCGATAAGGCCGGGGCCGGTGACGGCGATGTTGCTCGCGCCCTTTGCGACGATCATGCCGCGATCGGAATCCTCGGCGATGACAGAAACGGACGTATGGGCATAGGCGTCGTAGTCGGAAATCGGCGCGAGCACCGCGTCTTGTGCAAGGTGAAGTTCCACGCCGCTTTTAAGATGAAGGCCGCCGCTGACATGCCGTCCGGCCAAGAGCGACACGACGCCGCCGCCTGCGGCCGATGCTGTATCTATTGCCTGCTGGATATCGGCAGTGGCGTCACGTCCCTCAGCGGCAATGGTGATATTGGTGTGAGCACTCATGATGCCTGCGGCCTTTTCAGAAAGACGTCGATCAGGAGCAGCATCGTCAGCGCCTGCCCATAGGGTGTCGGCAAATTGGGAATGCGGCGGTAGAAATCGAGGTCGTGGCCCATGGGCGTTCCGTCCGACACACCGTGCACGACGCCTTCGTCATCGATATTGCCCAGCACCGCCTTCAGCGCCCGCTCGGCATGGGCGCGGTTTTCTTCGCCGAGAATACCTGCCTCGATGCCGCGCAGAATGCCATAGGCGATGCCAGCGGTTGCCGACGTCTCGACCGGCGAAGTCGGATCGTCGAGGAGCGTGTGGAACATGCCATCCTCGCGCTGATACTGGCGCAGCGAACGCACCTGGCTTGCAAGCACATTGGCGAGGAAACGTTTGTCCTTTTCGGCAAGCGTCGGCACCAGTTCGAAGAGTTCGGGGATTGCAACGGTGATCCAGGAATTGCCGCGTGCCCAGAAGGCATGCGCAAAATTGTGGCGTCCGATGAAGGTCCAGCCGTGATACCACAGCCCGGTCACGGGGTCTGACAGGTAACGCGCATGGATCATGAACTGGTAGACTGCCTCATCGATCCAGTCCTGACGTTTGCAGACCACACCGGCGCGGGCAAGGAACAGACAAGCCATGAACAGCGTGTCGTCCCAGAGTTCACCCTCGTTAAGCCGCTCCTTGACCACGTGCTGGAAGCCGCCATCTTCGGTTTTCGGCAATTTATGCACAAGCCAGTCGGCCCAGTCTTCTACCAGCGCCCGGAAATCCGGCCGGTCGACATGTTCGGTGAGGATGACGAGCGGTAGCATTGGCGCGGAACTGTTAATCTGGCGCGGCGGCAGGCCACGATCGATCTGCCAGCCGTACCAGGTCACGAGATCGTCCAGAGCCTTCTGGTCGTTTGCGGCAAGCGCCCGGCGCAGGAAGCCGTAAAGGCCAACGCCCACTTCCCAATCCCATTCATCGAACTGGATCTTGCCGTCGGAACTGCCGCTTGCCAGGCCTTCCTGTATGCCCTTGAGGCGGCTGAAGGCGGCGGCGACGCTGTCGATCGTCGTTCTGAGAGTGTCTTTCTCGATGCTTTGCTGGTTCATCTGGTCATTCCGCTTAGGAGTAAAATGGCTGTGCCACGCCGTTGCCTGCGGCGGTTTTGGCACTGTCGAAGGTGATCTGTGGCTGTGGCTGCTCGTGATCGAAGGCCATGGCTTGCCCGCCGATGGTGAAGGTGCCGTCCCAGTTGAGGGAGAGTTCGGGGCCACCGGGCGGCGTGACCGAGAGCAGGCGCCTGTCGGCGTCGAACATGACCTGCGTGGCGAGAATTCTTTCGCGGAAGCGGGCGAATGCGTTCGTATCTCCGCAGCCGATGATGCCGATCCAGCCGGCGCGGCGGCCAGGGGATCTGATCTCGCGGCCGGTGGTAGCGCCTGCCGTGACAGGCTCAAGACCATTGGTTGCATGAAGTGCTGCAAAGCCGCGGCCCGCGCGGGTGATGAGCCAGTTACCCTTCGTCACCACCTCGTCCAGCCCGTCGCGACCGAGATAGGCATGGGTCCAATCATTGCGGTGATCGTCCGTATCGAAGATCATCATGGCGATATCCCGGTGCTGCGCTACGCGCGGCAGGATGCCGCTGCCCGCCCAGTAAGAGGGGCGCTGCGTGCCCCAGGGGTCGTCTTCGCCCGGATGGTTGACCCACAGCCGCGCCATCGGATGGCCGGCAAGTTTGATGTCCATGACGTGCTGCTGGTGGCCCTTGCGTCCTGTCTTGTGGTCCACCACGGTGGAAAGCTGGGCTGCTTCGTTCTTGAAAAGCGCGAGCTTGCCCGGCTCCAGTCCCTGCGCATAACGCGCCTCGACCATGCGGCCGCCTGTCAGTTGCGACAGGGCGGCAAGATGCGGCGGCGGCAGGTAATCTCCACAGCAGAACATCGGCAGCGAGGCGACGCCATTGTTGAGCCAGCCCTGACCGAAGGCAACTTGCGCAAAAGGTGCAAGTTCCGTCATCGGCCCGGCGCGTAGCTCCTTGTCATAGGCCCTGCCTTGGGAACCGGAGGGAACGCCACCAAGCGTATGCAGAGCGATCATTTCGAAAATGAGATCGAGCTGGTGGCGGGCGCGGGCGGCAAGTTCCGGTTCGGCCCAATGTTCGATGGCGAGAAGGCCGATGAAATCCACCGGGTAATAGGCGGCCGAATTCCATTCGGCGAGACCGTGCGCCTCGACGCTGTCGAACCAGCGCTGCAGCCGGTCTGCGGCCAGCACCGCCTGCTCCCTGCCGGTGCGCCCGGAGGCGCTGAAGATGGCGTCCGGCAGATAGTCTCCCGCGAGCAGCTGGCTGGTATGGAAGCACAGAACGTGGTTCTCGCTCCAGAACCACATGACGTCGTTGCCGGGTTCGTCCACCCAGTAGCGATAGGAGAGAATAGAAGAGTTGATCCGCTCAAGCATCTGAGGGGGAAGCCGGTCACCATAGGCGCGCACCAGCCAGAGAAGTGGCACCAGCGCGAAATCTGAACAATCCTCGCGCCGGTCGATGGACCGCAGCGTTGCGTCGACGATGCCGGAAATCGTCTTCATGTCACCGCTGCCGGTAGCGACCATTGCCAGCGCACGGCCGATGCGCCATGCACCAAAGCGGGCGCTGAAGGACAGCGCGGCTTTCTTTCGCTCGGCAATATCGGCGGCGGCCGGCTGTGGCGCCGTATTGCCCATGAAGGCCGCGTCGATGACGCGCGTTACCGTTCCGGCACCTGAACCCATGGTGATCCTGACGCCATGATATCCGTCCGAAATGCCTGCCGTCTCGGGGATCGTCAGGGTCGATCGCCCGGCTTTCAGCACGGTATCGACCTCGGCAAGGGCGGCGCGCTCGTGGCCGTGGCTTTTCACCGCAATGTGGACGGGAAGGTCGCTGGCAGGTGCTGCCCCGAAAACCAGCTCGAGGGCCGCGCCGGAAAAAACGTCGCGTGCGGGGCGAACATCGCGCACCAGTGCGGCAAGACGTTTCGTTTGTTCCCGGTCGAGCGGCACCGGCAGTACGACGGTGAGCGGCGTGGCGTCGGTAACCTCAAGCTCGAAGAACCAGATGATGTCACGTTCCGCCAGATCTTCGCAAAGCAGCAGCACTTCGTTATCACCGACCGCAAGTTCGAGCGTTATATCGCGGCTGCTTTCGACATTGCGGATGAAGGGCTCAAAGCGGACCTGTTCCACTCCGCCCACCCAGATGCGCACGCCGCCGCAGGTGCGCAGCCGTAAATGCGCCTGTCTTGCGGTTTCGCTGCGGAACGTGCCTTTCAGCCAGCGCTGCACATGGGTCGGAACGTGCCAGAAACCGGTGAATTCAACGCGTCGGTTGGAACCCGGCAGGTTGAGGTGCGAAACCGTAAAGTTGGAGTCGGGCGCGATGTCGCGCTCGATCATCGTCTGTTGAAAGGCCTTGCGGCAAGGCAGGTCGCCAACATCCACAAAGCCGTTGATGAAGCGATAATTGACCCGGTCTTCCGCCGGTGCCGCAATTCCCGGAAATGAGGTTTCCACCAGATCCGAGACGATCCAGGCGGTAACCGTTTCGCCCTGCGGCACGGTATATGTGGGCTGCGACATGCCCGTCGCCAATGGTCCATCCGTCATAATGGATCGCCTCCCGTCGATCTTAATGAAATTATTTTCACAAATCTATTTTCGCTTTATTGCGTCGATTTGTGCGATTTAGCCGAAACAAACAGCTTGACGTTTATTCTGTCAAGTCGCAAAACAAGCGAAATCGAATTAAGACGAGGAGCCTCAATTCGATTTGTGAAAAGTTTTTCATTGGGAGGATGAGCATGCTGAAACTGTTTTCGGGCGTCAGCGCCCTCGTATTGGCCTCTATCGCCGGCCTTTCGGTCGCAGAGGCCGAGACAAGAACGATCACGTTCCTTTTTACGGATGACGACCAGGGTTATGTGCAGCGCATGTCTGAACTCAGCAAGGAGTTCGAGGCGGCCAATCCGGGCGTGAAGATCAACTTCGTGTCTTCCGGTTATGATGCCGTTTCCAAGCAGCTGCCGGTACAGCTTGCGGTGGGCGAGGGGCCGGATGTTGCCAAGATCACCGACTGGCAGCTCGCTTCCTACTATCTCGACATGCGCCCCTATATGAAGGATGCGGATGGCTTTGCCAAACTGCACGGTTCGAGCCTTGCCCAGCTTCGTCTGCCTGGTGTCAACGATCCGCAGTCGATCAACGGTTACATGGCCTCGCAGACGCTGAACCTGCCCTTCGTCAACAAGACGCTGTTCGAGCAGGCGGGTGAACCCTTGCCCGGGCCGACCGCGAAATTGAGCGAGATCGTCGAGGCGTCCGCGCGCGTCGCCAAGTCGACCGGCGTGCAGATTCCCTTCACCATGGACCGCTCCGGCCACCGCTTCTCCGGCGGCGCCTTCGCTTATGGTGCGACCTACGTGAAGGACGGCAAGTTCAGCTTCCCCGACGACGCGGCGAAAAAATACATCTCCGACATCTATTCATGGACGCAGAACGGAAGCTTCCCAAAGGAAATGTGGGGTGCTGCGGGTGGCTCGCAATACAAGAACATGGGCGATGAATTCGTCAACGGCAATGTCGTGACCTATGTGGCTGGCAACTGGATGGTCAATCCATTCCAGAACAAGATCGGTGACAGCTTCGAATGGACCGCGATCAACGCCCCCTGCGGCGATGCCGGTTGCTATGCCATGCCCGGCGGCACGGCGATTGTCGGCTTCAAGCGCACCAAATATCCCGAAGACGTCGCCCATTTCGTCGAATTTCTCGGCTCTGAAAAGGTGCAGCGGGAAATCGCCGAAAATTACGTGATCCTGACGGGCGCCGAAATCGTCGATCCGCAATACAAGTTGAAGAGCGAAAACGCCAAGGCGGCGATGAAGGTCTTCCTGGACAACAAGAAGAATGTGCCGCAGGCCGCCCGCGAATTCGAGCACGCCAAGGGCGGTACCGCCATGTACCAGCAGATCGTCCAGCGCATGAGCCAGCTCATCGTCGGGGAACTGACGCTCGACCAGACCTACAAGGTTCTGGAAGACGATGTCGCCAAGATCAACGAGGCCGTTGCGGTCAAGAAATGATGAGCGCCCGTTCTTTCATCACGAAATAACGATGCTCTCGATCTGCCCGGAGTTATGCTCCGGGCATACTTCGCCGCTTGTTCGCCGGCTGTTGCGGCATATGCGATCTGACTTAATCAGCAAGTCGAAAAAAACTGCAATACGCCCGGCATAAAAGCTGACGGCGAGGCGCGCCGGAAGCTGCGTGCCCGCTTCGTCACGCGTCATTCGCTGAAATCATAGGATTCGTCATGGCTAAACTGAAGATGTCGTCTTTTCCGTTCGTGCGGTCGACCTTGCTTGCCTCCGTCGCATTGCTGGTTCTTGCCCCGAACGCACAGGCATTCGAGCGTACTCAACCCGCAGGTCAGGGTTATGCCATTACGGTGCCCGAACCCGCAGCAAGATATCCGCTGCCGCTTTCCGACACCTATCGCAACCAGACTGGCAAGAATGCCAAGGGCGAAGATGTCCGTGCCTATGACGACCGCGACAATCCCGTCATCGAAATCCTCTCGGGTTTTAATCGCATCTGGACGCTGGGCGATGAAAAATGGGCGGATGGCGGCGCCAATGGCGACGGTCCGAGTGATTTCAGCCATGTGAAGGCCGTCAATCCCGCTGTCTGGCAGGAAAACATGCGTTACGTGCTTTCCGTAACCGGTGAGAACCGCACCCCCGCCGCCGCCTTGAACGCCTATATGAAAGACCGCCGCTCGCAGGGTTACAGCATGATCGACGGCATGGGGCCGCTTGCTCCGTGGTATCGCGAAGGCGCGGGCGCGACGACGACGATCAACCACACCCTGGCGGATTTCGATCCGAACGAGGTCATCACGCGCAAGGAAGAAGACAAGGGCACCGAGGCTGGAGCGGCCGATTCCGAGCTGAAGGATGTCGTGGCCCTCATGAAGGTAATGCGTGGCCCGGAAGGCACGACGTCGCCAGCGAAATATTTCTATTCCACGCCGCGCCCATGGCGCATGAACGCCAAGGGCGAGGTGATAGAGACAGGCACCGAGACCATCGGCGACCGCAAGTTTGAAACTTACGACACCGATCCAGGCGTCGTTGTGCCCGCGCTCAAATATGCGCGCGAGAACCGTGGACGCGGCAAGGATGGCGGCTTTCCGAGCGGTCACACCAATGCCGCCTATCTCGCCGCCATCACTTATGCTTACGTTGTGCCGGAGCGGTTTTCCGAATTGCTGACTGCCGCTTCCGAGCTCGGCGAAAGCCGTATCGTTGCAGGGATGCATTCGCCAGTCGACGTGATCGGCGGCCGCATTACGGCCACCGCCATAGCCGCCGCTATTCTGCAGGATCCGAAAAACACCGATCTCAAGAAGGCCGCGCATGATGAATTGCAGGCCTATTTTGCCAAACGCTTACCAGCGGGACAGTCCCTGATCGACTTTGCCCATAGCGCGAAACCGGATGTAGACCCTTTTGCCGATGCGGCGACCAACGAGGCTGATTATCGCCGGCGTATGACCATTTCCTTCAGCCGCGACAAAACCGTTGGCGATGCGCCCATGGTGGTGCCGAAGGGTGCCGAGGTTCTGCTGGAGACACGCCTGCCTTATCTCGATGCCGCGCAACGCCGCGCAGTCCTGTTCTCCACTGGTATCGAGGCCGGTTATCCGCTGCTTGACAACAGCAATGGCTGGGGCCGGATCAATCTGGTGGCCGCCGCTGCCGGTTATGGCGCCTTTAACGGCGATGTCGACGTGACGATGGATGCTGCGGCGGGTGGGTTCAATGCGGCTGACCGCTGGACGAACGATATTGCCGGGGCAGGGCGTCTCGTCAAATCCGGCAGTGGCGCGCTCACGCTCACCGGCGCCAACAGCTATAGCGGCGGCACCGTCTTGCAGGACGGAATGCTTGTGGCATCCTCTGCCAATGCGCTTGGTACAGGTGGCGTTCTGGTCTCCGGCGGAACGTTTTTGCTGAACGGCGACAGTGACATCGTCATTGGTGGCGATTATGCCCAGACGGGCGGCACGCTGGCGCTTGATCCGCAAAAGGCTCCGCTGCGGGTCAAGGGCAACGCGACGCTTGACGGTGCAACCCTGCGGCTCGCCTTCGATGGCGCCGCACCCGCTGCCGGCACGCGCTTCAACGTCATCGCCGCAGACGGCCTGACCGGCACCTTCGCTGCGATCGACGCGGGCAATGTGAAGGTGCGACCGGTTTACACCGGCTCGGCGCTGTCCGTGGTGGTCGAATAGGCTGCGGGGCTAAGGTTTTGCGGGCGCGGTTTGATCGCCGCGCCCGGCCTACCAGGTTACAGGAAATAACGGACCCTGAGCGGCAGCAGGGTGGCTCCGAGTGCCGAGGAATCGCCTTCTGTCTCGCTGAGCACCAGTTTTGCTTCCTGCGGGCCGATGCCGTAACGGTGTTCGCGTTGCGAGGGCATGTGTACACGTTCGATCATCATCCGGCCGAGTGCGCGCGGCAATTGTCCACCAAAGACGATCGCGTGTGGATCGAGAACCGCAATCAGGCTCGCCACCAGCCGGTCCACCTGCGGCATGGTCCGCTCAAGCCATTCCTCGACACCCGGCCAGGCAGGGTCAAAATGATGATAGAGCGCTTCGATCGAATCTATCTCGCTCCCGTGTTTTTGCAGCGTCGTGATCAGATATTGCAGCGCCGGCCGCCTGTCGGCTTCATCCGGGTTGAAGATGCCGCTGAATTCACCGGCATTGCCGTGAAAACCGTAGAAAGGCTGGCCTCCCAGAATGAGGCCGCCGCCGAAACCATAGTTGAAAGATAGATAGGCGAAGGTCTGGCACCACAGTCCCACGCCGCGAAGGCTTTCGCCGATCGCACCGGTAGTTGCGTTGTTTTCCAGCCAGACCGGCAGACGGAATTTCTCTTCAAGGATCGGTTTCAGGTCCATCAGCGACCAGTCGCGCAATGGTTCCGGCGCGTTGAACGCCCGATCTTCCGACACGAAAAATCCCGACATTGAAAAGCCGAGGCCGAGCAGGCGTTCGCGCGGGATGCCGTGGTCCGCCAGCAACCGTTCCAGAGCGAGCGACAGTGCGGCAAGCGTCATTTCGCGATCGCTGGGAAGCATCCGCAATTTTTCTTCGACAACCACCATGCAGCGGAAATCGGCGATGCAGATCACCACGGAGTCAGTGTTGATGGAAATTCCGAGCGAATAGGCCGCCTCAGGCACCAGTTCAATGGTCGGGCTCGGCTGGCCACGCGTTCCTTTAAGCGGTGCGCCGGTACGCAAAAGGCCGCGTTCCAGCAGGCCTTCGATCAACCGATGCACGGATTGTTGCGTCAGGTTCGTGTGACCGGTGATTGTTGCACGGGCAATGGGGCCGTGGCGGCGCACGACGCGCGGCGAAACCGGCATTCCCTGGGTTGCCGCCGCAACGCCTGAATTGATGGCCGTGACGGAAACTCTCTGGCCGGAGACCGCGGAATTGGTGCCGGCCGAACTTGCCTGAAATTCCCATGAAAACCGGTGCCGGGTGAGAGATTCAGGCACCCGGCACCAACCAACGGCTATTGGACCGAAAAGCCTCTGATGACTGGTGGTTAAGCCCAACCCTTCAGCGCCCGGCCGGAATAATAGCTGGGCGTTGTGGCGCGGTAGATCGGTATGCTGGCGGCGCCGAGATGGGGCAGGTCGCTCATCATCGATTTGCGTATTTCAGGCGGCTCGACGAAAAAGTCTTCGCCGAGCATTTCCAGCGAGCCAATGCGCTGCACGATATGTTCAAGAACCCAGTCAGGTAGCGATCCGCCAAAAATGATGGCGCCGGGATCCATCGTCCGGGCAACCGTCAGCGCCAGCAGACGAAGCTGGTCGGTCGCCCTTTCCAGCCAGGCAACCACGGCGGGGTGGTCGCAATAGCTTTCATCAATATCCTTCAAACGCCGGATGCCCACTCCGTGGGCGGCCAGCGTGTCGCAAAGGTCCTGTCCAGAGGGACGTGGATGGGATTTGGGAAACAGGCCGCCAAACTCGCCGGCATTGCCGTTCGTGCCGCGATAGAGATGGCGCTGAACCACAACGGCGCCGCCTATGCCATATGTCAGCCAGATCATCGCAAAATTGCGGATGCTTCGACCCGCTCCGTAATACAGTTCCGAGAGGATGACGGTATTGCCATCATTTTCGTGAAAGACCGGGAAATCGAAATAGGGCTGGAAGTCCTTGTCCACGTCGATGTCGCGCCAGCTCTCGAATTGCTTGATGCGAAAGACATGGCCTCGATCACGTTTGAAGTGGCCTGGAAAGCTGATGCCGCAGCCAAGCACATCCTTCTTTTTGATCTTTGCCTTTTCAACCACCTGTCGGGCGGCCGTCTCGGCCATCTCCATGATATGCTCGAAACTGTGCCCCTCAAGCTCCGACCTGATTTCCTGCCTGATCGTGCCGTTGAGATCGGCTAGGCAGACGCGCAGATCGTCCGGGTTGAAGTAGACCCCGAGTGTGAAAAGTCCGTTCGGATTGATCTCGATGGCAGTGGATGGCTTCCCCCTTTTGCCGTCGCTGCGCGCTTCCTCGGCTTCGAGGATTAGGCCGGATTCCAGAAGATTGGCCGTCAGGCGGGTGAGAGTCGGTGCGGAAACATCCATCTCGCGCGCCAGTTCGATGCGCGACATGCCTCCCTTGCCGCGCAGGATTTCGAGCAGACGCCGTTCATTGTAGCCGAGGTCGATCAACCAGGTCTCCCACGAGAAGTTAAGTCGGATGATTAGCGCAATTTCAGTGGCTGTGCACCTTGTTTTCCGGAACGTCCTGACTTTTCAGGTTCGAAGATTAAGCGCGGCTGTCTTCAAATGTTGAGTTTTTTCAGACGGATATTGGATTTTTGTATTCAAGATAAATTGCAGCTTGACTAATTAATTTACGTAAAGAAAATAAATAGCAGACGACGGGTAGCGACACGCAAAATCAATAAGAAATTATGTCGTACTGCCTTGCCAGTCAGGGAACAAAAAAACGGAGCACCCTTTATGCGTCAATCATGCACTATTTTCGCGCGCCTTGTTGCTGGCGCAACTTTCCTTGCCAGTGCGGCTTTCGCCCATGCGGAAGGTACCGTCGTGGTCTATTCGGCAGCGCCGCAGCAGCTTATGGATGAGTTGCTGCCGATGTTTGAAAAGAAGACCGGCACCAAGGTCGAGCTTGTCAAAGCCGGTTCCGGCGAGCTGATGAACCGCATCAAGGCGGAAAGCGGCAAGGCGGCTGGCGACGTGATCTGGAGCGTTGATGGCACCGTCATCGACTTTTCCGCCGACCTCTTCGAACCTTACAAGCCTGTCGAGGCAGCATCGATCAACCCTGCCTTTTCGCCGAGCACCAACTGGGTTCCTTTTACCGCAGTCGTTACGGCCTTCATCGTCAACAAGGAAGCGCTGAAAGGCGCGCCGGTTCCGACATCCTGGGCCGATCTTGCCAAGCCCGAATATAAGGGTCTGATTTCCTCGGCCCGTGCCGATCAGTCCGGCTCCGCCTATATCCAGATGGCGACGGTTTTGCAGGATTTCGACAGTGAGGAGAAGGGCTGGGAAGTTTATACCGGCATTCTCGGCAACTCCGTTCTTTCCACCTCTTCAGGCGCTGTTCCGCGTTTCGTCAATGATGGCGAGCAGGCGGTCGGTATCACGCTCGAAGACGCCGCCCTGCGCTACAAACTTGGCAGCGCCCCGGTAGAGATCGTTTATCCGAAAGAAGGCACGGCAATCGCGCCTGACGGCATGGCGCTCGTCAAGGGTGCGCCGAACGCCGAAAACGGCAAGGCCTTCATCGATTTCATCGTCTCCAAGGAAGCGCAGGAAGTCGTGGTGAAAGCCGGTCGTCGCTCGGTCAGAACCGATGTTCCTGCCAATTCGGCGCTCGTTCCGCTGTCCGATGTTCCGGATGCGAAGTACGACTTCAAGTGGGCTGCGGACAACCGCTCGCGCCTGATGGAAAAGTGGAACGAGATCCTGCTCGACGTCCAGTAAGAACATTGCCGGGGGCGGTGCGTCAGGCAGCCGTCCCCTGCTTTCCTCGTTCACAACAGCATTTTCGTTCCGTCCACCGTGGTCGTGTGCCGCGCAGGATATGTCATGGAGCAGCACATGGCCGCCGTAGAAATTACCAGCATCAAGAAAAGTTACCGGGATGTCGTTGCCCTCTCCGACATCAACATCTCCATTCCCTCCGGATCGTTTTTTACGCTTCTTGGACCCAGCGGTTGTGGCAAGACGACCCTCTTGCGCACGATTGCAGGTTTTCACCAGCAGGATAGCGGCAGCATCAGCATCGAAAGACAGGCGATCGAACATGTGCCCGCCCACAAGCGCGATGTCGGCATGGTCTTTCAGGATTATGCGGTGTTTCCGCATATTTCGGTGTTTGACAACATTGCCTTCGGTCTGAAACAGCGCAAGGCGTCTTCAGCCGAGATCCGCGAACGGGTCGGCAAGATTCTCGATGTCGTGCAGCTCGCTCCCTATGCCAAGCGTATGCCTCACGAACTCTCCGGCGGCCAGCAGCAGCGTGTGGGTCTTGCGCGCGCACTCGTCATCAACCCGAAAGTGCTGTTGATGGACGAGCCGCTGTCCAACCTCGACGCCAAACTTCGCGTGGACCTGCGCCGGGAACTGCGTGAAATCCAGCAGGCCATGAACATCACCACCGTCTATGTCACGCATGATCAGGAAGAGGCGCTTGCCATGTCCGATCTGGTTTGCGTCATGTATGGCGGAGTCATTCAGCAGGCTGCACCACCCTGGGAAGTCTACAACAATCCCGCCAACCGCTTCGTCGCGTCGTTCGTGGGCGCAAACAACTTCCTGACGCTTGACCGTGCAGGCGGGCAGACATCCATTTCCGGCCACAAGGTCGCATTGCCGCAGGCGGATGCGATTTCCCCGCAGCGGAAGATCGTCGCCGCCATCCGCCCGGAGGCGATTTCTGTCGGTCCTGCCGCGATCGATGGTGACGAGCGCATCGAACTGCCCGTGACCATAAGACTGGTCAGCTTCACGGGGCGTGAGATGAACGTTGCAGCCGTTCTCTCGTCGGGCGAGGAAATCGAGGCGATCACCAAGCCATCGCCTGAGATCATTGCACTGCAGCCCAACCAGAAGACCACTTTCTCTTGGCGCGCGGCCGATGCGAAGCTGTTCGGCGAGGGCGTAACCGGGGAGCGCCTGTCATGACGGATATGACTGCGACTGCAACTCCCGGCGGTTTCCGCCTGCGACTGCCAGGTTTTTGGACAAGCGTGACGGTGTTTGCCGTCATCCTGCTGGCGATCTTCCTGATCCTGCCGATTTTTAGCGTCTTCTTCATCAGTTTCTTTGATGCCAAAACCGGTGCGTTCGGTCTCAGCAACTATGCGGAAGTGTTCACACGGCGTTTTTATACCGTCGCACTCTGGAATACGCTTCTCATCGGTGTGCTGGGCATGCTGGGCGCCTGCCTTCTCGGTATTCCGCTTGCCTTTTGCACGTCCCGTTATCGCATAAAGGGGCGCACTTTCATTGCCACCTTCGCGGTTCTGGTTCTGTGCGCACCGCCGTTCATTGGTGCTTATGCCTGGATTATGCTGTTCGGTGCCAATGGTGCTGTCACCAATCTCTTGTCCTTCGCCGGCATTTCATTGCCGACGATCTACGGGATCCCGGGCATCGTGATGGTCTTCAGCCTGAAGTTCTTTCCCTACATCTTCCTGATGACGGAGAACGCGCTGAACACCATCAACAAGTCCTATGAGGACGCGGCGGAAAATCTCGGCTGCACGGCGTTCGAACGTTTCCGCAAGATCACCTTGCCGCTGGTCTTTCCGGCAGTCAGCACCGGCGCGATCATCTGCTTCGTGCTGTCCATCGCCGACTTCGGAACGCCGGCAATCCTCGGCAAGGGCATCAGAACACTTTCGACCATCGCCTATGCGCAATACACCTCCGAAATGGCCGGTACGCCGACCATGGCGGTAACGATTTCCATGGTGATGATTGCAATTTCGATGGCGGCACTTCTTTTGCAGCGGCACATTCTTGCCAAGCGCCGTTACGCCAGTTCACTGACCAACAGGCCGGTAAAGCAGTCCATGCGCCCGTTGAAGTCGTTCATCGTGCACGGCTTCTGCTATCTGGTCGTCTTCATCGCCATGCTGCCGTCGCTCACGGTCATCTACACCTCGTTCCTCGCAACCAGCGGTCCCGTCTTTACCGGCGGCTTCGGGTTGGACAGCTATGCCCGTATCCTTCGTGATTCACCGCAGGCGATTGCCAACAGTTTCACGTTTGCACTGGCTGCCGTGATACTGATTGCGATCGTTTCCGGCCTGCTGTCCTTCATCGTGGTGCGACGCGACAATGCGGTCTCCGGCTCGCTCGATCTCCTGCTGATGGTGCCTTACCTCATTCCCGGCGTTGTCATGGCGATCGGTTACGTCACGACGTTCCGCTATCCGCCCTTTGATATCACCGGGACGGCGCTTATCATCATCCTCCTGGTGTTTATCCGCCGGCTGCCCTACGGCGTCCGCTCCACGACATCGATCCTCAGGCAGATCAAGCCGTCCATCGAGGAGGCCGCGGTCAATCTCGGGGCTTCGCCGGCAAAGACCTTCGTGTCGGTGACGGTGCCGCTGATGCTGCCCGGTCTCATCATCGGTTCGCTGATGAGCTTCATAACGGCTATCAACGAGTTGTCCTCGACGCTGATCCTCTACACGGCACGAACGATCACCATGCCGGTTCTCATCTATGTTCAGGTGATCGATGGTGAATTCGGCACGGCGGCGGCGCTTTCAACCGTCCTTCTGGTCAGCACAGGGCTTTGTGTCTTCATCGTGTTCCGCCTCTCGGAAGACAAAGAAGCCTCTTTCGTCTGAAACCATACCAGCCCTCACCAAACGACTGCAGGAGCGGCGACATAAGTGTCGCCGCCAGCCTCCCTCTGCCCAGCCTCCCTCTGCAAGGAATACACGACGATGAATATCGCGAGCTTTTCGCAATCGAAATACAAGAACGCCGCAGCGCCCGGGGACGATGTGGCACTGATCATACCGGGACGGGTTCTGGCCGTTTTTGATGGTGCGACCGACCCGACCGGTGCAAGTTACGGCGGGTTGAGCTCGGGCCGTATCGCAGCACTCGCTGCCGCAAATGCCGTGGCGAAAATGGGCCTCGATGGCACGCTGGAAAAAATTGCCGCGCCTCGGCTTTTTCAAGACATCAGCGATATCCTGAAGCAAGAGGCCGAGCGCATCAATGCCAGCCATCCACCCTCGACAACCCTGGCAATCGTTGCTGACTTGGGAGACAGTTTCCGCCTGCTTCTGGCCGGCGATTCCGGTGTGCGTATCAACGGCTCCCGGTTGCTGCAGCATGCCAAGCTTATAGACAAGGTGAGTACATCGGCGCGCATCCTTGTTTTCAAACAGCTTTTTGCCGCTCTGAGGGATGGTGATGTAGCCGAGGCACGCACGCGCGCAACCATCTTTTCCGGCCTGCGTTCCGCTGTCGAAAACGGCATCATGACTGCGCCGGAGGCGGAGAATGTTGTCATTGCCGCAGCCCGCATGAGCGGTCTTGAGAGCGATATCGAAGCGGTCGAGGAATTCCTGATGGGCGGAATTCGCGTCCAGCCGCAATTCGCAAACAGGCAGGGACACGTACTGGGATACGCCTCGGTCAATGGCGGAAAGGTCATAGAAGAGGGGACGGTCGATCTTAGCATCGCCAAGGACACGCTTGTGAGCCTTGAAATCTTTTCCGACGGTTATCTGTCTCTGCCAGCTGGAACCGATATTGCTGACTGGGAAGCGGAATTTGACCGCGTCGAGGCGGCAGATTTTCATAAACTCGCCGACTATCCGTCGGTGAAAGGCTCGACAAGCACCGAATTCAGCGATGACCGAACGGTCGTCTGCCTGAATGTTGGGTAAAGACGGCTAGTCCATTACACAGGTATTTGAGGGCCGGGCAGGACCTTGACACATGGGGCTTGCCCCTAGGAGATCGTGACGGTTCAATCTTGATAGTGAGGACATGAACGCCATCGACGCGGAAGCACTATCCGCGTCGAAGACGGCAGGCGACGATCACGAGCATGACAGTGTGAAAGCCCCGACCGATGTCATATCGATATGGGTGTCGGCGGCAAGGTCGCTTGTTATCGCACCACAAAGGCTGCCGGTGGTGACGATCTGTCCGCGTTTCAGCGTTCCATTCCTGTTGAGGGGGGAATTGGCGAAAGCGATGAGCGGGGCGAGCGGATCGGTATTAGGGTGTTTCACCACGGCATCGAAACGGATATCTGTGCCTTCGGTCACCGTTAGATGCGGCAGATCGCCGGTATTGTCGGCAAAGGTATCAACGATTGCCGCGTCTATTTCCGGCCCGAGAACAAACCCGCGATTGGCAAGGCGATCCGCCAGAAAGAGCGGGAAGGGAACCTGGTTCTTTTCCACCAGCCGGTAGCCGAGCAGCTCGACACCGAGGTGAACGGCGTCGATATGCGTCAATATATCGGCCCTGCTTAGCGGGGTTGCGGTTGCGGCGGGAATATCTGAGGCGAGCGTGAAGCAGATTTCCACCTCGATGCCTTCGACGTCCGCTCCCGAAAAGGACGCGATATTGTCGTCACCGACGCGGTAACAATCGACCATCGGCGCAGCGACCGCCGTACCATCAGGCCGGATCGCGAGCTTCCAGCCTCCCACTGTTTTACCGGACGCTTCAACAAAAGCACCTTGAACGGCCATGGCCTCCTCAAGACTACCGGGAACGAGACCATCCGCCTCAATCGTCGCCAGCGGAATTTTAGTGCTGTCCAGGCCTGCTTTTACAAGGCCTTGGGCCAGTTTTTCGATTGCCGTCATTCCCGTCATGATCCTTGCTGCTGTCTAATTGCCGAATGCTGTCACGATTTGACGCTGTTTGCCAAGGCCATCAATGCCAAGTTCGACAACATCTTCGGCTTTCAGGAAGACTGGCGGCTTCATTCCAAGGCCGACGCGGGGCGGCGTACCGGTCGTGACGACGTCACCGGGCATGAGCCGCATCGAGCCAGAGCACGAGGTTTTGTAGATCGTCGATTTGGTCCGGATTCACAAGCCATGGGCCGAGCGGGCTCAAGCTTTGGCCGCCGAGGAGGGGGCAATCGTGGTTGCCATCCATCAGGGGAAGGAAGTCGTCGGCACCGTGAGCGTTTCCGCGCCGCTAATACGGTTGAGCGATGAACGCGTGGCAGATTCTGCCGCTCCTGGTGAGAGCAGCGAGCGATATGGATATCGCCTTGTAATCGGCATTAACCGGACGAAGGTACCTGGTGTAACAGGCAAGCTTAATAAGGATCGGGCGGCAATGCCGCCCGATAATTGTTTGACTTAGGCTACGTCCGCATCGAACTGGATGCTGTGCAAGCGCTTGTAGAGACCATCCGTTGCGAGCAACTCGCGACGGCTTCCCTGCTCCACAACCTGACCATTATCCATGACGACGATCTTGTCAGCGCGGTTGATCGTGGAGAGCCGGTGAGCAATGACAATCGATGTCTTGTTAAACGTCAACCGCTCAAGCGCGTCCCGGACAAGCGCTTCGGATTCCGAATCGAGCGCGCTCGTTGCTTCATCGAGGATCAATATGTCCGCATCTCTCAGCATGGCGCGGGCGATGGCAACACGCTGACGCTGGCCGCCAGAGAGACCAGAGCCGTTTTCGCCGAGCTTGCTATCATAACCATCGGGCATGTTCATGATGAAATCATGTGCGTTGGCCGCTTTGGCCGCAGCGATGATTTCCTCATCTGTAGCATTGTCACGACCGACAGAAATGTTGTGCTTCACCGTTCCCGAGAAGAGGAAGGTTTCCTGGCCCACGTAAGAAACATGCTCGCGCAGGCTGGCAAAGGACACATCGCGCAAATCCATTCCGTTGATCTCGACCGAACCGCTTTGCGGATCATAAAGACGCATCATGAGGTTGATGATCGTCGACTTACCGCTGCCGGAAGGCCCGACCAGCGCAGTCATCTTGCCACCCTCGAAGAGGACGCTGACGTCCTTCAGAACCGGCTGGTTAGCAACATACTCGAAGCTGACGTTCTTGAGCTCCACATTGCCGCTCGCCTTGGGGAGCGGCTGCGCATCCTTCTTCTCGGCAAGCGTCAACGGTGCGTCCAGAACCTCGAACATCATGCGCACGCCGATCATGCCGCCTTCGATCTGGACACGCATGCGGGCGAGACGCTTGGCTGGCTCATAGGCGAGAAGCAGGGCAGTAATGAAGGCCATCAGGTCGCCCGGCGAACCACCTTTTTCAAGAACGGTGTAACCGGATACGGCGATGACGGCAGCAATGGCGAGGCCAGACAGGGTCTCCATGATCGGGCTGGTCGCCGCTTCAAGCTTCGCAATGCCATTGGCGCGTTGCTCTACGTCGGACACAGCCTTGTTCATGCGCTGGCGCATCAGTTTTTCGAGAGAGAATGCCTTGATGACGCGAACGCCGATGCTGGTTTCCTGCACGACATTGACGATTTCGCCGAGCGAAGCAAGTTCCGCTTCCATGATCTTGCGAACACGACGTAGAACGAGACGAACGCTGAAGATCGCCAAAGGACCGATAATCATGGAAATCGCACTCAGAAGGAAATTCTGGGCGAACATCACGATAATCAGGCCAAGGAGTGAAAAGAGGTCACGGACGAAAGACGTTACGATCGTGTCTATGACGCTTCGGGCCGCTTGTGCATTGTAGGTGACGCGTACGAGCAATTCGGAGGACGGCAGGTTTTGAAAAAAGGAGACTCCCTGTTTCAATAACCGGTCATAGATTTTTCGCTGTTGCTCGGCAACAATGCTGTTGCCCGCTTTGCTGAGGTAGTAGCTCTGCACGAAGGTGGCGAAGCCTTTAACGATGAAAATGGCTGCAACTGCAAACGCGATCTCAAGGACAACGTCGAAACCCTGCTTCAGATAAACACTGTTGACGATATCACGCATGATCCATGCGCTGAGAGAGGTCGTACCTGCGACGATAAGCATTGCCGCAATCGCCGCAGAATACCAGCCAACGTGTTTTTTGAAGTTTTCCTTAAAGAGCCGCGCTAGCAGCTTTTTGTCGTCTGGCGACAAAAATGATCCGATCACTGCAATATCCTTGCGAATTCAAGATAAATAATGTTCCGAGATAAGACCTGCTCACCGCCCCATGGCAAAGGTAATTGTCGTGTCACCCAGTCAGCATGTCAGTTGTATTCACCTTGTTACACTGGTCAATCCACGTTGCGCTACTTAAGTCGACCGTTACTTAGGGATATCCGACGCGCGAATCCAGATATTCCGGTAACGATTTGCGCATGTCAGGACGAGACGCTTCTGTCCAGAGCTATATGTGGCCCGCATTAGCCGCTAGGAAATAGTCCCCCGCATTCTGTCTGTCAATATCGGCGTGCTGGCCTGGTTCTCGCGCAAACCGCGATATGCCTTCTCATTGCGTTCTCCGAATTAATTGTAATATTAGATGTGAAACTACTCTATATTATATCGATTTATTTGCTTAATATTCATGTTTATTTATAATTATATTATAAAAATAAAATATTATAAAAACGAAATATTTTTATTTTTATGATATTTGTATGGACTCATTTTAAATTTAGTCGTAACTGTAGATTCTATGTGATAAAAATCACTATAAATAGTAAGATTATATTGATTTGCTGAAGGTTTACTTTGAGAAATAATTTTGTGTACGATGAAGTTAAGATGTTCGGGTTAAGTGTACCGGATATCGAGGTGCTGGCACAAAGATATTATTCGCAATGTGCAGAAGATCTTATTGTCGTTAGTATACTAAAAGCACTATCCATACGGGGACGTTTCGATCTGTCGATAGAGCGATATCTGGAGATTGGGGCAAATCATCCTATTGCCACCAGCGCGACCTATCTTCTTTCTCTCGAGTTAGGGATGAGTGGCGTCCTCGTTGAGGCAAATCCCGCGCTCATAGCCGATCTGAAGAAAGTACGAAAACAAGACATTGTTTTGAACAAGGCTATTATCGTCGGCGATTCCGAGTCTGTGGAACTTTTCGTATCAAATCAAAATGAACTATCTTCCCTTTCGAGGCGGTTTGTCGAAGATTGGCAAGACGGCGCGATAGGAGTGAAAGAGGTTGTCACCGTTCAGGCATCTCGTATGAACGATGTGCTGGAAGAGTTTTTTTCTGAGCGCGCGCCGTTGTATCTATCGATCGACACCGAAGGTTTGGACCTTGATTTACTGGAGGACGTAGATTGGGACCGTTGGCGTCCTGCCGTAGTTCAAGCTGAGCCGTCGGAACACTTTATTGAGAACAATGCTGAACTGATCTCTCAATTGCTGGAGAGTAAAGGTTACGTTCTTGTCGCGAAGACAGCAGTCAATCTGATATTTATGGATGTCAACTTAGCCGTAAAAAATGGCTTGTCTCTAGCCGACGAAAAGAGCGCGGATATAGAGAGTAGCCTTAGTCCCGTTGGTGTAGGAATTGTGACCCGAACGAAGGATCGCACCGTACTGCTCCGGAGGGCGCTGGAAAGCGTGAAGCACCAGACATATGAAGATTGGAAATTGGTTGTCGTAAATGATGGCGGGCAAGCTGAACCCGTTGATTGGCTTGTTGCGCAAATCTTTCAAGGAGACGCCAGAGTGAGCGTTCTTCATCATGAGGTATCCAAAGGGATGGAGGCAGCATCGAATGCTGGGCTTGCAACCTTGGATACGGAATATGCGGTCATTCACGATGACGACGATAGCTGGGCGCCGGAATTTCTAGCTTCGATGACCACGACCATTGCTCGCCGGAAGAAGACGTTCCCATCAATTAAGGGAATAGCATGCCGCCTCAACACAGTATTTGAAACTGTCATCGGCAATGAAATCATAATAGAGCGCGTCGAACCCTTTCGATCTTGGCATTCAGACAATCTCGATGAGGGTTTGCTCTCCGTTCAAAAAATGTTGGTTCGTAACCAATTTCCCCCCATTGCATTTATGTTCGACCTACCCGCCGCTCGACAGATTGGGCTTTTTGACGAGAGTCTGCCTGTTCTCGGCGACTGGGATTTCCATACGCGTTTCATCCTTAAGCATGATGTTTGGGTGATTCCCGAGTTTTTGAGCTTTTACCATCATCGGGTTTCGTCGACGGGTGCACTGGGAAATACTGTGCATGCCGGTGCAGATCGACATCGCCTTTACAATCAAAAAATTCGCAACGATCTGATACGCCAAGTCGCCGGCGAAAATGGGGAAAACCGAATCGCAGTGACCATTCCCATGGAAGTACAAGAGCTTACGCAAAACGAATTCAGTCACATTTTATGGCGATTGTGGCAAATGGAGGAGGCTATCAAAAGTCTGCGGCACGAGCGTCCGAGATGGCGTCAGAATATTTCTCGTTCGTTCCGGCGGTGGAGAAACCGCGTTCTCGGTCGTGCGATCGAAGGATAATTCCATGTATGATTTAGTGACATTCGATATTTTTGATACGCTCGTACATCGCAAATTGCGTGCGCCTGTAGATGTTTTCGAAGCGGTGCGCGTAGCGACCCTGCAGAGCAATATCGCGCTTCTCAACCATGACCTTCTCGCTTCATTCAGCCATCACCGCATGCAGGCCGAAAAGGACGCGCGCGACATCTTTGCTGCTGCGTCACGAGGTGAAGGCGAAATCAACCTCGATGAGATTTACCATCGTTTTGAAGTCCTTACAGGATGTAGTTCTGAGGTGAGAGAATTGCTCCGTGCCAAGGAGCTTGAGCTAGAAAAAACTTTCCTCTTTGCAAGCAAAAAAGGCCTGCAGGTCTTCGAGGAGCTACGCAACAAAACCAAAAAGCTTGCATTTGTTTCGGATATGTACCTGTCCTCGTCATGGCTGAGGAAGATGCTAGAGGAGAAGGGATTTGCGAACCTATGCGACGTTCCCATTTTTGTTTCAGGAGAGCTCAGGAAAAGCAAACACAGCGGTGAACTCTATGCGGAAGTTAGAACCAGACTAAATATCGCCCAAGATGCAAATTGGCTGCACGTCGGAGACAACAGTTGGTCGGATGTTAAACAGGCACAGAAACATTCAATCAAAACCCGTTGGGCAGACTGGGCGATAGTCGATAATCAACGATTGGTTTGTGCTCGTTCGCGGAGTGACTATACGGTCAATAGCATCATCGAGTTTTTCGCTACGCCGCAGGCGCGACAATTCCTACCCGAGAATGGCTACGAACGTGTTGGGTATCGAATATTCGGACCTTTGATTTTCGGATTCATGCTGTGGCTATGTGCGAAGGTGCTTGAAACGAAAGTCGAGCAGGTTGCTTTCGTTGCCCGAGATGGATGGCTTCCTCACCGTCTGTTTGAAATTTTGAAAAAGGATGTGGGTTTGGACCACGTCGCTACCTCCTATGTGCATTTTTCAAGACGTGTTGGTCATCAAGTCGGAATAAGAGAGTGGGATATCGAAAAGACTTGGGCCCCATTTACAGGCAAGGTCGCTCGACCAATAGAGCATTCCCTAGAGACCGTTGGGTACGACGTAAGAACGATACCGCATCTGCTGGATCAATTCGGACTGGCGGCCAGTAGCCCCGTTTTACACGAGAAGATCAGTGCCGGACGCGACATGCTCAGCACAACTTTTGAGCTTGGACTTAAAGCGGCTTCCGATAGACGAAGGAAATTTCGACCGTATTTCGACCGTCATTTTTCACCAGGCATAAAAACGGCGCTGGTCGATATTGGTTGGAATGGCAATATTCAACGGTACCTGTTGGGAGCGCTCGACCAGAAATATTCGAAAGAAGACTTTGTCGGGCTTTATTTAGGACTGCACTCATCCGCCACGACGAATCGCGACCTAGGCTTTTCTATGCAGGGTTGGTTGTCCCATTATGGCAATCAGCCTCATATCCAAGAGTATCTTCAGTCGGGAGGAGTGGAGCTGCTGGAATTTGCCCTTACTGCGGACCATGGCACGACCTTGGGGTATGAGATAAGCGATACTGGTGAGATTGTTCCGAAACTAGAGGATATTCTGCCTGAGGAACGAGACTATCGCGAAAAGGCTATGAGTGTACAACAGGGTGTCATCAAGTTCGTGGAGGATAACCGCTATCTTCTAAAAATTTACAATCCTGCTGTGATCTCTTCGCCAGCTTGGGCAGCACCTTTCCAGCGACTCGTGACCGATCCACAGCAAGACGAGTTGGATTTGCTCGCTGGACTTTCCCATTCGGACACCGCAGGTGTCACCTCGGCGCGAATCGTCCTCGCTGCTCGACAGCCCGATAACATTCGAAAATCGAAACGGCGGATGCGATTAGCCAGAGATGAGGCATTTTGGAAGGTTGCCTTTGACCGATTGAACAAGTGAAAATGGTTGCTTCTCTTGATTTGCAGGACTTGAGAGAAGTATCTCGAATCCAGCTTCACTGGAGCTTTCTGTGTAAGCATTTAAGTAAAATGTGCGCTCTAAGTGGGGCGCCCATTCCCAACGTTGGACCGCACAACGAGCAGCCCTAGGAGGGCTGTACTGACAGTTTTTTGTGCGACCGGCAGGCGGGTGTTACTCAACGCTGACAGGAGGAGGCGCTACATTTGATCGCAACGGCAGGATCCGCATCTTGCCGCGATCTCTTGGAAAAGAAGCTGCGACGCTTCCGACGACTCAATGGGACCTCAACCACAGCCAAATTGACCATTGCTTCCGTCAATTAGTCAGAAATCACGCTTTGGATTGTCCGTACTGCCGGATCATTTGCTCAATGACGGAGCCGGCAGATGTTCTTGACGTCACCTCGAGAACGAACGATGGCAACATCTTCAGTGCCTTGGCCTTGTGCAAGCGGCACTAGCGCTGAAAATCCGCTCAAGTTGTCCAGCGGCATTCTCAGTTGTGAGTTTACGTCGTCTCTGGGGGTTCTTAAAGCCTCGACATATTTGGGTTTGCCGTCAGATGCGGGGAGTTGAACATAGACTCGCTCATGGACGCTTTTGTCGCCCTCCGCGGGGATAACCCAGCCGGCCAACTTGGCAACGCGAACACCATTATCTTCAACAATTTCGCTTATATCGATTGCGCCGTGGCATTCGGTGGAAACGGCGTTTTCGTCGTTGAACGCTGTTCCGGAAAACCCAATTTTACAATCGTTGACGACTGCGGTGTTCCATTGTCTCTGAACAATAAAGTCAGCGAACTGGGCAGGTGGCATACTATTGTTTCCGCAAGATACAAGCGCAGCAACCTTTCCGGCATCCATGTAATGATCCGGATTTGCCAAAACGAGTTGCGTATCGGGAAAGCCATCTTTTATCATGAAAGACTTACGTTCTGCCATGTAAGTAAATGTCGAGCTCCAATCGTTACCCGCCGCGATAAACTGGCGGTCTTCAGGAAGCGCGTTGCGAAGAGACTTCCCTACGGCCACATCTCGATCGTAACCGTTGAATTCTTGCGAGATCGCTGGATAGTACTTGATGGAGAAATAAATGTAGTTAGACGCGATAATGATAACGACAAGGGTCATAACCTTTTTCGGTGCGAAACCGTACAATGTTCCCAGAGCGACCGCCGCCGCCAACAAGAGGAAAACCAGGTTTGCGGACTGATAGTAAGTGTGCACTAAATGCAGATTGGGGAACATAAAAAATGGTAAAAAACCAAGCGCCAGCGCTATGCAAAAGAGCACAAGTTCGATCTTTCGTCCCTGCTTGATGCACCATATTGGAAAGTAAACGAACAAGACCAACCCAACGACAGCGCCGAGATTTCCAACGAACATCCTGATCAGGATGACTTTTTCGTAGAGCGCTGGTTCAAATCTTTGAGCGAATGTGCCCCAGTTCCAAGGGCTCAACCGGGCGGATGTAAGATACTGACCCAATACATTCAGAGACTTTTGATCGTCGGTAAATTTTATCCAGATATAAGCGACTACAACCGGAATTAGAAAGCCGAAAACCGGCACGGCAAGGACTCTCAATTTGAAGAGCGATTTGAAACCCTCCGCCTGACGCAAGGTCACGTAAGCATATATTAAGGCCATCACGATGAGCACGGGTAGTGCTGTCGTCGATTTCTGCAGCAATGCGAGCGTAGCGCACAACAGCAGAAGCGCGTTGCAGCTAGCGGTAAAGCCCTCACGCACACCAAGGGTAAAATAATATAAAAATGCGATGGTAAAGAAAAGCGCGGTCGTCTCGATCATGAAAGATCGTCCCCAATACAAATAAACGGGGGAAGATAGTATCAGTGCCGCAAATATGTACAATGTTTCGCGGTGTAGCTTGAGAAGCCTGAAAATTCCGGCAATGGGCCATAGGCATGCCAATAAAAACAGGTTGCTTACCAACCGTCCCACTGCATCAAGTGACAAGTTGAATGTTTTCGCAATAACGGCAACGATACCCTGGTAGAGCGGAAATTCGAACGGGATCGCCCAAGGTCTGCCGCCGACCGGCGTTTGATAAGCGAGGGCGAAGCCCTCTTTTATAAACCAATAAGACGTCAAAGCCGTCTGAGCCTGGCGAAACGCATACATATCGAGCGGCGGCTGATTGACGTAATATATCGTAAAAAAGGCAGACACACACAGTGTAGCAAACGCTAACAGTGCCAAGCGCGAATTGATGATTGTCATTATGAAACTGCTGCCTTCTGCCTCAAATTTGCTGAGCTATCCCGTTTAGGCTGGAACTTGTCAAGTTGGTCAGGCCCGGGTTGATTCCAACTAATGGATGACGCACTCCCCGCGGCGGCGTTCCCAGGACGTCGTTTTACAGGGGTATATCTCAATTCAGAAAATGAGCGGATAGCAATACGGCACTTATTCTCGTATAGGCGATAGCGAAACAACAACGTAAGGGCCATTATGAGTTTCAACCATTCATCAGAAGGACATAGTTCCACAGAGAGTGACGCCCTCTCGGAATTACCCATCATTGTTGATTTGGATGGAACGCTTCTTCTGTCGGATACACTTTATGAAGCTGCGGCGCTCTCGTTATTTCGGAAACCTTTGGCATTGATGTCGGCCCTGCCAACTCTTTCGCGTGGTCGCCATGTGCTGAAAGCCACGATTGCCAAACAGGTTGATCTTACTTCGCTTGTTTTGCCTTTCCGTGAGGATCTTGTAAACTGGTTGCGCCAGAAAGCCGGTGAGGGGCATACTCTGCATTTGTGTTCCGCCGCCGACCAGACGATCGTCGATGTTGTTGCGGCCAAGTTAGGAATATTCAATTCCGCCGTAGGGTCCAGTGAGAGCAACCTGAAAGGTCCGGCCAAAGCAAGCTATCTGGCCTCGCGTTTTCCCGAAGGTTTCATCTATGTGGGCGACAGCGGCGCAGACCTCGCGGTTTGGGCCGCTGCGGATGCGATAGTTTTGGCCGGTGCGAGCGACGGCGTTGCCGCCAAGGCTCGAAAACTCGACAAGCCCGTTGTCGCTGAGTTTTCCAACTCGCCGATCGGCTTGAAAGGGTTTTTGAAGGCGATTCGCGTTCATCACTGGACAAAAAATGTTTTGATTTTCGTTCCGATGATCCTTGCCCACGAGTGGGCAAATGCAGCTTTGCTCATCGAGACGCTCTTGGCATTTCTTTGTCTGCTTGCAGTAACATCCGGTACGTATCTTTTGAACGATATTGCGGATCTGCATGCCGACCGACAGCACTGGTCGAAACGAAACCGCGCTATGGCCAGTGGCCGTTTGTCGATCAGATTTGGCTTCGTACTCGCTCTAGCGCTTATTTTTATGGGTTTTGTCGCTGCAGCGCTGCTTTCATTGCAGTTCGCTTCTGTGCTTTTAGGTTACTTTATCGTCACGGGGGCTTATTCACTTGGGCTAAAACGTATTCCTCTACTCGATACATTGATAATAGGGATTCTCTTTACATCCCGTGTGGTGATGGGCGCTGTTTTGCTTGAGCACTCGCGTCCGGCTTGGCTGTTGACATTTGCAGTGTTCTTTTTCTTTTCCCTCGCTGTGGCGAAACGACATACCGAGATAGTTCGGGCGTCTACCAGTGGCGCGGCCAGCCTTAAGAGCCGAGGCTATGAAGTGGGAGACGCGCCGCTGACGCTTTCTCTCGGCGTGAGCGCCGCGATGGCTTCGCTTGTCGTTCTCGTTATTTTCATCTTGCTGGAGATGCTGGCGGGCAATGAATATGCGCGTCCCGAATTCCTGTCCGCCATTCCTGTCCTGCTGTCGATATGGCTCGGCCGTATTTGGATATTGGCGCACAGGGGCCGCATGAATGACGATCCCGTGAGTTTCGCCATCAGGGACAATGCGAGTATCGGCCTCGGTGTCGTCATTGCGATCGTTTTTCTGGTCGCGCTATGAGTCGTTTTGCGTCCACCTTTGGAGTTAGTTCGTGGGGCGGTGTCTTGCGGACTCGTCATATGTTGTCGCGTCCGACCTGGCGAGACGAATTGCCATCATTGATGGATGAGGCCCGTCAGCAGGATATTCCGCTTTTGGCGTGCGGTCTGCGCCGTTCCTATGGCGATAGCGGCCTCAACCCGAATGGAGGGTTGATCGACATGACTGCTCTCGACAGGATGGTTTACTTCGACCCTCAAACAAGGGTTCTACGTGCAGAAGCAGGTTTGTCCATCGATGCCATCCTCAGGATCATCGTTCATCAGGGATACTTTATACCGGTTACCCCCGGCACCCGGTTTGTAACGATAGCTGGCGCTATCGCGAACGACGTGCATGGTAAAAACCATCACAGAACCGGAACGATAGGCCGTTGGGTAAGGCGTATCGGCTTGTTGCGGTCGGACGGACAGGAAGTCGAATTGGCTGCGGACGACAGCACCGGCCTCTTCGCTGCGACCATTGGCGGATTGGGGCTAACGGGGCTGATAACGTGGGCAGAACTGGAGGTCATACCCATCCAGAGCGCTATTATTGACGCAGAAAACATCCCATTTGCCAATACACGAGAATTTTTCCGCTTGGCTGAGGAGAGCGAGGCAGGTTTCGAATATAGCGTTTCATGGATTGACTGCCTTTCTGGTGGCGACAAGCTGGGTCGGGGAATTTTCACGCGTGGAAACCACGCCAAAACTGGCTCCCGTTTGTTGGATAATGGCAATACCGTGCTTACCATGCCCGTTAGTTTGCCAGGCTTTGCGATGAACAGCTATTCCATTCGCACCTTCAACGCTGCGTACTTCCACCGGGGCAGTAAGAAAAGCGGAAAAACCAGAACAGGTATTTATCCGTTCTTTTATCCGTTGGACTCAATCGGCCGCTGGAATCGCATGTATGGCCGGAGGGGAATGTATCAATACCAGTCCGTTGTCCCTCCATCGGTGCAGGAAGACGCGACGAATGAGATGTTGAAGACAATCTCAGCGAGTGGACAGGGCTCGTTTCTTGCGGTCCTTAAGACATTTGGGTCGCTCAAGTCGCCTGGAATGCTCTCGTTCCCACGCCAGGGAACGACTTTGGCTTTGGATTTCCCCAATCGGGGAGAAACAACGCTGAAGTTGATGGAGCGTCTGGATGCTATCGTGATGGAGGCTAAAGGACGCCTCTATCCCGCCAAAGATGGCAGGATGCCGGCCAGGATATTCCAAGACGGTTATCCGGATTGGCATCTCTTCTCAAAACATATCGATTCGGGATTTCGTTCAGGTTTTTGGACGCGGGTGGCTCAGGATTAAAGGAAAAAAATTGCGAGTTATTCTCTTGGGAGCAACCTCCTCCATCGCTATGGCGACTGCGCGGATTTATGCCGCTGAAGGCGCATCAATTTTGCTTGTCGGTCGCGCTATGGGCCGTTTGGAGCAAACTTCGGCTGACCTGAAGAGCCGGGGTGCAGGGCGTGTTGAGATTGCTATCTGCGATCTCGCAACGCCAAATGACGCAACCGGTCAACTGCAGGGTTTTGTTGACCAGATCGGTGGTGTCGATCACATTATCCTGGCCTATGGCATTCTCGGCGATCAGCACGCGGCGGAACGCGATATAGAACACGCTGAAGAGATTTTTAGGGTCAATTTCAATTCTGCCGCCGCTTGGTGCCTGGCTTCGGCAGATCTGCTTGAGCGACAGGCTAGGGGCACTTTGGTGGTTATTGGATCGGTTGCGGGTGATCGCGGGCGTCGTGCCAACTATATCTATGGTGCTGCAAAGTCCGGATTGGCTATACTTGTCGAAGGCATTGCGCACCGTTTTGCAAACAAGGGGCCTCGAGCCGTTTTGGTGAAACCCGGGCCGACAATAACTCCGATGACGGAAGGTATGAACAGGTCCGGTCTTCTTTGGGCGAGGCCTGAGCAGATTGCCGCAGTTGTTCATGCCGCAGCTTTACGCGGCGGGCCGGTCGCTTATGCGCCCGGGTTCTGGCGTTACATTATGCTGGTTATCCGAAACATCCCCAGCCGCATCTTCAATCGGATGGAGATATAATGAAGAAAATTCTCATAACCGGCGCTGCGGGCCTAGTGGGGCAAAATATCATTGCGCGTCTCAAGGGTGTCGACGGCCTTGAAATTATCGGTATCGACAAGCATCCAAGCAACACAGCGTTGCTGCGCCAGCTGAACCCTGACATCAAGGTCATTGAAGCCGATCTGGCCGTACCCGGAGAATGGCAAAATGCGTTCCGGGGCGTCGACGCTGTTCTGCTTAATCAAGCCCAGATCGGTGGCTTGGACGAACACGAATTTACCGAAAACAACGTGACCGCGACAGAAAATATCGTCGCGGCAATGCGTATGCATAAAACACCTTATTTCGTGCATATCTCGTCTTCAGTGGTAAATTCAAAAGCCGATGATTTCTACACGCGATCGAAAACGGCTCAGGAACAGTTCATCGATACTGTGACGGATATTCCGCATGTCATTTTGCGTCCAACGCTGATGTTCGGCTGGTTTGATCGTAAGCATCTGGGGTGGCTTCGCCGTTTCATGGATCGCACACCGGTCTTTCCGATTCCGGGCGACGGCAACTTCATCAGGCAGCCTTTGTATGTGGGAGATTTCGCCGCGATCATCATCTCTTCCATGCAAAAAATGCCGACAGGGACTTACGATATCTCGGGGTTGGAGCAGGTTTATTATGGCGACCTGATAAACTTGATTCACAGCACCGTGAAGCCCAAGGCTCGCATCATCTACATCCCCTACAAATTATTTTGGTGGCTTCTTTTTATCTACGGAAAGTTGAGTTCAAAGCCGCCTTTCACAACCAGCCAACTTGAGGCACTTGTGATACCCGAAACATTTCCGGTAATTGATTGGCCGGTAGTCTTTGGAGTGGAGGCAACTCCGTTGCGCAGTGCAATCACCGAGACCTATTTGCACCCGACATACAGCAAGATTGTGCTGGATTTTTAGGAGACAGTACCAATGAGCCGCATTGTGGTGATCGGGGCGGGGGCCATGGGGCTTGCCGCAGCACATCGTGCCGTAAATTTGGGCCACGAGGTTGATCTGGTCGAGAGTGATGCAGTAGCCGGTGGAATGGCTGCCCATTTTGATTTTGGCGGGCTATCTATTGAACGATTTTATCACTTCGTCTGTAAATCCGACGAGCCGACATTTGCGCTGATGCGCGAGCTTGGCATCGCCGATCGCATGAAGTGGCGTGGAACGTCGATGGGATACTTCATGAAAGGCCGGATTCATCCTTGGGGTGATCCAATCTCCCTATTGCGGTTCCCGCATCTGAGTTTGATCGCGAAGTTCCGTACGGGCCTTCAAATGTTCCTGACGACGAAAGCGCGCAATTTTTCGAAGATTGAACATAAGACCGCCCGGCAGTGGCTTGAACAGGGTTCGGGCAAAGAAGTGTATGATACACTTTGGAAGCGTCTGATGGAACTGAAGTTCTACCAACTTGCTGACGATATTTCGGCCTCATGGATAGCTACGCGCGTGCGCCGCATCGGCAATTCCCGGCGTTCGTTATTTCAGGAAGAACTTGGCTATATAGATGGTGGAAGCCAAGTTCTGGTCGATGCGCTTGTCGACGCCTATACAAAACAAGGCGGACGCCTGCACCTCGGCGAAGCCGCCGAATGCGTCCAGTGCCTGGACGGCAAAGTGACAGGTGTACGAACGAAAGAGCGGTTCTTGCCGGCGGATGCGGTTATTTCCACCCTGCCGACGCCGTTGGTCTCCCGCTTGGTGCCTGATCTACCCGAGGCGTCGAAGAAGAAATACGATGAAATCCGCAATATCGGCGTGGTATGCCTTCTCTTCAAATTGAAGAAGTCAATCAGCCGTCATTTCTGGATCAACATCGTGGATGACACCATCGAAATACCCGGACTGATCGAATTTTCGAATCTTCGTCCTGTGAAGGATACAGTCGTTTATGTGCCGTACTACATGCCGACGACGAATCACAAATGGAGCTGGAGCGATCAGCAGTTCATCGACGAAGCTCTGGGCTATATCAAAAAAGTAAATCCAGACGTTGGCGATAGTGACGTTATCGAAGTTAAAGTCGGGCGTCTCGCTTATGCGCAACCCGTCTGCGAGCCAAATTTCTATGAGAAACTACCGCCCGTACAGACCCCGATTTCGGGGCTGCAGATTGCCGACACGTCCTATTATTATCCAGAGGATCGGGGCATTGCGGAAAGCGTAAGGCTGGGCAGATCAATGGCTGAAGCTGCTTTGAAATGAAGCCGATTTCTGAAATGATCTCATCACCTTTCGTTCGTTTTGTGTTGTCAGGTGGCATAGCTGCAGGCGTGAACGTTTTATCGCGAGCAGCATTGTCCACAATCACCAGCTACTCTGTTGCCATCGTGATAGCATACCTTATCGGGATGACGACGGCCTATGGCCTTATGAAGCTATTCGTTTTCGCGGAGTCTGGTCGCCGGCCTGAGGCGGAGTACCTGCGCTTTGGCTTGGTGAACGTGGTTGCGTTGGTGCAGGTGTGGGTTGTGAGCGTCGGGCTGGCTACATGGCTCTTCCCAGTCACTGGGTTCGGTTTTCATCCTGAGGCCGTTGCGCATGTAATCGGCGTTTTAAGCCCGGTCGCTACGAGTTACTTTCTGCATAAGTACTTTACGTTTTCGTCCAGTTAGAGCTGGAGCCAGAACGATGGGAAATCAGACATGTTCGAGAGTGACGTGATCTGGAATGGTTTATCTTCATGTTTTTGAAGCGGTGGAAATAAAATGCAATGTGTGGTTTGCGGCAGCGACAAATTCGTCAATAACAAGGTAATTTGGGATGAGCTCGCTGAGGAATGGGGCATAAACAGCTTCGAACGGGGCTATATTGATCGGCAACAGGGTACGCAGTGTTTGGGTTGCGGGTGTAATATTCGCAGTCAGGCCCTTGCACGTTCTATAATGCGTCATTGGTCGTGGAAGGGGAGATTTGCGGACTTCGTTATTGATAGTAAGGGAAAAAAAGTTCTCGAACTCAATGAGTGCGCACAGCTATCGAACTACCTGAGGCAAATGCCTGATCGAACACTTGCAGAATATCCGGAAGTCGATATGCATTCGCTCCCGTACGCGGATCAAACTTTCGATTTGATTGTCCATTCGGATACTCTCGAGCATGTCGAAAACCCTGTGAAAGCCCTATCAGAGTGCAGACGGGTTTTGAAACCGGGAGGTCTTCTAGCCTATACGGTTCCGATAATTGTAGACAGGCTGACGCGTGATCGGAAGGGATTGCCAAACAGCTACCATGGTGCTCCAAGCTCCAACGCATCCGACTTTCAGGTTGTTACCGAATATGGAGCTGACGCTTGGAAGCATGTCGTTGAGGCTGGGTTTGAAGATGTCTGCCTGAGCACGTTCGACTACCCCGCGGGAATTGCAATTAGTGCATCGTGCGTAAGCGATCATCAGCCGGAAGCCTCATGGTTGGGAAAATTCCTTTCACGAGGAAAAAAATCGTAAGTCTTTTCCAGATGTCCGTCATCTGGAGGTGTCAATATTGCCTCTGAGCGCCTCCCGAATCGGTCACGGCGTTTTGAGAAGCGTGAGGTGTATCTAAACTTCCGCACAACAGCTTCAAATAATCCCACTTGTTTTTAGGGGCGGGATCATTGTCTCGACTTGAGCCAGAGAATAGGGTATCCGCCTCGAAACATAACAGCTGCGTATTTTGCCGAGGAACAGTATGAACGACGATCTTGATTTCACCGGCGAACGCTATCTACCGACGATTGGTGGCAATATCTATCTCGAACATATGCATCGGTATCATCTGGCAAAAAATTTTGTCAGAGGTAAAGACGTTCTGGATATCGCAAGTGGTGAGGGTTTTGGCACCGCACTCCTGGCGGAAACTGCCCGATCAGTGATTGGCGTCGATATTTCAGATGAAGCAGTCCGTCACGCGCAAGTGAAGTACAAAACCGGGAGCATTTCGTTTAAGGTGGGGTCGTGCGAAGACATCCCACTCCCGTCGGCGTCTGTGGATGTCGTCGTCTCATTTGAGACACTTGAACATATTGAGGCCCATGATCGCTTCATGCAAGAGATCAAACGCGTCCTGCGGGCTGATGGAATACTGATCATTTCGACGCCGGAGAAATACGCCTACACCGTCGCGACGGGGCTGGTTAATCCCTTTCATGTAAAAGAACTTTTTAAGAACGAATTCAATGAACTCTTGGGGCAACATTTTGCCCATGTCTCGATGCATGGCCAGAAGATAGGTTTCGGCTCGATCATCGCATCAGAAAACCAGTCTGCGCGGTTTTTTGAAACAGACTCTGGAAGTGGCGCAACTGCGGCCGGTATCGAGGCGCCGATGTATATGATCGGTGTCGCATCAGATCGACCCGTTGAGAATGTGAGCATGAGCGGGGTTTTCTCGCAGGATATTCAGTCTTCCGAACCCGTCTTGAAGCGCGTAGAGTTCGAGGAAGCACAGTGGTCTGATGCGTTGATGAAGGATATTGACCATATTTCCGGTCAAGTAGATGCGCTTCAGCGAAGCAATTGGATGAGCAGTGCTTCTTTGGCAAAACTGTTGAAGCGACTGATTTACGCCCGGCTGCTTTATACACTGTCGAAAATAAAAGCTTTCAGTACGCGTCGACGGAAAAGATTTTTGAAGTCTGCTGAGAAACGCGATCCTATGTTGCTGTCGCGCAAGGTGGATCAGTTTTGCCTCGACTATTATCAAAAGATCACAACAAACAAAATTATCGCGGCTAGCCGTTCAAACCTCAGTGCGCGTAGCGGCGTGAGGGTGACAGCTATTGTTCCTAATTTCAACCATGCCCGTTATCTACCTCAACGCCTCGACAGCATCTTGGCGCAAACCTATCCTCTCATCGATATTCTGGTCCTTGATGACTGTTCCACCGACGACAGCCGGTCGGTGATTGATTCCTACGTCAAACGTTTTCCAGAGCGTATCAGGGCAATTTACAATACCGAGAACTCCGGCAATGTTTTCCGCCAGTGGCAAAAGGGCCATTCCCAGGCAAAAGGTGACCTCGTCTGGATTTGTGAAAGCGACGATTTTTGCGAGCCCACATTCGTCGAGCGGACGATAAGTGCATTCCGAGATCCAAGCGTGATGTTGGCGTTTGGCCGCATTCAGTTTGCCAACAGTGATGGCAATTATTTCGCGGGACTGGATCACTATCGGGAAGATAGTGAACCCGGGATCTGGGACGTTCGAACCGCCCGCCCCGCGGCGGAATGGTTCCGTGGCGGCTTTGGAGTAAAGAACGTGATTGCAAATGTTGGCGGCAGCTTGTGGCGCCGGTTCGACATTTCCGACCAAGTCTGGGAAGAAGCACGCAGCTTTAAGATAATGGGAGATTGGTATCTCTACTCGGTTATTGCCGGTGGTGGACAGATTGCATATGAACCGAGCGCAATAAGCTATTTCCGAATTCATGAGAGCAATACGTCCGGCAGCAGTGCGCAGTCTAAACCCGAATATTACAAGGAATACGCGCGACTGATGGCGGCGTTAAAAGGCCGCTGGGATATTCCGGATGATACTCTGCAGCGCTTTATCGAGGTATGCCGCAGTGTTTCAAAAGGTGCCGGCTTGCAGGGAGCAAATTTTGACGAATTATTGAATGCGCCGGCACTTCGCGCCATACCGCGCGACAACATCCATGTGCTTATAGGTATTTTAGGCTTTTCTTTCGGCGGCGGCGAGATATTCCCTATTCATCTCGCAAACGCGCTTCGCCGCAAAGGCGTGATGGTTTCTATTCTGCAGATGCACGATGTCGATGACCATAGAGATGTCAAACGGATGCTGAATCCGGGAATTCCCGTCTACACGGCAAATGCGGTTCGTGACATGGGTGTAGACAACTTTATCAAAAAAGCCGGTATCTCCATCGTCCATTCGCACGTTGCCAATGTCGAGGGTTTTTTGCTCGATGGTGTAGGCGTTTCAGTTCCTTTCATCTCTACACTGCACGGCTCCTACGAAGCTATGGATGTTGCAACAACCAGGATTTCGCGTTGGAGCAAAAAAATTGATCGGTTCGCGTATACGGCTGATCGAAATTTGACGCCGTTCAATAACTTGCAGATTCCGCAGGACAAATTTCTAAAAGTGAAAAATGCGATGCCTGTTGATGATGTCTCATTTCCAAAAAATCGAGCGCAACTCGGTGTCGCGGATGATGCGGTGGTATTTGCTCTCGTCGCAAGAGGAGCGGAAGGAAAAGGTTGGACTGAAGCTGTAAAGGCCTACCTTATCCTGCGTGAACGGCGGCCCGAGGTGCCGATGGCATTGCTCATGGTTGGCGAAGGACCTGCAACCGATGCTGCAAAACAGTTGGCGGCTTCAGATTCAACAATTCACTTCCTCGGCTTCGTGACAGAGATTTATGGTCTCTATCGCATGAGTGATGTCGCCCTGATACCCACGCGCTTTCCGGGGGAATCTTATCCTCTTTGCCTGATACAAGCGCTGCAGGTTGGTGTGCCCTGCGTTGCAACCGATATCGGTGAGATCAGGGGCATGTCTCAGATCGGAGATCGGCAAGCTGGCATCATTATCGCCAATGATAGCGATAATGTCCGGTTCGTGGCAGAGTTGACGGCAGCAATGGAAAAGATTTTGGACAAAACGCTTCGCGAGGGGCTGAAGGAAAACGCAGAAGCTTTGGGGAAGACATACGACATCGATGTGTTGGCTGGCGAGTATCTGGATGAGTATCGTACGATCCTGACGCGACGTTCCTCTCCGCAGTCGAATTAAGGTGATTGGCTTTTCATGAACATATTGGTTCTCGGCGGAGGCGGCTTCATAGGCTGCCATCTTGTGGAAGATCTGGTGGCGGCAGGGCATGCCGTCACGGTTATGGGGAGAAGCCGGCTGTCCTCACGTCCTCTCTCAACTGAGGTTCAGTACATCTCGGGAGAACTGGCCGATAGCAAACTGATGCGCAAGGTCTTGCGAGATGTCGATGCCGTCGCTCATCTTGTAAGTGGCACGGTTCCGTCTACGGGTGACAAGGATCCAGGCAGAGACGTGGAAGTCAACCTGCTGGGAACCCTCAGTCTTCTGGAAGATATGGCCGCGTGCGGCGTAAAACGGATATTGTATTTGTCGTCCGGTGGCACGGTTTATGGAAAACCGCAGGAAATTCCGATTCCGGAAGGCCACATTCTGGATCCGATATGTTCATACGGTGTGGTGAAAGTCGCAATTGAGTCCTATCTCAAGCTCTACGAGATGAAGGCCGGCTTGCAACCGATCGTGATACGTGCGTCGAACCCCTACGGCCCGTATCAGGGCAATCTTGGGGTGCAAGGCATCATTGGGACTTATCTGAACCTCGCTCTCAAGCATCAACCGATCGAAATTTGGGGTGATGGTTCGACCATCAGGGACTATATCCACGTCAAGGACCTCGCCAGCCTCTGTGTCGCCGCGCTGCAAAGCGACAAGATCGGGATATACAACGGCGGCAGTGGTACTGGCACGTCAGTCCTGCATATAGCGGAAGTGGTTCAGGAGATTACCGGAAATCCCATACCGATCATCTACAAGCCCCATCGCAGTCTGGATGTTCCTGTATCGGTTCTGGATGTGGAGCGGGCAAAGATGGATTTCGACTGGAATCCGAAGATTGGCCTTAGGGAAGGCATTGCTGGCGTGTGGTCTTGGCTCAAGGAAAGTCAGGTAAAATCCTAAGGTACTTGGAGAGTGACAAACTTGCGAGTGTTGAACTCTGTTAGAGGCCGATAGGCTTCTTGCTGGTCGTCCCCTTGAAAAAACCGACAGCCTTTGCCCGACGCCGCGCTGAAAAAAGAACGGTTGGCGAAAGTAGAAGCGCAAGCGCCTGAACGAACGTCGAAGTTTTCGGGAAGGGTCTCTTGTGTTTGATACCCGTGTAAATCCTCGATCGAGCCATGTGATAGGCTTTCAGATGCGCGATCTGAGGTGAACGCCCTGAAGAATGTCCCGCCGCATGAACGGTCAGGGAATTGCGCACGAACATGAGTGGCCCCAGTTGCGCAAGACGCAGGGAAAGGTCGTCATCTTCGTGATAGAGGAAAATATTGGGGTCAAAGCCTCCAACTTTTTCGAAATTTTGCTTCGAAACAACAAATGCGGCGCCGCTAAGGACCGGCACGGGGCTGTCGGCGTCGGGCCATCCCTTCTTCATGTATTGGCTGCGCCGCAGGAGCCATGAGCGGCGCTTGAAATACTCACTTCCATCCGCGTTGGCGATTCGCGGATTGAAAGCGACTGCTGAAGGATGTTGCTGTATTGCCTCCAGCAGTGCCTCAAGAGCGCCGGGCTTCAATCTCGCGTCTGGATTCAAAAACAGGATCCAGGGTGTCTGGACGACTTCCGCTCCTGCATTGCAGCCTCGGCCAAAGCCTAAATTTTCATCAAGCCGGACGATGTCGATGTTTCTTCCTTTAGGAAGATTTGCGAAACTGTTAGTTCGCCCGTTGTCGACAAGAACGATTGGCGTCTCCTCGGGGATCGATGCGATCATGTCAACAATGAGCGCATCGCTCTTGTAGCAAACGGAAACGATTGTCACGGCTGAAAGTGGGAGTTTTGCCATTTCGTATCCAATGGGTGGGTAGCGAGTGCGCGCCTGCATTCATTATTGTTTCGAGCCTGTCCGACGAACAGACCTCTAACGAATTCAGTCTCCATCTTACATCAATGGCAGATGATCAAAGCGCTAGGATGCCGCAAGTCTTCTCAAGTAAACACCGTAATCACCTTTGCCGGCCTTTTCGGCGATTTCTGAAAACTGGGCCTTCGTAATGAATTCCTTGCTGAAGGCAACTTCTTCAGGGCAAGCTATCTTGAAGCCCTGACGCTTTTCCAGGGTGCGCACAAATTCCCCGGCTTCGAGCAGGCTATCCGGCGTTCCGGTATCAAGCCAGGCGTAACCGCGACCCATGATGGATACCTTCAGCTTTCCGCGTTCCAGATAGATGCGGTTCACGTCCGTTATCTCATACTCGCCGCGCGCGGAAGGCTTGAGATTGGCGGCGATGTCCACGACATCGGCGTCATAAAAATACAGACCGGTAACGGCCCAGTTGGATTTGGGCTTTAACGGCTTTTCTTCAATGGACAGCGCGCGCATCTCACTATCGAATTCAACGACGCCATAACGTTCAGGATCGTTGACGTGGTAGGCGAAAACGGTGGCTCCGTCATTGACGTCGGTACCGCTTTGCAAGAGCTCCGGCAGTCCGTGCCCGTAATAGATATTGTCGCCGAGGATCAGGCAGGACGGGGAGCCACCAATGAAGTCGGCGCCGATCATGTAGGCTTGGGCAAGCCCGTCTGGGCTTGGCTGAACGGCATATTCGATCGAGAGACCCCATTGGGAACCGTCTTTCAGAAGGTTCTGGAAAAGCGGCATGTCATGTGGTGTCGATATGATGAGGATCTCGCGAATGCCGGCCAGCATCAACGTCGTCAGCGGATAATAGATCATCGGCTTGTCGTAAACGGGCAGGATCTGCTTTGAGACCGCCAATGTCATAGGATGCAGACGCGTTCCGCTGCCTCCGGCAAGAATGATGCCCTTCATGGCATTTCCTTTTTGTTCTGCGCTAGGGCGGCCATGACCGCGCGCGTTGATGTCTGCCATTCCGGCAATCTTATTCCATAAACTTCTTCCAGCTTGCTGCAATCAAGCCGGGAGATTGCCGGGCGTCGGGCCGGGGTAGGGTATTGTGCGGTCGTGATGTCATTGACAATCATCGACTTTCCGCCGTTTTCCGCAGAAAACTCGAATATCTGTTTGGCAAAACCCGCCCAGTTCGTTTCACCTGTTCCGGACATGTGAAAAACGCCGCGAAGATGTGAGGCTGGATCCGTTGCAAGTTTTCTCGCGATCGACACAATCCCGACGGCGATGTCGGTTGCCGAGGTGGGGCACCCAAACTGGTCCGCAACCACATTGATCTGATCGCGGCTTTCGCTTAGACGGAGCATGGTTTTTAGAAAGTTGCTGCCATATTCCGAGTAGACCCATGCGGTTCGCAGAACAGCGTAGTTGTCGGTGCTTTCAGAGACAGCCTGTTCGCCTTCGAGCTTTGAGCGGCCGTAAACGGAGGCTGGTCCAGTGGGATCATTCTCGACATAAGCAGTGGTCTTGGTGCCGTCGAACACATAATCCGTGGAAATATGAATGACGGGAACACCGATGTCATTTGCGGCTCGCGCGACGGCTTTTGCTCCGTCCCGATTGACGGCAAAAGCGATGTCCGGTTCGCTTTCCGCTTTATCCACGGCGGTGTAGGCAGCAGCCGATACCACGACATCGGGTTTCGCCTCCCGCAGCGCTTTGAAAACAGTGTCAGGTCGCGCAAGGTCAAGCTCCGGCCGGCCGAGAGCAACAATCTCCAGACCGGGTCCGGCCAGTGCCTGAAGGGCACTAACGACCTGTCCATTTTTCCCGGTGACTGCCAGCCGCATCCGGTTCAGGCCTTCGTCAGAACGCCGAGGCGCTCACCTGAGTAGACGCCTTGACGTAGCGGCTCCCACCACCATTCATTGTCGAGGTACCATTCAACGGTCTTGCGAATTCCAGTCGCAAAATTTTCCTGTGCTTTCCAACCCAGTTCCGTTTCGAGCTTTGTTGCATCGATGGCGTAACGGGCATCGTGACCGGGGCGATCCGTGACATATTTGATCAGCTGGGCGTGGGGCTTCGATTGCGGGCGCAGTTCGTCCAGAATGGAGCAGATGCAGTTTACTACATCGATGTTCTTCTGCTCGTTTCGGCCGCCGACATTGTACTTTTCCCCGGCGAGTCCCGTCTGTACAATGAGCCACAGCGCGCGGGCGTGGTCATCCACATATAGCCAGTCGCGGATGTTCGCGCCATTTCCGTAGACCGGCAGCGGCTTGCCTTCCAGCGCGTTGAGAATAATGAGCGGAATAAGCTTTTCCGGGAAATGAAATGGCCCGTAATTGTTGGAGCAGTTGGAAATCACGACCGGAAGGCCATAGGTGCGCTGCCAAGCGGTGGCGAGATGGTCGCTTGCGGCTTTTGAAGCGGAATAGGGCGACGAGGGATCGTAGGGCGTTGTTTCTTCGAAGAGGCCATGCTCTCCGAGCGAACCGTAGACCTCGTCGGTCGAGACGTGAAGCATGCGGAAGGCTGATTTTGCGTCTTCGGCAAGACCGTTCCAATATTGCCGCGCTGCTTCCAGCATCGTGAAGGTGCCATTAATATTGGTCTGAATAAAATCAGCCGCGCCGGTGATGGAGCGGTCGACGTGGCTTTCGGCTGCCAGATGCATCACATAGTCCGGCTGAAATGTCGCGAAAGCGTCATTCATTGCGGCCCGGTCGCATATATCAGCCTGAAGAAAGCGGTGGTTTGGCGCGTTTTCGATTGGCTTGAGCGAAGCCAGATTACCGGCATAAGTCAGCTTGTCGATTGTAAGGACATCCGCACCGACCTCGCTTACGAGATAACGCACAAGGGCAGACCCGATAAATCCGGCGCCGCCGGTGACTAGAACGCGCATCATCAGTTTCCAGTTTTTTGGTAGGTGAAATATTCAGGCAATTCCGACAGAGACGGCTGCTTGGCGTCCTTGTCGGAAAGCACGCAACGGTCCAGCTTTGGCCAGTTGATGCCGATGGCGGGATCATCCCATTTGACACCGTGATCATGCGCGGCGCTATAGGGAGCTGTCACCTTGTAGGATATAACGGTGTCGTCAACCAGCGTCATGAAACCGTGGGCAAAGCCTGCCGGAACCCACAGCTGTTCGCCTTTTTCCGGTGAAAGCTCAACGGCGGTCCATTGTCCGAAAGTGGGTGATCCTGTTCTGATATCGACCGCAACGTCTAATAGTCGTCCCCGAAGACAGCGAACGAGTTTGCCCTGTGCAAAAGGTTGCGCCTGGAAGTGAAGGCCTCGAACCGTTCCGGCCTGCGCGGACAGAGATTCATTGTCCTGCACGAACTCGACGTCCGACACATTCTCGCGAAACCAATCCCGTTTGAAAACTTCGCTGAAGTAACCCCTGCTGTCGCCAAACCGAGCCGGAGTTATCTTTTTTAAGCCTGATATCGAGAATGCTTCTACCTGCACTGCGCGGATCCTGTCTGCTCTGCCTGCTTACGGTGATATGACTTTATCGCTACGGACAGTCAATAACGCTTTATCGGTCCACCACACAAGAGTATCTTGCTCTGCAACAGAGAGTATAGCGGATAACGTGGCGGGTCTGTATCTCGCCCAAGACTATGTCCGTTTATGCGGCCTGATCGATGTCCTCAGTTCCACCAGTCTTTCCAGTGTCTCAAGGCTTCGATCGGGGCGGGCAGCGGAGAGGGCGAGCGCCATGGTTTCCATGGCGATGAAGGATGGGGCGTGTAGCGCTACCCCTTCGTTCTTTGCACGGGGCAGCAGGAGATAAGCGTTGGCGTGTTTTTTGAGCACGCTGTCTTCCTGGCCGAGCAGCATGATAATCGGGATGTCGAGGCGACCAGCCTCAGCGATTGCGGTTTGGGCTTCGCGGTGGGCGCGGCCGTGCAGGAGCATGATGAGGACGTGGCCGTTTTCAAGGTCGAGCAATTGTTCGGCGAGCGTGATACCGGTGGCGTTCAGCGCATAGGAGCGAACGCCGGAGCGCTGGAACAGCCGGGCGGCATAGGTGGCGATAATGCCGGAGGCTCCGATGCCGAGGACGCCGATGCCGCGTGCTTCCGCCAGAAGACGCACGGCGGCGGCCATGGCGTCGCGGTTTTCCACAGTGGCCAGCATTTCCAGCGCGTTTTTCTGGTTATCGAGAACGAAGTCGATTGCCGCGTCGCAGTTGCCCGATATGGATTTCGTGGTAGCGGCCAATTTTTCAACCGGCGAATCCGTCACGCCGAGATAGGCCTCCAGAGTTTCCTTGAGGTCGACCAGCCCCTGAAACCCAAGTGCCTGAATGGCGCGAATGACCGTCGCATCGGAGGTATTGGTCTCAAAGCCGATTTCCAGCGCCGATTTACCGAGAACGGCATGGCGGTGGCCGTCAATATATTCGGCAACGGCAAGCAGTCCGGGCGAAAGACGGTCGCGGCGCTTGCGCAGTTGCTCCCCGAAACGATCTGTATGTCTAGGCCTTGATATACGGGTTTCGCCAGTCGTCATGGGACTTTCCGTGAAGGTGAGTTCTTACTCTTCTTCACGGATTAGCAGTGCGCCAAGCTGGCAGGCAAGCGCTTTTGTCGCGGCAATTGTTCCCCTTTACTTTTCAGCCGTGGGCCTTACCGCGAGATGCGACTGGATCGCGGAGACCATGAGGCTGAGTGCGGCGTAGGAGTTGGAGATTGCCTCTTCCCGCGGCAGAAGGATGTAGCGACCGTTGCGGCAGGCCTGCAGAAAATTGCAGAAACCCGGCATTACAGCCTCCATCATGTCGATTTCGGCCTGCGGAGAAGCGCCGGTATCGGAACGATACGGATCGAAAATGAAGTCGGCGTCGAGCTCCGGCAAGCGCTCGGCGCTGATCTCGATGCGCTCGCCGTCTGGAATATCGTCGATGATGGCTGGGAACCGAAAACCGGCATCTCGCAGCACCCGGCCGAGCGCACGATACGTATGGTAGACGCTGATCTTGCCATTCAGTGGCTGGAACACCGAGACAGTGCTCGCGCCGGTTTCGACCGAGGCCTTCAGCGCTTCAATCTGCGCCCGGTAGCGTCGGTCCAGAACGGCAAGTCGCGCCTGCGTGCCGGTCAGTTCAGCCAGCACCCTGTAGATATGCGGCGCGCCGTCCTTCGTATTGTCGATGGCGACGGTCGGGGCGATCTGCTCCAGTTTTTCGACTGGTGTCGGTCGGTCCGGTTCCGTCAGGATGAGATCGGGCTTGAGGGCGACGATCGCTTCCAGATCGGCGTTGATGGAGCCTATATAGGCGATGTCGCTATTGTCGAAATCGACACCGGTCAGAATGGCGCTGGAGCGCAGATAGGGTTTGCCGTCCCCACCCATGCGGCCATGGCTACCCACCGGCATCACACCTAATTCTATCAGCGGGATGGTGAGATCGATGTCGTGCAGGGCGACGATACGTTTCGGCTGTAAGGGGACAGACACGGTGCGGCCGAGGTCGTCGGTAAAGGTCCGGCTGCCCTCCGCGTGAGCAACGCATACCCCCAGAAGAAGTCCGGCGGTTGAAACGAAAGCGAGAATGGTTTTGCGCATGAAAGACCTATAGTCGGTGCCGGTGAAACCAAAGAAGGGTAAGAAGCGTGGGGGCGCCCACGGCCGAAAGAACGAGCCCGATCGGCAATTCCAGCGGTGAAAAAGCGGTTCGGGCAATCGTATCGGCAATTGCAACCAGCGTCGCTCCTGCCAGACCCGCGCCCATAACAAGCCCGGTATGGGAGCTGCCCGGCAGCAAAAGTCGGGCGATATGCGGGCCGATCAGGCCGACAAAACCGATGCTGCCGATAAAGGAGATACAGGATGCGGTGAGAACGACCGCAAGGATGACATGCAGCGCTGATAGCCAGCGGGTGTGAACGCCGAGTGCCGCTGCATTATTGTCGCCGAGCGCCTGAACATCCGCGGCACGGGCGGTGAGGAGAACAAGGCAAAGGGTGATGGCCAGGATGGCTGAAAGGATCGAGACGGCGCTCCAGGATGCGCCTTGCAGGTTTCCTACCATCCAGATCATCGCCGTCTGCAAATTGCGAATATCAAGCGATGCCATAAGGATAAGCAGCAAAGCTGATAAAAACCATGAGAAGCCGATGCCCGTCAGAACGAAGCGCAGCCGTGAGGTGACACCGGAAAGCGAAAAGACGATTGCAGCACTCGCCATCCCACCGGCGATACCGGCCAGGGGGCGGAATATCACCGGCAGGGATGGCAACAAAAACAGGCAGCCCAGCACCGCGAGCAACGCGCCTTCGCGCACGCCGAGCAGGCCCGGGTCGGCAAGGCTATTGCGGGTGGTCGCTTGCATGATGGCACCGGCAACGCCGAGCATGGCGCCGGAGACTATGGCAAGCGCCAGGCGCGAAAAGCGAAAGTGGAGAACCACCACGGCGTCATTCGAGGCGGGATCATTGTTTCCAGCGGTCAATAACGACCACAGGGAGGAGGTCGGGATGTATTGGCTGCCGGCGGTAAGCGACCATACCGTGACAATCGTAAGGCAAAGGGTAAGCGTCACCAGAATAGCCAGCCGCTGCGGCAAGAGGCGAATTGAAAAATGCGCCAGTCTGATGACCCTGTAATGGTTCATTTCAGCACCCTACGCACCAACCAGAGAAAGACCGGCGCTCCGACAAGGCCGGTCATTGCCCCAGTCGGCAGTTCCTTTGGCGCAAGAATCAGGCGGGCGGCGAGATCGGCGGCGATCAGTAAAACCGCGCCGCCGAGCGCGGCTATGGGAATGGCAAGCAGAAGCCGCCCCGTTCTTAGCCGCGACACGAGTGGCGGCACCACCAGACCGACGAAACCGATAGGCCCGGTGACGGCTATGGCCGCGCCACAGAACAGCGATATTGCGGCAAGCGCCAAGATCCGGGTCGAGCGGACAGGTACGCCAAGCGGTGTGGCGGTGGTGTCACCCAAAGCGAGCAGATCGAGCCGCGGCGCGACGGTAAATGCAAGGAGAAGTGCGATAATGGCAGCGGGCAGGGCGGCGGCGACGGCTGCCATCGAAATGCCTGCCGTATCGCCAACCAGCCAGAAGCGCATCTGCTGTAATGTTTCCTCGTTGAGAATGAGGATGGCGGAGGTAAGGGTTCCGGCAAGCGTCGACAGCGCGATACCGCAAAAGACGAGTTTTGCTGGCGTCAGACCCTGCCGTCCGGCGGATGCGAGCAGAAGGACGAGCGAGAAGCTGATGCCTGCGCCCGTCGCCGCCAGCATAGGGCGCAAGGCCGGCGTTGCGATTAACCCCAGCGGCGTCACTGTCGCCGCGACGACCGCGAGGCTGGCGCCCGCATTTAATCCCAGAATATGCGGCTCGCCCAGCGGGTTTCGAAGCAGGGTCTGTAACAGAAGCCCTGCCACTCCAAGGCAGGCGCCGGCTTGCAGCGCCGCAAGCAGACGCGGAAGCCGCAGACGCAGCAAAACCTGCTGGTCAAAATTGCGGGCGTCGTAGGAAAATATCAGGTCGTTCAGAACGTGTGGAGCAACGGCGCGCGGGCCAGTGCCAATATGTGCCAGAATCAGAAGCAGCATGGCCAGAAACATAAGCAGTGCTGCCGCAAGCGCGCGGCCATAGGCCTTTTCCTGTATGGCGGGCTTGCTGTAGCTCATCCTGGCGAACATCATGCCGCGCTAGTCCGTCCGGGCAGGGGAAGAAATACCGGCCTCGCCGTTACCGGATGCGTGAGCTGGGCGACAGGCATGTCGAAAACGTCCGAGATGATTTGGGCATCGCACAGCGTCGCTGTTTCCAGCCGGTGCCGCAGCCGTCCATCCTTCAGAAAAATCAGGTGATCGGCATATTGCAGGGCGAGATTGATATCATGCAGCACGGCAACGATCGTGCGCTTGTGGTGGGTGACGAGGCCAGCCAGCATATCCAGCACCTCTATCTGGTGATGCAGATCCAGAAATGTCGTCGGTTCGTCCAGCAGGATGATATCTGTCTGCTGCGCGAGCGCCATGGCGATCCACGCGCGCTGGCGCTGGCCGCCGGAGAGGCTGTCGATTGCTCTTTCGGCAAGGCCGGACATTCCGGTCACGGAAAGTGCCTCGTCCACTGCGTCCGCGTCTTCCTCGCTCCATTGCTTCAAAAATCCCTGATGCGGGTAACGGCCACGGGAGACGAGATCGAAGACCGAAAGCCCTTCCGGCGTGTGGTTCTGCTGTGCCAGCATGCCCAGCCGCTTCGCCACCTCCCGTGTGGGATGATGAAATATGTCGCGGCCGTCGAGAAGGATATGGCCGCTTGCCGGGCGGTGCAGGCGGGCAAGTGCGGAGAGAAGCGTCGATTTTCCCGACCCGTTCGGACCGAGCAGAACGGTAAATCGGTTCGGCGCAACGTCTATGGACACGTCGGCAAGCACGGGGGTGTCGCCATAGGCAAACTCAATTGCATTGGCCGCAAGACGTATGTCCGCGCGTCTGTTTTTGCCACCGTCGTCCAAGATCTTCCCCGTTTGCGAGCCGCCACCAGAATTATTGATGACTGTAGTAGTCAAGTATATAGCTTTCGAAAAGCCGGTTTTTACGCGGTGATTTGCACAAAAAGCGACGATCTTGAGCTCGAATCAGAACTGTGGAGGCATGAGGGAGCGCGCATCCACCAGATGTTTCGCCCGTCACAAGCCGAATTAAAGTTGACTACTACATTCATCAATTGAAAGAGCGGTGCATCATCGTCGCGATGACGATTTGGGGCAGCCGGGGACAAGACAGATGCATGACGGTTCGATGATCATTCAGGTAGGCTCGCGAGCGCTGTTGGCGTTGCTTCTGGCCGGAGTTGCCCTGCCTGCTTTTGCGCAGGAGACCACGGCACCGAAGAAAAATGCCGACGGGACGACCGTGCTTGAGACGATAACCGTTAATGCCGACGTCAAAAAAGGTGCGCGCGGCTATCAGCCGATAACCACTGGCACTGCGACGCGCACCGAGACGCCGATCCTCGATATTCCGCAATCGGTCAACGTCGTGACAAACAAAGTGCTGCGTGACCAGCAGGCGCGCTCGCTCGATGATGCGCTCGCCAATGTCAGCGGCGTTACCCAGTCAAACACGCTGGGCGGCACGCAGGATGCCGTTATCCGCCGTGGTTTTGGTGACAATCGCGATGGCTCGATCCTCATCAACGGGCTGAAGACCGCATTGCCGCATTCCTTCAACGATACGGCGGAGCGAGTGGAAGTGCTGAAAGGGCCGGCATCCACGCTCTACGGCATTCTCGATCCGGGCGGCATGGTGAATGTCGTGACGAAGAAGCCTGAAGATACTTTCTCCGCCGAAGCCTATTCGCGCTTCTCAGCCTTTGGGGCGGGCAAGTACGGTACATCCGGCGGTTTCGATGTGACCGGACCTATTGCGGGAACGGATTTTTCCTATCGCCTGATCGGTCAGGGGGAGAACAGCGACTACTGGCGCAATTTTGGTGAGAAGAAGAACTGGCTGATCGCACCCTCGCTAAAATGGAGCGGCGAGGATACCGACATTACGGTTTCCTATATGCATGAGGATTACAGCGTGCCCTTCGATCGCGGCACGATCTTCGATCCGGCGACAGGAAAGGCAATCAATGTCAGCCGACGTCTCAGGCTGGACGAGGCCTATAACATCACCGATGGCAAATCCGATCTGGCGAGTATCTCAATAGACCGCCAATTGTCCGAAGACTGGAAACTGTCGCTGAACTACGCCTATAGCCAAAACGAATATTCCGACAACCAGGCCCGCGTGATGGGTTACAATTCCCGCACGGGGCAGGTGACGCGGCGTGCTGACGCCACGCAATATTCCACCATCTACAACCACGCGGCCCGCGCTGACCTGACCGGTGAGGCTGATATTGGTGGCCTGCGCAACGATCTGCTGTTCGGCATGTCCTACGATTACAGCGACACGCTGCGCACCAACATGTTGCGATGCGCGAATTCGACGAATTTCAACATTAACAATCCCGTTTACGGCAGGTTGCCGGCGTGCACGACGGTCAGGGCCGTCGACAGCGACCAGACGGAGGAGCTTTCCACTGCTTCGATCTATATGCAGGACGCCGTGCATCTGGGCGATCAATGGATCGCTGTCGGCGGTTTGCGCTACCAGTATTACGACATCTATGCCGGCAAAGGCCGCCCCTTCGTCGTCAACACAAAGAACAATGGCGGCGAACTCATCCCCAATGCCGGTCTCGTCTACAAGCTCACGCCGGATGCATCCCTTTATGCCAATGTGGCGAAAACCTTCCGCCCGCAATCCTCGATCGGAGCCTATTATGGTGGGCTCGATCCGGAGGAGGGCATTTCCTATGAGGTGGGTGCCAAGTTCGACCTGTTCACCGGGTTGAATGCCAATATTGCTTTGTTTAATGCCCGCAAGCGCAATGTCGCCTATTCGGAGGATGTAGGCGGTGTGTCGACGGTGAAGGCCGCCGGTCTCGTTCGCTCGCGCGGGGTGGAGGTGGATATTGCCGGCAGCCTTACCGATAGTCTCGATCTAATCGCAAGTTATGCCTATACGGACGCTCTCGTTCTCGAAGATTCCACCTATGCCGGCAAGCGCTTGCCGAATGTCGCGCGTCACACCGGCTCGCTGTTTCTTGCCTATGATGTCGGTGAGGTCGGGCCGAACGGCAACACGCTGCGGATCGGCGGAGGAGTGCGGGCCGTCGGCCAGCGTGCCGGCATCAACGACAATTCCTATGACCTGCCGGGTTATGCCGTCTTCGACGCCTTTGCGACCTATACGCTTCAGTTGGAGAAACCGGTAACCCTGCAGCTCAATCTGAAGAACATCTTCGACAAAAGCTATTATACCTCATCCATTGGCTCCACCAGCTACGCCAATGCAGTCGGCGAGCCCTTCAACGTCAGCCTCACGGCCAGCGTGAAATTCTAAGGGTACAGGCGACGCAATCCATCTGGGTCGCGCCACTGCTGATGAAAGCAGACTCGTGCGTGTCTTGCATGGCTGCGCTGCATTAAAGCCTATTTAATATGCGGCAAAACCGGGTATCTTGTTTTCATCGAAGCGATGCACCTCCTCCCGCAAAGCTTCGGATTGAGATGACCCTATCCTCCTCCCAAGGGTTGTCTTGTGAACAATGGCACTCCTCCTCCCAGCCGTTGTTCGAAATTTCGGAAAGCCTGCCGCACCTCCTCCCGCGGCGGGCTTTTTCGTTTTCGGGACAGGGGCATCACAGGCCAAGCGCGAGCTGCGGTTCCTCTTCACTCTCTTCGGTGCTCAGCGACGAAAGGGTGATCCCCAACAGCCTTACCGGACGTTTGAATGGAAAGACGGAGGCAAGCAGGGTCTCTGACATCTCCTGGATAGTCGCAAGGTCAGGCACGGCTCCCGACACGGTCCTGCTGCGTGTCGCCTGGCTGAAATCCGAATATTTGATTTTCACGGTCACAGTTTTTCCCGTGATGTCGTGGGCCTCGCAATAGCGCCAGACCTTCTGAGCCAAAGGACCAAGCTCCGCCTTCGCCAAGTCGAGATCGTGGATATCCTCGGCGAATGTGTCTTCTGCGCCGACAGATTTGCGGATGCGATCGGGCTTGACCTGCCGTTCATCGATGCCGCGGGCGATGTTGTAGAAATAAGGGCCGGACTTCCCGAAATGCTGTTGCAGAAAACCGAGTGATTTCGACTTGAGATCGAGCCCTGTTTCGATGCCGTGCCGTTTCATCCGCTCCGCCGTGGCGGGTCCTACGCCATGGAATTTCTTGACGGCCAGGGCTTCAACAAAGCCAGGCCCATTCTTCGGCGTAATGACGGCCTGGCCATTCGGTTTGTTCAGGTCGCTTGCCATCTTGGCCAGAAACTTGTTGTAGGAGATGCCGGCAGATGCATTGAGGCTGGTGACCGCCTTGATTTTTGCGCGGATCTCCAGCGCAATTTCGGTGGCGATCTCCATGCCTTTCAGGTTTTCGGTGACATCGAGATAGGCTTCGTCGAGCGATAGCGGCTCGATCAGAGGGGTATATTCGGCAAATATCTCGCGTATCTGTTGCGACACCTGCCGGTATACCTCGAAGCGTGGCGGTACGAAGATCAGATCCGGGCATTTCCGTTTGGCAGTGACGGACGGCATGGCTGAATGGACGCCAAAGGTTCTCGCCTCGTAACTTGCCGCAGCCACCACGCCTCGTGCGGCCGATCCGCCGACGGCGACCGGCAGGCCGCGAAGTGCGGGGTTGTCGCGTTGCTCCACCGATGCATAAAAGGCATCCATGTCAATATGGATGATCTTTCGAACAGGGTTGTTATCCATCGTTCCAGCCTGTACGATCTTCCCTATTTCCACATCGCGCGCATCCGCGCGCCTACATCGATGCGGATCTGCTGCGCGCTGCGCTCGGAGGCTGCGGCCGAAACCAGGGGCCAGGTGGCGGTTTCAAAGAACTGCAGCAAAGTTGCCGGTATGAAGCGGGTTCTAGCGGCATAGACATGCCGGTCTCCCTGCGCGTTCTGGCCATGGGTGAAGAACCGTTGCGGGGTTATCAGTGACAGGCTGTCCTTGGCGCGCGTCATGGCGACATAGAGCAGCCGGCGTTCCTCTTCGACTTCATGCGTGGAGCCGACACCCAGATCGGAAGGTATGCAGCCATCGACCACGTTCAGGATAAAGACGGAGCGCCATTCCTGGCCTTTTGCCGAATGAATGGTTGAAAGCGTCAGATAATCCTCATCGAGCAGCGGCACGCCTGCCTGATCGCTGGTGGCATCCGGCGGATCGAGCGTCAGTTCGGTGAGGAAGCGTTCGCGGGAAGGATAGCCGCCGGCAATCTGCTCGAGTTGCAGCAAATCGGCCTTCCGCGTCTCGGCATCCTCATGGATGCGTTCGAGGTGGGGCTCGTACCAGAGCCGCGCCTGCTCGATATCTGATGGCCAGCCGCCGTGCGATTTTCGCATGTTCGCCAGCAACTGCACGAAGGATACCCAGTCACCGCCGGTTTTGGGTGGCGGCGGAATTTCGGCAAGGGCGAGCAAAGGTTCGGGATCTGCCGCAATCGTATCGAGAATAGTGCCGGCTTTCTTCGGCCCGATACCCGGCAGCATCTGAAGTAGCCTGAAACCGGCGACGCGGTCGCGCGGGTTTTGCGCGAAACGCAATACTGCCAGCATGTCCTTTACATGGGCACTGTCGAGAAACTTCAGGCCGCCAAATTTTACGAAGGGAATGTTGCGGCGTGTAAGTTCAACTTCAAGCGGCCCGCTATGACTGGAGGTGCGAAACAGCACCGCCTGTTGCTTCAGCGTCATGCCGGTCTCACGATTGGCCAGCACCTGGTCGATAATGAAGTTCGCCTGCTCGGTTTCGCTTTTTACAGTCACGAGCTTCGGCCGCTCGAGTGACTGTCGTTCGGTCCAGAGGTTTTTGGTGAACCGCTCACGGGCAAGGTCGATGACACCATTGGCGGCAGCCAGTATCGGCTGTGTCGAGCGATAGTTGCGATCAAGGGTGATAATATCGGCAGCCGGGCTGAAAGATGCCGGAAAATCAAGGATATTGCGCACCGTTGCTGCCCGGAAGGAATAGATCGACTGGGCATCGTCACCCACCACGGTCAAGCCGCGACCGCCCGGCTTCAGTGCCATCAGCACCGCGGCCTGCAGCCGGTTGGTATCCTGATATTCGTCGACCATCACGTGGTCGAAACGATTGCCGATATCGCCTGCAAGGTCGGGATCGCTGACCATCTGGGCCCAGTAGAGCAGAAGATCGTCGTAATCGAGAACGTTCTGGGCCTGCTTGGCCTCGACATAGGCGGCGAATAATTGCTTGAGCTCTTCTTCCCAGCTGGACACCCATGGATAGTGCTGGCGCAGGATTTCTTTCAGCGGCGTTTGTGAATTGACGGCGCGCGAATAGATCGCAATGCAGGTGCCCTTTGTCGGAAAACGGCTCTCGGTCTTGGAAAAACCCAGCTCGTGTCGGGCAAGGTTCATCAGATCAGCGCTGTCTTCGCGGTCGTGGATCGTGAAATCCACGTCCAGTCCAATCTGTTCCGCATAGATTCGCAAGAGGCGCGCGCCGATTCCGTGAAACGTGCCGGACCAGGCCATCGCATCCGTGAGGGCTCCGGCGTTAGTGCCGATGACCTGCTTGCAGATACGCTCGACACGACACGACATTTCGGAAGCGGCACGCCGTGAAAACGTCATCAGCAGGATGCGGCGAGGATCGGCGCCATTGACGATCAGATGCGCCACCCGGTGCGCCAGCGTATTGGTCTTGCCGGAACCGGCACCGGCGATAATCAGCAACGGTCCAGCCGTGTGTCCGCCTGAAAGCCCAACGCCATGTTCCACGGCCTTGCGTTGCTGCTCGTTGAGTTTGTCCAGATAGGCAACCGCCATGCCTGCATCCTTGATATTTGCCTATCCGCACGACGACGGCATTTTTCAAAAGCACTCTTGTTGCAATGATTAGCAAAAACTCAAACAGCAGGCCAGAACAAATAATGAACGCATGTCTCTGTCCTCCACACTGCGGTGGACAAACCTGGCTGATCTATATTCGCAGCCTCAATCGGGTTCCGCATGGCGTGTCGACCGGCATGCTTTTCAAACCACTGAACCAACCCGACGGCTGATGAGTTCACCAGTCGCGTCTTGGAAGACGTGGTTGTTGGGAGGACAAAAGCATGAAGCATCTGAAACTATGCCTGATCGCTGTTGCAGCACTGGCCACATCGACATTTGCGTTTGCCGAGCAGAAGGCCATGAGGTCTGACGCAACGATCGCGTCGGACATCAATTATCTGCTTTACACGCCCAAAGACTATGCCGGTTCGGCCAAAACCTATCCTCTCGTGGTCTGGCTGCATGGCGGCGATCAGGGCGGAAGCGACGTCGAAAAGCTGCGCCGCAGCGGCCTGCCAAAACTGATCGAAGGGGGCCGTGATTTTCCTTTCATGGTGTTTTCGCCACAAAATCCGAGTGAGGAACTGCTTTATCCGATCGAGCGTGTCGCAAGCGTCCTGGCTTCCGTTGTGGGGGATCATCGGGTGGACCGCAGCCGTATCTATCTGATCGGATATAGCCGGGGAGGGTTCGGCGCCTGGTCAATGGCCGAGCAGTTTCCGCAAACTTTTGCTGCGGTCGTCCCAATTGCCGGTGGCGGCATCCGCCATTACCTCAACCGCACCAATGAAAAGACAGCCTTCTGGGCCTTTCACGGCTCAAGGGACGAGGTGATTCCTTTGTCCGATACTGTTGTCCTCGTTCAACGTCTCCAGGAACTGAAACGCAATGTGCGGCTGACGGTTTTTGAGGATACGAACCATGAAGAGGTGGAGGCAAAAGTGCTCGGCGATGAGGCGATGTGGACTTGGCTTCTCCAGCAAAAGCTTGCCGACGCAAAGACGCCTTCGGCACCCTGAACCCGCAGCGGGCACCATTTTACCGCTGGTATGAAAGCCCATAGCCCAGCGCGGCCGTCATAAGGCCGGGCTGGCCGCCTTCATACGCCTTCGTCAAAACATCTCTCCGCAAGCGTGTCTTTCCCCTCTTGACACCGAGTAGGGAAGTCGTGCTAATACGCATTAACAGCTAATACGTATTAGCAGTCAGCGAATGTCGGGGAGGGCATTGCGTGACCAGCCATAAACGCCTTACTCAGAACGATATTGCGAAGCTTGCTGGCGTCAGTCAGGCCACGGTATCGCTTGTTCTCAACGGCGCGCCGACCGCGATTGCACGTATCCCGGCTGAAACACGCGAACGCGTACAGGCGGTCATTCGCAAGACGGGTTATGTCGCGGACCCTATCGCGCGCCGCATGGCCAAGGGGCTCAATCGCATCCTCGGCGTCTTCACCTACGAGCCTGCTTTTCCAAGCGCACAGGCGGACTTCTTCACGCCGTTCCTGTTGGGCATCGAGGAAGAGGCGCAACAGCAGGCGTACGATCTTCTGCTGCTGACCAGTGCCGGCGTCGGCAACAACCGCAAGATTTTTTCCGAGGGCAACAGGCTCCGGATCGCCGATGGCTGCCTGGTCCTGGGCCGTGAATTCGACCGCAAGGAGCTTACCCGGTTGGTCTCGGAAGATTATCCATTCGTGGCGATCGGCCGACGCGACGATGCTGGCGGGCCCGTGCCCTATGTTGGCGGCGACTATGCCGCGGGCACACGGCAGCTTGTTGAAGATGCCATGATGCTCGGGCATTCCAAGCTCGCCTATATCGGCCCTGCGGGTCCGGCGGAATCGATTGCCGACCGCTGGCGAGGTTTCAGTGATGCGCTCGGCACGGCGGCGACGCTTGCATTGCACATAAAGGCGGTAAACCGGCCTGCCGAAAAGATCCTCGACGCGATCATCGAAAGCGGCGCGACGGTGGCATTTTTCATAGAACTGGCGGATGCGGTGCGCGTCGAGACTTTGGCACGGGAGCGCGGAATTGGGGTGCCCGACGTGTTTTCGATGGTCGTGCTTGGCAGCCATATTCGTGCCGGCCGCAGCCCGGTGCGTTTCACATCCTATGAAATTCCCCGTGAAGAGATGGGCCGGCAGGCGACTGCAATGCTGGTGAACCGCATCGAGACCGGCAGCCCGGGAAGTCAGATTCTACTCAAGTGCCAACCCGTCAAGGGTGAAACATTGGGGCCGGCTCCAGTGGCCTCCCCAGATAAGTTCCCAGTCAACAAAACGGATGAGACGACGTGAAAGAGATGCAAGCAGACATTCTTGTGGTCGGTGGTGGCCTTGGCGGCGTGGCGGCGGCGCTCGGTGCCGCACGCGCCGGAAAGCGCGTGATCATGACCGAGGAATATGACTGGATCGGCGGTCAGCTGACCAGTCAGGCCGTTCCATCGGACGAACATAGCTGGGTCGAGCAGTTCGGCATCACCCGCTCTTATCGCGCGCTACGCAACGGCGTGCGCCAATATTACCGCGACCATTATCCGTTGACGGAAGGCGCCCGCTCCTGGAGTGACCTCAATCCGGGCGGCGGCTGGGTCAGCCGCATCTGCGCCGAGCCGCGCGTCAGCCTTGCGGTGATGGAATGCATGCTTATGCCCTATATCGGCGCCGACCGGCTGACGGTGCTCAAGCCCTATCGGCCGGTTGCTGCCGATGTGGATGGCGATAGGGTCCGCGCGATCACCGTGCGCCATCGCGACAGCGGAGCCGAGATCGTCATTTCCGCCGACTACACTCTTGATGCCACCGAGCTTGGCGATCTGTTGCCGATGACGGGCACGGAATATGCCAAGGGGTTCGAGGCGCAATCGGACACGGGTGAGCCCAGTGCGCCGGCAAGCGCCCAGCCTGATAATGTGCAGGCCGTGTCGATCTGCTTTGCAATCGATCATGTCGACGGCGATCAGACGATCGACAAGCCCGATAATTATGACTACTGGCGCAAGTACCAGCCGCATTTCTGGGGTGGGCCGATGCTCGGTTTCACCGCGCCGCATCCGCGCACGCTGGAACACACGACCCGCTCCTTCACGCCCAATCCGGACGACGATCCGCTGCTGGTCGATGCCGACCAGCGCAAGGGCGGTGGCGATGAAAACCTCTGGATTTTCCGTCGGATCGCGGCGCGGAAGAACTTTGCGACGGGTTTTTATAAATCCGACATCTGCCTCGTGAACTGGCCGATGATCGACTATATGGACGGCACCATCATCGATGTGTCGGAAGAAGAAAAGGCGCGGCATCTGAAGGCGGCGGCCGATCTTTCCTATTCGGTGTTTTACTGGTTGCAGACAGAAGCGCCGCGCCTTGATGGCGGACAGGGTTTTCGCGGCCTGCGCCTCAGAGGCGATATTACCGGCACCGAACACGGCCTTGCCATGGCGCCCTATATCCGGGAAAGCCGCCGCATCAAACCGGTCACGCGCATCGTCGAACAGGATCTTTCCTACACGGTTCGCGGCGACAGGGGGGCCGTCCGCTATCGCGACAGCATCGGCATTGGCATGTACCGCATCGATCTGCACCCATCGACCGGTGGCGACAACTATATCGATGTGCCTTCCTGCCCGTTCGAGATTCCGCTTGGCGCACTCATACCCGAGCGCGTGAAGAACCTTATTCCGGCAGGCAAGAACATCGGCACGACGCATATCACCAATGGCTGCTACCGCCTGCATCCAGTCGAATGGAATATCGGCGAAGTGGCTGGAATGCTTGCGGCCCACTGCCTGGAAAAAGGTCTCACACCGCATCAGGTGCAGGAAGACGATGACCATCTTCATGCCTTCCAGACGGCGCTGACCCGCGAGGGCATCGAAATACGCTGGCCGGATATCGCGGCCTACTAGGACGACGAACTGTCGTTTGATCGAACCCATCTTTGGAGGAGGACTGGGAATGAATAGTCATTGGAAAATGCAAACCACAGCCTGCGCGCTGGCCCTTATCGGCTCGTTTGCGCTGGCAGGGGCAGCGGCGGCGCAGGATGCGGTCAAGCTGCGCATGACGATCTGGAGTGCCAACGAGGCGCATCTGAAGCTGTTCAACGACATCGCAGCCGGCTTCAAAAAGGACCATCCAAATGTCAGCGTGACCTATGAGTCCCTGCCGTTCGACACCTATACCACCGCGTTGACGACCCAGATCGCCGGTGGCAACGCCCCTGACATGGCCTGGATTTTCGAGACCTCGGCCTATGATTTCGTGAAGTCAGGCGCGCTCTATCCGCTCACCGACACGCTGAAGGCCGCGCAGGGTTACAATCTCGACGAAGTCAGCGCCGGGGCCACGGAACGCTGGTCGCAGGACGGAAAGCTCTTCGCCTATCCGTTCTCGACCTCGCCCTTTGCGGTCTTCGTCAACAATGATCTCATCAAGGCGGCAGGTGCAAAGACGCCGGCGGAGATGATCGTTGCCGGCGAATGGACCTGGGAAAACGCCATCGCCACCGCCTCGGCGGTCTCGAAATCCGGCAAGGGCGGGCTTGTCGTCCGCGACTTCAATTACCAGAGCTGGCAATATCTGACCTCGGTGTGGAACGGCTGGGGCGCATCGCCCTGGAGCGCGGATGGCGCAACCTGCACCATGTCGGAAAAACCGATGGCGGATGCGGTGTCGTTCATCCATGATGCCATCTTCAGCAAGAAGGCCATGCCCGGCCCCGGCGAGACAGTCGATTTCTTCGCCGGTAATGCCGCGATGACCATTACCCAGATCAGCCGTGCCTCGCTTTTGCCGAAGGACAAGCCTTTCGGCTGGGACCTCGTGCCGCTGCCGAAAGGACCGGCCGGTGAATACGCGCTGATCGGACAGGCCGGCATCGGCGTCATGCAGTCCGGCAAGAATGCGCAGACGGCGGCCGAATTCGTGGCTTACATGACCAATCCGGAAAATTCGGCAAAGCTCAGCCAGTTCTTCCCCTCGGCACGCAAGGCGCTGTTGAATGCGGAGGTGTTGAAAAAAACCAATCCGCTGCTCAGCCAGGAACAGATCGAAAAGGTGGTCATATCAGGCATCGCCACCGGCAAGGTCATGCCCGGCCACACCGGCTTTGCCCAGATCCAGCAGATCGTGCGCTCAAACCTCGATGCGGTCTGGCGGCCGGAGGCCGATGTCGCGGGAGCGCTTCAAAAAATCTGCGGTCAGATCGCGCCGCTCCTGAAGCGCTGAGGAGAAAGCCATGGCTGTCGCGCAGGAGATTACCCGTCCCCGGCATCGCCCTGCATCGGCGTTCTGGACCATCGCGCGGCGCGACAGTCTCGCTGGCTTTCTGTTCATCGCCCCGCAACTGATCGGGATCATAATCTTCGTGCTGATCCCGCTGGGGCTGGTGTTCTGGTATTCGCTGCATGAGTGGAACGTGCTCGCCAATACCTTCACCTATACCGGTGCGCAGAACTACCGGATGCTCATCGAAGACGGCAATCTTCTGGAGGTGTTGGGCGCGACCGGGATATTCTCCGCCGGACTGGTGGTGTTCAACCTGTCGCTGGCGCTGCTGCTTGCCGTGCTGCTCAACCAGAAGCTTGCCGGCATTGCGATATTCAGAACGCTGTTCTTCTCGCCGGTCGTCGTGTCGCTGGTTGCCTGGACGATCGTCTGGGGTTTCCTGCTGCAGAAGAACGGCGGCATCAACGGCATGTTGCTGATGGTCGGCATCGAAGGCCCCAACTGGCTGCGCGAGGAGACGACAGCGATGATTTCGGTCATCGTCGTGCAGGTCTTCAAGAATGTCGGGCTCAACATGATCCTGTTTCTGGCGGCACTTCAGGGCGTGCCGAAGGAACTCTACGAGGCCGCCCGCATCGACGGCGCGCCAGCCTTCAAACAGTTCCGTCGCATCACCCTGCCGCTGATCAGCCCGACGATCCTGTTGACCTCGATCATCACCATTGTCGGCTCGTTACAGGTTTTTGCTCAGATTGCGGTTTTGACCCAGGGCGGGCCGGGTCTGTCGACCACGGTGCTGGTCTACTACCTCTATCAGCAGGCCTTCCAGTTCCATTTCTTCGGTTACGGCTCGACGCTGTCCATCCTGCTGTTTCTGATTGTTGCAGTGCTGACCTTTGCCCAGTGGCAGATGCGCAAGAGGATCGTCTTTTATGAAAGCTGACCTTTCCCCCCGCATGCAGGTGGCGCTCTACGGGTTGCTGTGCGTGCTGCTTATCCCCTTCGTCTTTCCGACCTGGTGGATGGTTACCTCGTCCATCAAGCCCATCAGCGACATCTTCGCCTTCCCACCGCAGCTCATCCCGCAGAGCCACGACTGGACGACCTATGCGAAGGTGTTCGAGTTGCAGCCCTTCGTGCGGCAATATTGGAACTCCGCCTACATTGCCGCTGTGGTGACGATCGGCACGATGATCATCTCCTCAATGGCAGGCTATGCCTTCGCACGGATCCGGTTTCCGGGCGCCAATGTGATCTTCATGATCGTGCTGCTTGGCCTGCTGATCCCGTCCGAAGTGACGATCGTGCCGCTTTTCCAAATGTTCCTGAAGGCAGGCATGGTCAACACCCACTGGCCGCTGATCCTCGTGCCGATTTTCGGGGCGCCAAGCGTGTTTGCCACCTTCGTCATGCGGCAGTTTTTTGTGACACTGCCGGGGGAGCTGGAGGAGGCGGCACGCGTCGACGGTCTTGGACGTTTCAAGATATTTCGCAAGATTGCCTTGCCCCTGGCAAAGCCGGCGCTTGCTTCGGTCGCGATCTTTACGTTCCTGCATTCCTGGAACCTGTTCCTCGAACCCATCGTCTTTCTCTCCAGCGCCGAGATGTTCACGCTGCCGCAGGCGCTGACGCAATATACCGACGCCTATGGCGGGCCGATGTGGAACATCCAGCTTGCCGCAGCGACGCTTACAGCGCTGCCCGTGCTCATCGTCTTCGTGATTGCCCAGAAGCAGTTTGTCGAAGGCCTCGCCCATACCGGCCTCAAGGGCTGAAGAACCGGAAACCGATTGATGGCTCACGTTACTCTCTCTGACATCCGCAAAAGCTATGGCGCGGTGAAAACCATTCACGGCGTCGATCTCGCCATTAAGGACGGCGAGTTTGTTGTGCTTGTCGGGCCTTCCGGCTGCGGCAAGTCGACCCTGCTGCGGATGATAGCCGGTCTCGAAACCATTACCGGCGGAGAGCTCAGGATCGGCGAACGGGTCGTCAACGATCTCGATCCCAAGGACCGCGATATTGCCATGGTGTTCCAGTCCTATGCCCTATATCCGCATATGACCGTGGCCAGCAATATGGGCTTTTCGCTGGAGCACCGCGGTTCGAGCAAGCAGGAAATTGCTGAAAAGGTGAACTGGGCAGCGGATATTCTTGGCCTTGCGCAGCTGCTCGACCGTTATCCGCGCCAGCTCTCCGGCGGCCAGCGCCAGCGCGTTGCGATGGGCCGCGCCATCGTGCGCAATCCGCAGGTGTTCCTGTTCGATGAGCCCCTGTCCAACCTTGATGCGAAGTTGCGCGTTGTCATGCGCGGCGAGATCAAGGCGCTGCACCAGAAGCTGAAGACCACCACGATCTATGTGACGCACGACCAGGTCGAGGCGATGACGATGGCCGACAGGGTCGTGGTTCTCAATGGCGGCAGGGTCGAGCAGATCGGCACGCCGCTCGAACTTTACGACCGCCCGGCAAATCAGTTCGTTGCGGGCTTCATCGGTTCGCCATCGATGAACTTCCTGTCCGGCACGATAACGGAAAGAGGTTTTGAAACCGCAGGTATCGTGTTGCCCCTGCCAGTTTCCGCGGCCGGCTTTGCCGGCAAACAGGCCGTTTACGGCATCCGCCCGGAACACTTCCTGCTTGATGCCGGCGGCGTGCCTGCCGAGATAATGCTGGTTGAACCATTAGGATCGGAAACGCAGGTCACCATGAAATTCGGCGATTCCAAGGTGCTCGGCGTCTTTCGGGAACGCATAGGGCAGGCAGTCGGCGACAGCATCATGGTCTCGCCGACGCTGAACGGCGTCCATCTGTTTTCGAGTGAAGACGGAGCACGGCTGAACTGATCACGAGGCCCTCCGCCTCTTGCGCGGGCCGACGGCCTGATCGACTACTGGACTGCCAGGGAACACCTTGCAGTCCAGCTGTTCCAATGGCTCACCCCATGACGGCTTTCAAAGGAAGCTGCTCTCGAAGAGCTCGCCTGAATAGGCCGCGTGGGTGATGCCCGCTTCAAGATCGGCCTTGGTCAACTCATCGACAAAAACACCATTCTGCATGACCAGAACGCGGTCGCACATATGGGCTATAACCGACAGGTCGTGGCTGACGAGAACGAAGGTGAGGTTCTGCTCGTCGCGCTGATCGGCCAGCAGGTTCAGGATTTCCGCCTGAATGGAGACGTCGAGAGCGGATGTCGGCTCGTCGAGAAGCAGTATCGGCGGCTCGAGGATAAGCGCGCGGGCGATCGCAACACGCTGACGCTGGCCTCCGGACAGTTCGTGTGGGAAGCGCTCGGCAAAATGCGCGGGCAGGCCAACCTGCTGCAGCGCGGCCGGAACCTTCGACCAGCCGTCACCAAGCCCCATGGAGCGGATCGGTTCGGCAAGAGCCCGGCCGATGCGGTGGCGTGGATGCAGGGAACCATAGGGGTCCTGGAACACCATCTGCGCCAGCTTCAGCTCGTCGCGGCTGCGGACTTTGCCTACAGGCTTGCCTTCGAAAGAGATCGATCCGGTCCAGCCGGATTCCAGGCCGGCAAGCGATCGCAGCAATGTCGACTTGCCGCAACCGCTTTCGCCAACAATGCCGAGTGTCTCGCCTCGGTTGACCCGAAAGCTGACGTCGCGCACGACGTGATTGCGGTTTTCCTTCGTGCCGTAGACGACATCAAGCTTGTCTACCGTGATCATCGCATCACCTCCGCATCGATTGCCTGGCGATCCAGCACCTTGAGGCGCCGGACCGGATTGCGGGGATCGGGCATGGCCGCGATCAGGCCCCGCGTATAGGGGTGTTGCGCATCTTCGAGCTTGGAAAGCGTCTCCACGACGCGTCCGCCATACATGACCAGCACGCGTTCGCAAAAGGCCGCGACCATGCGGATATCGTGACTGATGAGGATGAGGCCCGAATTGTTTTCGCGCACCATCTCGTCCAGAAGCAGAAGGACATCCTTGCGGACGCTGACATCGAGTGCTGAGGTCGGTTCGTCGGCGATGACCAGCTTGGGTTTGGCAAGCAGCATCATGGCGATCATCACGCGCTGTCCCATGCCGCCTGAGATCTGGTGGGGATAAAGCCCCATCACGCGGTCAGGATCGTTGATGCGCACGCGCAGCAGCATGTCGCGCGCGGCATTTCTGGCGGCCTTGCCCTTGAGGGCCAGATGCAGCTCGGCCGCTTCCGCCACCTGCTTTCCGATCGGCAGGACAGGATTGAGGGAATAACGCGGGTCCTGCATGATGAGCGCCATCTCGCTGCCGCGGATCGCACCCATCTGGCGCTCGGATTTTTCAAGCAGGGGTTCGGAGAGGAAATCCATCCGTTCTGCCGTCACCGTGGCGCTCTTGGGCAGAAGGCGCATGGCGGCACGGCCGGTCGTGGACTTTCCGGACCCGGATTCGCCGACGATACCGACACGCTCGCGTCCGACGTCGAAGTTGACATTGGAGACGGCGGGGATGGCGTTGCGGCCAAAGCGAACGTTAAGATCGCGGACCGAAAGAATGGGAGAGCTATCAGGAACGGGCATGACGCGGATCCAGTAGGTCGCGCAGCGTATCGCCAGCGATGTTGAAGGCAAGGCTCGTCAAAAGGATCGCGATGCCGGGCATGACGGCGACCCACCAGTAATCGAGCATGAATTTACGGCCGCTGGAAATCATCGCCCCCCATTCAGGAAGCGGCGGCTGCGCGCCAAGACCGAGGAAGCCAAGCGAGGCGGCCGTCAGGATGATACCGGCCATATTCAACGTCAGTCTGACGATAACCGAAGGAATGCACATCGGCGCGATATAAAGAAACAGGATGCGCATCGGCGAGGCCCCATAGAGGCGTGCGGCCGCAACATAGTCGGTGTTGCGCACGACCAGCGCTTCGGCCCGCGCCAGACGCGCGATGGGCGGCCAGGCGGTCAGCGAGATCGCGATGATTGCGGTACCAAGACCGGCTCCCATTGCAGCAGCAAAGGCAAGTGCCAGAACGAGCGAAGGGAAGGAAAGGACAATATCGGTCGCACGCATCAGAATGGCGTCGGTTCGGCCGCCGAAGAAACCGGCCATAACCCCGATTGCAAGCCCGATAGGGCCGACGATGATCGAGACCGACAAGACGGTCTGGATCGTGATGCGGGTGCCATAGACGAGGCGGCTGAAAATGTCGCGGCCAAATTCGTCGGTCCCCGCCAGATGCGCCCAGCTGGGAGGCTGAAGCGCATTGTCGAGCACCTGGCGCACCGGATCATATGGCGCAATCAGGGGAGCGAAAATGGCAACCACGACCAGAATGGCGAGAATGGCAAAGCCGAACATTCCAAGCGGCTCGTCGCCAAGCTTCCGCAGCGTCCGCGCCGTCGTTGTGGATATCCGAGACAACGCGCTGCGGCTCCGCACGGGAGTGTTCTGAGTTATATCGGTCATCGAGCGACCTCCCGTGTCCGCGGGTCAAGCGTGGTGTAGGCCACGTCTGCGAGGAAGTTGAGCATCATGAAGATGAAGCCGATGACGATCGTGGCTGCGAGGATCGCATTCATGTCACCGATAAGCAGTGCATTCGTCATGTATTGTCCGATGCCGGGCCAGGAAAAGACGATTTCGGTCACAACGGCGCCTTCCAGCAGGTTGCCATAGGAGATGGCGAGAACGGTGATCAGCTGCACCGCGATATTCGGCAGTACATGGCGGGTTACGGTGCGCGCCGGGCTGACGCCTTTCGCACGCGCCGCAATCACATAATCCTGGCTAAGCTGTTCGAGGGTGAAGGCGCGGGTCATGCGGGTAATGTAGGCCATTGCCATATAGGCAAGGATGATCGCCGGCAGCATGATATGCGCGAGCGCGTTCCAGAAAATCTCTGTCTCACCTGCGAGAAGAGTGTCGACCAGCATCAGCCCTGTTCTCGGCTCCACGAGGCCTTCGTAAAAGACGTCCACGCGACCGGGCCCGGCGACAAGGTTGAGATTGGCATAAAAAATCACGAGCCCGACGATACCGAACCAGAATACGGGTATCGAATGCCCCACCAGCGCAAAGACACGTGCGAACTTGTCGATGAACGTGTCGCGAAACAGGGCCGCGGCGAGACCGAGTGGGACGCCGATGACGGTGGAGATGATGATTGCCAGCGTTGCAAGCTCAAGCGTCGCCGGGAAGGCTTGCGCCAAGTCCCGCGTTACCGGGTTTCCGGTCAGAATAGCTATACCGAAATCGCCGTGCAGCAAGCCGCGGAGATAGATGAAAAACTGCTGGTAAAGAGGGAGATCAAGCCCAAGACGAGCCCGCATGGCTTCATAGGCCTTGGGATCTGCAAGCTCACCGACGATTGCCCCGACCGGATCGGTCGGCATCACCCGGCCAATGATGAAGGTGATGCAGAGCAGGATGAAGAGGCTGACGACAAGTTGCAGGAAGCGATGTCCAAGCCCGCGTAATGAAATTTCAGTCATCGCAAATCGCACTTCCACGGGAAGACGCTGTCAGCGATGCCACTTTTTGAACGGCTCGCCGCAGACGAGCAATTCTACCCTGCAAAAACTTTTGATGGTACTTCATCCCAACTCCTCCCTGAGCTAACATGAAAACATATGACGTAACGCCACGTCATCATATGAGTAACGAAGGGATTCGTTTTCTGCAAGAGGGAAGAGTGGCATGATGGGCGATAGGGAAAAGCCGCGGGAGCGGCGGGCACAACAGATCATCGATAATCTCAGTGCAGAAATTCGCAGTGGAAAACTGAAGAACGGCGATCAGCTTCCCACGGAACCGCAGCTTGAGCGCACCTACGGCGTGAGCCGCACAGTGGTTCGCGAGGCGATCGCGGATCTGCGCTCTTCCGGCTATGTCATTCCCATCCACGGCAAGGGCGTGTTCGTCAGCAATGTCAGCGAGTGGGCGGGTGTGAAGCTGACGCAATCCGAAGTTGGCACAATTGCAGAAACGCTGGAAATGCTTGAGTTTCGGCTCGCAACCGAAGGCGAAGCAGCGGCAATTGCCGCCTATCGCCGCACAGCCCAGCAAGAAGCGGCGATTTCCGCAGCCCATCGGAAAATGGGCCGGGCCATCGATGCGGGCGAAAGCACCGTCGGTGCCGATTACGAGTTTCACACGGCCATTGCGATAGCGACCAACAACCGGTTCTATCTCGAGGCACTGCGCCAGTTCGGGTCACGCTCGATACCGCGCGGTCAGTTTCCCACCCTGCCGGAGACGGGCAACGCGGATTATCTTCGCAAAGTGCAGGCCGAGCATGAGGCAATCTTGCGCGCCATCGTAGAGCAGGATCCGGATGCCGCGCGGAAAGCCATGCGCGATCATATGCTTGCGAGCCAGCGTCGATACAGGTTGCTTTCCGAGGCGCAATAGCATCTCGACACTCATCTTATTTCGTGCGATGTCATATGATGACTAGCATGGAGTGAGGAGAGAATCGATGTATGTCGGCACCCAGGTGACAGCGCGCGATGACGAGGATTTCAAGGTTTGGGCGCAGCTTGGCGTCAAGAATATCAACGCCGATCCGCCTGGTGCACCCGCAAGCTGGACCTTTGAGGATTTTGAGCGCCACCGTGACAAGGTCGAGAGCTTTGGCCTCGTGCTCGACATGGTGCAATTGCCGTTGCCATCAAGGCCGATCGAACAGGCATCGTTTCCCGATATCCTGCTTGCCGGGCCAGAACGCGACCGGCAGATTGATGCCGTCTGCAGAATGATTGAGGATATCGCCAGGGCCGGCATCCCGGCGGCGAAATACAACCTCAATCTCATCGGCATCCCGCGCACTGAAATGGAGCGTGGGCGCGGTGGTTCGCTCAATGAAGCCTGGCGATGGGACAAGGCGGACCATGACGCGGCTCCGGGCCTTGCCGGTGTTCTATCCGAGGACGAAAACTGGGAACGCATCGACTATTTCCTCGAACGCGTGGTGCCGGTTGCCGAAAGCAACAAGGTCCGGCTGGCCTGCCATCCGCATGACCCCTACACCCCGCCCGGCTACAAGGGTGTCACCCGGGTGCTCGGCACCGTCGAAGGCCTGAAGAAATTCGTGCAGATGCGGGAAAGCCCCTATCACGGCCTGAATTTCTGCCAGGGATCGATCGGCGAGATGCTCGACAATCCGCGCGAGGAGATCGACGAGATCATCCGCTGGTTTGGCAGCCGCGACAAGATCTTCAACGTCCATTTCCGCAACATCAGCGGCGGCAAGCTGTCGTTCATGGAAACGTTTCCCGACGAGGGTGACATGGACATGGTCCGTTCGCTGAAGCTCTACCATGAACTCGGCTATCGTTACATGATCATGCCCGATCATGTGCCGACGATTGCGGGCCGCGATCCAGTCGGTGTCGCATTTGCGTTTTGCTACGGCTACATCGCCGCGCTCATCGAGGCGCTTAATAACAACCATCTTTGACTGTTTCAGGTCGGTGGGCGCGTCATGGCGTTGCCGGCTTGCAATTACCGATCTGTAGGAGGAGCAGGTATGAAAAAATCAATGATCCGTCTCGCATTCACCACCGTTCTCGGCGCCATGCTGGTGCAGGCGTCGCCGGTGGCGGCCAAGACCCCCAACGACCAGCTCGTCGTCGGGACATCGCTGGCCCAGGTGCTCTCGCTAGACCCCCATCAGGCTACCGAAGCGAAAGCCAACGAAATCATGGCCAATCTTTATGATCGGCTAATCTCGGTCGATGGCTCGGGGAAGGTTTCGCCGCAGCTGGCAGAGCGCTGGGAGACAGATGACAAGGGCATCACGTTTCATCTTCGCGCCGCCAACTTTGCGTCGGGCAATCCCGTTACCTCTGCGGATGTGGTTTATTCGTTCAGCCGCCTTTTGAAGATGAATCAGGCGGCGGCCGCCAACCTCAAGCGCGTCGGTTACAACGCGGAAAATGTCGACAAGCTGGTGAGCGCCCCGGACGAAAAGACGGTCCGAATCGAACTGTCAGGGCAAACGACCTCCGAACTGCTGCTCTATCGCTTGGCGATGGTCATTGCCAGCGTCGTTGACAGCAAGGAACTCAAGTCCCATGAAGTTGACGGCGATTGGGGCAATGCGTGGCTGAGAACAAATTCCGCCGGTTCAGGACCCTTCACCCTCAACCGGTGGTCGCCGAACGAAATCATCATACTCGAGGCCAACAAGGACTATGTGGCCGGCAGCCCGAAAATGCGCCGCGTTATCGTGCGGCATGTACCGGAAAGCCAGGTTGAGCGCCTGATGCTGGAGCGAGGCGACATCGACATTGCCAGCGCGCTGACGGCATCCGACCTTGCGACCTTCAACAACAAGGAAGGTTTTCAGATCCAGCGTGTGCCGACGGGTGGTTTCTACGTCCTGTCGATGAATGCCGGCAAGGAGCCTCTTTCCAACCCCAAGGTTCGCGAAGCGATTGCTTACGGCATCGACTACAAGGGAATGGAAAAGACCATCATGGGGCCCTATGGCAGGGCGCGCACGGTGCCGGTTCCGGAGAATTTCGAATATGCCATTCCAAGCCCCGACTGGAAGCTTGATGTCGAGAAAGCGAAATCTCTTCTGAAGGAAGCCGGTTATGAGAATGGCTTCACACTTAATCTGAAGACAATTGCCCAAACGCCGCGTATCGATCTTGCTACCGCCATCCAGGCATCGCTCAGCCAGGTCGGTATCAAGGTGAACATTCAGCAGGGTAACGGTTCGGACGTGATTGCCGCTCACCGTGCGCGGGACTTCGATCTGCTCATTCCGCAGACGGGCGCATATATGCCCAACGTCCTCGGCTCGATGGAGCAGTTCTCCAGTAACCCCGACAACTCGCTTGCTGCCAACAATGCCGGCAATTTCGTCTGGCGCTCTGCCTGGGACATTCCGGAACTGACGGCTCTGACCGCAAAGGCTTCCCTTGAGCCCGATGCCAAGAAACGTGGGGAAATCTACACCCAGATGCAGGAAATGTTCGTCGCGCAGAAGCCGGCGGTTCTGCCTCTCTTCGAAAGATACGAGCCGATCGTTTTGACGTCGCGCGTCAAGGACTATGTCGGTCACCCCAGCCAGACGACGCGACTGGAAAACGTGACGAAGCAGTGACTGCAAACCACTAGACGGAAAACATGTGACGGGCGGTGAATTTACCGCCCGTTTTTTTGTGGGTCCCCCGACGGCTTGCTGGCTAATTAAGACAGGGCCGCTGTGCGAACTATTACACCCGCATCCTTGAATTCTTGGGGTTTTCGCGATGGCTTTAGCGGTTTAGACCGTGCAGCGATCGACCCTTTCCCAGAGCGCGATTCCCAAACCCCGCTCGCTCACATTCCACTAAATGCGTTGGCACCATGAGCTTCCCACAGATAAAACTTCCCGCAATGCCGCTCAGTTTGAAGCGCGGTGTCATTTCGGTACCGGCGGCCTATTATTTTTCCATCCCCGTGCTGCTGGTGATTACGGTCGTCCTGCTCGTGGCCGAAGGCCCGGGTGTGTTGCGCGACTATCAGATCAGCCGCGACCCGCTGGAGATCGAAAGCGGCGATATCAACGGCAGTTGCAAGACCCGCAAGGCGATCTTCACGAATTGCGAAGCGGAGCTTTCCTACGACCATGGCGGTGTGAGCTACAAGAAGGATGTCGAGGTCATGTTCGTCGATTTCCATTCAGGTGACTACGAAACCGGTCTGGTCATTTCGGCGAAGAATCCCGAACTTGCAACGATTTCACTTGGCCTCGATATGCTCTGGAACCGGATCATAACCCTGGGCGTGTTCGTTGCCCTGCTCGGTTTCGGCTGTATCGCACTGCTGTTTACACTTATCCGCACCTTGCGGGCTCGTCTGCGTCTGCGGCACCCGGCGCTATTGACCGTTATTCCGGTGGCGCTGACGGCGGTCGCCGAAAAACGCAGCCGTCTTTTCGTGACCTATTCCGATACGGTCAGGGAAGGGAAGACGAAGAGGCAATCCTTTACCTATCTGGAGAGGGGGCGAATTCCGGTCGTCATCGGCCACACCGGGAAACACGATGTCGCACTGGCGGTCTGGCACGGTGAAACCCCGCTGCCTGTTCTGCTTGACGATCAGCTGGAGCGAATTGACCTATCGGAACAGGAAAGAGCGGCAGCACTTGCTTCGCTCGAACCGGCGCTTGCAAACCGTGGGCAGGAGGGCGTATCCGCCCCCGGCGCGGCGGCGGCAAAAGCCCCGAGCCTTGCGCGACGGCTGGCAACGTTCCTTGCAATTGTCGCCTTTATCGTCGTCGCAGCCTTGGGATACTGGCTGTGGTACGTCACCAGCGCGCCTTCGCAATTCAACTCTCCGGGCATGGACCTCAACAACATGATGCCCGCGGCGCTCAACGAGTGGGGCTGCGCGCGTCTGCAGGAGCGTTTTGCTGATGGTCCGGCACCTTTCGGTTGTGCCGGGGACGATTTTCGAAGCTGGAAATAAAGGCTTTTTCTCTTGGTGTTTATAGGGCCGGTCGCAAGAGCTTTATGGGCTGGCGCGTCGGCCCGGCGTATCCCGGCTCTTTGTCGATGAGATCGATCAATTATCCAAAGTTGCATTAGAGATTTATAAATAAACCAACTCCATAGTGCGATCGTGGGCGGTTCTCGAGGCTGGGAGAGTGCATCATGTTCACGGTTCTGGAATGCGTTGCGGTACAACACGATCATGCGATCGTGCTGCTTGCAGCGGTTATTTGCCTGCTTGGCATGCATGCTTTTTTCCATTTGTTGTTGCGTGCGGAAGAAAGCCCGGCTGGCCGCAAGCCTTATTGGGTGCTGGTTGCCGCCTTTGCAGCGGGGCTCAGCGTCTGGGCTACGCATTTCGTTGCCATGCTTGCTTATAAGGGTTCAGTCCCGATCGGCTTTGATTTCCAGTTCACGGCGCTGTCGGCGGTTCTGGCCGTTCTGGGGTTCTGGCTGGCGCTCAGGGCGCGCTCGAAGGCGAGCTACAGTCCCGTTATCGTCGGAACGCTGGTTACCCTTTCGGTTGCCGTAATGCATTTCGTCGGCATGGCGGGCATGGATGTGGCCGCCACGATCAGCTATCGCTGGGGCCCCGTTTTCGGTGGCTTTGCCGTTGCCTGGGTATTTTTTCTGCTGGCCTTTTTCCTGTTCCTTCGTTCCGCCGCATGGAAACGCATCGTCATTCCGGCCGGATGTTCGATCGTGGCAATCTGCGCTTTGCATTTCACCGCCATGTCGGCCACGATCCTATCGCCGGATCCGTCCGTCGCTGGCCCGGATCCCGACAATCTCGCCAGGGTGATCATGATCGGTGCCGTTTCGGGCGTGACTTTCCTGGTCCTCGCAGCCACTGCCACCGCCGCTCTCGTTGACCGTTACCTTGTCGACCTCAAGGGACTTGTGGATGCGACGCTGGATGGTCTTGCCGTGGTCCGTGATGGCCGCATTGTTGAGCTGAACACCCGTTTTGCCGGGCTTCTCGGCAGCGATGAGGCATCGCTGATGGGTAAAAATCCCGATGATCTCTTCAAGGCCATGGACGGGCAGCCCACCTATCTGCCGCGCCACGCGCCGGTTGAGGCAATCCGCGAACGCACCGACCGGCCGCAGGTGTTCGAGCTTGCCGTGCGCACCATCGAGTATCGCGGCCATCCTTGCGAAGTGCTGGCCATTCGCGACCTGACGGAAAAGCGGGAGGCGCAACGGGAGATCGAATATCTGGCCCGCCACGATGTGTTGACCGGTCTTTCGAACCGCACCATGTTCCAGACACGGCTGCACCAGCAGATCGAACATTGCGACGCGGAGGATGAGTTTGCCTTGCTGGCGCTCGATCTCGACCGGTTCAAGGCGGTCAACGACATTTTCGGCCATGCCGAGGGCGACCGGGTGCTGAAAAAAGTTGCGACCATCCTCGATGAATGCGCAAGGCCGGGAGATATCGTTGCCCGTCTCGGCGGCGATGAATTCGTTATCCTGACTGCCCGCCACACCAAATCGGAGGAGGCACGTCTGCTTGCCGAGACGATCCTTGCCATGTTCGGGTTGAAAATGAATGCCGCCAACGACCCGACCGCTGTCGGCGTCAGCATCGGCATCGCCGTCTTTCCGCGGGACGGCAACAGCAACGAAAGCATCTTGCACGCCGCCGACCTGGCGCTTTACCGCGCCAAGATGGGTGGGCGCGGAATATTGTCCTTTTATGATCCCCTGATGGATCAGGAGGCCCGCGAGCGCCGCCAGCTCGAAACGGATCTGCGGCTCGCCATCAACCGCAACGAATTGCTGTTGAACTATCAACCTGTCCTTTCCGTCGAATGTGGTCAGGTCGTAGGTTATGAGGCGCTGGTGCGCTGGCAGCATCCGACAAGGGGTGTCGTACCTCCGGACGTCTTCATTCCGATTGCAGAAGAAAGCGGGATCATCATCTCGCTCGGCGAATGGGTGCTGCGCGAGGCCTGCCGCCAGGCGAGCACCTGGGCGCCGCACCTGAAAATCGCAGTCAATGTTTCACCATTGCAGTTTTCGCTCGCAAATCTCGGCCATGTCGTCTGCACGGTTCTCATGCAGTCCGGCCTTTCGCCGAACCGGCTGGAACTCGAGATCACCGAAGCCGCGTTGTTGAAGGACCGCAAGGCGACGCTGATCATCCTCAACCAGTTGAAGGCGCTGGGTGTGGCCATCGTCATGGATGATTTCGGCACCGGTTATTCCTCGCTCAGCAACTTGCAGAGCTTCCCCTTCGACAAGATCAAGATCGACCGCAGCTTCATCGCCGCCATGAGCGAGGATGATAATGCCCGCGCCATCGTGCGCGCGGTGATCGGCCTCGGTCGCAGCCTCGATCTGCCGGTGACGGCGGAGGGTATCGAAACCGACGCGCAATATCGCATGGTTGTCGATGAAGGTTGCGCGCAGGCGCAGGGTTATCTCTTCGGCAGGCCGGATGTGGCTCCTGCCTCGGCGGCAAGTACCGGCAAGCGGAAGAAACATTCCGTCTGAAAGAGGAGTGCGGCGGCGTGATGCCGTCGTAATTCCATTCTCCTACGCCAATGGAACGAGAGCGAACGCAGATCGTTAGGATTGTGTGTGGTGCGTCCGTGTCGCCACCGCCGTAGCCGGCGGCAGACGACAGACCTGACCTTCCGATAATGAATTCGCTGGTCATGAGACGCACCAAGATGGAATTCTATCTCTGGGAGAAACCAATGACAGACCGCCTTGAGCCGCAGGACCCGCGCAACCAGTATCCGCGCCCGCCCTTTTCAACGCCGACTCAGGAAATGCCGGGGCTGGTCACGAACATGATGCCTTTCCCTGATCATGGTGAAAAGACCTATCGCGGCAGCGGCAAGCTTGCCGGGCGCAAGGCGCTCATAACCGGCGGTGATTCCGGCATCGGGCGCGCCGTGGCAATCGCCTTTGCGCGAGAGGGTGCAGATATCGCGATATCCTATCTGCCGGAGGAAGAATCGGACGCAGAAGAGGTGGTGGCGCTTGTCGAAGCGGAAGGCCGCGTGGCGGTCGCCTTACCCGGAGATATCACCGATGAGGCATGGTGCCGCGAACTGGTTGAAAAAGCGGTAGGCGATCTCAACGGCCTCGACATTCTGGTGATCAACGCCGCAAGACAACAATATCGCGAGGGTATCGCCGAGCTGTCGACTGAAGATTTCGACCGCACGATGAAGACCAATCTCTACGCGCTGCACTGGATTGCGCAGGCAGCCGTTCCTTATCTGGAACCCGGATCGTCGGTGATTACCACCGCATCTATCCAGGCCTATGAGCCGTCTCCCATTCTTCTTGACTATGCCACCACGAAAGCCGGCATCGTTGCCTATACGAAAGCGCTCGCCAAACAGCTTATCGAAAAGGGCGTGCGGGCAAATGTCGTCGCGCCTGGTCCGTTCTGGACGGTTTTGCAGCCAAGCGGCGGGCAGCCGGACGAAAAGGTCAGGAATTTCGGCAAGGACAGCGATTTCGGCCGTCCAGGCCAGCCTGTGGAACTGGCACCGGTCTATGTGCTGCTGGCTTCGCAGGATGGCAGCTTCATCAATGGCGAGGTCTATGGTGTGACCGGAGGCCGGGGCATTGCCTGATCGGCTTTGAGGATTTGACATGAAACGACAGACAGAACGTTCAGACAGAGATGTGAAGCCCTTCGATGTCCGCGACCGGCTGATACTGGCGCTTTATGCGCAGCTGAAGGCCGAGCGGCAAACGCGCGAGGCCATGGAATGGGTCATCCGCAATGGCGGGCTTTCGCCGGAGGTGCTGGAGGCGATGGCATCCGACCCTGTGCCGGTGCTGGCGGAGGCGGACGTTCCCGCTATCGAGCGTATCCTTGCTGCGGACCGGGGCAGAGGGCAATCCCCTCACAACGACCATGGGCGGCGATCATGAACCGGAGAGCGAGCTGGAAGGGTCATCTGATATTCGGCGATTTCAACTGTGAAATCGGCCTCTATTCCGCGCTCACCTCATCGGACAAGATCTCCTTCAACATCGTCAACCGAAAGACCGGCCATCGCGTCGAACGGCAATATGTCGATAGCGATACCGGCGATGCTGTCGACCGCGAGGATCAGGTCAAGGGATATGAACTCGACAATGGCGACCATATCGTCATCGAGGGAGATGAGATCGCAACGCTGATGCCGGAAAACGACAAGGTCATTCGCGTCAGGCATTTTCTGAGCCACGACGAGATCGACAAGCTCTATTTCGATAGATCCTATTATCTGGCGCCGACACAGGAGGGTGGCGAAGAGGCTTTGACGCTGCTGGCAAAAGCCATGGACGACGAGAAGGTCTCGGCACTTGGCGAAGCGGTACTCTTTCGCCGAAACCGCGTGCTGTTGATCCGTCCAAGCGGCAAGGCGCTCGTGGCGACTACTTTGAATTTCGGCTACGAGGTTCGCTCGCAAACCACCGTTTTCAAGTCCATTCCCGATATTCAGTTCGATGAAGAGATGCTGGAACTCGCCGGTCACATCATCGGTAAACGGGCAGGCACATTCGATCCGGCGGAATATACCGATCGTTACAATGATGCGCTGGCGGAACTGGTGAAGGCGAAGATCGAGGGCAGGGAAATCAGCAAACAGCCGCCGCGCAAGCAAGATAACATCATCGACTTGAAAGAGGCTTTGCGCCGCAGCGCCGGTGACGGCGACAGCGGAAAATCTACCGCTGGTGCGGGGCGCAAATCCTCCCGGAAAGCGAGCTGATCCATGGGTTTGCAGAGCTATAACGCCAAGCGCAGTTTCGACAAGACGCCGGAGCCGAAGGGCGACAAGGTCGATGCGCAGGGCTCTAGTTTCGTCATACAGAAGCACGATGCCCGCCGGCTGCATTACGATTTCCGGCTGGAGATGGATGGCGTCCTTAAAAGCTGGGCGGTAACCCGCGGGCCGAGCCTTGACCCGGAGGACAAGCGCCTTGCGGTGCATGTCGAGGACCACCCTTTAAGCTACGGCGACTTCGAAGGCGTAATCCCGAAAGGTCAATATGGCGGCGGCACCGTCATTCTTTGGGATCGTGGTGTCTGGCGCCCGATTGGCGACGCGAAGAAAGGCTACCGAAAAGGCCATCTCGAATTCGAACTGGAGGGCGAAAAGCTTAAAGGCCGCTGGCATCTTGTGCGTATGCATGGAAAGCCCGGTGAAAGCCGTGAAAACTGGCTGCTGATCAAGGGCGACGACGAAGAGGCAAGGCATGATGGCAGCGCCGATATTCTGGAGGAACGGCCGGAATCTGTGAAGACTGGCCGAAGTGTTGAAGAAGTTGCCGCCAAGCCGAAGGACACCTGGAATTCGAAGCCCGTATCGAAAAAGACCGTTAGTTCCTCCTCAGGCCAAAAACAGGCGCATGCCCTGCCGAAAGGTGCCCGCAAACAGGCGCTGCCATCCTTCGTGCCGCCGGCACTTGCGACGCTGAAACCCAAGCCACCGGAAGGCTCCCGCTGGCTGCATGAGATCAAGTTCGACGGCTATCGGCTGCAGGTCCGTATCGACCACGGTAAACTCCAGCTTCTGACCCGTAGCGGACTGGACTGGACCGAAAAGTTCGGTGATGCCGTGGCGGAAGCGCTCAAGTCGCTGCCGGCCGAAACGCTGATGATCGACGGCGAAATCGTGGTGGAACGGGACAGCGGCGCGTCGGATTTCTCCGCCTTGCAGCAGGACTTGAGCGAAGGGCGCAGCGACCGCTTCGTTTTTTATGCCTTCGATCTCCTGTATCTGGATGGCACGGATTTGCGCGGGGCGGCGCTGACGGATCGCAAGGCGCTACTGGAAAAGCTGCTGCCCGCCAGCAACCCGCATCTTCGCTACAGCGAACATTTCGAGGAAAGCGGCGGGCTTGTTCTCGATCATGCCTGCCGCCTCAGCCTCGAGGGCGTTATCTCCAAGGTCAAGGACAGCAAATATGTCTCGGGCCGCAAGGGAAACTGGGTGAAATCCAAGTGCTCGATGCGGCAGGAGTTCGTCATCGGCGGCTACACGCTGTCATCCGCTTCGGACCATGCCATCGGCTCGCTGGCGCTCGGCGTTTATGAGGAAGGCAAGCTGCGTCATGTCGGCCGCGTCGGCACCGGCTATACCGCTGATGTTGCCGAAATGCTGCTTGGCCGCCTGAAACCGCTGGGCATCGATGATAGCCCTTTCGGCGAAAAGCTCACGGCACTTGCGCGCCGCGACCTCTATTTCGTCAAGCCGGAACTGGTTGCAGAAGTGGAGTTTCGTGCCTGGTCCGGAGATGGCAATCTGCGCCATGCATCATTCCGGGGCTTGCGGGAAGACAAGCCGGCGGACGAAATCGAACGCGAGGATAAAGCAGTGTCGGAACAAGGGACGCCGCAGTCAAAGATCAAGTTCACCCATCCGGAACGGCTTTACTGGCCGGACGACGGCGTGACCAAGGAAGGGCTTGCCGATTATTACACGCAGGTCTGGCGCTATATGGCCCCCTTTGTCGTCAACCGGCCTCTGGCGCTGCTGCGTTGTCCTGAAGGGATCGATGGTCAGCGTTTCTTCCAGAAACACGCCTGGCGCGGTGTGAACAAGGCGATAGAACAGATCAAGGATCCGAAGGACAAGGGCGGGGAACCGCTGATCCGGATTACGGATTTCGATGGCATGATGGCCCTGGTCCAGTCCGCTGCGCTTGAAATCCACCCATGGGGGGCGACAACCGCGAACTGGGAAAAGCCCGACATGATCACCATGGATATAGACCCCGGCGAGGACGTGTCATGGCAGGAGGTAATCGATGCGGCACTGGAACTGAAGCGGCGTTTCGAAGATGCCGGTCTGGCCGCTTTCGTGAAAACCTCCGGCGGAAAGGGGTTGCATGTCGTGGCACCCTTGAAACCGGAAGCGGGATGGCCAGCCTTGAAGGCCTTTGCAAAGGCCATGGCGGATGACATGGCCAAGGCGGAGCCGGAGAAATATCTTGCGGTGGCAACCAAAGCGAAACGCCAGGGCCGCATCTTCCTCGACTATCTGCGTAATGGCAGGGGCAATACGGCTGTTGCGCCATATTCCACACGTGCCCGACCCGGAGCCGCCATTTCAGCGCCGATCGAATGGGCGGAACTCTCAGATGAGATAGGTCCGGCACACTTCACGGTCAGCAATATCGGCGCGCGCCTTTCTGCCCTGAAGAAGGATCCATGGGACGGCTTTTTCGCTGCCGCGCGACCCCTGCCGAAAAAGGCCCGATGAGCGTCAGCCTTTCTTGTCCGAGGCAAGGCTTTTCTTCAAGGCATCCATGATGTTGATGACGTTGCCGCCTGTCCGGGTTTTCGTGCCGGTCTTCTTTTCCGGGGAAGAGACGGTCTTGCTCTTGGTTTTCAGCAAAGCGCTGATCTTTTTCTGGATCGGATCCTGCACCAGCGCCGGTTTCCATCCCGTCATCTGTTTGCCGATGCGTTTTTCCATCGCGTCCAGCAGCGGCTTTTCGATTTTCATCTTCGGGTCCAGCGCGTCGATGCTTTTGCGCACTTCCTCGCCATAGTGCAGGGTCCACAGAATGATGCCCTTGCCAGACGGTTCCAGCAGAACCGCTCTTTCGCGGCGATAGAGAACAAGCCGCGCAATGCCGACAACGCCGTTTGCCCGCATGGCTTCCCGGATCACGCTGAAGGCTTCCGTGCCGATCTTGTCTTCCGGGCGTAGGAAGTGCGGCCGGTCGTACCATATCCAGTCGATAGAGCCTGTGGGTACGAAGGTCTGGATGTCGATGGTGCGGGTGCTTTCGAGCGCGACCGCATCGATCTCGTCATCCTCCAGCAACACATAATCGTCTTCGCCGCGGGGAAACCCCTTTACCTGGTTCTTTGCGGCCACCGGCTTGTGGGTAACGCTGTCGACATAGCGGCTTTCGACGCGATTGCCGGTTTTGCGGTTGAGAACGTGGAAGCGGTATTTGTTGCTTTCGGTTGTGGCAGGAGTCAGCGAAACTGCGGCCGTCACCAGCGACAGCTTCAGATAGCCCTTCCAGAAAACCTGCCGTGCCATGATCCGCGATCCGCCTTGTCGCCTGTTGTCTCCCGGATCAACAACCACAGGGTGGCTTTTGTTCCGGGAGCTTTGGCAGAGAGGACGGGTCTCTGTCTCAGCCGAACAGCGATGTAAGACCATAGACAGATGCGGATATCAGGGCAGCGGCCGGCATGGTCACGACCCAGGCAATGACGATATTGCCCGCAAGGCCCCAACGCACCGCCGAGACGCGACGCGCGGCACCGACGCCGATGATGGCGCCGGTGATCGTGTGGGTGGTGGACACCGGAATGCCGAGCCACGTCGCGCCGAAAAGTGTCAGCGCACCGCCGGTTTCGGCGCAAAACCCCTGCATCGGGTTCAGCCTGGTGATTTTTGACCCCATGGTGTGCACGATGCGCCAGCCGCCGAACAGCGTGCCGAGCGCCATCGCCGACTGGCACGAGATCACCACCCAGAACGGCACGTAGAAGCTCTCTCCAAGATGCCCCTGGCTGAACAGCAGCACGGCGATGATGCCCATGGTCTTCTGTGCATCATTGCCGCCGTGGCCGAGCGAATAGAGCGAGGCGGAAATGAACTGCATGATGCGGAAGGTGCGATCCACGGCGAAGGGTGTCTGGCGCACGAATAGCCAGGAGACGGCAAGCACCAGCAGCAGTGCCAGGAAAAAGCCGATGGCCGGCGACATGAAGATCGCGCCCACGGTTTTCAGAAGACCCGACCAGACGATGGAGTTGAAACCGACCTTCGCAAAGCCCGCACCGACGAGACCGCCGATCAAGGCATGTGACGAGCTGGAGGGAATGCCGAAAATCCAGGTGACGATATTCCAGACGATGGCGCCCATCAATGCCGCGAAGATGACCTGCGGGGAAACGATGGCCGGATCGATGATGCCGGTGCCGAGCGTTTCGGCCACATGCAGGCCGAAGAACAGGAAGGCGATGAAATTGAAAAAGGCCGCCCATGCCACCGCGTATTGCGGGCGCAATACACGGGTGGAGACGATGGTGGCGATGGAATTTGCGGCGTCGTGGAGACCGTTCAGAAAATCGAAGAACAGCGCGATGGCGATAAGGCCGACAAGCAGCGGCAGTGCGAGCGCTACATCCATCAGACGTTCTCGATAACGATGCCGCTGATCTCGTTCGCCACGTCCTCGAAGCGGTCGACGACCTTTTCGAGTTCGCCGTAGATCTCGCTGCCGATCATATAGGCCATGGCATTGCCGGTCGCACCATGGCGCCGGAAGAGGTCCTTCAGGCCCTGGTCATGAAGCTCGTCGGAGCGCCCTTCAACGCGGGTGACCTCTTCGGCAATCACCGACAGGCGCTGGGCATTGGTGCCGACCTTTTCCAGAAGCGGGATGGCTTCGGCGACGAGGCTTGCCGCACGCACGATCTCGTGGCCCATCTCGCGCATCAGCGGGTCGAATTCGGTTTGCTCGAACAGCCGGATCGTCTTGACGGTCTTGTGCATCATGTCGATGGCGTCATCCATGGACTGGATGAGGTCCTTGATATCGCCACGATCAAAGGGCGTTATGAAGCTGCGGCGCACCGCAAGCAGAACGTCGCGGGTAATATCATCCGCCTGGTCTTCGAGGGCGACGATAAGGTCGCAGTTTTTCTCGACGTCGACGCCGCTCAGAAGGTGGTCCAGAGCTGCGGCGGCTTTGACGACCGTTTCCGAATGTTTGCTAAACATGTCGAAGAAACGGTCCTCGCGCGGCATCAGCTTGCGAAAAATGCTCATCATGCGAATTGGCCCTCAATGGCGCTTTATTAGTTGTGGGGCGGTGATTGTCATAAAACTGTCATAAATGCACGCGGGGCATTGATGCAACCCGGAAAATCGGCAGTATCAACGGATATGAAATCCACGAAGAAAAGCCGGAAAGCCCGTCCGGCGCGTTCCCTGACATTGCTCCAGCAACTTGCTGCTGTTCCCGAAAAGCTGTTCACCGGCTCTTTCCGGCAGCAATATGCCGCCTTATGCTTCCGTTATACCGGAAGCGGTGAAGAGATCGAAATCCTCGTCGTCACCTCTCGCACCAGCGCACGCTGGATCATTCCGCGCGGCTGGCCGATGAAACGCAAGAAGCCGCATGAGGCTGCCGCGATCGAAGCGTGGGAGGAAGCGGGCGTTCGTGGCCGCGTGAGGAAGGACGCCGTTGGCCGCTACACCTATCTCAAGATGCTCGACAGTGGCGATGTCGTTCCCTGCGTTGTCGATGTCTTCCAGATCGAGATCACCGGGGAGGAAACGAGTTTCAAGGAGCGCGGCGAACGCCTTCTGGAATGGGTTCGCCCGGACGAGGCAGCAAGGCGCGTCCGGGAGATCGAACTGAAATCGCTTCTGGTCGACTTCCGCCCGAGGGGGAAGAGGAAACGCCTGACCGAGGAAAAGTCCTAACGCGAACCTAGGATGGTGATGCTGGTCGTTCGACCGATCCGGCCTCTCCCATCTCGTCCGGTGCCTTCGGTAGCAGGCGGGCGAAACGCCGGGTGATGCTGTCGATGTAAGACAGGATTGTCGGCACGACGATCAGGGTGAGCAGGGTGGAGCTGATGAGGCCGCCGATTACTGCGTGCGCCATTGGCGCGCGCTGCGCCCCGCCACCGCCCACGGCCAGCCCGAGCGGAATCATGCCGAAGATCATTGCAAGCGTCGTCATGATGATCGGGCGGAAGCGGATGATGCCGGCGCTTGCCAGCGCTTCGTTGAGTGGAAGTCCACGCTTCCTTTCGCGGTTGGCGAAATCGACAAGCAGGATGCCGTTTTTGGTAACGAGGCCCATCAGCATGATGAAGCCTATCAGCGAGAACATGTTGATCGTGCTGCCGGCAACCAAGAGCCCGACGAGGACGCCGATGAGAGACAGCGGCAGCGACGCCATGATGGCGAGCGGTTGCAGGAAGCTGCCGAATTGCGAGGCGAGCACGATGTAGATAAAGATGACCGCCATTGCGAGCGCGGTGACCATGTGGCCGACCGTCTCCTCCATGGTTTCGGCGTCGCCGCCGAAGCGGATACGGTAGCCGTCCGGCAGGTCGCGGGCGGCGGTGAGGGTCTTCAACACGTCTGACACTTCGCCAAGCGCTCGTCCTGATATGTTGGCCGAAACCAGCACCTCGCGGCGATTGTCGATGCGGCGGATTTCGGCGGGTGCTTCCACGGTGGTGATATCGGCGACCTGATCCAGACGTACCATCAGGGGCGAGCCGTTGGATCCCGTGCTGCCGGTGGCGATCATCAACTCACTGATCCTTGTCGTGTCGGCACGCCGCTCGCCGGGCAGGCGCACGACGATGTCGTAGCTGTTACCGCCCGCATCCGTCCATTTCGACACGTCCTCACCGGCGATGAGCGGCGAGAGCGCTGCGGCAAGATCGGATCGGGAAATGCCGAGATCGCTTGCCGCCTCGCGTTTCAGGCGTACCGAAAGGACGGAGGTCACGTCGCGGGTGCTTGAGGTCACATCCACGAGGCCGGGGATTTTTTTCATGTCTTCCATCAGACCGTCGGCGATCTTTTCAAGGATCGCCCGGTCGTCGCCAAGAATGCTGAGCTGTGCGGGGCTTTCGCCACCGCCGAGACCGTTTTGCAGGATCGCGACCTCTATGCCCGATATGGCCGACAGGCGCTTGCGGATTGGATCGGCCAGCGTGACCGGAGTTCGGGTGCGCATCTCCAGCGGGACCAGTCCCACCAAAACGGCGGCGCGATGTTTACCGACGGTGCCGCCGGTATTGACGGTGGAATAGAGCATCTCGACCTCCGGGAATTCCTGGAGTGCCTTCTCGACCTGCCGCACTTTCTCCGTGGTGTAATCCAGCGAGGAGCCTACCGGTGCCGTGACATTGATCTGGAAGCGGCCTTCATCCGTATTCGGGACGAACTCCGCACCGACCAACGGCACCATGAGCAGGCTACCGACAAAAATGCCTGATGTGACGAGCAGGGTGACGAGCCGGTGGCGCAATGTCCAGCCGATCACGTGCCGATATTGATCGGCGAGCCATTCGAAGGCGTGATCGAAACGGGCGATCAGCCGGCCCACCGGCCCGCGCCGGGCGTTGGGTTGCGCATCCGGATCGTACCAGACGCTCGACAGCATCGGATCGAGCGTGAAGGCGACGAAAAGCGAGATCAGCACGGCAGCTGAAACGGTGATGCCGAATTCGTAGAAGAACCGGCCGACGATGCCGTCCATGAAAGCGACGGGTAGGAAGACCGCCACGATTGTCGCCGTTGTCGCGATAACCGCAAGTCCGATTTCGTTCGTGCCGTCGAGTGCTGCGCGGATATGGGATTTCCCCATGTGAAGGTGACGGGTGATGTTTTCGCGCACGACGATGGCGTCATCCACCAGAATGCCGATGGAAAGCGTTAGCGCCAGGAGGCTCAGTGTATTGAGCGTGAAGCCCATAACATCAATGACCGCCAGCGTGCCGATGATTGCAATCGGCAGCGTCAGTCCGGTGATGACGGTGCTGCGCCAGGAATTGAGGAACAGGAAGACGATGGCTACGGCAAGTGCCGCCCCTTCTATCAACGTCGTCTGCACCTGCGTGACGGATTCCCGGATGGGAATGGATGTGTCCGTAATGACTCGCAATTGCACGTTTTGCGGAACAAGGTCGGCATTGAGGGCGTCCAGGCGCTTTCTCACATCCGCGACGACCTGAACCGTGTTGGCATCCTGAACCTTGACGATGTCGATCGCCAGCGCAGTCTGGCCATTATAGAGGGCACGGTTTTCGGGGTCGGCAGCCCCTTCGGAGAGCGCGGCGATGTCGCGAAGATAAATGGCTGTGCCACCGCGCCGGGCGACGACCATGTCCAGCAGCGCCTGCGGTTCTGCGATGCGGCCCTGCACCTGGATCGTGCGTTCGGAAACGGTATCGACAAGGCTTCCAGCCGGGCTGTTGCTGTTGCCGGTGCGTAGCGCGCTCACCACCTCGTTGATGCCGATCCCAAGCGCGCGCATGCGGGTGTCGTCGATCACAATGTCGATCTGCCGCTTGCGGGCGCCAACCAGCGTTGCCTGCCCGACACCGGGAACAGTCGTCAGTTGCCGCAGCACCTTCTGGTCGGCAAGGGTGGTGAGTGCGGGTACGTCGAGCGACGTCGAGCTTATCGCCACCGACAGGATAGGTTCGGCGGCGGGATCGAACCGGGATATGACCGGCTTTTTGGCCTCTTGCGGGAAATTCGCGTCGATGGCGGCGATCTTGTCGCGCACGTCCTGTGCCGCGGTTGCGCTCTTAACCTCGAGCTTGAATTTTGCGACGACGACAGAGCGTCCCTCGTAGGAGGTTGACGTGATCTCGTCCAGACCGCCGATGGCGTTCAGCGCATCCTCGACCGGGCGCGTCAATTCTGTCTCCACCGTTTCCGGCGTGGCGCCCGGATAAGCGGTGGACACCACAACGACCGGAACGTCGACATTGGGGTAGAGGTCGAGCCCCAGCCGCTGCAACGAGAAAAGACCCATGACCAGAAGCGCCACCATCATCATGGTGGCGAAAACGGGATGGGAGACGGATATGCGGGTCAGAAACATCTTAGCCTGCCTTGTCGACCGTAACAGCCATGTCGGGCTGCAATTCGGGAAGCGGTGCGGTCAGGATCGTTTCGCCATCCTGGAGACCGGCGCCTATCTCGATCAGGCTGCCATCGTTCCAGCGCGATCCCACCGCCACCGTCTGGCGGCGAAGATGGCCGTTCAGGACTTTAAGGACGTGGTAGCCGGTTTCGTCTTTGCGAAGTGCGATTGCAGGAACGACAAGCGCATCGTTTTTTTCGCGCACGAGGATGGACCCGCTGGCGAACATTCCTCCCCACAGCCGGCCGTCGCGGTTGGCGAGCCGCAGATAGACGGCGACAAAGCGCGTCCCGTCTTCGGCAACCGGGCTGATGCGGTCAACGGTGCTTCTGAGAGGCTGGCCGCCGATGCCGTCAATATCGAGTTCGGCGGTCTGGCCAACGGCGACACGTGGGATGTCGCGCGTGGCAACGAGAACCTTCGCCTCAAGCATGCTTGTATCGACCAGCGTCATGAGTTCACCATCGGCACTGACGCGGGAGCCGGCTTCTGCCTGCCGGCGGGTAATGGTGCCATCAAAAGGCGCGCGGATTTCGGCATTGCGAAGGGCAAGGCGGGCGATATCCACCTGCGCCGAAAGGCTCTGCAGCCTTGCCGTTTTCACAACGACATCGCTCTTCGCCTTGTCGAGCTGTTCAGCCGATGCGATGTTTTTTGACGCTAGCTGTTCGGTTCGGGTGAGGGCCTGCATCGCCAGTGTCAGTTCGGCCTCGGCCGCATCCCGGTCACTCTGCCGCAGCAGAAGCGTCGATTGCAGTTCCTCGGTTTCGAACCGCACGAGCAGGTCGCCCGCCCGCACCGCCTGTCCGTCCCGGACGTTCATATCCAGAATTTTTCCAGCCTCGCGGGCGCGGATCACGACACGGCTGACCGGCTGAAGTTCGCCGCTGATGCTGATCCGCTCCGCCATCGCTCGTGTGCCGATCCTTGCGATTTCCGCAGCCGTCAGTTCGAACGGGATACCGGCCGGGCTCATCGAGGTTGACGCCACGATCCCCTTCACGCGCTCGTTCGCATCGACGCTTCCGCGCGCCGGATCGAGAGCCGTGACGACGAGAGCGCAGCCCGCAAGCGCGATCCCCGCCTTGATCGTTCTTTTCACCCACATAACATAATCCTTCCAGGCAAAACTCATCCTGTGACCGCCGATCAAGCGGTCATGTCGCCTGTCGTGCAGGCTGATGTCTTCTGGATAAGTGTTCATAATTGCAGCAGCATTACCCGCCCGCATCTTCTGCGCCGCAATACTGCCGCAACCTTTCTGGCAGACAAGGAGGGGGCGAAGGGACGGTGGCAAATGAGACTTCTGTTGATTGAGGACGAAAAGGAAATGGCTGATGCGCTGTCGACGACGCTCGGCAAGCAGGGGATCGTCATCGACCATACGATGCGGCTCGGCGATGCGATGGAGCTAGCGCGCCAGCATGTCTATGATGCCATTCTGCTGGACCGTCGTCTGCCGGACGGGGAGGGGCTTACCTTCATTCCAAAGCTACGCCGCGCCGGTATCGATACGCCTATCATCTTATTGACGGCGATGAATGAACCGGAGGAGCGGATCGAGGGGCTGAATGGCGGCGCCGACGACTATCTCGGCAAGCCGTTTCTCGTTGGCGAACTGCTGGCGCGGCTGCGCGCGGTTTTGAGACGACCGGCAAGCATCGCCCCGTCGCAGATTTCCGCAGGCCGCATCGTGATCGATCCGCTTCATCTCAGTGTCACGATCAACTCGCTTCCCTTCGATCTGCCACGGCGCGAGCTGATGGTCCTCATCACGCTGGCGAAACGAAAAGGCAAATCCGTGCTGCGCTCGACGCTTGAGGCCGCCGTCTACAATTACGAGGAGGAAATCCAGTCCAATGCGCTTGATGCGCATATATCGCGACTGCGCAAACGCCTGCTCGACGCTTCGGCCGGGGTCAGCGTGCATAATATTCGCGGCATCGGTTATCTGCTCAGGGAAGACACATGAAAGCGCAGGGCAAGTCCAATCCGTCCTTGTGGTGGCAATTGAGCTGGCAGCTCAGCATTGTCGTCTCCTCCATGATCGCTGTCGTCATTGTCGGGCTTTGCGTTTACGGGGTGATGAAGCTCTCGCCCAATATCGGGCTCTGGAACGATTTGTCGGCGACGCTTGACGAGTCGCTTTCGCTTGATCCGCAAAAGGGTCTGGTCATTACGGAAGGACCGGCATTACGCGCCTTGAAGGCGAAGAATGAGACGTTGTGGTTCGTGGTCTCGACGCCTGACGGTCACGCGGCGACCTTCGGAACCGTGCCCGCCGTTTATGCCGAACTGGCGCGTTACGTTCATCTGATGACGGACGCCGATATTCGCGGCGGCAGCGGCGTATCCGAGGTTGCTTCGGCTGAAAGTATCGAGACGGCATCGGGACCCGTCAGGATCATGTTTGGCGGAACCTCAAATGCACGAGCGTCGTTTCTGACGCTTCTCGCCGGCACCTATCCGATTTATGTCCCCCTGCTGGCGGTTCTTTTGCCTGCGGTGTTTTTCTCCGTGCCGCACATTGTGCGCCGGGCGCTTGCCGGCCTGAGCTCCGTCGTCAGAAAAGCACCGGAGATCGACCCGCGACGACCGGGTTCGAAGCTTCCCGTCGAAGATGTGCCGCGCGAAGTCGTTCCGTTGATCGTTTCCTTCAACAGCATTCTCGAGCGGCTCGAAGAGCAGTTCCAGGCGCGGCAACGCTTTCTGATCGATGCCGCGCACGAATTGAGGACGCCGATTGCAATCATGCAGACCCGGATAGAGGGCCTGCCCGGACCGGACCAGCAGCGCCTGATGGGGGATGTCGCGCGGCTCGGTGAAACCGCCGAACAGCTTCTGGCCTTTGAGCGAAACGACCAGGTGAACGACCGGCGCGAGGTGGTGGACCTTGTCGATATCGCCCGCACGGTGGTGGCAGAGCTCGCGCCGCTTGCGCTTTCGGCAGGTTATGACATCTCCTTCGAAACGCAGATCGAAAAATACGATATGCAAGGCAACCCCTTCGCCCTGCCGCGCGCCATCAGCAATATCGTGCGCAACGCCATCGACCATGGTGGAAACAAGGGGCTGATCCATGTCTCGGTTCTCGCAAACGGCGAAATCGCGATTTCCGACGAGGGGCAGGGCATACCCGAGGACCAGCAGGAGCGGATATTCGAACCTTTCTATCGGGTCACGCCGAAAAGCACGGGTGCCGGACTTGGCCTCAGCCTCGTCAAGAAGATCGTCGCCAATCATAACGGCCGTATCGTGCTGGAAAGCAACCCCTCTGGAAGCACGTTCCGAGTTCGATTCTAATTGCGCTTTGCGTGCTGTAGACCGGTCGCGGCGATTGTAATGCTGCCGCAACGTTCGCAGTCATAATGTGTGGGCACGGGATCAACCGTGCCAACCGGAGTACACACAGTGACGCATGCACCGGATCGTTTTCTTCCGGATTTCCGGCGAGAAGACGGCGCGTAGAAACCGGCTCGACGGCCCCGAACCTCGCGCAATGCTACAGCGCCATTGATCGAAGCAGAGCACCAATCCGATTTCATATTCGGTTCAGCCTGGGCGCGCACAGTTCCGGCCAAATCACTACACGCCTCAGACCAAACAGTCATACTCCCCGGAATTTTACGATGTCGCATACTGAAATCGCCGCATTCGCTGCGGAAAGAAACTCGGCGAAACCCGAGCCGGTCATCGCTGCGCAAACCATGGCTGGCGATGGCCTGGAACTCCTCCGTTTTCCCCTGGCCTGGAGTGTCGCGACTTTCGTTCTGCGCGCCCACTGGAAACGGGGCTTCCTTTTCTGGATGCGTTTTTTGGCTCATCCGCTTGTAACGCTGCGGTGGTGGCGGTTTCTGTCCCGATTCTCGGCGACGCAAAAACTGCCGCCACCGCATGACGGGCTTCTTCAGAAACCCCTGTCGAAATTCCTCGTCGGCAAAATCTCCTATGGCAGGCGGCTGGAGTTTCTCATGGAGAATTTCGTCATCGCCAGCGGTTGTTTTTCCGGAGAGGTTATGGCTGCGCTCTGGAGTGGAAAAACGATCGTAATCGGCACCATAGGCGGCCGTGCTAACGAATATCGCTGCACGCTTGCTCTTGCGGATTTATGTGGCGGCCGCCACGAAGGCGCTCTCGCGGTTCGGTTGATCAGAACCCGTGACGACGTCACCTTGTGGACGACGAAGTTTATTTTCGTGACGCAGGATGAGGGCGGGCACAGGACGATTGCCGTTGGCGGCATGCAGGGGCCACGCGCCGCCAAGCAGGAGATGGTGGCAGTAACGCGCGACCTTGCGGGTCTTCGCCCGAAGGATGCCGTTTTGATGCTGCTGCAAGGCCTAATCGAGACGGAAGCGGGTTCCTATTTCGCAGTCTCCCACGCCAGACATCCGATCAATTATCGTCGCGCGCGGCGGCAGAAAATGTTGCTTTCCGACATAGACGCTTTTTGGCGGGAACGTTCCGCCGAGCCGGACGACATGTTCGGTTTTCAGGTGCCGGTTTCAAGCCTCGAGGGCGCGGACAAGCGCAGCAAGATGAAGCTTGCCTTCTTTGCGATGGCTGCCCGGCTTTGCGAGGGCAACGCTGGGAGTGCTGCGAAGAGTTGAGGCCGCAGATCCCAGTTGGCCCTCGACACCGTCACGCCGCTGCATCGGCAACGCGGCCGAGTTTTTGCAGGCCGCATTCGCGGACGATCTCGGCAATGTGGGTAAACTGCGCCGAGAGCGGATTGCTCTTGCGCCACACCATGCCGATGGTGCGGGATGGTCTTGGCTCTGCCAGCCGAAATACCGAGACGGTGGATTGCCGCGTTTCCATTTCGACGGCCATCTGCGGAATGAGCGTGACGCCGATGCCGGCGCCGACCATCTGGACCAGCGTCGAGAGCGAACTGCCCTCCATCAGCACGCGCGGCGGCGCGTTCGTCGTACTGCAGAAAGACAGTGCCTGATTGCGGAAACAATGGCCTTCCTCGAGTAGCAGCAGGCGCATTTCACCGAGCTTGCCGGCGCTCGGCACCGGCATCCCCGCATCCTCCATCGGCCGGACCAGAATGAATTCCTCGGAAAACAGCGGAACCTCTTCCAGCGACGCTTCAGACACCGGAAGCGCGACGATTGCCATGTCCAGCCGGGCTTCCAGGAGGTCCTCGATCAGTTTCTGTGTTACCGCCTCGCGCGGGCGCGTTTCCAGTCCCGGATAATGCCGGGCGAGCGTCTTGATGACTTGCGGTAAAAGATAGGGTGCGACGGTAGGAATGACGCCGATGCGCAGGCGACCGCTGAGCGGGCCGTGCCTTGCCCTCGCCAAATCCTGCAATTCGTCCACCGAACGCAGGATCAGGCGGGTGCGTTCGGCGAATTCATCGCCGAGAGCGGTCAGCCTGATCTGGCGGCTGCCGCGTTCGACGAGCGGTGCGCCGATCAGCTCTTCCAGTTCCCTGATCTGTAGCGAAAGTGCTGGCTGGGAAATGGAGCACGCCTCCGCTGCCCGCCCGAAATGGCCGATCTTCGCCAAGGCGTCGAAATAACGCAGGTGTTTCATCGATAGTCCAATCATAAGCTCAGCATATCGCAGCCTTTAGAATATACAATTGGAAATTATGGAACCCGGCTGTTAGTCATCGTCATGACAGAAAGAGGATGTAGCTGTTCGGGATCACCAGCGTCACTGCGCGGTTTCCATAAGGGTGACCCGCTGTGGGCTGTGGCTCCAACATGCTGCACATGTCGAATTGATTATTTCGTTTAATTACTAAACCCATCGGAGGGCGAAATGGACGCAACTTCAAAACCGGCTGGCAAGTGTCCCGTCATGCATGGAGGCAATACGGCCTCCGGTAAATCGGTGACCGAATGGTGGCCGAACGCGCTGAACCTCGATATCCTGCATCAGCACGACACCAAGACCAATCCGCTCGGCACCTCCTTCAATTACCGCGAAGCGCTAAAGACGCTCGACGTCGAGGCACTTAAGGCCGATCTGCGCGCCCTGATGACGGAAAGCCAGGACTGGTGGCCGGCCGACTGGGGTAGCTATGTGGGCATGATGGCCCGCGTGACCTGGCATGCGGCCGGTTCCTACCGCGTGACGGACGGACGCGGCGGCGCCAACACCGGCAACCAGCGCTTTGCACCGCTCAATTCCTGGCCTGATAATGTGAACACCGACAAGGGCCGCCGCCTGCTGTGGCCGATCAAGAAAAAATACGGCAATAAGATTTCCTGGGCCGATCTCATCGCGCTCGCCGGAACGATCGCTTATGATGTCGCGGGTCTGAAGACATTCGGTTTCGCCTTCGGCCGCGAGGATATCTGGGCTCCCGAAAAGGACACCTATTGGGGTGACGAAAAGGAATGGCTGGCGCCGAGCGATGGTCGTTACGGCGACGTGACCAAGCCCGAGACGCTCGAAAATCCACTTGCCGCCGTGCAGATGGGTCTCATCTACGTCAATCCGGAAGGCGTCAACGGCAAGTCCGATCCGCTTGCGACAGCCGCGCAGATGCGCGAAACCTTTGCCCGCATGGGCATGGATGACGAAGAAACCGTCGCGCTCACCGCAGGCGGCCACACCATCGGCAAGTCGCACGGCAATGGCAGCGCCGCCAACCTCAGCCCCGATCCGGAAGCAGCAGGCCCCGAATATCAGGGTCTCGGCTGGATCAACACCAAGGGCCGTGGCATCGGCCGCGACACCGTGGTGTCGGGTATTGAAGGTGCGTGGACGAGCGAACCGACCAAGTGGGACAACGGCTTCTTCGACATGCTGTTCAAGCATGAGTGGACATTGACGCATAGCCCGGCTGGCGCGTCCCAGTGGGCGCCGATCACGATTGCCGAAGAGGACAAGCCTGTTGACGTCGAGGATCCCTCGATCCGCACCATCCCGATGATGACCGATGCCGACATGGCCCTGAAGGTCGATCCGATCTACCGCGAGATTTCGCTGAAGTTCAAGGATGACCAGGACCACTTCTCCGAGGTCTTTGCCCGCGCCTGGTTTAAGCTGACCCACCGCGACATGGGCCCGAAGTCCCGCTACTTCGGCCCGGACGTTCCCGCAGAAGACCTGATCTGGCAGGATCCCATCCCGGCAGGTTCCACGAGCTACGATGTCGCTGCCGTAAAGGCAAAGATCGCCGCTTCCGGTCTGCCGGTCGCCGATCTGGTCTCGACCGCATGGGACAGCGCCCGTACCTTCCGTGGTTCGGACAAGCGCGGCGGCGCCAATGGTGCGCGCATTCGCCTTGCGCCGCAGAGGGACTGGGAAGGCAACGAGCCCGCCCGTTTGGCCCATGTGCTTTCGGTGCTGGAGCCGATTGCCCGTGAAACCGGCGCCAGCATCGCTGATGTCATTATTCTCGCCGGCAATTACGGTGTTGAGCAGGCGGCGAAATCAGCCGGCTTCGATGTCGCCGTGCCTTTTGCACCCGGTCGTGGCGATGCCTCAGCCGAGCAGACTGATGCAGACAGCTTTGCGCCGCTCGAGCCGCTGGCAGATGGTTTCCGCAACTGGGTAAAGAAGGACTATGTCGTCAGCCCCGAAGAACTGCTGCTGGACCGCGCTCAGCTTCTGGGCCTCACGGCGCCGGAACTGACGGTTCTCATCGGCGGCCTGCGCGTCATTGGCGCCAATTACGGCGGGGCAGCGCATGGCGTGTTCACGCAGACCCCCGGTGCGCTGACCACCGACTTCTTCGCAACGCTGACGGATATGGCCTATTCCTGGGTTCCGACCGGCGGCAATCTCTATGAGATTCGCGATCGCAAGTCCGGAGCAACGCGCTATACGGCGACCCGCGTGGACCTCGTTATCGGCTCCAACTCCATCCTGCGTGCCTATGCGGAAGTTTACGCGCAGGACGACAACAAGGAAAAGTTCGTGCGTGATTTCGTCGCCGCCTGGACGAAGGTCATGAACGCCGACCGTTTCGACCTTGTCTGATAAGGCTGACTAATCGAAAAAAGCCCCTCCCTGAGCTATCAGGGAGGGGCAATGTTCTATCTGCGATCTGAGGATAGAACCGGTTTTTCGGATGATGGCTTCTCGCCACTATCCCCCGGCGCCTTGCCGCCCTTTTCATTCTCATGCGCATCTGGCCCAGCGACGATAACGCCGCGGCCCTGCTCTTCGCGCTTCTTGTCGGCGAAATCGCCGGGTTCCTTTTTGTCGTTCATAGTGATCTCCCTTCGTGATTTCATTTGTCTGCAGATCAACGGCTGGTCGAGGCAGAGGTTCCAAGGCTCACATTGTTGCGGGATCGACTGCCAGCACAGCAATGTTTTGCATTACAACCATCTTTGCTATTAACATGAATTGATAAGTCATGTTATTTCGGCCGCATATGGTGGAGCGTGCGGTGCCGTTATCGTGACGCGCATGTGTTACATGGCTTCAACCTCGGCTCGACAACTGAACGGTACCTGCATTGAGTTTCTGGCACTCCATGACCTGGCACACGGAAGGGATCAGCGTCACTGCGCCGGTCAAATGGCGCCAGCTGGACGGGCTCGTCAGCGCTTTCTGGGAGGCCGAGAGCCAGATGGGCGCGAAGGGTTATTACCTTGCCGCCGATCCGCGTATCATGATATTTTTCAACGATGTCTCGTCGCGCATCAGCATTTCCAACCGCGACGGCGAGTTCACGCAGCATTCCCGCCCCATGACGCGGGCGGTCTATGTGCCGGCCGGTGTCCCGATGTGGACGAGCAGCAATGCTACGCACCGGTTTTCGCATCTCAATCTGCATATCCACAAGGACCGCCTGCTGCGTTTCCTGTCGCCATCGGTCGGCAGTTCGGCGGCGATGACTGCCTTGCGCCGCCCGGTCGAGATACAGGATATCGGTTCGGTCGAAACACTGGCTGGACTGCTTGTCGATGAACTCGCCGAGCCTTCGAAACATGCGGTCTATGCGGAAAGCCTTGTTGGCAGCATCGTTGCCGGTCTTCTCGATATTCCCGGATCTTCGCCCGAACAGGTAAATGGCAGGCTGACGCAGGCGCAGATGAACAAGCTGCTTGCCCGTGTCGAAAGCCGCGGCGACGACCGCATGACGGTTGCAGAAATGGCCGACATCGTCGGGCTTTCGGAAAGCTGGTTCGCAACCGTGTTCCGCCAGACAACGGGCAAGACGCCGCTGCAATGGCAACTGGAGAGGCGGATAAGCCTTGCCCAGAAACTGTTGCTGGGCGGCGATCTCACCGTGGCCGATATCGCCGCCCAGCTCGGCTTTTCCGATCAGGCCCATTTGACCAAGGCCTTCCGCCAGTCCGTGGGCAATACGCCAGCCGCCTGGCGGCGCATGCACAGGCTGCTTTGAACGGGCGCCTTGCCGTCTACTCAGAGCGGGTTTGACACACGCATCGAGCCGCGCTCAACTCATCCTCGGTACAAACCCGAGGATGACGTAGAACGTTAGGGTGGTTACGTAATAGTTTGAAAAGTAAGGATATAATTATCCTCACCATGTCTTGCGCAGCGTAGCCGAGAACGCCCGGCCGGGGTTGTAGAAGTCTGCGCCGAAACCGCCGTAAGAGACGTGCTTCTCGTTGAAGAGGTTGGAAACATTCACCTCCAGCGAGGTGGTTTCCTGGATTTTGTAGCTGAATGCTGCGTCCATGGTCACGCTGCTGCCGGTCGAAACCTTGTTCGCATCATCAAAATAATACGCGCCGGTGAAGCGTCCGCCGAGCCCGAAGGTCATGTCGCCGCGTTTGTCGTTGCCGGCCAGCGTGTAGTTCACCCAAAGCGAGGCCTGATGTTCCGGCACGAATTGCGGTCGGTTGCCGACATTGCCGGCGGTGCCGTTTTCGGTGATTTCCGCGTTGAGATAGGAATAGGCCGCCGTCAGGCTCAACTCGTCGGTAACCTCCGCCTTGGCCTCGAGGTCGAGACCGCGCACGCGCACCTCGCCGATGGTGGTGGGCAGGCTGGTGATCGGGCTGGTGACGGTAATATTGTTTTTCTTCAGGTCGTAGATCGATGCCGTGAACAGGGCAGGGAAGGCATCCGGGCGATACTTCACGCCAAGCTCGATCTGCTCGCCGCGTTCGGGCTCGACGGTCAGGCCCGAGGCCGGCACCACGGATTCGGCGTAGCTGATATAGGGCGCGATCTCATTCGTAACCTTGTAGGACACGCCGACGCGCTTTGTCAGTTCGCTGATGTCACCGCTTGCCGTCGTTCCGTTCAGTCTGTTGGTCTGGTCGGTGTCGATCCAGTCATTGCGCAGACCGGCGCTGACGGTAAGCCTGTCGAAGAAGGTCAGGTCCTGCTGGAGGTAGAGTGCCCTTGTCTTTTGATCCGTCAGCGAGCTGGCGTAGAGCGGCACTGAGGCAGGTGCACCGGTATAGACCGGGTTCAGCCAGTTGATGCCTGGCGCAGAACCGAAGTAGCTTTTGCTGCCGGACGAGTAGTCGTTATAAAAAACGCCGACAAGGCTGCGGCTTTCGACGCTTTCGAACGTCGTGTCATATTGCAGCCGGGTGTCGATCAGGAAATTCTCGGTTTCGGTCTCGTTGCCGAAATAGGAACGGTTGGCGATGGTCGAGCCATTGGTCGGTGTGGACGAGATATACGCATAACCGAAATCGGTATTTGCCTTGCTGTAGCGCGCGTTCGAACTCAGCGTCAGGCCAGAGCCGAAATCATGGTCGAACATCACGTTCAGCGAATTGCGGTTGGTGCCGCGGTAATTATAGTCCGGTTCACCGAAGAAACGGCTCCTGTCGAAATGCGAGCCGACCGGATGGCCGCCGCCGCCGGGAACGCCATCCTTGTTGAGATGATCGTAAACGACGGTGAGACTGGTGGCATCAGTGGGCCGCCATGTCAGGCCGCCCATGAAGAATTTTTCATCGTCACGGGAATAGTCATATTCCGCGTCGGCATTTCTGAGCTTGCCGGTCAGGCGGTATGAGAGGGTGTCGTCGCTGGTGATATTGTCGCCGAAATCGAAGCCGGTTTCGGCGCGGCTATAGGAACCGCCTGTCACATAGGCCTCACCAAAGCGGCTGCGTTTGGGGACCTTGGTCGAGTAGTTCACCGAACCGCCGGGATCGGATACGCCAAAGGTCGTGGAATTGCCGCCCTTCAGGACTTCCACGCGCTCATAGGCATAGGTCTCTTCGCGCAGCGCGCCGAAGGGCCGGCCGAGCGTCAGCCCGTCGCGATAGGTGTAGGCGTCGAAGCCGCGAATCTTGAAATAGTCGAAACGGTCGTCCGAGCCGTAGAAATCCGTGGTCACACCTGCCGTGTATTGCAAGGCTTCTTCCACGGTCTGCACACCGCGCTGCTGCATTTCCTTGGCGGTGATGACGGAAACGGCGGCCGGCGTATCGAGAATGTCGGTTGCCATCTTGCTGCCGCTTGTCGTGCGGGTGGCGACGATCGACTTCTGGTCATTGTCGCCGCTGTCGATGGTGATGCGCTCGAGAACCGTGCTACCGCCCGTACTGGCTGCCTCCTGCGCCAGCGAACGAGCGGGCAGTACCGTCACAAGCGCCGTGCAGGCAAGAAGGGCTGCCTGCCCGTAGCGCAGTCGCGCGGTCCTGCCGTTGACGCCATTCATTTCAGTGTTCATTGCTAAATTCCAGAAGTTGATGCCCCAATCGCCGCTTCCACGGCCCGCTCTCGAAGCGCCCAATAACTTGAGAAAGTTTGTCCGGTATTGTAACTTTTTGCGGTTTTGTACAAAACCCCGGAAATTTCACCACTGTTGTGGCGGCATTTCCTCACCGGGGTTGACGGGGGCATGTGAAGCTGAGAGTTCAAGTCCACTTTTGAACCGTTGAGAGCTTCGCCCATGCTTTTCCTGTTTCGCTGCCTCGCGCCGGCATTCGTGTTTTTCCTGTCGATGATCGCGCCGACCATTGCCTCGGCGGAAGAGGCGACGCGCTATCCCGTCGTCATCAAACACGCCTTCGGCACGACCACGATTGCGAGGAAGCCTGAGCGTGTCGCGACCGTCGCCTGGGCAAACCACGAGGTGCCGCTGGCGCTCGGCATCGTACCCGTCGGTTTTGCCGCGGCCAATTTCGGCGATGATGACGGTGATGGATTGCTGCCGTGGGTGGCGAAGCAGCTTTCTGAATTGGGTGCTGCAAAGCCTGTTCTGTTCGACGAGGGTGATGGTATCGATTTCGAGGCCGTGGCGGCAACGCAGCCGGATGTCATCCTCGCCGCCTATTCCGGCCTCAGCCAGTCCGACTACGATACGCTAAGCCAGATCGCACCGGTCGTTGCCTATCCCGTGTCACCGTGGGCAACCGACTGGCGCGAGATGATCCGGCTGAACAGTGCCGGGCTTGGCATGGCGGCGGAAGGTGAGGCGCTGATCAAACGCATCGAGGGTGAGATCGCGCAGGTGGTTGCCGGCCATCCGCAGCTGAAGGGCAAGTCAGCGATGTTCGTCACCCATCTCGATGCCACCAATCTCAGCGTCGTCAATTTTTATACCGCCAATGACAGCCGGGTGAAATTTTTCACCGATCTTGGGCTGACCTCGCCGAAGAGCGTGGCGGAGGCGACGAAACCGGGGCAATTCGCCGCCGGCGTCAGCGCCGAGCGCGTCGATGCCTTTGACGATGTCGATATCGTCGTGACCTATGGCAGCCAGCCATTGCTCAAGGCGATGCGGGCCGATCCGCTGCTTGCCCGCATGCCCGCCGTTGCCCATGACGCCATCGTCATGCTGGGGCGTGATCCGCTCGGCACCGCATCCAATCCCACACCGCTGTCGATTTCCTGGGTTTTGAAGGATTACGCCGATCTTCTGGCGAAAGCAGCGGATAAGTCCTCCGGTAAAGCGAAATGACAATGGAAGGGTCTGCCAAAGGTCCGGACGTGCTGCCAGGTGGCCGCTCCAACCGCATGCGGACCGCATGGCTCGGCGCCGTGCTGGCGCTTCTGGCGCTGCTGTGTGCGCTTTCCGTCGCGATTGGCACCCGTGACGTCACGTTCGCTGATATCACGGCAGCGCTTGCCGGTCGCGTGGAGACGGTGGCGGAAGCGGCTGTTGCGGTTCGCCTGCCGCGAACGCTGCTTGCCCTGCTGTCCGGGGCAGCGCTCGGGCTCGCTGGCGCCATCATGCAGGGTGTTACGCGCAATCCGCTTGCCGATCCCGGTATCCTTGGCGTCAATATGGGCGCTTCACTTGCCGTCGTTATCGCCATCGTCTGGTTCGGCATTGCCTCGGCGCAGGCCTTTATCATCACGGCGATTGTCGGGGCAGGTGCGGCTGCAGTTTTCGTTTATGTCGTCGGCTCGCTCGGACGCGGTGGGGCAACGCCGCTGAAACTCGCTCTGGCCGGTGCCGCCACCTCCGTCGCCTTCTCCTCACTCGTCATTGCCGTCGTGCTGCCGCGCAGCGACATTGCCGGCGGCATCCGTTCCTGGCAGATCGGCGGTGTCGGTGGTGCGACCTTTGAGCGGATTGAGACCGTGCTGCCGTTTCTCGCCGCCGGTTTTGCCATCAGCCTTCTTTCGGCACGCAAGCTGAATTCTCTGGCGCTTGGTGATGAGTTGGCTGCCGGTCTTGGCGAGAATGTCGTGGTCGCGAGAGCCATTGCATCCTTTGGCGCTATTCTCCTCTGCGGCGCGGCGACTGCCATCTGCGGGCCAATCGGTTTCGTCGGGCTGGTCGTTCCGCATCTCTGCCGCCTGCTCGTTGGCGTCGACAATCGCTGGCTTCTGCCATTTTCCGCGCTCGGCGGCGCCTGTCTGCTGCTTGCGGCCGATATTGTCGGGCGCATCGTGGCGCGGCCGTCCGAACTCGATGTCGGTATCGTCACCGCTCTTGTCGGCGCACCTTTCTTCATCTGGATCGTCAGACGTCAGCGGGTACGCGAACTGTGAACATGCACACGTCCGTCATGGAAACATTGGTTTCCAACCGTAACGCCCGCCAGCGCCGGCGTCGCCTTGTCATTGCAGCCCTTTCGGCTCTTTTGATTGCCGTTTTCGCATTGACGCTGATGCTGGGACAATCCTTCACGCCGCCCGGCGACGTCCTGCGGGTGCTGCTCGGAGAGGACATTGCCGGGGTCACTTTCACGGTCGGGCAGTTGCGCCTGCCACGCGCGCTGCTCTCCGTTCTCGCGGGTCTGAGCTTCGGGCTGGGTGGTGTCGCCTTCCAGATCATGCTGCGCAACCCGCTTGCCAGCCCTGACATTATCGGCATCAGTTCCGGCGCAAGCGTGGCAGCGGTGTTTGCCATCGTCGTCCTGCATCTGAGCGGACCGCTCGTTTCGGTTTTTGCCGTCGTCGCCGGGCTTGGCGTCGCATTGCTGGTCTATCTACTGTCCTTCCGCAACGGGGTGGCCGGAGCGCGGCTGATCCTTGTCGGCATCGGCGTTTCGGCCATGCTCGAAAGTTTCATCGCCTATATCCTGTCCGTTGCACCGGCCTGGACGCTGCAGGAAGCGATGCGCTGGCTGACGGGCAGCGTCAACGGCGCAAAACTTGCCCAGACGCTGCCGCTCTTCATTGCGCTCATCCTCTTTGGCGGCCTGCTGCTCAGTCGCGCGCGCGATCTCGAGGCATTGAGGCTTGGCGATGATACGGCCGCGGCGCTTGGGGTCCAGGTGGGGAGAACGCGCATCATCGTGATCATCGCCGCCGTGGGCATGATCGCCTTTGCCACGGCAGTGTCGGGGCCGATTGCTTTCGTCGCCTTTCTGTCCGGGCCGATTGCCGCGCGCATCGTTGGCAGCAAGGGGTCGCTGCTCATTCCGGCCGCGCTGGTTGGGGCAGCCTTGGTGCTGGTGGGCGATTATTGCGGCCAGTTCCTGCTGCCGGGCCGTTACCCGGTCGGCGTCGTCACCGGCGCGCTCGGCGCGCCCTATCTGATCTACCTTATCGTGCGGGTAAACCGCAGCGGAGGCTCGTTATGACCAGCCACTCCCTTTCCGTGAACCGTCTTTCGGCCGGATACGGTGAAAGCCTCATCATCGAAGGGCTGGATCTTGTCGTTCCGCGCGGCCAGATCACCGTCATCGTCGGTGCCAATGCCTGCGGCAAGTCCACGCTTCTTCGCAGCATGTCGCGGCTTATCTCTCCCCGCGCCGGTCAGGTCCTGCTCGACGGAAAGTCGATCCACCGTCTTCCCTCGCGCGAACTTGCAAGACGGATGGGCCTTTTGCCGCAGTCACCGATTGCGCCCGAGGGCATTGTCGTTGCCGATCTGGTCAGCCGCGGCCGGCATCCGCATCACGGCCTTTTCGCGCGCTGGTCGCGCCAGGACGATGAGGCCGTGGCCGCAGCCCTCGTCGCCACCGATACGGTCGAACTTGCCGAGCGGCCGGTGGACGAACTCTCCGGCGGGCAACGGCAACGCGTATGGATCGCCATGGCGCTCGCCCAGGAGACCGAGATATTGCTGCTCGACGAACCCACCACCTTCCTCGACATCAGCCATCAGGTGGAAGTGCTGGATCTTCTGACGGACCTCAACCATGCCCGTCAGACCACCATCGTCATGGTGCTGCACGATCTCAATCTCGCGGCGCGCTACGCCGATCATCTGGTCGCCATGACCGGTGGAAAGCTGCATGTCTGCGGCACGCCGGAGGAGGTGCTGACGGAAGAAAACGTGCGGCACGTCTTCGGCATAGAAAGCCGTGTCATCGAAGACCCGACGTCGGGCAAACCAATGATGCTGCCGATCGGGCGGCACAGGACGGCGGCGCCACGGCCGCAATAATCCATCTATTTTTGCGGTGACCGTCTGCGTCCACGGGTGGTGGTTTTAACCGGACGCATCGAAAGCGGTATTTGCCACATCAACGGCCCCACCGTTCGCGACGAGGCGCAGATGCCGTTCGGTGGGGTGAAGGCCTCCGGTTACGGCCGTTTCGGCGGCACGGCGGGCATTGCGGAGTTCACCGAACTGCGATGGGTCACGCTGCAGGACGGACCGTTGGATTACCCGATTTAACCCGGAAGCATCACCGGCTGGCTGGTCACGTCAACGCTTCTCGTCGATCAGCCAGCCGGTGAGTTTTCTGACCGCACTGTCGCTGCTTTTCGGCCTCAGCAACCAGTAGCCGCGACCCGGCGCATCCAGACTCGGGCCTGCGGTCACCAGCACGCCTGCCTCGACCAGCGGATCGACCAGTCCCGCCCAGCCGAGGGCAAAACCCTGTTCGCCGATCGTCGCCTGAACCACCATGGTGTAATTGTTGAAACTGATGTCTCCGCTTTCGTTTTCCGCGCCTCTCAGCACGCCGAAATGCTTGAAATAGGAGGCCCAGTCGAACCAGTGCGCCTGTGAGGTATTTTCGAGGTGGATGAGTTTCAGCCGTGAAAAATCACTGACGGTTTCGGGTGCCGACTGCTCCGCCAAAAGCGCCGGCGAACAGACGGGCGTGACCTTCTCCGAAAGCAGCAGCACCGCGCCGTCGCCGGCATCCTGCCGCGTGCCGAAGATGATCATCACGTCGCTGTCGTGTTTGCCCTGTCCGAGCGGATCCTGCGTGGCGACGATCTGGATGTTGATGTCAGGATTGAGCGCGCGAAAACCATGCATGCGCGGGATCAGCCAGAGAGAGGAGAAGGCATAGTCCGTGTGCAGGCGGATCGTCTGCCGTTCCTCCGTTCGGCGAAGTTGCTGGGCCAGAAGGTCGATGGCATCGACATTGCGCGAGACGATCTCGAACAGCTTTTGCCCCTCGGCCGTCAACTCGATGCCGCGATGTTTACGCCGGACCAGCGCAACACCCAGATCGTCTTCCAGCCGGCGGATCTGATAGCTGACGGCTGGCTGGGTCAGCCGCAGGGATGCCGCCGCTGCCGTCAGGCTGCCGCGACGGGCGACCTCGGTAAAAATGCGCATCCATCCAAGATCGAGCGGCCGCTCTGTCATAGAAATTCCTTATATCAGTCATCGAAAAATACCCGCTTCACAGGCAAAAACAATGTGGTGTTCAATAAACTGGACTAATAAAAGGGGAGCCGCAATGAAAACCGTTTCTCGCATGCACCGCATCGCCGCCGGTCTGTTTTTGTCCGTGGCGGCCTTCTCCAGCCCGCTTTATGCCGCCGATGATGCGGCCTGCAAGACCATTCGCCTCAGCGATCCCGGCTGGACCGACATCACCGCCACCAATGGCGTCGCCTCGGTTCTGCTCGATGCTTTGGGGTATGAGGCCGACGTCAAGACGCTATCGGTGCCGATCGGTTATCAGGCCATGAAAAACGGCGAGATCGACGTCTTTCTCGGCAACTGGATGCCCGCCCAGAAATCCTTCGTTGACGACCTCAACGCCGCCAAGGCGGCCGACGTGATGACGAAAAACCTTGAAGGCGCCAAGTTCACCCTGGCAGTGCCTTCCTATATGGCCGAAAAGGGCGTGAAGGATTTTTCGGATCTTGCCAAACACGCTGACGAATTTGAAAGCAAGATTTACGGCATCGAGCCGGGCGCACCTGCCAACCAGAACATTCAAAAGATTATCGATGCCAATGATTTCGGTCTGAAGGGCTGGCAGCTTGTCGAATCCGGCGAGCAGGCGATGCTGGCGCAGGTGGAACGGGCCGGAAGAGACAAAAAGGCGGTCGTCTTCCTCGCATGGGCGCCGCACCCGATGAACGAGAAGATCGATATCGCCTATCTTTCGGGTGGCGACGCCTATTTCGGCCCGAATTTCGGTGGCGCCGAGGTCTATACGCTTGCCCGTACCGGCTGGCCGCAGCAATGCCCGAATGCGGCGACGCTTTTCAAGAACCTCAAATTCGATATCGGCATGGAAAATGCCCTGATGGGTTCCATTCTCGGTGGCGAAGATTCCAAGGCGGCGGCAGCGACGTGGCTGAAGGCCAATCCGAAAGTGCTGGATGGCTGGCTACAGGGCGTTACCACGCTGGACGGCAAGCCGGGTGCGGATGCCGTCAAAGGCAAGCTTGGCCTCTGAGACTGTAGGGTGAAATGCCGCGTCCCAATATCCTGATCCTCATGGCCGACCAGTTCAACGGGACGTTTTTTCCCGATGGCCCGGCCGATTTTCTCCACGCGCCACATCTGAAAGCGTTGGCGGAGCGGTCTGTCCGTTTCGCCAATACCTATACGGCTAGCCCGCTTTGCGCGCCGGCCCGGGCTTCGTTCATGTCCGGTCAATTGCCCAGCCGGACGCGGGTTTACGACAATGCCGCCGAATTCGCGTCGGATATTCCGACCTATGCGCATCACCTGCGGGCGGCGGGTTATTACACCGGCCTTTCCGGAAAGATGCATTTTGTCGGACCGGACCAGTTGCACGGCTTCGAAGAGCGTCTGACGACGGATATTTATCCGGCGGATTTCGGCTGGACGCCTGATTATACCAAGCCGGGCGAACGGATCGACTGGTGGTATCACAATCTCGGTTCGGTCACCGGCGCGGGCGTTGCCGAAATCACCAATCAGATGGAATATGACGATGAGGTTGCCTATCACGCAACCCGCAAGCTCTACGATCTGTCGCGCCAGCTCGATGACCGCCCGTGGTGCCTGACCGTCAGCTTCACCCATCCGCACGACCCGTATGTGGCGCGGCGGAAATTCTGGGATCTCTATGAGGATTGCCCGGCACTCGATCCGCAGATACAGGCGCTTCCCTTCGAGGAGCAGGATTCGCATTCAAAACGGTTGCTGGAAGCCTGTGATCATCAGGCCTTCGATATTTCGCCCGACGAGATACGCCGGGCGCGGCGCGGTTATTTCGCCAACATCTCCTATATCGATGAGAAGGTCGGCGAAATTCTCGACGTATTGAAGGCGACGCGGATGGAGGAGGACACGATCATCCTGTTCCTCTCCGATCATGGCGACATGCTGGGCGAGCGCGGCCTGTGGTTCAAGATGTGCTTTTTCGAGGGTTCGGCCCGCGTGCCCTTGATGATCGCAGCACCCGGCTGGCAACCGGCGCTTATCGACGCGCCGGTTTCGACGCTGGATGTCACACCGACGCTATGCGGTCTGGCAGGCCTCGATATTACCTCTCTGAAACGCTGGACGGATGGCGAAGACCTTTCGGCTTTGGCTGCGGGAACAGGCGAGCGCGGGCCGGTGCCGATGGAATATGCCGCCGAAGGTTCGATCGCGCCACTCGTCGCCATCAGGGATGGCCGTTACAAGCTCTCGGTCTGCGAGGTCGATCCGCCGCTGCTCTATGATCTCGAGACTGATCCTGACGAGCGGATAAACCTTGCCGGCAATCCTGAATTCGCTGATGTGCTGTCATCGCTTTCGGCTGAAATCGGCCGACGCTGGCAGCTGCCCGTTTTCGACGCATCGGTGCGGGAAAGTCAGGCGCGGCGCTGGGTGGTCTACAAGGCGCTGCGAAACGGCGCCTATTTCCCGTGGGATTATCAGCCGTTGCAGAAAGCCTCGGAACGCTACATGCGCAACCACATGGACTTGAACGTGCTGGAGGAAAACCAGCGTTTTCCACGCGGGGAATAACGCTGGCAGGGACTATGCGGCGGCGGTCGTTCTCGGCGCGCCGCCCGTGGCCTGCACGGCAAGGCTACCCGCCGCAACGCCTGCCTCAAGGCATTGCTTCTCGTCCGCCCGCCGAAGCCACGCATCGATGAAGCCGGCATTGAAGGCATCACCCGCGCCCGTCGTGTCTACCACGGGTACCTTCTTCGCCGCCGCATGGTGTAGGCCTGTCTGCGAGGACACCCAGGCGCCCTCTGCGCCGCCTTTCAGGGCGACAACAGGAAACGACCCGGACAAGGCTCTTGCCGCCGCCTCAGGGTCAGAATGGCCTGTGATCGCCTCGGCTTCTTCGAGGTTGGGCAAAAACACGTCGACGCCATCGCACGCCTTGAGCAGGCCCTTGTCATAAATCAGCGAGGCATCCCAGCTGGGATCGAGCGAGACGGACAGTCCGCTGTCCCTGGCGCGGGCGACGAGATCGGGGATTTCGTGCAGCGTGGCGAATTCTGCGATGTGCAGATGGCACGCCCCGTTCCACGAAAAGGCGGCATCAAGGGTCGATGGCCGGGCGATACCGGCACGCCGTGTCAAAAACGCCCTGTCATGGCCAACCACCGTCGCGACGGTGACCTGCGGGCCCGCATCTGCCGAGTGTTCCAGAAATTGCAGGTCTACACCGCTTTGCTGCATTTTCTCGCCGATGGCGCGTGAGAAGGTGTCGGTGCCGAGCCGTGCCAGCAGCGTGGCCGTGCGGCCGATATGGGCGAAATGCGCAGCCGCAATGAAAGCCCCGCCACCGGCGGCGATTTCCATGTCGCTGGCAAACAGTTCCCGGCCGAGCACCGGCAATTCGTCAAGCCCGGTGAAAATGAGGTCGCAATAGATCCGGCCGATGCTGATGACCGCTGACTTTTCCGTGTCTGTCGTCATCATGCGCGGCCCAGAAGCTTTTCCGTCTTGGCATCGAAAAGATAGAGCGCGCCTGCCTGCGCCTCGCATTGCAAGCGGCTACCCACCGTGGGAATGGCCTTGCCCCTTGCTGTCGCGATCACCGAGGTCGTGGGCGTGTCCAGATGAACCAGCGTTTCCGGGCCGAGCGGCTCCACGGCTGTCACTGTACCCTCCAGCGAGAAGGACCCTTGAGTTGTCTCGCCTTCTCCAACCAGCAGATCATGAGGGCGAATGCCAATCAGCAGATCGCCATCGGCAGACTGTGTAACGCTATTCGTCGTTCTTTTGCCCCGCAGCAGGTTCATCGACGGGCTGCCGATGAAACGCGCAGTGAAGACGTCCACCGGCGTCTCGTAAAGTTCCGAGGGCGTGCCGACCTGCAGGATATGCCCGTCCTTCATCACGACAATCCGGTCGGCCATGGTCATGGCTTCCACCTGATCGTGAGTGACGTAGACGGTGGTTGTCTTAAGACGTTGGTGCAAGCGCTTGATTTCAATGCGCATCTGCGATCTCAACTGGGCGTCGAGATTGGAGAGCGGCTCATCGAAAAGGAAGGCTGACGGATCGCGAACCATGGCGCGGCCGATGGCGACGCGCTGCCTCTGTCCGCCGGACAAAGCCGCGGGCCGACGGTCGAGCAATGCCTCAAGTCCGAGCACCCGACCGGCCTCTTCGATACGCCGGTTCTTTTCCGCCTTGTCGAGCTTTGAGGTATAGAGCCCGAAGCCGATGTTCTGGCGAACCGTCATATGCGGGTAGATCGCATAGTTCTGGAAGACCATGGCAATGTTGCGCTGTTTCGGTTCTTTCTCATTGACGACGTTTCCGGCGATTTTCAGCGTTCCGCCCGAAATCTCTTCCAGACCCGCGATCATTCTGAGTGTCGTGGATTTGCCGCAGCCGGAAGGGCCGACGAATACGATGAATTCGCCGTCTTCAATGGCAAGGTCGATGCCTTTGACTGCCTCCACCTTGCCGTAGCGCTTTACGAGTTGATTGAGTTCGATTGTCGCCATTATCGCGCTCCCGTCAGGGCGGTAAATTTCTCTGCAAGCTCAGCGGCCTTCGCCGCTTCGTAATCTGCGGATCGCTGTGCTTCGGCTTCAAACGCAGCAAGCTTGTCGCGATAGGCCGCAATCGCCTCACGCATCGGCTCAGGGGCAGGGCCGCCGAAGCGGCTGCGCACGGCGACAAAGTGCTCGGGCGAGACGACCTGCCTGAACTTTTCCTCATCGACACTGGTCTCGCGTCCTGCCAGTTCCTCGAACGCCTTGCGGAATGGCTGGTAACCGTCGTTCGGCAGGTCGCCCTTCAGCGCGACAACGCTTTTGGCGACGGTTGCGGCAATTTCATGGGCCTGGCGGAATGACAGGTCTTCGATGCGGACAAGCGAGTCTGCCAGTTCCGTGATGGTGATGCAGGAACGGCGAATATTCTGGTCGACCCTTTCCGGATCGATACTGATCTTGCCGACGAGGCTGGCAAGGAGATCGAGCACCCGGCCGGCAGAGGCGAAGGCTTCGTAACCCACGCCCTGGGTTTCGCCCTCGCTGTCGTTCATGTCGGTGAAGGGTGTGTTGTGCATCACGTCAAGCATGGTCCGTGCCCGCCCGAATGTCTGGCTAGCAAGGTGGCGCAGATGTTCGATCGGGACCGGGTTTCGTTTCTGCGGCATGATCGACGAAATCTGCACCAGCGAATTCGGTACGTAGATCTGCCCGACTTCGAAACTCGTCCAGAACTGGAAGTCCTGAATGAGCCTGCCGAGATGCAGGAACATCAATTCGATGGCGCCATAGGTCGCTGTCGTATAGTCGACGGCGGCGATGCAGGAATAGGAATTGCGCAAGGGTGCCGCAAAGCCGAGAAGTTCGGCGACACGTGCCCGGTCGATGGGAAAGCCAGACGTGGTGATGGCCGCAGCGCCCATCGGTGAGAGATCGACGATGCGCCGGGCCTCAGTGAAGCGGTCAATATCCCGGATCAGCACTTCGATGGCGGCGGAAAGATAGTGGCCGAAGGTGGTGGGCTGGGCCGGTTGTCCATGGGTATAGGCGACGATCAACGTTTTTTCATTGCGCTCGGCGGCGTTGATCAGGGCGGCCAGCAGAACCCGCGCCTTGGCAGTGAGCGTATCGATCTTGTCTTTCAGGCCGATTTTGAAAAGCGTGTGATCTATGTCGTTGCGCGAGCGTGCCGTGTGCAGGCGGCCGGCCACATCGACACCGATGCGGGCTTTCAGCTCCTTTTCGATCAGGAAGAAGAAATCCTCGACCTCGCCGGTATAGACCAGCTCCGACGGATTGATGGTCCTGTCGATGTCATCAAGCGCTCCGGCGATTTTCGCCGCCGTGTCCGCATCGAGAATGCCGGTTTCGCGCAGCATGACCAGATGGGCGCGGTCGATGCGGCGGAAACCGTCGACATGGTGGTTCTTGGCGCCATCGAAAAGCGGACGCAGCACGGTTTCCTTGTAGACTGGGTCGGGAAACTTGCTGGTATCCGACAGGCGCGGGTTCATATCGGCCATGGTGTTATCCTTTCAGGCCTGCCAGCATCACACCGCGAACGATGTAGCGTTGCAGGACGATGAAGACGATAAGGGTTGGGATGGTCGCAATGGCAGCGCCGGTCATGATCATTTCCCACTGGATCTGCTGTTCCACCGCAAAACTCGATAGGCCGACCGGCAGCGTGTACAGTTCCTTGCTGGTAGTCACGATCAGGGGCCAGAAGAATGCTGTCCAGTTGCCGAGGAAGGTGAAGATCGCAAGCGCCGAAAGGGCAGGCGTCACCAGCGGCAGGGCTACCTTCCACCAGATCTGGAATTCGTTCAGCCCGTCGACACGCGCTGCCTCCAGGAAGTCGTTCGGAACCGTCTCAAAGAACTGCTTCATCAGGAAGGTGCCGAAGGCCGTCATCATTCCCGGGAACATGATGCCCCAGTAGCTGTCGAGCCAGCCAAGCTGGCTGGACATCAGATACCAGGGGATAACAAGCATTTCGGTCGGGATCATCAGCGTGGAAAGGATCGCGAGGAAGATGAAGTAGCGACCGCGAAACTCGAATTTGGCCAGCGTATAACCGACCAGACTGTCGAAGAAGCAGTTGGAAACGGTGACGATGACCGCAACGAACATCGAGTTGAAGAACCAGCGGAGAAAACGGCCGTCGGCCATGACAGTCATGTAATTCGCAAGCGTCGGTGCTGCGGGAATGAGCCTGAGATCATAGACCTGATCCGCGGTCTTGAACGAGGTGGAAAACATGAAGAGCAGCGGCGAGACCATAATCAGGCCGCCGATGAACAGCAGCGTCCAGGCAAGGATGCGGCCGGGACGGATGCGGGCGTGGGAGAGTGGCAACGCTTCGCTCATTTCTTTTCCCTCAGGACCCAGAGCTGGACCAGCGACACAACAAGAAGAATGGTGAACAGGACAACCGTCTGCGCGGCGGCATAACCCATCGCATAGGAATTGAACGCCGTCTGGTAGATCATCAGCACCAGCGGTTTGGTTGAGCCGAGCGGTCCACCCGGATCGTTGGTGGTCATGTTGTAGACCTGATCGAAAATGCGCAGGAAACCGATTGAGGAGAAGACTACCAGGAAAACGGTAGTTGGTTTCAGGAGCGGGAGCGTGATCTTTCGAAGGATCGCCCATTCGCCAAGTCCGTCGATGCGCGCGGCCTCATAGAATGTCGTCGGAATGGAGCGCAGGCCCGCCATGAAGATGATGATCTGGAAACCAAGCCCCGCCCAGATGGACGTCACCATAACAGAATAAAGCGCCTGATCGGTGGAACGGATGAATGGCTGCTGCGGAATTCCGATCATGCCAAGCACGTCGTTGATGATGCCGATCGGCGGCGGCTGATAGAACCAGCGCCAGACCCATGCCATTGCTGCTGCCGTTGTCAGATAGGGCAGGAAATAAAGCGCTCGGATGAAACCGTGCAGGATGCGCACCCGATCCAGATAAAAGGCGATGACGAAAGCCAGAACCAGACTGATGGGCGTGCCGACGATGAGATAGGTGAAGGTGTTCTTGAAAACCTTCCAGAATTGCGGGTCCTTGAACAGCTTGACGTAATTGGCAACGCCGATGAACTTTGCCGGGCGCAGCAGGTCCCAGTTGGTGAAGGACAACCAGAAGGCCTGCAACGTCGGGTAAAAACGGATGATGCTGTAAAACAGGATCGGGATAGCCAGAAAGCTCCAGATCCACACAAGCCGCTTCGTGCGCATGGAAAAGCGATCTCCGAAGGAGCCGCCGGGGCGGCCGGATGCCGCCCCCTGTTGATCGATCGCTGTCATGATTGGACCTGCGGTTTTACGGTTTGGCCGCGTCGATGATTTCCTGCTCGGCGCTGGCCGCCTGCTTGATGGACTCCTCGACGGATTGACCCTCGAGCAAAATCCGGTTCGTCATGTCGATGGCATTCTGCCGCTGGGCTGCCTCATCCATGAACCGTGTCGTATGGGCGTATTCGAGACCCTTCAGGAACGGTGCATAGATCGGGTCTTTCAGGTTCTCCTCGGTCAACGCCGCAGATCGCCGCGCCGGCAACTCGCCAACCGTCTTCAGCCAGATCGCCATGGCTTCCGGTGAGGAGATGTAAGCGAGGAATTTCTTCGACGCTTCCAGTTCTTCACCGGTTGTCTTGGCGCTGATGCCATTGGCGAAATAGCTGGCATAGTTGGAGCGGATATTCTTGTCGTTGGTGGGAAGCTCGGTCACGCCCCACTCGAAGTCCTTGATGGTTCTGAAAGATCCAAGCCTGAACGTGCCGTCGATGGTCATGCCTGCCTTGCCGGCACGGAAGGCAGCCTGGCCTTCGTCCATGAAGCCCACCTGACCGATCTTCTTTTCAAGCTGCAGGCTCGTATAGAACTTCAGCGCCTGGATGCCCGCCTCGCTGTCATAGGTGACTTTCTGGTCGTTGTCGGTGTAGGGCTCGCCGCCATATTGGCGGATAAGAACTTCGCGCCACCATTGGTGGTCCTGACCGCCCATATCGAGCGTGGAGCCTGCAACGGTCAGGTTTCCGGCGGCATCGTGCTTGGCGATCTTTTCCGCCGCGGCAACAAATTCGTCCAGCGTCTTCGGCGGATTGGCGGCGTCAAGACCGGCTTCCGTGAAGAGCTTCTTGTTGTAGAAAAGTGCGAGCGAGCGAACCGCCGTCGGCAGGCCGTAATAATCGTCGCCGCGCTTCATGGCGCCGACGATGGGGAAAAATTCGCTTTCGATCTTGTCATGCGGGAAAGCGTCGGTCGGCAGCGGCTGCAAGATGCCGCCGGCTGCAAACTTGTCGAGCCAGCCGTAGAAGAGCTGCATCACGTCAGGGCCTTTACCGGACATGTTGGCGGCAATCACTCGCGTCTGGTAGTCGGCATAAGGGAAGGTCACCTGTTTGACGGTGATATCCGGATTGGCCTTCTGAAACTCGGCGATAAGCTCGTCCATCGCTTTGACGCGTGTGTCGAAGACATATTGCCAATATTCGATTTCAACCGCCTGTGCGGCGTTGAATGCAAATGTGCTGAAACCGGCGACCAAGCCGGCGAACAAAGTTGCCCTGCGCATGTAAGCCTCCATTTTCTCCGTCCGGTCTTCCGGATGCGGAGTGATCGTTCCCTTTATCCGCGCTTTCGCGCGCGCTCATCGATTTGCCGGCAGCGGAATGTTACGCGTTCCGCCCCTTGCAATTCTGACCCCCGGTCGCTCTCTACGGTTCTCTGAAGGCGAGCATTTGTCAATAACATAATTTACTTGAATTATTATATTGCGCTTATCCTCACTTCGACGCTATGAATTTTCTAACGGACGGGAAGTTGAAGAGATGACGGTGCACACGGTGGATACCTATCCCGTAGCAATCGGAAAAAATCCTGAGCGCAGCCGCGAACACAACAGGCGAGTCGTCCTCGACATCGTCAGGCGGCACGGCTCGCTTGGCCGCGCCCAGTTAGCCAAGATCACGCATCTCACACCCCAGGCGGTCGCCAATATCGTCGATGAGCTGGTGGGGGAGGGACTCCTGAAAGAGCTTGGTCGCCGGCGCACCGGCAGGGGCCAGCCGCCGATACAATTTGCCGTCAACCCGGATGGTGGCGCAACGATCGGGGTGGAGATTGCCGCAGACCATATGGTCACCGTCGGTCTTGATCTGGCCGGCGTGTTGCGCACGCAGCGCGTCACCCCGCTCAAGGACACCACGCCGGACGCCATACTCAAAACCTTTGCGGCGGAGCATGCAGCGGTTGCGAAGAATGTCGGGTGCAGGCTGCTCGGCACCGGCGTCGTCATGCCCGGGCCTTTCGAGATCGACGGCATGACCTCGGTCGGTCCGACGACGCTCTCCGGCTGGGTGGGTATCGATGCCCGCCAGATGCTGAGCGATGCCTGCGGCCAACAGGTCGTGGTCGAAAACGATGCGACGGCCGCTGCCGTCGGCGAGCGCCTGTTCGGCGCAGGGCTGGCTATCCCGAATTTCTGCATGATCTATTTCGGCGTCGGCATCGGTCTCGGCATCATCCAGGATGGTTCGCCCTATCGCGGCGCTTTCGGCAACGCCGGCGAAATCGGCCATGTGACCGTCTCGCCCAAGGGAAGGCCTTGCCCGTCTTGCGGGCAAAGAGGTTGCCTGGAAGCCTATGCTTCCGTCTATGTGCTCAAGGAAAAGCTCGTCTGCGCCGGTGTTGCGGACACGGAGCTTGACGATCTTGAAGCCCTGTTCAGCGCGGGCAATCCGGTCGTTATGGAATGGATCGACGAGGCAGCCGTCCATCTGGCGCCCATGGTGGCGATGCTCGAAAACATTCTCGATCCGCAGACGGTCATTCTCGGCGGTGCGCTGCCTGAAATCATCATCAGCGAGATGATTGCGCGGATGGGGCATCTGCCGACTTCGGTTGCAAGCCGGCGGCAAAGAGAGTTGCCGCGCGTCATCCACGGCAAGTCCGGACAGTTGACGGCGGCGCTTGGTGCTGCCGCCTTGCCGCTGTTCGACATCGTTACACCAAAACTCGAGACGTCCCTGGGCGCCGCAGCGCAGGTGCCCGGCTGAATATTGGAGGAGACCGCCCATGCTTAACCCCCGGGAGCGCATCGAACGGCAGATGGCCGATCCATGGCTCGTGCGTCTGCACCGTAAACTGAGCGCACTGAAATCCACCGCCACCGTCATGCACACCGGTGCGCATCCGGACGACGAGCAGAACGGGCTTCTCGCCTATTTCCGGATGGAACTGGGCATGCGGATCATCATCGCCTGCTCGACGCGCGGTGAAGGCGGGCAGAATGCGCTTGGGCCGGAGCGGCTGGGCGCGCTTGGCGTCATCCGGTCGCGGGAGCTGGAGGAGGCGGCCCGCATCATCGATGCGGACATAAGCTGGCTCGGCCATGGCCCGGCGGATATCATCCACGACTTCGGCTTCTCCAAGGATGGCGACCAGACCTTTGGTCGATGGGGGCAGCAGCGCATCGTCGAGCGGCTGGTGCGCGCCTATCGCAAGGAACGGCCCGATATCGTCATTCCGACATTTCTCGATGTGCCGGGACAACACGGGCATCACCGCGCCATGACGCGCGCGGCGAAAAGCGCAATCGCGCTGGCGGCTGATCCTGCCGCCTATCCCGAGCATTTCTCCGAGGGGCTGAAGCCGTGGAAGGTGGCCAAGTATTATCTTCCCGCATGGTCTGGTGGTGGTGACACCTATGATGACGAAGTGCCCCCGCCGGAAACGACGCTGACAGTCAATGCGGTGGGCAAGGAGCGGGCAACCGGCGCGCAATATGACCGCATCGGCGAATGGTCGCGTTATTATCATGCCTCACAGGGAATGGGGCATTGGCCGAAGCGGGCGCAGGAAGCATGGCCACTGCATCTCGAGCTCTCCAACGTTGCGGGCAGTGAGGAAAGCTCGATCCTCGACAGGCTGCCATCCTCGCTGGCTGACCTCTCGGCTTTTCCGGGTCTGACCGCCGATTTGGCAAAGGCGCTGGTTGCGGCCGAACAGGCAATCACTGACGCAATCGATGCCTTTCCCGACACGCAGCGGATTACGACGTCACTTCTGACGGCGGCAGCTCTTTTACAAGAGGTCGACGAGGCCGCAGCGCAGGACTTCAGGGAGTTGCATGGGCACCGGATCGCGCGCAAACGGGCGCAGGTCGATGCAGCTATCCTGACGGCACTCGATCTTTTCGAGCGGGCCTATGCCGAGCCGGCCGAGATCGTTCCGGGCGGGACGTCATCTCTCTATGTGGAACTCGCGGGAAAGGCGGCTGAATTTGACGTTGAGGTTACCCCGGTCCTTCCGGCTGGCGTATCGTCTTCGGTTCAGTCGCGTGGCCAGACAATGGTCTTCTCGCTTGTCGCCGATCAGGACGCGGCCGTTTCCGGGCTTTACCAGCCCGACTGGAAAGCCTCAGGTGGCAATGGACATGCATCGGTGCGCCTGTCCGTAAGGATTGGAGGCAGGGAGGTTTCAGCCGCTTTCGATCTGGAGGAGCCATTTTTCGTGACGCCGGCGCAGTCGCTGACGATTTCGCCCGATGCGCTTCTGGTTCCACTTGGACAGGGGCAGGATTCCCATGTTTTTCAGGCACACATAAAGGGTGCCGATGCGCCACTGTCGTTCAGGGGTGCGGGTGGCTGGAACCTGCGCAAGACCGGCAATGACTGGATTGCCGAACGTACCGGTGAGGCAGCGGTCGGCCTTGCCCAGATCGAAGCGCTTGTCGGTTCGCAACCTGCTTTCCAGATCACGTCCATCGCGTATCCGCATATCGGCCGGGCGCGGTTTCTGGCGCCCTCCGCTCTGAAAATCCTCTCGCTGGATCTCAGGCTGCCCGAGGGCGCGCGCGTCGGTTATGTCGGCGGCGGTGCCGACCGGGTCGGGTCATGGCTTTCGCGCATGGGTCTTGATGTCACCGAATTCGATCCGCAGGCGCTTGGCGGTGATCTCTCGTCCTTCACGACGATTGTTGTCGGCATCTTCGCCTTCGGCATTCGCAAGGATCTGGCTGCGGCAACCGAAAGGCTTCACCGCTTCGTCGAAGAGGGCGGCCATCTTGTCACGCTCTATCACCGGCCGACCGACGGATGGAGCCCGGAGACGACGCCCGTCAGGCGGCTCGAGATCGGTAAGCCTTCTCTGCGTTGGCGGGTGACGGACCCGAATGCGGAGGTAACGGTGCTATTGCCCGATCATCCATTGCTTGTCGGACCCAACACGATCGGTGCTGCCGACTGGACGGGCTGGGACAAGGAGAGAGGGCTCTATTTCGCCGCGCGCTGGGATGATGCTTATGAACCCCTGCTCGCCATGCACGATGTCGATGAACAGCCTCTGAAAGGGGCGCTGGTCTCGGCGGCCATTGGCAGGGGCCGGCATACGCATACAAGCCTCGTGCTGCACCACCAGATGGACAAGCTGGTGCCGGGGGCATTCCGCCTCATGGCAAACCTTGTGCAACCCGCGTGAATGGCCAGGACCAGAGTGAAAAACAGGAAAACCCGCGCGAAAACGATGCTCGCGCGGGCATCGGCTGGCTGCTCATGGATATGGCCCTCGTTTCGGGTGGAATGACAGCCCTCGTCAAGGCGCAGGGTGTGACCTATCCGGCATTCCAGCTTGTCTTTATAAGGGCGATGATCGGCCTGATCTTCATCCTGCCGCTTATCTGGCGACACCGGAGGGAAATGGCGCGCGTCAAATATCCCTGGCGCAACCTTTTCCGAATCTGCTGCAACGCCATTGCGCTCACCAGCAACTTCGTCGCCATCACCCTCTTGCCGCTCGCCACCGTCAATGCTGTCGGCTTCTCACGCCCGCTGGTGACGATGGCCATGGCGGTTGTCTTTCTCGGTGAAAAGGTGAGCCGATATCGCTGGGTCGGCGCTTGTCTCGCATTCGTTGGCGTTCTTGTAGTCATCGGGCCGGGCGGCGCGGAGATTAACGCAGGCGTGCTCGTCGTCCTCGTCTCCGTCGTGTTCGGCGCCCTTGCGGTGATCCAGACCCGGGCGCTGCGGCAGGAAAACACCACTGTCATGATGGTGTTCTACACGGTGGGTCTTGCCGTCATTACCGCCGTTCCGGCGATCTGGACGTGGAAACCGGTCATGCCGCTCGACTGGGGGGCGCTGCTCGCCATCGGCCTGCTTGCGCAAATGGGGCAATATTGCTTCCTGCGGGCCTATCGCATCGCTGACGCCAGTGTTCTGGCGCCCGTTGGATATCTGTCGATTTTGTTCGTGACCGCTGTGGGGTACTTCCTGTTTGACGAGGTGCCTGAAGCCCGTGTTGTTCTTGGCATTGCCATCATTCTCGTCTCCTTGCAGGCAACCGCCTTTGCGGAATATCTTTTGAAGAAGTTGCGCGGCCGGCGGTGAAAGGTGCCGCTTTTATCTTTGACGCGCCAGAACGCTAAGCCGGATCCAGCCCAGTGTCGCGCGCTTGAAGCGATCGTAAAACGAACGGGCAAAGCGCACATATCGCATGATCCATGCGAACCAGGCGTAGGTGAGGAGCTTCTCCCGACCGGCGTGGTAAATGCGCTCGACAATCAGGAATGTGGCGAGGTGAGCGAGGATCGTCAGCGCAATTCCCGTTTTGACGGTGCCGTGCGCGATGAGGAGCAGGCCGATGATTTTCATCGGTTCGGCGATGGCAAATGGTACCGCCAGCAGAAGAAGAATGGCAAAACGCGGCAATCCGCCAATCCGGCTTTCCAGTTTCCTGATGAATGTCAGTCTGGATATCGCCTTGATGATCGGCCGATAGAGCGGGCGAAAAATGCCGTCGAGGATCAGGGCAAACACGATGATTGCCCGAAGCGGAAAGATGAGGATCTTCCTGATTTTGTTGTTCACCTCATTCGGTCTCCAAAAGGGGCTGTATCGCCAATTCTTAATCGCCTGAAACGTGGCAAAACGAAGTTGTTTTTTACGATCTGCTCTGCTGAACACTCGCATACATGCCGGTGGTGCGGAATTCGCTTGGATTGATGCCATATAGCCTGCGGAAGACCTTCGAGAAATAGTTCGGGTCTTCGAAGCCGCATAGCACGGATACCTCCTTGATGGGGATGTTTTCGGCTGTGGTGAGAAGCTTGGCTGCTCGCCGCAACCGTCGCTGCAATACAAATTCGGCCGGTGGCAGACCTTCGCTTGCCGTGAAGATACGGGAAAAATGCGCTCGGCTGAGGCCGGCGACGGCGGCAAGATCGCTGACGGAAAGACGATCTCCGAGATGCCCGTCTATATAGCTCAGCACCTGCTGCATGGTGCGATATTCACCGCCAAAGGAGGGATGCGAGCCGAACACGTCGTCATAAAGCGTCATCGCCGCTTCATACGCGACGGCGGAGGCCGCCCCTGGTGTTTCCGCGCCGTTGACGAGGCGCGAGCAACAATGGGCGAGATGATCGACGGTTTCCTGTTGCAGCTTGAGGATCGGCCCGGTGACGGCAAGAATATTGCGGTGAATGCGCAAGGCTTCCTCGCCATTCATGGAGATCCAGAAGAATTCCCATTGCTTTCCCGCTTCCAGCCAGTAGCGATGATTGTGCGGGATGAGCAGCAGGAGGGTTTCGCCCGGCTTCACCACGTAATGACGGTTTTCGTAACGAAGGTTTCCCTGTCCGCCAATGCAATATTGCAGCACAGTAAATGGTGTCTGTCCGCGCTTTCGTCCGTCCCAGTCATAATTGCCACTGCTGCGGATTTCATAGCCGCTGCTGGTGGGCATTGTGTGCAGGGTCTGGCGGCCGCGGGGCAGCGACACGGTCCGCATCCCCGGTCCCTGATCGATCAAATCGCGCAGCACAAAATTACCCATGAAAGCATAATCCTTCTCTGGTTCCGCTCGTCATTATACGCATAATCCCGAACCGAGGAGACAGCCAGCGCGATATTGTTGCGGAGAATTTTTCAGGAGTGCCGGTTTTCCGGGATTCTTACAGGTATATTCTAGCAACGCCTTATTATGATCGTTTGGCCCGTTTCACCCGTTCGATTTGCAACAGAGGTGGCGTTATGAGTTTCAAAATCGCTATAATCGGCGCCGGAAGCGTCGGATTCACGAAAAAACTGTTCACCGATCTTTTGTGCGTGCCGGAGTTTCGCGACATCGAGGTCGCGCTGACGGATATCAGCCAGCACAATCTGGATATGATCAGGGCGATCCTCGACAAGGTCGTGGAAGCCAACGGTTTTCCGGTGAAAGTGACGGCGCATACCGACCGCCGTCGCGCGCTTGAGGGTGCGAAATACATCATAAGCTGTGTGCGGGTCGGCGGTCTGGAAGCCTATGCGGACGACATCCGCATTCCGCTGAAATACGGGATCGACCAGTGCGTCGGTGACACCATCTGCGCCGGCGGCATTCTCTATGGGCAGCGTAACATTCCGGTCATTCTGGATTTCTGCAAGGATATCCGCGAGGTCGCCGCACCCGGTGCCAAATTCCTGAATTACGCCAACCCCATGGCCATGAATACATGGGCAGCCATCGAATATGGCAAGGTGGATACGGTTGGTCTTTGCCACGGTGTGCAGCACGGTGCGGAGCAGATCGCTGAAATTCTCGGTGCAAAATCCCCGTCCGAACTTGATTACATCTGCTCGGGCATCAACCACCAGACATGGTTCATCGATCTGAGGCTGAATGGCCGCAAGATCGGCAAAGAAGAGCTGGTCGCCGCTTTCGAGGCGCATCCGGTTTTCTCACAGCAGGAAAAGCTGCGCATCGACGTTTTGAAGCGTTTCGGCGTCTATTCGACGGAGAGCAACGGACATCTGTCCGAATATCTGCCGTGGTATCGCAAGCGCCCGGATGAAATCGCCCGCTGGATCGATATGTCGGACTGGATTCACGGCGAAACAGGCGGTTATCTGCGCCACTCCACCGAGACGCGGAACTGGTTCGAAACGGAATTCCCGCAGTTCCTGGCCTCCGCCGCCAAGCCCATCGAGCCGGAGAAGCGCTCCAACGAACATGCGAGCCACATTCTTGAGGCGCTTGAAACCGGGCGTGTCTATCGCGGCCACTTCAACGTCAAGAACAATGGCGTCATAACCAACCTTCCTTCTGATGCGATCATTGAGTCGCCCGGTTTCGTGGATCGTTTCGGCATCAACATGGTCTCGGGTATCACGCTGCCGGAAGCCTGTGCAGCGACCTGCATGGCGTCTATCAACGTGCAGCGCATGTCGGTGCATGCGGCGGTCAGCGGCGATATCGATCTTCTGAAGCTTGCCGTGCTGCATGATCCGCTGGTCGGCGCCGTCGCCACTCCGGAAGAGGTCTGGCAGATGGTGGACGAGATGGTTGTCGCGCAGGCGCGCTGGCTGCCGCAATATGCGGATGCCGTGCCTGATGCCAAGGAGCGGCTTGCGAAATCCACCGTCAAGACCCGCGACTGGGCGGGTGCGGCGCGCCGCAATGTGCGCTCAATCGAGGAACTACGGGCCGAAAAATCGGCGCTGAAAAAGGCCGTTTGAAGGAAATAGCATGGGAACAGGCCGGTGGTGAAAAGGGAGTTCGCCACCGTGGCTATCGCGACAACAGAGGGTGGGCGGTCGAAGAGCTGCCATTTGGGAGGAATGACGATGCAACTTCAACGCAAGATCGGTATCATCTCGGCATTAGGTCTTGGTGTTTCGATGATCGCACTCAGTGCGAACGCCTTCGAAACCACCACGCCGCCGGAGCCGCCGCAGTTTCCGGCGGAAGGCAAGATCAATTATGTGGCGCGCGACTCGATCCTCGAATTCAAGGCCCTGCCGAGCTACAGCGAGCCGGACTGGATCACCGAAAAATTCGAGAAGACCGGCAAGCTGCCGCCTTTGAAGGAACGCTTGCCTGAGGAGCCGCTGGTCTACAAGACCGGCAACATGGTGGATGGCATCGGCGTCTATGGCGATACGATGCGCCATGTGATCGGCGGACGGCCCGAAGGCTGGAACTACATTGCCGGCCAGAGCCAGGGTTGGGGCGGCATCGATATTGCGCTTTCCGAATGCCTGACGCGCACAGCGCCGCTGTTTCAGGTGAATGCCAAGGACACCGAACCGCTGCCCAATCTCGCCAAAGGCTGGGAATGGTCGCAGGATGGCCACAAGCTGACGATGCATCTCGTCAAGGGTGCCAAATGGTCTGATGGTGTGCCGTTCAACGCCGATGACGTCATGTTCTACTGGGAAGATGCGGTTCTCGATCCCAACGTCTCGCCGCTCGGCGGCGGCGCGTCGCCCGAAGCCTTCGGCGAGGGCACCACGCTCAAAAAGATCGATGACTATACGGTGGAGTGGACTTTCAAGACCGCTTTCCCGAAGCAATATCTCTACACCATGGCTTATCCGAGCTTCTGCCCCGGACCGGCGCATATTCTGAAGCCACAGCATCCGAAATATTCCAAGAACACCTATAATCAGTTCAAGAACGCCTTTCCTCCGGAATATATGAACATGCCTGTCATGGGTGGTTGGGTGCCGGTGGAATATCGCCCCGACGACATCATCGTGCTCAGGCGCAATCCATACTACTGGAAGGTCGACGAGAAGGGCCAGCAGCTGCCTTATCTCAACGAGCTTCATTACAAGCTTTCCACCTGGGCCGATCGCGATGTGCAGGCCGTGGCGGGATCGGGCGATTTCTCCAATCTCGAACAGCCGGAGAATTTCGTCGCTTCGCTGAAACGCGCAGCTGACCCGAATGCGCCGGCTCGCCTTGCCTTCGGGCCACGCCTGATCGGCTATAATCTGCAGATGAACTTTTCCGCCAATGGCTGGGGCAATCCGGACGAGCGCGGGCAGGCCATTCGCGAGCTGAACCGCAACGAGGTGTTCCGTCAGGCGGTGACCTCGGCACTCGATCGCAAGGCAATCGGCGACTCGCTCGTCAAGGGTCCGTTCACGGCGATCTATCCGGGTGGCATTTCCTCGGGCACCGGTTTTTACGATCGCAATTCCACGGTCTATTACCCCTTCAACCTTAAGGAAGCGAAAGCCGCCCTTGCATCAATCGGCCTGAAGGACACCGACGGCGACGGCTTCTTGAACTTCCCGAAGGAGACACTGGGCGGACGAAACGTCGAGATCATTCTTCTGGTCAATAACGGCTACACGACGGACAAGAGCATCGCGGAAGGCCTTGTCGGGCAAATGGCGAAACTTGGCCTTCGCCTCGTCATCAACAGCCTTGATTCCAACCAGCGCGACGCGGCCCATTATGGCGGTCAGTTCGACTGGCTGGTGCGCCGCAACTCCACAGAGCTTTCGTCCGTGGTGCAGAATACCGAGCAGCTGGCACCCGTTGGCCCGCGCACCAGCTGGAACCACCGCGCACCTGAAGGCAAGGAACTGGATCTGATGCCGTTCGAAAAGGAGATGGCCGATATCGTGCGCAAATTCATCTCCTCGCAGGACAATGCCGAGCGGGCGGAACTGATGAAGCAATATCAGAAGGTCTACACGCAGAACCTCTACACGATCGGGCTTACCGAATATCCCGGCGCGCTCATCGTCAACAAGCGGTTCTCGAATGTGCCGCAGGGCACGCCGATCTTCATGTTCAACTGGGCTGAAGACGCCATCATCCGCGAACGCCTTTGGGTCGCGGCCGACAAGCAGGGGAAATACGAGCTTTTCCCCGAGCAGCTTCCCGGCAAGCCGGGTGAGGGCGGCCCGATCAACTAGAACTCCTCCCGGAGAAAACCCGGTACCGGTCGCGCGTGAAGCGCGGCCGGAGACACACGGACTAGCCAAGCGGAGGATACCCGTTCGATGCTGAGATTCCTGACGATACGCATAGGCTCCGCCATTCCGGTGCTGCTTATCCTGAGCGTGGTGACATTCGCCATCATTCAGGCGCCACCCGGCGACTATGCCGACTACATCCGCTCGCAACTGATGAACCAGGGCGGCGCGTCCTTCGAACAGGCGGAAGCGCAGGCGCAGGCCTACCGCATCGAACACGGTCTCGATAAGCCGATCGTCGTGCAATATTTCAACTGGATCGGCGGTATCATCACACGCGGCGATTTCGGCTACAGCTTCTATTACAACAAGCCGGTTGCCGATGTGGTCGGCGAACGCCTGCCGCGCACCATCGCACTCGCCCTTGTCTGCCACATTCTTTCATCGCTTCTCGGCATCGGTTTCGGCATCTGGGCCGCCACCAGACAATATTCCTGGATCGACAATCTGCTTTCGACCGTCGCCTTTCTCGGCATGACCATTCCGCGCTTCCTGATGGCGCTGATCCTCGTCTACCTGATGGTGTTTCATTTCGACGTGTCGGAAATCGGCAGCTTCTTTTCTCCGCAATATGGCGGTGCGCCATGGTCATGGGGGAAGTTCGTCGATCTCGTCAGCCATGTCTGGCCGGTGGTCGCCATCGCCGTCTTCGGTGGACTTGCCTATAATATGCGGGTGATGCGCGGCAATCTGCTTGATACGCTGAACGCCCAATATGTGGAGACGGCGCGCGCCAAGGGCCTTTCGGAAGGCGCGGTCATCATGCGCCACGCCGTGCCGAACGCCGTGCATCCGCTCATTATGTATCAGGGCGTCGTGCTGCCCTATATGCTGAGCGGCGAAATCGAAACTGCGATCATCTTCGCGCTGCCGACCGTCGGTCCCGCCATCGTCGGGTCCATGGCGGTCGGCGATGTCTATGTCACCGCAACCTTCATGATGGTGCTGGCCGCCACGCTCATCATCGGCAACATCATCGCCGACATGCTGCTCGCCATGCTCGACCCGCGCGTGCGCGAATTCGGGAGGGCTTGAGATGGTGGCCGTTGACGAACTCAAGAATGAATCGGCTGCCGCACCGAAGCCTGAGCGGGGTGTTCAGGGTAACGAGACCTATCTCGCTCTGGTATGGCGGCGCCTCAGACGCTCCTTCACCGGCATGGTGGGGCTGGTGCTGGTGGTGCTGTTGATCACGATCTCCGTCTTCGCCGATTTCTTCGCGCCGATGAACCCTCTTGAAACCAATGACAGTTTCTCCCCGCCACAGGTGGTGCGGTTCTCCGACAAGGACGGCAATATCAGCCTGTTCCCTCGGGTCTATGCCACCGCTGAAACGGACGAGCTCGATCCGGTGACCTTCCAGCCTATCGTCGGCCCGGATTACGACAATCCGCTTTATCTCGGCTTTTTCGTGAAAGGCGCGGAATATCGGCTGTTCGGCGTCATCCCGGCAAACCGGCACTTCTTCGGCACTACGGACGGGCAGCCGGTGCATTTTCTCGGAACCGACAAGTTCGGACGCGATGTGCTGTCGCGCGCCATTTATGGATCGCGTATCTCGCTTGCCATCGCGCTCAGTGTCGTCACCATCGTTACCGTCATCGGCACCAGCGTCGGGTTGATCTCAGGATATTTCGGCGGCCCGCTGGATGCCTGGGTGCAGCGTTTCGTGGAAGTGGTTCTGGCCTTTCCACAATTGCCGCTCTATCTCGCCTTGACGTCGCTCATCCCGGTCACCGCCCCGACGACTGTTTTCCTCCTGTTCGTTGTCGGTGTCATGTCGGCGCTCGGCTGGGCGCAGATGTCTCGCGAGGTGCGCGGCAAGACGCTGGCGCTGGCGCGTATCGATTATGTCCGCGCCGCGATCGCCGTCGGCGCCACCGACCGGCGCATTATCTTCCAGCACATCCTGCCGAATGTGATGAGCCATGTGATCGTTGCCGTCACGCTGCATATTCCAAGCGTCGTGCTACTCGAATCCTTCCTTGGCTTTCTCGGTTTCGCGGTCAAGCCGCCGCTGATCTCCTGGGGGCTGATGCTGCAGGACACGGCCACCTATTCCGTCATTGGTTCCTATCCATGGATCCTTGCGCCGGTCGGCTTTGTGCTGGTCACCGTTTTTGCCTTCAACGCGCTGGGCGATGGCCTTCGCGATGCTGTCGATCCCTATTGAGAGGAGCGTAACATGGTTGCTGCACAGAACACCTACGCCCCTGCCATCCGCTTCGATGCCGATGATCGAAACGACCAGGCCATCATCGATGCACGCAATATTGCCGTGACTTTCAAGGTTGAGCACGGCACGGTGGAGGCAGTGAAGGACATTTCCTTCCAGCTTTACCGGGGGGAGACGATCGCCATCGTTGGCGAATCCGGTTCGGGAAAATCGGTGACCGCCCGCACCATCATGGGGCTTTTGACGAAGCGGGCCTCGGTTTCGAAAACCGCGACCGTGCGCTTCAACGGCGACGACATCCTGAAGTTTTCAAGCCGCCAGCGGCGGGCGTTGCGCGGCAACCGTATCTCGATGATCTTTCAGGAGCCGATGAGTTCGCTGAACCCGATCTATACGATCGGCAGCCAGATCGTCGAGGCGATCCGCGTCCACTCGAAGCTGAGCAGGAAGCAGGCCGAGGCGAGGGCGCTGGATTTGCTGCGGCAGGTGCAGATTCCGGAACCCGAGGCGCGGCTGAAGCAATATCCGCACCAGCTTTCCGGCGGTCAACGGCAGCGTGTCATGATCGCCATGGCGCTCTCCAACGATCCGGATGTTCTGATCGCCGACGAACCCACCACAGCACTAGATGTGACAGTCCAGGCACAGATCCTCAACCTCATACGCGATCTGCAGAAGAAGCGCGGCATGGCCGTGGTACTCATCACCCATGACCTGACGATCGTGAAGCAGTTTTCCGATTACGTCTACGTCATGCAGCATGGCGAGATGCGTGAGCACAACACCACTGAGCGGCTGTTTGCAGCGCCGAACCACCCCTATACCCGAAAGCTGCTTGCTTCCGAGCCGCATGGCTCCGCCAAACCAATGCCGGAAAATTCCGGTGTGCTGTTGACGGCGAATGGCGTGCGAGTGTCGTTCATGATGCGCTACGGTGGCCTGTTCAAGCCGGAATTGAAGGAACTTGTTGCCGTCGACGATCTTGGTCTTACCCTCAGACGCCATGAAACGCTGGGGATTGTCGGCGAATCCGGGTCCGGCAAAACGACCTTTGGCCAATCCCTGTTGCGGCTGAACGAGCCGGTGGCAGGGGAGGTGATTTTCGATGGCGAGAGGGTCGACGGCCGCTCCCGGTCTCAAATGCGGCCTCTGCGCTCACGCATGCAGGTCGTCTTTCAGGACCCTTTCGCCTCGCTCAATCCACGCATGACCATCGGCCAGATCATCGAGGAAGGGCTGGTTATCAACGGGCTTGGTAAAACCAAGGCCGAAAGGCTGGAGCGGGTGCGCGACGCGCTGGAGGCGGCAGGCATGCCCGGCAACATCCTCTCGCGTTTCCCGCATGAGTTCTCCGGCGGCCAGCGCCAGCGCATCGCCATTGCGCGTGCAGTCGCGCTGGAGCCGGAATTCATCCTGCTCGATGAGCCAACCTCGGCGCTCGACCTTTCCGTTCAGGCGCAGATCATCGACCTGCTCCGCAAGCTGCAGGACGAGCGGGGCTTAAGCTACCTGTTCATCTCGCACGACCTGAAGGTCGTTCGGGCTCTCTGCCACCGCGTCATCGTCATGCAGCGCGGCAGGATCGTGGAGGAAGGCCCCGTCGAGGAGGTGCTGAACCGTCCGAAAACCGAATACACCCAGCGGCTCGTCCGGGCCGCCTTTGAAATCGCCTAGTTCAAGATGCCGGAGGCAAATATGGCACGAGATCCCAAGATCACATTTATCGGCGCAGGTTCCACGGTGTTCATGAAGAACATCATCGGCGACGTGCTGCAACGTCCGGCCCTTTCCGGCGCAACGATCGCGCTGATGGACATCAACCGGGAAAGGCTGGAAGAAAGCGCCATCGTAGTCAACAAGCTGATTTCGACGCTGGGGGCAAAGGCGAAAGCCGAGACTTTTACAGACCAGAAAAAGGCGCTCGCCGGTGCGGATTTCGTTGTCGTCGCCTTCCAGATCGGCGGATACGAGCCCTGCACAGTCACCGATTTCGAGGTGCCGCGCAAATATGGCCTGCGTCAGACCATTGCCGATACGCTTGGTGTCGGCGGCATCATGCGGGGCCTGCGCACCGTGCCGCATTTGTGGAAGATCTGCGAGGATATGCTCGCCGTATGCCCCAATGCGATCATGTTGCAATATGTCAACCCGATGGCGATCAACACCTGGGCGATTGCGGAAAAATACCCGACAATCCGCCAGGTAGGGCTCTGCCATTCGGTGCAGGGTACGGCCATGGAACTCGCCCACGATCTCGATATTCCCTATGAGGAAATCCGCTATCGTTCGGCCGGCATCAACCACATGGCGTTTTTCCTGGAATTCGAGCACCGCCAGCCTGATGGCAGCTACAGGAACCTCTATCCCGATCTCGTGCGCGGCTATCGCGAAGGCCGTGCGCCGAAGCCAGGCTGGAATCCGCGCTGCCCCAACAAGGTGCGGTACGAGATGCTGACGCGTCTCGGCTACTTCGTCACCGAAAGCTCCGAGCATTTCGCCGAATACACACCCTATTTCATCAAGGAGGGGCGAGAAGACCTGATCGAGAAATTCGGCATCCCGCTCGATGAATATCCCAAGCGCTGCATCGAGCAGATCGAGCGCTGGAAGGGGCAGGCGGCGGCCTATCGCTCAGCCGAGAAGATCGAGGTCAAGCAATCCAAGGAATATGCCTCCTCCATCATCAACTCGGTCTGGACCGGCGAACCGTCTGTCATCTACGGCAACCAGCGCAACAATGGCTGCATCACCTCGCTGCCATCAGATTGCGCGGCGGAAGTGCCCTGCCTTGTCGATCATAACGGCGTGCAACCAACCTTCATCGGAGAATTGCCGCCGCAGCTGACCGCGCTGATGCGCACAAACATCAATGTGCAGGAGCTGACGGTGCGGGCGCTGATGAGCGAAAACCGCGAGCATATCTTCCACGCGGCGATGATGGACCCGCATACGGCCGCGGAACTCGATCTCGACCAGATCTGGTCGCTGGTGGATGATCTGCTTGTCGCGCACCGGGACTGGTTGCCGGAATGGACGCAGGTGGAGGTGAAGCGCGCTCGCGCGGTGTAAGCTCGCTTCGCCGGACTGCAGAATGCAAAAGGCCGTGGGTTTCATCCACGGCCTTTTTCGGTTTCACCTATGCCCCCCACGACGGCAGCGGTGGACGGCTTTTCTCGCCCATTTCTGAATGTGTTAAATTAATTGTGTTCGGTAAGGGTATGTTCGCCTTACGTGAATACCCTTATGAGGGCGGATAAAAGCGGCCATGTTCAGGAGTAGCAAAATGAATATCGCACCAAGTCTGTCACTGGCAGCCATGATTGCCCTGGTCGCGACGCCGTCTCTTTCTTCGGAGGATATGGGCTCGGAGACAAGCGAGGCGATATTCGGTTTCGGCGGCGCCCTCACCACGGAAGACATGCTGAAAAGCGCAGCACTCATTCCGGTCGACTATGAGAAGAACGCCATTCTGGGTGGCGGTTATCAGTTCTATCCCTATCGCATAGGCAATGTGAAGCTGGGCGGTGAAATCGGCGTTGCCGTCAGGTTTGGCAAGGGTTTCACCGGTGAAGTCTGGGCGGGGCCGGTCGCGCGATATGACAGGATCAGGCTCGGGGAACGGCTGTTCGTTTCGCCGAGTTTCACGGCGGGCCTGAGCCTCGTCTCGGATGCACAGCCGGGGCGGGAGCGGCAAGAGGAAATCAAAGACAACGGCAACGCCAATGTCCTGTTTTACCTCGGCCCGGAAATCAACGTTTCCTTTAGCGAAGAATCCTCGACGGAGTTCTTCTGGCGGCTTCACCACCGTTCCGGCGGCGGCAAGACGCTGGGCAATATGAAGGGCGCGACGAATGCCAATGTGTTTGGCGTCCGCTACAAGTTCTGACGACGTGGTGCCAGTAGCGGCCAAGATATGACTGAATTTACGCCACACTTCTGTTTTTCTGCGTCGCTCTGAGGATGACCCGTGCATTCAGTGCATGGGTGGCCTGCCTTATTCTGTCTGTTCTTTGGTCCCGACAAGGCGCATATAAGGGACATCAAAGGACGCCGGAACGAAACGTTACTGACGTCGCCAACACCTTGAAAGGGTTATGTCATGAACGTAGCACGCAGCTTTAATAACTGGCGCAAGTATCGTCAGACCGTCAACGAACTGGGCCGCATGAGCAGCCGCGAACTGCACGATCTCGGTATCGACCGTAGCCAGATCAACAGCGTCGCCCGCGCCGCCGTCGGCAAGTAATCAAGCCGCTATTGCCGCTTTTGAATGCCTAAACGCCCGCTTCGCGGGCGTTTTTGTTTTTGGCGAGCCGGCGATGGTTGTGTCTCAAGCATGACAGGCCGGGCAAAGGTGAAAATCAGCCTGTTGCATCGATGTTTCGGGTTGGAAAAATCGCCATGCGTTTGATGCATGTCTGGGCTGCAAGCTTGTGTCTGTGAAATGAAGAAAAAAATGATATCTTCAAATCATCGAAACGGATGTACCTCCTCCCACATCCTTTCGGTAATGCGGGTGATCCTACTCCTCCTCCCAAGGATTACCCCGGGGACAGCGGTTTCCTCCTCCCATATCGCTGTTCAATCTTTTAAAAAGCCTGCCGCACCTCCTCCCGCGGCAGGCTTTTTTGTTTTCAGCGTCGAGTGCCATTTTCAGGCGACCCGCTTTTTATCTCCACGAGAATGGTTCAGTCGAAAGCCATCATGCCGATGGGCGTAACGGCACGCGTGCCCGCGCGCTTGGCAAGTGCGTAGGAAAGGCACTGTTCCACGGCGTCCTGCGGCACAGGTTTTACGATAACGCCTGCGCCGATACCGAGATTGACCACCACCTCCGGGTTTGCCGTCATGAAGATCACCACGACGCCGTGATCCTGCGAAAGCCGCCTCCCGATCTCCGGGCCGGTCTGGCCGTCGGCTAGATTGACGTCGACAAAGGCAATATCTGCGCGGCTGCCGAGTGCCACGGCCTGATCCAGCCGGTTGGCGATGCCGATGACGTCAGCTTCCTCTTCCGCCTGCATAATGGAATCCTCGATATCCATGGCGATGAGAAATTCGTCCTCCACGATCAGCACACGCGGTTGTTCCGTGCGGAAACCCGGTTCGTTTTGCAGGATGTATGCGGACATATGACTGCCTCCATTCCATGCGCTTTAGCGCGGTCGGGAGGCAAACACCTGCCGAAGCAACTCGTTCCAAAGTGAGATAAACATGGTGAATACAGTGTAAACGTACCAGCTTTTCGGCTATCACCTCTAGATAGCGAAGCAGTTGATTCGGTTTGGTTTTCATCCGGGGAAGGGGTCGGAGACAGTCGCCGTAGCGCATCTTTCGCCCCTGGAGCACAAGCCTTTAGCCGCAAGCGGGGCAAAGGCTTGCATGCAAATTCAAAGCGTTACAGCATCCTTCACGCGCCAGGAAGGAAATGCAGGAACGTTGCCGATCATTCGCGTGCCGCGGTTAAAAAACGGCGCGAGACCCTATGAGTTTAGAAAGAGAATAAGACGATGACCCAGTCTCCGCGCGCTCCAATCGCCCGCAACACGCCCAATATCGCTGTTATCGGCGTCGGTGGCGGCGGCGGAAACGCGATCAACAACATGATCGACGAGGGCATCGGCGGCGTTGATTTCATCGCCGCCAATACGGATGCGCAGGCGCTGAAGAAAACCAACGCGCCAAGGCTCGTGCAACTCAGCTCCGAACTTACAGGCGGGCTGGGTGCCGGGGCCGATCCGGAGGTAGGCCGGCAGGCGGCAATCGATTCGCTTGACGAGATCATGGATCACCTCAACGGTTACGACATGTGCTTCATCACCGCCGGTATGGGCGGCGGTACCGGCACCGGTGCTGCACCCGTCATCGCGGAAGCGTGTCGTGCGAAGAATATCTTGACCGTCGGCGTCGTCACCCTGCCGTTCAGCTTCGAGGGCGCGCGCCGCATGCGTGCTGCCGAATATGGTTTCGCCAATCTGCTTAATACCGCCGATACCGTCATCGTCATTCCAAACCAGAACCTGCTGCGTATTGCGGATGCCGGCACGACCTTTGAAAGTGCCCTGAAGACGGCGGACAAGGTCCTGTCCCTCGGCGTGCGCTGCATTACCGATCTCATCCTGCGCGAGGGCCTGGTCAATCTCGACTTCGCCGATGTGCGTTACGTCATGAAGAATGGCGGACGCGCGCTTATGGGCACGGCGCAGGCCAAGGGTCCAAAACGCGCTTCGGAAGCGGCAGCAGCCGCCATCGCCAATCCGTTGCTCGGCGAACCGTCGCTGAAGGAGGCCCGCGGCGCGCTGGTGTCGATTTCCGGCGGCAACGACCTGACGCTCTACGAGATCGACGAGGCGATGACGCTTGTGCGCGAGGCAGTCAGCGAAGAGACCGATGTGGTGATGGGCGCGTCCTTCGATCCGACGCTGGATGGCGCTTTCAAGATTTCCGTCGTGGCCACCGGACTGCGTAACTGAGGTCCCGACCTCGAAGCGGCGCTTTGTAAAAAAGCAGCTGTGTCACAAATTGAATTATTGAAGCCGTCGCGGGTAATTTTCGTGACGGCTTTTTGTTGTTTTTGAACAATTATTCCGCCATTCGAAGAGCAGGTGCTGCAACGCGGCGTTGATATGGAAAAAATATAATAGTACTCTTTATGTCGACAAGAGGGATTTGGTTATGACGGATATAATTGCTTCTGCCGAGCGTAAGCGTGGCTCCGGCGTGAAGATGGTCTACGATCTGCTGCGCGACGAGATTCTCGATCTGGTTCTGCCGCCGGGTAGTCCAATCGATGAGGTGCAGCTTGCCGAACGGTTCAAGATGTCGCGCACGCCCATTCGCGAAGCGCTGGTGCGGCTTTCGGGCGAGGGGCTGATCGATACGCTGCCGAACCGTTCGACCATGGTGTCGAACATCGATTTCCTCAATATGCATACCTATTTCGATGCGCTGGTGCTGATGTACCGGGTGACGACCCAGCTTGCTGCCCAATATCACCGTCCGGAAGATCTGGCCGGTATCCGCGCCCATAATGCGGAATTTGCCATTGCGGTGGAAGAGCAGGACGCACTGGCGATGATTTCCACCAATGCCGCCCTGCACCTTTCCATCGCCGAAGCGGGACGCAACCCCTATTTCACCAGTCTGTTCAAGCGTCTGCTGGATGAGGGACGGCGCATCTTGCGGCTGTATTACCAGTCCTACGATGATCGCCTGCCGAAACGTTTCGTCGACGATCACGATGCGATCATAGCGGCGATTGCCGCGCGCGACACCGTTCTGTCCGAGAAACTGGCCCGCGAGCATGCCGAACAGATCGTGCAGCAGGTGCAGAAATTGCTGGTGCGCAATGAGCGGCTGGAAATAAATCTGTAGCTTGTCGATTTCTTGTCGACAAATAAAATACAAGATTGTAATGTCCTTGTCGAAAGGGTGGCGCGGAGGTGCGTCCATTCCCGAAAAACTGTCCCTTAGGAGCTAGTAATGACGGCCAGCATTTTTTCCGGCGTGATTCCCGCCTTGATGACCCCCTGCAAGGATGATCGTACCCCCGATTTCGACGCGCTTGTCCGCAAGGGCAAGGAGCTGATCGCCGATGGCATGTCCGCCGTCGTGTATTGCGGTTCCATGGGCGACTGGCCGCTTCTTTCCGATGAGCAGCGCATGGAAGGCGTGGAACGTCTGGTGAAAGCCGGCATTCCCGTCATCGTCGGCACCGGCGCAGTCAACACCGCATCCGCCGTTGCGCACGCCGCCCATGCCCAGAAGGTTGGCGCAAAGGGCCTGATGGTCATTCCGCGTGTTCTTTCGCGCGGCTCGGTCATCGCTGCCCAGAAGGCGCATTTCAAGGCCATCCTCGCGGCCGCTCCCGAAACGCCCGCTGTCATCTACAACAGCCCCTATTACGGTTTCGCCACCCGCGCCGATCTCTTCTTCGCGCTGCGTGCGGAACACAAAAACCTCGTCGGCTTCAAGGAATTCGGTGGTCCGGCGGATATGCGTTACGCTGCTGAAAACATCACCAGCCGCGATGATGAAGTCACCCTGATGATCGGCGTCGATACCGCCGTTGTCCACGGCTTCGTCAATTGCGGCGCAACCGGTGCGATCACGGGCATCGGCAATGTCCTGCCGAAGGAAGTCATCCATCTCTGCAAGCTGTCGCAGGCCGCCGCCAAGGGCGATGCGGATGCCCGCGCCCGCGCGCTGGAACTGGAGCAGGCGCTCGCCGTCCTCTCCTCCTTCGATGAAGGCCCGGATCTGGTTCTCTACTTCAAGCACATGATGGTGCTGAAGGGCGACAAGGAATATACGCTGCACTTCAACGAGACCGATGCCCTCAGCGACAGCCAGCGCGGTTATGTCGAGGCGCAGTTCAAGCTGTTCAACAGCTGGTACGCCGACTGGAGCAAGCTTCCGGGTGCGGTTCAGGCCTGCAAGGCTGCCTGATTACTTTCTGCAGTGAAAAAGGCCCGCATTTGCGGGCCTTTTTTCATTTTATGAGGTTCGATAGCTATCCTTCGTCATGCCTGATTGGGTTCGGCATGACGAAGGAGTGATGTCAGGAGACGGCGTCCATCCCCTGTTCCAGCAGCCGGTCGAGGCCGGCGATTTCGGCGGCGGTCAAGGTGATGCCTTCGCTTTCCGATTTAGCGCGTGCAGTGAAGCGGCGGCCGGAGGGCAGTCGGGCTCCCTGGCCGATAATGGCGTCGAACAGGATTTCCGCCCGCTGGAAAGGATCGCCCGGACGGCCCTTGGCGAAGGCTTCCGGGGAAAAGGCGACGATCAGCTCGCCATGGAAGGGCGCAAGCGTTGTGGTGCCGAGATACTCCAGCACTTCGGGGCTGGTCAGGTCACCGATCATGATACCCGCGAGAAGCTCGATCATGGTGCCTATGGCCGAACCCTTGTGGCCGCCGAACGGAAGCATGGCACCGGCAAGCGCAGCCTCCGGGTCGGTCGTCGGGTTTCCGTCGGCATCCACGGCCCAGCCTTCAGGCAAAGATTTTCCCGCGCGACGGTGCAGTTCTATCTCGCCGCGCGCCGCAACAGATGTCGCGAAATCAAAGACGTAGGGTGAAGTGTTCTTACGGGGCCAGCCGAAGGCGAAGGGGTTGGTGCCGAGCAGCGGCTTGGTTCCGCCAGTGGGGGCGACGGTGGAATAGCTCGGGCACATGACCAGACCCGCTAGACCGTTCGCGGTCAGCCCCTCGACTTCCGGCCAGAGCGCCGAGAAATGCGTGCAATCATTGATGACGAGCGCGGCGATGCCGGTGCGTCTCGCCCGCTCCACCAGAACCGGCAGGCCAAGCTCGAAAGCGGGGTTGGCAAAACCGCCATTGGCGCTGACTTTCACGATCGCAGTGCCGTCGTCTGCGGCCACCTCCGGCATCGCATCGGGCTTAACCTTGCCTGCCTTGACGGTGCGCAGGGCGCCTTCGATGCGGTAGATACCGTGCGATTTGCAGGCGTCACGCTCACCGGCAACAATAACCCGCGCAAGCGCTCCCGCCTGCACGGCATTGAGCCCCGCCTTGCGGAAAATCGCTTCGACCCGCTGAAAAAGCCCGTCGATGGTCAATGTGGTGTTGTCGCTCATTATAATCCTCCGATATTGGGCTCGCACATTTTGAATACATAAAGTATACAACGGTCGTTCTATTGCAACTCGTCTTTTCGGCATTCTGCGTCCGGTGCCCATTCCTGCCACAAGCGCGGGGATGAGAGTAGGGCAGACTTGCCCACCCAGGGCGTCATTTTCACGTGCTCTTCGGTTCCGAATTGCAAGCTCGCTGCCGTAGCATTGTTCGCTGCTGCAAAAATTCTTTTTGTATACTCATTGTATTTTTGTGTTGATTTATCGCCTCCGTAGGGAAATAGTGACCTCGCCTTCAATGGCAGAGCAATTCTGGGAGCAAATCAACAATGAAAAAATCGGTCATCGTCGCCGGCCTGCTGGCCGCCACTTTCGCTATTACTCCGGCCAAGGCCGACAAGCTTGACGACATCATTTCGTCCGGCACGCTGCGCTGCGCGGTCGTGCTCGACTTCCCGCCCATGGGCGCGCGTGATGACGCCAACAACCCGATCGGCTTCGATGTCGATTATTGCAACGATCTCGCCAAGGCGCTCGGCGTCACGGCTGAAATCGTCGAGACGCCTTTCCCGGAACGTATTCCGGCGCTGATGTCCGGCCGCGTCGATGTTGGCGTTGCCTCCACGTCCGATACGCTTGAGCGCGCCAAGACGGTTGGCATGACCGTGCCTTACTTCGCCTTCGAAATGGCTGTCACCGCCAACGACAAGTCCGGCGTCAAGTCCTTTGAGGACATGAAGGGCAAGACCGTCGGCGCGACTGCCGGTACGTTCGAAGCCATTGCGCTCGAAAAGACTGTCAAGGAATGGGGCGTGGGCGAGTTCCGTCCTTACCAGACGCAGGCCGATGTGTTCCTCGCGCTCAGCCAGGGTCAGATCGACGCCACCGTTTCGACCTCGACCGTTGCACAGGCCAACGTCAAGACCGGCAAATTTGCCGGCATCTCGGTGGTCGGCAAGGCACCTTATGACATCGACTATGTCGCTCTCTTCACCAACCGCGATGAATATGGCTTCATCAACTACCTGAACCTGTTCATCAACCAGCAGGTTCGCACCGGCCGTTACGCCGAACTCTACGGAAAATGGGTTGGCGGCGAAGTTCCTTCGCTCACCGTCAACGGCGTCTATCGCTGATCGGAACTTTTCCGAAACGGCGCGGTCGGATCGATCGCGCCGTTGATCGTTTCTGAAAAGGTGAGACGGTTATGTTCAATTATACATTCCACTGGAATCAGGCGCTGAAGGCTTTGCCGCAGTTGCTGGACGGTGCGGTGGTGACGCTGCAGATCGCGATCCTGTCGATGGTGATCGGTCTTTCCTGCGCCATCGTGCTGACCCTGTTCCGGCTTTCCGGCAACCGGATATTGGGTGCAATTGCCGCCGTCTGGGTGGAAATCGCCCGCAACACGCCGGCGCTGTTCCAGATTTACATGGCCCATTTCGGCCTTGGCAATTTCGGCATTCATCTCAGCCCCTATACGGCACTTCTGGCCGGCATCGCCTTCAACAATGCGGGCTATCTTGCGGAGAACTTCCGTGGAGCGCTGAAGGCGATACCGGATACGCAAACGCGCTCCGGCCGTTCGCTCGGCATGACGTCGATGCAGACCTTCCGCCTCATCATCATGCCGCAGATGCTGCGCGTCGCCTTCCTGCCTGCCACCAACCAGATGGTCTGGGCAATCCTGATGACCTCGCTCGGTGTCACCGTCGGCATGAATACGGATCTCGCCGGTGTCACGCAGGCCTTGAACGCCCGTTCGTTCCGCACCTTCGAATTCTTCGCGCTTGCCGCGGTCATCTATTACGTGATCGCCAAGATCGTCACGCTTGCCGCCAGATTGCTGGCCGCTCGTCTGTTTCGTTACTGAGAGAGGTGCGCCATGTTTGAAACCGCTCTCACCTGGAGTGATCTTGCCTTCCTTGCCAAGGGCGCGGGGATGACGCTTGCCGTCACCGCCGTTGCCGTTACGGCTGGCACCCTCATGGGGATCATCTTCGGTGTCATCCGCTTCCAGCTCGGGGCCTATTGGTCGCTGCCGCTGACCTTCGTGCTGGATGTTTTCCGCTCCGTGCCGCTCCTCATCCAGCTGGTGCTTGGCAATGCCTTCCAGTCGATCGCCAAGCTCGGCTGGCCGCCATTCACCACCTCATGCGTGGTGCTGTCGCTTTATACGGCGGCTTACTGCACCGAGATCGTGCGTGGCGGCATCGAAGCGGTGCCGTCCAACACGCGCCGCGCCTGCCGTTCGCTCGGCATGACCTGGTCGCAGGACATGCGCTACATCGTGCTGCCGCTTGCAACTCGCGTGTCGTTGCCCTCCTGGATCGGTCTGACACTCGGCGTCATGAAGGATTCGGCGCTGGTGCTGTGGCTCGGGCTTATCGAGCTTCTGCGCGCCTCGCAAATCCTCGTCACCCGCCTGCAGGAACCGCTGACCATTCTCATGATCTGCGGCGCCATCTATTTCCTTATCAGCTTCCCCATCGCCCGTTTTGGCGGGTATCTCGAAAGACGGTGGTCCCCCAATGATTGAGATCGAAAACGTCCGCAAATCCTTCGGCCCGCTGGAGGTTCTGAAAGGGATCAACCTGACCGTCAACAACGGCGAGGTCGTCACCATCATCGGTGGTTCCGGCTCCGGCAAGTCGACGCTGCTGACCTGCATCAACGGCCTGGAGCCGATCGATAGCGGCAAGATCGTCATCGACGGCACCGAGGTGCATGCCAAATCGACCGACCTCAACAAGCTGCGCCGCAAGGTCGGCATTGTCTTCCAGCAATGGAATGCCTTTCCGCATCTGACGGTGCTCGAGAACGTCATGCTGGCGCCGCGCAAGGTGCTTGGCATTTCGAAAGAGCAGGCCGAGGAAATCGCGGTCAAGCAACTGACCCATGTCGGTCTTGCCGAAAAGCTGAAGGTCTATCCGAACCGCATGTCAGGTGGTCAGCAGCAGCGTATGGCGATTGCCCGCGCTCTCGCCATGTCGCCGGAATATATGCTGTTCGACGAAGTCACCTCCGCGCTCGATCCGATGCTGGTGGGCGAAGTGCTCGATACGCTGAAGATGCTGGCCGACGAGGGCATGACGATGATCTGCGTCACCCATGAAATGGCCTTCGCCCGCGATGTGTCGAACCGTGTCGCCTTTTTCCATCAGGGCGTGATGGCGGAAATCGGCACGCCGGATCAGCTTTTCGGCTCGCCGCAGCACCCCGAGACGCAGAAATTCCTGTCGAGCGTGCGGTAATGTCTGCAAACAATGTCATCGTCATAGGGGCCGGCGTTGTCGGCCTCTCGGCAGCTATTGCGGCGCAGGGACGCGGCCTTTCGGTCACGGTTATCGATCGCGAAGGCCCGGCGGCCGGCGCTTCCGCCGGTAACGCCGGTGCCTTCGCCTTCACCGATATACTGCCGCTCGCATCCCCTGGCATTCTCTGGAAAGCGCCGAAGTGGCTTCTCGATCCGCTCGGTCCGCTCAGCGTACCGCCTGCCTATGCGCTGAAGATTGCACCATGGATGTTCCGGTTCTGGCGTGCCTGTGCCGCCTCGAAGGTTGAACATTCCACCGCCGCCCAGACGGCGCTGATGGACCTGTCGAAATCCGAACTTGAGCCGTTCCTCAGAAAAACCGACACGATTGCCATGCTGCGCAACAAGGGCAATCTCCAGGTCTATGAAAGCGAAGCCGAATTCGAAGGCTCGCTTGCCGGCTGGAAGGCGCGCGAGCGGCACGGCATCGAGTTCCAGCACCTCAATGCCGAACAGATGGTCGAGATACAGCCCGGCATCGCACCGCGTTTCACCTGCGGCACCTTCACGCCCGGATGGCATTCCATCGCCGATCCAAAGCTCTACACGCTGGCTCTTGCCGAGCATTTCCGCAGCATTGGCGGTCGTATCGAACGTCTCGACATCGCAGCGCTCAGGCCGCTGGAAGACGGTGTGGAAGTGGTGAGCCATGACGGGCGCACCCGCAAGGCCGGCAAGGTGGTGCTGGCGGCGGGCGCATTTTCGCATCGCATTGCCCGTTCGCTTGGGGAAAAAATTCCGCTGGAAACGGAACGGGGGTATAATACCACCCTGCCTTCAGGCGCCTTCGATCTGCGCACGCAGGTGACCTTCGGTGGCCATGGTTTCGTCGTCACGCGGCTTTCGACCGGCATTCGCGTCGGCGGTGCAGTGGAACTGGGCGGGCTCGAGCTTCCGGCCAATTTCGCCCGCTCCGAGGCGCTTCTCGCCAAGGCGGCAAGTTTTCTGCCAGGTCTGAAAACCGAAGGCGGCAAGCAATGGATGGGCTTCCGCCCGTCGCTGCCGGACAGCCTGCCGGCAATTGGTGCGGCGCGGCATACGGCGCGGGTGGTCTATGCTTTCGGCCACGGCCATCTGGGGCTGACGCAATCGGCCGGCACGGCCCGCATCGTCGCCGATCTACTGACGGGGCAAAAGCCCGCCATCGATACAAGGGCATTTTCGCCACAACGTTTCTAGAGAATTTTGGCTTTTCTCCGAAACGCAAAAATTCTCTAGTTTTTTTTACGCATTTTCCAGACGTAAAACCGCTACGCACTTTTACTGGAAATGCTTTTGGGGAGATTTTCGATGTCTTCTTCCGTTTCGACAGCAGCCGTTCCTCAGGCGCGCAGCATCCTGCCGGGCGCGGCTGAAGGCGTGGTGATCGCCACGACTGAGGCGCTGAGTTTCTGGGGCGGTGTCGATCCCGCCACCGGCAAGGTGATTGACGTGCACCACCCGCTGCACGGCGTCTGTCTCACCGGCGGTGTGCTGTTCATGCCGTCAAGCCGTGGCTCATGCACCGGTTCGGGCGTTTTGCTCGATCTCATCCTGACGGGCCGCGCACCCTCAGCGCTTGTCTTCTGCGAGGCCGAAGACGTGCTGACGCTGGGTGCGCTGATCGCTGCGGAAATGTTCGGCAAGCCTTTGCCGGTGCTGCGCCTGGACGCGGAGAATTTCGCGCAGTTCTCCCAAGCCTCTCATGTGCGTATCGATGAAAATACCATTGAGGCCGATGGCGTTTCCCTCGCGATCGCGCCGCCTGCGACGACGCATCTCGATCTCAAGAATGACGACAGGGCAATGCTCGAGGGCCGCGACGGCATTGCCGTGCAGCAGGCAATGCGCATCATTGTCGCTATGGCCGCTCAGCAGGGGGCGTCAGCGCTCGTCGATGTCACGCAGGGTCATATTGACGGCTGCATCTATGCCAGCCCCGCCAATCTCACCTTTGCAGAAAAGATGGCGGAGATGGGCGCAAGCGTGCGCGTGCCGACGACCATGAACGCCATCTCGGTGGATAAGGCGCATTGGCGCGCGCAGGGCGTGCCGGAGGATTTCGGCGATCCCGCCGCAAGGCTGGCGGATGCCTATGTACGCATGGGCTTTCGCCCCACCTTTACCTGTTCGCCATATCTGCTCGACAGCGCGCCGCAGGCCGGCGACATGATCGCCTGGGCCGAATCGAATGCCGTGATTTTCGCAAATACGGTTCTCGGCGCACGCACGGCCAAACATCCGGATTTTCTCGATCTCTGCATTGCCTTGACGGGCAGGGCACCATTGTCCGGCGTCTATCTTGAGGAAAACCGCCGGCCGCAACGAATTGTCGATGTCGCTTTGCCTGAGGGTATCAATGACGCCTTCTGGCCGCTCATCGGTTATCTCGCCGGCAAGGCAGCCCCCGATTGCATTCCGCTTCTGCGCGGTCTTGGCGCAGCAAAGCCTTCGCGGGATGATTTGAAGGCACTCTGCGCCGCTTTCGGCACCACGTCTGCGGCTCCTATGCTGCATATCGAGGGCGTCACCCCGGAAGCGGGACTGGAGCCGGTCGAGACGGCGGAAACCGTCACAGTTTCGCTTGCTGATATGGCCGCAGGCTGGTCGCTTCTGAATGAGGGACCGGAGGATGTGCAACTGGTTGCCATCGGCAGCCCGCATGCCTCGCTGGAGGAGTGCCGCGCGCTGGCGTCCGCCTTCAACGGACGCAGGCGTCATGCAAATGTTGCCGTCATCGTCACTGCCGGACAGCAGGTCATCGACGCAGCAGAACGGGACGGCACCCTGCAAAGCCTGCATGACAGTGGCGTCCAGGTGCTGCCTGATCTCTGCTGGTGCTCGATTTCCGAACCGGTCTTTCCGACCAGGACGCGCGCGCTGATGACCAATTCCGGCAAGTACGCCCACTACGGCCCTGGCCTCAGCGGCCGCGCTGTACGCTTCGGCAGCCTTGCCGACTGCGTTGAAAGCGCACTGACCGGCCGTGCTATTTCCCGCCTTCCATCCTGGCTTTCCTGAGGAGCAATAAATGCGCAGTATCAAGACAGTTCACGTCATCTCCGCCCATGCGGAAGGCGAGGTGGGTGATGTGATCGTGGGCGGCGTCAGGCCGCCGCCGGGCGAGACGATCTGGGAACAGAGCCGTTTCATAGCCCGCGATGAGACCCTGCGCAATTTCGTGCTCAACGAGCCGCGCGGTGGCGTGTTCCGCCACGTCAATCTTCTGGTGCCGCCAAAACATCCTGACGCGGATGCCGCCTTCATCATCATGGAGCCGGAAGATACCCCACCCATGTCGGGCTCCAACTCCATCTGCGTTTCCACCGTGCTTCTGGATGGCGGTATTGTGCCAATGCAGGAGCCGGAAACCCATATGCTGCTTGAAGCGCCAGGCGGGCTTGTGAAGGTGCGTGCCGAATGCCGCAATGGCAAGGCCGAACGCATTTTCGTGCAGAACCTGCCGAGCTTTGCCGCGAAGCTCGATGTAGAACTCGAGGTCGAGGGTCTCGGTACGTTAAAGGTGGATACGGCCTATGGCGGCGACAGTTTCGTCATCGTCGACGCCGAGGCGATGGGCTTCAGCCTGAAGCCGGATGAAGCGCATGAGATTGCACGTCTCGGCGTGCGCATCACCAATGCCGCCAACAAGGCTCTGGGTTTCGAGCATCCCGAAAACCCCGATTGGCGTCATTTTTCCTTCTGCCTATTTGCGGGCAAGGTAGAGCGCACCGCTGAAGGCCTGCGGGCAGGTGCCGCCGTCGCCATCCAGCCGGGCAAGGTGGATCGCTCACCGACCGGTACGGCGCTTTCGGCCCGCATGGCGGTGCTGCATGCACGCGGTGAGATGAAAGAAGGCCAGACGCTGACGGCCGTGTCGCTCATCGGCTCCACCTTTACCGGTCGCATTCTGGGAACGACAACGGTGGGTGACCGCCCGGCCATCCTGCCGGAAATTTCCGGCCGCGGCTGGATCACCGGCATTCACCAGCACATGCTGGATCCTTCCGATCCATGGCCCGAAGGATATCGTCTGACGGACACTTGGGGTGCTCGATAAGGACATACACCGTACTTACCTCATCCCTGTGACCAGCACAGGGATGAGGGAGGGAACTCCTCACCCGCCCACCCGCTTCGTTGTCTCCCTGACGATCAACTCGAACCCGACATCCACCCGCGCACCTTCGGGAACGGCAGCGCCTTTTTCCGCTTCCAATATGGAAAGCAGCAATTCGCCCGCTTTGCGGCCGATCATCTGGGCGTCGACACGGATCGTTGAAATCGCCGGGTAACATTGCCGGCCGATGTCGAAATCGCCGAAGCCGAGGATGGAAATCTGTTCGGGCACGTGAATGCCGCGACGATGACACTCCATCAGTGCGCCGACGGCGGAAATATCGGAGACGGCGAAAATGCCTTCGACATCGGGCGCTTTCGCCAGCAATGAGCCGAGCGTTTTGGCCCCATGGTCGTAGGAGACTGGGGCGCTGCCCTCGCGGATGATGAGGTCGTCGGCAATTCCGGCTTCGCGAAGTGCAGCACCAAAACCTAGCAGACGACTTTCGCCGCGCCAGTCCTTCACATCGCCATCCGCACGCGATCCCAGTGCACCAATTTTCTTAAATCCAAGCGATATCAGATATTTGGCGGCATTTCTTCCCACTTCGTAGTTGGAAAAGCCGACCGCGTGGTCGATGGGATGTTCGGGAACGTCCCAGATTTCCACAATCGGGATGCCGGCGCGCATCAAAACTTCGCTCGCCATCTTGGTATGCACCGTTCCGGCAACGACTATGGCGTCGGGCCGGCGCTCCATCATGGTGCGGATGACGCGCTCCTCCTCCTGCAGATCGTACATGGTATAGCCGATCAGCAGTTGGTAGTCGGCCGCCCGCAGAGCATTAGCGAGCCCCTGTGCGCTGTCGGCGAAGTTGGAGTTGGTGAGCGTCGGCAGGATGGCGGTGATGAAATTGGTGCGCCGGGAGGAAAGTGAACCGGCTATTCTATCCGGAACATAGCCCAGCTTCTCGATGGCCTTCATCACCTTCTGGCGCGTGTCCTCAGACACCAGCGCCGGATCGGCCAGCACCCGCGAAACGGTCATCTTGGAGACGCCCGCGAGTTTCGAGACGTCGCTCATGGTTGCTTTTTTTGACGTGACTAACGCTGCGGCCAAGGGCGTGCGCTCCACCAAAGCATGTCTCCCTGAATTAGAACCGGTTCAGCACAAGACATACACGAAGATATCAAGGGAAAGCACGCCGCATGATTGCAGATCGGTGCGGCGTGCACCGGATTTATGCGATGCGGCGGTAGACGAGGTGATAAAAGCGCCCATCGCACATGCTCATCATCTCGTCGGTCAGCACCCGGCCTTCCAGTCTGACCGGCGAAACCAGCGCTTCTTCCACAGCCTCAATCGACGGATAGTCGATTTCCTGCACCATAATGATGGCAGCCGCGTCCGGGTCCGTACGCTCGGTGCGCATGACGCGCACGGCCTGCGCGTTCGGCATGCGTTTCCAGACCGGCAGAAGCTTTTCCTCGACGATGCGGAAAAACTCCTCCTCCCGACCGGCGTGGATCTTGCCTTCAAAAATTGCCGAGCGTGTATACATGGTTCCCTCCCGAATGAATGCCCGATGCAACAGTTCTGTAGATCGGACTTGCAATGATACCGATAACATGCATTATTGATCCTGCCAAGAACGCGAAATGGTGTCGACCAGAGGAAAATCGATAACCAGCCAAAATCATTGAATTTCATGGAGAATTCTAACGGTTTTGGATCTTCGCGTCTTCTTGGGAGGAGTTTTTTGCAAATCGGGTTTAAATGTTATCGAGAACATTTTTTGGTTTGCGCAAGGGCCGCTGTTCCCGTGCGGACGGCAAATAAAGGGTTGGAGGAGAAACCATGAGCATTTCCAGATTTTTGAAGAACATGACCGTTGCAGTCGGTGTTGCCGCAGCAACGCTTGCTGCCACCACCTCGGCCCATGCCGTCTCGCTCAGCGAGATCACCGCGCGCGGCAAGGTCAAGATCGGCGTTCTCACCGGCGCGCCGCCGATGGGCATGGTGGACGAGAAGGGCAATCCTTCCGGATACGACGTTGATGTCGCCAACCTTATCGGCTCTTACCTGTCGCTGCCGGTCGAGCTGGTGCCGCTGACGCCGCCCGCCCGCATTCCGGCGCTCCAGACTGGCAAGGTCGATTTCCTTGTCGCGACGCTCGCCCCCACCGGTGAACGCGCCAAGACCGTCATGTTCACGCAGCCCTACAGCGCCTTCAACATGGACATCATCTCCGGCAAGGACCAGAAGTTCGAAAATCTCGACAGCCTCAAGGGCAAGCGCGTTTCGGTCAATCGCGGTTCCTCGCAGGAAACTGCGCTGCGCAAGGCCAATGTCGAAGGTCTCGAAATCGTCGTCTACGAAGACGATTCCACCAGCGCCCAGGCTCTGCTTGCCGGTCAGGTGGATGCCGTGGCACTGCCGTCCACGGTGGGTGAGGCGATCATCAAGCAGCGTCCGGAAGCCGGTCTGCAGGTCGGTTTCACCTTCTTCCAGCAGGGCAATTCCATGGCGACGAAGATTGAGGATTTCGAGCTGCGTCAGTGGCTGAACACCTCCATCTATCTCATGAAGATGTCGGGCGATCTCGACCGCATCTCGGTTAAGTGGACCGGCCGTCCGCTGCCGCAACTGCCAAGCTTCTGATTGAGCCATTCAACGCGCCCGCCGGGAGAAATTCCGGCGGGCCGGGAAATGTCCACGGAGTGACGCATGTCCTATACATTTCAATTCGGCGCGCTTGCCCAATATCAGAACGAATTGTTGAGCGGCATATGGCTGACGATCAAGCTATCGGTCCTCTCCATTGTGCTCGGCTGCGCATTCGGCATTCTTTTAGCCTCGCTGCGTTCCATCAATGGCGGCATCGTCCGCATCATCGTGGACGGCTATGTTGAGGTGATCCGCAACACGCCATTTCTGGTGCAGCTTTTCATCGTCTATTTCGGTCTGCCGGGGCTCGGCTTTCGCGTTGGAGCCGATACGGCAGCTCTGATCGGCATGACGATCAATCTTGCCGCCTATTCCACGGAAATCATCCGCGCCGGCATCGAGGCGGTGCACAAGTCTCAGATCGAGGCGGGTGAGGCTCTGGGCTTCACCAAATACCAGATCTATCGTCATGTCATCATCGTGCCTGCTATCGCCAAGGTCTATCCGTCGCTGTGCAGCCAGTTCGTGCTGATGATGCTGGCATCGAGCATATGTTCGGCCATCTCCACCCATGAGCTTGCGGCGGCCGCTGCCTTCGTGGAATCGCAGACCTATCGCTCCTTCGAGGTCTATATCGTCGTCACGCTCATCTATCTTGCGCTGGCGCTCAGCCTGCGGCTCATCCTTGCCCTTGTCGGCATGTGGCTGTTCGGCCGCCGCGTGGCGCGCAAGACGATGACCGCCTTGCCGGAGGTGCAGTCATGACACTCAGAACTTTCGGCTGGAACGAGTTCGGCTTTCTGCTCACCGCCCTGCAATGGACCGTGCTTCTGACGATCATTGCGCTCATCGGCGGCGGCCTCGTCGGTTTCTTCGTGGCGCTTGCCCGCACCTCGGATCTGAAGGCGCTGCGTATCGCTGCCGGCACCTATATCCAGGTCATCCAGGGCATTCCGGTGCTGATGATCCTGTTCCTGTCCTATTACGGCCTAAGCCTTGCCGGACTTGAACTGCCACCACTGATTGCCGCCGGCGCATCGATGACGATCTATACGTCGGGTTATCTCGCAGAAATCTGGCGCGGCTGCATCCAGGCGGTGCCGAAGCAGCAATGGGAAGCGTCGGAGTCGCTAGCTCTCACCCGCGCCCAGCAATATCGCTACGTCATCCTGCCGCAGGCGATCCGCATTTCCCTGCCGCCGACCGTCGGTTTTGCCGTTCAGGTCGTCAAGAATACGTCCATCGCATCGATCATCGGTTTCGTCGAACTGGCGAGAGCGGGGCAGCTCATCAACAATGCCACGTTCCAGCCGTTCCGCGTCTTCGTCGCGGTGGCCGTGCTTTATTTCATCGTCTGCTACCCGTTGTCCCAGCTATCGCGTTGGCTGGAAAGGAGGCTTCATGCCGGAAGTAATCGTTGAAAACGTTCACAAGAGCTTTGGCGCTCTGGAAGTCCTCAAAGGCGTGTCGCTGACGGTCGGCCGTGGTGAAGTTTTCGCCCTCATCGGCCGCTCCGGCTCGGGCAAGAGCACGCTGCTGCGCTGCATGAACGGGCTGGAGAAGATAAATTCGGGCCGCATCGAAATCGCCGGCCATGCGCTGGGCGGAGATGCCACGGCGCTGCGCAAGCTGCGCACCGATGTCGGTATCGTGTTCCAGAGCTACAATCTTTTCCCGCATCTGACGGTTGGCGAAAACATCATGCTCGCTCCGCGCATCGTCAAGGACGTGGCAAAGTCGGAAACGAAGGACATTGCCCGCGAGGTTCTGCAACTCGTCGGCCTGTCGGAGAAATTCGATTCCTATCCCGACCAACTTTCGGGCGGCCAGCAGCAGCGCGTGGCGATTGCCCGCTCGCTTGCCATGCGGCCGAAGGTGATGCTGTTCGACGAGGTGACCTCTGCACTCGATCCCGAACTGACGGAAGAAGTGCTGACGGTCATGGAAAACCTCGCCAAGGGCGGCATGACCATGATCCTTGTTACCCATGAAATGGCCTTTGCACGCCGAGTGGCGACCGAAACCATCTTCATGCACAAGGGCAAGATCTGGGAACAGGGCCGCTCGGCAGAACTCTTCGCCAATCCGCAAACACCGGAACTCCGGCAATTCGTCAAGGCCGATGTGAAATAGCGCCTGATCACAAGGACATATCCATGACTACTGAAATCGTACAACTGTGCCCGCTGATCCCGGCACTGGAACAAGAACTTACGCAGCGCTTCACTGTTCATCGCCTGTTTGAGGCGGCAGACAAGGCGGCGTTCCTTTCTGAAAAGGGTGCTGCAATCCGCGGCGTCGTCACTGGTGGCCATATCGGCCTGCCGGCGGATATCGGCGCCGCACTCCCCAATCTCGAGATCGTCGCCATCAACGGCGTCGGTTTCGACAAGGTGGATCTGGCGGAAGCCAAGCGACGCGGTTTCCGCGTTTCCAACACACCGGATGTTCTGACGGCGGATGTTGCTGACCTCGCGCTCGGTCTTGTTCTGGCGCAGGCGCGCAAGCTGCCGCAGGCTGACCAGCACGTGCGCACGGGGCAATGGCTGAAGGGTGATATGGGTCTTTCCACCCGTGTGGCCGGCCGCCACTACGGCATTTTTGGCCTTGGCCGCATCGGTCAGGCGATCGCCAAAAGGCTGGAAGGCTTTGATGCGCGCATCTCCTACACCGCCAGAAACCGTCGCGACGTTCCCTATGATTATCACGACAGCATCGAGGCGCTTGCCGCCAATTGCGACGTGCTGATCATCGCCGCCGCCGCCACCGCCGAAACGCACCATATCGTCAATGCGGATGTGCTGAAGGCTCTCGGTCCCCAGGGTGTGCTCGTCAACGTGGCGCGTGGTTCGCTGGTGGATGAAAAGGCACTGGTCGAGGCGCTCTCGAGTGGCGCGATCGGTGGCGCAGCGCTTGACGTCTTTGAAGATGAGCCACGTGTGCCGGAGGCCCTTTTCGCCTTCGAAAACGTCACGCTCGCGCCGCATGTCGGCAGCGGCACGCACCAGACCCGGCGCGCCATGGCCGATCTGGTTCTCGCCAATCTCGACGCGCATTTTGCCGGTAAAGAGCTCCCCACACCTGTCGTGTGATGGATAAGCAATTGACGGTTGCAGTCAAACGCTGCAGCCGTTGCAGCTGCATGAGATTGACTAGGAAGTCCTGTAGCTCACGGTTCAGTGCTATGAAGTAATGATCGGGAAAAGCTTGTTTCACGGCGCAGATGCGCCGTGGCTCAATGCCGGCTCAAGGCCGGTATGTCGCAGGAGAGGTTTTGCCTTTGCCGACAATCTGATCGCGCGGTATTTGTCGCGCCATTTCGCTTCAATCCCCCGCCGGCGTTCATATTTATATAATATGTATAATCCTACTATTCTGCTTCCTTATACAGTAACGAGGCGGATAGTTGCGTTCCAAAGGCCCGAAGTCACGCTTGCAGAACCGGCCGCCGCGGACGAAGTCCGATGCGCCGCCATCCGACCGGCATACGCTGCTTGAAGCGATGATCGATCATGTGCCGGATTTCATCTATGCCAAGGACCTGGAAGGCCGCTTCCTTTTCGCCAACCGCGCTATCGTCACCGAAAACGGCTTCGACACAGTCGAGGAACTGATCGGTCTCACCGATTACGATATTAACGGCGATGCGGCGCAGCGTGCCGGCATTCCTGAGACCGAGGCGCGGGTGATGCGCACGGGAGAGCCGGATCTCGGTTTTGAGGAACGCGCAATGCGCGGCGATATCGACCGCTGGCTGATGATGTCGCGCGTGCCGCTTAAGGACAAGAACGGCGCGATCATCGGTGTGGTTGGTGCCTCCAGGGATATTACCCAGAAGAAGGCCTCGGAGCGACTGCTTCAGGCGCAGGCGCATATTCTCGAAATGATTGTTGGGGCGGCACGTATCGAGGATTTTCTCGAAGAATTCGTCAAAGCCATCGAAAACCTTGCTACCGGACTTGCCTGCGCTGTTCGCGTGTTCGATGCCGCGGCCGGCGAACCCTCGGTCTATGCCTCGCCTGCGCTTGCACAGAATGCGGGGGTGGCCGCACTCATCTCCAGCGTCAGCGATCCCGAAAGCCTCACCTATCCCGCCGGTAATGTGGCCTTCAGTTTCGATATTCCGGCCAGCGAAGGCAATGCGCACGGTTTCGTCTGGTGCATGCTGGCGGGCCGCACACCGGATGCGGGGCTTCTGGAGTTCATCGCCGCCGCTGCGCGCATGGCGGGTCTTGCGATCGATCGCAAACGGGCGGCGGAACATATCGCGTTTCTTGCCGATCACGACATGCTGACACGGCTGCCCAATCGCCGCTTTCTGGATACGAGATTGCCGGAAATACTGGCAGCATCGGCAAAAGCGAAGCGGCATGTCGGCATCGGCTTTCTTGATCTCGATAATTTCAAGCAGATCAACGATACGCTCGGCCACAGCGTTGGCGATGCGTTGTTGTCGAAAACGGCTGAGCGCATCGCGCGCAGTCTCGGTCGAAACGATCTGGTGCTGCGGGTGGGCGGGGATGAGTTCGTCATCATTCTGCACAAGCAGAAGGACGATTTCGAAAGCCGCCTGCAACATATCCGGGCTGCGGTCTCGCAGCCGCTGCGCCTCGGCAACTACGATATCAAGGTCACATGCAGCATTGGCATGGCATTTTTCCCGGAGCACGGGGAAACCACGGCGGAAATTGTCGCTGCGGCCGATCTTGCGATGTATGAGGCCAAACATAGCGGGCGAGATGGCATTGCAACCTTCACGCCGCGCATGGCGGATGATCTGAGGAAGAAGTTCACCCGCATCGAGGAATTGCGCAAGGCGGTAGAGAGAGACGAGTTCGTTCTCCACTATCAGCCGCAGGTCGATCTTCTGACCGGTCGCATCAGCGGCGTGGAGGCGCTGGTGCGCTGGCAGCACCCGGTGGAAGGTCTACTCGGCCCCGCGGAATTCATCGGCCTTGCGGAAGAAACCGGCCTCATCGTGGAACTTGGGGAAAGCATTCTGAAGAAAGCCTGCTTTCAGGCGCAGGCATGGTGCAATGCCGGGCTGCCGCCCGTCAAAATGGCGGTCAATATTTCACCCAGGCAATTTCAGGGCGGCCTTGTGGAGCAGATCAGGTCTGCGCTCACGCAATCCGGCCTTGCACCGTCTCTCCTGGAAATCGAGATCACCGAAACTCTCATCATTCAGGATGTGGAAACATCCGTGCGGATTATGCGCGTCATCAAGGCGATGGGCGTCAGCCTGGCACTGGATGATTTCGGCATCGGTTATTCCTGTCTCGGCATGCTCAAGACCTTCCCCCTGTCGTGCATGAAGATAGATCGGTCATTCCTCACCCATCTGCCGGAAAAAACTAAGGACAGCGCCATCGTCTCCATCATGATCCAGCTTGCCGGGTCTCTGGGCATCGATGTCATTGCCGAGGGCGTAGAGACCGGCGAGCAGGCAGCGTTTCTGCGCGCTGCCGGCTGCCCCTATGGGCAGGGTTATTACTTCAGCCGTCCGGTGCAGGCGGATGCGATCGAGGCAATGTTGGGGACTATGACGACTGTCCCTGCCGTCCTGTCCAACAACATCCAATAATTCCCACCTCGGTGGCCTGCCACTAACCGGATTCACCGGGCGCGAATTGGCGGAAGGCACGTTGCGCTGTCTTTGCCGCATAGTGGCGTCCGGAGTGCGGCCATATCACCCTTATTGCGACCCCACACGGCATCAAAAGCCCGCATCCCCTCATCTTCATCCATGACACTTGATGCCTTTCCCAAGCGATTGCGGGATTGGGCGCAAGTTTGTTCTAGTATTATAATTCACAAACATTAGAACTAATTTGTGCAATAACTAAGTAATAAATATCGCAATCACCAAATAAAATATTTATGTATAATATATTAAGCTATTAATTTGTTGTAATTTTACTACGTGATTTGATTGTATGCTTTAAGTGTATTTGTATTCTTTAGATTTGAATTGCGAGTCTCCCGTAGTTTCTGCCATTTGCTGAATCAGCGCAGAGAAGCGGGCGGCAGGGAAAAGACCAGCCCTCAGTTTTGCGCATTCGTTGAAAAATTTTTTGACTGGAGATTAAAAATGAACATCAAGAGCCTCCTCATCGGCTCCGCTGCCGCTCTCGCAGCAGTATCCGGCGCACAGGCCGCTGACGCTATCGTCGCTGCCGAACCCGAGCCCATGGAATATGTTCGCGTTTGCGACGCCTTCGGCACCGGCTTCTTCTACATCCCCGGCACCGAAACCTGCCTGAAGTTCGACGGCTACGTTCGTTTCCAGACCGACTTCGGTCGTAACCAGTCCGGCACGTCTGACTGGGATTCGTTCACGCGTGCCCAGTTTAACGTCGACACCCGCACCGACACCGAGCTCGGCGCTCTGCGCGGCTATTTCGGTCTGCGTGGCCAGGCCGACAACGACACCGACCGTAACGTCGTTCTCGATCAGGCTTTCATCGAACTCAGCGGCCTGAAGGTTGGTTTCTACTACAACTGGTGGGATGACGGTCTCTCCGGCGAGTATGACCAGCTCAGCTCCAACCGCACCCGTCTGAACGCTATCCGTTACACCTACGACGCCGGCTCCTTCTACGTTGGTGCCGCAGCTGAAGAGCTGGAAGGCGCGCGCAAGGGCACGTCCGAGCTTGGCGTTTCAAAGGGCGGCAAGTTCAAGACCAACACGAACGATGTCGGCGTCAGCGCCATCATCGGCGGCAAGTTCGGCGGCGTTAAGGCCAACCTGCTCGGCGCTTACGACACTAACCAGGAAAACGGTGCAATCCGTGCAATCGTCACGGCTGACATCGGTCCGGGCACCCTCGGCCTCTCCGGCGTATGGGCTTCCGGCGCCAACTACTACTACGAAGAATCCGAATGGTCCGTTGCTGCTGAATACGCAATCAAGGCAACTGACAAGCTGACCATCACCCCCGGCTTCCAGTACTTCGGTACGATCGACATCGGTGCTAACAACGACTTCGTTGGCAATCGTGACGCATGGCGCGCTGGCGTTGCCGCTGGCTACAAGATCACCTCCGGTCTTTCCACGCTGGCATCGGTTACCTATCAGGACGTCGACGGCACCAAGGGTGTTAACGGCGGCGGCGACAGCTGGACCGGTTTCGTTCGCCTGCAGCGCGCGTTCTAATAGCCATAAGAAAAAAGCATAAGTCTGGTTAGATAACTCAGATCCACCCCGCTCTTGAGCGGGTGAGTGCTAGCTCCAGTCAAAGTTCCTGGCATAACGTCAGGTTTGCTCCCCGGACCCCTCCAGGCCGGGGAGTTTTTGTTTTGAAGAAGGTTCCGGCAATCTTTTTGTCAACAATCTGGTCGCGCGGATCTGCGAGCCGGTTGGTGTGGCACCGGTTTCCGAAATTAGGTTGCGTTATCGCGGTCCAGTACTGGAGCGGGCGGCTGGGGAGGGTGGACCGGTTCTTCGAAGGTTCGCAACAAACGGCCCCAACCGGGATCATGCATGTGGGCTTCAAGACCGGCACGGGCGGCAAGTGCCAGTGCCTCTTCCTGTCCGAAAGAGAGAGCCGCATCGACGTCGGTCGTCAGAACACGGCCGTTTTCCATCAGCATCTTGCCATCAACGAAAACGGTATCGACATCGCTTCCCAGAACTTGATGCACCAAACGGTGCACCGGCATCCACATCGGCATCAGATGTGGCTTGCGCATGTCGATAATGACGACATCGGCCTTTTTGCCAATTTCGAGCGAGCCGATTTCATCTTCCATGCCGATGGCATGGGCGGCGTCGATGGTGATCATTTCGAATATCTTGCCCGGCGGCAGCAGGTAGCGATCGTGATTGTGCAGCAGGTGTTGCGTGAACTGTGCAAGTCGGGCGGTCTGGAGCATATCGAAGTGACGGCTGGGTGCCGCGCCGTCGGTGGTGATGGCGACTCGAATCCCCTTGGACATCATTTCCATGATCGGCGTTGAGCGGCCCGGCGGGGCGTGGGTCACGCGCGTGCCGGTTTCCGCCAGAATGTCGATCTCTTCATGCGAGATGCCCCAGCAGTGCTGGAGGTGGATATCCGGGCCGAGAAGCGCATTTTCCTTATCCTGAAACGCCATGCGGATTTGTCCCGCAAATGCATCCGAATGCAGTCTGACGCCCATTTTCCGGGCCGTTTCGCGAATGCGGCGCGCTTGCATGCGGTCGTTTTCCGTCAGTTTCACCGCCTGGTCGGGGCTTGAAGCGTTGGAGGGTTCCACCGAGGGAACGATGGTAAAGGGTGTCAGGAAAACACTGATGCGTCCGTCTGCCATTCCGTTCAGGGCCTCGATCGTGGCTTCGCTGCCCTCGATCATTTCCTCGAAGCTTACATTGCGGCGCTCCGGAGAGCCGCTTTCCCATCGGGTCACCGGGTGCGGCCAGGGCAGGCCGGAAGGTCCAACGCAGATGATTTCACGAAGCCCGATCTCGTCATAAGCGCGGGCGTGGTTGATGGCAAAGACGGGGTCGTCGGCGCGTGGCATCGAGGTGATGATACTGGCACCGGTCGTCACGCCGGCGCGCAGCCGCTCGATGCCGGAGACCAGGCCGTCCGCATACCAGTAATCGCGTGTGACGTAGTGGTAGTAGGTCGGCGTCACGACCTTCATCCACATGGCGTTGGTGTCGGCCGCAATGCTGCGGATGAGGGCGTGCCCTGCATGGCCATGGGCGTCAATGAGGCCGGGAATGATGAGTTTTCCCCGGCAATCTATGATCTGCTTGTCGGTGTGACGTGGCGCCAGCTCCGCTGCTGTACCGATGTCGACAATACGGTCGCCCTGAATGGCAAGGCCACAATCCTCGATGATGCGTCTTTCACGATCCACCGTCACCATCGTGCCGTGCAGCAGCAGAAAATTCCCCATTTCGTCCTCTCCCTCATTGAAGTGTAGCTTGTATCCAGAACCTCGCGATTTTGGATACGATAATTGTCAACAATATTATTGACAATACGGCTGTGCGAAACAATACTCCGCCTTGTCCGGCCGGTAGGTCTGCCGGCTATCCAATGATTTATAAAAAGGGGGGATCAAATGTCCCGAATTAGAAGTTTCGTTCTGGCCGCCATGGCCGCCGCCGCCATTGCCGTTCCCGCAAACGCAGAAACCTTGCGTTGGGGCGGCCGCGCGGATCTCTACTCGCTTGATCCGTATTCGGTGCCTTCCACCTCCAACCTCGCCTTTCTCAATCATATCTATGAAGGGCTGGTGCGTTACGGGCCGGACTTCAAGATCGAGCCGGCGCTTGCGACGGAGTGGAAACTTGTTGATGAAAAAACATGGCGTTTCACCCTGCGCAAAGGTGTGAAGTTCCATGATGGTGCTGATTTTACCGCTGACGACGTTGTTGCATCCTTCACGCGCGCTTCGGATGCCACCTCGCCATTGCGCGGCAATATTCCGGTTTTTGCGGGCGTTAAGAAGGTCGATGATTACACCGTCGATCTGAACGTCACCGCGCCAACCTCGCTTTTCCTCAACGACATCACCAATATCTTCATCTTCAACGCCAAGTGGTTGAAAGATAACAACAGCGAAAAGCCGACCGACTTCGCTTCCAAGGTCGATGGCTACACGACGATGCATACCAACGGCACCGGCCCGTTCAAGCTTGATAGCCGTGTTCCTGATAGCAAGACGGTTCTTGTCGCCAACGATGCCTGGTGGGATCAGAAAAAACACAATCTCGATCGCATCGAATTCGTGCCGATTGCCTCGGCCGCAACCCGCGTTGCAGCTTTGCTCTCCGGCGAAATCGACCTGATCGATTCCGCACCGATCCAGGATCTGCCGCGTCTGGAATCCTCGCCCAACATCACGGTGAAGAAGCGCACCGAGCTGCGCACGCTGTTCATCGGCTTCAATCGCCGCGAAAAGCTGGAAGACGGCAAGCCTAACCCGTTCAACGATCTTCGCGTTCGCCAGGCATTCGAGGCGTCGATCGATCGTGATCTCATCAACAAGAAGGTCATGCGCGATCTTGCAAGACCGTCCGGCTCGCTTATTGCGCCTGAGATTGCGGGTTACGCCAAGTCGCTTGATACCTATCAGCCCGCCGATCCGGCAAAGGCGCAGAAGCTGCTTGCCGATGCGGGGATGAAGAACCTTGCATTCACCTATACCTGCATGAATGACGAGAGCATCAACGAGGAAGACATCTGCTCCGGCGTTGCCAACATGCTCAAGCGCGGCGGTTTCCAGCCGACAATCGACATCGCTCCGCGTTCGGTACAGTCTCCCAAGCGCAATGGTGGCAAGGCCGATGTCTTCAACCTCAGCTGGGCGAACGAGCCGACGCTCGATGCCTTCTCGTTCCTGTCGCAGATCCTGTCGACCCGCAAGGGCGCGATGGGCGTATCCAACTATGGCGGCTGGTCTAACCCCGAGATCGACAAGCTGGTGGATCAGGCAGCACACGAGCAGGACAATACCAAGCGTCTCGCGCTTGAAGAAGCTGCATTGAAAATCGCCAAGGACGAGACGATGCTTGTTCCGCTGCACCAGCAGCCCATCGCCTGGGCCATGCTCGGAAAGGTCAAGAGCGTTGATTTCCGCGCCGACAACAAACCGCGCCACTGGCTGACGCAGGTCGGCAAGTAATCCGGAATATCAGGGAGGCGTTGGGCATTTCGCTTAACGCCTCCCTGAATGCTCCGCTGCCGGTGCAATTGTTGACAATGTTACGGGCGCATGCGGCCCGTGCCCCGTCTCTTGCAAAAATGGGCGAACCTGCCTGCCTTTTGGCCACGGGTTTGCATCCGAGAGGTTACAATGCTGGTTTTCATCATCAAGCGTATGGGAAATGCCATTCTGGTCATGCTTTCCGTCGCGCTTATTGCATTTCTCATTTTCAGGCTTGCGGGAGACCCCGTCGAGCTGATGGTGGGGGAGCAGACATCGCAGGAAGATCGCGCCGCGTTGCGTGAGCGCCTTGGTCTTAACGACAGTCTGCCAACGCAATATCTGCGGTTTGTCAAAGATGCCGCCCAGGGCAATTTCGGCGTTTCCTATCGCAACGGCCAGCAGGTGCTGCCGCTGATCGCGGAGCGGTTTCCAGCCACGCTGGAACTGGTTCTGGTGGCCACGATCATATCGCTGGTCGTCGGCCTGCCGCTCGGGGTGCTGACGGCGATCAGGCGCGGAAAGTGGTATACGGAGGGCCTGCAATTCCTGTCGATTGTCGGCGTCTCGCTGCCAAGCTTCGTTGTCGGCATTCTGCTTATTCTCGTCTTTTCGGTCAGCCTCGGCTGGGCGCCGGCCTTTGGTCGCGGTGATGTCGTGCAGCTCGGCTGGTGGTCCACCGGCCTGCTCACCTCATCGGGGCGTGCCGCACTCATTCTGCCTGCCATCGCGCTCTCGCTTTACCAGATCACGCTCGTCATGCGTCTGGTCCGCGCCGAGATGCTGGAGGTGCTGCGGTCCGATTTCGTGAAATTCGCCCGTGCACGCGGCATTCCCCGCTGGCGCATCTATTTCCGCCATGCGCTGCGAAACTGTCTTATGCCTGTTGTGACGCTGACGACGATGAATGTCGGTTCGCTCATCGCTTTTGCGCTCATCACCGAGACGGTGTTTCAGTGGCCGGGCATGGGCATGCTGTTCATACAGGCGGTGACGTTTCTCGATATCCCCGTCATGGCGGCCTATCTCTGCATCATTTCCTTCATCTTCGTTGTCCTCAACACGTTCGTCGACATTGCCTATGCGGTGATCGATCCGCGTCTGCGCACTGCGCGCTAACCGAAGGGAGCCGGTTTCATGGCCACAGACCTTCCGCAAACGGCAAAACCTGCCCGCCCGTCGCTCATCAAGCGCATACGCAACAGCGATCTCTACTGGTCGTTCAGCCACAGCAGATCGGCGAAGATCAGCGCGCTGATCCTTGCAGTCCTCATCCTCGCCGCCGTTTTCGCGCCCCTGATCGCACCGCAGAACCCCTATGACGGCGCTTCGCTCGACATGTGGAAGGCCGAACTGCCGCCGGTGTGGCAGGAGGGCGGCGAATGGCCATTTCTGCTCGGCACGGATACGCAAGGGCGCGACATGCTCTCCGCTATCCTCTACGGCACGCGCATATCGATCGTCATCGGCGTCGCCTCGGTCGCGCTTTCCTTGGTCATCGGCATGACTGCCGGGCTTGTCGCCGGTTACTTCGGCGGTTTTGCCGATAATCTCCTGATGCGCATCGGCGATATCACGCTCTCCATTCCGACAATTCTGGTGGCAATTCTCGTCTCCACGGTCGTCAGGCAGATGCTGCCGGACAATCTTCGCGAGGTCGGCGCATCTGCCGTGCTCATTCTCGCCATCGCGCTTTCCGCCTGGGTGCAATATGCGCGCACCGTGCGTGCCCAGGCGATAGTCGAAACCGGCAAGGACTATGTGCAGGCAGCGAAGCTGATCGGCGTTCCCGCGCGCCGCATCATGGCAAACCATATTCTGCCCAATACGCTGACGCCGATCATGGTTGCCGCCACGCTCAACTTCGGCATGGCGATCCTGACCGAAGCGACGTTGTCGTTCCTCGGCATCGGCATGCCACCCAGCCAGCCGTCGCTCGGAACGCTGATCCGCATCGGCAACCAGTTCCTGTTTTCCGGTTCCTGGTGGATCGTGTTGTTTCCCGTTTTCCAGCTCTGCCTGCTCGTCGTCACCGTCAACCTTCTGGGTGACTGGCTGCGCGATGCGCTCAATCCGAAACTGAGGTGAGTTCCATGCACGATCTTTTGCTCCGCAACGTCAGGCCCATGGCGGGCGACACCTGCGATATTCTGGTAAGACAGGGAAAGATTGCCGGTTTTGGAAAGTTCGAGGCCGAACCCGGCATGCCGGTCGAGGATGGCAACGGCGCAATCGTCGCGCCCGGCCTCATCGATGCTCACACCCATCTCGACAAGACGACATGGGGCATGCCCTGGCATGAGAACAACCGCGCCGCCATCCTGCGCGGGCGGATCGATTTCGAGCGCGAGAACCGCACCCAGATCGGTATCGATCCACACCGCCAGTCCATGCGCCACGCCATCGGCCTTGCTGCAAACGGCGGCACGCATATCCGCAGCCATGTGGATATCGACCCGACCCACGGCCTGAAGCTTGTCGAAGGCATATGGGAAACACGTGAGAAGCTGAAAGGCATCATCGACATCGAGGTCGTTGCCTTCCCGCAGTCCGGCGTCATGGTCATGCCCGGCACGGTGGAGCTGCTGGACGAGGCCTTGAAACAGGGTTGCGAAGTCCTTGGCGGCATCGATCCCTGCGGCATCGATCGCGATCCCAAAGGCCAGCTCGATATCCTCTTTCAACTCGCGGTCAAGCACGGCGTGCCGATCGACATTCATCTGCATGAGGCTGCCGATCTCGGCGCCTTTACGATGGAGCTGATCTTCGAGCGTATTCGTGCCAATGGCATGGAAGGCAAGGTCGCAATCAGCCACGCCTTTGCGCTGGGCATGAATGATTACATCAGGGTCGGCAAGCTGATCGATGAGATCGCCCGGCTCGATGTGGCGATCCTGACGACGGGCGCGCCCTCGGCAACCGTGCCGTCGATCATGCGGCTGAAGGAAGCCGGCGTTCGCGTTGGCGGCGGTTGTGACGGCATTCGCGATACCTGGGGACCGTGGGGCCAGCCGGATATGCTCGACCGGGCCAAGATCATCGGCATGAAGAACGGCTTGCGCTCGGATATCGAGCTTGCGCATGTCCTCCATGTCGTCTCACAGGGCGGTGCCGATGTCATGGGCCTCAAGGATTACGGTCTTGAGGTTGGCTGTGCCGCAGACTTCACGCTTCTGACCGGCGAAACATTGGCCCATGCCGTTGTCGATGTCGCGCCGCGGCCTCTGGTCGTAAAGGGCGGACGCGTGACCGCCAGAGGCGGCAAGGCCGTGGTGGAGGCATCATGATGAGCAATCCGCTACAGTCTATCGCTCTCGGTGAACGCCCCTCCGGTCGCACGCTGCTCACCGCAAGCTGGGTGGTCGGTCATAAGGACGGGTCTCACCGGCTGTTGAAAAACGGCGAAGTGGTTTTCGAGAACGGCGAAATCCTTTTTGTCGGGCATGGCTTTCCGGGCGAGGTCGCACGCCGCGTCGATTTCGGCAATGCCCTGATCAGCCCCGGCCTGATCGACCTAGATGCGCTTTCCGATTTCGATACGACTATTTTGGGGATCGACAATCACCCCGGCTGGGCGAAGGGCCGTGTATGGCCGCGCTCCTATGTCGAGGCCGGTCCTTACGAGATGTATTCAGAGGATGAGCTTGCCTTCCAGAAACGTTTCGCCTTTGGCCAGCTTCTCCTCAACGGCATCACCACGGCGGCACCCATTGCCTCGCTGTTTTATCGTGAATGGGGAGAAACGGTCGCTGAATTCGAGGCTGCGGCCGATGCTGCCGGCGAACTTGGTCTCCGGGTCTATCTCAGCCCCGCCTTCCGCTCCGGCGGCATGGTGCTGGAAGAGCCGGGGCGCATGGTGCCAGTGTTCGATGAGGAACGCGGTCTTCAGGGGCTGAAGGAAGCCGTGTCGTTCATCGAACGGCAGACCGGAAGGCACGGTGATCTCGTCCGCGGCCTTCTCGCACCTGATAGGGTTGAAACATCGACGCTCACCCTACTCGAAAGAACCGATGCGGCCGCCCGTGATCTCGGCTGCAAATTCCGGCTGCACATGGCGCAGGGCACCATGGAGATCGATACGGTTCGCAAGCTGCATGGCTCGACTGCACCGGTGTGGCTCGCCAAGGCAGGCCTGTTGAGCGACCGCCTTATCGCGCCGCATGCCACCAATGCGACGGACGAAGATCTGGCGCTCTACGCGGAAAATGGCGTGTCGATCGTCCACTGTCCGCTGGTTTCTGCCAGAAGCGGCAGTACGCTGTCGTCCTTCTCCGCCTGCCGACGGCTTGGAATAAACATCGCGATGGGCACCGATACGGCGCCCGCCGACATGCTGATGAACCTGCTTGTCGGTCTCATCACCTGCCGCATCAATGACGGTGCTCCAGATAAGGTCCGCTCGGCCGATCTGTTCGACGCCGCCACACTCGGCGGCGCTCGGGCGCTGGGCCGGTCTGATCTCGGGCATCTTTCCAAGGGTGCGCGCGCCGATATCGCGGTCTTCGATCTCGATGACACGGTGATGGCGCCAAGCCTCGATCCGATCACGACTGTTGTCACCGGCGGTTCGGGCAAAATCACGCGCGCCGTGTTTGTCGATGGCCGTCTCTCCATGCGGGAAAGACAGGTCGCGAACATCGATATGGCGAGCGCCCGCATTCAAGCGCAGGCGCAGTTCGATGGGCTGATCGCGAAATATCCCGAGCGAAGCTGGGCCAATCCGCCCGTTTCGGAAATCTTCCCCCCGAGCTACCCGGTGGAGGTGAATACCAATGGATGACATGAACCAGTCGGTTATTGATGTCCGCAATTTGAAAGTCGAGTTTCCCGGCCGTCGCGGAACGGTGACGGCTCTTTCGGACATCAGCCTTTCCATCCGCCCCGGCGAAATCCTCGGTGTGGTCGGGGAGTCCGGTGCCGGAAAATCCATGACCGGCCTTGCGATACAGGGCCTGCTCGAAAAACCGGGCCGCATCGCGGATGGCGAAATATGGCTTGGGTCGCGTCGTATCGATCAACTCGATGACAGGGCGATGGAAAGCATCCGTGGCCGGGAAATCGGCGCGATCTTTCAGGATCCGCTCACCTCACTCAATCCGCTGTTCACGGTTGGCGCGCAGCTTGTCGAGACGATCCGCCAGCATCTGCCGCTTTCGAAAAGGGATGCAAAGGCACGCGCAGTCCAGCTTTTGCGTGATGTCGGTATTCCATCTCCGGAAGAGCGCGTCGATCACCATCCGCATCAATTCTCCGGCGGCATGCGTCAGCGCGTCGTCATAGCGCTCGCACTTGCGGCGTCGCCGAAACTGATCATCGCCGATGAACCGACGACGGCGCTTGACGTGTCAATCCAGGCGCAGATCATCTCGCTGCTGCGCAAGCTCTGCAAGGAAAAGCAGACGGCCGTCATGCTGGTCACCCATGATATGGGCGTTATTGCCGAAGCGGCCGACCGCGTTGCCGTGCTTTATGCCGGCAGGTTGATAGAGGTGGGGCCGGTCGAACAGGTTCTCCATGCGCCTAGGCACCCCTATACGCAGGGCCTGATGGCCTCCATTCCTTCGCTCGGCGCGCGAGTGGAACGGCTCAACCAGATCGACGGGGCCATGCCGCGTCTCGACGCCATCCCGCCCGGATGCGCCTTCAATCCGCGCTGCGGGTTCTCAGGACCGCGCTGTCTTCGCGAGCGGCCGGAACTGGAAGCGGTGGGTGATGGCGCCAGCGCTTGCTGGATGAATGCAGGAGGTACAGCATGAACACGCCCGCGCAAAAAACACCCGCATTGACGGTCAAGGGCCTCACCAAGACCTTCGATGTCTCTGCCCCATGGCTCAATCGGGTCATCGAGCGGAAGCCCCGGCAATTCGTCCAGGCCGTGAACGACATCGATTTTACGGTTCCGGCGGGCGGCTGTCTCAGCATCGTGGGGGAAAGCGGCTGCGGCAAGTCCACGGTTGCCCGTCTGGTGACCGGGCTGTTCCGGCCAAGTGCGGGTGATTTCCACTTCGCCAAGGGTCGCAAGGATACGCCACTTTCGGCGCAGATGATCTTTCAGGATCCCTATGCCTCGCTCAATCCGCGCTGGCGGGTGAAGAATATCATTGCCGAACCCATCCGCGAACTGAAACTTCGTGCGACCCGGGCCGAGACCATGGAACGGGTGGAGGAACTGTTGCTGACGGTTGGTCTGTCTGCTTCGGACGGCGAAAAGTTTCCGCATGAATTTTCAGGCGGCCAGCGCCAGCGCATCTCGATTGCCCGCGCTTTGGCGAGCGAGCCCGAGTTTCTGGTCTGTGACGAGCCGACATCGGCACTCGATGTATCGGTGCAGGCGCAGGTGCTGAACCTGATGCGACGCCTTCAGGACGAGCTGGGGCTGACCTATCTGTTCATCAGCCACGACATGAGCGTGGTTCGCCACATGTCGGACCGCATTGCGGTCATGTATCTTGGCCGCATCGTGGAGGAGGGCGACACGGAGGAGCTGTTTGCCCGCCCGCGTCACCCCTATACCCAGCTTCTGCTGCAGACCATTCCCAATATCGACGCGCCGCGCCGTGACCGGGAACTGGTTGCCGGTGAAGTTCCAAGCCCGCTCAAACCGCCATCGGGATGCACGTTTCATCCGCGTTGCCCGCTTGCAACGGCGCGCTGTTCGGCGGAGGTGCCAAAGGTGCGCACGCTTGCCAGCGGCACACGTGTCGCCTGCCATCTGGTGGCGGACGAAGAAGATCTGGTTGTGAAGGAAAGAGAACTCGTCTGAGCGTCGGGTCAGGCGAGCGCGGCGCGCAGATCGTGGGAAAGGTCGCGGATTTCGCTGAGATCGAGTTCCGCTTCCACATGTTCCAGATGGTGGGTCATCAGATGCGTGGCTTTCGCCGGGTCGTTATTGGCAATCGCATCGACGATTTCCGCATGCTCGTCCGGTCCGCAATTGAAGCGGTCGGTGTTGCGGTAAACGGCGGTGATGAGGGAGGAACGCGAAATGAGGTCGCGCATGGTGGTGAACAGGAAATCGGAACCGGCCGTTTCCGCCAGCAGCAGATGGAACCCGCCGGAGAGCTTGATGATATCGGTGGTGATGTTGTGAGCATTGGCCACACGCTCCTTGGCGACATGGTCGCGAAGCCGTTTCAGATCGGCCTTGTTGGCCGATTTGCACAGACGTTCAACGACACATTGCTCCACGGTGCGACGCACGAAGAACACGTCTCTGGCTTCTTCGACCGATGGTTTCGAAACGAACGCGCCCCGATTGGGAACGATGGTGACGAGACCGTCGCGCTCCAGAACGGACAGGGCCTGACGGATACGTGCACGGCTGACGCTGAAAATTGTCGCCAGTTGTTCTTCCTTCAACTGCACGCCGGGACGCAGCCGCCGCTCAGCGATGGACAGCCAGACTTTCTCGACAATTTGCTGTGTGGACTGGCCGTTCTGCTCGGTCATTTGTTCGCTCTCCATTAGGGTTAGAAAAGCGTGATGCCGCCGAAAAAGTCAACTGTTTCAACAGGGTTTTGGTTGCATAATTGTCAACAATATGAAACAATATTGTATACTATAAACAGGGCAACGTCATGGAATTCGACTTCACCACGCTTGAGCCGCAGAGCCGCTATCGGTTGCTGACGAATTTTATTGGTCCACGGCCGATAGCGCTTGTCACGACCCGCTCGGAAGCGGGCCACAACAATGCAGCGCCGATGAGCTTTTTCAACGTCTTCTCCCATGATCCGCCCATCGTTGTTCTCGGAATCCAGCCGCGTCTGAATGGCGAGGAGAAGGACACGATGGCCAATATTCGCCGCACCGGCGAGTTTGTCGTCAACATGGTCGATATGACTATTTCCGAACATATGCTTGTCTGCGGCCTCGGTTTCGACAGCGAGGTCGACGAACTTTCGATGGCGCAGCTGACGCCGACGCCCTGCAACAAGATCGATGCGAGCTTTGCAGCGGAATCGCCCTGCGCCTTCGAGTGCCGGGTGGAGCGTCTGATCGATTATCCGCGCCGGACGCTGGTGCTGGGGGAGGTCGTGCACATGCATGTCCACAGGGACTGCCTCGACAAGGAGGGGCATTATGTCGATCCGGATCGATACCAGCCGATCGCACGCCTCCATGCCGACAACTACATTACCTCGGATCGCCAGTTCGTCTTGAAGGCGCCCCCGATTACCGACTTCATCAAGCCAGATGGCAAGTGACAGTCCCGAAAGGCTGACCTGAATGCATATTCGTCTGATCAACCCGAACTCAACCGCCTCGATGACGGCGCAGGCGCTCGAGAGCGCTTTGCGCGTCAGGCAGGCGGATACGAAGATTTCCGCTGCAAATCCTGTCGATACGCCGGTCAGTATCGAAGGCGGGGCCGATGAGGCGCTGGCTGTTCCCGGCATGCTGGAGGAAATCCGCAAGGGCGAGCGGCTGGGCGTCGATGCCTATGTCATTGCCTGCTTTGATGATCCCGGCCTGCATGCGGCGCGTGAAGTGGCGCGTGGCCCCGTCATCGGCATCTGCCAGGCCGGCATTCAGGTAGCCATGACGATCAGCCGCCGCTTTTCCATCATCACGACGCTGCCGCGCTCCATCCCCATTATCGAAGACCTCGTCGATAGCTACGGCGCACAGCGGCATTGCCGCAGGGTTCGTGCCATCAATCTGCCGGTGCTGGGTCTCGAGGAGGATCCGCTTGCAGCCGAGGCGATGTTGATTCGCGAAATCGAAGCGGCCAAGAAAGAGGATGCGGCAGAAGCCATCATCCTCGGTTGCGCCGGCATGTCCGCACTGTGCGACAGGCTGCGCGAGGCAACCGGCGTCCCTGTCATCGATGGTGTCACGGCCGCCGTCAAATTGGCCGAAGCCCTGGTGGGCGCGGGTTATGTGACATCCAAGGTCAATGCCTATGATTATCCGCGCGTGAAGGAAACCAAGCTCGTCGCCTGACCGGGAAAGGCGGGTGCCGCAAAGCGCCTCCACGGCGTTTGCGACAAAGCCCGCCTCGCTCTAGTGTCTGCTTTCGCGCCGGTCCGCAGAATGGCCGCGCGGGATGGGAGGCAGGATGATCGACAAGCTGGAGTTTTTCATAGCGCTTGCGCGCGCGGAGCATTTCGGGCGGGCCGCGGAGGAGTGCGGCATCTCGCAGCCGACGCTGTCTGCGGCCATCCGGCAACTCGAAGATCAGCTGGGTGTCGTGCTCGTCGTGCGCGCGGCGCGATATCAGGGCCTGACACCCGAGGGGCAGCGGGTGCTCGAATGGGCAAGGCGCATCGTTGCCGATACACGAACCATGCGGGAGGAAATGCGCGCTGCGCGCAAAGGTCTCGCCGGCCACATCCGGCTGGCCGTCATCCCCACCGCTCTCGCCATGGTGCCCAGGCTCACCGAACCCTTTCAGGCGCGTCACCCGGCAGTCACGTTTTCCGTCACCTCCCGCACGTCGTTGCAGGTTCTCAGCCAGATCGAAAATCTCGAAATCGACGCGGGAATCACCTATCTCGACAACGAACCTCTGGGCCGGGTGACGACGGTTCCGCTTTACTCGGAGCGATATCACCTGATTGCGGCCGCCGGCACGCCCCTTGCCGATCAAGAGAGCGTGACCTGGAAGCAGGTTTCGGGTCTTCGGCTTTGCCTATTGACTTCCGACATGCAAAACCGCCGCATTATCAACAAGCACATGGCCGAAGCGGGTGTCGAGGCAAAACCCACGCTCGAATCCAATTCGATGATCGTGCTGTTTTCCCATATCCGAACCGGACAATGGGCTTCAATTATGCCGCGTAACATCGCAGAATCGTTTGGTTTTCCGAAGCAGATCCGAATGATACCCATTGTCGAGCCAAATGCGGAGCATCTTGTCGGCCTCATCGCCACCTATCGCGAACCTCATACGCCGCTGGTATCTGCGCTACTGCACGAGGCGCGATTGCGCGTCGCGGCCTCTGCTTTTGATAGAAATTTCCTATCGACTGACGGAAAGACGATATTGACCTGATCTTGCTCCGCTCGCCATTCTTTCGCCATCAGGCAGCGCGGCGCGCCGGACAAGGATGTGGAGGTCCTCCGGTTCAAACGCCCGCCACCTGTCGGTTTGGGAGGACTGGCTCATGAATATTCGTGCTGTCGCCGCAGATGAGGCGACGCGTGTGCAGGCTATCATTGACGACTGTCTGCATCTGGAAGGGCCAATGCTGCCTATCCTGCACAGGGTGCAGGAAGAATTCGGCTATGTGCCTGATAGCGTCAAGCAGGTGATCGCCCTGGCCCTCAACGTATCGCGTGCCGAAGTGCATGGTGTCGTAAGTTTCTATCCCGATTTCCGCGACCATCCCGGCGGGCGCCATGTGCTGAAGCTCTGTCGGGCCGAGGCTTGCCAGTCGATGGGCTGCGAGTCTCTTGCCGATACCATCAAGGGTGAACTTGGTCTTGACTGGCACCAGACGGCAAAGGATGGCTCGGTCACACTCGAGCCGGTCTTCTGTCTAGGGCTCTGCGCCCAGGCGCCCGCGCTGATGCTGGATGGCGAGGTTCATGCCAGAGTGGATGAGCACTGTCTTGGCGACATTCTGGCGGAGGTGCGTCGATGAGCGTGACCGTTTTCGTGCCTTGCGATTCCGCAGCACTCGCCGTTGGTGCCGACCGCGTTGCCGATGCAATCCAGGGTGAGGCCGCGGCCCGCAATCTTGATATTCGCCTTGTCCGCAACGGTTCGCGCGGCCTGCTCTGGCTTGAAGTGCTGGTAGAGGTGGATACCCATCATGGCCGGGTTGCTTATGGACCGGTCAAAGCTTCTGATGTTTCCGGGCTGTTCGATGCGGATTTTCTTGATGGCGGCGATCATGCGCTCTGTCTTGGGCTGACCGAAGAAATCCCTTTCCTGAAGAATCAGACGCGCCTGACGTTTGCGCGCTGCGGCGTGACCAATCCGCTTTCGCTGGAAGACTACCGTGCCAACAAGGGCATGAGGGGGCTGGAGAGAGCCGTTGCACTCACCCCCGCGGAGATCGTCAAACAGGTCACCGATAGCGGCCTTCGCGGACGGGGTGGCGCCGGTTTTCCGACCGGTATCAAGTGGAAAACCGTGGCGGATGCCACCGCCGATCAGAAATACATTGTCTGCAATGCGGATGAGGGCGACAGCGGCACCTTTGCCGACCGCATGATCATGGAGGGCGACCCCTTTGTCCTTATCGAGGGCATGGCCATTGCCGGCCTCGCGGTTGGTGCAACGAAGGGCTACATCTACACCCGCTCCGAATATCCCCATGCCGTTAGGACGATGGAAAAAGCCATCGACATTGCCCTGCGAGAAGGGGTGATCGGCGCGTCTGTGCTGGGTTCGGGTCGCGCGTTCGATCTCGAGGTGCGCATGGGCGCCGGAGCCTACGTATGCGGTGAGGAAACCTCGCTGCTCAACAGTCTCGAAGGCAAACGCGGCACGGTGCGCGCCAAGCCGCCGCTTCCCGCCCTGCAGGGGCTGTTCGGCAAGCCGACGGTAGTCAACAATGTCATTTCTCTGGCTTCGATCCCTGTGATCATGGATCGCGGCGCGGCGTTCTACCGGGATTTCGGCATTGGTCGTTCGCACGGCACGATCCCGATCCAGCTTGCCGGAAACATCAGACATGGCGGCCTTTACGAGACCGCTTTCGGTCTGCCGCTCGGGCAATTGGTCAACGAAATCGGTGGCGGCACGATTACGGGCCGTCCCGTCAAGGCGGTTCAGGTCGGCGGCCCATTGGGTGCTTATTTCCCGGTGTCGCTGTTTGATACGCTGTTCGATTACGAGGCATTTACCGCCGCTGGCGGCCTGATCGGTCATGCCGGCATCGTCGTCTTTGACGACACCGCCGATATGCTGCGTCAGGCGCGTTTTGCCCTGGAATTCTGTGCCGTCGAAAGTTGCGGCAAGTGTACGCCATGCCGGATCGGTTCGACACGCGGTGTCGAGACGGTCGACAAGATTTCCCTTGGAATAGAAGCAGAGCGAAATACGGCGCTGCTGGAAGACCTGTGCGAAACCATGAAGTTCGGTTCGCTCTGCGCGCTTGGCGGTTTCACACCCTATCCCGTGATGAGCGCGCTTAGGCACTTCCCGCAGGATTTTGCACCCATCCCACGTGTCGAAGCGGCGGAGTAAGACCATGGCCCTTATATCTGAAATCGACTACGGAACACCAAAATCCACCTCGACAGAGATGGTCACGCTAACCATCGACGGCCGCGAGATCACCGTGCCGGCGGGAACGTCCATCATGCGTGCTTCGAGAGAAGCGGGCATCGATGTTCCCAAACTCTGCGCCACCGATATGGTCGATGCCTTCGGTTCCTGTCGCCTCTGTCTCATCGAGGTGGAGGGCCGCAACGGCACCCCCGCCTCCTGCACCACGCCGGTGGCGGCCGGTCTTGTCGTCCACACCCAGACGGAACGCCTGAAGCAGATCCGCAAGGGTGTGATGGAGCTTTATATCTCCGACCACCCGCTCGATTGTCTCACCTGCGCCGCAAATGGCGATTGCGAATTGCAGGATATGGCCGGCGCTGTCGGCCTTCGCGATGTGCGTTACGGCTATGATGGCGACAACCATGTGAAGGCCCGTGCCGGCGATGGCGACCTCAACGCCAACTGGATGCCCAAGGACGAGAGCAACCCGTATTTCACCTACGATCCGTCGAAGTGCATCGTCTGTTCACGCTGCGTGCGCGCCTGTGAGGAAGTGCAGGGAACGTTCGCATTGACGATCGAAGGGCGCGGCTTCGAAAGCCGTGTTTCGCCCGGCGCCCACGAGGCATTTCTTGATTCCGAATGCGTTTCCTGCGGCGCCTGCGTGCAGGCCTGTCCGACGGCGACGCTGACTGAAAAATCGGTGATCGACATCGGCCAGCCGGAACATTCGCTGGTCACCACCTGCGCTTATTGCGGCGTCGGCTGTTCGTTCAAGGCGGAGATGCGCGGCGAGGAACTGGTTCGCATGGTGCCGTGGAAGGACGGTCAGGCAAACCGTGGCCATTCCTGCGTCAAGGGTCGCTTCGCTTATGGTTATGCCAGCCACCGCGACCGTATTCTCAACCCGATGGTTCGTGAAAAGATCAGTGATCCCTGGCGTGAAGTGACCTGGGACGAGGCATTTGCTCATGTCGCCTCCGAATTCCAGCGCATTCAGGGAACCTATGGCCGCGAATCCATCGGCGGCATCACCTCGTCCCGCTGCACCAATGAAGAGACCTTTCTGGTCCAGAAGCTCATCCGTGCCGGTTTCGGCAACAACAATGTCGATACCTGCGCCCGCGTCTGTCATTCGCCGACAGGTTACGGGTTGGGGCAGGCGTTCGGCACCTCTGCCGGAACGCAGAATTTCGATTCCGTCGAACATTCGGATGTTGTCCTCGTCATCGGCGCCAACCCGACGGACGGGCACCCGGTGTTCGGCTCACGCCTGAAGAAGCGGCTGCGCCAGGGCGCCAAGCTGATCGTCGTCGATCCGCGCCGCATCGATCTCGTTCGCACGCCGCATGTGGAGGCGTCGTTCCATTTGCCGCTGAAGCCCGGGACGAATGTTGCGGTGCTGACAGCCCTTGCCCATGTGATCGTCACCGAAGGTTTGTTCGACGAGGCCTTCATCCGCGAGCGTTGCGACTGGTCGGAATTCGAGGACTGGGCAGCCTTCGTGGCCGAACCGCAGCATGGCCCGGAGGAAACCGAAATCTTTACCGGCGTTCCCGCCGAGGAGCTTCGCGGTGCCGCCAGGCTCTTTGCCAAGGGCGGCAATGGCGCAATCTATTACGGGCTTGGCGTTACCGAACACAGCCAGGGTTCCACGACCGTCATGGCGATTGCCAATCTTGCCATGGCGACCGGAAACATTGGTCGCCCCGGTGTCGGCGTCAATCCGTTGCGCGGCCAGAACAATGTGCAGGGCTCCTGCGACATGGGGTCTTTCCCGCATGAGCTTCCCGGTTATCGTCATATATCCGACGATGCCACCAGGGAAATATTCGAAAAGCTCTGGGGCGTTACCCTCAACAACGAGCCGGGGCTGCGCATCCCCAACATGCTGGATGCAGCCGTCGATGGCAGTTTCAAGGGCATTTACATTCAGGGCGAAGACATTCTCCAGTCGGACCCGGACACCAAGCATGTTTCAGCCGGTCTTGCCGCGATGGAATGTGTTGTCGTGCACGACCTGTTCCTGAACGAGACGGCGAACTACGCGCATGTCTTCCTGCCGGGTTCCACCTTCCTCGAAAAGGACGGAACCTTCACCAATGCCGAACGCCGCATCAATCGTGTGCGCAAGGTCATGTCGCCGAAAAACGGCTATTCGGATTGGGAGGTCACCCAGAAGCTGGCTCAGGCCATGGGGCTGAACTGGAACTATACGCACCCGTCGCAGATCATGAATGAAATCGCGGCGACGACGCCGAGCTTTGCCGGCGTTTCCTATGACTATCTGGAGAGCAGAGGCTCGGTGCAGTGGCCGTGTAACGAAAAATTCCCGGAAGGCTCGCCGATCATGCATGTGGACGGGTTCGTGCGCGGCAAGGGCAAGTTCATCCGCACCGAATATGTGGCGACGGACGAGCGTACCGGCCCGCGCTTTCCGCTGCTGCTCACCACCGGCCGAATTCTGTCGCAGTACAATGTCGGCGCGCAGACACGGCGCACCGAAAACGTCGTCTGGCACGAGGAGGATCGTCTCGAAATCCATCCGCATGATGCCGAACAGCGTGGCGTCAAGGATGGTGACTGGATCAAGCTCGCCAGCCGTTCCGGCGACACGACGCTGCGGGCGCTGATCACCGATCGCGTTGCGCCGGGGGTGGTCTATACCACCTTCCACCATCCGGGCACGCAGGCAAACGTCATTACCACCGACTACTCCGACTGGGCGACGAACTGTCCGGAATACAAGGTCACTGCGGTTCAGGTCTCGCCCTCGAACGGGCCGACCGAATGGCAGGAAGGATATGACGCACTCAGCCGCCGTTCGCGGCGGATCGCAGGCAAGCTCGAGGCGGCCGAATAATCGGGGCCGGGGCAATCCCGGCCTTTTGAAAACGTGAACGTCGTCCGTCAGGCGGCGCGGGGAAAACAGCCATGTTGCTTAATCACACCGACGAAAAACTGGTGAGAATGGCGAACCAGATCGCGACTTTTTTCCTTTCCCAGCCGGAGGATATCCGCGTTGAGGGTGTCGCCACCCACATTAACAAATTCTGGGAACCCCGTATGCGAAAACGGTTTTTCGAGATGGTGGACGCCGGTGCCGGCGAGTTTCTGCCGCTGGTGCTCGCGGCAGCGCTCAAGATCAAGAGGCCCGGGGTGCCCGCCGCCGATGCGGTCGGGCTTGGCGAGGATGCCACGGGAACGCCGGAGGGCAAGGGCGTTGCTGCCGGCGAGTCCTTGTCTGAACCGAGCATTCCCGAAACCACGTAAAGCCAGGCGGTAACACGCCGCAAACAGGTATTGCCGGATGGGGGACATCCGGCGATCTCGGTAACGCCCGGTCGATGCGGCCAATGGGGGCGTATCATGGTTGTCCAGACATTCACGAGGGAGGTAGTGTCGATGGCAGTAGCAGGCGTATCTGCGGGAGGGCCGGCGCAAGCCGGGCTTCTGGACCGCGAACGGATTATAGCGAAACCGGGCTTCAACCGCTGGCTGGTGCCGCCGGCGGCTTTGGCCATTCACTTGTGTATCGGCATGGCCTACGGCTTCAGCGTCTTCTGGCTGCCGCTGTCGAAGGCATTGCCGGCAACGGACCCCAGTTGCTCCAGCCTCACCCTTGTCGGGGCGCTGTTCACCACCGAGTGCAACTGGCGTGTGGCCGATCTTGGCTGGATCTATACGCTCTTCTTCGTCCTGCTCGGATGCTCGGCGGCGATCTGGGGCGGTTGGTTGGAAAGGGTCGGGCCGCGCAAGGCCGGCTTCGTTTCCGCCTGCTGCTGGTGCGGCGGCATTCTGGTTGCAGCGCTTGGCGTGATGACGCACCAGCTCTGGCTGATGTGGGTCGGGGCAGGTGTCATCGGCGGTGTTGGTCTTGGCCTCGGTTACATCTCGCCGGTCTCGACATTGATCAAATGGTTTCCGGACCGGCGCGGCATGGCGACCGGCATGGCCATCATGGGCTTCGGCGGCGGCGCTATGATCGGCGCACCGCTTGCCAATCTGCTCATGAATACCTTCAAGACGGATACATCAGTCGGCGTCTGGCAAACTTTCGTCGTCATGGCATTGATCTATTTCGTCTTCATGATGGCGGGTGCCTTCGGCTACCGTATTCCACCGGCGGGCTGGCGTCCGGAAGGCTGGACGGCCCCGGCGGCCAAAAGTGCCATGATCACCAATCGTCACGTTCATCTGCGTGATGCGCACAAGACGAAGCAGTTCTGGCTCATCTGGGCGGTTCTGTGCCTCAACGTGTCAGCGGGTATAGGCGTGATCGGCATGGCATCGCCAATGTTGCAGGAGATTTTCGCCGGTTCGTTGATCGGTCTGCCCGGCGTTGGCTTTGCGGACCTCAATATCGAACAGAAAGCATCGATCGCCGCCATCGCGGCCGGGTTCACGGGCCTGCTGTCGCTGTTTAACATCGGTGGCCGCTTCTTCTGGGCTTCCATGTCCGACAAGATCGGCCGCAAGAACACTTACTTCTGCTTCTTCGTGCTTGGCATCATTCTTTATGCGCTGGCCCCGACGCTGGCGACGATGGGTTCCAAGGCGTTCTTCGTTCTTGCCCTCGGCATCATCCTGTCGATGTATGGCGGTGGCTTTGCAACCATTCCCGCCTATCTTGCCGACATCTTCGGCACGCAGTTCGTTGGCGCGATCCATGGCCGTCTGCTGACGGCATGGGCAACGGCGGGTATCGCCGGACCTGTTGTCGTCAACTACATCCGCGAAGCACAGATTGCGGCCGGTGTCGCGCCGGGTCCCGCACTCTATACCAGCACCATGTACATCCTGGCGGGGATGCTCGCGATCGGCCTCATCGCCAACGCGTTTGTCCAGCCGTTGCCGGAGAAATGGTTCATGTCGGATGCGGAGGTTGCAGCACTTCAGGCCAAGACCGCCGCCGCCAATGCAGGGCCCACCGGTTCCTTCGGCATCGGCAGGGGCGGCTTGGATGCCAAAGCCGCACTCGCCTGGGCAGCGGTCGGTATACCGCTTCTCTGGGGCGTGTGGGTCACGGTCAAAAGCAGCCTTGTGCTGTTTGGCTGATTGCAACAAGCATCAGATCGTCCGGGCAGCCCTGTGGCTGCCCGGATTTGTTTTCAGGCCTTGAGTGACAGGCGGGCATTCTCGAAGGGCAGGCCGCCATCGTCAGTCGACCTGCGCGAGACTTCGAGGAAGCCGAGCGAACGGTAAAACCGCATCGCCTGTTCATTGGCGGTATAGACCTCAAGCGACAATTCACCCTTGAGACCAAGCGCGTGGGCGATGAGCCTGCGCCCGATACCCTTGCCCTGTTGTGCGGGTGCGACGAACAGACCTCCGATGAAACTGTCGAGCAGGCTGATGAAGCCGACGGGGTCACCGGCCTGCGTCGCGACGAAAGTCTCCGATAGCGGCAGATAGGTATCTTCGATCAGTCTTTGCTGCTCGCGCAAACGCTGCGTACCGATAAAGGGATGCGCCAGCAGCGAGGCATCGAGCCAGATGCGTGACAGGTTTTGCGTATCCGCTGCCGCGTCAAACGGCCGGATGTCGATAGATTTGATATTCATGGAAATTCCGCAGAATTAGACATGCCAAAAGGTCAGCTCCGTTTTCAGAGCCGGCTGAAACCGCGATGGGCGGTCAGATTTTCAACCTCTGCGCATAAATCTCCCTGCTTCGAAACCTGTATTTACCGCTGCTGCGCAGCAGGGTCAACAAAGGGAAAGGCGGGCTTTCCTCAAGCTCCTGCCGGCAGGTTCAGCGAACAGGTAAGCCCGCCATTTTCGCCCCGCTCCAGCCTGATGCTGCCGCCATGAAGCTCGACAAGTTCCTTGACGATGGTAAGACCGAAGCCGTCACCCGGAACGGTCTCGTCCATGCGTCTGCCCGGCTGGAAAGCCTCCGAAATACGGTCGTCCTCGATGCCCGGTCCATCGTCCGAGATCACGATCCAGACGTCGCGCCCGGTCTTTTTCGCGGAAATACGAACCGCGCTTTTGGCCCATTTGAATGCGTTGTCGATGATATTGCCAACGATCTCGTCCATATCCTCAGGCGTGACCAGCAATAGCAACTTGGCGTCCACATCGACTGTAGCGACAATCCCCCGGTCGGCATGAATACGCGACATGATATCAACGATATCGTCGATCCTCGGTTTGACTGCGGTCACCGTGGCCGTGCCGCCTGCTGCGGTCTTGCGGGCTCTTGCCAGATGGTGGCGGATGCGCTGGTCGATCCTGTCCACCAGCGCACGCATTTCGCGATCCGGGTCGTTGGTTTCGTTGAGCGCAAGGTAGAGGCTTGTCACAGGGGTTTTCAGACCATGGGCGAGATTTGCGAAGTGCAGACGTGTTTCCGCAAGCCTCTCGCTATTCTGCTCCACGAGACGGTTGATTTCGCCCGAGGCGGGACGCAGTTCCTCGACATCTGCCTCCGGCAACCTGTCAAGTGTGCCTGCCGAAATCGAGGAAATATCGGCGGTGAGTTGCCGCAGTGGTCGCAGACCATATCGGACCTGCAGGAAAATGCCGCCGACGAGGCTCGCGCCCAAGAGGGTCATGGCGGGTATCAACCACAGAAGCGCGCTGCGGGCGGGTGCAACCAGCGCGAATTGCGGCGCCGTGGCAGTGATTTCGACGAGGCGTTGTCCGACCATGGTTTGAATGGATCTGAGATAGAGCTCCTCGCCATGAAAATCGGCATTCGCGCCGGGACGAGGGCCGTGGCCCATCATTTTCCGCCATTCGAACGGGGAGGGCGGGTTGGTTATGGTTTGCCCCGCGAGCGACCGAGAGGCGATCGCTACACCCTCGCCGGTGATCTGCCAGTACCAGCCGGAGCCGCGCCTGTCGAATGGCGGGCCGTCCAGCGCGGCGTTGAGTGTCACGCCGCCGCTTACGCTGCCGGAGAGCGCGCTCCGCAATCCCTCTATCTGCGTGTCGAGCCGCTGGTCGATCTGTTCACGCACCACGCCGGCAACGATGAGATAGAGTATGATCGAGGCGACGATCACGGTCGCGGTGACGAAAACCACGGAAAAAACCGTGAGGCGGCGCGAGATCGACGAACCCGGAATGGCCGAAAACTCCCTCATGGCTCTGCCTTCAGCATGTAACCGCGCCCGCGAACGGTCTCTATATGCCCGGCGCCGATCTTGCGTCGCAGGCGGGCAATGATCACTTCGATGGAATTGGAATCCACTTCCGCATCGCCCTCATAGACCCGTTCGATGAGTTCACGGCGGTCGACCACCACTTCCTTGCGCAGGATGAGGCAGGAGAGGACCCGCCACTCCAGCGCGGTCAGCTTCAACGGCAAGCCATCCTGTTCGAAAGTTCCGAGCTGCGCATCGAAGATGAGCGAACCGCAGGTGATGGCGGAGGCGGCGTGGCCGGTGGCGCGGCGAACGAGTGCACGCAGCCGCAGCACCAGTTCTTCTACCTTGAACGGCTTGGTGAGAAAATCGTCTGCTCCCGCTTTGAAACTCGCCACCTTGTCCGGCCATCCATCACGCGCGGTCAAAACGAGCACGGGCAGGTTCCGCTGCGCCGCCCGCCATGATTTCAGAACCGATACGCCATCAATTTTCGGTAATCCCAGATCGAGAACGGCCACGTCGTAGAGTTCGGTAAGCCCGGCATGTTCGGCATCCTCGCCATTCTGCGCGATGTCGACGACAAAATTTTCCGCCCGCAGGCTGGTTGCGATGCGCCGGGAAAGATCGGTATCGTCTTCAACGAGAAGTATGCGCATGGTCCTGCCGTTTCGGTTTCGTGGGCGGTGTTTTAACTAGGCCCGGAAGGCTTAACTCAACCTGAACCACAAGGTTCAGGCTGCTGGTGGTGCCTGGCAGGTAAAAAGGCCCTGTCAATCAAACAGGAGACCACCATGTCCCACTCTGAAGAGAATAACGAAATGGCAGCACCGAAGGCCGCTTCTGACACTCCCGTGCCGCCGCACCGGAAACATCGCCGCAAAACCGCAGCGTTCGCCTTTGCGGCCGTTGCCATGCTGGCCGTTGGGGCAGCTGCCGGAGCCGGTGCGGTGAAGCTGACGCGGCCGACGCCCGAGATGGCGCCGATGACACCCGTTGCCATTTCCACCGTCAAGGAAGGAAATCTCGTGACCCTGAAGGGCAAGGTCGCCGAGATTTTCGGCAACAAGTTCATCGTTCAGGATGACAGCGGCCGCGCACTCATCGATACCGGCCCCGAGGGCGATAATGGCAAGGTCGTGACTGTCGATGAGGCGGTCAGCGTTCAGGGCCGTTTCGACAGGGGTGTCCTGCGGGCAAGCTATGTCGTCCGTCAGGATGGTAGTATCGAGGCACTAGGACCGGCAGGCCGTCCGCCGCATCATGGTCCTAAAGAGGATATGATGCGCGGGCCAAAAGGCGACGGCCCGATGGGTGAGATTATGCCTCACCCCAAACCCTGATATCGGGGCCTGATCTGCGCCAGACGGCGCGGGCTAAAAGACGATAACCGTCCCGAGCCCGCGCCGCCGTTTTTTAAGGTTTAGCCCGCACGCTTCAACTGCAGACGCGAGACACCCGCAGCGATGTTAACGCCGGTGCCGACTTCGGCGCTGATCGGCTGAAGCGCGAAGTTCTTGGCATTGCCGCCGATCAGTGCATTGGCGCCCAAGCCTACGCCGACCGATGCGGCAGCGGAGGCACCAACATAGTTGCCGCTCAACGCACCGTCACCCACGCGGCTGGCTGCGGTGTTCAGCACGATCCAGCTCATATAGGTCTTGCCGGTTACGCCGATGTCGAGACCGAGCTTGCCGATCGTGCCGGTATAACGCTCGGTCTTGCCGGAGCGCTGGCGAAACTCGCAGGCCACGCTCTTGCTGGAGCCGACCACAAGGCCGATGCCGCCGGCAATTTCGCACGACAGGGTGCCGACGCGTTCTTTCTGCGCGGTTTCCATGGGGCGCTTTGCATTGTGCTTCGTTTCGGCTGAAGCAATCGGGGCAAGGGCCAGGGTTGCAATCGCGGTTGCGAGAACGAATGTCTTCATTGTTTTTCACTCCTGTTGTTATTCGCTAGATGGATGCGCCGGGACGGCGTTTCCAGATAGATGCAGGGCCGCTGCCGTATCGCCAGATCGGCGATGATGGGCCGCGACGCGAAACATTCTGCGATGATGACCGCATGTTCGAAGGCAGAGAGTGTTTCCACCTCGCCGGAGAGCACGATACGGCCCTCAAAGGAGGTGACGGAGATCGAGCTTTTTTCCTGCCCGTCCGCATAGGCGATCACGGCTTGCAACGCGGCGCACAGGCTGACCTCCTGGGGATCGCAGCTTGACACCGGGTTTGCACCGCACGAGAGCATCATCGTGAAACCTCCTGCCTTGAACATAGACGGTTCACTTGAGAACTTTGTTGACGGCGTCCTTTGCCTGTCCGAGCTTCTCCTGCGCCTGGCCAGCCAGTTTCTCGGCCTTGCCTTCTGCCTGAAGCTTGTCGTTGCCAGTGATCTTGCCGGCTGCTTCCTTGATGGTGCCCTTGGCTTGACGGGCGATACCTTCGATACGGTTATTGTCCATGACGAACTCCTTCCATCGTTAGCGGGTGCCGCTGTTGGTAACGGCATGATGGTAAGGTAGTTCGGGAAAATCACGGTTTGCAGAGCATTAGCTACTAGTTGAACTGGTACAAACTGACCTATTTTCGCGTTCGGCTGCGGTTATTTTTCCCTATGGCCGGTAAAACCGCGCTCGCGTGCCCAGATCACGGCGGCAGTGCGGCGGTTGACGCCGATCTTGCCGTAGAGCGAGGCGATGTGGTTGCGGATCGTATGCTTGGAGAGGTTCAGCCTGTCGCTCATTTCCTTGTCGCTGCATCCATCGCAGATCAGTGACAGGATTTGCTCCTCGCGCTCGGTCAGATCCTTGAGGGAGGCGGAAGGCGTTGTGCCGCGGGAGTTCTGGCGCAGCCCCGCCAGCCGCTCGACAACCGTCCGGCTAAACCAGGATGTATCGGTCATGACGCTTTCGATCGCTTCAATCAGTTCGTTTTCGGTTCTGCGCCGCTCAGTCACATCCTGTATCGCCCAGATGACACAGATCTGGTCGTTGATCTCGGCGCGTTCGGCGGAAACGATGCATTCGGCCAAACCGCCACCGGAAAGATTCATGCGCATGTTCTCATCGCGGATGGGGATGTTGTCCTTCAGCCGCTTTTCGAGATCGCGGCGCGCGCCCGCGTCCTCCCATAGCCGCAATTCGCTGGCGGTCTTGCCCACGACTTCGGCCTCGTTGCGCCCGCACAGGACCAGAAACGCGTCATTGACTTCCATCAGCACGAAGTCGTCCAGCCTCGAAATCGCTGCCGGGACAGGCGACAGGCGAAAGGACTTGAAGAAGCGCTCCTCGCTCTGTCGCAGAGCGTTCTGGGCTTTGCGGCGGCCGTCCAGATCGGCGAAGGTGAACAGCATGCAGGGTTCTTCGGCAACGGCGATCGTTTCGCCGGCCACGATAACCAGCCTGTCGCCGCCGGGGATGGGAATGAGCGCCTCGCGCTGACGGATGAGCCGGCCATCCTCCAGCTTTTTCAGGGCGTCCTCACCTGTGTCGCACTCGGAAAACAGGCCGAGTTCCTCGACACTGATGCCGATGATCTCTTCACGGCTGAATCCGGTCATCTCAAGGAAACCCTGATTGACGCGGATGAAACGCTTGTCCTCCAGCCGGCATATCAGCCCCGGCGCCGGATTGGCATTGAAGGCGCTTTCGAAGCGCGCCTCCGCCTCGAAACGCGGCGTTTCGTCCCGGATGATCAGGACCAGAACATCCGGTTTTGCGCCAGCATCTTCAAGAACGAGGCCGCGCACCGTGTGGACCCAGCATTCCGCCTCATCGCCGCTCGGCGATATCTCTACCGTCACATCTTCGAAGGTCTCGCCCGCCAGAAGCCGTTCAAGCGGATATTGCCCCTCGTCGAGCAGATGGTTGTTGCGGTATCGAAGCGTGAAATTTCGCCGATAGGCAGCGGCATCCTCCCCAAGCTCAGGCATCGCTTCTATACGGTGCATCTGAAGGGCGGCCTTGTTGGCCCAGGCTATCGTTCCGTCGTTTTCGAGCAGGATCAACCCGTCGCTGAGGCCCGCTATGAGGTTTTGCAACACGAGCCGGTTGATCTTGGGAATGTTTACGCTGTCGTCCATGTCGCCCCCGGTATTTCAATGCTTTGTGCCCGCTATAACGCGCGGTTCCGCCAAGCGTTGCAGGGCCGGCGTGTCGCGTGGCCTTCCCGCATGGTTTGCGATGCCGGTTGCTTGCTCTCAGGTCCATTTGAGCTACTATGCGCGGATGGCGGGGAGGCCATTCTACAGGAGGGTTCATGAATTACCGGTCTTTGAAACGGCGTATGGTGTTGAAACTTGCGGCTACGGCTGCTTCTTTTTGCATGATGGGACTGACGGCGAGCGCGCAGGGTTTTCCTGATCGAACGATCACGCTGGTCGTTCCCTTCGCGGCAGGTGGCTCAACCGACGTGGTTGCGCGCGTCATCGCACAGAAAATGGGTGATGAGCTTGGTCACCAGATCGTCGTTGAAAATGTTGCCGGCGCTGGCGGCAATCTCGGTGCCGACCGTGTCGCACGCGCAGAGCCTGACGGTTACACAATCCTGATGGGCACCGTTGCGACACATGCCTTGAACCCGCTCATTCTCAAGACAAAGCCTTACGATCCGCAAAAGGACTTTGCCCCGGTCTCGCTTCTGGTCGTGGTTCCCAATGTGCTTGTTGTCAATCCGAAGCTGAACGTCAACAGCGTCGCGGAATTGATCGCGCTTCTGAAAGCCGAGCCGGACAAATATGCCTATGCCTCTTCCGGCAATGGCACGCCGCTGCATCTTTCAGGGGAATTGTTCAAGAGCATGACCGGTGTGAGCATGCAGCACGTTCCCTATAAAGGTGCCGGCCCCGCGCTCAACGATCTTCTCGGCAACCAGATTTCGATCATGTTCGACAATCTGCCGTCGTCGTCCGGCCACATCAAATCCGGCACATTGCGGGCGCTTGGCGTAACAACTGCCGAGCGCGCGTCATCATTCCCGGATCTGCCGACCATTGCCGAAACCGTACCTGGTTATGAAACCTACACGTGGAACGCGCTGTTTGCGCCTGCCGGCACGCCGGCCGATGTGGTGGATACACTGAATGCGGCGGCCAAGAAAGCGCTTGCCGATCCGGGTGTGGCGGCCCGCATGGCCGAATTCAGCGCCAAGATCGTCGGTTCTTCGCCCGATGAGCTGAAAAGCCACGTTGCGGCCGAAATCGCCAAATGGGAACCGGTCGTCAAGAACGCAAACGTCCAGATGGATTGACCAGATATGTTCTCGCCGCGCACCGGAGCCTGGGTGCGGCGGGAAGCGCCACCACGCAAAAACCGTGGCCGAAGCTTTCATTGGCATCGGCCACGTTCTTTACCGTCACACCAGCTGATGTGTCGTTTTCGCATCACTTGCCATAAGGTTGCAATTACCCGGTTGGCAACGGCGAACAGCTCAGGTACAAATTTCTCACCGCGTCAGATCGAACATAGGGAGGCGTTGCATGACATCATCATTCATCAAGTTCCTCCCGCGTGGAATGAACCGACACTAGGTCATTTACATTCGTGGCCCGCCCCGAGCGCGCCCCACATGCGGTTTTGTTTTCCTTCATAGCCCGATTGATCTGACGGGATCATTTTGTTTCCCGCCCGGGCTGTGCCATCCAACTTCCGTTTTTGAGGACCGGTTGCCGAACGCATGGCGCCGTGCTGGTTAAAATGTCTCGCAAGAAGCTCGATTTCCGCGCCGATGCCTATCGCCATGTGCTCGGCTTTGTTTTCCACCATTGGACCCACCGGCGGGCATTGGTGGGCTTTATTGTCGTGCTGGTGATTGCCAGCACGCTGGCCGAAGTTATGGTGCCGGTTTTCTCCGGCCAGATTGTCGATGCCATTGCCGGCGGCAACGGGGCTGACCGGGCGCTGCGCGCCTTTGTCGTCGTTGTGGCGCTGGGCTTGACCAGCGTAGTCCTGCGCTGGTTCGTGTTCAACGGCATCATCAGGCTGACGCTGAAAACCATGGCGGATGTGGCGAATAACGGTTTCTACCGGGTGCAGCGGTTCTCGACCGACTGGCACGCCAACAGCTTTGCCGGTTCCACGGTTCGCAAGATCACGCGTGGCATGTGGGCGCTTGATTCACTCAATGACGTGCTACTTATCGCCCTGTTGCCCTCCATCGTCATGCTGGTGGGCGCAACCGTCGTGCTGGGTAGTTACTGGCCGATCATGGGCTTAATCGTGGGCACGGGGTCGCTGATCTATGTCGGCGTCACCGTGGTGCTCTCCATGGGCTTCGTATCGCCGGCGGCAAGACTTGCAAACGCCTGGGATACCAAGCTCGGTGGCGCGCTGGCGGATGCCGTCAGCTGCAATTCGGTGGTCAAGGCTTTTGGCGCCGAGAACCGTGAAGAGGCGCGGTTGCGCCATGTGCTGGCCAAATGGGACAACCGTACGCGAAGGACGTGGAAACGCGGCACGCTGAATGGCACGATCCAGGGCTTCATGATGGTGTCCATGCAGGCCGGTATTCTGGGAACAGGCCTTGTCATGTGGCAGCAGGGACTGGCGACGCCGGGCGACATCACCTTCGTGCTGGCGATGTTCTTCGTCCTGCAGGGCTATCTGCGCGATGTCGGTCAACACATCCGTAACCTGCAACGTGCCGTCAACGATATGGAAGAGTTGGTGCTGCTCGACAAGATGCCTTTGGGTGTCGAAGACAGGCCGGATGCCAGGCCGATCAGGATAGAGAAGGGCGAAATCGTTTTTGACAACGTTACTTTTCAATATGGCGCGCATCCCAGCCCGCTCTATGAGGACTTTTCAGTCACCATCAGGTCGGGTGAGCGTGTGGGGCTGGTCGGGCATTCGGGTTCGGGAAAGACGACCTTCGTCAAGCTTATCCAGCGGCTTTACGATGTGAATTCCGGCTCGATCCGCATTGACGGCCAGGACATCGCCAAGGCCAGGCAGGCAAACCTGCGCAGCCAGATCGCCATCGTGCAGCAGGAACCCATCCTGTTCCACCGCACGCTGGCGGAAAACATCGCCTATGGCCGGCCGAGCGCCTCGCGGCGTGAGATCGAGCAGGCGGCGAGGCAGGCGAGCGCCCATGACTTCATCATGTCCCTTCCCAAGGGCTATGAGACGATGGTGGGTGAGCGCGGCGTTAAATTGTCTGGCGGGGAGCGGCAGCGTGTCGCTATTGCCCGTGCCTTCCTCGCGGATGCGCCGGTGCTGATTCTGGACGAGGCGACATCGAGCCTCGACAGCGAAAGCGAAGTGCAGATCCAGGAGGCCATGGAACGCCTGATGGATGGCCGCACCACGCTGGTCATTGCGCACCGGCTTTCCACCGTGCGGGCGCTTGACCGTCTGCTGGTGTTCGACAAGGGCAAGATTGTCGAAGAGGGCGACCACCAGGCGCTGATCCGTCTGAACGACGGCATCTATCGCCGGCTGTTCGAGCGGCAGGCGCTGGAACTGACCAAGGGTCTGGTGGCTTAAAAAATGAAACGCCGGGGCAACGCTCCGGCGTTTTCTTTTGCGCGGACGGCCAACAAATGCTCATGGCCAAACACTTAGCTAATCGACGAAGTTTTCCTTGCGTTAGAGCCGTGCTGCATGATAGTTAGCATTATGACTAAGCATTCGCCCGAACTATCGCTGATCTTTCAGGCTCTGGCCGATCCGACGCGCCGGTCTATTCTGACAAAGCTTGCGGAAGGGCCTGCCCGCGTCATGGAATTGTCCGCTCCCACGGGGCTGCGTCTGCCGACCGTGATGCGGCATCTGTCAGTACTGGAGGAGGCGGGGCTTATCCGCACCTCCAAGGATGGGCGGGTGCGCACCTGCGCTATCGTGCCCGAGGCTCTGGAGCCGGTGCGGACATGGCTCGATGAACAGCGGGCCATTTGGGAGAGCCGGCTCGACCGGTTGGAAGCATTTGCAATGCAGGCTGCGAAGGAGCGCCCGGAATGATGTCGACACTCAATCAGGACGGCACCCGTGCCGAACCCCATCTTGGCGATGGCCGCTTTGCGACATTGAGCTTCGAAAGGGTGGTCGCTGTTCCATTACCGGTCCTCTGGCAAGTGTGGACGTCGCCTGCCGCGCGGGCTGTGTGGGCAGCTCCCACGCCCGCCGTGACCGTGGAGTTTCTGGAGGCCAATACCAGAGTTGGTGGACGCGAAGTTTCGCTCTGCAAGGTCGATGGGCAGCCGGATATTCGCTGCGAATGCGGGTGGCTGGAATTGCAGCCAGCCTTGCGCAGCGTCAATTACGAGGTGGTGTCGTCCGGTGACGTGACGCAGTCTGCGGCGCTGGTGACCGCTGATTTTTCGGAGGCGGAGCAGGGCAGTCGCGTTGTCGTAACCGTGCAGCTTTCCTCATTGGCTGCGGATATGCAGGCGGGTTACCGGCAGGGCTTCGGTGCCGGTCTTAACAATCTGGCCGAGGTGGCCAGACGAACAACGGTGCTGGAGCGAACGATAAGCGCGCCGCGCAACATCGTCTGGAACGCCTGGATGAATTCCGAGACGCTGCCGCAATGGTGGGGTCCGGAAGGGTTTTCGTGTCGCACGAAGAGGATCGATCTGCGAACCGGCGGCGAATGGGTGTTCGACATGATCGGACCTGATGGCACGGTCTTCCCGAACCATCATCGATATATCGAGGTCAGGCCTGAGGAGAGGATTGGCTACACGCTGCTCTGGGGCGAAAACGGGCCGAAACATGCCGACGCCTGGGCTTCGTTCGAGGATCGGGACGGCGCGACGAAGGTCGTGCTCGGCATGGTGTTCAGCACGGAAGCCGAGTTCCAGGACGCGAAGGGTTTTGGGGCTATCGAACTGGGTCAGCAGACGCTCGGCAAACTGGAACGCTTTGTTTTCGCATCGTAATCGCACCGGGACTGAACTTCGACAGGGACGTGATGTCTTCTTGGGGGTAACCGGATTATCACCCCCGCGTTCCTGCCGTCACGGTGATTTTCAGATTGCGTCGACGACAGAAATCATAATTTGCATCACCCGGTTTTCACCGTTCCGCACACAGCAAAAATTAAGGAGATTGCGACACTGATGTCTCGACTACCTTTTGGAGAGTGATGATGCAGTCACGACGTTGGCGTGTGATAACCGTGGGGATATTTCTGGCCATAGTCGGCGCAGCGTTGCCCATTGCCGCCATGGCCTGGACGTCCTGGCGTGTCGCCATTCAAAAAGAACTCTTCATTCTCGACCTCGTCGCCGAAAGATCGCTTGTGCGTGCCGGTAATACGTTCAGGCAAGCGCAAGGGGCATTGGAAGCAATTGAAACCGCGCACCTTCCCGCGTGTTCGGATCAGCATATTGCACAAATGCGGATGGTGACGATCAACGTCCCCTCAATCGAGGAGATTGGCTATTTCGAAAACGGCTTCATCAAATGCACCTCCTGGGGCCGCGCCGCTGGCGACGTAGCCAAATCCCATGTCGACTACGTCACACCGGAGGGCCTTGAAGTGACGTTGCGTATCCAGCCCGGCATCAGCCACGGCGACCAGATGACGAGCCTGCATCTCGGCCACCACAACGCGCTCGTCGCACCTTCCAGATTTGCTGATATTGTGCTTCGGGACGGGATGTCTCTCGCGATCCTCAACGATAAAGCTGCGGTCATCAGCACGCAGAACCTTCCCGACACAGGGGTTCTCGCCACGTTGCCGACAAAAGAGGGGCAGGGCACGACGGACGCATGGCTTTATTCGGTGGTAAAGGAGAACGCGCTGACGGCGGTGGTTCTCGAGCCAAGGGCGGCCTTGCGAACGAGGCTGGTGCGGGAGTTGACTATCCTTTTGCCAATCGGCGCATTCATTGCGCTCTTTATCGTCGGCATCGTCATCTGGATGTCGCGCAAGCGGTTGTCGCCGGAAACGGAACTGGGAATCGCAGTGCAGAACCGTGAATTCATCGTCCACTATCAACCGATCGTCGAACTCAAGACCAATATATGCGTTGGCGCCGAAGCGCTTGTCCGCTGGCGGCGGCCTGATGGCACGCTGGTGAGGCCAGACCTCTTCATTCCGCTGGCGGAAGAAACAGGGCTGATAGAGCCCATCACCGATCAGGTCGTCGAAGCCATTATTGCAGATCTTGGTACCATGCTCGTTGGGGATCGCAGCGCACATATCGCCATCAATCTCTGCGCCGAAGATGTAAAATCAGGCCGGATACTGGACTTCATCGATCAACGCCTTGCCCGCGCGGATATACGCAAGGAGCAGATATGGCTTGAAGCGACCGAGCGCGGTTTCATCGACATCGACGCGGCGCGCGTGACGCTGGATAGAGCACGCAAGGCCGGGCATTCCGTGGCAATTGACGATTTCGGAACCGGCTATTCCAGCCTTCAGTATTTGCAAGGACTGCCGTTGGACGCCCTGAAAATCGACAAGTCCTTCGTTGATACGATCGGCAGGAACACGGCAACCAGCACCGTGACGCTCCATATTATCGAGATGGCGCGCGAGCTTGGATTGTCTTCCGTTGCGGAAGGTATCGAGAGGCCGGAGCAGGCGGCCTATCTGCGGGAACATGGTGTGGATTTTGGTCAGGGCTGGCTGTTTTCCAAGCCGCTTCCAGCCGAGGAATTCATCGTCTTTCACCGTCAGAACAAGGCGACATACGGTTCCGCTCCCGAGGTCATTCAGGTCGCCTCCGTCTAGGTCGAGCGAGACCGGTGCGCCTTGACGCTACCCGTCGTTATCCGGCCAGTTCTTCCGTAATGACTTCGAACCGCTTCAGGATAGCCGGCCCGAAAGCGGTGGACAGGGCGACGTCCGTCGCATCTCGTCCTGTCGCCATCAAGATGCGTCCGATGCGGGGCCTGTTGTGACGGGCATCGACCGTATACCAGCGGCCGCTGAGATAGACCTCGAACCAGGCGCTGAAATCCATCGGATTGGGGTCTTTCGGCACGCCGATATCACCGAGATAGCCGGTGCAATAGCGAGCGGGGATATTCATGCAACGGCAGAGTGTGATCGCAAGATGTGCGAAATCGCGGCAAACCCCGGTCCGGTCGGTGAAGCCGCCATATGCCGTCCTGAGCGGATCGGCTTTCTCGTAGTTGAAGACAATATGGGAATGCACAAAATCGAGTATCGCCTGCACACGGGGCCAGCCGAGCGGTGTTGCCGAGAAGTTTTTCCAGGCGAAGTCTGCCAGGCGGTCGGTATCGCAGTAACGGCTGCCCAGCAGGAACACTAGAACATCGTCTGGTAAATCCTTGATATCGTGCTGGAAAGCGTTTTCAGGAACGGGATCGGGCAGGCCGCCGTCATATATGTCGAACCGCGTCGAGATCGTCGTCACGCCAGGCGGTGCGGTTATGCGGCTGCAGGCGTTTCCGAAGATATCCATATAACCCCAGGCCTCGATCGGCCTGTCGAAGGTCAGCACCTGTTCGGTGAGCAGATCAGCGCGCCGGCTGGGGTGGACGTTGAGAACAAGCAGCATTGCCGTCTCATTCTCGCATTCATAAGCAATATCGAACCCGGCGCGTATCTTCATTCAATACCATCCTGTGTGAGCCATCTTGATGTTGTTCAGGCTGAAACGCTTTCACGCCCTCGGGCGGGCGATCATGCATCATCAAGGCGCGGCATTATTGCCGCGCCCGCCGGTGATTTCATTTTACTGGCGGTGAAGCCTTGCCGAGTTTTACGGAAGGTTCCCGTCCCCAGACACGCAGCTTGCCAAGGTTCGACACGAAGCCAGCGAGGCCTTCCTCACCTGGGAGGATAATCGTGCCCTCGTCAAGGTCGCCTGCGATACCGGCCTTTTCCAGCAATGGCAGCGCCGACTGGTCGTAACCGATGAACTTGCAGTGCTGGAAAGCATCGGCCACGAAGTCACGCGCCGTCGCCTCGTTGACCAGATCGTCTATCCCCTCGGCAGAAGTCAACAGTGCAACCGCATCGAAGAGAACCGATGGCCCGCCGTCGATCATGTGATGGGCCGCAAACCAGCTCCCGTCCGAGGCGGTGACGCCACCGACCTTCGGGGCTATCAATTCGCAGACGGCTTTTTCCTTGGTAATCGCCGACATCAGGCCGTTCAGCAATTTGGCGTCGACACCATCGGTGACGAGTACACCAAGCTTGCGGCCTTCGAAGCGTTTCGGGCCACGCTCGACGATGCTGAGCGCTGGCGAGGGTTCCAGATCCTGACGTGTCGGCATGGCCGCATCCGCCGGCTTCGGCATGGACTTGAAACCTAGCTTCTGCGCAACGGTGTTTGCCAGCGTCTCGTCGATGTTCATGAGATGCGATACCATGCGTTCGCGGATCACGGCTGTTTCCACCTTGCTCAGTTCGAATGTCAGGGCTGCCGCGATATGACGCTGTTCTGGCGGGGTCTGGCTGATATAGAACTGCCGTGCCTGGCTGTAGTGGTCGGCAAAGCTCTCGGGGCGCAGCCGCGCCTTGATCCCCTGTTCTTCTGCCGGAAAATGGCGATAGCCACGGCTCGGCGACTCCCTCGGGCCTTCACCGAACGAGTTCGGCTGGTAATTCACACTGCCAACAGGGTTGCGCATGGCCATGTGGCCATCCTGCTGGAAATGCGCGAAGGGACACTTCGGTGCATTGATCGGCAGATGGGTGAAGTTTGGCCCGCCAAGGCGTTTCAGCTGGGTGTCGAGATATGAAAAGTTGCGGCCCTGCAACAGCGGATCATTGCTGAAGTCGATGCCCGGCGGCACGTTCTGCGTCATGAACGCAACCTGCTCGGTCTCGGCAAAGAAGTTGTCGGGCATGCGGTCGAGCACCAGTCGTCCGACCGGCTGTGGCTTCAGGATTTCCTCGGGGATGATCTTTGTCGGATCGAGCACGTCGAAATCGAAGCTATCAGCAAACTCCTGATCGAAGAGCTGCACCTGCAATTCCCATTCCGGGAAGTTGCCAGACTGGATCGCCTGCCACAGATCGCGGCGATGGAAATCGGGATCGGCGCCATTGATCTTGACCGCCTCGTTCCAGGCGACCGATTGAAGCCCGAGCTTCGGCTTCCAGTGGAACTTGACGAAGGTCGATTCATCCTTGGCATTGACCAGGCGGAAGGTATGAACGCCGAAACCCTCCATGAAGCGGAAAGACCGCGGTATCGTACGATCCGACATTGCCCACATGACCATGTGCATGCTTTCCGGCGTGAGGCTGATGAAGTCCCAGAAATTGTCATGGGCCGTCTGCGCCTGCGGAAAAGCCCGGTCAGGTTCCTGCTTGGCGGCGTGGATCAGGTCGGGAAACTTGATGGCGTCCTGAATGAAGAAGACAGGAATATTATTGCCGACGAGATCCCAGTTGCCTTCCTGTGTATAGAGCTTGACTGCGAAACCGCGCACGTCGCGCGCAAGGTCGGCTGAGCCCTTGTTGCCCGCAACCGTCGAGAAGCGGACGAAGGCTGGCGTTTTTTCGCCGGCGCGCTGCAGGAAATCCGCCTTCGTATATGCGGATAAGGACTCGTAGGTCTCGAAGAAGCCATGCGCGCCGTAACCGCGCGCATGCACGACGCGTTCGGGAATGCGCTCATGGTCGAAATGGAAGATCTTTTCGCGGAAATGGAAATCATCAACGACGAGCGGCCCGCGCGGCCCGACCCTTAGAGAAGTCTGGTCGTCCGCGATCGGCCCCCCTTGAGCCGTCGTCAGCACCGGCGCGTCGTTTTCGGCTGTCTGGTGCAGCTCGCCGCCGGCACCACGCTCCAGCTTCTGGTCGTGGATCGTTACGGTTTCGGTCTTGTCGCTTGGTGATGTGGAGGTGGTCTTGGCCATGGTGTGGCTCCTGAATTGGAAGGGGCCTATCCGACCCGGAAATGAAAAAGCCGCCCTAAAAGGCGGCCTGAGCTTGGAAGGGTCCCCGCACGGTCTTCGGCAGAGCCTTCAGCACTTGCTGTTCGGCGAGACGGATGTCCTTGAGCGTATCGAGGAACAGGTCATGCAATGTAGTTTCCGCAGGCATGTGGGAATCCGATCAACTTTGAATGATGTACTTGGACAACCCCTGAGTGGAGACGATGTTCCTGCTGCGGGAAAAGAATTCACATTCCGGTCTGCGGTGGCATCGCGGTGAAGCCAGTAACCGGTTGAATAGGCGGACGTTCCATATCCGGCAGAGATAGTTCTATGGCGTTTCGACGATGATGGAACGGCAAGGCCTGCAAATTCTATTTTCAGATCGGCGGAACCATGAGGCCCGGCATGTTGTTTCCTTGTCGAGCCTGCACTGAAGGCTACAACGAGGAAAAATCATGAAAAAGCTTCTTTTAGCCGCCGCGCTTCTCGGCGCGTCGACCCTTGGCGCCTTCGCTCAGACGTCCACCGCTCCAGCCACCGATGGCAGCAAGCCTGCCGTCGCTACGCCAGACACCAAGAATGCGACTGCGCCTGTGGAAGGCGCAAACAGCTTTACCGAGGAACAGGCAAATAAACGCCTTATGGACGCCGGATATGCCGATGTGACCGGTCTTACGCTCGACGACAAGGGCGTGTGGCAGGCCAAGGCCTCGAAAGACGGCAAGTCCGTAAACGTGGCGCTCGACTATCAGGGCAATATTGTCGCTAACTAATTCAATCTTTGGGAGAATCCTATGAAGACCGTTACCGGACTTTTCGACGACTACTCCGATGCCAGCGCAGCCGTTAATGCACTGGAACAACGCGGCGTGCCGTCTAAAGATATCAGCATTGTTTCCAACAATGCAGACGAACGCCATGGCAATGATACAAAAGCTGCTGAAGGCGCAGGCACGGGTGCCGGCATCGGCGCTGCCGTCGGTGGTGTCGGCGGCCTGTTGACAGGCCTTGGCATCATGGCAATTCCCGGCGTCGGACCGGTGGTTGCGGCAGGCTGGCTTGCCGCGACGGCGGCAGGCGCTGTGGCCGGTGCCGTTGCAGGCGGCGCCGCCGGCGGCCTTATCGGCGCACTGACGGACGCCGGCGTTTCCGAAGACCACGCCCATGTCTACGCAGAAGGCGTTCGCCGGGGTGGCACGCTCGTGACCGCGAAGGTCGAGGACAGCCTTTACACGGACGCCGAAGAAGTTCTGCGTCAGTCCAACTGGGTCGACCCGGACAAGCGGCGCGCGGCCTATGCCGAAGACGGTTGGTCACGGTTTGACGACACGCTCGATCCTTATGCGCCCACTGAAATCGAACAGGAACGTCTGCGTTACAGACGCTAAGCGTTAGAATCAGGGAAGGTCGGCATGTGCCGGCCTTCTCTTTGAAAGCCTCGGGGGCAGGTGAAAGTGCCGGTCATTGCAACAGCTGGATGGTCGATCCCCAAGACTGTGGCGCACCGTTTTCCCGAAACGGGAAGTGGGCTTAGCCGATATGCTGCCGTATTCAACGGCGTCGAGATCAACTCCACCTTTTATCGCCACCACCGGCCGACGACGTTCGAGCGTTGGGCAAATTCGGTGCCCGATGACTTCCGCTTCGCCGTGAAGCTGCCGCGCGAGATCACGCATGAGCGCCGGTTGCGGGAAATCGAACAAGTCTTCAAGGCATTTGTTGGGGAACTTGCGCCGCTGGATGGCAAGCTTGGACCCCTATTGTGCCAGTTGCCACCCAATCTCACATTTGATGCCTCCGACGCAGAGGCCGCGTTAGATACTATGCGTGAGACCTTTCCCGGCATGCTCGTGCTCGAACCGCGTCACACAAGTTGGGCCACGCAGTCAGCGCAAGAGGTTCTGAAACGCTATGCCGTTGATCGTGTGCTGGCCGATCCTGCACCGGTATGGCCAGCGAGTGATTTTTCCGAGCCGCCCAGATATGTCCGGCTGCACGGCGCTCCCCGGATTTATTATTCCGACTACAGCGCCGCCGAAATCCTCTCGTTTAGAAAACGCCTTTCCGCCGAATCCTGGTGCGTTTTCGACAATACGGCCTCCGGTGCCGCAATAAAGAACGCGCTGGCAATGCTCGACGATTGCGCAACCACGCAAGAGTGCGCGGACTGAAATCATGTTTCAGCAGTTGGCAAAAGCGCAGCAAGACGTGACGCCTTAAAGCTGCCTTCGTGCGGTGCCGATCGCGATAACAGGGCCGGTTGCCTGACCAGTTGGTGAGCCACCGAAGGGTTCCACGCTGATCGCGAAGGTCGTGCCTTCCGAAATGTTGTTACGCATATCCGCCGGGATAATGAGATCGCCATTCGTTCCGGGCTGGAAGACGCCGAGCGAACGGGTCTTGCCGCCATCCATCACTAGCCACAGTTCCAGTGATTTCTCATCGGCCTTGCCGGTCGCAACCGGTACAATGTGCATCCTGCCGGTCTCTGCATCATAGGATGCAAGCAGGTTGACCTGACTGTCCGTTGTCGAAAGTTCGGCTACCAGCGGAGCTGTGCCCTGCCATTTTTCGGGAAATGCGGCGTAAACGATTGCGGCAACGGCAGTCGCGCTCGTGGCGACCGATATCCATCGCCAGAAGGATGCGGAACTCCACAAGCTGCCATTGGCGTTGCTGGTCTTGCTGCCGAACAGGCGTTCTTCGATGCGGGCGAGAATGGCCGCACTCGGCGCCTGTTCTTCGTAATCCACGTTGAAGTCCGAAAATTCGCTTTCCCAGCGGTGGACCAGTTGCGCGAAGACCCTGTCGTCCTGCATGCGCCGCTCGACCTCACGACGCTTTTCGAACGGCAGCACGCCGAGCACATATTCGCCAGCGAGGATTTCGTCGCGCGAATGCATGCCCTCGCTGTTTTCGCTCGTGGTCATCGCTGCATGCACTCTCTGAGTTTGAGAAGGCTTCGCCGCAGCCAGGTTCTGACGGTATTGAGTGGCACCCGCAATTCTTTGGCGAGTTCGATATAGCTCAGCCCTTCGATATAGGCCCGACGCACCGCCTGCGCATGAACGGTTTCAAGTTCCTGCATGCAATTGTCGATCCTGCGACCCTCATCGGCCAGAACGACCTGCTGCTCCGGATTGCGGATGCTGTCATCGGCAAGGTCATAGGCTTCGTCAATGTCGTCGCCCACGGGTTTGCGGGCCCTGATCGTATCGATCGCATGGTTGCGGGCGATTGCGGCAAGCCACGTCGACGGTGTGCCGGCGCTTGCGGCAAATGTGAGGGCTCGTTGCCAGATCTTGATATAGACTTCCTGAAGCGCTTCTTCTGCTTCGGTCCTGTCACGCAGGATTTTCAGGCAGATGGCATAAAGCTTCGGGCTGGTGGCTTGATAGAGGGAAACGAATGCCGAGCGATCGCCCATGCCGACGCGGTTTATGAGCGTTGCTATCTCTGTACCCTGCATTCGAACATCCCTTCTTGCGCCTCCTATATAGGGTTGTCCTTTGTGGGAAGGCAAGGCATGCGCGAAATGAAGTTCACGTCGTCCCGGCCATAAATTGGCCGGGGGAAAGCAGCCGGCAGGGATGGTCGCTGTCATAACACACCTGCCGGATTTTGCAGTGGACCGACCAGCCGTACAGTGACGAGGTAACCGATGATGGCAGCGGCTGCGGAGACGAAGGTGCCCCACAGAAGATCTGCGATGGTCAATGTCGTGGACCAGCTCTTCAACGTTGCCTGATTGGTGAGATCATATGTGGCATAGGCCATGAAGCCGACGGCGGCACCATAAAGCAACGCGGTCGTCCACTGGCCTGATATGAGGGCCGGACGAACCGCAAGAAAGGTCAGTCCGGCCGCGTAGATGAGATAAAAGATGATAGCCGGGGCCAGCCGGAAGTTCTCAGCCAGAAGATCGCCGATCGCCGGGCGATAAAGGCGTGACGCCATGGTGCTCAGCCAGATGAAGTCGATCACCAGAAAGGAGATGAGGGTGAAGAAATAGGCCGAGATATAGGTCTTCATCGGTTTGTCCTTTCCAGAGTCTAGTTGATGCGGGCCCAGGTAATGCCCTTGCACAGGAGACCAGCGACGATGCAGCCCTTGGTGGTCATGCTGTTGCCATCAACCGTCACGGTTATCTTGTAGGATTTGTCGCGTTGCGGATCGAAGGCGGTGCCCGAATAGACGCCTGTTTCATCGGGCTTTATGGTCATGATCAGCCGGTCGCCGGTCTTTTCCTTAGGCGTGCCCGGTTTGATCCAGGTATTGGTGGCGCATATATTGTCGCCGCAGGGCGCAATGAGCACTTTCGCGTTGCCGTCGCCGCGTGCCCAGTTTCCGTCGATGTCGGCTGCTCCGGCACCAGAGGCCGCAAACATCGGACCCAGAACGGATGCGATTATCAAGGGATTGATTTTCATCGTCTTTCTCCGCTGTTGTTGCCCCGCCTCTTATTTGTGCTCGATCGTGTAGAAGCCGACATTGATGGTTCCCTCGGTAAATCCGGCTTCGCAGTAGCAGAGGTAGTAATCCCAGAGCCGCCTGAAGCGGTCATCGAAACCCAGCAGCGAGATTGTCTGCCAGTGCGCATGAAAACGCTGCCGCCATTCCGCCAGCGTGCGGGCATAGGACTGGCCGAAAAGCTCGGTATCGGTGAGGCTGAGGCCCGCTCTGCCGATTGCTCGTTCAAGGGCTTCGTCAGATGGCAGAAAGCCGCCCGGAAAGATGTATTTCTGGATGAAGTCCGCGTTTCGCCGGTAATTGTCGAACCGGGCAGGTTCAATGGAGATGATTTGCAGCACCGCGCGCCCGCCGGGTTTCAGGCAGCGTTTCAGTGTTTCGAAATAGCTCGGCCAATAGGCCTCACCGACCGCTTCGAACATCTCGACGGAAACGATGCGGTCGAACTTGCCTTCGACATCGCGATAGTCCTCGAGCCTGAGATCGATATGCTCCGCCTTGTCGGTTTTTTCCGCTGCCGCCTTTGCCCAATTCAACTGGGAGGGCGAAAGGGTGAGGCCGGTAACGTTGGCATCCGCCTGGGTCGCGAGGTGGATTGCAAGCGCGCCCCAGCCGCAGCCTATCTCCAATACGCTCTCATCGCCGTTCAATTGCAGCTTGTCGACGATGCGGTTGAGTTTTTTGAGTTGGGCCGCCTCAAGCGTTGGCGTCGTATCGTCGAAAATCGCCGACGAATAGAGCATCGAGGAATCGAGCCATTGCCGGTAGAACTCGTTGCCGAGATCGTAATGGGCCTCGATGTTGCGGCGGCTTCCGCGCTTTGTATTGGCGTTCAGCCGGTGGCCAAGGCGATTGATGAGGCGCATGGGCAGGCTGCCGCGCGTCGATCCCCCGAAAGCGTCGTTGTTCTGCGCCGCAAAACGGATCAGGGCCGTCAGATCCGGTGTAGACCAGTCGTCTTCGATGTAACCCTCGGCAAAACCGATGTCGCCATTGAGGATGAGCCGCCGTAGCGCGCGCCAGCGATGGAGAACAAGCGTCGCCTCGGTGCCCTCATGTTCCCCGGATTTCTCAATCATGCCGCCACCGGGCAGCATGACGCGCAGTCTGCCCTTGGAGACGTTGTTCAAGAGCTTGGCCATGAGCCAGCCTTCGGGACCGGTGCGTTGCCGCATCTGCGTGTTTTCCAGCGATAGTTCGTTGAGATTATCAAACGGGGTCATGAAGTTTGGCCTCGATTTGCGATGGTGATGGGTGAATGAAGGAGACAGGGGCAGACGGTGGACGCGGTCGTTTTCTCAGACGCACACCCTTGAGCCATATTTTAAGTGCTTCCCAATGGATGCCGGCAACAACCTTGAGGGTAAGAAAGGGAATGGTGACAAAAGCCTTCAGGAGCGTGCCGTCTGTCAGCTCGACACGCCGCGCCAGATGCCTTGCAGTCAGGACTGGCCCGTCGTCGTCAAATGTATCGATAACGATCTTCAGCTTGTCGCCGGGTGGAATGACCCGAAAGACATAACGGAGATCCATGTCCATGAAGGGCGAGACATAGAAGGCCTTGTCGCAGCGCTGGACGATCTCGGCCGCACCTTCGGTCTCCACCGGGATAAGGTAGGAATGCCGCTCGCCGAACGTGTTGTCGACCTCCCAGAGAATGGCTTTGAGAGACCCGTTCCGGCCGTGGTAGAAAAACACGCTGAGTGGATTGAAGGCCCAGCCGAGGATGCGTGGCATGGTGAGCAGACGGATCGGACCACCATCGACGGTCATGCCTGCGGCCGTCATGGCGTTCTCGATCTGGTTGCGCAATTCCACCTTGCTCCCGTCGCCGCGGTCCCGGCGGTGAAAGGAAAACAGGTTGAAACGATCGACGGAGAACAGCCGCAGCTTACGGTCAAGCGCGTCGAGTTCATCAAGGTCGAGAAGCAGCGAGTAAATGCGATAGGCCAGCCGGTGCGCTTTCGGCTTGAAGCGCGCATGCATCACATGTCCGGGAAAAAGGGCAGAGGAGAAATGAGACGTCATGGGATCGCCTCAACGAGTTTGATCGTTCTTTTCCGCGAAGCCAAATTCAGACGGACGATCCGGCCGCTATCATCGGTAACCTTCCAGGGCCTTGACAGGCCGCCCAGATCCTCGGCGACGGCAAGTCCTGCCTGAATGCCGTCTTCATGAAAACCCGAGCCAAAATAGGCGCCGCAGAACCAGGTGTTTCTCAACCCCTGCAAGGCCCACAGTTCCTGCCTCATCTGCTCGGTGCCGGCATCGAAAACAGGATGGTGGTAGGTTTCCTCGGTGATGATTTTTCCCCTTTCCGGTTCGCGCGTCGGGTTCAGCGTTACGAAGGTGTCAGGGATTTCGCCCAGAGGCTGAAGCTTGTTCATCCAGTAGGTGATGCTCGGCTGCCCCGTTTCGATGCGTGTATCGGCCACATAGTTCCAGCTTGACCAGGCGGCGCGCCTGCGGGGCATGAAACTGCTGTCCGTGTGCAGTACCGCCCTGTTTTTCGTATAGCCAAACGCGCCGAGAATGCGCCGTTCGGCCTGAGTCGCGTCCGTCAGCATCTCCAGCGCCTGATCTGCGTGTGTGGCAATCACCACATCGTCGAAACGTTCGAATTCGCCGTTAGTGTTGGCGATCTCGACCCCGTCCGCCAGCCGGTGGATGCGTGTGACGGGTGTCGAGAGCCGAATGCGATCGACGAATGGCGCAGTGAGGCGTTTCACATATTCCCGGCTGCCGCCGACAACGGTGCGCCAGACGGGCCGGTTGCGCAGCAACAGCAGGCCATGATTGCTGCAGAACTTCACGAAATGTGCTGCCGGGTAACGGCCGACTTCCATGGCCGGGGTAGACCATATGGCTGCGGCCATCGGGTAAAGATGATCGTTGCGAAAGGCGTCGCCATAGTTGTTTTGAGAAAGATACTCATCGAGCGACATATCGCCCATCATCGGCAGATCGCGCGGGGCATTGCGATAAAAGCGCAAGAGGTCGGCAAGCATTGCCCAGAAGCGCGGCCTGAAGGCATTTCTCTTTTGCGCCAAAAGGCCAAAGCCAGAGCCGCCGGAATATTCGAAACCGCCATCATCCAGCGAAACCGCAAAGGACATGTCGGAGGCCGCCGTTGGCACTCCCAGCGTTTTGAACAGTGCCGTCAGATTGGGGTACGTCACCTCATTATAGACGATGAAACCCGTATCGACAGACACCGCCCCCTGTTCAGTTTTGAACGTCACGGTGTTGCTGTGGCCGCCAACGCGGTCCGCAGCCTCGAAAACCGTGACATCATGCCGTTTCGACAAAAGCCAGGCCGCAGACAGACCGGAAATGCCTGTTCCGATCACGGCGATGTTTCGCCGGCTGTCTTTTCTTTTGGCTTCGGTATCGAACATGGTTCCTCGCTATTGCATTCACAATTCAGATTTACGGCTTGCGACAGATACGAAGGAGCGGATCGATAAGTTTCAGCGGCACGCAAATTTTTCAGAATTTTGTCAGGCGCCTGAAACTCTTTTGCCGTCTCGCCCGTAGTTGCCACTGGAAAACCTGGTCTGAAGTCCTTCGAATACAGTGAGCGGAATGGTGATGATGTCTGTTGTGGTGGACCTTGCCGTGCTGATGTCGCTTCTGATGGCGGCAGCCTGGGCGTTGCAGCGTTACACAGGATCGAGTGGCTGGATCGACACCGTCTGGTCTGCGAGTGTCGGGCTCGGCGGCGTGGTTGCCGTCGTTTTTTCCGATGGAGATAGCTGGCGCCGGGGAGCGGTTCTCTTTCTCATAATTGTCTGGTCGCTGCGGCTCGCGGGACACATCGGCATGCGGACGAGGGGAGGTGGCGAAGATCCACGTTACGCGAAGCTTATAGAAGAATGGGGCAGCAATGCCTCGTTGCGGCTTTTCGCTTTTCTCCAGATTCAGGCCGTTGCCGCCTTCGTGCTGGTTCTCTCCGTCTATCTTTCCGCCAGCAATCCTCTGCCATTTCCAAGCATTGTCGATGTGATGGCGTTGATCATCGCGGCTGGTGCGCTTGTCGGGGAAGCGACCTCTGACGCACAGCTTTCACAGTTCAGAAAAACCCCGGAGGCCAAAAACGGCGTCTGCGAGACTGGTCTGTGGCGCTACTCGCGTCATCCCAACTACTTTTTCGAGTGGCTTTTCTGGTGCGGCTTTCCGTTGTTGGCCATCCATGCGCAGCCGTTGTCATGGCTGTCGCTTGCTGCGCCAGCCATGATGTACTGGCTGCTCGTCCACGTCTCCGGCATTCCCCCGCTCGAAGAACACATGCTGAAATCACGCGGAGAGAAATTCCGCGCCCTGCAAAACCGCGTCAACGCCTTCTTTCCGGGGCCACGCAAGAATGAGGACACGCCATGAACATGCTCGCATTCGCCATCAACGCTGCCGAACGCGCACCGCTGAGTGACAATATGACGCTTGCCGGCATCGACATGCTCTGCGCCCGTACCAAACGGCGACTTGCCGGCGTTCCGGCGGCGGAAGAAAACGCTTTTGTGTCTGATATGGCGAAATTTCCCGTCGCCACGCACACCGACGAGGCGAACAGGCAGCACTACGAAGTGCCGGCTGAATTCTTTGCAATCGTCCTTGGCGCGCAAAGAAAATATTCCTGCTGCTTTTATCCCAATGCTCAGACAACGCTGGATGAGGCTGAAACATTGGCGCTGGAAGAGACTGTTTCCCATGCCCGATTGCAGGACGGCCTGAATATTCTCGAACTCGGCTGTGGTTGGGGTTCGCTCTCCCTTTATATGGCCGGCCGGTTTCCCAATGCGCGGATTACGTCAGTTTCAAATTCGGCTTCACAGCGCGAATATATAATCGAACGCGCAAATGAGCGTGGGCTGTCGAACCTCTCGGTGGTGACGGCCGATATGAATGATTTCACAACTGACGAGCGTTTCGACCGTGTCGTATCGGTGGAAATGTTCGAGCACATGTCTAACTGGCAGGTATTGTTCGAGCGCGTCCGCTCGTGGCTGACGCCGGAAGGCAAGTTCTTCCTTCACGTCTTCAATCACCGGGATCGATCCTATCGTTTCGACCATGGCAACCGGGCAGACTGGATCGCGCAGCATTTCTTCACCGGCGGCATTATGCCTGCCTTCGATCTTCCTCACCGTTTCCCGGCGCTTTTCACCGTGGAACAGGACTGGCGCTGGTCGGGATCACATTATCGCCGGACGGCCCTCGACTGGCTTGGAAATTTCGACCGGGAGATCGACCGTATCCGACCGATCCTGCAGCGAGTCTATGGCAACGATGCGCGCTTGTGGGAACGGCGTTGGAGACTGTTCTTCCTCGCGACGGCAGGTCTTTTCGGGCACGAAGATGGCAAGGTCTGGAGCGTTGGACACTACCTCATGGCGCGCGTCTAGATCGCTGCAAACACTCGCATGTGAACCAATCCGGCGCGGCTTCGCCCTTCGGTGAGATGCGGCGAAGGTGTCTCCTTGGTTGGTGCAGGCCGCCGAGGTCGGAGAAGCGGGAACAGTGGATATCAGATTGATTGTGCATGATTTGATCGTGCAAAATTTGTTGATTTCATTCCTGTTTGCTTAACCCCGTTTTTTGAAATCTGCGAAGTTCGACGACCTCGTCTAGCTTCCATTCGGCTTTTGCATCAAGGAGCGGGCTCGCCCCGTAGTCCAAGCCAAGGGTCAGCATGCCTTTTCAGAAAACAAAAGACCGAGAGGAATATTCGCAGCATCTTCTTCTCCTGTGTCGAGTTGCAGCCTGGATGGGCGTGGCGCTGGCGACTGGCTGGTTCGTGTTTTTCATCCTCACGGAACGATGGGGCATTGCGCTCAGCCTCCTCATTCTGGGGGTTGCGATCGTGCCGTGCTGGCTGACTTGTCTGATGGGCCAATTTTCCCTCGGACTCATCCTCGCTCAGAGCGCCTGCATCCTGTTCGTCTGCTGGTATTCCGTCGCTATCGATGTCTCAGACGATACCATACCGAGGACGACGCATCTCTACCTGCTCGTCATTATCTTCGTCGGCTACATGAATTTTCAACGCCAGCGTTCCGCCGCCCAGTTTCTGGTCATCGCGGCAAGTCTCGCGGCCTTTGTTTATTTCTGCGCGTCCGCCGCGCGGTTTTCGTTCAGTACTCCCATGCCGCAGGACGTGCGCAGCATCAGCGCCTGGTTCAACAGCGTTTTCTCCGCGGTGATGCTGTGTGGAGGCGTCGCCGCCATGCAGGCGCAGTTTCGCAATCATACGAAAAAAGCATTGGAGTTGCGTTCCGCGCTTTCGAATGGCCAGTTTGAACTTTTCTATCAGGCGCAGGTCCGCGCAGATGGCACGCTGCTTGGCGCAGAGGCGCTGTTGCGGTGGAACCACCCGAAACGGGGATACATCCCGCCAGCCGATTTCATCGCGCTTGCGCAGCAAACCGGTTTCATGCCGACAATCGGCGCTTGGGTCATTGCCGAAGCCTGCAAGACACTTGCGAGATGGCAGGAGAACCCGGCAACCCAAAATCTCACCTTGTCTATCAACATCACTGCCGATCATTTCGTCGACGCGGGATTTTCCGGGCAGCTTCTTGATGCCGCCTCGTCTCAGGGCATCAAGCCACAGCTTCTCAAGCTGGAGCTGACCGAGAGCGTTTTCCTATTCGACATAGAAGCAGCGATCGCGAAAATGAAGCTCCTTGATCGTTCCGGCTTCACGATTTCACTCGACGATTTCGGCACTGGCTACTCCTCACTAAGCTACCTGCGGCAATTGCCGCTCAAACAGATCAAGATTGATCGCAGCTTCGTGACGGGGGTGACCGAAAGCGGGCGTATGGCGACAATCAAGCGAAACATCGTCCAGATGGGGCACGACCTTTCGCTGGAAGTTCTGGCCGAAGGCGTGGAGACCGAGGCGGAGCTGCGGATGATGATGTCCTACGGCTGCCGATTGTTTCAGGGCTATCTTTTTGCGAGGCCGACGAGCCTTGTCGAATTCGAGCAATATGCCGCCTGTCCATCGTCCTGACCGGACGTTTTGCGATAGGCTGAGGCATCCAGATCGCATGCAGTGGCGTTCTGGCCGGCAGATCCGGGCGTTGAACAATGCACCATTCGTCGGGTAGAGCTATCTTGCCTGTCAGGATCGCAATCGATCCGCATCATTTCGTTGGTTCGCATGATCCCAGTTGCACTCCCCTCCGTCGAAGCGCTGCTTTTGCTTGCCTTCCTTCTTGCCACGACACTGGTCTGGGGTATCTGGACAGTGGTGTTGATTGCACGATACGCAGGAGGCCGCTGGGCGCGCCCGATGATCCTGGCTTATGGGCTGGCCACCGCCATTGCGATTTTTACACTTTGGCAGTTCGGTAATTTCTATCTCCAGATGCGTGCCTATGACAGGGAAATGGCGTCTAGCTATCGGCCGGAGCTTGGAGAGCCGGTGCGCCTTGGCCAGATCGACATGCCCAAAGGCACGAAACTTGAACTGGCCGTGGCCGACACCAGGGAATCCTTCAACCGCGCGGTCTTCCCCCATCCCGTGCGGGTCGCGAATGTCGATGCCGTCGATATCGCCCGCTATATCGCGATAAAAACCAACGGAAATTATGAGACCGTCGGCTTTGTTCCGGAGACGATGCGGGTGACGGGCAACGGCGTGACCCTGCAGAGCGGCTGGCGCTGCGATGCGACACAACCGGTGGAGTTCGACCTGAAGGCTGACGGGGATGTCTCCGCTTTCAGCCGATGTGTCCTTGCCGACGGGAACATCGTCGACGGCATTGTCTTGCCGAAGGGCACGTTTCTGCGTGCCTCCTCCGGCAATGTCTATACCGACGGTTTCATCGATTCCGACAGGTGGGTTCTCGACACGCCCGCGGGCCAGACTATCCGCATTGATGATTTCGCTCTTGAGGATGTCACGCTCGCCCTTGATGGAGAAAGAAAACTCTATGAAATCCGAAGCGCGGTTTTGTCGAAGAAAGCAACAGTGGGCGCGCTCCACTTCGCAGCCGGCAGTGGAATTCGCCTCAATCCCCGGCACATCCGGACTGATTATCCCGGTGCATGGTTGATAACACCATCTTCTGCGTCCACCGGTTCTGAACCGGTGTCGCCTCGGTCAAGCGTGCTGAACAGAGGCGGAAAGCTTCTGGCCACCTTTTCCGACTAGCGCATTGGTGGAACAGATACTCTGAACGATCTCGATGGACGGCTCTCTTGCGATCAGGTGCACGCGACCCCAGATATCGCGCATTATTGAAAGTGCGCATTAATGAACCCTGAGACCTACCTACCGATAAAGACCGACCGGCTGATCCTTCGGAATTTCCAGCCCGCTGATCTCGCATCATATGCCGATTACCACACGCGCGATGACGTCTACCGTTTCCTCTATGCCGCACCCCCTTCGGATGATGCGGTGAAAACCCAATTCGCAGCGCTGCTCGAGGCTCCGTTTGAAGAGGACGGCGATACGCTGCGACTTGCCGTTACGCGCAGTGACGATGACACGTTGATCGGCGAAGTCCTGCTTAAAATCGCGAGCAAGGCAGCTTTGCAGGCGGAAGTCGGTTATGTCTTCAATCCTGATTTTTCAGGCAAGGGATATGCGACGGAAGCTGTCCGGGCCATGATCAGCCTTGGCTTCGAGACGCTCGGATATCACAGGATTTTCGCGCGGCTGGATGCCCTGAACCACGGATCGGTCGGCGTTGTTGAACGCCTTGGCCTGCGCAAAGAAGCGCATTTGATCGAGAATGACCGGTTTGGCGGCACCTGGGGGGACGAATTCATCTATGCCACCCTGAAGAGGCAGTGGGCGTCTGGCCCGTGATCTTGCGCAGGTGATGATTATGTCGGGTTTGAAGGAAATTGTCGGTGTCTCAACTGGTCTTGATCCTCGGCGATCAATTATCTCCCTCCCTATCGTCGCTGGATGGGGTCGACAAGACGCGCGATACGATCCTGCTTTGCGAGGTTATGGCGGAGGCCACCTATGTCGGCCATCACAAAAAGAAGATCGCGTTCATCTTTTCCGCCATGCGCCACTTCGCCGAGGAACTGCGTGGCAAAGGATACCAGGTTCGCTACACGCGGATTGATGATCGCGACAATGCGGGCTCCTTCTCCGGTGAGGTGCAGCGGGCGTTAAACGACCTGACCCCTTCCAGGATTTGCGTCACCGAGGCTGGAGAATGGCGCGTCAAGTCAGAGATCGAGCGCTTCGCCAGCGCCTTCAATATCGAGGTCGATATCCGCCCTGATCGGCGCTTTCTTGCCAGCCATGAGGAGTTCGAGCGCTGGGCGGCCGGGCGCAAAAGCCTGACGATGGAGTATTTTTACCGGGAAATGCGTCGCAAGACTGGGCTGTTGATGAATGGCGAAGAGCCGGTCGGCGGACGCTGGAATTTTGACTCGGAAAACCGCAGCCCCGCCAAGCCGGATTTGCTGAGGCCAAGACACCCGGTCTTCGCACCGGACAGGATAACAAGGGACGTCATCGACACCGTCGAGCGGCTGTTTCCCGACAATTTCGGCAAGCTTGAGAATTTCGGTTTCGCCGTCACCCGCGCCGATGCCCAGCGGGCGCTCAGTGCCTTCATAGACGATTTCCTCATGAATTTCGGCGCCACGCAGGATGCCATGCTGCAGGATGATCCGTATCTCAACCACTCGCTTCTGTCTTTTTACATCAATTGCGGGCTGCTGGATGCGCTGGAGGTCTGCAAGGCGGCGGAGCGCGCCTACAACGAGGGCGCGGCACCGCTCAATGCCGTCGAGGGTTTCATTCGCCAGATTATCGGCTGGCGGGAATATATGCGTGGCATCTACTGGTTTGCCGGGCCGGACTATGTCGACAGCAATTTCTTCCAAAACGACAGGCCGCTGCCGGGCTTTTACTGGACGGGCAAAACCCACATGAACTGCATGGCGACCGTAATTACGGAAACCATCGAAAATGCCTATGCTCACCATATCCAGCGCCTGATGATCACGGGAAACTTTGCCCTTCTCGCCGGCATTGATCCGAAGGCCGTTCATCAATGGTATCTCGAGGTCTATGCGGATGCCTATGAATGGGTTGAGCTGCCGAATGTGATCGGCATGAGCCAGTTCGCCGATGGCGGCTTTCTCGGAACAAAGCCCTATGCCGCTAGTGGCAACTACATCAATCGCATGTCGGATTATTGCAGCCGATGCCGCTATGACCCGAAGGAGCGCTTGGGTGACAAGGCCTGTCCATTCAACGCGCTATACTGGGATTTTCTGGCCCGCAACCGTGAAAGGCTGAAATCTAACCATCGTCTGGCGCAGCCCTACGCCACATGGTCCCGGATGAGCGAAGACGTCCGCCATGACATCAGGGCAAAGGCGGCTCTGTTTTTGAACCGCCTGAGCTGACGCGCAGATAAAGCAAGCGCCCGTGCAGCGGGCCTTTTCTCTGTTTTCACCGAACGGCGGGACACTGGATCAGATCTGGCCCCGCTTATTTCTCAGTCATGGCTCGGCTCGTAAACCCAGCTCCGTGTGGTGCCGACAGCGCCGCCGATCCATGCGGCAATGGCGCCAATGAGGAGAGCGACGAAGGCGAACTATCGGGAGCGAGGTGGGGCCTGTGGCGTTTCTCTGCTTACTTTAAACTATCACTTACCAGCCGTAGCTGAACGTCAGGCCGCTGCCGTTGTCTCCGTTCTGCTCCACGTTCGTTTCGGTGTTCCGCCCATACTGGAAAATGCCATAGGCATTGTTATTGCTGTTTTGCTGCAGCGTTGCGGAATGGCCGTTGCCGCGCTGCCGGATAAAGCCGAGATTGCCGCGACCGTTCTGGGCGATGCCTGCCGCATTTCCCCGGCCCAATTGCCGGATGTCTGCGTCTTTCAGATCGCGATAAAGCGAGTAGGCGCGCAGTCCGGTTGAGAACAGATCCCCATCCCCGGAATTGCCAGGCGCGAGGTCAAAGGAAATGCGGCCACCGGCATGAGCGGGAGCCGTAAATCCGAGCGGCGCAAGGCCTCCAACAAGCAGAGTAACGGTGAGAAGTTTCAACACGTTGCGGGTCATTCTGATCTCCATTTTGTCAGTGCCCTTGCCGATGATCCACTCTCTCATCCTGCAACTGAACCCGAACGGAATTGCTCATTCACATGTCGTTCAGTCGCTGCACTAGGATCAAAGAAAAGGGCGCTCAAACGGCGCCCTCTCTGGTGGAAATGTATAGTTGAGGTCAGCCTAGTCGCCGCCAACCTGCTTCGTGCAGCTGAAGCGCTTGCCATCGATTTCGAGATCCAGCACCGCCTTGTAATGCGCTCCCTTCGCGCCAAGCGTAACCGAACTCAGAAGTTGCGAACGCCCGGCAGCGGCATCAAAGCCGCCGCCCTGGTTGATGACGGAACTCCCGCTGCCTCCTGAATTTTCGACGTGAAAGGCATAGGTACCTCCAGCACCGGTGTTGCCCTTTGCGAAGGCCTCCAGCCTGACCATGCCCGCCTGTGGTGTTGCCTTGATCTCGCAGAGCTGGCCTTCGCTTACGTCATTTGCGGTCGACATGGCTGCAATGGCGCCGAAGGGAAGCAGTGCAACGGCAAGGATAGCCGCCAGGCGGCGTGGATGTGTGACGCTATGGGGCATGGCTAGTCTCCTTGATGATCTGTTGACTTGATCTCGACCAGTTGCACGTCAAGGCCCGCGGCTGCTTACGGGCAGGCCTGCACGAAGGCCGCGACATTATCATTGCCGCCCTGGTTCACGTTGGCGCTGCAGCCACGGCCAACCTGAACGCCGGCCGCGATGTTGCCGTTGCCGTCCTGGGTCAGGATGGTGGTGTGGTTGGAGCCGAACTGGCCGATGCCCGCCACGTTGCGGCTGCCGTTCTGATAGGTGGAGCCGTAATTGTCGTGCCCTTCCTGACCGACAGCCGAAAGGTTGTGACGACCATATTGATGGCCGACGATCCGGTTGTAGCCGCCGTTCTGGTAGGTGCGGATCCGGTTGCCATAACCTTCCTGTGCACCACCGGCAGAGTTCGACCAGCCATATTGTTCGATGCGCACATCGTTGGCCATGGCGGGGGCCGTGGCGGTGAAGCCAACGAGAGCGGAGAGTGCAATTGCAACGAAAGACGTACGGATCATGACTGTCTCCTCAGGCGGATAAGACCGCGGTTGAACGTCTTTGTTGTAGACGGTCCCGTTGGAACGGAAGCTGAAGAGATTATTCAGTCGTGGTTCATTGGCGAGGGATGGTCACCAGCGTCGCAACAATGGTGACGAACAGGATGCCTAAAGTTTTCTTGGCAGGATGAAACCAAATTGGCTCGCCTTTCGTACATGGCTTGCGCCTTCAATGTTCAGGCGAAAAGGGAGACATATCTGGGTCCGATGGAGCTTCAAAGCCGCGATAGCCAGCCCGCAAATGCAGGGTCTGCTGCAAAAGATGATCTGACACGAGCAACCATAACCGTTGCCTGGGTCATCATCCTCAACAAGCCATTTTATCCGCTTTACGTGTGGTATCTGGTCGATGACGGAGCCGTGGCATCGCTTGTAACCCTATTGTCGGTGCCATTCTTTCTTGCGGTACCATTTCTGGCGAAAAAATCCCCTTTGGCCGCGCGCCTCGCTCTCCCCTTGGTGGGAACAATCGACACGCTGTTTGAAACCAAAATATTCGGCCAGCCTTCGGGCACCGAATTTTTCTTCGCAGCCTGCATCATGCTTGCAGCCATGTCGTTCCGCGCAGACGAGAAGCTCTGGCAGTATGCGATGGCAATCCTCGTCTTCATCGCTTTCTTTTTCTCGCGGACGTTTCTGGGCGCGCCGCTGCAATCCTGGTCGGCAGATGATCTTGCAACGCTCCTCAATCTGAATGCGTTCTCCGCCGCCAGCCTCATGGTCTTTATCGCCCTTAGATATGCCGGAATTTCACGGCGAACCGAAATCTGAACAAGAGCCGAGCCATCGACAGGAGGAATTTATGCTTAGAGATCGTAACCGCATGATTGGTGCCCTGACATTTTCGCTGTTTCTGTTCGCCGGTTCTGCGGTTTCCGCAGCCCCCAAACCAGTTGCCGTGGGTCTCGATCATTACCGCGGTACCTGGCTTGAAATCGGCCGTATACCCATGTTGCTGACAGACGGATGTGTTGCAGGATATTCCACCTATCGGCAGGGAGCATCGGCAGATGAAGTGCTGATAGAAGATGGCTGTCGAGCAGGAAATCCGAATGGTCGCCTCAAGACGGTGAACGGCGTCGGCAAGATCGAGGATTTTGGATCAACCAACGCGAAGATGCGCGTTCGCTACCCTCTTTTCATCACATTCAATTATTGGGTTTTCTACAAATCGCCTGATAAGTCCTGGTTCATCAGCGCCAACCCGTCGACCGATGATGTGTGGATCTACGCCCGCAACATTCCGTCCAAAACGAAGCTCAATAAAATGATCATGAAAGCACGTGAGCTTGGCTACGACGTCAGCAAGCTCGAGTTTCCGGTCCAGAAATAACAGCTGTTGGAGCGCATGGATGATGCAGTCGTTTGAAAATGGCTACAAGACGATCGTCTTGGGCGCCTCCGGCGGCATTGGTGGAGCCCTGTTGTCGTACTTCGAGGCCGACCCTCACTGCGCGCTAGCCTTGCCGCTCTCGCGAAGTGTCGATGGTCTCGACATAACGAATGAAACCAGAGTGCGCGAAGTTGCCGCCCGTCTGGAGGCTCAGCGCGGCTCCTTCGACCTGATATTCAATGCAACCGGTGCCTTGACTGTCGATGGTGCCGGTCCCGAAAAGTCGATAAGGGCGATCGACGAAGTTCACATGGCGAGGCAGTTTGCGGTCAATGCCATAGGCCCTGCTTTGCTGCTCAAGTATTTCACCCCGCTTCTGCGCAGAGACAGGCGAAGCATTTTTGCCTCCCTGTCCGCGCGCGTTGGCTCGATTGGCGACAACAGATTGGGCGGATGGATCTCCTACAGAGCATCCAAGGCCGCTCAAAATCAGATCATTCGAACCGCAGCCATCGAAATCGCCCGCACAAACCCACAGGCCATCATCGTGGCGCTCCATCCCGGTACAGTCGAAACAGAGCTGTCTCAGCCATTTTCTAAAGGCAAAGACCGGTTTACCCCGCAGCAGTCTGCCGCGCGCCTGATGGAAACAATCGATGGTCTCACGCCGGCACAAACAGGGCAGTTTTTTGCCTATAACGGTTCAAGGATCGAATGGTGAGTGCCATCGTCTACAAGGGATTATCCGACGATTGTGATGGTGACGACGCCTCTGGTCTAAAACTTTTTGCTGACACCCACTCTTGCACCAGCCGAGGTTTCCCCATCGCCTTCAACGTTAAAAAGGAGGCCGGCGTCAATGGACCAGTTTTCCGCAGTCTCAACTGTTACTCCCGTGCTGATGGAGCCAAATGCGCCTTCTCCATCCAGCCCCGAAACACCAACTGTTCCGCCGAATTTCGGTGTCATGATGGAACCGTTTTCAAGGGAAATCTGGCGGGCAATCTCGGCGCCGAGGCTGACACGCAATTGCTCTTCCTTAAAACCGCGCAGCTCGATCAGGTCACCAACGTCATTGCCTACTGTATAGTTTTCGACAGTCTCGGATAGATAAATACCTCGAAGTCTGGGCGTGAAGGTCGTGACGTCATTGATGTCCCAGCGTCCCGAGATCGACGTGTCGAAAAGCCAACGGTTGGTATCGAAGGAGCCGTCCCAGAAGGGTGTATCGATGTCGTTCGCAGAGCCGCCATACAGCAGGCTGCTGTCCCAGAAAACGCCTCTGGCGATTTCAAACGAGGCATAGGGGCCAAGGAGCCAGCCGTTACCGGTCAATTCGTTGTCACCGTTCGTCGGATCCGTCATGCGGTCGAAATGGAAGGAAAAACCAAGCAGTGCCTTGTCGGAAAGCAGATAGTCCACACCTGCTGAAACCATGGCGAAGCTGCCCCATTTGCTTCCCGATTCATCCCGGTTGTGAACGAGGAACGAGCCGTCAAGCCAGATGTTGAAAAGCGGCATTTCCGTTTTCGTCACGCCATCGGCGTTGTTTCGGGCAGCTTCGATCTGCGCAAGGCTGGTGGCGAAACTCAGAACCATGCCCTCTCCGGAAGGCATTGCACGTGAAGTGACGGCACTGGTGGCGTTTACCATCTGTCGCCGTTCAAGAAGGCCCGGCACCTTGATCGTTGACGCGATGATGTTCTGTCTGGCACGGACAAATCCATGCACGAGATCATTTATCTCGTCTGCCACCTGTGCAGCATCGTAACCGAGATTATAGGTGACGGTCCCCTGGTTGGAGGCACCCAGTGCACTGACGAGACGAAAACCCACCCGGGCTTGACCCGAGAATGCGGGATTGGGGATGAATTTGAGGTACAATCCCGTCGCCTGCGTACCGCCGGCCTGAGCGAATTCGCCGTTCACGATGCTTGCCCGACCGGCGTTGGCAGGACTGACAAAGGTGAGATCGGCGCCGGTGAAGGGACCGCCCGTGGCGCCTGTGGCGAGATTGATATTCGGCGGTGTTGCGCCCGGCGCTACGCTGATCTCCCGGTTGGCGACATTGATTTCGCGGGTCTTCACTTTCAGCGTATAGGCTGCTGCAGCGGTTGCCCCTCGAGCGTCCCGCACCTGAACGGTAAAGCTATAGTCACCCTCGGTTTCGGTCTCCAGCGGACCTGTGAGTTCGCCGGTTGAAAGATTGAGGATCATGCCTTTTGGCAATGTACCGCCGGCAAGGCTGTAGAGCAGCGGGTTGGTGCCGCCGGAAGCCGTGATGGACTGGCTGTAAGCTTCTCCTGCCATCGCTTCCGTCAAAGCTCCGCCTGCGGGTGAAAGGGCAAGGGCGCCCGCTGGCGGTGTAACTGTGATCGTGACCGTGGCGGACGAATTGCCCGAAGAGTTGCTCGCCGAATAGGTAAAGCTGTCGGTGCCGGAATAGCCGCTGCTCGGCGTGTAGGTAACACTGGTGCCGGTCACGCTCACAGTTCCGTGTGATGGGCCGGTGATAACGGCGATTGTGTCCAGCCTGCCTCCCGATATGCTGAGAGGTACGGGATTGCCGGTGCTATCTGCGACGACGGTTACTGTGCTGTCGCTTGCGACAGGCGCGGCAACCAGGACAGCTATGGTGTAGGCAGCTGAAGCAGTAACGCCGTTGGTGTCTCGTGCGGTGATGTTGAAGCTCGCATTTCCTTCCGTCGTCGGATTGCCCGTGATCTCTCCGGTGGCGGAATTCAGGTTGAGGCCATCGGGCAGCGCGCCGCTGCTCGTATATTGATAGGGGGCATTGCCGCCTGATACTGTGACGGTCTGGCTATAGGGCATATCGACGAATGCATCCGTCAGCCGTCCTGCGGAGGGAGAGAAGACGAGTGTCGTCGCCGTGACCAGAACCGTGACGGTTGCAGGCGCAGACACGCCGCTGACATTCGTTGCCGTATAGGTGAAACTGTCCTGACCCGTATATGCCGATCTTGGCGTATAGGTGATCATGGTTCCGGTTGCTGTCGCGTTGCCATTGGACGGAGCCGTGGCGATGGCGACGCTGGCCGGGTCTCCACCCGTCACATTGAGAGCGATGACGTTGTCGGACGAATCAGGCGCAACACTGACCGAGACCGCGTTGGCGACAGGTGCCTGTGGATTGACGGTGAACGACCGCGTGATCTGGCCCGCAGGAAGATAATCGCTGTCGCCGGGCTGATCCGCATTGATCGTACATGTGCCTGTAGAAACAAAGGTCAGAAGGCCACTGCTTGTAATTGTGCAGATGCCGGTCGTGACGGAAGTGAAAATCGGAGTCAGTCCGGAATCGCTGCTAGCCGTCAGCGTGGGCGTCGTTCCAAACGTCTGCGGCCCCGGATTGTTGAACGCGAGCGTCTGTGCCGCTTTCGGAGTGACGCTGTTTGATTGAACGGAGGCAGCACTCTGACCGGCAGCATTTTCGGCGGTAACCGTGAACGTGTAGCTTTGGCCGTTGGTTAGGCCTGTGACAACGATGGGGCTGCTCCCCCCTGCTACCGGCGCGACATCTGCGGGGGTCGCTGTCACGATGTAACCCGTGATCGCCACGCCACCGTTGCGTGGCGGCGGCTGGAAGGATACGGCCGCCTGGGTGTCACCGGCGGTTGCCATCACGCCCACCGGCGCATCGGGCAGAGTGAATGCGACACTGATGGAATAAGCGCGGCTGCCCGTCTGGCCATTTACATCGGATGCGGTGACTGTGAAGTTATAGGTGCCCGACAAGATCGGCGTTCCGGAAAGCTCGCCTGAGCCAGCCAATGAAAGGCCCGGCGGCAGCGAGCCCGTGCTCACTGAGAAGCTGTGTGGTGATGCACCGCCCGAGGCTGTTAGGGTCTGGTTGTAGGCTATGTCATACGTCGCATTGGGGATGGAAGTGGGACTTATATCTATCACGGGTGCCGCGATGGAAACGGAATAGGATTGTTCTCCGGTCGCCCCACCAGAGTCGGTTGCCGTCACGGTAAAACTGAAATTGCCGGTCTGAGTTGGAGTGCCGGTCAGCTCACCGTTGCTGGAAAGAGAAAGCCCGCCCGGCAGCGTGCCTGCTGAGACCGCAAAGCTGTGGGGCGCACTACCGCCGCTCGCGCTCAGGCCCACCGGACCATAGACCTGTTGATAGGCTGGATCGGCAATCGCGACCGGGGTGATTTTGACCGGGTCGTATGAGACCGAATTGTCCGAACTCGTCGACGCCTCGTTTGCGAGGCCGGCCGGTGTCGTGACACTTCCGGCGGGGATCGTTGCAACAACGGTTCCGGCCCGAGTCATGCCCGACACCGCCACCTGATAGGTTGCACCGGAACCAGAAATCGTGACCGTGGTGGCGCCGGCCGTGCCGGACAGCTGCACATCGGCGCCGGAAAAACCAACAATGGGTTTGTCGAAAGCGACGTCGAACAGGATCGGCGACCGGGACGTCGGGTCCGCTTGCGCTGTTGCCTGATTGATCGTCACAGTCGGTTTGGTTTCGACCGTGTGATTGGAGCCGCTTGCGGAAGATGTGCTGCAGCCACTGCCTCCTGTGTAGGAAGCGCTTACCGGATATGTTCCGGATGACAGGCTCGTCGTCCGGAAGGTGGCGGAAGATGCCGGGCTAACCGGCCCGGTCGGCGCCAGACCGAGATTGGCCGATTGGGAACCGATGGAAATGCTGACGCTCCCCGGAGGCGACTGGCCGGCATTGCAGCCCATGGAGGAGACGGTTGCCGTGACTTCCACTTCTTGGCCGGGCAAGGATGGGTTGGGCGAAGACGTTACCGACAGGACGACAGGCCCGCCTGCTACGGCGCGTACGACGAGCGTATTGCTGGTAAAGCTGAAAGAATGTCCGCCCACCCGGGTGCCGGAGAAACTGGCGAAATCCGATAACTGCCCGGCCATGACATCCAGTTCGTCGACGCGGTAAGCCGCAGTACATGTCAGCTTGTTGGGCCATTCAAGACCGCTGCCCACGCTGGGACAGGATACGACTGCACCCTTGATGGACGTGGTTGTGGGATTGATGCTGGTGATGGTGTAGGAGCCGGGATCAATGACGTAATCGAAACGGATGTTATCACCAAGGCCATTGAACGTCGCAGGGACGGCCGAAACCGTGACGGACTGGGCAAGCGCCTGTGTCACTATGACAAGGAGAAGCGAAAGAGCGATGGCGCCCGTTCTGGATATCGTATGAAGACAGGACACCGCACGACCTGCAGCGTCTTTCCACGAGCTCAACCTGCCCCCCATCATGCCCCCCAGCATTAGAATATGCGCATAAACTTTTAGTAGCAGGTATTTAAATAGATCACATGGAGTCAACCATTGGGTGAAAAATATCTCGAGTTAGACACGCATTTCGAACCGGGTGTGCCGTATTTGTGTTTGCCTATGGAAAGAAAGCGAAGACGATGTGGTGCGCGATACGGCAAGACTGAGGGAACTGGTAAGGTGCCGCGGGGACTTATCGGTTCTTTGACGGCGGTGGGTGTATGTGTCAGTGTTATCAATATTTTCGTTGGCTTACGCTCGATCGTTAACGGACGACTGTCATACACCCCAACGATAAGATCTGTTTCCGAATATCTGATCGTCAACATTACCGATTAAATAAAAGAGGCCGGCCCGCACAACCGGACCAGCCGTTTTCTGATAGCGCAAACGCGCAGTCTATGACGCTAAATCACGTCGCGGGAAGGATTGTGATGTCGCGCAAGCCGTTGTCTGCGCCTGTAATCCCGCCGATTTCGGTGGCTGCGCCGGTTTCGAGGTTGACGGTGTATAGCGTGTTGCCGGCGGCCAGGTATGCGGTGTTCTTGCCGCCTTCCTCGCCGTGGATATCGAATGCGTAGGTTGCCGGCGTTTCCTTGAGGCCGAGCTTGCCGATTGCCTTCAGTGTGCCGTCATTCGGCTTCGTCTGCTGAGCCAGAGCGCCGATGGTCGCGTCGATATTGTACATCGCCGTCTTCTCCGGCTTGCCGATCGAGTTGGTATAGGCGGCGCCAACGATGTTTGGCGTTTCTCCCTTGTGCATGTCGCCATCTTCAAAAGCCAGTGTTCCATCAACCGTCACAGCACCAGTATCGGGATGCACGCGGTGATTGGTCGTGCCGGTCATGAAACGCAGACGATCCGCTGCCGGGTTGAAATCGACCACCACCGGCGCTTCGGTCATGGTCAGCATTTTGTCCATCTTGGCCACATCGGATGCCGCGCCGGTCTCGAGGTTGATGGAGATGATGCGATGGTCCGGCGTCACACCGATGACGGTCTTGGTACCGGGGCGAAAATCAATGCCAACGAGCTTGTCGACGCCGGTGACATCCATTGTCTTTGTGACGGCTGGTTTTTCAGTGTCGAACATGACGAGCGTCTTGTCGCCGGTCAGCCCGAGGACCGGTGCTGAGACCGCGATGCTTGTCGATGCTGCGAAAGCGGCGGAGGCGATCAGAATGGAGCGGATGATATTCATTGTGTTTCTCCCGTGCGTTGAACCGTTCGGAAGGCGTCCAGCCTTTGGTTTTCGACGCTTCCACAATTCAAGACACCGGGCGTTGTGCATTTGGATGCAGACAGCGAAAAAATATTTGCGAGATGCATCCATATGCTGTCGCGATGGGTATTATGCCGAAGCCGACCGTGCTGGCGATCAGATGTTGAAAGGTTTCGAATGCAGATGGGCTCCGTGCCGGACGATCTACACAGGGCGCTCACTGCCTGTGCAAAGGGGGACAAAAACGCATTACGTGCGATTTTCGATCGCGAGGCAGGCCGGCTGATTGCGGTGGCAGAGCGCATCGTCAAGCGCAGGGATCTGGCGGAAGAGGTGGTGCAGGAGAGCTTTGTGCGCATCTGGACCCATGCGCACCAGTATCGGGCAGACCAGGGGTCGGCGCGCGGCTGGATTTACGCGATCGTCAGAAACCGGGCGCTTAATCTTCTGCGAGACAGCAGGCGTGAACTCCCCGTGGAGGATGTTGAAACGCTCCGCGATGGCGCGCAGGCAGATGAAGTGATGGCCGCATGGCAGAAGCTCGATCGGAATTCCCGCCTTTATGAATGTCTCGGCGGTCTTGAGGAGACAAAGAGACAGGGCATCCTGATGGCCTACGTGGCCGGATATTCCCACGGCGAAATCGCTGGCCGGTTGCGCATTCCGCTTGGAACGACGAAATCCTGGATCAGGCGCGGCCTTTCTGCGCTTCGGGAGTGCATGGCATGATGTTGGATCGCAAAGATATTCCCGCCATCGCTGATGACTATGTATTGGGTTTGCTGGAGACCTCCGAAGCCACGGCTGTTGAAGCAGCAATGGAATCGGATGGCGAATTGCGGGCGGCAATCGCGGCCAGCCGTGAGCGTTTTCTGCCGCTCGATACCGCCGTCGAGCCGGCAGCCATCAAGGGCGAATTGTGGAGCAACATCGAATCCCGCCTGCCGCTCCAGTCGACATCCGCATCCCTCAGGCCCACCCACACGGCAAACGACAACAGCACAAACCGCTGGCGCGCCATTGCCGTGTCCGCCATTGCCGCAACCGTTGTGCTCGCCGCCGGCCTTACGTTTAGCCTGACACGGACAACGGAGCCGCTGGTGATCGCAGTCCTCGTCAACGAGACGGGTGAGGTTCAGGCCGTTGTAGAGGATTTTGGCAACGAAAGAGCAACCGTGCGGATGCTGGCCGATTTTGCAGTGCCTGGAGACAAGACGATCCAGGTATGGACATTGCCCTCCAGGGAGGTTGGCCCGGTCTCGCTCGGCCTGATCGATGGCGTCCGTTCAGCGCGTCTCGATGGACCGGCTTTGCCGACCCCCAGAAGCGACCAGCTTTACGAGATCACGCTTGAACAGGCAGGCGGATCACCAACGGGCAGGCCAACCGGGCCTATCCTCGCAAAGGGCTTCGCCCGAATGCCGCGATAGATCGCCCAAAGGCAAAACCGATAAGATCGCGGCGAAATTCCTTCGCCGCAATCTATTCGCCGGTTTCGGTAACAACGCCATCGTGCTGTCCCGAAACCGGCCGCAAACCATCAGGCAATCTGCTTATCAGGCGCCAAAGGCGCCATCGATCGTGTGCATCGCGCCCGTCACGAAACCGGCTTCAGGCCCGGAAAGCCAGGCCACCATGCCGGCCACTTCCTCCGGCCGTCCATGGCGCTTGAGTGCCATGAAGCTGTGCATCAGGTCCTTCATCGGCCCGTTTTCCGGGTTCGCGTCGGTGTCGATCGGGCCGGGCTGCACAACGTTGATGGTGATGCTGCGTGGCCCGAAATCGCGTGCCAAACCGCGCGCCAGCCCCTGCAAGGCCGATTTGGAAACGGCATAAGAGGCCATGCCCGGCACCGGCATCCGATCTCCATTGACCGAGCCGATAACGATGATCCTGCCACCGTTAGGCATTTGCCGCGCCGCCTCCACAGAGGCGTGATAAGGCGTCTGGATGTTGATCTGAAACAGGCGGTCGATGGCATCAGGGTCCTGTTCGAGAGCATCGCCAAAAATGGCAATCCCGGAGTTCACGATCAATATGTCCAGAGGACCACTGTCACGCACAACGCCGATAACTTCGTCGCGGTCAGCGCTATCGGCCCGTACGGCAGTGCTGCCCGTCGCCTTCGCCAGCTCTTCCGCCGCACCTTGAGATGCACCATAGGTGAACGTTACCTTTGCACCTTCGTCTGCAAACCGCCGCACGATGGCTGCGCCTATGCCTCGGCTGCCGCCGAGAACCAGAACGGATTTTCCTTCAAACATGAGCATTCTCCATGATCTTGAAAATTAATTTAATGATCGATACATAAATACCGAATAACTCACTCGTCAAGATATTATGTAATGACCGATACAAAAAACATTCGCACCCGCGGCCGTCCGCGCCGTTTTGATCCTGATCAGGCTGTGGCCACGGCCAAGCAGCTTTTCCACGCGCGTGGCTTTGATGCTGTCGGCGTCGCGGAGATCACCTCGGTGTTAGGCATCAACCCGCCGAGCTTCTATGCCGCCTTCGGTAGCAAGATGGGCCTCTACAAGAGGGTTCTTGATCTCTACGCCGGAACGGAAGCAATTCCTCTTGCCGATATCCTGCGGCCGGATCGTCCGGTTGGCGAGTGCCTTGCCGCGTTGCTGGAAGATGCGGCAAGGCGTTATGCCGCTAATTCCGCAGCCCCTGGCTGCCTCGTTCTGGAAGGTACGCGCTGCGATGATGAAGAGGCGCGTACCGCAGCCAGCGTTTTTCACACGGCGGCAGAGGGCGTGATCCGCTCCTATATTGCCGCGCGCCATCCGGAAGAGGCTGAGCGTCTGGCGGATTTCGTGAGTTCGACCATGGTCGGTCTCTCCGCCATGGCGCGGATTGGCCGCGACGTGGAGCGACTCCTGAGTATTGCGCGCGTTGCGGGGGGAGCGGTGAAGCAGGAGCTTTCCAAGGCTTGAATCTCGGAGCAGTCTCAATACTTCTTATTAGTGAAGGAAGCTGGCAGGTTTCGTAAACCCGGCTCATTCTCACCAGAGATCGATCAGGCCACCTGATGCTCCGTGCACTGGATCGGTTGTCGGCTTTGGCAAAGACTTTATCTGTGCAAGCATCGCACTGGTTGGTGCAGACGTCTGAACATCGGCCTCCTGGCCGGGTGGATAAGCGCCGACAACCTGAAAATGCGCAGAGGATTTCAGCTCCATGTGGCCCGTACCGGCTGGCAACACCAGACAGTCACCTTGCGTAACGTGCAAGGTTTGCCCATCCGGCCCGCCAATCTGCAACGTCGCTTCACCGCCCCCCACGCCCAGAACTTCATGCGCGCCGCTGTGGTAATGGTGATAGGCAAACACACCATTGCGCCAGATGCCGCGCCATCCGTTTCGTGCGAACAGTGCCTCGAAAGCAGCGGAATCGAATGGCGAGCCGACTTGTCGATAGATGATGACAGGGAAGGTCTGGTTGTTGGGAATCTGATCGCCTGGATTTAAAGTGATTTTTTCAACTTTCATGTGAATGCTCCTGGCCATCTGGTCGGGCCTGCCAAACCGTGTCTGGTTTGCTGCGCAGCCAGTGCTGGCGACCAGCCGATCCTCGTCCGCACTTCGGCGGAACCGGAGTGGCACCGGCAGATTTCCGCCACCGACACTCCTTCATCACCCTGCTTCAGAATGAACGCCTTCTGTGCGTCCGAAAACTGCGATGCTTTCATCGTCTTCCGTTCCTTTCCCAGCCAGGAAAATGCACCGGAACACTCTAACCAAAAACGGTCCAGTTTGAAGGGTTCAGATCAACAGGGTGCCGTATCCGTATCGAGGGGACCGGGAGGGGAAGGGCCGAAGGCGGTTCCTCTCGCCATAATCGACGCTAATCGCGCTGCACGTCAGCGCCCTCTCTCCTATCACGCCACCTGTCTTGCTGACACCATCATCATATCGACATGAATATTATCGAACGGGCAGCTTAATGCACCGCGCTCGTCCTTCTCAATCAGTCCCAGCTCGACTAGCGCCGCAGCATCTTCATGGACGCGCTTGACGTCCCGGTTCAGTCTGCGCGCAAGCTCTCGCACGCCAACCGTTCCACTTCCCAGAAGGACGTTCAGTAGCTCCCAACGGCGCTCGGTGAGACGCGAAAAGAATTTGCCGGGTGTCTCAAAGTTTAGCGTTTCACCCTGATACTCACCGCTTTCGAGGCCAATAGCAGCGCGCTTACCTGCTACGCGTAATGCCGATTTCCAGTCGGCATCTGTCGTGATGGTCAAAGTTCTCATGACTGCCTCCGTTTTTCGACCTCAGACAAAAAGTCCTCAATCAGTTGGTGGATTGTTGTGAACCGGTAAGGAAACTCTTGGCCGTCCAGATGTATGTGATCGCCTTTATCCCGCTCATTGTCGAAGCCCACAACCCTAATGCCGTTCTGAACATAGACCATGCGATATTTTAACCCATGTTCGGTTGGGGGAACAGGCGATGGAACTTTCCAAATAACGAACTGGATAATGCTGCCGTCGGCACCAACGCTTTTGTGTTCTGTGATCTTGAGCGCCTTCATGTTGTCAATAATGCCAACATCTTACGGCGTTGTCAATCCCGCCAACACATGATTAATTAGCAAACCCCGCCGCGGCGGCGAGACGTTGCCGCGGCGACGGCTAATTTTGCTCAGCCGCCTCGGGGAACTGCATCAGGTCCCCTTCGGTCTTATCAGCCTATTCAGCATCATCGAGCATCTGCCACCTCGTCGGCGCTTTGGTCATGGCTGTTTCCTGCTCATGTGAGAGTGCAGTTACCCGAGAACGGATGACAGGAACTCGCGGGTCCGATCTTCCTTTGGTGCGCCGAAGATTTCTTCTGGCGTTCCTTGCTCACAAATACGCCCTTTGTCGAAGAAGCAGACCCGGTCCGACACTTCCCGAGCGAAACGCATCTCGTGGGTAACAAGTAGCATGGTCAAATCGTGCTCGTGGGCCAGGCCACGGATGACGGAAAGCACTTCGCCGACCAGCTGGGGGTCTAGGGCCGAGGTTGGTTCGTCAAAAAGCAGGACACGCGGGCGCATGGCAAGAGAGCGGGCAATCGCGACACGCTGCTGCTGGCCGCCGGAAAGCTGCACTGGATAGTGATCCTTCTTGTCGGCCAGGCCAACCATCTTCAGGAGTTCAATTGCCCGTGCTTCTGCCTCCGGACGGGCAATGCCCAGTACACGCACCGGCGCCTCCACGATGTTGCGCAGCACCGTCATATGAGGGAAGAGGTTGAAGCTCTGAAAAACCATGCCGACGTGGTTACGGATCTGGCGAAGGTGTTTTTCCGAGGCTTGGAAGGGGCCTTTACCGCCGGGCTGATGGTAGGAGATGTCGGCTAGCGTCAGCTTTCCCTCCTGGAACGGTTCCAGCGTCATGAGAATGCGTAGAACCGTCGACTTTCCGGAGCCGGAAGGACCGATAAGAGTGACTTTTTCACCTTTTGCCACGCTGAAATTGAACTGGTCGAGGACCGTCAAAATGCCGAACCGCTTTGTGACATCGGAAAATTCGATCAGCGGCTGATTGGTGTTGTTTGTCATCGCAAGGGTATTCCTGCTTTTGGAAGCGCCCTTTGCAGGCGGCTGAGGCCTGCTGAGCAGATTATGGTCAGAAGAAGGAAGATCAGGCCGACAAGCGTCAGCGGCACCAGATATTCGAAGGTGCGCTCGCCGATCATGTTTGCCAGCCCCATCATCTCTAGAACAGTGACGACGGAAAGCACCGGCGTTTCCTTGATCATGGCGACAAGATAGTTGCCCATGGCCGGAACGATGCGCGGGATGGCCTGCGGGATGATGATATCCCGATACGTCTGCATGCGCGTCAGATTAAGCGCAGTCGCGGCTTCCCACTGGCCGTGATGCACCGCCTCCATGCCGCCGCGATAGACCTCGGACGTATAGGCGGCATATTGAAGGCCGAGCGCCAGCGCGCCGGTGAGAAACGCTGGCAGAACAATGCCGAATTCCGGAAGAACGTAATAGAGGAAGAAAAGCTGCACCAGAAGCGGAGTGTCGCGAAGGAATTCGACAACAACCGCGGTCGGCCAGGAAATCAATTTCACCCGACTGCGGCGCAGCAGCGCAAAAACCAGCCCCAGAATAAGCGCGATGGCAAAGCCGGCGGCGGCTGCTTTCAGCGTTACCGTCAGGCCGATCAAAATGATGGGCAGGATCGAGGTCGTGTAGGTGATCCAGGTGGTCGTGTCCCATTCGTAACCATACATCATGACTGAATATCCTTACGAATGGCGAGTGCGCGGAAAGACATTGCCGCGCCGCACGACATGTTCGATCACCCGGATGATTGCCATCAGGATCAGCGACATCGCGAAATAACAGAGCAGTGTGATCGAATAGATGCTGGTGCTATCGAGCGTCAGGTTGCGGATCGACTGTGCCGCGAAGGTGAGGTCGGCAATCGAGATCAGCGATACGAGTGAGGAAAGCTTCAGCGTTTCGATGGCCAGATTGCCGAAGGCCGGCATCATCTCGACGATCGCCTGCGGCAAGGAAATGCGAAACAGCGTCTGCATCCGCGTGAAGTTCAGCGCTCGTGCGGCTTCCAGCTGCTGCACCGAAACGGAAGATAACGCGCCGCGAACGATCTCGGCACCATACCCACCCGCATGGGCTGCGAGCACCATGACGCCGGTGGTGACCGGATCGAAACTCAGACCGACGAGCGGCAGCGCGTAATAGAACCAGAAAAGCTGGACCAGCAGCGAGGTGCCGCGAAACACCTCCGTGTAGCACAATGCGACAGTCGAGAGGATTGGTCCACCCTCGACGCGAAGAATGCCGAAGAAAAAGGCGAGTACCGTGCCGACAACAAGGGCTGCGAGCGTAATCGTCATGGTGACGACGGCGCCTTGCCACAACATCGGCAGGTAGGCGGTCATGTCCATCTGGAGTGTTCCCGAGTTCCTGGTAATCGGCGCCCGGTTTTGCCCGGGCGCCAGAGGGCGTCATTTTCCGGCGCAGAGATCGGCAACCTTCTTTTCGGCCGTGGCCGCGATACTCTGTTCGGAGAGGCCGTATTTTGCGAGGATTTTCTTGTAGTCGTCGGTCTTGCGGAATTCGACGAGCGCGGCGTTGAAGGCATCACGCAATTCCTTGTCCTCCGGCCGGAATGCGAAACCGCCGTAGTTGCGCACAGGCGCATCCTTTACGACAGGATCAACGAAGGGCTTTACCTGCTCGACATTGGCCTGGCCCTTGGCCAGTTCTGACACGGTCAGTTCCGTGGCTGCATAGGCATCGGCGCGGCTCTGGACAGTGGGGATGGCATCTGCATTGGCCGGGATGAAGACGATCTGATCTTCCTTGACGCCGACGGCGCGCAGGAAGTCTACATTGTTGGCGCCGGATACGACGGCGACCTTCAATGCAGGGTCCTTGGCAATATCGGCATAGGTGGTCAGCTTCTTCGGATTGCCTTTTTTCACCAGCAGACCTTCGCCATAGGACGAGTTCGGTTCGGTGAAGGCCACCTGCTTGCAGCGCTCGGGCGAAATGTTCTGTTCGGCGGCTGCGAAATCGAAGCGGCGCGCTTTCAGCCCCGGGATCAGCGTGCCGAATGGGGTCACCGTCCAGTTGACCTCCTCGATGCCCATCGATTTCAGAACTGCATTTGCGACATCGGGGCCGATGCCGGCAGAGGTGCCGTCGGGCTGCATGTAGGAATAGGGCACTTCATTGGCAGTCGCTGCGCGAATGTAGCCTTGTTTCTTCACCTCCTCGAGGGTGAGTGCGCTGACCGCTGTCACGCTGATGGAAAGAGCAAGGGCGGAAAGCCCGGCGAGTTTGGTCATATTCATGTTTTAACTCCTCTGGTTGGGTTCGTGGTCCGTTTTCGGATCTCACTTCATTCTTCTGACTAGGTATTCTCCGTGACCGTGGCGATGACGGAAAGGCAGTCGCCGGCCTTGATGAGGCCGGGAACGTGGCGTGCTGCGAGCACCCCGCTGATGGAGGCGCGGTATTCGACCGGCGCAAGACCGGTTTTTCCAATGAGGTAGACCCTGGCGATGGTTTCACCTGCCGTGACCGCGTCTCCCAGATCGCGGACGAAGACGACGAGGCCGTCATCTTCGGCAAAGGTGAAGCAATCGCTGGAGGGCATGTCCAGCCAGCGGCTCGGCGCCGGCACCGGGGCGCCGGTCAGGATGCCTGCATGGCGCAGCAGGTTGATGGTACCTTTGCGGGCGATGTCGATCGATTTTGCGCTGGCCGTGCCCGCGCCGCCAAGCTCGGTGGTGACAAAGACCTTTCCCAGTTCCTCGGCTGTCGTGTCCAGCATGCCGACGGCGTCAATCTCCAGCATCTTCATGGAATAGGGGGCAGCAAAAGCCGCCACCGCCTCAAAGCACCGGGCTTCCTGTATCTTGTCGGGTAATTCGTGAGCGGCAGCGTAAGGCAGGAAATCAAGCGTCCTGCCGCCGGAATGAAAATCAAGAACTATATCCGCGAGCGGTAACAGATGACGGGTCACGTAATCGGCGATCTTCTCCGTCACCGAACCGTCGGGCCGACCGGGAAAGCTGCGATTGAGGTTCCCGCAGTCGATCGGCGAGGTGCGTGTTCCCGCCCGAAAGGCCGGATAGTTGAGCGCTGGCACGATGATGACACGCCCGCTGATGTCAGCTGGATTGAGTGTGTGGGCAAGTTCGAAAAGTGCGGCCGGCCCCTCATATTCGTCGCCGTGATTGGCGCCGGTCAAAAGGGCTGTCGGCCCCTCGCCGTTGGCGATCACGCAGATCGGGATCATTACCGACCCCCATGCACTGTCATCGCGGCTGTATGGTAGCCGCAGATGACCGTGCTGCACGCCTTTCCTGTCAAAATCGACCGTCGGCGTGATAGGTGAGGGGCGTAGCGCGGTGCTTAACATCTCTCAGCCTTTCACGAACAGTTGCCGCGGCACATTGGAGAGGCATTCGACACCCGTTTCGGTGATGGCAATGCTCTCGGTGATTTCGAGCCCCATGTCGTCCAGCCACAGGCCGGTCATGAAATGGAACGTCATGCCGGGTTTCAGCTCCGTGCGGTCGCCGGGGCGAAGGCTCATGGTGCGCTCGCCCCAGTCCGGCGGATAGGAGAGGCCGATCGGATAACCGGTGCGATTGTCCTTGATGATCCCGTATTTTTTCAGTACCGCGAAAAACCCATTGGCGATATCTTCGCAGGTATTGCCGGGTTTGGCAGCCGCAAGACCGGCCTCCATGCCTTCAAGCGTCGCCTTCTCCGCATCAAGGAACGCCTGCGTCGGCTTGCCGAGAAAGACGGTGCGCGAGAGTGGACAATGATAACGGCGATAAGCACCGGCGATTTCAAAGAAGGTGCCTTCGCCCAAGCGCATCGGCTTGTCGTCCCATGTCAGATGCGGCGCGGACGCATCGGCGCCCGATGGGAGCAGCGGAACGATCGCTGGGTAATCCCCGCCGAATTCCGCGGTGCCACGAATGCCGGCATCGTAGATTTCGGCGACGAGATCGCATTTGCGCATGCCCGGCTCGACCACGTCAACGATACGCTTGTGCATCAGCTCGACGATCTTGCCGGCCTTGCGCATATAGTCGAGTTCGGTCGGGCTTTTGATCGCGCGCTGCCAGTTTACAAGACCGGCGGCATCCTTGAAGCGAGCATTCGGCAGATGTTTCTGCAAGGATGCAAATGCAGCAGCCGAAAAATAATAATTGTCCATCTCGACGCCGATCGACATGTCTGACCAGCCCCGGTCATCGACGATCTGCGACAACAGATCCATCGGATGCCGTTCGGTCGATTGAACGTAGTGGTCCGGATAACCGATGATGTTGTCTTGGGCGACGTAGGCGGTGCGCTTGGCGCCATTGGCATCCTGCTTGCGGCCATACCAGATCGGCTCGCCTTGCGGCGGCACCAGCACGCATTGGTGGACATAGAAGGACCAGCCGTCATAGCCGGTCAGCCAATGCATGTTGGATGGGTCGGTGACGACAAGCAGGTCGATGCCTGCCTTTTCCATGGCGTCGCGGGTTTTGGACAGGCGCGCGGCATATTCCTCGCGCGTAAAGTTCAGCGTTACGCTCACGCTGTGTCTCCCATTTTCACACTGTTTTCGATGATTTGACCGCTGCCGGCGTCTTTTGCGCGGGTAAAGGCGAGATTGGCGATGGCGGTGTCCTGCACTCCGGTGCCGGTCAGATCGGCAAAGGTGATCTCGTCCCTAAATACGCGACCGCGTGCCTTGCCAGCGATGACAGCACCTAGCTCGGTGAATTCTTGATCCGGCGTGACAGGCCCCGCGGCGATAGCGTGGTGCAATTCACCGAGGATTCGGGTCTGCGAAAGCCGGTCTGCGAAATATCGCGCCCTGGAAAATACGGCCGGATCGATCTCGTTCTTGTGTTCGGCATCCGATCCCATGGCCGTCAGATGCTGGCCTTCTTCAAGCCAGGCGGCAAACAGGATCGGCTTTTCGGCTGGCGTCGTGGTCACTACGATGTCTGCGCCCCGGAGAGCGGTCTGCGGATCGGCCGCGGCGATGACCTCTATACCGTGTTCGCGGGCCAGATCGCCTGCGAGCCCCTCGGCCTTCTGATGGTCACGAGCCCAGATGCGTGCGGATTGAATGGGTCGCACCAGTTTCAGCGCATCGAACTGCAGACGGGCCTGCATGCCCGCTCCAAAAATTGCTGCGACGGAAGCATCTTCACGGGCGAGATGCCGTGCTGCGACCGCCCCGGCTGCGGCGGTACGTACATCTGTGAGATAGCCGTTATCGAGAAGAAGGGCCTCCACCAGTCCGGTCCTTGCACTGAAGAGGATCATCAGCCCGTTGAGGCTCGGCAGACCGAGCTTGGGATTGTCGAAAAAGCCGGGGCTGACCTTGATGGCGAAACCGTCGAAACCCGGCACATAGGCCGTCTTCACATCCACCTCGCCACGAAACTCAGGTATATCGAGCCGCAAGATCGGCGGCATGGCGACCGCGTCGGTTGCGAGCGCTGCAAAGGCCAGCTCTACGCACTCGACTGCGGAGAGGTCGAGCTTCACGACAGCGCGCAGATCTTTTTCTGTTAGGATGGTGATTTGGCTCATGCGGCAGGACCTTCGATGATCGTCTTGTGAACCGCCGGATCGATATTTCCACCCGACACGATGATCGCGGTTGGGCCGGTAACGTCTACCTTGCCGAAGAGGATCGCTGCGAAACCGACAGCGCCGGCACCCTCGACCGTCAGACCTTCTTCATGCGTCGCATGGCGGATGGCAGCTGCGATCTCTTCCTCGGATACCAGCACGATCTCATCGAGAAGAGATTGGCAGAGCGCAAATGTGATGCGGTTTTTCAATCCAATCCCGCCTCCCAGTGAATCCGCCAGCGTTTCTTCCTCCTGGATGGTGACGGGCCGCCCGGCAGCGACTGACGCATGCATGGCCGCGCCCCGCTGCATGGAAACGCCGATGACACGTGCCTCCGGCTTCAGCGCCTTCGCCGCAACGGCGATACCACCCGCAAGGCCACCGCCCGATAGAGGAACGAGAATTGTCGCCAGTTCAGGCATGTCTTCGACGACCTCGAGGCCGATAGTGCCCTGGCCGGCCACGACGTCGGCGTGATCGAAAGGCGGGATAGCGGTCAGGCCTCTGCTTTTGGTCAGGCGCTCCACTTCCTCCTGCGCATCATCCTGAGATCTGCCAATGATCCGCATATCCGCGCCGAGCGAGCGGATCGCCTCGACCTTGTTTGCCGGCACCAGCGCCGACATGCAGATTGTGGCGGGAATGCCGAGTTTGTCTGCGGCATAGGCCACGGCCCGGCCATGATTGCCCGTCGAGGCGGTGACGAGGCCACGCCGGCGCGTCGTATCGTCTAGCGAGAGAATGGCGTTCATCGCGCCACGCAGTTTGAAGGCGCCGATGGGCTGAAGGGTTTCAAGTTTGAGATGAACGGGATGACCACAGCGCTCAGAGAGAAAGTCCGAGCGAACCAGCGGTGTGCGCTCCACCTGTCCCGCAAGCCGCGCCGCCGCTCGCTTTATCGCGGCCAGTGAGACTGGAAGCAGGTTGTCGGCGGCGGATATGGACAGGTTTTCGCTCTTCATGATTGTCATGTTGAGAGCGAAATAAAATCATGTCAATTATTATATTGTAATGATTCAATGATTTTCGGCTGGCAGCCTCAGCCGATTGACCCGATATCGTAGACCGGCGGCAGTTGCTCGAATGTTTGCCGTACGGTGGTCAGAGCCCTGGCGAGGCTTGCATGATTGAGGCGGCCGCCGAGGCATATGCGAATGCCGCCGCCATGGCCGGGACCGGCAATAAAGGGTTCTGACGGGGTTACCGCGACGTTCTGGTTCGTGAGCGCGCGCACCAGACCATCCTCCGTCCAGCGCGGCGGAACCTTCAGCCAGGCGCAGAAGGAGAGGGGGTGGGTCGAGCCCATGTGATGGCCCAATATGTCCATGGCAATTTTCTGCCGCGCACGCGCCTCGGAGCGCTGGACATCCAGCAGCCGCCGTGCGGTGCCGTTTTCGACCCAACGCGTGGCGATTTCCGCGGTGAGATAGGTTCCGCTCCAGCTCGACACACGCAGGATGGAGGCGGCGCGGATGGAATAGGCGGGTGGCACGACGAGATAACCGACGCGCAGCCCTGTCAGCACCGTCTTGGTGAAGCTGGTGACGAAGAAGCCGAGATCAGGCAGCATTTCGGTGATAGATGGCAGATCATCCTCGATCATCGGACGATAGACTTCGTCCTCGATGACAAAAATGCCGTGTCGCTCGGCAATTGCGGCGATGGCCTGCCTTCGCGCTGCGCCCGACACATGCCCGGTCGGGTTGTTAAGCGTGGGAATGAGCACCAGTGCGCGGACACCACCTGCTGCGCAGGCGGCCTCCAGCGCGTCGGGCAAAATGCCTTCTTCGTCGGTGGGCAAGCCCTTTAGGCTGAAGCCGAGGATATTAGACAGGCCGATAATGCCGTGGTCGGTCAGGTTTTCACAGAGAACCACGTCGTTGGAGCGGATAATGCAGCTCAGAGCGAGAAAAATGCCGTGCGCCGCGCCATTGGTGACAAGAATGCGTTCCGGGCCGGCTGTCACGCCCATCATGCCAAGCCATGTTCTGGCCGTTTCGCGATGGCTCTCGAGGCCCGCGACCGGCCGGCAGGGGCGCATGAAGCCAGAATTGTCACCATCGGCCATCTCGCGAAGAATGGCGCGCGAGGCATTTTCATGGTCATCGAGATAAACGCCGCGGATGATGGATAGATCGAGCACCTCGGTTGGGCTGTGATCAAGCATCATGCGACCAGCCCGCTCCGTCACCCGCGTCTTCACGAAGGTTCCGCGGCCAATTTCGCCGCTAAGATAACCTAGCCGCTCCGCCTCCTTGTAGGAAAGGCTGACCGTCTGGACAGAAAGGCCGAGTTCGCGGGCCAGATCGCGGTGTGTCGGCATACGGTCCATCGGCTTCAGAACGCCGGCATCGATATCAGCAATGATGCGTTCCGTCAGTGCAGAGTGTTTCGTTTCGCCTTTCTGCTTAGCTAGCGTCGGTCGCCATGCCACCGGTCTCGTTGTGGAAACTGGATCTGGGCTGGGTGAATTGGCTTGACGACGCATGAAATTGTCTCGTTTTCGACGAATGTAATTTCATGACATTATGCATGCTTCTATGAAAAGATGAAGCCTTATGCAGCGCAAACAGCAACTGCGCTGCAGAAAGGCGCAGTTGCCGTCGAAATGAGCAGCATTTGCGACGTTGGAAAACTGAAGCTGCCGATCAGATTTTCTCGCAGGCCTGGACCAGATCATCCATGACACTGCGGACAGCGGCTTCAGCAATGGCGATGATCTCGTCGACCTCCTCCCGGGTCGTAACGAGCGGCGGTGCAAAACCGAGAATATCGCCATGCGGCATGGCGCGTGCTATGAGACCGCCGTTACGCGCTGCCTTGGAAACGCGTGCACCCACCGTGAGTTGAGGGGCAAAACGCGTCTTTTTTTCCCGGTCCGCCACGAATTCGATAGCGGCCATCAGTCCCACGCCGCGCACCTCGCCGACGATTGGAAGCTGGGCGAACTTTGCCTTCAGTTGTTCCTGGAAATAGCTGCCAACGGTTCTTGCGTTGCCTGGCAGGTCTTCCTTTTCGACAATGTCGAGCACGGCGTTTGCAGCCGCCGCTCCGATAGGATGGCCGGAATAGGTGTAGCCGTGGGAGAAGGCGCCGACGCGATCCGCGCCTTCCTCCATCACCTTGTAGACTTTCTCCCCGACGATGGCGCCGGAAAGCGGGAAATAGGCCGAGGTCAGGCCTTTAGCAACGGTGATCAGATCCGGCTCGATGCCGTAATGCTGTGAACCAAACATCGAACCCGTGCGGCCGAAGCCGGTAATAACCTCATCGGCAATCAACAGGACATCGTATTTTTTGAGAACCTCCTGGATGGCTGGCCAGTAACCTTCCGGCGGCGGTGTGATACCGCCCGTTCCGAGCACCGGCTCGGCGATGAACGCACCAATCGTGTCCGGTCCTTCGCGCAGAATAAGCGCGTCCAGCTCTTCCGCGCGCCGCCTCGAAAATTCCAGCTCCGTCTCACCGGCTTCTGCGCCCCAATAGTGGTGCGGAACGCCTGTATGCAGGATGCCGGCCCGTGGAAGGTCCATATGGTCGTGATAAAAACTCATGCCGGTCATTGAACCGGAAACCACGCTGCAGCCGTGATACCCCCGTTCGCGGGAGATGATTTTCTTCTTTTGCGGCTTGCCGCGCAGATTGTTGTAATACCAGACGAGCTTGGCCTGTGTCTCGTTGGCGTCTGACCCTGACATGCCGTAGAAGACCTTGCTCATTTTGCCTGGTGCCATTCTGACGAGGCGATCGGAAAGGATGGCCAGCTCATCCGTCGTGTGGGCGGCGTAGGAATGATAATAGGCAAGGCGGTAGGCCTGACGTGAAATCGCCTCAGCCACCTCGGTACGTCCATAACCGACATTAACGCAATAAAGACCGGCGAAACCGTCGATCAACTGCTTGCCGTGCGCGTCCTGAATGCGGATGCCCTTGCCGGTTTCGACAATGGTGGGCTCGCCGAGTTTGCCGCTGGCAAAATCCTTGAGCTGCGTGAAAGGGTGCAAAACGGCGTTTCGATCCATTTCCGCAATATTCTTGACATCGATTGTCATAGGCGAGTTCCTTTTCACGCAGCTAAGTTGCCGAAGCAGACATATTTGGGTTCGAGATATTCCATGAGACCATGACGCGAGCCCTCACGACCAAGGCCGGATTGTTTCCAGCCGCCGAAGGGAACGGGCGCGCCGGTAAATTTCGGCGTGTTAACGGCGACCATGCCATATTCCAGTTGATGCGTCAGACGCATCGCCCGGCCGAGATCGTTGGTGTAGAGATAGGCCGCAAGCCCCATCTCCGTCGAGTTGGCGCGCCGCACGACCTCCCGCTCGTCATCGAATGGCAAGATCGCGGCAACCGGACCGAAGGTCTCCTCCCGCGCGATCAGCATGTCGTCTGTGACATCGGCCAGCACGGTCGGGGTGACGAAATTGCCGCCGAGCGGACTGTCCTGCCCGCCGCAGATCAGTTGTGCACCGGCAGAGAGCGCCTGCGCGATTTGCTTGCGGCACTTTTCAGCGACGGAGGGGCGTGTCATCGGCCCTATATCGATGCCAGCCTCAAAACCGTGGCCGACCTTGAGTTCGGCACTTGCCTTGCCGAACTGACTGACGAAGCGGTCATAAATACCTCGCTGGACGTAAATCCGGTTGGCAGCGAGGCAGTCCTGCCCCGATGTTGCGAATTTCGCCCCGATGCAACCTTTTACGGCTTTGGAGACATCGGCGTCGTCGAACAGGATGAAGGGCGCGTGACCTCCAAGTTCCAGCGAGGCTTTCTTGATGGTCGCTGCTGATTGCGCCAGCAAAATACGACCGATTTCAGTCGAGCCGGTAAAGGAAAATGCGCGCACATCGGTGTGTTGCAACAGGCGGTGCGCAAGTGGTGCAGCGTGACCGGTGATGACTTGGAATACGCCGGCGGGCATTTCAGCTTCCTCAGCGAGTTTTGCCAAGGCGAGCGCCGAAAGGGGTGTTTCAGGCGCCGGTTTGACGATCATTGTGCAGCCAGCGGCAAGCGCTGCGCCCGCTTTTCGGGTGATCATAGCAGAGGGAAAGTTCCACGGGGTAATGGCCACAGTGACGCCTAGCGGCTGCATCTGGACCGAGACACGACTGTCGGGCAAATGGCTCGGTATCGTCTCGCCGTAGGCGCGCTCGCCTTCGCCCGCAAACCAATCAAGGAAATTGGCAGCGTAAGCAATTTCACCAAGCGATTCCGAGAGCGGCTTGCCCTGTTCGGCCGTCATTATGACGGCGAGATCATGCGCGTTGTTGCGCATCAACTTGCTCCATTCACGCAAGATCTGCCCGCGTTCGGTTGGAAGCTTGTCGCGCCATTCTAGAAAGGCATTTTTCGCGGTACTGACGGCATCATCCGCATCCTCAAGCGAGCATGCCGCCACACCGATGAGATATTCTCCCGTCGCCGGATCAATGACACCGAGCGTTTCATCGCGAGCAACCCAACTGCCATGGAGAAAAGCGCGGCGCTCGATCAAATCGGGCCGCTGCAGGTTTTTTAATGCAGTGCTTGCAATACTTTTCATAAGGAGCTCCCGGTAGGTTTACAGGGAGACTAATCAAGCGCATTGATCGGTTGACTGCGTTATTTATATCGTCCAAGCCGGAATTTAGCTTATTTTTGGTTCCATACGCAGGATTTCTGCATGCATACACTCGATAGAGCGGACAAGGCGTTGCTTGAGGCTGTTCAAAAAAACAATCGCCTTACGTCGGAAGAGCTGGCGCAGCTCGTCAATCTTTCACCGACCGCATGCCAGCGGCGCCTCAAACGTCTGCGCGAAGATGGCGTCATCGAAGCGGATGTCGCCATCGTGTCGCCGAAGGCGGTTGGGCGAGGCATTACCATGATCGTGCTCGTTTCACTGGAGCGCGAACGCGCCGATATTGTCGATCGCTTCAAGGCGGCCATCCGCGCGACCCGGGAAGTGATGATCGGATATTATGTGACGGGAGACGCCGACTTCATTCTGGTCATCACCGCCAAGGACATGGAGGACTATGAGGCCTTTACCCGGCGGTTCTTTTACGAAAACCACGATATCAAGGGCTTCAAGACCATGGTCGTCATGGACCGGGTAAAGGCCGGTTTTTCCTTTCCGATCGATGTTTGACGACTTGCGGTTCACAGATCTCGCCACCAGATGTCCGGGGTGGTTGAAAAGGCTGATGAATGTTTCCTGAGACCTCTCTACCCATCTAGACCTCGCGGCTAACCGTTCGCCGTTTTGAGTCTACGGATTTCGACGCCTATGCCACGTATCACAGGCGCGGCGACGTCTATCGTTTCCTGTGCGCCTCGCCGCCATCGACCGAAGCATTCGAGACACAGTTTTCTGGCGTCCTGTCTGCTCTTCGCCGGAGAATTGCGCGAAGCAGGGTATCGGGTTCCCTACACGAAAATCGATGACGAGGGTAATGCGGGGTCCTTCACCGATGAGGTTGCGCGAGCGGTTGCCGAGTGAGGCCGTCAAGAATCTGCGTCTTTGAAGTCCGAGAATGCGCATTGCCTCACTAGTAATGTTCCCTGATTGCCGCGCTACACCCATACCGATCGTGACGAGGTTCGCTCTGCCTACAATAGTGCGCGATGGCTGGCGGGCCGACGCGAGATGCTTGAATGGTGGAGCGACTATCGCGACAACGCCGAGGCTGGCAACAAGGTGAAGCTGACCCTGGTGAACGGGGGCGCGGCATGATCTTGCGGAAATCTGTGCTTCGTCGCTGCTACGAGATGGCGACGATCGAATAGTCCAGCGTGCCTTGCCAGATCAGATCCCAAGACGCGCCGGGCCGGACGTTCTGGACAGCCCCCGGATCGAAACAAACCAGGCAGTTTCCGCCGGGTGCACGGACTGAGGGATAGATGAGGCCGCGGCTTCCATCTCGTCGCAATCGGGCGGCCAGCTCCTGGCCCTCGATATAGCCGACCTCTGGGTCTGGGTTGAGCGCGACGTGTTCGGGTTCATCGGTCAGGTCGTCGAATTCTCCAATGAAGTCGGACATCAGTTCGACATATCGGGCGCTGTCATGGAACGAGCCGGTGAAACGGAGTTCGCGGGTTCTGTGCCATGCGACCTCTGCGACCGATACCATTACGTCCCAGGCGCAATACCAGGCACCGCGATCTTCGGAGTTGAAGCGGTTGCCGCCTACCCGCGTATAGGTGAAGGCCGCGTTGACGTGCGTGTCGCCGTAGATCCTGAGATCACGGTTGCGCCGCCGCCAGGCGAGCTCTCGCGGATCGAGATGCGGATTGCGGCCGCGCTCGGCGAGCAACCGGGCGCTGGTCAACCCCTCGATCTCGGCAAGAACCTCCAGTTCCTCCTCGCTGTCGACCAGACCGCGAAGCGCCGGCGGCTTGTGGTAGGTTGCGGGTAGCAGGCGGACCAATCCTCGAACCGACAGTTCGGTTTTCCTCATGCGCCGCCCCGCAACGCGTCGAGATAGGTTCGGATCGCCAGAATTTGCGGGAGGCCGCCATCGATGGCGGTGTCGATCGGCCGCGCGTCGCTGAAGAGCGGGCCCGTGTTCGGGCGCGTGAACCAGCTTCTGGAGAGCTGCTCAGAGAAGTAGAGTTCGAGCGACTTGTAGATCCCGATCACGGCACTGAGGCGCAGCAATTGGTCCTTTGTCAATTCGCCGGTGAAGCCCGGTTTGCGCGCACGCTTCCACGTGCTCTCCGACATGTCGGCGAGGCTCGCTGCTTCCCTTAGGCTCAGCGACCACGCATCAGCGACCTTGGCATAGGCCTTGAGTGCAATGGCATTGAGTTCCGCGGGTTTCTGGGGCTTGACGGCGATTTGCATAATGGCCTCCTGATAATCATAATATAGGCCATATGGTCTGAAAGTAAAGATCATATGGCCCGACATTTCATCGTGAAGTTGGGCGTGTACTCCAAGAGCCTTGGCTCCCTGCTTCGATCACTACGTCTTGGCCAAATCGCCAGCGTCGAGATGGAGATGCCTGGCGATCTTGGAATTGGCCAACCGGATTCGAAGGAGCCTTCGCTGTGAAGCTCTCCCGTTTAACTTCGCAAAATCTACCGCTGCATAAGCCGTCGCCGCGGTAAATCCTAAGGCAGAGCGCCGACCAGGTGATGGCAAGCGGTCGCACGGGATCGGGGCGACGCCGAAGCATTCCCCGAGCGACCGCGTCGACGACGGCACCGATCCCTTACCTCTCTCGTGACAAACAGAGATGGGCCAAAGGTTCGATTTTCATCAAAAGCTGTAAAGGGGCCTGACTTGACGCGAATTTTCTAAACCAAGAGCACCACTAATCGTGAATGACTAAAGGCGCGTTCTGTAAAGATAATCCAGAAATTGCGGTACGGAGCAGACATTGGCGATTATCCCCTGTCTACTTCGATTTGCTTCAGTCGGACAAGTCCATCGTACATAGTCTGTGGGAGTGCGTTTCGAAGGCGTTCTTGTAGATTCACAAATGCTTTTGAACTGGTCAGGAGCATTCGCGAGCTCTTGTTGTCGCTCATCTCACACTTCCCATGGATTGATCACGGCTGCGCCTGTTTCCTCAAAGTCCTTGACGTTGCGAGTGACGAGGATCAGGTCATGGGCAATTGCAGTGGCTGCGATCAGCCCGTCGATGTCACCGCGCGGTCGGATCGCGGCGATGCGGCCCCATTCGACTGCGATCTCGTCGGTCACCGGTAGGATGCGGTCAGCGTGATCGTGGCGCAGCTTGCGCAGCCATTCGGCAAGATGTGCCGCAGCCTTGGGATCTGATTTTTGTTTCAAGGTAATACCGCGCATGATCTCACCAAGCGTCAGCGCACTCAAGTGGACGCTGAGAGGATCGACCGAGCGCAGCCACGACACTGCCTGTGGAGTGCCCCGCCTTGCCTCCGAGACGATATTCGTATCTACTAGATACATCAGAAGGCCACGTCGCGGCTTGAGACTTTGGCCCGTGCGTCGACCGCGTCGGTGAAGGCGTCATCCCAAGGCGGACCGCCGAGCAGGTCGTCGACCAAAGTCGGTCGCCCTGCTCGCAAAGCGTCATAGTCTTTTGCGGACAAGACAACGGCCGTGCGCTCACCACGCACGGTGATTTCTTGCGGGCCTTCAAAGCGGGCTTTTTGCACTACTTTCGAAAATTGGTTCTTAGCGTCCTGCAACTGCCAATCCATGAATCTGCTCCGATCTAGCTAGGCTGTCTAGCTACAAATAGCACCGTTCTCGATTATCTGACAGTGGCGAAGTGCACGTTTAGAAGTAAAATCTCGGTGTTGGAGGCCTATCCAGTGACAATAGCAAAGATGTCCGATAATGCGCTTGGGAGGGCGATGTGACGTTGTTCGCTTAATCCCCGACAAGGCGTTTGCCGATGAGCTTACGCAGTTGCGCCGGTCACGACTTTCCAATGCGCCATTGCGCGGATGCGATGAATGTGGGTGGCCAGGGCTGAGCGTTTCTGATGTGGCGGCACGAAGAGATTTCTGACTGCTGAGAAGACCGGGATAAAACGTTGCAAGCCGCCGACGGAACGGAAGCCCTGCATCATCCGCTCTCGACGTGAGTTGGACACTATCAGCGGTCGCTGACGACGGTCATGATCTACGTCCTCGAATTCGTTCTCTTTTTTACTTGGTTTTGCTGCTATCGCATTTGGGCGGGAAAGATCGAATACCACGACAACTATCTCATTGCAGGCTTCGGATCCGATATCATTGCTACGCTGCGTTTTGATGTCAGCGGCTGTGTTCGGTCCAGGTGTTCCGTCGGGACGCGACGGGGTCGGGCGGCCATCAACCGGGTGCAGCGGCATAGCCTTGCAGCTAATCGCTGGCGGCTGCGGCCCTCTCTACTATCGACTAAGTCCAAGCCCTTGAGACCGGGCAAGCTGCTGTCTCAGCGCATGGTCATGGCTAAGCTCGGCATGGCGTGTACGATGCACTATGCGTGCGATCGTCTCGATCTGCTCGGCCTGTTTTGCGAGCTCCGGAAGTGCCTCGAGTTCTTCGGCGAACCTGCGAGGATCAGAACTACCGAACCGCCGCGTGAGTGCTTCGGCCACCAGCTTGGCCTCATCAATCGCGGCACGGCCCTCAGGAGACGACCGCAGTTCCGCGATAAATTTGTCCCGCTTGTCGACCGGCATCTTCTCCACCTCGGAAAGGATCTCGGCACTGCGCGGCGTGAGGCCTGGCACCTCGATCACGTCACGCTGTTCCCGCTGCCACTGTTCGCTCGCGCGCTCTTCGCCAAGCCGGCGCTCCCATGCCTCGGAGACGTAGCCGAGATGGGCAGAGAGAGACCTGGCATATTGCAGCGCCTCTTTCCGCTCCCTGTTGTTTCCGAACAGACCCGACTTGCCGCGCAAGTCCCCGAACCGCTCTGGCCGCTCGGCCATGGCTTTCGCCATGATTTTTCCATTGCCGTCCTTCTCGGTCATCGCGGTGCGCAGTCTCGAGGCGACTTCCTCTGGATCACGGAACGCACGCCGCACTAGCGATTCCACCGTATCGAACCTCTGGTCGATAACGGACATCGCCCTTTGCTGCGCCACCTCTTCGATGCTGCGTTGATATCGGGTGATGGCTGGCACAAGCGGAGCTTGCTTGCCGGTCTCCAGCGGTGATTGCTTGCCGACAGTTTCTGTCAGGGCAGGGACGGCGCCGCCTTGCGACATGAGGTCGGACCACCGAATGCGGCGGTATCCTTTGCTGTCCTCTATCCGGTCGTCCCGCCGACCGTCATCGATTTTTGGTGCGATATCATGGAGCGGGTCGTGCTGCTCCCTTTCCGCGCCACTTCGGCGGGAAGCAAGTTCGATCTCGCTCTTGAACCCGAGCTGCTCCGCGATCCATGGATCGCTTGCGATTCCGCGCCGCTCGGCAAAGTCGCTGACATAGTCCAGCGTGGTTTCCTTCGCGCCGGAACGCGACAGGCGGCTTGTCAGCTGCTGGTACGCCAACGCGTCACCCTTGACGACACGCCACGCATTGCGCTCGGCCTGGGTGCCATCCGGAAGCGTGACAGGCGTGGCGCCTTCATGCCGCAAGCCAATCCTGTCCCCGATCTTTGGCGATGCCTCCTGCATGGCCCGCTTGAGATCGACGCCCCACACTGTGCGCCGCTCGCCCTTGTCGTTCTCCAGGGTCACAAAGTAGCTCTCGCGTGATTGCGGATGGTTTTCATAGGGCGCAACGCCGTGATCAACCAGCCGGCCCGCACTGGCGAACTCCTGGCTGTTTGCATAGAGCTGCACGCTGTCGCGATGCCTTGTCATGGCAACATAGGTCAGATGCCGGTCCATGGTACTCGACGCCAGCACAAAGGCGCGATCGACCGTCGCCCCCTGGTTTTTATGGATCGTCGTCGCATAGCCATGGTCGATTGCCTGGTAGCTGTCCGTGGGAATGCTGACACTGTCGCCGCCTCGGCCATCGAGCCGGGCGATGATCTTGCCCGGCTCCACATGCTCGACGGTGCCGAGCATGCCGTTTTTCACACGGAGGTCGCGGTTGTTTTCGAGGAAGATGATCCGGTCACCGGCGGCGAAGGCGCGTTTGCCGTTATTGGTCTGGAAGGTTAGTTCGCGACCGGCCTCACCATCCCCACGGTCAACACCGTCGCCCAGCCCGGGGCTGCGCTCCAGCTTTTGTCTGTTCTGAAGCTCGGAGCGAATAGCGGCATTGAGGGCCCGCACATCGGCACGGCGATGCGCCATGGCAACCCGGGTACCATCCGGATGCTCGGCTCGCTCAGCACTGTCAGCAAGATAATCACGCACGATCTGCGCCATCGCCGCCTCGCGGCTTTCCGCAAAATGGATGTTGCCGTGATCCCGGTAGGCGGCCAGCCCCTCGGCCGTCTTGTGGGTCGCAAAGGCAACCGATGCCTGTCTCTGCCAATCCTGGCGCTGGCGGCGTATCCCGGAAAGTTCGACATGGCCGATCTGCCCGGCAATCGCCCTGAAGGGTGCTCCGGCCCCGATCGCCTGCAGCTGCTCATGGTCGCCGACGAGAACGATCTTTGCGCCGCGCTCTTCCGCTTCTCCGATGAACCGGGCAAGCTGCCGGCTCCCGACCATGCCAGCCTCGTCAATGACAAACACGTCACCGCGACCGATCAGATCCCGGCCATGATCCCAGCTGTAAGACCATGACGCAAGCGTGCGGCTCTCTATGCCGGAACTTTCCTCAAGACCCTCGGCAGCCTTTCCGGACAGTGCGGCACCATGGACCTGATAGCCTTGAGCCTCCCAGGCCGCACGAGCGGCTGCCAGCATGGTGGACTTGCCAGCACCGGCAAACCCGACCACAGCCGCGATGCGTTCAGGCCCTGTAATATGCTTGATCGCATGACGCTGTTCGTCCGACAATCCCGCTGACGGATCGCGCGCAGCGGACATTCCGTCGGAACTTTTCCGAAGAGCGTTATCCTGCCTCTCCATTGCACGCTCGACATGGCGAGGATCGACACCATGGGACTGCGCCTGATGCAACCGTTCCGCCGATCGCGCCATTGCGAGTTCCAGATCGATCATGTCCCGTGTCGAATAGCGCGCTTTGGACACTTCGCCTGTCTCGGCATCGATGCGCTCAGCCTGAAGCTCCACGAGCGCTGGCGACGCCAAAACAGCCGCAAAGGCGTTCTGGAACGCTTGGGCGTCATCGTTGATGTAGCGATGCAAGGTCTTGGCAATATCGTGGCGATCGAACACGCTCTTCTCATTGCTGATCAGCGTCAAAACCTGTTCCGGTTTTTGGCGGATCAGCTCGGCATTTTGCCGTGCGGCCTCGTCATCCAGTCGCCCGCGCTCGACGGCCATTCCTTGCTGCTGCATCTGCGACGCATGCACGCCCATATGCCCGGTCGGCGACAACTCAAGGCCTCGCTCCGCATGCGAGCGATGATCGATGCGAACATCCAGGCCTTCGCGTTGAAGCTGACGGTTGGCGATGCCTTCCCACGACTGCCGGATATCGCGAAGCTGCATGTCGGTTGTCGCCATGCCATGTGCCAACAGCCGTGCGTTCTTGTGCTCAAGAACAGTTTTCTCGCCAAGGCCGGCTTTGCCCATCTGTCGCGTCGTCATCAGCACATGCGCATGGTAGTTCCTGATATCACCATGCTCACTTGGCGAATGGATTGCAAAATCCACGGCCGCGCCATAGCGGTTTGCCAGATCCCGGGCAAAGGCACGCGCAGCCTTCAGTCGCCCTTCTGTCGAAAGCTCATGCGGAAGCGCGATTTCGAATTCGCGGGCGACGCGGGCGTCTTTTCGCTTTTCTGCAAACTCGGCAGCATTCCACAACGTCGAACGATCCAAAGCCCAGTCGGCAGAAAGACCGTCCGGCAGCACGATCTCGATATGCTCGACACCCTCTTTGCGGGTGAAGTCATGCACAAGGCCATCGCGTTGATTGACGAGAAGAACCGCGCAACGGTAGGCGGCAGATGCGACGGCGCTGCGACCGGATGAGCGCGAGACAGGTTTCGTGCTGAGATGATAAATCGCCAAACGAAATCTCCGATACGCAAACGGGGAGACCAAACGCCCAAACGCGCCGCAAGTCGTAAGTGCGCCCTTGTCTGTTTACCGGTGGCGACGCTAGCAACATCGAAGAGTGATTTCGACTACTAAAAGTAGTAGTCGCCAACTGGTCATTGCTCGTGTTTGAATAGGCCAAACGCATCAATCAGGGGAGGGCGATAGGCGCAGGCTGATCGCACGACGGATCAGGGACAGAGGACAAGGGACAAGCGAGCTGGAAGAGCGGAAGAAGACATTGCAGGCACGGCTCGATAAACAGGAGCGGGCGCAGTCGACGCGTGGCAAGATGTTGCTCGAATGGTTTGTGCTGGAGCAGCTGGAGCGAAACGAGCAATGCGGTCATCGTGAGGACCTGCGGCAGTGCGCCGACGTGAGGGGCAGGGCAGGCGGGCATCTTGCTGCAACGGTTGGACAGAAATGCCTTCGTGAACGGTCCTTCAAAACTTCAATACTGCGCTCTGTCGGCCACGGTATTGCGCCCGCAGTACCTGCGATTGGGAAAAAACTGGGAAGCGAGATACAACCTGAGATAAAGTACCATTGAATGTTCGCTATTGAGGAATGCGGGTATTCCAATACCATTTGCACAAATCAGAGCCGGTTGCCGCAAGATCGAATGTGCATCGTCCAGGAAGACAGACATTCGCCTGGTGGCTACCAAAAATCGGAGTTTCAAAGGCCTCTGGAATGGCCCATACAGGACACCGTCGACAAGCGGAGCAGACATGAAGACCAGCCTTGAACATTTGCCAGAACGAAAGCAACGCGAGCTCGCGCGTGTCGTCGGAATTATTCAGGAAGAGTTTGCTGATCTGGTCGAGCGCTCCAAATCTGACGCCAAGAAGGATGGACGGATTTTCAAAATCATTCTGTTCGGTTCTTACGCGCGTGGCACCTGGGTGGATGAACCGCATACGTCGAAAGGCTATCGCTCGGATTTCGATATCCTCGTCATTGTCAGCAACAAGGAACTTGCCGATCCCAAATACTGGGACAAAACAACAGACCGGCTGATGTGGGACAAGGAAATTGAGACACCTGTCGGTCTCATCGTGCATGGCGCTCGCGAGATCAGTAATTTTCTAAATGACGGCCAACCCTTCTTTGTCGATCTCGCTCGTGAAGGCATCGTCCTTTACGAGTTCGACGACAGGCCGCTGGCTGAACCAAAACCGCTCAGACCTGCCGATGCACTCAGAGTAGCCGAAGAGCATTTTTACGAAGAGATGGCTGCCGCTCGCTCGTTTCTTGATACGTCGCTGTATCTGAAAGACAAGCGGATGAAGCATGCTGTTTTCGAACTCCATCAGGCAGTGGAGACCGCCTACAACTGCTATCTCCTGACACTGACGAACTATTCCCCTGCGTCGCACAATCTCAAATTCCTGCGTGGACTTTCCGAAGGTCGTGATCACCGTTTGATCGACATCTGGCCGCGCGATCGTCAGCGATTTACCACATGGTACAACATCCTGAACGAGGCCTACGTCAAGGCACGCTATTCGAAGCGTTTCGAGGTTTCCGAAGAGGCGCTCACATGGCTTCAGGAGCAGACGGCGGAACTTCACAAGCTGGTTGAGACGCTTTGCCGCGAGCACATCGAAAAGCTCGCACAGGCCGCAAATTCCAGCGACTGAGCTTCGCCGGTCGCACAAAGTCTCCTGTACTCAGGTGACGGCGACTACAGCGTCATGAACCATACGGTCCAACCTACTCTCGCAATCGCTATGTCGATCTCCTCATAGAAACTGGTCTGTCTTCCAGGAACGAAGCCGCAGTCAACAGCGGCAGTTCCGGTGCGACCGCAATCGAAAGGAATAATCGTGGCAAGGAAAACCATCGAACAGCGCCTGGCTGAACTGGATGCGCAACGTTCCGCGCTCAAGGCACGGCTCTCGAAAACCGAGCGCAACAACGATATGCGCCGCAAGGTCCTGATCGGCTCGCTCGTTCTGCATTACCTGGAGACCGCGAATGATCGGGTGTTCAACAAACAACTCGGTGACTGGCTGCGCCGCGAACTGCCGGGCTTTCTGACGCGCGACAATGACAAGGCGCTGTTTGACGATCTGATCGGACAAGGACTGCCGGGCACGGGAGAGGGTGGCGAGAGCGGGCAGGGCGCTCCATGAACCGGTTGCGACTTGCCCGGGACGCATTCAAGAACATGATGCGCGCCGCCGCGCGTGATCCGCTTTGGGCATTTTTGGCTTTGCTTGCCATGCCCTTCCGGATCTGGAAACGGCTGCTTGGATTTATGTTCATCCTGTTCAACGTCACCTTTGTGATCGGCATGGGTGGCGGTCATTTCCTCGAGCAAATGGGTTTTGCTCAAGGCTCGCCTGTCTACATCATTCCAGGTCTCTTAACCCTGCTGGCGCTTGCCGTTATCACCTTTTGGTTCATCACCACTCCACTGATTTTGCATTTCGGGGATGATGACGATGATACCCATGGCTCCGCCCGTTTTGCGACAGACAAGGAGATAGCTGCTCTCACCTCATCCGGTTCCGGCCTGTTGATTGGTCGTGATACGAAAACGGCCAAGCCTCTGCGCTATGATGGCCCGGCCCATCTGCTTACGATGGCACCGACCCGTACCGGCAAGGGTGTCGGCACGATCATCCCGAACCTGCTGACCGCCGACCGTTCCGTGATCTGCGTTGATCCAAAAGGCGAGAATGCAAGGATCACCGGCCGTGCTCGCCAGCAATTTGGCCCGGTTCATGTGCTCGATCCTTTCGGGGTCACCGGGAGACCCTCGGCCGCCTTCAATCCCCTGGCCATGCTCGATCCCCACAGCCTCGATGTCGCGGACGACGCCAGTTCCCTTGCCGACGCCCTCGTGTTCGACGAACCGGGAATGGCGGGCGAGGCGCATTGGAACGAGGAGGCAAAAGCTCTTATCGGCGGATTGTTGCTCGAGATCGTTGCAGCGGAGCCTTTGAGACACAGGCACCTCGCAACACTCCGCGACTATCTCACCCTTGCTCCGGAACAGTTTACAGCACTGCTCAAGCGTATGCAGGACAGCGATGCGGCGAGAGGTCTTGTCGCTCGTGCCGCGAACCGCCACCTTGGAAAATCCGATCGCGAAGCCGCAGGCGTTCTCTCCGCAGCCCAACGCCATACGCATTTTCTTGATTCACCGCGCATGACGGCCGTCCTCAGTCACTCGGATTTCCGGTTTGCCGATCTCAAGCACAGCAATGTGACGGTGTTCCTCGTGCTTCCTCCTGATCGCCTCTCGACCTATTCACGCTGGCTGCGCCTGCTTGTCTCCCAAAGCCTGCTCGAAATGGCCCGCGATCCGACAAAGCCGACGACACCGGTTCTCTATCTGCTCGATGAGTTCGCATCCCTTGGGCATTTGGCGCCAGTCGAACGCGCGATGGGTCTGATGGCGGGCTATGGTGTCCAGCTTTGGCCCATCCTCCAGGACATCCATCAGCTGCGTGCCACATACGGTCATCGCGCCGGAACCTTCCTGTCAAACGCCGGCGTGCTGCAGGTTTTCGGCGTCAACGATCATGACAGCGCCCGCCTCATCTCTGATTTGCTCGGACAGGAAACGGTCGTGTTCCAGACGATGGCGAGAGCGCTCGATTCCGATAAGACCGGAATCTCCTTCAGCCAGCAACATACCGGCCGGCCGCTGCTCACCCCTGATGAGGTGCGCAATCTGCCAGCGAACGGACAATTGCTGTTCCTGGCCGGACAACGGCCAATTTTTGCTGAGAAACTTGCCTACTTTGCCGATCCAGAGTTCAGGGAGATGTTCGATCCAGTCTGACGGAAGCGTGACAAACAGGCAGTCTGGCAATCGCATCACAACCTTGTATCTTAGACCCTCCGGCTCTCTTCGGCGCAAGGGGAAGCGGATATGAAGCCTTGGTTCAGATTGCAGCCCAGGTCGGTCAGCACGTTGAGCTGATCTTCCGTTTTTACGCGTCCGACAGCGCAGCAAGGGAGCGATCACGCGGTAGCGGGCTGACCTACCGGACGATTTTCTGGCTGGCCTCGCTTCGATTAGGTTGCGAACGAAGCTGGCATCGACCGTGGCGAGCGGTAATCACGCCCTGTGCCTCAAGCCTTCTAACCGCGCCCAAGCAGGGGTGGCCGACAGGCCAACAGCCTCCGCCAGCGGCGCCTGTTTGGTCAGGGGTCCGTTGCGCTTCATGGCCTCGATAACGCGCAGGTCTATTGCATCCAGTTTCAGCTTTTCCTCCACGGGCCGCCGCAGACAGTTGCCGCATGGCGTAATTTGGGTGGCTCGAACATGTTTTCATAATGCACATCGAAACATGCTTGACTATGATTTGTACATATGAAATGTTTTTTGCATAAACATAAAACAAGAGGGCGAACTTATGTCACTGTCGAAACCGGCCTTGCGTGCATTATTTGCATCTGTGGCCCTGACTGTTCCCGGATTGGCTGTAGCCAATACGCTGAACGTGCAGATTACCGCTGATATCAGAAGCTCCCAACCGGGCATAAACCGCGATGCTGGCACGGATTCCGTCATGCTCAACGTGGTTGAAGGACTGGTTGCTGCAGGTGAAAAGGGTGAAGTTCGCCCGATGCTGGCCAAGGAATGGACGGTATCCGACGATGGAAAAACCTATACATTTACGCTGCGTGACGGCGTGAAATTCCACAATGGCGAGACGATGACCGCTAACGATGTGCAGTGGAGCCTCGAGAAGCTCATTCGTGACCCGGAATTCAGCTGCAAGACATTTTTTGATGGCAGTCGCGACGCAAAGGTCGAGACAATCGGGGCAAAGGACAACACGGTAATCGTGACGCTTGATCGTCCCGATGCGATGTTCCTGAACTACATGGCGCAGGCGCAGTGTGGATCCACCGGTATCGTGCACCGTACCTCGTTTGGAGATGACGGCAAATGGAAGGCGCCAATCGCCACCGGTCCGTTTGAGTTCGGCGAATGGAAACGCGGGCAAGGACTGACACTGAAGAAATTCGCCGACTATTCTATCTCAGGAGAGCAGCCCGACGGTTACGGTGGACGCAAGGAAGTTCTTGTTGATGAGGTGAAATATGTTGTTGTACCGGACACCGCAACTGCGGTGGCCGGTCTCAAGAGCGGCGCGCTTGACGTGCTGCCCTATCTGCCTCCGGGAGAGGCTGCAAAGCTGAAGGGTGAAAAAGACTTCAACATTGTTGCTGCCCCTCATGGCGGACTTGTGACCATGCTGTTGCAGACGGCCGATCCGCTGATGTCGAAGGTCGAGATGCGTCAGGCTGTCATTGCCGCGCTGGATACACCGCAGATCGTTGATTCCGTAACCGACGGGCTGGGTGTTCCCAACAATTCGCTCGTTGCATCCGGCTCGCTTTATCATACGGCGGCACACGACAAGGGTTACACTTATGACCCTGATGCCGCGAAGGCACTGCTGGCGAAGGCCGGTTACAAGGGCGAGAAGATCAACATTCTCACCAACCGTCGCTCCGCCATCAACTACGATACCGCAATCATTGCGCAGGCCATGTTGCAGTCTGCCGGTATCAATGCGGAAATCGAAGTTCTTGAATGGGCAAGCCAACTCGACCGCTTCAACAGCGGAAAATACCAGATCATGGCATTCAATTATTCCAACCGCACCGATCCGGCGCTCGCCTATCAGACTGTTGTCGGTTCGAAAGCCAAAAAGGCCAATGCTGTCTGGGATGATGCTGTTGTCAGCAAACTCGTCAATCAGGCGCTGCAGGAAACCGATCAGGCAAAACGTCAGGCGATCTTTGATGACTTGCATGCCCGTTTTCTGGAGCAGGCACCTTTGGTCATGCTCGCCAACGGTCTCGATGTCGGCGTGTCCGGCCCCAAGGTAAAGGGATATCGCACCTGGCAAGGCTTCGCCCGCTTCTGGGGTGTTGAGAAAACTCAGTGAGAGTGACTGGCGGATACTGACCATGCTGAAATTTGCCCTGAGCCGATTGTTGTCGGCAGTCCCCACCCTGTTCATCGTCTCGGTGGCGGTGTTTGGCCTCATCCGCCTGATACCCGGCGACCCGGCCAGTCTGGTGCTCGGCGATCTCGCCGACGCGGATGCGCTGGCCGCCGCCCGCAGGTCGATGGGACTGGATAAACCCGTGCCACTGCAATTTGTCATCTGGCTCCGCAGTGTCATGCAAGGTGACCTCGGCCACTCTGTGCTGAATGGCCAGCCGGTGCTTGATCTTGTGTTGCAGCGTTTTTCGACCAGTGCGTGGATGGTGCTGATTGCAGTTGGTCTTTCCGTTCTTATTGCCGTGCCACTCGGCATGGCGGCGGCATGGAAACAGAATGGGGGACTTGATCTTGCTATTGTTGCCATGTCCACTTTGCTGCTTTCAATCCCGACCTTCTGGTTGGGATTGATGATCCTGCTCGGCTTCGGCCTCAAACTCGGCTGGTTACCGGTACTGGGTTATGTTTCGGTCACTGACGACCCGATTGCCGGATTGATCTACCTGATCATGCCAGTGGCAACTCTGGTGCTACATGAAGTAGGCATTATCGTTCGTATGGCCCGTGCCTCGACGCTTGATGTGCTGCGGCTGGATTACATTACCCATGCCCGCGCCAAGGGGTTGGGTGAGGCGGCGGTGCTTCTGCGCCATGCGGCACGTAATGCTTTTGGCCCAACCTGGACGCTTATTGGCTTGGTTCTTGGCAACCTTCTTGGCGGTGTTGCCGTGGTGGAAACCGTGTTCACCATTCCAGGCCTCGGTAGACTGATCGTCGATTCCATTTACGCTCGTGATTACGCTGTCGTGCAGGGTTGCTTGCTGTTTGTGGCCGTCACTTACCTGCTCGTCAATCTGCTGGTTGACCTGCTCTATCCCCTGTTCGATCCGAGAGTGACTGCAGAATGAAACGCCATCAACGAAACCGTATCCTCGGCGGCGCCCTTCTCGCCTGTTTTTTCGGGGCGGCCCTTGCCGGACGCATCTGGACACCTTTCGATCCGATGCGCATCGATCTGCGCTCCAAGTTGCAGGCACCAAACGCTACTCACTGGCTTGGCACCGATGAATTCGGTCGCGACGTGTTGTCCCGGCTAATGACAGCAGCAGGAACCAGTGTCTCTATTAGCATCGTGACGGTGTGCATTGCAGTTCTCGCCGGCGTGTCGTTTGGTGTTCTGGCGGGTTATACCCGTGGCTGGACGGACCGCGTCATCATGGCATTGAACGATGCGCTACTGGCTTTTCCCAGCATGTTGCTGGCGCTGGCATTGCTGTCGATTACCGGTGCCAATATGTACGGCATCATTCTGGCGCTCGGCATTGCCTATACGCCCTCCATGGTACGGGTGGTGCGCGGTTCGGTGCTTTCACTGCGTGAACGGGAGTTTATCGAAGCGTCCCGCATCATGGGCAATTCGGCTGTCTATACCATGTTCCGCCACATAGTGCCTAACTGCCTTGGTCCGGTAATCGTGCTGGCAACCTCCATGTTCGGATCGGTCCTGCTGACTGAGAGTGCACTCAGCTTCCTTGGTCTTGGTGTGCCGCCGCCAGCGCCGACCTGGGGCAACATGCTGGCCAGTGGCCGTCCCCACATCGCCGAAGCTGTCTGGCTCGGCATCTTCCCGGGTCTCTGCATCTCCCTGTCACTACTTGGCATAAATCTGTTCGGTGATGCGATCCGCGATCGTTTCGACCCCCGCATGCGAGGATTGTAAGCAATGAAACAGCCTCTTATTCAGGTCGAAAATCTTAGCCTTTCCGTAAACGGTATTGATGACCACCGTATCGTAAGCGATGTTTCGTTCAGCGTTGGTGCGGGTGAAATCGTCGGTATTGTCGGCGAAAGCGGTTCGGGAAAAACCATGGTGGCACGTAGCCTCATGGGTCTCCAGCCACCCGCTATCGTCATCTCGGGCGGCGATATCAGTTTTGAAGGCCGCTCTGTACCATCAATGAAAGGTAAGGAAATCCGCGCATTGCGTGGCTCCCGGCTGGGCATGGTGTTTCAGGAACCAATGACCTCGCTCAATCCGTCGATGGCCATTGGCAAGCAGCTTGAAGAGCCACTGAAACTTCACACACGGCTGGACGCGGCTGCACGGCGCGCCAAAATACTCGAGATTTTGCGGCGCGTCGGCATTCATGATCCCGAAGGTGCGTTGCTGGCATTCCCGCATCATTTTTCAGGCGGCATGCGCCAACGCATGATGCTGGCATCTGCCATGCTGCTTAGACCATCCCTGCTGATTGCGGACGAGCCGACGACAGCGCTTGACGCGCTGGTACAGCGCGAGGTGCTTGAACTGATGCTCGAGATGGTGCGGAGTGAAAACACGGCACTGTTGATGATCAGCCACGACCTGCCCATGGTGGCGCGCTACTGCGACCGCGTCATCGTCATGCGGCAGGGGGAAATTGTCGAGCAGGGTCCGGTTGCGGACATCATTTCCAATCCGCGCCATTACTACACACGCGAATTGCTGCAATCCATGCCGACGCGTGGGCCGTTGAGAGACATTGATCCGCAATCAAAGCCCGTCATGGAAGTGCGCGGCATTGAGGTCACATACAGTGCCCGTGCAGGGTTTATGGCGCCGCGAAAGACCAAAAAGGCTTTGCATGGTGTCGACCTTGTCGTGCGGCCGGGTGAAATCGTGGCGCTGGTCGGTGCCTCCGGTTCCGGCAAGACCACGCTTGGCCGTTGTATTGCCGGGCTGGTGCCTGCCTCTGCCGGCCGCATTTTCTTTGCCGACGAAGAGGTGAAGCCGGATTCGCCCGTATGGCGCAACTACCGTCTCAATTGCCAGATGATCTTTCAGGACCCGTTCGGCTCACTCGATCCGCGCATGAAAATACGCGATATCGTGGCGGAAGCCTTGCGTCACGACACCACATCGACGCGGGAAGAAAAGCTGTACCGCACCCGCACCATTCTGGAAGAAGTGGGGCTCGACGGGCGTTATTCTGACCGGTTCCCGCACGAGCTTTCCGGCGGCCAGCGTCAGCGCGTGGCAATTGCGCGTGCCATTGTCGGGCGGCCGCAGTTCGTGATCGCTGATGAGGCGGTGTCGGCGCTTGACGTTACTGTGCGTGCCAGAGTGCTGGAACTGCTGGCTGATCTTCAAAAACGATATGGTTTTTCGTGCCTGTTTATCAGCCATGACCTCGGTGTGGTCGAACAGCTCGCCGACCGGGTGGTGGTGATGCGTGATGGCGCTATCGTTGAGCAAGGAAATCGCGACGACATTTTTGATGCTCCGCAATCGGAATATACCCGCGCCTTGCTGTCCGCCATTCCAACCCTGACCCGCACCGAAACCGGCGTTTCGCTGAACTGGCGTTTCGCAGAAACGGAAAAACAGCAGGCGGACGCATTGCAATGAAATTGACAGCAGTAACCACGGATCTGCCGAGGGCAACACCCGCCTCGCGTGGCACAGACCCAGCGATAATCCTCGCCATGCTAGACGAGATCGAACGTCACGATCTCGAATTGCATAGCCTTCTCGTCTGGCAGGATGGTGCACTGATCACCAGCGCTTACTGGGCACCTTATTCACTTGCCCGCCCGCATATGATGCATTCCGTGACCAAAAGTTTTACCTCGATGGCTGCTGGTTTGGCGGTGTCGGATGGTCTGCTGTCGGTCGATGATGCGGTGCTGCAATTTTTCCCTGACTATGCAGGACCGGTCGACGATAACCTGCAGGCCATGAAGGTACGGCATCTGCTGACCATGACCAGCGGTCATGGGCGCGGCATTTCTGGAGGCTCCTGGCGGCGGGTGCTTTCAAGCTGGGTGGAGGATTTCCTGCGTCAGCCCACACCCCACAATCCTGGAGAAGTTTTTGTCTACGACAGTGCTGCAAGCTACATGCTGTCAGCCATCGTGCAGCAGGTCACGGGACGGATGATCGCGGATTATCTCTCTGAGCGGATATTCCAGCCAATGGGAATGTCTACGAATATGACATGGGACACAGGTACTGACGGCGTCAACACCGGCGGCAATGGTCTCAGTTGCACCAGTGAGGACATGCTGAAGCTGGGCATACTGCACTTGCAGGGCGGTGAATGGCAGGGCCGACAGCTTCTGCCCCGGCAATGGGTGCAGGCTGCAACCGGCATGCAGGTCCGGGACGTGGTACTCGGTGTTTTCACAGGAGACCACTATCTCGGCCCGGACGAAGTCGGAGATGGCCAAAAGGTTAGCCGGCGTGAAGGCTACGGATATCAATGGTGGCGTGGCCCCCATAACAGTTTTTCCGCCAATGGCCTGTTTGGCCAATATTGTATCGTCCTGCCGGAAGAAAATGCCGTCGTAGCGTTTACCGGCGGGTTGGAAGACAGTGATCGCCGTGTCCATCAGCTTATTTATGACGTGCTGCGTCCAGCACTCGGCAAAGGCAGTGGCACCCCTGAGAGCGCCGAGAAACTGGACGCACGTCTGGCTGGATTGCGGCTTAAAAATTTTGCAGACATGGCGTTTTCGGCGGAAAAAGTGCCGTGCGGCACATGGATGGTCGAACCCAACGATCAAGCTATCGAAAGCATCGCTCTTGCCGCCAACAATAACGAACTGAGTGTCACTCTTCGCGATGCCAATGGTCAACATCAAGTACGGGCCGGATGCGGTTTTTACATTGAAACTGTTACCACAATACCCGGCGCAAGGCTGCACCATTCCTACCAGCCAGCCGGCGGATTGAGGGTCTTGGCCTCGGCCCGCCTTCTTGAAAATGACGGTGCCGATACGGTTCTGGAAATGGACTGGATATTCGTTGAAACGGCGTTTCGCGATACTGTTCGCTTACGCTTTACAGACGGCTCGGTGATCCTTTCGAGGCGGGTAAATGTCAACTCATCCGAGCTTGAATTTCCTGACATAAAGGGGCAACTGCTGGAGCAGCATGCAAGGGAGAAACAGCATGGTTGACGATGAACCGGTTGCGATTTCTCACATGACGCATGAGACATTTGCGGAGCGTATGAAACGCCCCGCAGTCATTCTCATTCCGCTTGCTTCGCAGGAAGAGCAGGGGCCGCATGCGCCGATGGGTGATTTCATGCTGACCGAACGGTTAGCGGAAATGAGCGCCCGGGCGGGCGACGGGCTGACAGCGCCTGTGCTGCCGTTTGGCCATGCTGAATTTTTCCGGGCGATAGCCGGTGGAATTCAATTGCGTGCTGCGACGTTCACCGCTGTGCTTGAGGATATCCTGACCTCCTTCCTTGATCACGGTTATGAACAGCTGCTGATTTTCAATGGTCACACAACGAATGCACCGCTGATCGATCAGGTTTGCCGCAAGTTGCGCCGTGAAAAAGGGGTGCTGATACCGGCGCTGAACATTTGGCAGAGCTTGCCGGATGGCCTGTGGAAGACACTTTACGGTGATGACGCCGCGCGCGTGCGCGGTCACGGCGGCGAACCGATGACCTCGGTCTATATGCATCTTTTTCCCGAACTGGTTCGAACAGAGGCTATGCGCGATCCCGCGCCGCGTGGCAGCGTGTTCGGTCTGCCTGTTGGTGGTGTCTCTGCCACTCGTTTTGAGGGAATACCGGTCCAGATACCGCTTGACTGCACCGAGGTCGATCCGGCTGGTATGCTCGGTGGTCGGGCCTCATTGGCAAGTGCTGAAAATGGTCAGGTGATCTGTGGCCACATTGTTGGCCATACTGCGCGGTTGATGCGCCATCTCGCCGGTTTCGATCCACGAAATGCTGTACAGCCTTTTGAGGCATCTGCCGCAGGGCCGTCGGAAGGAGAAAGCCATGACTGAATTACGTATCGGTGCAATGCCGGTTACACCTCCTCAGGTGGTTATCGAGGCGTTGCAGCAGATTGAAACGGCCAGTGTCGGGCATCAGCGTCATACCGGTTTCATGAGCGTTTCCATTCAAGCGGTCTTGCCGCAGCAACAGGCCCGTGCCGGTGTTGCCGTCACGCTCGCCATTCCCGCCATGTGCTCGACGCTGTTGCATTACGCGCTGAGCCAGGTGCGCCCCGGCGACATGCTGGTAGTTGATCGGTTGGGTGACAGCCGCCATGCCTGCCTTGGCGGTGCGGTTGCACGGGCTGCGCGCATGGCAGGTGTTGCCGGTGTCATCATTGACGGGCCGTGTACCGATGTCGCGGAAATCATCGCCGAAGGGCTGCCCGTCTGGTGCCGCGGTGTTTCGTCTGTCACCACCCGCCAGCTTGATCTTGGTGGCACATTCAATCGTCCGATCGCCTGTGGTGGTGTGCCGGTTTTGCCGGGCGATATCGTATTGGCGGATGCTTCCGGCGTGGTGGTGCTGCCCGCGGATGAGGCGGCAGACATAGCTGATATCTGCATTGCCCGTGAGACACGTGTTGCCCGCACCATGCAGCGGCTGCTCGATGGCGAAAAGCTCGGTGACATCACCCGCGCGGTGGACAAGGTGAACGCGCGCCTCAACCCAGGCGCAACGGAAGGAACACAAAAATGACCCCGCTCTATGGCAAGTTGCAAGATGTAACGCTGGAGGGCGTGCTTTCGGTGATTGCACCCCGCACGCCTCTAGTTCCGATGGTGTTTGACAGCCCCCATAGCGGTCTGGACATGCCTAGGGGATTCCACCCTGCTGTTTCCGCAGAGCGAGTGAGAGTAGCCGCAGACACCCATATCGATGATCTGTTTTTATCGGCATGTGTTGTCGGTGCGCCGTTACTGAGTGCGCATTTTCCCCGCAGTTTTCTCGATGTGAACCGGTCCTTGCTCGATATGGACACCCAGCTTGTGGACGGCGATTGGCCTCATCCAGTGCGTGAAAGCGCAACGGCGAAACGCGGCATGGGGTTGATGTGGCGTTACGCCTGGGGCGATGAGCCGATGTATGCGGCACCCATGAGTGTGGCGGAAGCTGAGACGCGGATCGTCACCTACTGGCAGCCTTACCATGAACATTTGGCTGGCCTGCTGAATGCCGTCTACAGCCGGTTTGGCCGTGTTTATCACATCAACTGCCATTCGATGACCGCCGTTGGCCATGCGATTTCGTCTGATCCGGCGGGAACGGTGCGGGCAGATATTTGCCTTGGCGATTTGCACGGCGGGTCGGCCTCCAGCGAATTTATAGCGCTGATCACCGAAACTCTTGAAGCGGAGGGGCTGGTCGTTGCGCTCAACAAGCCTTTTCGTGGGGCGGAACTGGTTGCGGCGTATTCGAACCCGGCCCTTCAACGCCACAGTGTGCAGTTTGAAATTAACCGCAAGCTCTACATGGACGAGGCAACGCGCGAGCGTAACGATGGTTACGAGGCATTAAAGGGCGTGCTTGCCCGTATGAACCGCGTGCTGGCTGATTACGCCAGCCAGCAACCACCGAAAAAACTTTAAAGGGAATTGTCTCATGTTCGCCCAGCAAAAGGCCGTGCCACTCAATTTCTATCGCCGTGGCCGCACGCCGATCTTTGCTTCGCGCATGGATCAGCGCTTTTCGTGGTGCTGCTATATTCCTGAAGGATATGATCCGGCCGGTGAAACCGTGCATCCGCTTGCCGTCCTTGTTCACGGCAGCCTGCGCGACGCTGATATCCTGCGCGACGAATTCATCGACTTTGCCGAACAGCATCAATGCGTCCTGCTGGCACCGCTTTTCCCGGCGGGTATTGATGATGCTGATGATCTGCACAATTACAAACACATGATCTATCACGGTATTCGTTATGATCTTGTTCTGCTGGACATGATCGATGAACTGGCGACGCGTTACCGTGTCGAGAGGGGAAAGGTGCTGATGCACGGCTTTTCCGGTGGTGCGCAATTTGCCCATCGTTTTCTCTATCTTCACCCGCGCCGACTTCGTGCCGTTTCGGTGGGTGCACCCGGTACCGTCACGCTTCCCGATGATCGCGCCAATTGGTGGGTCGGTTTGAACGGCATGGAAGAGATATTCGGCCAGCCCATTGATATCGACGCGATGCGTCAGGTGGCCGTGCAGCTGGTGATCGGTGACGCGGATGTCGAAACCTGGGATGTCACCGTCGGGCCAAAATCACCCTTCTGGATGGAGGGCATTAATGATAGCGGTGAAACCCGCGTTGAGCGTTTGCGCGCCTTGGAAAAGGGACTGAAGGCGGTTGGTGTCGAACCGCGTTTCGATAGGGTTGCTGGCATCAGCCATGATGGCACCGGTATTCAGCCGCCCGTCAAGGCATTTTTCTCGGCAGTTCTCGAAGGCTGAGGAAATATCGGCTTGGCCGGAGACTACGACGTTGATCAGTCTTCGGCCCGAACAGATCTGGCGACCCACCGCGCCACATTTTTTGTGCCCTCGGGTTCACCAATCGTGACGCAGCGTGTGTTGACCGCAAACTCGGGTCTGTCAACGGTTACAGTCGCGTGTTGCGTGCCGATCGTTGCGCGGAAATGAACTTGGTCGGGGTTGGAGATGCCGCTCTCCGTCTTATGAAGTGTCACCGACTCTGTTATGCCGCGCTGTCCTGCCCATTCCAGCAGCGCGATTTCCGCCGTCTGTTCAGGCGCGTCGTAGGAGGGGTTGCCGCGATAGGCGGGCAGGTAGGGAGTGCCCTGTTCAAGGCAGGTGAGAAAATCGCAAACCTGCGATGGCTCCAGTCGGCTATAGCGGGCTCTGTGCGGTAAAACGACAAGTGAGGCGGCAAAACGGCATCCGCCGAGATGGGTGGATTGCAGGATACGGAAACGACTTGGATCTGCTGCCTGTCGCAGGGTCTTCCATGTCGCAAAGCCGTAACGGGCGCAGCAAGGGTCCTGCTTGCCGTCGGTGCAGCACACGATGGTCATGCGTGGGTCATGTGTACCGTCAAGCACGCCTCCACCGGCAATATGCAGCAGCAGCCGTTCGGCTTCCTCAGGTGTCACATGGTCTCTGACAATACCCTGATGCGTGAAACCGACGTCGTCGCCATCCACCAACGCAACGTGAATGCCCGCCGCATTGGCAGCCAAAATTGCCTGCCCGAGCCCTTCTGGCATATTGTGCGATTTGATGCGTGGCACACGCCATTCACAGCGCGGCCAGTGCAGCAGCACATAACTTTTTGACGATGGGCCAAGTCCCGACGTCGGTTCGCCGCGCTCAGTACACAGGTCACGACAAAAGATACGTGCAGCCATCTGCGATCAATCGCCGAGACGGGCAGGGCGCGCCTCGCCACTGGCGGAAGAACGGCTGAGATGGCGGAAGAGGATCGCCGAAGCCAGCTTGCGGTCATCGCTTTTGATGGCTTCGAGGATTGCCAGGTGGTCTCGCGCCGCCTTGCGTACGCCCGCTTCACTCAGTTCAGCAAATTCCGCATATTCCGTCATGCGCCGCAGGCTGTTCTGGCGGTGGATCGCCTGTTCGAGAAAGCGGTTGTTTGCCCAGGAAACCACGGTTTCGTGGAAGCGGGCATTTGCCTCAAACCAGGCCGATCCTTCAATCGATGCCAAGGGGGCGTTAAGCAGTGCCGTCTGTTCACTTTCCAGCGCCAGCAGCATTTCCATGTCCACCCGGAATGTATCCTCCATTACGGCGCCGCATTCGATGATGGCGCGGAAGGCGTAACTTTCATTGACCGCCTGACGGTTGTCGAGGCATTCGGCAAAACGCCAGCCGTGCCCGTCACGTCGTTCTGCCAGCCCTTCAGCAGACAGGCGCATGAGCGTGCGGCGCACGACGCCGCGTGACGTGCCGAAGTGTTCCAGCAATTCTGTTTCGGACGCTTCGCTGCCGATCAGACCGTTTGCTCTCGCATGCATAATCTGCCGGTACAGCATATCCATCCCAGATGGGGGCACAACTTCTTCAAAGCGATCATCTCCGGTTGGCACTCGCACCAACACAAAACCACGATTGTCGGTTTGCGCCAGAAGACCCTTTTCAGCAAGGAATTGCAGTACCTGTCGAACTGGCGTACGCGAGATGCCGAATTCGCGGGCGAGAGCCGCATCCGAGATCTTCCCACCGATTGGCCACTTACCCGCACGGAGAATCGGTATCAGTTTTCGAACAACTTCAATCTGTAAAGGACTAAGAGCGCCGTTCACAACACTCTTTGAACCTAGGATGCCACTTCTCATAGCCACTTATTATACGCCCAATCTATAAAATGATTTATGCATCATCATAATACAAATAGACTGTCAATCTGAAGCGAATAATTGGTTGTAAGCCACTTTTCGTCGCCTTTACATTTCTCGAAAGCAGATAGTCGCTTGGAGGGTGAATTCTAATGCCGGATTGGACGCCATATCGACTTGTACATAAATCAGCAACCAAATGAAATGAGCGCGGTTATGAGGAGATTTTATCACCCTCGTTAGCCGCCAACTACACCCAACTCGACGTATGGCGTCAACGATGAACGGTAGCCGCAGGAATCTTGTGTTGCGAGCCCCCGCAACCAGTTCCTGCATAAATCGCTGATCACACCGATATAACAATCGCTTAACCGCCAAATCGATCCTAACGCCTCTGTATCTCAGGGGCGGCTTTTGCGTTTCCGGAGCTGAAAAACCCGAGCTTCCGGAAACCGGTCGTTGTTGCAACGAAGCCTCGGTCAAGGCTACCTTATCGCTAACCGTAGCCTGCATACGTGATCCAGCTGCTGCCATCTTTTCGAATGCTTCGCTGACCGCGAGCCCGACGCGGCGCACCGCATCAAAATCTTGCGCGATGGAATAGATAGGCAAGATGTAATTTGCCACGCGCTCAGCTCCGTGAGCGTTGGGTAGGTCTTCCGCCGTATATTTAGCGAGAAGCAATTCGAGCTTGGTGACTATACTGCTCTTCTCGTCATCAGTGAGGCCGCTCTTCCTATTGCCTGTCAGGGCCTCGAAGAGATGGAGCCACCAGCCGTCCTTGTCGATTTCCACGTGGAAGCGGGCCAACATCGCATCCTTGGCGGCAGCCGTTCGTTCTGCATCGCGGATACGGCTCGTCAACACAAGCGCGCGCCGGAGCGCCTCGACATCGTCGTGGTCGTCGGCATTCATTTTTCCCGCAACGCTAGCCATGTAGCTGTCGATGGCCATCCGGGCAAAACGGACATCGCTTTTCTTTCCCGTTAATCTGTGAGCGAAGTCCCACACCAGATCGGCATATCTCGCTTTCATGACCGGGTGGTTTGCCGCCTCGGCGCGCGCTTGCCAATGTGCGACGATTTCTGGGGTGACATCGTGCGGATCGGGAGAATACCGCACTGACCCGTCATCCATATTCCAAGTCGCCATAGGGCCGAAGTAGGTCCCCCAAGGCTCCCTGTCCTCCTGATCAGCCTGGAATGCGAAAGCAGCCAGATCGGCCCATGCCTCGCCGTCACAGGTGCCTTGTCCCTCAGCTTTGTCCTGGCACCAGATAATGCCGCTTGGACAGCATGAGTGTCCAGCGCCTCCATCTTCTCTTCGAACCCCGCAATCACGGCCTCGATCGTCTCAGGGATTTGCATCCGGAGCCTCCGTTTCCCAAGCAACTGTCGTGCGCCCAACGGGGGTTGTCAATGAGAATGCTGGGCTATCAGGAGTTGATCATCATCAGCGCAATGATCGCGGCAATCGGGTAAGCTTTCTAGCCGTCAACGCAGCTTCCTCGACCTCGTCGAGGTACTTCTCCCAATAGCGTATGGCGGCCGCAACCGCCGAGACGGGCTCATAGGCTTCCGTTCCGATAGCGATGTTCGTCACAATGATGGTGGTCGCGCCAGCGTCGTCGTCGACGAAATCGAAGATCGAAGCCTTGCACAGTTCGCAGTCCCGGATCACACACTGGGGCCGATTTGGTCCGGGTTAGGAGGGCAAGATAAAGGAACATGGCACTACGTCGCCAATGTTCTGGAAATTGTTGTTGTCTGCACACTGGTTAGGGCAGCCGCAAGCGGCACCATGATTTCGACCACACAGTGCCGCACTTTTATTCAATACATTGAATTTGTTTGGATATGTGTAGCACCATAGCCATTCAAAATAGGAAATATCTTTTGATCGAGGTGGTAAGGTCAGGCTATGATATGGCTTCTTCCAAAATCTGCTTTAAAGGCTGATGTTCGATTTCTTGCCCCCATGGTTCATCCACGCTTATTCCGTCAACATTGCGTAGAGCTGGAATCGCAAAATCGGTGAATGCTCGAACAACTGGCCGCATGAAGCGAACGGAAGGATATACGAGAAAGGCCTCAGTTGGTTTAACCTCGTAGTCAGGCAGTATACGGACGAGCTTGCCCGTTTGTAGCTCTTCGGCCACCAGAAGTTGCTGCACCGGCCCGGATGCGTGGCCTTGTATCAGCGTTGAAGCAATCACTTCGGCGTTGTTGGTTCGCAAAACTGCACGAACAGGAATATCGACAGCATCGCCATTTTTATCGCGAAGCGCCAGCATATCGCGTGAGGACAATAATGTGGCACTGGTGACCATCGCGATTTCGGAGAGGCGTTCAGGCGTGTCGATCTGACCGACCAGCTCTATGAAGGCGGGTGCTGCGGCAAGGATACGCCGGATGAATCCGAGACGACGGATGATCAGTTCCTGATTGGCTGGGCGGCCATATCTAACGGCAAGATCGAAATTCTCATATATGAGATCGACGTCACGGTTCTCCAGGACAAGATCAACTGTGACGGTTGGATGCAGACGTTGAAACGCCATGACGATAGGATGCAAATGTTTTGCGCCCAGACATGCAGGGGCATGAATACGTAAATTGCCTTCCACCGCACCCATGTCGTGCCTGACCCCTTCCAGCGCGGCGTCAATCGTGGCGAGAGCTTCGCGGCTTGCTTCATACAGAGCCTGACCTTGTGGCGTCGGGCGTACAATGCGCGATGACCGTTCCAAAAGGCGGGCACCAACATGGCGTTCGAGATTGCGCAGATGTTTGGTGACTGCGGGTTGAGAAACGGTGAGATCGCGGGCCGCGGCGGTTACCGACCCACGTTCAACGGTGCGGATAAAAGCCCGCAGTGCTATGGCAATATCCATATCATATCCATTAGCTATGAGTGTAATTACCTCATAACATATAGACGCGGTTGATCCTATCGGTTTCTATCAAAAGGAGATTTTCGTTTTGTGAGACTTGGAAAAATTACATGAACATCAGCAGACGCGGTTTTATTATGGGAATGCCTTTGGTTATGGCGGGGTGCGTTACGCATGAACGTCTGGATAAGACAAGTTCCCAACCCCTTATCGATCCGTCTTATACGGCAATGTACGCATCTATCGATAACGAACCATATCCGGTTCCAGCCGTCGATCTTAAACGGGTGAAGCCGCAGTTTCTGCGCCGTGAAGTCGATTATGAGACGAAGGAACAGCCGGGTACGATCATTGTTGATCCTTCGGCGCGCTATGCCTATCTCGTCGGCGAAAACGGGCGGGCGCTGCGGTATGGCGTCGGTGTTGGCAAGCAGGAAGCCTTTAATTTTCAAGGCGAAGCTACGATAGCCCGCAAGGCCGAATGGCCCGGTTGGCGTCCAACGGACAACATGATAGCCAGAGAGCCTGAACGTTATGGCCCGTTAAAGGATGGACTGCCGGGCGGTAGTAGAAATCCGCTCGGTCCACGCGCACTTTATCTTTATCGGGACGGTCGAGATACTTACTACAGGCTCCATGGGACAGTTGAACCATGGACTATCGGCACGATGGTGTCGTCGGGCTGCATTCGTCTCCTCAATCAGGATATTATTGATCTTTACCGACGTACTCCTGTGGGAACCAAGGTGGTCGTTCTCCCGATAGGCTCAACAGTCACATAAGTCGGCTGGAGGTCTGGTGCGGCGTCGAAGATCTGCAAAGCAAGGGGAAAGCAATTCTGTCTTGCGCCTTGCTGGTGGGCGCATTCCGATGTCCGCATTGGTTCAAGTGCTAGCGGTCGCAGAATATCTTAGTTTTTACCGCGCAGCACAGGCACTTCGCACCAGTCAGTCGAGTGTAAGCACCCGCATCAAGGCATTGGAGGCCGATCTTGGTATCGTCCTCTTTGACCGTAATACGCGCGGTGTCCGGCTAACGGAAGCCGGGCGGAGGTTTGTCGAACAGGTCAATAATGCAATGAGCATTCTCGATCATGCGGTCAAGACGGCTGGGATGCGGGCGCGCGGTGAGGAAGGTGAGCTTTGGATCGGCGTTCATGGCCTTATCGCGGGTGGATTTCTTGATCGGTTAGTGGAACGTTTCCATGGAAAATATCCGAATGTCCGCCTGCACATCACGGAAGGCACAGCGCGAGACGCTCAACTCATGCTGCGTGAGGGGAAGCTCGACCTGGTCTTCATGGCCGGGATGCACGACATCCCCGATCTCAATTCCCGGATCATCTGGCATGATCGGCTGATGGTGGCTTTGTTTGCAAAGCATACACTAGCAACTCGGCCAGATGTAGAATGGCGTCAGCTTGCAGAGGAAACTTTTCTTGTCCGATATGGTGGCACGGGTCCGCAGGTTCATGATCTGATTATCATGCGTGCAGCAGGTCGCTGGCCTGTTCCTGCTATCGAGCGTTATGATGTTGGCCGGGATACGCTTCTGTCGATGATAGCTGCCGGACAAGGTATTTCGCTTTTCGCCAAGGAAAATCTATCCCATGCCCCATCGGGCATCGTTATTCGTGAAATCACAGATGAGCTGGAAGCAGTGGCCTTCTCTGCGGTCTGGTCACCAAGCAATCGCAGTCAGATATTGCGTAATTTTCTTGGCGTTGCGGAAAGGATGCAAAAGGAATTGGATCGGTAATAAGTGCCGTAGCTTTTCTGCTTGAACGATGAAGCCGGAGCGACGCCATTCCGTCAAGGCCAAGCCGCTTCGCGGTGGCGCTATCGCGCCAGCCTTGACCGAATGTCACCGCCCCGACAGAGGCTGGGGAAGCAGATAAGGCGAGGGGATGAGCACGACCGCTCCCTTTGACGGCAACGCCGGAGACGACAATGAATTGCAAACTATCCGATTTGCCGCCGATCCTTCGCTATCGCCGCACGGCGTTCGAAATCGTTTCCGGTTTTATGCCTAGTGCTGCTTCATACCTGTTCGATTTCATTAGAAAACAGGTTGAAGTATGGAAGACGAAACAAAACCGTCACCGGATGAAGGCTGGACGCCAGCCAATGACAATCATCCGCTGCAACGTCAAAATGACGACAGCGATATTGCGCCATGGCAAAAGCTGGACAAGGTTGTGCTGTCCATTGCTCGCCTGATCGGCAGGCAGATGGCGCGTGAAGATTTTGAGCGGCTGCACGCCGCCACCGCCAACGATAATGATGAGCCTCGCAGCACCGGAGACAATGAGGGCGAGGCAGACGAGGATTGATCGAACGGAGAACCGCCCTATGACCCGTGTAGCTTTGTATGCCCGCTATTCATCCGACAACCAGCGGGAGGCATCGATTGAAGATCAGTTCCGGCTTTGCGAGGAATATGCAGCACGCGAACGCTGGCACGTGATGGGCAGCTATCAGGACGCGGCCATATCCGGTTCCAGCACAATCTTACGTTCCGGTATCCAGCAGCTTGTGCGGGACGCGCAGCGCGGCGTGTTCACGGTAGTTCTGGCCGAGGCGCTGGACCGTATCAGCCGCGATCAGGCGGACGTTGCCACGCTTTACAAGTATTTGAAGTTTGCGGGCGTCATCATCGTCACGCTTGCCGAAGGGGAAATCTCCGAGCTTCATGTCGGTCTGAAAGGCACCATGAATGCTCTGTTCCTGAAAGACCTCGCGATGAAAACGCATCGCGGCTTGCGGGGCAGGGTGGAGAAGGGCAAGGCGGGTGGAGGCCTTTGCTATGGCTATAAGGTCGTCAAGAAATTCGACGCCAACGGCGAGCCGATACGGGGCGACCGCGAGATTGTGCCCGACGAAGCGGTCATAGTCCGCCGCATCTTCCAAGAATTCGCGTCCGGTAAAAGCCCGAAGGCGATTGCCGTTGATCTGAACCGCGACGGCATTCCCGGCCCGCTCAGCCGTGCATGGGGTGACACCAGCATTCGCGGTCATGTCAGCCGGGGAACCGGTATCATTAATAACGAGCTATATGCAGGCGTTCTGGTCTGGAACCGCCAGCGTTACATCATAGACCCTTCCACGGGCAGGCGCGTATCGCGCATTAACCCGGAAAGCCAATGGATCAGGACCGAGGTTCGGCATCTGCGCATCGTGGACGATGAGCTTTGGAGCGCCACTCGTGCGCGTCAGAAGCAGATAGCGGAAATCTTCGGGCCAAACCCGGCGAACACGCTGGAAGGGCGCATGAAACGCGTCCATCTGGCAAACAGGCCGGTTCATCTGCTTTCCGGCCTTCTGACCTGCGGATGCTGCGGTGGTAAGATCGGCATCATCACGCCGAACCGTTATGCTTGCCTCAACCACCATCGGCGCGGCACCTGCGACAATGGCCGTTCCATCATCCGCGACAAGATCGAGGACCGCGTGCTTACTGGGCTGAAAGAGCGCCTTGTTTCCAGCGAAGCGGTTTCGGAAGCCGTCAAAGCCTATGCGGAGGAAATGAACCGCCTCAACCGCGACCGTCGTGTACAGGTGCGGACCGACCAGAAAGCACTTGCGAAGATCGAGAAGGCGATTGCCGGGATCATCGCTGCCATTGAGGATGGCATGTATCAGCCGAGCATGAAGGCCCGCATGGATGAGCTTGAGAGGCAGAAGGCCGAGATTGCCGCCCGCATGGCGCAAGCACCGGCTGACATTCCCGACATCCATCCGAATGTCGCCAATCTCTACCGCCTTCGTGTGGAACGCCTGACCGAAGCCCTCAGCGACCCGGACGGCGGCAGGCAGGCAGCGGAAGCCCTTCGCTCCCTTATCGGGAAAATCATTCTCACGCCCGGCGAAAAGCGTGGCGAGGTTCATGCCGAGCTACGCGGCGAGTTGTTCGGTATTCTCGACTTCGTCAAGGCGGAAGAAACCCAAAGGGAACCGGGCTTTATGTTCGAAGCCAATGCAGGCCCCCGCAACCAATATTCCAAAAACCCCTGGCATCAGCCGCGGAGGTTTCGCGTTATGGGCATAAGCACGATGCTCACACAAACGGGTCGCTGGTTCCGCACAACGACGGGTCTCAGTCAGCAGCCAGACATTCCACTGAGCGAAACTCTTGACTGCGCAATTGCGCCAAGTCTTCATCCAGTTGGCTAAGTCGCATCATATGTGCGGTGATCTGTAGTGAGATGATGTGCCGGTCGTCTATAGAGAAACGTTCCCACCTCTTGAGATTGTCGATGACCTCAATGAGGTCGAGACGTTCTTGTTCGAGTTTCTCCAAATTCCAGATCATCGCTGCCGGGCTCCCGTTTCGACTTGCGTGAAACGTAGCATGGGCGGATCGGTTCAAACCGATAAGATTTAGCGTAAATTTTATCTAAATTGTAAGTTGCTCCGACCTGCGGTTGGCGTGCTAAAGCAAATTCAGGGGATCCGTCAGCTAGCCACCGTGCTTGGTCGCGAAGAGTGCCGTCGTCGAAGGCAGGGAAGAGGCGTAAGCCAAAGCCAACCTCCATCGTTGCTGTGAGAAGAGGGTGGTCGTGTATGGTTAATGAAACCTAAAATCAGTGACCTGATTGTCGCCGGTACGAAGTGCCATTGACGGTGGGAAGATGGCACATGGCGTCACCGGGCAGGTTCGGCGAAGCTGATCTCGGTTTTGCTGTTGAGGACGATATGCAGGTCCCGGATCATGCCGGCTGCCTGCAGCAGAGCGTTTCGCACGTCGTCATCGCTGCGCCATCCGTGTTCGATCGACAGGGCGACGGTGTGGATGTCGACGAGACTGTCGCGACCGGGAGCGGAGGGAATTCCGATCGTTTCGCGCATGTCGCGGATTGTCGTTACTGCCCGTTCGAGCATACGCCGTTTCTGGTAGTCATCGAGGCTCTCGAGCCGGTTGGCGTCACGGACGAGTTCGGCAATGAAACTGTTGGTCAGGGTCATGGTATGAGGTTGCCGGGTCGACCAGGCGGCGTCAACAGAGAACCGGCAGCGTGGGCTTCAGGCTGCGGTTTTAAGGTGTTGCCGTGATGCCAGTGCATCAGGGCCGAACGCGCGGCGAAATGTGTTATGCCGCTTATTTTTGTGATATTTTATGATTAAATATCAAATATTTAAGTAGTATTTCGGATGTAAAACATGAATACGATAGTAATAGGCGGTGTATCAATTTATCGGGCAATGATGTTGAAACAATAGGCCCGTGAGACGAGCAAAAGACCCTTGCTCCTGCCGGGTGCGACCCCACACAGGTTCCCGATCAGGATGATTAGGGCGCGATCAAGTGGAAGACTTACCGATCGGGAAGCAATGTCTTCATCCATTGGAAATCTTCCTGTACGGCAAGTCACAAGATGGAGGTTGACGATGCTCAGGTCCGCGCGTGATTTCGGTGCTGCTATCAGGGAGACGCAAAGCGCTTGTGGGAACATACCTTGTTCCGACCCCTGATTTGCTGCAAGCACGATCGCGTGTTGAATAGAGAGGGTGAAGACTTCTCCGGCATCCTGTCGCGCAGCCTTGCCCATATTGCGGCTTATGAAGATGATCGGCTGGTCGGCTTGGTGAATGTGGCATGGGACGGAGGTGTCCACGCCTTTATCCTGGATACCTGTGTTATTCCCCAGATGCGAAGAAAAGGTATCGCTACTCGCATGGTAGTAGAATCCATAAATGTGGCCCGAGAGCGCGGAGCGAAGTGGTTGCATGTCGACTTCGAACCGCATCTGTGTTCATTCTATCAGAGTTGCGGATTTCGGGTGACTCAGGCAGGGCTCATGAAGCTGAACTGATTAAATCGGTCACTCTGGATGTCGGGTTGTGAGCGATGCGCCATAACCGGTTATAGCGACATTGTCAGCGGCGATTTCCCTCGCTGTCATGGAGTAGCTTATGGGGCAGCAAGCCTCAGGAACAGGCAACCACTGCAACGGTATATGGGACGCGATGGTCACAGCCTGTTCTAACGGGAACGCACTCCCCCATAGCGCCGAAGTGAGCAACAGGACAGGCGTGCGTTTTGCTGCGAAGTCATAAAACGGAGGCGTGCTGCAGGTCTGCGACGTCACCGACCATGAAAGTGCCCGCCGCATCTTTGGCGAGGTCCGGGTCGCATGTGCTGTCTTCTGCTTCCATGGCCCTACGCCTTACCCAGTCGGTCTACCGTGACACCAAGGGCATTTGCCAACGCGAGCTTGCCGTTGTCTGGCATTAATACGAGGCCCGACAGGATCGCTTCCTGCCACGCCTCTCCGCGCGCCCACGCTTCGCGGTAGGCATCGGCAAGCAAATAGCTCTGTCGCGTCTCCACGAGCGCCTCGGACAGCAGCGAGGCCTGTACTAGGTCTTTATCCCTCTTGGCTCGCCCGAGGGCATCCGTGCGCCTCCTGGATGCAACGATCAGCTTGTGGATGGCATACCGCTCGGGAGCGGGGATATTCACGCTAACGCCTTCCCGGTGCAGCAGTACCGTTCTTACGGGTTCGTAGATCAGGAAGTCCAGGAACCGCAGGTTCTCAGCAGACGCGCCTCCAAGGGCAGGCATTGGGGACGGCTTGCCCGTGTAGTCATCCGATCCACGGTTGGTCGTCAGGAATTCGACGCGGTAGTTTACCGAATTCGAAAAGGCCACCACCTTTGCGTTATCGGCCTGGTGCGGGACCGCCCTGAACGTGCTGTCTATCGATCTCAGGAGATCGAGGATTGGAGGCAGGCTGTCCTCGACTTCCGCCGAGATCGCAAAGTCCTGCGCGAAGTCCGCATCGCCTGTTTGCATAGAGCTACCAGGGAGACGAACGCCAAGGAGGCCTGAGTAACAGCTGAAAGCCACAGAACCGACGAGAAGTGCCCTCAGGCGGAATAGGCCCGCGTCAGCGAGTACTTTGGTCACTTCACCCGCGAAGCGATCCGGCGCGGACATGCCACCGCTTCGCAGCAGCATGCTGACGAGCTTGCGCCGCTCCCGGATGTCGTCTTTGACTTGCCTATGGGCTTTCACCCGAGCCGTGATGTCGACGTCATCCTGCGGGCCGACATAGCGTCTCTTGTCCTTACCCTCGGGAGTAGGGAGATCAAAATACCAGTAATTGCGGCCCTTGACCGGAACGGCAACAAACCGGCCTTCGAAGGGAAAGTCTGCCTGAAACTGAGCATCGAACGTCCGCTGTGCCAGTTCAGCGAACGCCGTTCTGTAAACGAGGTCAATCTGCTTCATCGCCCGATCCCGTTATAATTAATTTGCAAAAACATTATAACTATGCTGTCAGATGTCAATTGAGCGAGGCAAGACCACTTCGTTTTCATTCAGAAAGTGGACACTGGTTCGCTTTGAGACCATTGCATTCAGGCCGTCGAGGCGGCAACTTTGGACGACCGCAAATTGTCGAACTGAAAAGCCGTCGTCCTCTCCTTCGACCACAAACCAAGTAGTAGTAAGGTCGATCGACAGGTCTGGCGCCAACGCATGTTTTCTCTCGAGAGAGAGGAGACGCATCGATGGGGAGGAGATGATATCAGCATTCGGCAGCGTGTTGATCAGGCGTTCCTCTCAGCCATTTTCCGACCTCCAGAAGTCGACTGGCACTTTTGGCATTTGATGAATGTTGCGAAGCGTATAAGGTTCATGGATACCACCAGCGCGATCAGATCGGCGCAACAATCGGAAGCCAGCCAGACCCTGTTCCCATGATGAAATCCTCCCTTGATCATATCCCGCACAGAAAGCAGCGAGAGCTCGCCCGTGCGCTGGAGATCCTGCACGAGGAGTTCGAGGATGCGCTGGGTGAAGGCACCGCCGACTTCAAGAAGCGCGGACGCATTCTCAAAATCATTCTGTTCGGCTCCTATGCCCGCGGCACCTTTGTCGATGAGCCGCATACGATGAAGGGCTATCGCTCGGATTTCGATTTGCTGGTGATCGTCAACAATCGCAAGCTGACGGATCACGCGACCTACTGGTACAAGGCGGCCGACCGGATCATCCGCGACAGCTTTATCGAAACGCCGACGCAGTTCATCGTGCATTCTCTGCGCGAGGTGAACACAGAGCTTAAGAAGGGCCACTACTTCTTCTCGGATATCCGCAAGGAAGGCATCGTTCTATACGAACTGGATGACGAGCCGCTCGCTGAGCCGAAGCTGCTGACGGCTGAAGAGCGTTTGGAGGTGGCGAGGGAGCATTTTGCGGAGCGTTCGACAGCTGCAAGAGAGTTTTTGGACTGGGCAGAGTTCTCAAGTAACAGGGCTCAGATAAAGCGAGCAGCTTTCGCTTTGCACCAAGCGCTCGAGCAATCATACTCTTGTGTGTTGCTGACCCTGACCAATTATGGGCCCGCCTCTCACAACATCAAGTTCCTACGCTCTCTTGCCGAGGAACAGGATTTGCGATTGGCGGAAGCGTTTCCGCGGGATCAACATCGTCAACGAGCCTGGTTTAACAGGATCAATGAAGCCTATGTTAAGGCTCGATATTCTAAACATTTCGAGATTAGCGAAGAGGCGCTTTTCTGGCTTGGCGAGCGCACTGCGCATTTGCTCGAGCTGGTGAAGGTCGTTTGCGATGACCATATCGAAAAGCTGGAATGTGACGTTCGAATGGGCGGGAGTGAAAGCAGCAAATGACAGCAGGTGTCGAAGCGGGTTCTAATCGTTCCCCCGCAACCAGTTTCTACATAACTCACTGATCACGTCGATATAACAGCGGCTTAACCGCCAATAATCCTCACCGCCTCTGTACCTCAGGGGCGGTTTTTGCGTTTAGGTCGGGCATCAAATGTTACGTACGCGAACTACACCTCGCAGGTGACCGAACAAAAGAACCCGCTAAGCGTAGCAAGTTCGTAAGTTCGTGATACGGGAGGGCCGCCACCGACACGAACAACCTCGCGCCCGTGGTCACCGGATCGAAATCGCAAACCACTAGCGATATTGGCTAGACCAATAAACAACGGTCGAAACCCAAAGCCATGCCCATCTTCAGTGTGGTACCCTTGAAACACCCTCAGAGAGAACGAGTTCAATTGCACGTCCATGGTCGGCCAAATATGCGTAGCTCGGGCTTGATCTCAAACTGGCAAGAACGCCGATACCGTGATCAGCAACCACAAACTCAAATCTTCCTGGTTCAAGACTGAAGGCGACATAGCCGGTATCGTTTCGTTGACTGTGGTCGACCACATTGCCCCAGAGTTCCCCAATCGCTGCGACGAATTTACTACTGTGGTCGCTGGAAAAACCGGCGCTGGTACTAAGCCGCTTAAGTCGGTTGACCATGTCTGTCCAAGCGTCGGGGTTTGAAACCAACATGGCGACGGGTATGTAACCGAACGGATATGGTTCTTCGAAAAACCAGGCACTTGCCCGATGGGTAATAAAGTGACCGAAATGCCGAGGGTCCAACCACCTCGACCCGTTGCGTGCCTGCAGGTGCGCGGGGAAGATATGAATCAGCTCAAGAAATGCGCCTAAGGACCGGACAGTACACGGTGGCAGGTCCGCCACGTCAACCGCACCGTTCTGCAGGGCCAAGGAAACATCCTCGACGAAATCGTTTGTGAGCGCTTCGATGAATCACCTTTGGACTGATGCCGTATCTTGGTCATAGAAGCGACCGCGAATAAAGAGGCCCTGTTCGGTAAGGTTGTGCTCCAGCATCTCATCGACTTCGTCGGAAAGTCTTGTTTCGGTCGCTATCCAGTCAAGCTTGGAGTTACTGCCACGAGTTGCGCGCTGACGCTTGATAGTTTTCATGTAACCCATCGTGTCGATGTAGATCACATTCCGGAAGTCCTGCAAAAGCGAGGGTATGACATTGGGATCGCCGCGCAGAACAATATCAAGCGGCCGGCCGGCTCCCTGGGCAATCTTTCGCAGTCCGTCAATGTGGAATTGCCTGCGCGCTTTTTTTCCGGCACCTGTGATGAATTCGTAGGAGACGACGGCGATCTCGGTCCGTTGCCTGACGAAATCCGCCCAGCGATCAAAGTCTTTCAATGTTCGCGAATTGACGTGGAGCGCGCATGCAAGCCCGTGCTGTTCAAACTCACTCCACACGATTGCAATGCGTTTCATCGCGTGTAAGTCGTCCGTCCTCGGCCTGTCTAGCAGGAGGCTGAAGTTCGGCGCGGTAATCAGTTGGATGTCTAAATCACGAAGCTGCTGAAGGACATGCGAGCGACGACTTTGCAACGTCCACCAGGGTTCGATGCGCTCGTCGTGGTCCACGCCGCTCAGGATTATATCAGCCGATGGGTCGATCTTGAATGCTTCGCATAGCAGATCACGGGAGGTATAACGAACCTCACCACGTGCAAAGTCGATTACATCGTGGAGCCTCAGAGCAAATGCTGCCCCGGTAACGGCGCGCGCGCGGCTGGTTTTATGGTAGATCAATGGGACGATGTCATGCCCAAGTTGACGGTAATTTCCCACAACGTGGGGGACGTTTGAAAGATCGAAGCCGAGGACCTCACGCTTTTGATCAACGTACTGGAGCGGATTCTTCATGCAAACATTGGTGCACTTGCCCGGCTTGCCGCAACAGAGATCTAGGCAGTCCCATATAGAATCCCGGACCGAGAGCCCCCGCACCACTCAAAAGATGCGCAGTCTCCGCATCCCAAAGCGAGCGAATAGGCATATGGATCGTCTGTAAGTGCGCGCACCAGCACTTCGTTGCTACGAGGATCTAGCAAAGAGACACCTCCGCTTTGCCTGACAGCTTCATTACCCGCCGTACGACACCGCCGGCGGTGCCTCCGCTGTTGGAAAGGTTGGTAAGGACTTCCGAGTTTGGATTTTCATAGGTGCCGATGACATTGTTGTCGCGACGAGCGGTAATCTTGGCTTTGCTCAACTCGATTATTAACCTATCGCCTTCATTGACGACTGCGCCCTGCTGAAGCGAAATCAAGGCGCAGCGAGGTTGGTCGGTGGGCTTTTGTGTAAACAGGTCTGGCGTCGCGAGTTCGACGCGCATTCTGTCTATGTATTTTCGGATTGTTGTTCGAGTTCGCGCAAGAAATTCAATTCCCATAAGCACCCTCCGGTAACAAAGGTCGGTAGAATTTCGATCTACCTTTGGTGTATTCACGAATGATTCCACGCGAGGCCAAGCCGGCCAGGCGATTATTCCATGCCGTTGTACTCGTGGTCTTTTCAGCAGCGCCAAACTTTTCCATCAACAAATTGGCGTCGACCTCGTTGAACTTCAATACGAGTTCGAAGGTCATTTTTTGCTTCGGATCAAGATCGCCAATCAACTCCACCCGCGTTGCGATGTCGGCATCTGTAAGATCGCAAGTTACGATCACGTCGTTTTTGGCATTCGCTATCACCGACAACTCGTCCCATACATCTGCATTCGCATTCGCAATGACGGGATAATACGGCGAGCCTTTTGATCGCAGGTAGGCTTTGAGCGTGAAGACAGACTCACGGAGATAGCTTGCGGTCGCGACATCGATGCTACCGAAGTCCAGAAACAGCGGTTGCGGCCCGGTGGCCGTTTCAGGGATAGTTTTGATCAGCTCGGCAAAAGCAATCTTTCCGTTTACGGCGCCGGCTAAAACAGCATTATCGGAAATCTGCATAAACGAAATTCTCACAAGGCTCATCCTTCTCACATGGTGTGAGTGAGACATAAGATCTGTTGGCTGGTCCGTCAAGTGCGCCGAGGCGATTGGTCCCCTTGGACTTCTTCGATGATAGCCCGCCGGAAACCCATCCACGTGGACACCAAGAGTAAACTTCTGAATGGCATCATCGCGAGGGAGTCTTTTATGAGGATTGGATTGCTTGTTGGGAAATTCAAGATTGGCGGTAAGGCGAAAGTTTGACCAATTTATTGGAGTAGAGAAGGAAGAAGACAGCAGCTCAGGCCTGTTTTATCTCTTCATTTTTGCAGCATTTATTACAATAGTTGTATTCTGCATCGCGATTATATGGAGATGCTACGTCGGTGATATGGGACCTTTCGGGGACTTTGTAGGTGGGACCCTCAATCCGATTCTTACCTTCCTAACGTTTATGGGCCTCCTGCTCACTATAGTGATTCAGAAGGCCGAACTGCGGGACACGAGGGTGGAGCTTGCGAGATCCGCTACGGCTTTGGAAAGCCAAATCAAATCCACTGACCGGCAGAATTTTGAGTCCACGTTTTTCCAGATGCTCACGTTACACAATACCATCGTGAATTCGATTGACCTCTACTACAGTGGTCGCGAGCGCATCCCGGGCTTGGACGTTGAAAAGGAGCCGCGAGAAACGAAGGGACGCGATTGCTTCAAGCAATTTTTCCAGAATTTTGAGGACGAGTACGAAAAACTCAATGACCTTCCGGAAAGAGAACGTTTCCAAGCGGCTTACGACGCATTCTGGGAAAAGCGCCAACAGGATCTCGCCCACTATTACCGCTACCTCTACAGCGTGTTTCGTTTTGTACACGAGTCCAAGGGCATTGAAGACCGGGGCCCTTACGTGAAGCTTCTGAGGGCGCAGCTTTCGGATTACGAACTAGTGATGCTGTTTTATACTGCCCTCAACAAGCATGGCATCAACTACTGGCTCTACATCCACGAATACCAGCTTTTCGACAACCTCCTGAAGGGAATGCTAATTGAGGAAAACCATGCCGACTACTACTCCGACAGGTCGTTTGGGGAGCCGAAGCGGCTACCGCCCAAGGAGTGGCCCCCGTCAACGCTCGCCTTTCGATACGATGCCGATGGGGAGAGCAGAAGGAATCGCGCCGCTGCAGGCCTCCCAGAGGTCGAGGATAAAACTTCTGATGAACTCCTGAACGAGGAGCTTGTGCGCTATCGCTGAAGTTGGCGGCGGTGTGAAATGCTTTCGTCAATCGGTGTTCACCTCGCCGAATTTGCACATGCAAATGAGTCCACCATTATCGTGAGCCAGATGCGTCAGTCTCCGATTAAGCATCGGCCTCGCCTAGCCGCGCTCGGAGCAATGGATTGGGTGGCGATGCCGGCTCTGGCACCATGTTTCGATGTGAACCGCCCTCTCGGTGTCAGATACAGCAAAGCTGCCATGGGACCGAGCAACCCCACGGAATATTCGAACTCCGTGCTGAGGCTGGACAACTATCAGGACGGAAAAATCAGAGGCGAGTTGGCGAGGGGAAGTAAGGCGAGGGGAAGTAAGGCAAGATAAAGCGAACCTGGGTTCGCCCGAGCTGCGCTCGTAAGTGATTGTCTGCACATTGTTTTCCAGCCGGAAAACGAGGAAGCGTCGCGATCCGCGATGTGAGGCGAACTTTAGATCCGACTGATTTTCTTTGTGACCTGTGATGATGGCGGCCACCTGCCGCGAGGTGCGCTACGCTGATCTACGTGCTTCCAAGTCTTTTTACGCCGGCCTGCGATGGCGGCAAATTCGTTCTTGTCAGGCCGAGGATGAGTGTCGAACCTGCCGATATGGCAGACCGTGACGACGACAGTTTCCGCATCAAACCGGGCCGGCCGAAGAGCAGGTGTCAATACCGCGTGAATTTTCCCCAGAAGTGCCGAAGTAAAATTCCCCACTTATGCCGACGCGGATGCCAGGGAGAACTGAGGATTTTTCGGCGGCCGTCCGCGCGGCTTTTGAGGTGGAGTGAATGCCGGCGGAGCAATGAGGGCTTTGGAGCGCACATGCTCTGGCATCAGTTCGGCATGCTGGCGTAATCGGTAACTGGATCCCTCGATTTGCACGACGACGGCGTGATGCAGCAGTCTGTCGAGAAGTGCGGTGGCGACAACTGGATCGCCGAAGACGTCAAGCTCGGGCCTCAACGGGGTCAGTCGCGCGGCTCGAAATTCCGGGCGGCGACGGCCAGGTCAGTCGATGCGCATCTGTGCTATCTGGAGCGCGATGGAGTCACCAAGGATGGCGCGAAGGGCCGGGTCTATTCGGCATTCGAGGATGAGGCCGACGGCAAGGCGTTCGTCGAGCGCGGACGCGATGACCGGCATCAGTTCCGGTTCATCGTTGCACCTGAAGATGCCGCCGACATGGCGGATATGCGTTCTTTCACCCGCGATCTCATGAAGCAGATGGAAAGCGATCTGGATACCCGACTGGATTGGGTTGCTTTCCACGTCGGCGGCGTGGCTGGCAGTGCAGATTGGTGATGTGAATGCGGCGCATTATATCGAATACGGTCGAGCTGACGGTGGCGATCCAACGCTAATGTTGTGGCGGGAGTGGAGGGTGGCTCATGATCAGTTCGAGAAGTTCTGCCGCAGACAGCAGCGGCTTGAAACTGCTCTGATCGCGGCTATCGGGTTCCCCCAGGTTCATATTGCCGTGCCCGATGAGTATAGCGTGGTCTCGGCTTTCACATTGGAGGAGATCGATCGCCAATTTGGCGATGCGACGGAAAACGCCGAAGCAAAGTGTTCGGCGAAGGCAGTTCTTGCGGAGCGGCAAGCCGCTTGGGATGCACTGGACGAGCGGATGGGATACAGCCTCGCCAAGCAGGCGGAGCATGAAGCGTTTGCGATGCAGGCCGAACGTTTGAATGACCTTTTCGCGCAACCCGCCAAGTCTGTTGCTGGAGCTGCCGCAAAACTGCATGCTGTTCTTGCCATGGGAGAAGACAGTCCTGCCGATGAATTTCCATGGCCGCAAATTCGGGCTGCGATGACGGACCTGCTCAGTCTCGGCAGCAGACCTTCCCGTATTTGATCTGGCTCAGGCTTGCGGTCACGCTGCAAATGACCGCTCAGTTGCATACATAGGATTTCAGCAGGAAGTCCAGTTCCATATTGTCCGCAATCTGGTCATGCGGGATGAGGGCGTAACGCCAAGGTTTTCCGCCACTCTGCCGAGCGTGTTCACTCGCCCACTTGCACCAATTAACTGCCACATCGCGCTTCGCGAGCACATCCGTATCGTTCATTTGTGTGGCCATCTTCGGCTCAAGCATCAAAATCTCATCCGCTGTCTCCGCAACGAAGTCGGGACGATATTCCAGATGGTCGCTGCCCTTGCGATAGAACATCTGGAACTGACCTTTCGCCGGTCGAAACCATTTTTCAGCTTCTCGCTCCAATATGACGGCCAGCTTGCGTTCTGAGTCTGAATCAAACCGTACGACGTTAGTCAGGCATTTGGTGAACCCGCCAAATAGGTATCGCGCCATGTTGCTCTTATCGGCCGGCGGGCAGCGATATTCGAGTGGTTCGCCGCGCTCGGCGGAATGGGCGCTCTGCTTGATCTCTGTGAAGCCGCTGGTCACCACATGGTGATACTCGACGGTGTCGTCCATCCAGAAGTGATTCAGCATTTGGGCATGGATAGCTCGTGCGATGTTGGGTTGCTCCAACTGCAACAGGCGTAGAGTGTCCTCTGCCGAAAGGTAGGAATGAAAATGCCGCACGACCTGACCGGCCAAGTCGTAAAGAAGGTCCGCATTGTCGTCATAGGACACATCGGGAAAATCTATCAGGCCGCTTACGACATAGTCATCCGGGCGCTTCTCGAGGAAATTACCTTGCGACATGCCGATGGAATGCCCCTCGTTTCGTCCTAGATACTGTGCCCACAGCGTTTCCTCGGGCGCGGCATAGGTCATGCTGCTTAGGTCGAGGGTGAACGGCCTGAATCCTGCTCTGACTTCTCCCTTGGGTGACACCGAAATGCGCGGAATGTTGATCGTTTGCTCAACTACGAGTGCGGCGGTTTTCGCAATCACCTTGGCGAAATCGGGGGGCGGCGGTGCGATGCCATCCAGTTCCATTTGCTGCGGCCGGTACTGGTTCTGGACCTCTCGGACGAGCTGTGCCTGTACCTCCGGCCGCGAGATGTAGCTAATGTCTGGAACCGTATCCGGCGAACGGGACAGCTTCCGTATTGCCTCATAAGCGAGCCGGGCGACCTTTTCAGCCTCAGGATTGTCGAAGGCTCGCGGTGGCGGCGGCCCCGCATATTTCGAGCCTTCCTCGCTCTGGTCCGTTTTTATGCCAAGGCTTCCCAAGATCGTCGGCGCTGCTACCACTGTAACGGTCCTACGCTCCAAGAGCTCTTCGTCCAGCACAAGCGCTTTCAGCCGGATCGGAGAGTTAGGATTGTTCGCCTCGTCCACGATCTCTTGAAAGCGGTCGTGCGCGACGATGTTGAGACGATCCACGGCGGCAACGCCGGTGCGCTTACCATATGGCAGACGGAGGCCGCGCCCGATGCTCTGTTGGATCAGCGTCCGGGCATTGGCGGCGCGCAAAGGTACGATTGTATAAAGGTTGGTGACATCCCAACCTTCTTTAAGCATGTTGACGTGGATAACGATTTCGACCGGATTGTCGGCATGTTCGACCGTCAGTAGCCGTTCAACCGTCTCCTCTTCCTTGACGGTGGAATCGACTTGAATGACCTTGTTGGCATAGCGTGCCTTGAAGAACCGCTCCGACTGGATTAGCCGCATGAGTTCAGCCGCATGGGTCGTATCGCGGGCGATCACAAGGACGAAGGGCTTGACGATCTTCACACCATTTTCGCGCGCGTAGGTTTCCAGTTCCACCTTCACGCTTTCATGCAGCCGGATACCGTCCTCCAGCTTCATTTGCTGGATCGCTTCAGGAGACTTGTCCGCCGCGATAAAGTTCTTCCGGGTGACGACGGCGGGGTCTTTTACGAATCCGTCATCCATCGCGCGAGCGAGTGGATAATCGAAAACGACATTGCGGAATGCTACCGGCCCCTTGCTGCCCTCGACAAAAGGCGTAGCAGTAAGTTCTACACCGAGCACTGGCTTCAATTCATTGATCGCCCGCATCCCCGCCGTTGCGCGGTAACGGTGCGATTCATCCATCAGCATCACAAGGTCGTGCTGCTTGGACAGATAGTCGAAATAGCTGTCCCCCAACTCTTCCTTGAAGGACCGGATGCGCATCTGCTTGCCGCCGCGCACTTCGGATGTAATTTTAGAAATATTAAAAATATTGATCTTGCACCGCAGCACATCGTCAAGCAGAGCGCCCCGGCTTTCGTAGTTATCTCCAGTAATGACTTCTGGTGTCAGTACGGCAAATTCATTGATTCCCTTGAATACATACTTATCCGTGTTCGCGGTAAAATCCTGAATGAGCTTCTGATATATTGTCAGGTTAGGCGCGAGCACGAAGAAGTTATTGATGTCGTGTGCTATGTGCAGATAGGCGATGAAAGCGCCCATCAAGCGGGTTTTACCTACCCCCGTCGCCAGCGCGAAACAGAGCGAGGGGAACTCCCGCTCGAAGTCAGTGACGCCGGGATATTCACTTCGGATTATGCCGAGCGCAGCAGCCAAATCGATGTTGCCGCGCAGCGGTACGATTTCGGTAATCCTATCCAGGATTGCCAAACTATCACGCTGTGGTGCGCGCAGGCTGAGGCGGCCCGAAATCGCGTTGACGTGCCGCTGATTCGAGATCGGGGTCTTGCTCATGCGTCTCGCTCCCCGTCAAACAGGCTGCGTTGTGCTGGCTGCGGCCGCGCGGGTTCAACCTCTGCCATTGGGAGGTCTGCGACATTTAGCGAATAGCTGTCTTTCCCCCACTCGCACTTGCTCCGGATGTGGTTGGGGATTTTACGCAGAGTCAAGTTGCTGAACTGGTTCGCATTGCCACGCCATGCCGCGCAGAGGACGAGGAGCGAACGCCCTTCGCCAACATCATCTGATAGCGCGGCGAGTTCTTCCGGTCCCAACGTTTGCGTGGTGACATAGAGAAAGTCAGTTTCAGAGGAATGTCCCTGTTGCCACCAAATATCGGCACTGGGAGCATAGGTAAACCCTTCCAGCTTGCAGAGCGCTTGCGCGAGCATTGCCGCATCATATTTGTGCGAAATGACCTCGCGACCCCACTTGTCCTTTTCTAGTAGCGATGAGGCAAGGTTATAATAGCGAAAGCCTCCGCCGCCCTTCCAATCGACTGTCCTGCTGATGCCGCCTTGATCGCTGCCATCAATCACCTTTTGCAAGCGCGGCACAATATGCGTTGTGCAGTGATTGCCCAACTCCACCATGATCCACCGCCGTCCCATCTTGTGGGCAACTGCGCCGGTAGTGCCAGAGCCCGCGAAGGAATCTAAAATGAGATCGCCTGGGCTGGTTGCGATGGCCACGACTCGCTGGAGCAGGCGCTCTGGCTTTGGTGTTCCAAAGACATTGGCACCAAATAGCTCTTTACTCTCCTTTTTAGCTTCGTCGTTGTGTCCCGCATCCTTAAAATCCCACCACGTTGTCGCGGGTATAGTATCGCTAACATCACTTATGAAGCGCTTAATCGCGGGACGTGCGTCGCCATTAACTCCAAACCACACCCGATTATCTTCAATCAGTTCGGCAAATTTTTCTTTCGTATACCGCCAACTTGTACCAGCAGACGGCCAGACTTCACGCCCAGAGGGGGTTGTGATTGGGAAAACAGCATAGTCGCGTACCTCATTCCGCAGCACGTCGCCGGCTTTCCATGGCCCTCTCGGATCGTTGTCCCGATTTGTATAGCGTCCTGTCTGTGTTTCGGTTTTTTCTAGGCGATTTAATCGAACCAGATCAATGTTCTTAGAGTAAACCAGCACAAAATCATGTGAGCTGGACAAGAGTTTAGAGTCTGATTTCGGAGCGTACTTTTTTTGCCAAACAACAGATGTGACAAAATTTCCACGTCCAAAAATTTCGTCGCACATGACTTTGAAATAATGGGCTTCGTTATCATCAAGCGTGACCCAAAGAGAACCATCGTCGGACAGCAAACGGCGGATAATCTCCAGCCGATCGCGCATCAGACCCAGCCAGATCGAATGCTCCAGCCCGTCATCATAATGGGTGAATGCACTGCCTGTATTGTAGGGCGGATCAATGAAAACGCACTTCACCTTACCCGTATACTCTGCCTCTAGAGCCTTGAGCGCGAGCAGATTGTCGCCGTGGATCAGCACATTTTCGAAGATGTCATTGTCGGTGACCCGCTTGGTCGCGTGATAACTCTTCGTTGGGTCCTCAATAATGATGCGGGGCTCCAGCCGAGGCCGGTTCTCCTTTCCTACCCAAGTCAGTTCAAGCTTCTGTTTCTTAGACATTATCACCCCGTGGCGCGGCCATTGCAGGCGCTGCTTGATTCTGCGGATTCCAGAGTTCGGCTTTTAACGCGGCGAAGAGATTTCGGCAGTCGCCTTGTGTCTTGAATACCGATTGAAAATCGCGCGGCGACTGGAGAATTTGCTGCCCACCTACATCGGCATAGGCCGCGAAACCCTTTCCCACTGCGATTGCGAGCAACTTTTCGGCATAATCGGGAACAGCCGCGGCGATGGCGGCAGCTTCGTCGTCAGTTAGCCCCAACGCTTCGCCATCTTGCGGTTTCAGCCGGATGTATACGGCTGCCAGAACGGCCCATCTGGCATGTGTGTAGAACGACTTCGTAACCCCGGTGCTGGCTCGCGCACTTTCTGCCATGCCCAGCAACACGATACGCTGTGCCTGTACGGCCCGCCACGCGGTTCGTGCCGAAAGGCCCTGCGGAAAAACACGCTCGTGACGACTTGGGCATAGTAGATCATTCGGATAGACGACGTCGAGCGACAGAAGAGAGGACCGGTTTGCCGCAACGCGAGTTACAAGGTCGCAATCGCCTGTATTACCCAGACAGGCGCAAGCCGTCAGGGCTTCGTCAATAGTGAAGTTCCTAGCATCGTTGGCGGGAGTGTCTTCATCGAGCCGGTAGTGATAATCGATCCCATGCGGTTGCAACGTCGCCGCAATCTGACCGTGCAGAGGGTAGGCTGCGGCAAAGTCCTTGAGCACCACCGTGTTTTGAAAATTCGCCGTCCGAGAAATCCTGTCAGCAAAAGCTCGGTCGTCCTCGCACTTCTCAAGCGAAACGATCTTGATGAAGGCAAAGCCCTGCGGGGGAGCTTCAGCGGCTGGCACCGCAACGCATTTGGCGATCGACCCCAAGGTCTGTGCTCCATTGATGATCGCGAATCCCTTTGCCGTGATCCGTTTTCTTTCAGCATTGGCACGGTCAAGGTTATGCAGCTCCAGCCGATCGCAATAGGCGGTCAGGCCGTTATTGAGATAGTGGAACAAGCCCGCCTCGTCAGTGAGCGTCTTTTGGATGTCCTCATTTACATCGGTGCTACCCTTGAACCCTCGGATGTTGGCGCGCACCAGGCGCGCGCCATGTTCATCATGGAGCACCTTCAGCCGCTCGAGCGGGATAAGGCCGTAAATGGTTTCATAAGGTGCGGTGACATAGCCGGGCCGTATGATTTCAAGTTCGACGGTTTCAATACCCGGAGCCGCATCACCACCACTAACCCAATCATTCAGTGTGGTCAGGTTGACAGCTTGGAACCCGAAATAACCATCGGCTTGATCCAGCGATAATTTGACGCGGAGCGCTTCAAAAAGGTGCTTGCGGTCTTCGGAAATAAACGACAACCCGGAATAACAAAGGACCGATCGAACCTGCGTCGATGGGTTTTTTAACGCGGCTTCGAGCTGCGGCAGCAGGGCAACAATTTTTGCATTCTGCACGAATGCATCAAAACGTGCTTCGAGCAGGTTCTCGATACCGATCTTGAATTTGGTTACCTCTCCAAGGTCGGGCTCTCCCGATCCCGCGTGAATGTACTTAGATTGCGAGAGCCAAAGCGTATTGGTGACGGGAGAAAAATAGATGCCATCGATACCGCCGTCTCCGCCACCATCAACAATGCCGTTCGCAGCGTCCTCAATCGACGCGCCGCCTAGCTTGTGAAGAGCGTAAGCCGACAGCGCACGGCTCAGAAAGTCCCTTTCCTTCTGGTCCGGGTCACCAATGGCGCCCGGAGGAACACGCCCGTCAAATAGTTCGTGTAGCTTCGGAGGGAGAGCCAATATCTCAACGGGGCGCGTCACCATCAGACAACGCTCCAGCGGATGATGAACAGATCTTCCCCTAAGATGTTCTGCTCAAGCCGGCCTTCGATGCTGGCGATCAGTTCCGATCGTTGTTCGTCAATTTTGTCCTGCGCATCGAATAATGATCTCCGCTTGGTGTTGCGCTCAGTTTCCAGCACCCTGACCGCCTTCTGACCCGCAAGTTTCTCCTCCAAGGTAAGAGCAGCAGTCGCCGCGCGGCGCGCCTCCTTAATCTGGCGGTCAATCTCCTTAATTTCCCGCTCCAGTCCAACTTTCAAATCGTCTGCCCAACCATCCAGTTTGTTCGCCTCTTCCTCGAAAAAACGGGCATTACGTTCCGAAATAGTTCGGCGGATGCGCGTTTGCTGATCGGTGACGGACTGAGAGAGCGTCTCAGCAATACGCGAGGGCAACGCTACCTTTGCACCTACATGGCCGCCGATCGTCATCATGCGGCTTGTAGCTTCGTCCGAAAGTAATGATCCGTTATCCGCGATGCCAGCAAGCAGCAGGTAGTCTTCACTCTGACCCAGCGCCTCAACTGTAAAGAGCTTGGCTTGCAGCCACCCGGATTGCCCTTTGAAAGGCTCGATTTGCGATACGCGACCTTCATGGTTGGTCAGGTCTAATGTTAGTTCTGCGATGTCCAGTTCTCGAGTTCTGGCACGCGAAACGATAGCCTCTCCGAGCGGATGATTGACACGAAAGAGGTGCGCCTCACCGGTCCGCCGTGGTAGCTCATACAGGCCAGTAGGAATTACAGCCCCGTTGACCCAATCTGGCAAGGCATTGAGACGAAAACTGGAACCATCGATAAACCGTGCGTATTCTCCCAGTTCCTGTTGAGCGAGCCTTATCAGGTTTTGCTCGAACTGGTTCAGATACACCTTTGTGTCGGCGTCGCGGATTTTAAGCTTGTCGCGAACTTCATCATCGAAGTTTTCCATAAGCTTGCGCCGAGCGGACGTCATCTGCTCGTTAATTTCAAGGCTCAACTCACGTTGAAGACTGTCAAAGGCGACCTTAATCTCACTCTTTTTTCGGCATCGCTGATAAATTTCAGCAATACGTTTTTCGAAGTCCACGCCAGACTCGATCGCGCCGAGAACTTCATCACTTGCGCCGAATACGCCCTCAAAAAGCTGAAATTTCTCCGAGAGCAATTGAAAAACGCGCTGGTCAGCTTCGTTTTTCTGGTTCAGGAAATTGACGACTACCACGTCATGCTTTTGACCGTAGCGATGGCAGCGACCGATACGCTGTTCGATGCGCTGAGGATTCCACGGCAAGTCATAGTTTACGACCATCGAGCAGAATTGCAGGTTGATGCCTTCCGCCCCTGCTTCGGTGGCGATCATGATGCGTCCTTCCTCGCGGAAATAGTCCACAAGCGCGGATCGCATGTCAGCCGTTTTTGAGTTTGTTATTCGATCGGATCCGGCGTGCCGATCCAGCCAAATGCGGTAAATCTGCTGCGATCTAGGGTCGGTGTTCGACCCGTTGAACAGGACGATCCCATCCGCGTAAGGGCTTTCGGCCAGCAAGCGCAGAAGATAAGATTGTGTCTTGCGCGATTCCGTAAAGATGATCGCCTTTTGTTCCGCACCTAATTCTGTCGCCTTCGCAAAACCGACCTCAAGTGCCTTAAGCAAAGCAAGGCCTTTGGCGTTCTGCGTTATCGAGGTTGCAAGCTCAGCGAACCTTTGAAGGTCGTTTATCTCCGAGGCCAGCGCGCTTTGCTCAGCTTCTGACATCGGCTCAACTTCATCGTCAGGCCATTCCTCAGCTGTCTCATCCAGCGCCTCATAGTCCTCATCCAGCTCGTCAACCAGCGATGAGGTGAGTTGGCTATGATCGAGCTTCTTTTGCAGGCGAGCAGACATTGAGGTAAGCGCGCCCGCAATCGCGAACGTAGATGATGCTAACAGCTTGCGGAGGACGAGAGTCATGAGCGAACGCTGACTTGGCGGGAGCGCTTGGAGGTTCGGCCTGTCGAGATAGCCGGTGACCACATCATATAGGCGGTCTTCTGCTTCGCTAGGATCGAACTCCTCCAAGATCGCGTGCCGCTTTGTGTACGGCACATAAGCGGTCACCTGACGCCGCAAAGTGCGATGACAAATCGGCTTAAGCCGTTCGCGCAGGACCTCGAAGGCGCGTTCCTGCGACAGATTGGCGAACTGCTCGCGAAAGCTCTTGAGATCGCCGAACGTGTGCTCGTCGATAAAGCTCACGAGCCCATACAGTTCGAGCAATGAATTCTGCAATGGCGTCGCAGTTAGCAATAGCTTGTGTCGGTCGGCCAGGGCACCCTTGAGGATGTTAGCAATGATATTGGAGGGTTTATAGACGTTTCTAAGACGATGCGCTTCATCCATCACGACCAAGTCCCAAGGCGTCGCCTTGACATCCTGTTCCTTGTTTCGTGCAAACTGATAGGAGCAGATCATTATTCTGTCGGAATGATCGAATGGTCGCAAATCGCCAGATTTTACTGCAGCGTTGAAGGACCTCGACTCAATGATCGCGCATGGCAGAAAAAACTTCTCGCTGAGCTCTTGGTGCCATTGCTTGCGAAGGTTTGACGGTGCGACGATCAGAATTCGGCGCTTTCCTTCTGCCCAGCGTTGGGAGATGACGAGGCCCGCCTCGATTGTTTTCCCGAGCCCGACCTCATCGGCCAAGAGAGCACCGCGTGACAGTGGAGAGGAGAACGCGAAGAGCGCCGCATCCACCTGATGCGGGTTCATATCAACCTGCGCACCAGCGACCGCGATCGCTAGCTTTTCAGCGCTGTCCGCCGATCGCCGCCTGACGAGATCAGTCGCCAGATATTTCGCATGGTATTCAGTGAGTCTCTCCATACCAGATGGTTACCCTCTGGCGCGGCACGGGTAAAGCAGCCCGAAAAGCAAAATGTTCGATAAGCGTTTCGAATAGACGCACGTCGGTAGAACAAGATCTTCTCGAGAGCCATAAACGAACAACGGATTTCGGCAGTATCGCAGGTACGAGCGACCAAAATGTCGCCGCGGCTGACGAAGTCACTAGTTACCCAAATGTCGGCTTACCAACTTACGATCCTCCATCCAGATAGGAAGGAAACTGTCCCATGTCGGCCATTTCCAATTGCTGTACGCAACGACATCTTGTAGCGCGCAACCGTAGAAGATCAGTCGTTGCCGGCGTGACTGGCGACACCGCAGTCGCCAAGATCATGACCGTTCCGAAATCTACGGTCGGCAATGGGGTCGCGCGGCTGGACGACGAGGATATCGTGCGGCTCAATCAGGCGGTTCTTGTGTTCCTCGGACTAGCTCTTTCACCGAGGACGAAGACGTAGCAGCCGAAGATTTTCGCCGTCCCTTCGACGCTTCGCGACACCCTACGATAGGCCGTGAATTCCTGCTTTTCCTGGCCCTGTGTCTGGTTCTTACATGGTCTTTCCATCCGGGAAAGGCAGGTCGAACATGGACGGAAATAAGAAAGGGCAGGGCGCCGCAAACGATAATGCAAGCCCTGTGGGCGGGGCGAACGGCAGTGTCGAAGAACCGCGTCGCGCCACCGGTGAAGATCTCGAACGGGTCGTCCTCGACATTGCCCGGATGATCGGACGACAGATGGCGAGGGCAGACCATGCGGCGCGGGTGGCGGCCAACGACAATTGCGACAACTGCGCGGGCAGGGACGAACCCGAGGCGGAATAGTCTCGCTGTCACCGTCTGTAATAGCGGGATTATGAGGAAGTTGGACGCCCCGTGATTTCACTGTAGTTAACGTACCTTGGAATACAGGAAGGCGTCTCGCGGCATATTCGAAATATTCGGGTGAAAAAGGTACCGTTGAAGCACGGCCTCCTTTGTCATCCCTGCTTTTTCCATCACTCGTGCTGACGCTGTGTTCAGAACGTCGCAGGATGCTTCGGTGCGAAAGATGCGCGGATGCGATAGCGCGTGTTCTACAGCGAGTTGAACGACCTCGCTTGCAACACCCCGGCCCCACCAGTTTCTTCGGACAAGCCACCCGTAAGAGACCTTGTGGCCCATCGGACGTGCATCAATACGGCCGATTTAGTTCATGTGGCCGTTCGCGATGGCAGATGACAGCTGGAAACGATGTACCTGCATTCCACGCACTATAATTTTCTTCAATCGCCTGCTGTGTCTGGCCAAGCTCGGAGTGGGGTTTCCACGTCAGGTACTTCGTCACCTCGGGATCGGTGTTCCACCCTTCGAAAATAGCTTCAGCGTCTGTGGGTACGATGCGTCTAACGAGAAACCGAGTGGTAAAAAACTCTTCGGGAAGTCTGTATTTGTCCGCCACTAAAAATTGCCCTATGTTATCGTTTAGTTTGCACAGAAAATATGGTCCAAACACGTGAGATCAATGACCGTCTTTGGCGTA
>NZ_OCMJ01000002.1:0-551966 GCF_900215255.1 Rhizobium sp. AN5
CAACGTGACTGACAATCGACGCGCAGATGATTGCGAGGCCGATCTCCTCGGTGCGGGAAACGACAATATCGAAGGTGTTTACCGGAGCGTTGACGAGCGGCAGTCCTGCAAGAAGCACGGTATAGCCCGCCAACAGGCAAATATAACTACGCGGTGTGCGATCTAGGAGACTGACGAAGGTACACCCGGAGACCCACAGGATGATCGCGCCGGACAGGGGATGAGCGACGATGTAGACGGTTACAACCGCCCAGGACGGCCGGTTGAGATCGAAGCAGATGGCTGCAAGATTATGCCGCCATGGCCGCAAGAATTGTTTTCAGCGAAAAGATAACGTTCCCGCTGGTGACAACTGGCCGGGAACTCACACCTCATCCCCCGGCAGTGTGGCCTTGCGCTCGATGCCTTTTTCATCGGTGGTAACATTGTCTGCGAGGCCGTAGGTCGCTGGCGACACGTAGAAAAAGAATGGTGCAGCGAGGCATGCGTGCAGATAGGCTTCGGCAGGGTCAGCGCGCACAACAGTCGACATGGCCGGAGGCTGGCGGGCAAGCAACGCTCGGGCTTCCGAAAAAAGAATGCCTGTAATCCTTTTCAGAACAACGGCACGATCCGGCCTTGTCCCCATCAGGGATGGGGGCAGGATGCAGAGCCTGCGAGGTCCTTTCGAGGTCAGACGAATTTCGGTCCGGACGATATCCGACCACCAGCGGTCGTTGTGTTTTTGAAGTGCCATGATCACCCTCCAGCTTCTTGCGGGATGACCCTATCGACAAACCGATCGGACGAATTTAGATATTCCCTCTAATGATCACTAAATACCCCCAGCCACCACTATCCCTGTCCGGTGCCCTCGCCGACCATGATGTCGAAAGCTCTTCATCGCGCGTTCGCGCTGTGAGGATCGACGTGTCTCAGAATGAACGCGAGGCTCCCGAACACCAGCACCGTAAGGGCCAGCTTGTCATGCCGCTGCTGGGAGGCGTGACTTGTCGCGTCCCAAGCGGCATGTGGATGGTTCCGCCTCATTGTGGCGTCTGGGTTCCAGGGGGCATGCTTCACAGCAATGTGGCCACCGCCAACGCACGTTTGTTTTTCCTGTTCATCGAGCCGGGGGCTGCCGATCTGCCGAACCGGTGCTGCACGCTTTCCCTGTCTCCGCTCGTCAGGGAACTGATCATCGAGATGGCCGACCAATCGGCTGCCGCGACTGCTGACTTAGAGCTCATGGAAACGCTGCTTCTGTCGGCATTGTCGCGGATGCCGGTCGAGCATCTTCACCTCCCGCTGACGGACGAGCCCCGGCTTGCACGCATTGCATCCGAGCTGGCAGACGATCCATCCAATCGCAGTACGATGGCGCAATGGGCAAAACGAGTGGCGATGAGTGAGAATTCGCTCGCCCGTCTCGTTCAAAGCGAAACGGGCCTTACCTTCGGCCGCTGGCGACAACAATTGCAGGTGATTGTCGCAATCCGAAGCCTTGCAGCGGGTGCAACGGTGCAGCAGGTTTCGGGGGATCTTGGATATCAATCCGTCTCTGCATTCATAACCATGTTCAAGAAAGCGCTTGGCACATCGCCTGCCCGATATCTGGGAAACTTCGACCGCTGAACGTTAGAAGGTACAGCGACACCTGAAAGGAAATCGGCCGGCTGGCGGAGCTTCCTCCAATGGACACTCTCCTACCGCAATGGTTTTTACGACCCGCCTCCCACGTGCCGCCATGCGCGCATTTCTCGATTACATGAGAAGCTATAACGGTCAAACGAAGGGCGCGCTAGAACGCCTCGACATTGTCGATCAGCTGATAGACCAGCGACTGGACCGCTGCGCTTCTTACCCACGCCACATGCGGCGTGAGGATGAAGTTCGGCAAATCAAGCAGACGCATGAGTGGATGATAGTATGCGGCAGCTCCGTGATGACAACGTCGAAGCCAGGCCCGCACAATCGCCACATTATCGGCGCTGGTTTTTCGAATGACGACCTCTCCAGACGATCACCGCAAAAGTTGCTGGGCCAACACCTGCGTTCGGGACATTTTGCATTTTTTCAATATCCACCCGCTCAATAACCTCCGGTGAGAAAAATCGTTTCGCCCGTCATGAAACTACATGCCTCCGACGCCAGAAAGACAGCTGCCCCCACCATCTCTTCCGGTCGCCCGGCCCGCCCCATCCAGTTCAATGAGCTTACATATTCATTCCAGCCATCCGGGTCGTCGACGCGGCGATGAGCGTTGCGGTCCGTATCGATGAGGCCGGGAGCGAGAGTATTGAGCAACACGTTGTCGCGGGCATAATCTCTAGCCTGACTTTGAATTAAATTGTGCTGTGCGGCCTTCGTCGCCGAATAGGCGGTAACGACGCTTTTGGGCCTTAGCTGATTGACTGATCCTATGGAGACGATCCTGCCCCATTTCCGAGCCGACATTCGCGGCAGTGCCGTCTGCAGCATGTCGACCGTCGAGCCCAGATTGACCGCCAGTTGAAACGCCAGATCACCTGGCGTCAGCGCCGATAGAGGGGCGTTGATCTGGGCACTGGCGTTGATAACAAGGATATCGAGTGGTGCGATGGCCTCTGCTCGCTCGATAAGATCCCGACCAGCCCCGACTTCGGAGAGATCGCCTGCCAGATGATCCGCCGTTCCCCCGTGCGTAACAATCCGCTCATGTACAGCCGCTGTGGCGCCCGGCTTGACGCCATGCAGGATGACATGGGCACCTGCCCCAGCCAGCCCTTCGGCAATCGCCGCTCCTATCCCACGGCTTGAACCGGTAACGAGCGCCACGCGGCCCTTCAGGCCAAAGATGTTTTCAAGGTTCATCCTTTATCCTTCGAACAATGAGACGTGCGCACCGGAAACTCCCGGGCGGCAGGAAAACAGTCCACCTGACAGAGGCGCGTCGGCGAGTGTCGAGGCCGGCAGGCGGGTGCGGGCGCTGGTGATGAACAGCGTCGACAGATCCGGGCCACCAAAGGCGATGCTGGTGGGACGGGGCACCGGCATCTCAATTACCTGGTCGAGCTTCCCGTTTGGAAGATAACGGCGCACGGACCAGCCATCCCAGATCGCACACCAGACCCCTCCTTCCGCGTCCACCGCAAGACCGTCCGGCCGGCCGTCAGCGACGGGAATGCGTGCGAATTCGCGGCATCCCGACAGCGTTCCGGTCGCGGGATCGCAATCATAGGCGTGGATGAGGCCAGGTACCGTGTCAACAAAGTAGAAGGTTTTCCCATCCGCGCTCCAGCCGAGGCCGTTGGAGACAATGATGCCGCCTTCCTTGCGTTCGAATGCGCCATCGGTGCTGATACGATAAAGCGCACCCGTGGGCTTGGAGGCGTCAATCCTCATCGATCCCACCCATATCGCGCCGTCAGGCCCGCATTTGGCATCATTCAAGCGGTTGTCGACGATGCCTGCCTCCGGGCTGACGAAGGGTGTGAGGCGACCTGATGCAAAATCCAGCCATTCGATCCCATCCTGAGACGCCACCAGCAGACGCTCACCGCGAACCGGAATGACCGCGCTGACCAACTTCCCGGTCTCGCAGGTTTCGTTCCGGCCACTTGCTGGATCAAACCGGTGGACAGCGGGATGAAGAATATCGACCCAGTAGAGCGTATTTTCGCCATCGTGCCACACTGGACTCTCGCCAAGCTGTGCGCCCCATGGCAAGACGCAACTCAGCTCGGCACTCGGACGGCCGGTGACAGACCGGGGTCTGGGCCTGGAACTAATGGCGACAGCCCCAGCCGCACCCGTGATACGGCGGGCGGCAGCAATCAATTCGCGCCCGGCTGGATGGATATTGGAGGAACTGAGCCGCGATGATGGGCCAAGCGCAACAAGCACGCCGATCGGCGTATTGTCGCGACCCATGACAGGCGCGGCTGCCGAATTTACACCTGGCAAGTGCTCCTCATACGAAATCGAATAGCCACGTGCCCGGGTCAACGTCAGGTCGGCCTGGAGCGCATCGAGCGTGGTGATGGTTTTCGGGGTCTGCACATCCAGCGTCAGACGGTCCAAGAGGGCACGGCCGACGGCGGGGTCCTGAAAGGCGAGCAGTGCCTTGCCGGGTGCTGTGCAATGCAGGGGGACGCGGCGCCCTACCTCGACGCGCACAGAAAGGCCATTCGGCGAACGTTCGGCCAGATATTGCGTCATCGTGCCGTCAAGCCGGCACAGCGCAACCGTTTCCCCCAGTTCGGCCGCCAGGCGCTCGAGTTCCGGGGTCGCCGCCGAGACAAGATCGAAACTCTCCCAGACCCTATGGGACATTTCCAGAAAACGCTGGCCCAGAACATAAGTGCCACGGGCCGCATCCTGACGGACGAGACCATAGGCGATAAGGGTGCGCAGGATGCGTGCAAAGGTCGGCTTCGGCAGGCCGGAGGCGCGCAACAACTCGGCAAAACGTAGCGGTTCCTGCGCGTCGGCAACCATATCGAGCAGGGTTAGCCCTTTGGCCAGCGCCGCCGTGCCGCCCGGGGTATCGGGCTTCATCGCCTCTGCTCCTTCGCGCGTCGCTCCAGCCTTGCGGCCGCGGCTTCGTCCAGCATCCGGTCCATCGTCCATTCTGCTTCAAACCCCAAAGTGTTTCTGATCCGCTCGTTGGACGTATGGTAATAAACGCCGTCGCCGGGAAAATCGACTGTCACGATGGGAAGGCCGGTCAGCGCCTCAATCTTCGGCAGAATCTCGGCGAAGTCGGCGGGTTCATCCGCGCCGAGATTGAAGGTGCCACCCGCCGCGTCGGGATGGTCGAGGGCAAGCAGAATGCCCGACACCATATCTCGTGTCTCGGTTATATGCATGCGGAACGGCCGGCCGTTTTCGTTGCGCGCCAGAATGTGCGCGGGTTCGCCGATATCGCGGGACTGGAGCAATTCGGCGATAGCAACGTTTCCGAAATTCTGCTGCTGGCGAATGCGCGGCCGTAAGAAAAACCGGGGACCGGAAAAGAAACTCTCTTCGTCCAGCAGTTCCGCCGCATCCTGCGTATGCGAAAACCGCAGGATCACCGTTTCCATGGTGCCGCTTCGCTGGTGAAAGCGCACCAGCTCTTCGCCCAAAAGCTTGGTCAGGCCATAGGGCGAATTGGGGCAAACCGGATGATCCTCGGTGACCGGCAGGAATTCCGGTCGGTTTTCCGGATAAACCTCGCCTGAGGAAGCGAACACGAAACGCCGCAGGCCAGATGCTGAAGCGGCATCCAGAAGCCGGCGCGTACCCTCGACATTGACAGCGAACATACGATCGCGATCCGCCGGAGCCCAGGACATGAAGGCTCCCAGATGCAGGACGGCGCTCACGCCCTTCATAGCTTCGGACAGTGCCTGCGCATCCTCCAGCGACCCAACGACTTCCTTGCCGCCAGTTCCCGATGGCCTGAGATCAAAACCGCGAACGCTGCGGCCCTGTGCGCGCAAGGCGGCGACAGCGGCACGACCGACACGGCCCGCCGATCCGGTGACGAGGATCATAGCCGTTCTCCGGTCTTTGCATCGAAGAGATAAAGCTTGGCCGGATCGAAACCGAGCCGGAGTCCCTCGTTGCCAGGAAGATTGCCGGTGTGCGAGACGCGCGCGATCAGACCCTTGGACTTGCCCTCCTCGCCATCGGCCACCCTTGCGCCTTCCGCGTCGAAATAGACGTATTTTTCCGATCCGAGGCTTTCCACCAGCGTCGGGTGAACATCGAAGGTGACCAGCGCATCGCCGAGAACGAGATGTTCCGGCCGCAGACCGACGATCACGCTGCCTTGGCGATCAGCCGCGCCCGGCACGGAAACATGTTGCCCAAACAGGGTAACAGTGCCGTCACGCAGTTGCGCATTGAGGAAGTTCATGCCCGGCGAGCCGATGAAACCGGCAACGAAAAGATTGGCCGGGTTGTTGAACAGTTCGTCTGGTGCGGCAATCTGCTGGATGATGCCGCCCTGCATGATCACGACCCGGTCCGCCATGGTCATGGCTTCGACCTGGTCATGCGTCACATAAACGGTAGTGACCCCGATGCGTTTGTGCAAAGCGCCGATTTCGGCACGCATATGGACACGCAGCTTGGCATCGAGGTTGGACAGCGGCTCGTCCATGAGGAAGGCTTGCGGCTGGCGCACGATCGCTCGTCCCAGAGCCACGCGCTGCCGCTGACCGCCTGACAGGTCCTTGGGCTTGCGATCCAGATAGGGCGTCACTTCCAGAATGCGCGCCGCATCGTCGACCCGGCGGTCAATCTCATGCCTGTCCGTGCCGCGCATCTTCAGCCCGAAGCCAATGTTCTGGCGAACCGTCAGATGCGGATAGAGCGCATAATTCTGAAACACCATGGCTATATCGCGGTCCCCGGGCGCCAGATCCGTGACTTCATTGTCGCCGATGAAGATCTGCCCTTCGCTTGCCGGTTCGAGACCGGCAAGGATTTTCAACATCGTCGACTTGCCGCAACCGGAAGGTCCGACCAGCACCACGAACTCGCCGTTCTCGATCTCAAGCGAAAAGGGCCTTAGCACGTTGAGCGCGCCATAGGACTTGCTGACGTTGCGAATGGAAATATTGGCCATGCTTATTTCTCCGCGCCAGCGGTCAAACCGCCGACCAAATAACGTTCAAGGAACAGATAGATTGCGATGATCGGCAGCGCGATGAACACCGATGCGGCGGAGATGTCGTTCCAATAGGTGACATATTCGCCCTGCATCGTGGTGATGCCGAGATTGGCGGTCCAGTTGTCCGGCGAGTTGACCAGAAAGGTGCGCGCATAGGCGTAATCGGCCCAGCTGAGCACAAAGGCGTAAAGCGCGGTGGCAGCAAGCCCCGGTGTTGCGATGGGAAGTACGACACGCACCATGGCGCCGATCGGCGAGCAGCCGTCGACCATTGCAGCCTGTTCCAGTTCCTTGGGGATCGTGTCGAAATAACCCTTCAGCATCCAGGTTGCGAAGGGAATGATCATGGTCGAATGTGCAAGCACAAGCGTCCATAGGCTGCCGATCAGACCGAAGCTCGAAAAGATCGAAAACAGTGGGATGACGAGTAGCGTGGCGGGCAACATCTTGGCTGTTAGAACGAACATTCCCATGGTAGCGCCGCCCCGCATCGAATAGCGAGACAGGGCGTAACCGGCGCTGACCGAAACCAGCATCGACAGTGCAACCGAGCCGACTGCGGCAAGCATCGAATTCCACAGCCACAGAAGGATCGGCTTTGCCGCCCAGACACGGGCAAAAATGTCCCATTGCGGATCGTCCGGCCAGAAAGTGGGTGGCAGGCGGTAGAGTTCGTCGGTGGTGGAAAGGGCGGTAACCAGCAGCCAGTAGACCGGGAACAGGATCATCACCAGCGTAAAGATCACCGTCGCGTAGAGGGCAAGGCTCTGTGCAAAGCTACGTTTCATCAAAGCCTCCTCAGTAGATTGATTTCGAGCGCCGGCCGAGCATAAGCAGGCTGGCAACGATGCAGATCACCAGCGTCAGCACGCCGACGGCGGCGGCGCGACCGAAGTTGTGATACTGGAAGGCCTGGTCATAGGTCATGATCGACAGCGTCTGGGTTGAACGCAGCGGGCCGCCGCCGGTCAGAACCTTGATGATGGAAAAGTCGCGGAACACCCAAAGCAGGGTCAGCACCAGCGTGACCCCGAGAACCGGCATCAGCAACGGCATGGTGATCCAGCGGAAACGCTGCCAGACACTGGCGCCATCCACCTTGGCGGCGGCGTAATAATCGGTGGGAATGGACTGCAGACCGGCCAGACACATGATCGACACGAAAGGAAAGCCCTTCCACACCATGGTGATGGCAACGGCCCAGAAGGCGGCCGTGGAACTGCTGACCCAGGGGATCATCTGGTCGGTGAAACCGAGCTTGATCGCCAGCCAGCCGAACAGGCCGAAGGAGGTGTCGAACATCCACGCAAAGATGACGACCGCGATGATTTCCGGCACCGCCCAGGGCAGCGCCATTCCCAGCCGCGCGATGGTGCGGCCCTTGAAGCGATTATTGGCCAGAAGCGCCGTGCTGAGGCCGACTGCGACGCTGCCGGCGGTTACGACGATAACCAGCTTCAGCGTCACCCAGCAGGCCAGCCAGAATTCCGGCGAGGAGAACAACCATGTATAATTGCTCAGCGAGAACGGCCGGCTGGCACCGCCAAGCCGTGGTATCTTGACCTGCTGGAACGACAGGTCGATGGCCAAAACGAGCGGCCAGACGATGATGGCGGCAACCATCAGGACTGCGGGCGCAATCAGAAAATAGCCGAGGAGATGTTGCCGGCTGGGGCGCGCAAGATCGAAGAACTTGCGACGCCCAGCCCGAACGGGTTCGGTCATGGATGGTCCTCCTGCCGGATGCGGATGATGGCCATGGCCCTTTCCGGGCCATGGCAAGACAACGGGATCAACCCTTGATGGCTTCGGCCTTTGCCTGCATGGTTTTCGCCACCGCCGCCGGATCGAGATCCTGAATGATCATCCGCTGGCTTTCTTCCATCACCATCTTGCTGAACTCGTTGTAGAAGAGCTCAAGTCCGGTCGGAATGCGGTCGATCCCCGCCTCGGACGCGGCCTTCATCGTCTCGATCAGCACCGGAAAATGCGGGATGGTCTGTTCGACACCCGAGACGTCGGCGGTCGGGCTTGGCGGGGTGTTGCCGCCAAGGGTGGCATAGCTGCGCTGGAATTCCGGTGACATCGTCAGCTTGATGAAATCCCAGACCAATGCCTTCTGGTCGTCGGGAATATCGGCCGGCATGGCGAGTACATTGGACGAACCGCCAAGAGGCGGATGAAGCGGCGGTGCGGCATAAACGATATCAGCCTTGGCCGAACCCTTTTCGGTCGTACCGTAAAGCCAGGGCCCATCAAGCCGCATGGCCATCTTGCCATCGGCAAACAGCTTGCGCACGTCGCTGGCGCTCATGTCGACCGGGCTGACCCCGCTCTTCATCACGGTTTTCCAGCGTGAAAGACCCTCCACCATCTGCGGCGTATCGATGGTGATATTGCCGTCCTTGTCGGTCCAGTAGGCGCCAGCGTCGAGGATGTAGTTCAGCATCTCCGTCAGATATTGACCCGGACCGCCTTTCGTTTCATGGCCTGTGCCGAACTGGTCGATAATGCCGTCGCCGTTCAGATCCTTGGTCGTCGCCTTCGCAGCGGCCAGAAACTCGTCATAGGTCTTCGGAACCGCGACGCCCGCTTCTTCGAGAAGCTTCTTGTTGTAGGCCATCACGAAACCGAAATAGTTGGTCATGATGCAGACGGTTTCGCCATTCCATTCGCATTTCTGCTGGCCGGCCCAGCCGGTCATGTCGATGCCGTCCTTCTTCAGCCACGGGTCGAGCGGCTCGAGCCAGCCGCTATCGGCAAACATTTGAAATTCGAACGACGCCAGATGCACGATCTGCGGCGGCTGGTTGGCCGCAAAAAGCGTCGTCATCGTGTCGGCATACGAGCTGCGCTCGGCCTTGGTGAATTCGATTTTCACGCCCGGATGCTGTTTTTCGAAGGCGGCAATGGCCAAATGCCACCATTCGCCTGTGCCGGCATCGTCCGTCTGCCAGGAAATGAATTTCAGAACGGTATCGGCCCTGGCCGGGGCAAGGCTGCCCATTGTCATCAAAACGGCGGTCGCGGTGCCGAGCGCCAATCGGCTTATTGTCTTGTTCATGGCTTCCTCCTCCAAAAAACCAGTTCAGATACGTTCAATCAGACCGAGTGCCGCCTCCGACGGCCTTACCCCAAGTCCGGGTCCGGACGGCAGGTTATACCTGCCCTCCCGGCAATCCATGTCGCCTTCCAGCAGGTGACGGTTCGGCTCGAAGATCGAATGCTGGAATTCGTGACCTTTGAGCGTTGGCAATGTCGACGACGCCTGGAGGCTGGCGGCAAGAAATATGCCGGCGCCAACGGTGGCGTGCGGGATGACATCGATGCCGTGCTCGGAAGCAAGAGCACCGATACGGATGAAATTGGTGATACCCTTATGGCCCATTTCCGGCTGCACGATCGCAATGCGGCAGCGCTCGACGCGGGCGCGCATATCCCAATGGGTGCGCCATTCCTCACCAACTGCAATCGGCACTTCGGTATTCTTCGAAACCTTCTCGAGACCGGCAATGTCCTCCGTCCAGACCGGAGCCTCGGCGAACCACGGGTCGAAGGGCTGCATTTCGGCAATCAGTTCCAGCGCCCGTTCCGGCGTCTGGTTCCAGTGCATGTCGGCGGCGATCTTCGCATCGGGTCCAAGCACCTTCCGGAGATTCGCCATTTCGGCCGCCGGGCCATCGTCTGCCACCGGCGTTGCGAACTTGAAGGCGTTGAAACCGCGGTCCTGCCAGTATTTCGCCAGTTCCCCGCGGGCCTTGAGCGTCTTTTCAGGCAGGCCTGAAACATAGGCCGGAAACGTATCCACGCCGCCGCCGAGCAGGTCGCGAACGGACTTGCCGGCTTCCTGTCCGGCAATATCCCATAGCGCAATATCGAGCGCGGCGAGCGCATCCACGTAGAAGCCACCGGTATAACCGCGCACCCGCATCATGTCGTAAAGGTCGTCATAGATCGCCGAAGGGTTCGAAGCATCGCGGCCGATCACGAAACCGGCGAGAAGATCGTTGATGAGAGCGGCGACCGCACCGGGGGCGACGATACCATAGGTCTCACCCCAACCAACAACACCGGCCTCGGTCGTCATGCGCACCAGCACGCTGCGGTCGAAGGTCGGGTAGACCGTGCGATTTCCCTTGCGTACGATATAGCCGTTGGGATTGACCACCTCACCTTCACGCAAGGCGCCGAGATAAGGCACTTTGCGCGGCTGCGTCAGGGTGAAGACTTCGACGCTTGCGATGGGGCTGTTCATGCGGCCTCCACGGCAACAAGGCCTAGTTCGACCAGATTGGCGTCGATATCGGCAATGGCCGCCGCATCAAGCTCGGGTGTCGGCGCACGCACACCGACGCCTTCGATCACGCCGCGGCGGGCCAGCACATATTTGGTCAGCCGCATGCGATAGACCGCCTGCAGCACCAAAAGAGGCAGGGTGCGGACATAAATCCGACGAGCCTCCTCCTGCCGCCCGGCAACAAGCGCCCGATCGATGGCAACATGTTCCTCGGCGATCTCCAGCGCCGGCATTGCCGCCGTAGCACCTCGGGCATATTCGTCGAGAATGTAACGCGCGCCGCCCCCGCCGATGACGCCCTTCAGTGTCGAAGGCGCATGGGCGACGATGTGGCTGATAGCCGGGCCGGCAGGAAGCGTCTCTTCCTTGACATAGGTCACCTGCGGCAACGCCCGCACGATCTCCACGATCGCCTGCGGCGAAAGGTCGGAGCCGCGCGGCGCAGGTGCATTCTGCAGAATGATTTCAACTTCGGGCAGCGCCTCGACGATCCTGCCGAGGAATTCGATCAGCGCCGGCGCATCCGTGCCGACCGACTTGGGCACCTGCACCATCAGGTAGCGGATGCCAAGCGCCGATGCCGCCCGCCCGTGCTCAACCACATCACGCCAGTCGGCCGCACTTGCCCCGGCCACGACCGGCACCCGCCCGGCCACCACATCGACGACAATTTTCAGCAACGCCGCACGCTCGGCGGCGTTCAAAGTCTCCACCTCGCTGGCGAAACCGGGAAACACGACACCATCGACGCCCTTGTCGAGCGCAAAGACCACCAGTCGCTTCATACCCGCTTCGTCAATGCCGCCATCAGCCAGAAACGGCGTAGGCAGAACAGGCAAAATCCCTTTAAGGCCAGCCACCATCTTTCTCCTCCCGATTAAGTATCATATTTTGATACCTTGAATTCACTAATTGACACTATATAGACTTGCGACCTATGACAAGCCCCAAGATGAAATGAACGAGGAGGTTCAAGACATGGCAGCACCGGCGACATCGATCATCGTTGATTGGGGAACGACATCATTGAGGGCGGCGCTCGTTGATGAAGGCGGCGAAGAACTCGATCATCTTGAAACCGCCGACGGTATTTCGAGCCTTGGCAAGGGTGAGCACGAGGCGGCGCTGATGGATGCACTCGCACCCTGGTTTTCACGCCATGGGGCCTTGCCCGTCGCCGCACTCGGCATGATCACCAGCCGAAATGGCTGGGTCGAGGTCGCTTATGTGCCATGCCCGGCAGGCCCGACGGAACTTGCCGCCGGCACGGTGCGCAGGTCGCTGCCGAACGGGTCCGATCTCGTCTTCCTGCCCGGTCTGACCGATCCCGCCCGCCAGCCCTTCCCGGACGTGATGCGTGGTGAAGAAACCCAGATCGTCGGCCACGGCCTAGGCGAAGACGCCACCCTCATCATCCCTGGAACACACAGCAAATGGGCGCGGGTGACGGCGGGAAGGATCGATGGCTTCCAGACATTCGTCACCGGTGAAATCTTCAACCTGCTTATCAATCACTCCTTCATCGCGCGCGGTTCCACGCAGCCGCCGGTCGATGATCAGGAGGCCTATCGCTGGGGTCTGACAGAGGCAAAACGATCCGCCGCCATGCTGTCGCTGCTGTTTTCGGCGCGAACCGGCGGGCTTGCGGGCCGGCTTTCGCCGGATCAGTTGCGATCCTATGTGCGAGGACTGGTCATCGGGCAGGAGTTTCGGCAAGCCCGCGAGGCCGGATGGTATGCGGAAGGAGACGAGGCAGCTATCGTCGGCAATGACGGGCTGAACGATCTCTATCTGGTTGCCGCCGATGTGTTCGGGCTCAAGACATCCATGGGTGCGGATGACGCCCTCACAAAAGGCGCTCTGACTGTCCTGCGGCAAGCGCTTTTATAACCCTTGCCGATCGCCGGTTGCCGAAATGGCGGCATCCGGCTTTCAAGACAATCTTTAGGACCAATCATGTACGACTTCCCAGCCAATATCGGCACCAGCCGTCACGAAAATGATATCATTGCCGTTCTGGCCCGCATTCAGCGCATCGGCCTTCCAGACAATCCGATCGCCTTTTATGGCTCATCCTCGTTTCGAATCTGGAGCTCCATCACCGAGGATCTCGGCTCGATGGATATCGTCAATCTGGGATTTGGCGGTGGCACTTACCTCTCTGCCAGCCACTACCTCGACCGGCTCCTGGCTCCCTTGAAGCCAGGTAGAGTGGTGCTTTATTTCGGCGAAAACGATATTGCCAGCGACGGCCTCAAGGCGCAGACGACGCTTGCGCACCTGCGGGATTTGCGCGATCGCATCTCTCGAGCGCTACCGCAGGCGGACGTCATTGTTCTGGCGATCAAGCCCAGTCCGGCGCGCTGGATATACCGACATGAATTCGATCTTTTCAACCAGACGGCGCGCGACTGGTGCAACGGCCGCGAACACACGACATGGCTTGATCCGAACGCCGGCCTCACTGGCGAAAATGGCCTGCCGATGTTCCGTTATTATTTACCCGATCTGGTTCACCTGAATGCGGCAGGCTACGCGGTCTGGTCGGAAGCACTTAGAAAAAAGTTAGGTCTGTTGAACTGAGACAAGGGGTATCTTTATCGTTAGCTCTTGAAAGGAGCCGAACTGTCCCCAGCAGTGTTTACACGCTGATTTCCATTGGATTTATAGATCACTTCCGTTGAACGCGGAATCGCGTTTAGGACTCGCTTACTGGCGGAATTCTGATTCCATCGCTCCGATTGGTGATTTGGTCGCGGGCAACATGGCCCGAGCTTTCAACGACGATCTGCGTAGCCGCGTTCTAGCTGCGTCACGGGATGGCATGTCGACGCGCTCAGCAGCGTCCAGATTTGGGATTGGTGTTTTGACTGCCATCGCGTGGATTGCGAGCGCGCAGGAAAGCCGGCTGACCCCGGCGAAACAGGGACGACTCCGTCCGCCGGGGCGGCCTCTATCCAGCACTGAAGGATCTTAGTTGAGCCTACCCGCCCTAAGGCGACAGCCAACAATGTGCACAGGCTGAAAGACGTGGTCTCGACCACCGACGAGGAAACGGTACACCTCGACTGCGATTCCAGAACCGCCGCCAGGATTTTTCGGGCCATCGTCGAGGCTTATTTGCGCTTCCGCCGCAACTCGTCGCCAGGGATGCCAAAGTGCTGGATGATCATATCGACATTACGGCGGTGCGATTTGAAATAAATATCAAACAGATCACCGAAGACAGGAACACTGCCCACAAGAGCATCCATGGCGATGTTGCCAACCATTCGCGCAAGCTTTTCCTGCGGCACACCAAGGCGGCGCGCTTCATTGACGATATAGAGGCCGACAATCGCGCCCGCACCATCACCAATCAGTGGCAGCAAACCCATGATGGAATCTGCACCAAAACGGATTCCCGTGCCAGGAATGCGGATCGCTGTGTCCATCATACGAGCGATGCCCGACAGCCGCCGCAGGCGGCGGAGCCGCTCAGCACTATCCACGAAGTCGTCCGATGTGCCGTGGGCGTTCCACGTTCTCGCTGTCATACAATCGTGCTCCATAAAAGAGATATGCCTCAGCCTAATATGAATGGGGATGTGGAGAGTTGCGTTCAAGAGCGTTGCGCAAGCTATCTGCATCCATTGAAACCGAACCAGTTACGCTCAATCGCCTCGATCCTGCCTATGTGACAGCACCAATCGCCCGGCATCGCTCAGGCCCTACACCCCTTTTTCGATTCCGATAGGCCACAGTAATTTTTAAGCAATATTCTCCCTTACATTGGCGCTACTACAGGACTGCTAGGTCGAGAGAAAGATGTAAGGCACGCCCTTGCATCTTTAACGTCTTTCGCGAGTTAAAGCTGATCTTCATAAAGCAGATGTGGACATGGCACATTTTTTTGAGTTCATCGGTGCATCTAAAGGCGGACTGCTGATGGACACTGGCGCTTTAACAACAAACGACATCGGAAAACTTATGGCCGTTTCTCATCAAGGTCCGCTGGCTAACACCAGGCTTTCTGGACGAACGATTCTCATTCTGATTGGCGTCGCGGTCATCCTGCACGTGGGTCAGGAAATCTTCGTGCCATTAGCCTTGGCTCTCCTCCTGACATTCACTCTGGCACCTATTGTCTCCTTTCTCCGAAAACACTCTGTGCCCAAGATTGCCGCCGTTATTTTGGCGGTCGCCTCAGCCTTCATGGCAATTGCGCTGTTCAGTTTCGTCGTCGCCACGCAGGTGACAAATCTTGCCGAAAACATCCCGACATATCAGCGCAATATCGTCACCAAGGTTCAGGCGCTCAGCCAAGCCGGATCAGGCAATGGTGTGCTCGAACATCTGAGCAAGGTTGTCGAGCGTGTCGGCGCCGAGTTGCAGACACGCGCCGTCGAAAGTCAGGACGAGCAGTCGACCGCACCAACCATGCGAGAGCCGATGCCCGTTGAAATCGTCACGCGATCCCATCCGGTCGAGACACTTGGCAATTTCATTCTTCCGCTTATCAGCCCGTTTGCAACGGCAGGTTTGGTCATCGTTCTTGTGATTTTCATGTTGATCGAGCGCGAGGACCTTCGCGACAGGTTCATCAGGCTGGTTGGACTTGGTGACCTCCATCGCACGACGGCAGCGCTGCAGGACGCTGGAAAACGGGTTGGGAAATACCTTCTGATGCAATTGGTGGTAAATGCCCTTTACGCCTTTCCCATCACCATTGGGCTTTGGGTGCTTGGCATTCCGAACGCGATTCTGTGGGGTCTGCTGACGCTGGTTCTGCGTTTCGTGCCCTATATTGGTCCCGTTATCGGAATGGTATTGCCGCTGTTCCTCGCCCTTGCAATCTCTCCCGGCTGGTCGTTGGTCGCGTGGGTCGCGGCACTTTTCATCATCACCGAACTGATCAGCAATAACGTCGTTGAACCTTGGCTCTATGGTAGCCACACCGGCTTGTCTCCGATGGCGATCATCGTCTCCGCAATCTTCTGGTCCTGGCTTTGGGGACCGCTGGGGTTAATGCTGTCGACACCTCTCACGGTGTGTCTGGTCGTTCTTGGCAGATATGTCCCCGAGTTCAGTTTTCTGGATGTTCTGCTCGGAAATGACCCAGTCCTCCAACCGCAGGAAAAGCTTTACCAGCGGCTGCTCTCCGGCGACCCCAACGAAGCGACTGACAACGCCGAAGAGTTTCTCGAAGAGGAATATCTCATCGACTACTACGAAAAAGTTGGTCTTCCTGCCTTGATCCTGGGCGAAGCGGACCGCCAGCGCGGCGTGATGACAGAGGCTCAGATCGCGCTTCTTGCCTCCAGCGCCCATGCCCTCATTGAAAATCTTGCAGAGATTGCGAGCGAAGAGGAAAACGAGGGACTGTCGGAAGACGAACAGACTTCAGCGCCAGAGACCAAAGAGACAATCGCGCTGCCGGACGGTAACGGCAGATCCATTCTATCCCTGGGAGGCAGAGGGGCCATGGACGATGCAGCGTCTGCGATGTTATCGCAAGTTCTCCTGGTTCAGTGTGCGCAGATCAGACAAGCAGACTATACGGTGATTGAAGGACGAGATCTAAAGGCTCTGGTGGCTGACGATATCGACACCGTTGTCGTTACGTTTCTCAATGAGAACTCGAAATCGCACGCACGACAGATCGTGCGTCGTTTGAAGCGTGTAAGACCTTCTCTTCGTGTCGGCATATTGTTGCCGATGGGAGAAGGCGGGCGCGAAGCGCCAATCGACCCACAAGACATAAGCGCCGACTTCGTTGCCGCTTCGCTCACGCAGGCCGTCGTGTCAGCCCTGAGCGACACAGGCCCTGTGGCCTTGAAAAGCCCCGTGAGAAAAGTGGCGCGCCAGCGCCGAGTGCCGCCGGTGGCTGCCTGAACGCAGCCACGAGAAGTCTGTCGATGTTACCAAGGGGCACGCATCTCGTCTGATAACGCATAGGACCACCCGGAAGCTTCAGCCCCTGGACTTGCGCACGCTCATCACCGCACAAACCTGCATTCTGGAAAAAAGCACGATGCATCGATACGAAGATTGAAAACGTTCTGGACGCGTCTCTAGGTATCTACGGCGAACTAAGAGCAGTCAGGTCTAAAGCTTGACAGTTGCGACATCAAAAGCGGCTTGCGGTTGTGAGACCTTTCAGCTTGGAGTCTCCCCTTGCTGAAACTTGGATTGGAGCCACTGATGTATGGATGACGTTCCCGCCAACAGTGAACCGCCGTCCTTTACAACACCGCCGCTAAGCGAGGTAACAAGCGCTCCGGCTTCCTGGGCAATGATCTTTCCAGCCGCGTAGTCGTAATGGCTGAGGCCGTCTTCGAAATAGCCATTTAACCTGCCCGCGCCAACATATGCGAGATCAAGTGCGGCCGAGCCAAGTCTGCGGATGCCTGCCGTCTCGTTGGTGATGGTATCCAGGGCCCGGAAGAAACTACTGCGGTCCATCGACTTCAACTGTCCGTGGATCGGCATAGATAGAGATATGATGGATTCTTCGGGCTTTTTCTCTTCCAACCGTGTCAGTTCCTTACCGTTCATCCGGGCACCCTGCCCTCGAACTGCCGTGAACATCTCGTCCCGCAATGGGTCAAGGACGACGCCCAGTATTTCGCCATCGTCGTCGCAAAGAGCGATGCTGACAGCAAAATAGGGAATGCCCCAAATGAAGTTGCTGGTTCCGTCGAGCGGGTCTACCACCCAGCGGCGTCGTGCGTCTGGCTTGCGCGTACCGGTTTCTTCACCCACGAAACCGTAGCGATCACCTGCCCTTGCCAGAACTGCGGCAATAGCCTCCTCGGCAGCAAGATCGGCCTTGGACGCATAATCACCCAAAGCTTTTCGTTGAACACTATCGCGGGACATGGCGCCGAAATGCGTCTTCAGTTCAGCTCCTCCGGCAAGTGCGGCGGACAATGCAAGCTGCATCAGTTCGTCAAGCGACAGGTCCGCCATCTCATACTCCCGAGGGTAGAAAAGTTATCGTCTCGAAATCCACACCGACGCGCGAGTCGAGATCGAGTGCGTGTCGTGTTTCCACCGAGATGGTCGCACCGTTCTCAAGTCGAAGGCTCTGCGTCCAGGCCTTGCCCATGAAGCGGCGATCTTTCACCGTTGCATTGACGAGAGCGCTGCCTTTTTCGCGGGTCATTACCTGTTCGGGACGCACGACAAGTGTGCCTTTACCGCGGTGGCCGCTTCCTGTGATAGGAAGTCTCGATCCGTCAGCCATCTGGAAGCCGGTCTCATCAAATTCACCCTCCAGAAAGTTTGCGCTGCCGACGAACTCGGCAACGAAGCGGTTCGCCGGTCGCGAATAAATTGTTTCGGGATCTGCAAGCTGCTGCACGATTCCATTCTGCATCACAGCGATCCGGTCCGACATTTCGAGGGCTTCTTCCTGATCATGCGTCACATAGATTGCTGTGAGACCGAGCCTTTTCTGCAGACTGCGCAGTTCATGGCGAAGAGCCACGCGAAGACGCGCATCAAGGTTGGACATGGGCTCGTCCATGAGAAGCAGCGGCGGGTTGATGACGAGTGCACGCGCCAGCGCGATGCGCTGCTGCATACCCCCACTCATTTCTGCGGGATAGCGCTTCTCGACGCCGTGAAGCTCGACCTGGGCCAGTGCGGCTCGAACCCTTTCAGCAACTTCGTTCTTCGGAACCTTACGCAGCTTGAGCCCGTAAGCGACATTGTCGAACACGGTCTGGTTTGGCCATAGCGCATAGTTCTGAAAGACGAAGCCGATATTTCTGTCCCAGGCGGCGAGCGAGGTCACGTTCTGCCCGTTGAACAGGATTTTTCCGCCATCGATTGGGTGGAATCCTGCAATGGCGCGCAAAAGTGTCGTCTTGCCGCAACCGGACGGCCCTAGCAGCGTGAAGAATTCGCCGGGCCTGATCGTGAGGCTGATGTCTTTCAGAACTGCATGATTGCCAAAGGTCTTGGAGACGGCGTCGATGACGACCTCGCAGCCTTGGGTTGGAGTTTTGGAAGATGAGGTTTCAACCACCGGAATTTCCTCGAATTTGGCCGTAGCCGACAATGAAATAGAGAGGGATGTAAATGATCAGCATCAGCAGGATGGTCTGTGCTGCAGAGACACCGAAATCGGCATCGACCAGCGTGTTTTCGAAGATCACGGCTGTCATCGGCTTCCACGGCGGACGATAGAGAACGATGGTAGACGACAGCTCCGTGACGATGTGAAGGAAGGTGAGCGTTGCACCGGTTACCGCACCCGCCAGAACCAGAGGTGCCGTTATGGTGAAGAAGACCCTGAATGGGCGCGCTCCAAGACTGATTGCGGCCTCTTCGAGAGCCGGGTGAACGCGCCTCAGGGCCGCCTCTGACGCCTTCACCGTAAAAGGCAGGTTACGAATGAGATAGGCAAGGAGAAGGATGAACCAGGTGCCGGTGAGTTGCAGCGGCGCCTTGTTGAACATCATGATGAGACCGATACCGAGCACCGTGCCGGGAATGACGTAGGGCATCATGACGGTGAGGCTGAGAACGGGGGCAATGATCCGGTAGCGCTTGCGTATAATCACATATGCAATCCCCAACCCGATTGCTGTTGCCGCCAGCGTTCCGGCAATACCAAGCGACAAGGTCACCCAAGCCGGCCCCATGCCGGTGCGCCACATAGTGGCGTAGTTTTCCAGCGTAAAGTTCGCCCTGGGCAGGCCGACCCGCCATTCCATGAAGCTGGAAACCAGCACCGTCAGGTGTGGCGTGAATGCCATGAGAAGGGCAATGATGACCGCGCCAAGCACTGTGACATGAGCAAGAGGCGATAGCGGCTTGCGTTCCAGCGCCCGCGACGACACCACGGCAAAACCGCGTCGCGCCAAATAGATTTGCTGCGCCATGAGGAACAGGCTCGAGATGGTGATGAGCACAATCGATCCTGTGGCCGCAAGCGCCGGATTGCGTCCTGCCTCACTCAGGAAGGACGTATAGATCAGAACCGGCAGTGCGTTGACATCGAGGCCAATGATGCGCGGCGTTCCGAAGTCAGACAGGGCTGCCATCGTTGCCAGATAGAGACCGGTGATGATGCCGGGAAGTGCCAGCGGAATTTCGACCGTCATGCGCACACGAGGCGGCTTGGCACCAAGGCTTTCCGCTGCCTCGATATGGCCAGCGTCCAAACTCTGAAACGAGCTGTGACTGAGCAGAAAGATGATCGGAAAGACCAGCCAGGTGATGACCCAAATGACGCCATGCAAGCCGACAATCGAGACATCGAGGCCGAGATAGTTGGTCAGAACGCCGTTTCGTCCCAGAAGCAAGCGCCAGGCGTATGCCCCCAGAAATGGTGGAGACACGGACGCCATAGTGACAAGAAAGACGATAGCAGTGCTGCCCGCGACCCGGTAACGTGCGACAAGATAAGCCAGCGATACGCCGATCAAAGCGGCAAGTCCGGTGGACGTCAACGCGATCAGCAGGCTGTTTACCGTGGCGGAAAGGGTTTCCGAGCGTGTAAAGAACTCGGTATAGTGGACAGCAGAGAGCGACAGCGATTTGTTTTCGAAGGTGATGTAGGCGTTCGCGGCATGTGAGAGCAGGACGGCGTTGAGCGACTGCGCGTTGATGTCTAAAGGCGCTGGTGCAGTTGTCGCGAATAGCCCCCGGGGCGCCTGCTGCGAAAGCGTGAACCGAGCCGAGCCCAGATCGAGTTCAAGTAAACCTGCCTCGTCCTTACCAACCGAAATCGGCTGTTGCGAAGAGAGGCGCAGCGTTCGGTCATCCTGGACGTCTACAGTCAGACTGTCAGTCGAACTCAACGTTATCGCAACGCCGTCAGAAAGTTTAGCAACGCTGTATCGGGCGGTCATTTCCGGGACGAATTGCAAGCCGTCTTTATTATGCAGAAGAGTAAAACGGCCGCCCTCCTCCAGGAGGGAGGCGGCCATGAGGCGAACCTGCGGGACAACAATCGTCAGGCCGCAGAGCACGAGCGCGACGATTGAAAATATCAGCCAATTGTCGCGCAGCACCTTCATTTTCCGCGAAGCTCCTGAAAGCGAGCGACGACCACAGGGCGCGGATCGACAGCGGATACGATCGTGAGCGTAGCCATGTCAGGCAGAGCGGCGGGAGGCGCTACATCCTTGCGTGCCGAGCGTCGAACGGTGGCGTCGCGAACGATTTCATGCGCCGTCTTGCTGCCGAGGAAATCGATGAAGCTCTTGGCGTCTTCGATGTGCTGTGCGCCCTTGACGATGGCTTGCGCATCGATCTGGCCGGTAACCGCATCGGTCGGATAGACGATTTCGATCGGCAGACCTTGAGCCTTCCACTTGGCACCCAGATCCTCGTTAATCCAGCCAACTGCTGCTTCACCGTCGCGTACGGCGTTGAAGGCGTCATCGGAACCGGGAGCAATGCGCGCACCCTTGGCCATTTGACCGACGAAATCCCAACCGAAATTGCCAGCAAGAGCGGAAAGAATGACATAGCCGGTGCCGGATTTTGCAGGGTCTGGAATAATCAGGCCACCGTTCTTTGCGAAGTCCTGTGAGACGAGATCTTTCTGCGTGCTTGGTATGGAGCCGGCCTCGACGCGTTTGGTGCTGACGACCAGCGGCTGCAGCAGCACCGTGAACGGATGCCAGATGTGATTGGGATCGTTAGTCACCATGTCGGCGTCGGACTTGCTTTCGAACGATTGGAAGAGCGCTGCATTTTCTTCGAAGGTCTGCGTCGGTCCGCCCCACATGACGTCTGCCGAGGAATTGCCACCTTCTGCACGCAGACGCTCGATCAGCTCGCCAGTACCGCCGCGCACGACGGTCACCTTCACATCCGGATTTTCCTTGGCAAAAGCGTCGAGGATGGGAGCAGATGTCGCCTCCCCATGAGCGGTGTAGACCACCAGTTCTCCGGCATTCGCAACACTGATGATCGACGCCGACGCCAACGCGCCCGCTATGATACGCCGCAAGGTCCATTTCAGCATGACTATGTTCCCTTTTTAAAGTCACTGAGAAGAAGGCGACCCTATTAATCCATTTACCAGATTAAAAATCAAGCCGCCTTTTCTTCGGAATTACGGTCCTTCCGTTACAGTATTATGACTGAAGGCTAAGATTATCTGCGTTGCGAACTGCTTGACGCCCATAGGCTGGGCTGATAAATTCCATTTAATTTATTAAATAGGAATTGGCCCCGATGAGCTTGATGGGCAGCAATCACACATATTCCGGCCGCTACAACCGTCGCCTCGTTTTCGATCTGATCCGATCTGGCAATGGCATAAGCCGGCGTGACCTTGTTGATTTGACAGGCTTGAAGCCGCAAACCATGTCCAATATCTGCAAGGACCTGATAGACCGTTCAGTGGTTGTGGAAACCATCCAACAAGAGGGCGCGCGCGGTGCGCCGCAAAAGAAGATGTGGGTCAGAGCCGAGGCCGGTTGCTGCCTCGGTATTCACGTGGATCGCGACGGGCTTCTGGGCATCGTCTGCGATCTGGCGGGGCGGGAGTTGGGTCGCGACACCGCATCCGCATCGCTCGAAGATCCATCCGACACCATCCGTGCCATTGCCGATATGACACAGCGTCTGCGGTCGGTTACGGTGGATCGTCCCGCCTGGGGCATTGGCATCGCGATGCCCACATTGCAGGAGGCGGAATTCGAACATCCCGTCGGCCCGCCGGGTTGGGATGCGTGGAGCCGTATGCCGGTAGCGGAAGCCATCGAAGATGCATGTGGCCTCCCCACCATCGTCGAGAATGACGCCACAGCCGCAGCAGTTGCCGAACTGAGGGTGGGAAGTGCCGGAGGACTGAGCCACTACGTCCATATTTTCGTCGGGCACGGACTTGGGGCAGGCATTATCAATGACAGCATGCCGCTCCAGGGATTTTGGAACAATGCCGGAGAAATCGGTCTCCTGACATGGCCGGCGGAACTTGCCAATCCAGATGCGGGGAAACAGACACCGTTTTCGATCGACGAGCTCGCAGCGATGCTGTCGTGCGAAAGCAAGGAGATTGCGCGGCCCGGGGCATTGGAGAAACTTTACGCTCAACGCGACAGTGTTCTGATGCGATGGCTCGATCTCAATTCAAAGCGCCTGCGGTTGCTGGTGTCGCTGCTTGAAAACATTATGGACCCGCAGACCATCGTGGTTGGAGGGCACTTTCCACCAGCGCTCATCAATTCCCTGATCGACCGGGCCTATCCCCTTTTGCCGTCAGTCAGCGCCCGAAGCCACCGCGAAATTCCCCGGCTGTGTGCTGGCGCTCTAGGGCCGGAGGCCGCCGCGATCGGCGCTGCCATGCTACCTGTGATTGCTCATGGCAGCCCAGACTTCAGGCGCCTCTCATCGATGCGCGGACGCAGCCAGACGATTGATTTCGAAAGACGCTTCGATCGGGTCGCAGGCGCGCCAACGGATGACGACACGTCATCCTGATTTACATAACTCTTGCCGACAGGACTAAAACATGAAAATCGCAATTGCCGGGCTCGGCTTTCGGCTTGCCAATGTCATTGCCTCCTTCCGCAAGGCCTGCCCTGAACTGGAAATTGTCGGCTTGATGGACCCGCAGCCTGCTGGGCTGCCAGCCATTCAGTCCGCAGGCATGGCGGCGCCGCGACGTTTCGAAACCATCGAGGCTATGCTGACGCAGACGAAGCCGGATCTTCTTATGGTCGGCTCGCCCAATCTTTTCCATCTGGAACATATCACCGCGGGATTGCGCGCAGGCGTGCGGGTTTTCACGGAGAAGCCGGTGGTGATCGACGAAAACCAGACGATGACGATGGCGCGTTTGCTTGCCGAATATGGCGATGAAAGCGTTATCGTGGGGCTCGTTCTGCGGTACTCTGACCTTTATCGGGATCTGCGCGCAGCGCAGACGCAAGGTCAAATCGGCGCCATCACGTCGATTGAGGCATCCGAGCATATCGCACCCTACCACGGAGCGTTCTTCATGCGGGACTGGCGACGGCATACGCGCTATGCTGGGCCGTTTATCTTGGAGAAATGCTGCCACGATCTCGACCTCTATGGCAGCGTTGTTGGGCAGCGGGCGATGGCCGTTGCCAGCTTCGGCGGCCGAAAGTCGTTTATCGCGGAAAACAAACCGGATCAGTTCTCAGCGTTTCAACAGCGGGAATTCTATAAAAAGCCAAGCGGCTGGCTAGAGGGTGGCGCGGTGTTTGAGAGTGACGGCGATATTATCGACTATCAGACCGCGATTATCGAATATAGTGGCGGGGCGACGATGACGTTTCATACCAATCTCAACGTTCCAGATCAGTTTCGCCGCTTCTGCGTGATCGGTAGCAAGGGAATGGCCGAGGGCGATTTCATTCGCAATCGCTTCGAGGTTCATTCGGCCGTAACGGGTGAAAAGCTTGTCGAGCGACGTTACGAAGGGCATGAAAGCGATCACTATGGCGCCGATGACCAGATGGCTTTGGATATCTATCGGCATCTGACAAAGGCTGCACCGTTGCCCGTGAATATCGTCGCGGCTTTGGAGGCGGGGCTTGTTGCAATCAAGATCGATGAGGCACGTCGTTCGCGGCGCACGATAGAGCTTGCCGAGACCTGGCAGCGTTTCGACGACGCGCTTCGCATCCCGCATGCTGCTGCTTGAGCGGCGATTATGACCATGCAAGCGCTTTCGTCATCCGTTATCATCCGCAACGCTCAACCGTCCGATGAAGCGGCGATCCTCGATATCTGCGTGCGCACTGCCGATCGAGGGCAGGACGGATCACAATACTACATTGACCAAAGACTTCCGGGATTAGTATGGGCGCTGCCATATGTCCGCTTCTGCGCAGAAAATGCATTCGTGCTGACGAATGATGGCGTCGTCATGGGCTACTGTGTCGCAGCACCCGATACGATTGCCTATGAAAATTGGCTCGAGGCCGCATGGTGGCCGTCCTTGCAGGAAGAGCTTCGCGATTTCTCAACGCGGACGGTAGAGGATGAGAACGTTCTTTCTTATATTCGAAGCGCAATAAGGACCCCAGCTCAGGTCACGGGTCCCTACCCCGCCCATCTGCATATCAATCTTCTTCCTGAGATCCAAAATGGCGGCCATGGGTCGTCGCTACTGCGACATCAACTGGATTCTTTGACGAGGTCTGACGTAAGAGGCGTCCATCTAGGCGTTAATCAGTATAACGAAAAGGTCGTAGCATTTTACGCCAAATTCGGCTTTGTGGAAATTGACCGGACACCATCGATCGTGATGGCGAAGCGGCTGATTTGATAAAATACTTAAAACGCGGCACGATTCATAAGGTCGCTCTTCACGCTGTAGCGCCTTTTGTTTTCTTTTGTCGAAGCTCGAGGATAACCAAAACTATTCCAGAAATGATTTTCATGGCGAGCTGGCCTTTAAAGTCCACTCCGTTTTGCGACAAAGTGTCTTTTCGCCCTGAAGGGGGTACGAACCTGCCGCACGTCATTTGTTGTCAGACTTTTTCGAGCAGTTCCATTGGCTTAGAAACACAGTGGAATGGACTCAAACGAAAATTATTGATGAATTTCGTTTAGGTGTTCAGCGCGTTATTGAGGTCGTGCAAACCGACCATCAGCATCATGGGATCGGACGGAGAAGACAGGAAGCCGACGGCTTCGTAGAAGGCTCGTGCGTCATCAGAAATCGCATGGACCAGCACGCTGCGGATCCCGAGCACTTCAGCGGCATTCAGCAGGCGCAAACCCGCGTCGCGCACCAATGCCCTGCCGATACCACGCCCTTGACAGGATTGATCAATGGCGAGGCGGCCAAGCACTGCAACTGGGATTGGATCAGGCATATTGCGCCGAAAGCGGCCAGGCACTTCCGGCGGCTTCACGGAGCCAGAGGCCAGGGCGTAGTACGCGATGACGCGGCTCTCGTCGCACACGACAAAGGTCCGCGACGCGCCGCCTGCTTGATTGGCCCGGGCACGGCGCCGAAGCCAGTCGTCCAGTTCAGGTACTCCAGAATTGAATTCGGCCAGTTCGTGATGATCGGCCAGGGGGACTGGTGCGCTGAGAGTCACGCCTCATCCCAGGGCGCTTTGGTCGACATCGTGCGCTTTAGACGCTCATTTGGCTGTGCAGGCGCATCGAGACGGGCAAGATATTCGGCATAAATTTCGGGGCTTACCGTGACGATTGTACGGTCGAGCAGCACCTCCTCCGCACGGCGCTCGGAAGCTTCCAACATGAAATCTGTGCGCGTTTTGCCGAGCAACTCCGCGGCGCGATCGATCAAGTTGCGAGTAGCAGGTTTGATGCGCATATTCAGCGGCACACTTGCGTCCGGGCTCTTACCCGTGTGTGAGGTCGGCATGGGAAACTCCTATCCAAGCGCATTTATATAGCGTAACGACATTATCTTTACAAGCGTCGTAAAGATAATGTCGTTACATTCGCCTGCGGACGAGCGCACGACAGACGCCGGCTTGAAGCATAACCTCATGGGATGTTGTCACGTTAAGTTACCTAGGCCGAGAAAGGCAGCGGCTCGAATTTTCAAGCAATGCAGGCAGCAATTTTCGATGCATCGAACGCTTCGAGGCGGTAGCGAATTGTTTGTGCGGCGCGGCGGCGGGCGGAAACAGAAAAGCGATGTGGGTAGCGCAGTGCATAGAAACAAACTGTTGCAATGCTCCTGGCGATTGGCGACCCTGCAGGGTTCGTTCTCGGTTGGAAACGGCAGATGGCTGTTCTCGGCCCGATTGTTGAAGCTGTTGTGCGACCAGTTGTTAAGGCCGGCAGCCACGTCCGCATTTGCCGCACTCGTAGGAGCGCAGCTTGTCAGTGATGATCCGCTAGGGAGCAAAACCACAGCGCTTCATCAAAGACACGAGTAGGCGCTTGGCCTCCCTTTTGTCACGTCGCTTCTGTAATATTTCTTCGAGAACGACGCCATCCTGATCGACTGCGCGCCCAATCCAAAACCTGGGCAACGGCAAGCCGGTTAGCGTGACAACACCTCTTGACGGGCTAAGGCCACTAGGCGCTGCAGGAGGCATACGCCGCCGCTCGGAAGACGTTGATCGCCAGGGGATATCCTTGAGATAGGAACGCATAACCTTACTGATTGCGCAGGATTCAAGACAGGCGGAGCGCCCGGAATAGCCGTTAGGTGCGTGAGGCACCTACGCCCCTGTCAACTTCAATAGAAAGCCTAATACACCCAGACAGTCGTTGACCGGGCGAGATCGTTTCGACGCCGCGGCCATTTCGCTCTGGTTCCGGTAAGCCAAGCGCTCCGGCGACCATGGAAACGGGTTCAAGACAAAGATAGCGGTCCATACGGTGGGCAGCGAGATTGCTAAAAACAGGATCGGCCTCGAGCAACAGTGAAAAACTGTCAAAACCGATGCGCGCATATGACCAGTCGGTGAAGTGCAAGGTGTATCCCGTCGTAGCAGGAATGGTAGGTTTCGAGCGGGGCACCGCTTGCTGGCCGGTTGGCACGTTCTGCACATCGAGGGGATATTGCAGTTTGGCATCGGTGCTGGCGTCGCAGCCCAATTCTGCCGAAAAATAGGGATGCCAGCCAAGCGAAACCGGCACAGGCCGGTTTTCCAGATTGGTCATCGACAATTCCACCGTCAGACGGTTGCTTTCAAGCATAAAAGATTGTTCAGCGCGGAAGGAAAATGGCCACTCAGCATCCGCCTTATAGTCAAGCACCAGCGTGCACTGATCGCCCGCCAGGCTGGAAATATCCCACGATCGTCGGTGAGCAGGTCCATGCATGGCATCAGGCGAAAGGGCGGGATGTGGAAGAAGGTCGTGGCGGATATCCGCGTGAACGAATGAGCTGCCATATAACCTGTTGTGGTAAGGAATGAGCGGATAGGCACCTGCCCTCGGCCAGTTCAACGGGTCAAAAGACTCCCCCGCTGTCGGCACCAGAATATCGCCGTGATCCTCGTGGTGCAGATGCGTCATCCTTCCACCCCAGGAAGGGCGGAGGCGGGCCGAAAGCTGCCTGAAGGCAATCGTAACCGTTTCAGGCAAAAGCATATGAGCCATCAGGCCGTTTCGGCACGCGTCGCTGCCAGTGAACATAGCCATCTTCCTGCATGGCCTTTTCATCCATCTCGACTCCCCAACCCGGTCGGTCCGGCCTCAGTTCCAGGTATCCATCCTTTGGCAGATAAGGGTCGACAACATAGCGCGTTTCATCCTCGCGTTTTTCGAGGTCAGTGCCACCATAAACATAGCACTGCCCCTTCGGTAGCCTGTATTCAAGAATACGGAAATTCTGCTGGGCGGCGGAGAAATGCACGTTGACGGCGGTGGCGAGCGGCCCCATCGGGTTGTGCGGCGCGATGCTGACGAAATGCGCCTCTGCAAGCGTAGCGATGCGGCGCATTTCCGAAATACCACCGACAACGCAGATGTCGGGTTGAATGATATCGGCGCCCCGGACTTGCAGAAGACGCAGGAAGTCATTGCGGTTGTAAAGACTTTCACCCGTTGCCAGCGTGCAGTTCAGCCCCTGCTTCAGGTCTCCCCACATCTCGATATTGTCCGGACGCAACGGCTCTTCGAAAAATAGCGGATCGTAAGGGGCAAGCGCATTACCCAGTTGACGAGCGGCAGCAGGCTCGAAAATCTTGGCATGCGCGTCGAAGGCAATATCGTAGTCGGGCCGCACCGTTTCGCGAAGCGAGCGGAAATATTCGGCCGAACTGCGCACCACCTCGCCCCAGCGATGGGCGTGAATATCGACGCGCCATGGGCTTAGCTTGAAGGCTGTGAACCCCCAGTCTTCGTTGAGACGATCGAATTCTTCCCTTGCCGCCGGCGCATCCGGTGCCGTGTAGACGCCGGCGTAAACCTTGATACGATCACGCACTTCACCGCCCAAAAGCTTGTAGACAGGCACCCCCGCCGCCTTGGCGGCAAGGTCCCAGAGGCAATGGTCAAGGGCTGAGATTGCCGAAAGACCAAGTGCTCCGGGCGGAAAGCGGTTTTGTTGGAGGAGAAGATTGTAGAGATACTCGACCCGAGTCGGATCCTGCCCGTCAAGGAAGCCGTAGAGGTAATCCAGAACCGGGGGCAATGCGAGATCGGGGCCGTGATTGTAGCATTCGCCCCAACCGGTCAAACCGTCATCGGTATCGAGAGCGACGATAACGCGGGGGCGGTCCTTGTCGCGGGTAACGAATACCCGCATGCTATCGATTTTCATGCTTTGGTCTTCCTCTTGAATTGCGAGAAGCAACAGCCGCGCTGTTATCTGGCAGCAGCTCCGTTCTTGATCTCGGGCGGCTCGACGAAGCGGAACCTTCTCGTGCGGTCGCGGTCGCGCGGATCCGGGCGCGGAATGGCCGACAGAAGTGCCTGCGTATAAGGGTGATCCGGCGCGTTGCAGACTTTTTCGGCGTCTCCCACCTCAACAAGCTTGCCGCGATACATCACTCCGACGCGGTCGCACATGTATCTGATGACGCCGATGTCATGGCTGATGAAAATGTAAGCCAGGCCAAGTTCGTCCTGCAGCCGCATGAGCAGGTCCAGCACCTGGAAACGCACCGAAACATCGAGCGCCGATGTCGCCTCATCCGCAACGATGATGCGCGGCCGGAGCGTGATGGCGCGGGCGATACCGATACGCTGGCGCTGGCCGCCGGAAAAGGCGTGTGGATAACGCTCACGTCCGGCAGGGTCCAGACCCACCTGCTCCATCAGGGCGCAGACGCGCTCATCCAGTTCTTTGCCTTTCGCAATGCCGTTGACCAGCAGCGGCTCGCCGATGACCTGTGCCACCGTCATTCGCGGATTGAGCGAACCGAATGGATCCTGAAAAACCATGCGTAACTCACGCCGCGCCGCTTTCAGCTCCGCACCTTCGATTTTGGCAAGATCGACCACCGTGCCATCCGCCCGGCGATAGCGCATCTCGCCCCCGGTCGGATCGTAGAGGCGCATGATCGAGCGGCCCATGGTGGTCTTGCCGGAGCCGCTTTCGCCGACGATGCCGAGCGTTTCGCCCGGAAGCAGCTTGATCGACACGCCATCCAGCGCTTTCATCTCACCGAAGTGCATCGAGAGGTCGTTCACTTCTAGGATAGGCGCCGCGGCAAGATCGAGCGGCGGGCGGGCAAGCCGGATATCCGCCTTCTGCTCCAGCTTCAGAACCGAGCCAATCAGCATGCGCGTATAGGGGTCTTGCGGATTGTGGAATATTTCATCGACAGTGCCATATTCCTTGGCGACGCCGTGATGCATGACCAGCACGTCATCGGCAATCTGCGCCACCACGCCCATGTCGTGGGTGATGAACAGCACCGCCATGCCATGCGCCTTTTGCAGCCGCGATATCAGGTCGAGGATTTCGGCCTGCGTCGTGACGTCTAGCGCGGTTGTCGGTTCGTCAGCGATCAACAGTTGCGGTTTGCAGGCTAGCGCCATGGCGATCATGGCGCGCTGGCGCATGCCGCCGGAATATTGGAAGGCATAACGATCCAGCGCCTTTTCGGGGTTGGGAATTTCCACCTGTCGCAGCAGCTCGATGGCTTCCGCACGTGCCTGCGCCTTGCTCATCTTCAAGTGCAGCCGCAGAACTTCGGTGATTTGATCACCGACGGTATGCACCGGCGACAGCGACGACATCGGCTCCTGAAAAATCATCGCGATATCTGCGCCGCGCACCGAGCGGATGGCCCGGCTGCGCGGATCGAGCTTTGCGAGATCCAGCGACGTGCCGTCGGCACGGTTGAGGATGATCGACCCGGAAGCGATGTAACCGGGGCTGTCGATGATCTGGAGGATCGAGCGGGCGGTGACGGATTTGCCGGAACCGCTTTCGCCCACGACGCAGAGCGTCTTGCCGGGATCGATGGAAAAGGAGAGATCGTTTACCGCGCGGAAAATGCCGTTTCGCACGGGAAATTCGGTGACCAGATTGCGGACGTCAAGCAGCGGTCGGTCTGGCTTCATGGAGAGAATATCGCTCATCCGGGGCCTCACTTGTTATAGGGGTCGGCTGCGTCACGCAGACCGTCACCGAGCAGATTGAGCGCCATGACGGCAACGACAACAGCCACGCCGGGCAGGAACAGCCACGGCGCGGTTGCAATCGAGCGAATATTCTGCGCCTCGCGAAGCAGCACGCCCCAGGAAATGGTCGGCGGCTGGAGGCCAAGACCGAGGAAGGACAGCGAGGTTTCCGCAAGGATCATCGCCGGAACCGCAAGCGTGACCGAGGCGATGATGTGGCTCGAAAAACTCGGCAGCATATGGCGGAAAATGATGCGCCCTTCCGGCACGCCATCCAGCCGGGCTGCCGCCACGAATTCTTCCGTCCTCAGTGACAGGAACCTGCCGCGCACGACGCGGGCAAGCTGCGCCCAGCCGGTCAAAGACAGGATGATGGTGATCATCATATATTGCAGCGTTGCCGGCCAACCCTGCGGCAGGGCGGCGGCAAGCGCCAACCAGATGGGAATGGTCGGCAGCGACAAAACGAAGTCGATGACGCGCTGCATGACAAAATCGATGCGGCCGCCGTAATAACCGGAGATACCGCCCAGAACGACACCGAGAAGCAGCGAGAAAAACACGCCGACGAGACCGATGGACAGCGAAATCTGCGAGCCCTGTATTACCCGGCTGAAAACATCACGGCCAAGGCGATCCGCGCCGAAAAGGAAGAGCGGTCGGGTCTTGTCGGTCGAGGCCAGCAGATGGATATCCGTGGTGAACAGGCCGAGCACCGAATATTCGTAGCCGCGACCGAATAGCTGGATCGGGATTTTCTTGGCCGTATCTTCGACGAACACTGCTGCCAGCGTTTCAGGATCACGCGTCAGCTTCAGCGGATAATAATGCAGACCAAGCGAGAGGCCGTCCCTCGTATCGAGGAAATGCACACGTTGCGGCGGATGGAAAGTGGCGCGCGCATTCTGCAGAACCGGATCGTTGATGGCGAAGAAACCTGGCAAAAGCGCGACGATATACATGGCGATGGTGACGAACAGGGCGGCCATGGCCAGCCTGTGGCGCTTGAACGCCCACCAGATCAGTTGCCATTGCGAGGCGACGGCAGCGCGGTCCGGCCGGGTATTGGTGGTGATGGCGATATCGCTCATGGCGCCCTCCTATTCGAGACGGATGCGCGGATCGACCAGCGCAAGAAGGATGTCGCTGATGAGCGATCCGATCAACGTCAATCCGCAGACCAAAAGCACAAAGGCGCCGGCGAGATACATGTCCTGCGCCATCAGCGACTGCAAAAGCAGCGGCGCGGCCGTCGGCAGATTGAGCACGATAGCAACCACAACCGAGCCTGAAATGAGATTGGGCAACAGCCATGCAATCGTGGAAATGAATGGGTTGAGCGCAATTCTCAAAGGATATTTCGTCAGAAGCCGGAACTCGGACAATCCCTTTGCGCGCGCGGTGGTCACGTAGGGTTTGGGTAATTCGTCCAGCATGTTTGCGCGCATGACGCGGATGAGGCTTGCCGTGGAGGATACGGCGAGGATCGCAACTGGTAGCCAGATGTGGGCCATCAGATCCATCATCTTGGCGATGCTCCACGAGGCAGTCTCGTACTCCGCCGAAAACAGCCCTCCGACATCGGCCCCAAATTCCACCGCCGCGACATACATCAGCACCAGCGCCAGAAGGAATGACGGTATGGACAGGCCGAAAAAGGAGAAGGCGGTAAAAAGATAATCGCCGATCGAATATTTGCGCACGGCGGAGAAGACGCCGATCGGAAGTGCGATGGCCCAGGTTGCGAGAAGGCTTGCTATGGCCAGAACCAGCGTCAGCGCCATGCGCTCCCAGATGAGGCCGGAAACGGGCTGCTGCCATTCGAACGAGATGCCAAAATCGCCGCGACTGATAATGCCCCATATCCATTTGAGATATTGCATGATCATCGGGTCATCGAGGCCGAAGCGCTCTCGCAGTTGCGCCGCCGTATTGTGGTCTATGACTTCGTTGGACGCAGCAAGCGTGGCGATGTAAGTCGTCACGTAGTCACCGGGTGGCAGCTGGATCAGTACAAAGGCAAGAAAACTGACGGCGAACAGGGACGGTATCATCCACAGCAGGCGTTTTACGATAAATAGCAGCATAACGTTCTCGCAATCACGTTTTACCACACGCGCCGCCATCCACTACGAGACGGCTTTCGGGTGGTCGAAGCAACCTGAGAGGCGCCGCCGCGTTGATGAAGCGGCGCCCATGTGGCGGTGTCAGCTTGTGAAGGTGAACTGTTGCGGCAACGCCGGGCCGGGGTTGGGCCATGACCAGCTGTCGGGTTCTTTCTCCGGCACGTTGCGAAGGTTGTTGCGGATGATACCGAAACCACCAACGGCAAGGCAAAGACCGATCGTCTCGAACTCTTCCGCCGCAATATCGAAGATTTCCTTCATCTTCTCGCCACGCTTGACAAGGTCGGCCGTCGAACGCGCTTCATCGAACAGTTTGAAGCGCTTCTTCTGGCTTTCCGGCGGCTCTTCCCCCTTCTGCCCGTTGGATGTGTACCAAAGCGCCCACGGAATGGCGTAGCGCGACCCCTGCGGGTGGAACGCGAAGAAGTCACGCGGGTCGAGCATCGGATCGAGACCGCCCGGACCCGGCCAGACCGCCGCATCATGGGCGTTATCATCGCCGCGTGTGTAGTACAGCGCGCGTTCGATGGTGTTGACCTTGATATCGACGCCGATTTGCGCCCACTGCGCCTTTACCAGTTCCAGCGCATCGACCAGATCGGGATAGAGTGTCGGGATCACATCGATCGAGAAGAAAATCGGCTGGCCGTCAGGCCGGAGCCGCATGCCGTTGCCGTTCTTCTTTTCGTAACCCGCCTTGTCGAGAAGATCGTTCGCCTTGGCGACATCGTATTCGGTGCTCTGACGCGCCAGCTTTTCGTGATACCAGGGATGCGTCGGGCGCGGCCCCGCCTGATAGCCCTCGCTCTGGCCGAAATAGACGATGTCGATGATTTCCTGGCGGTTGAGCGCGATGGACAGCGCCTGACGGAACGACTTGTCGCCGAACATCTTGCGCATCTCAGGGTCTTTGTGGGTGATGTTGAGGTAGATCTGGCACTGCTGCGCAGCCGATGGCACCAGCGTCAACAGACGGTAATCGCCCTTTTTCATGTTCTGCGACAGCGTCGGCTTGTTGGCGAGAACGCTGATATGGCGTTCCTGAATGTCGATCTTGCCGGAGATGACGTTCAGCATCAACGATTCGACATCCTGCGAAATGCCGAAATTGACTTCGTTGATATAGGGAAGCTGGTTGCCTTCTGTATCGACCTGCCAGAAGTAAGGATTGCGTGTCATGACCACACGGGTCGCGCCGCCGGAATAGGGTTCCTTGACCACCCACGGGTCGAGCGTCGGCTTGTCGACATTCGACCAGCGCGACGGAATTTCGATGTCGCCGCACTTGGCGCGGAACAGTTCCGTCCAGCTGGAAACGCCAGCCGCCTTGACGTCGGCATCGAGCGCCGTGTTGTATTTCGGCAGGAACTTGCTGCAATAATGCTTGGCAAACAGCGTCGGATGCTGGCCGAGCGGCGTGGCGAGGTTTTCCAGATAGAGCGCGTTTGGCGCTGCGAATTTGAACCTGACCGTGAAATCATCGACTTTCTCGACATCGACCGCCTTACCGGCGACGGAGAGCTGCGCCGGGGTAGCGCTGTAAAGCTCCTTGTTCTTGATGCAGTCCTCGATGGCGAACACCACGTCATCTGCGGTAAAGGGATGTCCATCAGACCATTTCGCGCCCTGCAACAGATGGAAGGTGAACTGCGAGGCGTCGTCATTGACCTCCCATTTCTCGGCAAGGTTGGGCAGAACTTCGGTGAAGTCCATGTTCCAGCGCACCAGCCCCTGGTTGCCGACCATGCGCAGGATGCCGTTATGGTCCGACGAACCGCGCAGGCCGCGGCGCAATGTGCCGCCATAGGTGCCGATCTTTTCATGCGGCGTTACCACCATCGGATTTTTTGGCAGACGTTCCGCCAACGGCGGCAGTTTGCCGTCTTTTACCAGGGCTGCCAGTTCCGGCGCTTCCTTGCCGGCAGCAGCCAGGGCCGAGCTCCCGATGACGGACACGGCGGCGACGCCGCCAAGCCCAGCCATGAAGGTTCGGCGCGTCACGCCCAGTGAAAATTTATCGCCATCGCGCATCGACTATCCTCCCAAAAAATCACCGGCAGCGAGACAGCTTTCACCGAACCGCAACAGCCTCCCGGCCAGCCAGCACACCGATCCTCCACCGGCAGGGCAGACCATATGGGCGTTTTCAGATGATTACAAGTATTGACAGATTTTTACATATTTTTTATTCGTAGACCGGTTTTCATGATCAGGTTTGAGGAAAGAACCGGCACGACAGTAACCACGTTCATGAAAACCCCGGTATTTCTGTTGCGATTGAAATGCAGGAAACCCATTAACTTCAGCGATTTGCAACGGAAGGGCTGCTGATGGACAATCAAACCGCATCCGCCGCCGCTCGAGGCGAGACTCGCTTGAGCGACATCATCTACGAAAAGATCATCGGAATGATTTCTGATGGGCGGTTTCCCGTGAACGAGCGGTTGCCGTCGGAGCAAAATCTGGCTTCCCTGTTCGGGGCTTCCCGGCCTGTGGTGCGCGAAGCGCTGGAGCGGCTGCGCAACGACGGGCTTATCGTTTCGCAGAAAGGTTCCGGCTCCTATGTGCGCCAGCAGCCGGATTCATCCGTGTTGCAGCAGGTTCCTGTCGGCTCGCTTGCCGATGTGCAGCGTTTCTTCGAGTTCCGGTCCGGCCTTGAGTCTGCAGCCGCCGAACTTGCAGCACGCAGTTGGCAGGCGGCCGACAAAGCCCGCATCGAACAGGCCATTACCGCGCTGGAACAGTGTCTTGCGCGCAACGATCTTGGTGCGGAGGAGGACTTTGCCCTGCACGAAGCCATTGCGAAAGCGAGCCATAACCAGTTCCATATCACCGTGCGCATATGGTTCAAGCCGCATTTCGCGATCGGCCAGTCGGTGACACGCAGCCTCAGCCTCAAGCGTACGCCGCAACATGTGCGCGAGGTACAGAACGAACATACGGCAATCGTGGAAGCGATTTTTGCGCGCCAGGAACAGGCCGCGCATGACGCAATGAAAGATCACATCCTGAAGGCTCGCGCCCGCATGTTTCAGGGCGTCGGCAGCTAGAACCGTTTTTCCACATTTCAAAAGGCGAGCCATACACGGCAAGGGAAAATAATCAGTGATCCAGCCACGCATCATAGAGCCGAAACTCCGCTCTCTCATCGACACGCCGTTGAAGGTCGGCGAATCACCGGCATGGGATGAGCGTACCGGGAATCTGTGGTTCGTCGACATTCTCGCCCCCGCCATTTTCTGCCTGCATCCGGGCGGCAAACTCGACAGATACGAAATGCCCGCACAGGTGGGATGCCTCGGTCTTTGCGACAATGGCCTTGTCGTGGCGGGCCTCAAGACGGGCGTGTACCTTCTAGACCCCGCAAACGGCGCGCTCGAACTGCTGTGCGATCCGGACGAAGGACGAGCAGACAGCCGTCTCAACGACGGCAAGGTCGGCCCCGATGGCCATTTCTGGGTGGGAACCCGCGACGAGGCTGCCGTGCAGACAGGAAATGCCCGCCTCTATCGTATCGCGCCGGATGGCGGCGTCGAGCTTGTCATCAATGGCGATATGTTCACATCGAACGGGCTTGCCTGGAGTCTGGACGGAACGCGTATGTATCATTCTGACAGCAGCGGTCTGATGTATCAGGCGTTCGATTTCGATGTCGCGACGGGCACGCTCGGTCCAGCCGAACGCCTGCACGATTTCGCACCCGACGAAGGCAGGCCTGATGGCGCGGCGACCGATTGCGAAGGCTGTTACTGGAGCGCCGGCGTTCAGGCCGGGCGTCTCAACCGCTTTTCGCCGGAGGGCGAACTGTTCGAGATATACAGGTTGCCGTTCAAAGGGCCGACCATGCCATGTTTCGGCGGCCCGGACCTCAAAACGATCTATCTCACGAGTCTTGTAATCGAAACGAACGGAACAACCACCCCAGGTACGCTTGTTGCGTTTGATGTGCCTGTCGTGGGCGTAGCCGTTCACAAATTTTCTATCTGAAGATGCCCTTTGATTTTTAAGGAAACCAGTTGATGACGACATTCGATTTCCGCCAGGCTCTGCACGGTATTTCCGGCGTCCCCGTAACGGCTTACGAGACAGATGGGGAAGTCGATATAGGTGTCACCATCGAAGCTTATGCCCGTGTAGCAAAGGCGGGCATCCACAATATCGTTGCTGCGGGCAATACCGGCGAGTTTTACGCGTTGACGCCCGCTGAAATTCTCAAAGTCTACGAAGCCGCGATAGAAGGGGTGAACGGGCAAGCCCCCGTTACTGCAGCGATTGGACGCTCGCAGCGGGAGGCCCTGTCCATGGCGCGTCGGGCCAGGGAGATGGGCGCGTCTGCAGTCATGTCCCACCAGCCGGTTGACCCGTTCGCAGCGCCGCAATCACAGATCGACTATTTTATCGGCCTGGCTGAAGGCAGCGAATTGCCTCTCGTAGCCTATGTCCGCGCCGACGGGTTCTCGGTCAACGACATGGTCAGACTATCCAGCCATCCGAATGTCGCAGGCATAAAGTTCGCGACGACCGATATTATGCTTCTGTCGCGCGCGATCGCCGCTTCCGATCCTGACGGCTCACTTTACGTGTGTGGACTGGCAGAAAGCTGGGCTCCCGCCTTCTGCGCCGTCGGAGCCCGCGGTTTCACATCCGGTCTCGTCAATGTCGCTCCGCACTTTTCCCTGCAAGTTCATGATGCACTGACGGCCGGCAATTTCTCGGCCGCACGTAAGATCGTTGAAAAGATCGAGTTGTTCGAACGGCTGCGGACACGATACCGGAACGGCGCCAATGTGACTGTGGTGAAGGAAGCGATGCAGATACAGGGTCTTGCGGTTGGCCCAGTTCGAGCACCAGGACTCGCCCGTCTGGACGACGAGGATCGTGCTACACTTGAAGTGCTGCTTGCCAGCTGGCAATGACAGAAGCCTCATTCCCAACTGTGGAAATACGCTACGATGCCGATGATGGCACCCAATCCATCTGTGGAATTATGTGCCTAACCGGCTCGGTTGCGATGAACAAACAATGCCATGCGTCACGCCCAGATGACCATTGTGGTTATCTGGACCAGGGGTTGATCACTTTCACCCCGGCAGCCTCGAAAGGGCTTGTATCGCGAGTTGAGATCGTGAGGCCATTTGCCGCCGCTGTGGCTGCAATGTAGCCATCGGCAGTGCCGATCGCTTTCCCAGACGCTCGAGTGCGTGCCATCAGTTCAGAGTAGAATTGAGAAGTAGTCAGATCGAAGGACAGGATGCGGCCGGAAAAGTGTGGCAGCACCTCGCCCTCGAGACGGTCGAGGAGGATAGTTTGCCGTCTGCCTGAAGGCATAGCAGCAATTCCGAAGCGAAGTTCCGCAATCGTTATTGCGGAGATGAACAGCGTTTCGACAGCTTGGGCGTCCAACCAGGCAATCACCGCCTCGTCTGGAACCGGTTTCCACGGTTCGGATATGACGTTGGTGTCAAGCAAGATCACTCGAAGGTCATCGGCTTAGCAGGTGTCTTGTCGCGACTTGTCTGAAGAGCTTCAACGTCGCTGTCGGAAAGCTCGGCGTCGCGACCAATGGCCGCTAGCAAGGACCCGAGCTGAATACGTTCCGGAGGACGAACAGCCGCTTCAATAATGGCACGAATCTCGGCCTCCGTGCTCCGGCCATGACGAGCCGCTCGCACCCTCAGAGCGCGATGTGTTTCTTCAGAAAGGTTACGAATGGTGACCGCCGGCATTGATATCATCCTTGAAAAAATGATCTCTTTGATATCAAATTACCAAGAACGATGCTAAAATTCAAGAGTACTGAGTTTCAGCAGGATTTGACCCGTTGGGGGTGCGGATGAAAACTTGGACCACCAAAGAGGTGGTTCATGTATTCCTACGCAGACAGACTTCGAGCCGTTGAGCTTTACATCAGGCTTGGCAAGCGACTTAACGGGACCATTCGCCAGCAGGGTTATCCCACAAAGAATGCGCTGAGGGGCTGGTACCGCGAGTACTTACAGCATCGCGACCAGCGACCTTGGCCGTCCAGGCGCGGCTCGCTGAGACGACGCTCGTGAAATCCAGTGAAGGTGACAGCGAGACGAGCGGCATAGCGTTCGACTTCGCCGTATAGCCGTTTGGATAAACCCCGAGCACGGATTGGCGCACGGCCCCCCTTTCGGAATTATTGAGGACCGGTACGAGAAGTGGAATATCCGCGGCTTCCGCAATTTGGTGGCAAGCGACTGGGTTGGAAAACATGCCAAATGCGGCGGGAAAGCACCAGTTCCGGTCAAGACGCAGGACTATGTTTGCGGGCGCCGCCGATACGAAAAAGGCGCTCAATCCGTGAGGGGAGCAACCTTCTTTTTGTATCCCGGGGACAATATCCAACGCCGCTGCAATTTCAGCGGTAATGCTCAGATATTTTTTGAGGAAGAGCAATTTGGAGTCGCGATCTGGACTACTCCCTGTTAGATCTTCCCGTCCATCTGAATATCAGGCGAGGCAACATGAGCACAGACCCCGAAACCCGCAGGGCGATCGCGCAGCGTGCTATTGCTCGCGCGGCAGCGCGTGATATGCCGATCGACAAGGATCCTGTCTTCGTTGCTTTGCTGGAGCAATGGTCCCGCGGAGAATTCGACATGAAAGCCATGCGAGAAAGGTACCTTGATATGATCGCTCTTCAAGCTGCCGAGCGGCGGGACCTGCGCTAAAGCCGCCTCGGTATAAATCCCTCAGAATCGTCGAACGAAGAATAAAAAAATGGGCCTGCGGAAACCGCGGCCCATGAAGTGTGGAGATCTAAAACCTCCAGAGGGGAACAGCTGCTGCGACGGAACTGGGAGGTGACCGTCATCTGCATCAGCTGAAGGCGTTATGCCTGATTTTTGACCATCAGGAAAACATTTATTGTGCAATGCAGCTATGCAGCCGCCGCGAGGGTCTCGTCGTCCAGATCTGCCACCGGTCGAGCTTTGATTGCCCGCGGCTTCGGCATCGTGCATCTGGCGACGGAACCGTATATTGGTCGTCCTCGTAGGCGGCTCGGAGCCGTTTGAGCCGGGCAGTATTGGCCGCCAGCTTGGCCTTGCGCATGAGGCGCCCATCGCCTGAAGCGATGGCCTTCTCCATTGCGAACTGGTTGGCGGTGCCTTCCGATATCCTTTGCAGCTTGTCACGGGCGGCCTCGGTATCGACGCGTCGCCCGGCGGTTTTAGCTCTCTGGCCCCTGCGGCCTTTTGTAGTAATGAGCTCGCCCACGTCGGAACAGGTTTTAAGGAGGCCAGAATGATCAGGCTGTGTAAGATCCTCGACAAGCTGAGCTGAAAACGAAAGCCGCCGCCTACATCCTTTGCCGGCGCTGCCTTTTCCCTGCAGTGTCGCCTTTGGCAGGGTCTGGCAAGTAAGATGTACAAGTCAATCGAAAGACTGAATCTGCGATATTCTGTCGTAGATAATCGCTTGAGGAATATCGGCTACCAGCCGTCGTGCCGTTGCCACCAGTTGTTCCACCTCGAAAATGACCGGCCGACCGGCAGCCGTCACGAAGCCCCACTGGAACGGGATATGAAAAGACAGCGGTATGACGCGAACACCCTCTACAGGCAAACCCCAGAGAGTAATCGACTCGACGATTGCGACACCGAGACCCATGCGCGCCAGCGACAGGGAAACGTAGGTCGCATTGCTATCGATGACGGAAGAAGGGTCGACACCGAGACTGGAAAGCACATCATTAATCCGCATACGTAGGCGGAAGGGGTTTGCCGAAGCGATAAGCCGGTTTCCGGCAAGGTCTGCGGCGGAGATGACCGCCTTCCGAGCGAGCGGATGATCTTCCGCGAGCACGGCCACGCACGGCACCTCCCCCAGCCAGTGAATATCGACGCCGGGATTGTCTAGCGGAAGGCTGACGGCGCCGAGATCCGCGGTGCCCGCCATCACCGCCTGCACGACATTTTCCGAAGAAATGCTCTGGAGATGCACATGATCGGGAAACCGGTCCGCCGGCAGGGCCGCGAGCGCCCTTGGCAGGAGGCTTGCAGCAATCGCCGGAATGGACGCGACCTCGATGGCCGTGCGCCGTGAGGCGTGAATGCGCCTCGCACTTTCGCTAATCGTCCTGAGGCCGCCGAGGAACAACTCCGCTTGGGCGAAAAAGGCCACTCCTTTTTCTGTGGGGGTGATACGGGGACCATTGCGATGCAGCAGCGCAAAACCGATTTCGCCCTCCAGATCCTGAATGAGGCGTGTCACGACGGGTTGAGACTTGCCCAAGGCCTTCGCTGCACCGGTGATGCTGCCGATTGAAACCACCGCCACGAAAGCTTCTAGCTGCCGCGTATCAAGATAGTCAGACGCCATTTTTCACTCCGCCCAGGACCTGTGTTTTTGCCTCGTCGTACCCAAGCGCTATACCGGTCCGCGATCGTCATGGCCAGCTGGCAGCCAAAGCGCCTCGCGCCCGTCGAAGGGGTCGGCAGTAAATTCAAAACCGGCCGGGCCTGCACGCAGAACCACTGGTTTGTCAGCATGATAGAGCGGCCACTCACCGTTTGGGGCGCGGGGACGTTCGTCCTTTATGAATGAGGCCCACAGATCATGTATCGCTCTTGCGAAGTCCGGATCCGCCACGCGCTGGCGCTCGGGCAATTCGCGGTCATTCGAACCATCACGATACCAGACGGAACCGACTTCGGCGCCGTGTGGCGCACCCAGCTCATCGGCCTCCAGCGAACCGTAGAGATATTTATAGACCGGATTGAAACGGGCATGCAGCCTCGCGAAACGTATGGCTGGGAGCTGAAAGACGAGATCGCCAGCAATCGCGCGCCAAATGCCGCGCGGGCTGTGGTTGGGCAGAGCCATGCGATAGCGCTTAACAATATCGGAGCCGGCGAGGCCACGCGGAAGAACGCGCTCATGCAGCAGCCCGGCGCAAAGTGCGAAGTCCATCTTAGGCTGCACGATTGCGTGGGCCACATGTTCGCCAGTTGTGCAGCCGATCATCATTGGCACGGCGGCGGTGCGGCCTTCGCGCGCGGCAGTTTCCGGATGTTTCGGCAGACTTGCCCCTTCGATGACCGGAACGAAGGGAACGCCAAGCATCGAGGCGTCCCCGTCACGGGCGAAATCATGCTCCTCATAGGACTGGTTGCAAAGATCACGCTGGATTTCAAGCAACCGGTTCATCGGCAGGGCTGCGAGCGAAGCCTCATCGGCATTTGCGGCCGCCAGAAACCGTCGGGTCAGCCTTTCGGCATCGTCCATCGAGGCGACACCGGTGCTTGAACCGCTCTGTGGCATGGCCCGGTGGAAAAGTCCCTGCGCGTCCGGCATGGCCATCAGCGCCGCGACTGCAAAGCCACCGGCCGAACGCCCGGCCAGCGTCACCTGGTCCGGGTCGCCACCGAAGGCGGCGATATTATCGCGCACCCATTCGAGTGCGGCGACAAGATCGAGCAGACCGCGATTGTCGGGCCTGCCTTCAAGATGGAGGAAACCGAGCGCGCCCAGGCGATAATTGACCGTGGTCTCAACGATGCCGCTCGCCGCGAACGCACCGCTCTGCAGCACCGGTTCATTGGCCGAACCGACCGCGTAGCCGCCACCATGGATCCAGAACAGCACGGGCGCTCGCCCTGCCGTATCAGGCGTGCGGATGTTGACGGTCAGGAAATCCTCGCCAAAGGCAAGTTTAGAGGTCGCGGCGGCACCGACCGGACCATAGGTTGGAATTTGCGGGCAGACGGGACCAAGCTGGGTGGCATCGCGCACGCCCTGCCACGGTGAGACCGGCTGCGGCGCGTCGAAACGCCGTTCCGGCTTTACCGGCGCGGCGTAAGGCACACCGAGAAAGGCGTGAATTCCGTTTTCCCTGATACCTTGCAACGTACCGGCTGCCACTTTCACGATGGTCATGTCACAACACCCGACGCAGTCCGACCAGCCGCTCGACCGCCACGACCACACCGACCGAGATAAGGATGAGGATAACGGATAGTGCGGCGATCTGCGGATCGGTGGAATATTCCAGATAATGATAGATTTCCGTCGGCAGCGTCGAGGATTTGACCGAGACGATGAAGAGCGAGATGGTCGCCTCATCGAACGAAATCAGGAAGGCGATGACCGCACCGGCTATGAGACCTGGCCGGACCAGCGGCAGGGTGATGCGCCACAACACCATGGCGGGCGATGCACCATGAACGCGCGCCGCCTCCTCGACACGGCGATCTACGGTCATCAGGCTCATGGTGATGGTGCGCACCGTATAGGGCGTGGTGATGCCGAGATGCGCAAGAAAGATGCCGGTATAGCTGTCGAGCAGGCCGAGCGGCCCGAGCACCAGCATTACGCCAACGGCAAGCACGATATGCGGCACGAGGAACGGTGCAAGGATCAGGAAATTGACCGCGCCCTTGCCGCGGAATTCGTGCCGCGACAGCGCCAGCGACAGAAGCAGCCCCGCGAAAATCGACACGAAACCGACGAGCAGGCCGATGCCAAGGCTTCGCCAGAAGGCGCTGATGAACTTGGCATTGGCGAAAACCTTGGCGTAAGAACCGAAGGAGAAGCTTTCCGGCGGAAACGCCAGATATTGGCGCGTATCGAAGGAAATGATCAGGACGACGATGATCGGCGCCAGAAGAAACAGGTAAAGCAGGGTCAGCAGAAGTGCGTGGGCGAAGCGTCCGAATTTCGCGTCCATGGCCGGCCTCACGTCTCAAGCGCGCGCATGGCGCGCTGGTAAATCACTATCACGCTGCCGAACAGGATAAGCAACAACACCGAAAGTGCGGCAGCCAGTGGCCAGTTCAGCGTCACCGTCGCTTCGTTATAGACCTCCGTGCCGATGACGAAGACACGGCCGCCGCCCATCAGGCGCGGCGTGACAAAGGACGAGATGGCCAGCACGAAGACCAGAAGTGCTGCAGTCAAAACGCCGGGCAGCGAAAGCGGCAACACGATGCGGGTAAACACGCGCAAACGGTTTGCCCCCAGCATCGCTGCGGCCTCCTCGAACTGCGTGTTCAGCCGGCCAAACCCGCTCAGCATCGCAAGGATTGCATAGGGCATCAGGATTTCAACCAATGCGACGGTCGCACCGAAATAATTGTTGGTCAGCCGGATGACGCCATCCGTCAGGCCGGACGATTGCACCGCGGTGTTGATCACGCCCCGGTCCCCCAGAATGACCATCCAGCCATAGGTACGCACCACCGAGGAGGTGAGAAGTGGCGCAACAGCAAGCGCTGTCAGCACCCCGCGCCAGCGGCTTTGGGTGCGGGCAAGGAACAGCGCGATGGGATAGGAGAGAATAACCGCCAGAACCGCGACATTCACGCCGAGATAAAGCGTGTTCCAGGCGATCTTCCAGTAAAACGGGTCGAACAGCACGGTTCTGTAGGATTCGAGCGTCCAGTCACCACCGCGAAGTGCGGCCATGGCCGAGGAGGCGAACGACGCACGTACTAGCCAGATGAGTGGCAGCAGGAAGGTCGTCAGCAGCGCGATGAGGCCTGGCAAAAGCAGAAGGATCAGGATGCCGCGGTGTGATGCGCCACCACCGGCGGAATGGCTCGCCGCCGCCATCAGGCCGCCTCCCCGATCAGCGTCACATCCTCAGGTGCAACGGAGAGCATCACGCGCTCGCCCTTGGCCGGCAGTGAGGCAGCGTGAGTGGGCAAATCGGCCTGCAGGCGATAGTCGCCCGCACGCACGCCGAGCGTCAGCATCTGCCCACGATAGGTGACATGTTCGACAATGCCGGAAAAGACGTTGACACCCTCGCCCAGCACGAAGCGATGCGGCCGCACCAGAAACCGCGCCTTTTGCCCGACCGGTATGGCACCCGAAAAATGCAGGATACCGAGCCCCGGAATTTCCGCACGGCCCGGGGCCACGACGGTGCCTGCAAGGAACGAGCCGCCCCCAATGAAGGACGCGACGAAATCCGTTTTCGGCCGGTCGAAAATCTCGCGTGGCGTACCGATCTGCTCGAGTCGGCCTTCTGACATGACAGCGAGCCGGTCGGCCATCGAAAGGGCTTCGTCCTGATCATGCGTCACGAAAATGCTGGTAACACCGGTGCGGTTCTGGATGTCGCGGATTTCATCGCGCATCTCGTCACGCAGTTTCGCATCGAGATTGGAAAGCGGCTCGTCAAACAGCAGCAGCGCGGGTTCGATGACGAGCGAGCGGGCGATTGCCGCGCGTTGCTGCTGACCGCCGGAAAGCTGGGAGACGCGTCTTTCGCCAAGACCGGAGAGTTTGACCAGATCGAGCGCCCTTACCACCCGCTCCTTGCGCTCTGACTTTGGGGTGCCGCGCATTTCCAGCCCGAAGGCAATGTTTTCGGAAACGTTCATATGCGGGAACAGGGCATAGGCCTGGAAAACCATGCCCATATTGCGCTTATGGACGGGGGTTGCGGAGATATCCCGGCCATCCAGACGGATTTCGCCTGAGGTTACCGGGATAAGTCCTGCAATCATGCGCAGGATCGTCGTCTTGCCGCAGCCGGATGGGCCCAGCAACGCCAGCATTTCCCCGCGTGGCAGGGAAAAGCTGACATGATCCACGGAGGGCTTGAGGGCGCCCGGATAGGTCTTCACGAGATTGTCGATCTCGACATGATGATCGGCCATGGCGTCCTCTGCGTCCTGTCTCAATTCGCTGCGATGACCTCGCGGTTGATCCGCTGTATCCATGCGGAATATTTGTCCGCTACGAAGCTCCAGTCCAGCGAGGACTGCGCGGCCTGGGCTTCCTTGCTGCCGTAGATGCGGGCAGCAACCGGCTCGCTCAGCGAGACCTTGCTGTTGACCGGACCGTAGAAGCTCTTTTCGGCAAATGTCGCCTGCGCCTCGGCGCTCAGGGCATAATTCACGAAGAGTTCGGCGGCCTCCTTATTGGCGGAACCTTCGACCAGACCGATCGTGTTCGTCTGGCCGATGGAGCCTTCCTTCGGCAAGGCCACGCCGATTTTCCCGCCCTGCGTGTCATGCAGATATTGCGCGCGGCCATTCCAGCAGATGGAAAGATCGACCTCGCCGCTCTGCACCACGGCATAGCAGTCCGGAGCCGGTTCGAAAGTCGAAACGCTCGGCGCAACCTGCTTCAGGAAATCGATGGCCGGATCGACGGAGGTCTTGTAGTCGCCACCCTTCAGCTTGGTGAGGATCGGCAGCAGAATGACGCCGCGCGTATCGGAAAGCTTGGCGGCGATCTTTCCCTTGTATTTCGGGTCGGCAAGATCGGTCCAGCTTATCGGCGGTTCCTTCACCGCGTCGGTATTGTAGAGGATGGCAAGATTGTCCTGCGAGAAGGCGACGGAGCGGTCCCCATCGATGCGCGCCCATTCCGGTTGCTCGGCAAGGTTCGGCACCTTGGCGGCATCGAGTTTGGTGAACAATTCTTCCTTGTTCGCCTTGATGGCGACCGAAACATCGATCAGGGCGACGTCGACCTTCGGCTCGGCGCGCTGAAGGGTGAGCAACGCCAGCGTTTCGGCCGAATTCTTGCTCTGCTGATAGTTCACCTCGATGCCGGGATGCTGGGCCTTGAAGGCGTCGATGATGAATTTCTGATAGTTATCCGCAAAGACCCCGGAAAAACCGACGATGTTGACGGTACCCTTCGTCGCATCCTGCGCGAAGACGGTTCCCGAGAGCGAGGCGATCCCGGCGGCAACGATGCCGACGACGAGAGCGGCCTTGCGGCGCTTGAGAACATTTTTCATTTCAGTTGCCTCCATTTGATTTGGTGTTGTCAGATTGCGGGCCGCCACGCGGCATCGAGCACGCGCAGCCAATTTTGTCCGAGAAGTTTCAGAACGAGCGTTTCGCTCCAGCCGCGCGCCAGCATGCGGGCGGTGATATTGGGAACCTCACCAATGCGCTCGATGCCCTTCGGCTTGGAAATCTTGACCGTCGCGAATTCCGTCAGCGTGCGGGCCGTGCCCTTGTCGCGGTTGGCCCAGAGCTGCCAGGGGCCGGGACGCGGCCGCTCCTGCGAGAAATCCGTGCCGATGCCGACGTGATCTTCGCCGACGAGATCGATGACATAGGCCATGGCATCGAGATAATCCTCGACCGTCGCATCGTTTCCGGCAGCAAGACCCGGCGCAAAAAGGCTGATGCCGATGATGCCGCCCTTCTCCGCGCAGGCTTTGAGCAGTTCGTCCGGCTTGTTGCGTTTCACGTCGCGCAGCGCACGCGGCAACACATGCGAGATACAGACCGGCGCCTTCGAGCGGGCGATGACATCCGCCGTAGTTCTGTCGCCGACGTGGCTCAGATCACAGAGCACGCCGACGCGGTTCATCTCCCCAAGTACCTCACGGCCGAAGCCCGTCAGGCCGCTGTCGTTTTCTTCCAGATAACCTGCACCGGAATAGTTCTGGGTATTGTAGGTCAGCTGCATGATGCCGACGCCGAGATCCTTGAAAATCTCGACATAATCCAGCTTGTCCTCAAGCGGCGAGGTGTTCTGCCAGCCTATGATGATACCCGTTTTGTTTTCCGCCTTGGCCACGTGAATATCGGCCACCGTGCGCACCGGGCGGATCAGGTCGTCATTTTCCCGCAGGAAACGCTTCCATTCGCTGACATAACCGATGCCCTCGCGGAAATTTTCCCAGATCACGCTCGAGACGTTGACGGCGGTCAGGCCGCCCGCGCGCATGTCCTCGAATATCGACCTGTTCCACTGGCAGGTCTGCAGGCCGTCGATGACGATGGCCTGATTGTGGAGTTTTGCGGCATCGGTCATGCGGATGTCCTCACTGCGGATTGCGAAATTTGCTGCTTCAGGGCACCAAGGGCGCGGCTTGCGAATTCCAGGCGGTCCTGCCCCCAGAACAGCTCTCCGTTCACCACATAGGTCGGTGTTCCGAAAATTCCGAGGCGCTCGGCCTCAGCGAGATTTCCGTTCCATTCCGCCACGATGTCTTCCGGCTGCGGATCGCGCACCAGCGCCACAGCTTCGGGACCGAGAACCGCTTGCGCAATGGCACGGAGCGTATCGAGATCGGCAATGTCGCGGTCTTCGCTCCACAATGCGCGCTGGATGGCGAAGGAAAGGCTGATCGCGTCCAGCCCGGCCTTCTGTGCGGCAATGACGAGTTGCGCTGCGCGTTCAATGGTGGCGCAGGGGTAAAATTTCGGCGTGAGATTGAGCGGCATATCGAGATGACGGCGCCACCGGTCCAGTTCCACGGCATGGTAGCTCTGCCGGGCATCAGGGCGGCTGCGCAGTGGAATGCCGCCATTGGCCTCGATGATGCGGATCGGGCGCAGCACAATCTCGGCTCCATGCGAGCGCGCGACTTCGACCGCCCGTGGCGCACCGAAATAGGCCCACGGCGATGAAATGCCGTAAAATATTTCCAGTTTCAGTGCCGGTTCAGCCATTGGCATGCTCCTTGGTCTTGTCCCGCGCGTCCGCGTCGCGCCATTCCTCGCCGGTGATTTCAGCGGCGTCGTGGTTCATGAAAGTCTCGAAATGACGGGCGCGGTCTTCGACGAACAGCGAGCGGGCAATGCCCTGCGCCAGACGCTCCGCCCCCTGACTGACCGCAGGAATGCCGCTGGTGATTTTCCCGTGGGAGGGAACAGCCGGATAGGCAAAGCAATGGATACGGGAAATCGTTTCCGCCTCCGTCGCAGGCAGATCCGGCTTCGGCAGAAATTCGAAGGCCGGCCCGAGATAGGGATAGGATCCCAGCGCATCGTTGCTCTGCTCCGCGGGCGGCTGGTAGGCGTCGCGCCAGAGCAGGACACTGCCGCTTAAGGCCGCAAATTCCGGCCGTCGGGCGAAATCGACATCAAAGCCAGTGGCGAAAATGATGAGGTCGGCCGGATAGCGCCCCTTCGGAGTCTCTATTTCCACCGCCTCGCCCACTTCTGTGATGCTGATAACGGGACTGCCAAGATGGAAGAGCGCATTGCCATGCCGCGAGACCCTCAGGATGCTGTGGCGTGGCGGCGGAATCTGCGTCCGCTCCGCCTCGACCATGAAGGCCCAGCGGTCAGCATCGGGCAGGCCGATATAACCGTGGGACATGCCGAGGCTTGCGATGCCGCCGAATTTCTCCACACGCGGAATATCCGGCTTGCGAATGAAAAGGTCGACGCGGTCAGCCCCCGCCTCAAGTGCTGCGGCCGCATTGTCCATTGCCGAAGCTCCGGCTCCGACCACGGCGACCCGCTTGCCCCGTAACGCGCTCACGTCGAATATATCGCCGCTGTGGCGCACGAAGCTTGCAGGAACCGCTTTCGCTACATCTGGCAGTCGCGGCGCACCGAGGCCATCAAGCCCTGTCGCCAGGATCACCCGGCGCGCCAGAACTCTGGTCGCACCTTCCGGCCCCTGTAACTCGAGATCAAGCAGGCCATCCTCGCGCAGAATGAGACCGGAAAGTTCGGTATCGTTGCTCACGGGCAGCGCCAGTACATTGCGATACCAGACCATGTAGGCCATCCAGTCTTCACGCGGTATGAGCACCATCTCCTCATAGGCGCGCGCGCCGTACTGCGCCTCGAACCATGCGCGGAATGTCAGGGAGGGTACGCCGAGCGCGGGACCAGCGAGTTCCTTGCGGGTGCGCAATGTCTCCATACGCGCGCTCGTTACCCAGGGACCCTCGAAGCCGCTCGAAGCCTTATCGAAGGCCCTGATATTATCGATCCCGACAAATGAGAGGGCGGCAAGCGCGGTGAGCCCACAAAGCCCGGCACCTATAACTGCAACATCCAGCACTCCGCCACCGTCGATCTCCATGCGCGGCACCCATGGCTTCGCTGGTCGCTCTAGAAGGGCGAGCTCGTGCGCAAGCCGCGCCTCCAGCGCCAGCAAGCCGCCCGCATTGACAGACACTGCATCGGTTTTTCGGTCTTCCATCATGTTAATTCTGAATTAATAAGCGTTAAAAATTCTATTTAAGCATTATAAGAAACACAGAAAGGGAAAGCCGGAAAGCAAAAATCTTCTAATCATCTGCGGTTTTCGGCAAATTCTGGCGCTCACGGCGGCTGGGGCATTATCTCCCGACGTCACCAACAGGCTATCACGACGCACGCCGGGCGAGCCCGACGTCATTAAAACATCGCTGGAGAACCGAACATTCGGCCGGCTACTCAGCGCCTTCTGCCACGGCCTAGGCGACTGCGAGCCGCAAGAGATTGCGAAGGTCGCGCGACCGAGCTTCGTCAACGGCACCGAGATCTTCGCGGATGACGGCAAGGCCTTACGCGAATATTTCTAACATGCTGGCATCGCGATGAAACCTGGATATAGATTCTCGGCCACGAAGAACCAAAGCGATCGGCTTGGGTTCAACCGTCAAGGGCAAGAACCTAGTGGCTTTGCGCGTTTTCAGGACCGTCAGTTGGCTCAAACTCTCCTTAATCGATAATCGACTTCAGAAGAAACCGCGTGTGATCGGTAAGATGTTTTCCACCATGTTGGCCATTTCCAAACGACCAATTTGCCAAGAAAACAGCGCTTCCCCCAGTGAGGTTGGCTGTCGCGCCCTGTACGTATTGCCCGAGATTGGACATGTCTGATGTTGCCCTAGGGGTCCTCCGCGTCCATATAGTTCCAATGACGCATGATTCGAAAATATTCGTAGGTCTTCGATCCGCTCGCAAACGCTCGCCATCGGCCAGCCAAGCCACAGGCCCAAAATGCCAATGGGACGGGTGTGAAAAGAGCGGTACTCACCGCGCGCCGGTGGGATCGGGTGCAGAAGGTCTTTACCTCTTATTCTGCCTTGAGCATGTGACTGACTACAACAAGGGTTATAGTTTTACGACACCACCCTCCAATGCCGACGTCGCCCGTTACCAAAAAGAAGCGACGACGGGTGCGCGCCCGACCTGGGGAAAGAGGGTGAGCGCGGCGACTGAAACTCCGTTACCGTCTTCAGTTCGTTCAGGCTCGGCAAAAACGCTAAATGCTCGCAAAGCCGATCGGCAAGGGCAAACCCGGATCGGCGCCCAACAGAGAAAGCTCAAGGTACTGGAAGCCAAAGCTTTCGAAACACTCGGCCTTTCTTCCCAGGCGACATCCCAAGAAATCAAGAGCCGCTATAAGGAGAGGCTCAAAATGCACCATCCCGACGCCAATGACGGAGACCGCAATTCTGAGGATGCACTTCGAAGCTCAATCGAAGCGTATCGAATCCTTAAATTGAACGGTTTTTGCTAAAGCCTGTTTAAAAGGGGCCTAAGATCTCTGCCTTCAAGGGACCCGAGCCACTGACCCGCTCCAACGCATAGATGAGATGATCACTCGGACCTCAATCCAAGCCAAAATTTCTTAAATGCATTCAAGGAGCGTCTCCGTCATTCGCCCAGGAGCTGCGAGCAGACACGTGCTCCGTTGCACGACATCGCTCTGGGTAGTGGGTCGTCGGCATGGTTTGTGTTTGTCGCTATTCGACCGCAAAAGCGAAGACACCGAGATAGGCTATTGGACAAACTCTGCCTTGAGGAGAATGGCCGTCATCACCACTTAAATGGCCGAAAGACACAGGGATACCGATGTCCATGTTGTCACTACGCAACCGTGCGACACTCTGATTGCCCATATTCAGTCCCGCAGAACGGTGAGGCTCCATCAGTTTTGGTGGAGCGCGCGTCGATGCTTCCCCGCAAGGGCGCCCAGCCTGTCGGTGGTCGGGACTTCGGCTTTTGTCTCGGCACGCCGGGTGCTTGAGGGCCAACTCTCGGTCCCCGATCATTTATCCAGAAAGATGGCTTTCTTTCATCCTTAGCGTTACAACGACGCCGCCCTCTCCCCAGTTATAGTCGATTGATCCACCGAGTTGTCCAGAGACTGTCCTGTGCAACATCTTACTGCCGTAACCGTCTGACGATCTGGGCGACTGGGCAGGGTCGCCTCCGTGTTCGCTCCAGACGATCTCGACCTCGTCTTCGATTACAGAACCGGATATGTCGAGCAATCCCGCATTATTCGACAAGGCACCATATTTGAGCGAATTCGTTGCCAACTCGTGTATCACGAGTGCCAGGCTGGTTGCGGCCTTTTCTCCTAATCCCATCCGCGGCACAGCAACGCGGATGCGACCTGCAAAAGCTCCGACGTCGTCGTAAGGGGCAAGCAGCACAGCAAAGAGGTCACCGAGCAATGCCGATCTCCCCTGGCCATCGGGGAGCGGGCGCACCAGTTCGTGGGCCCTGCCGAGGGCCGTCAGTCGCTCAGTCAACTGCTTTGCCATTTCCTCTTTTGTCTCGGTCGTCCGCGAGGTGATATTTGTTAATCCAGAGGCCAGAGCCAGAATATTCTTGACGCGATGGCTCATCTCGCCGGCAAGGAGTTCATGCCCTTCCTCCGCCTGCTTGCGGCCCGTGACGTCAAGAAAGATGCCTGTCATTTTTTCGGTTGCAGCGTCTCCCTCGTTGCCCTGGCCCCGAGCGGAAATCCAACGAACGTCGGAGGCGTTCGTGAGAATGCGGAAATCAATTTCAAACGGGCCGTCGATGGCGCGGGTTGCGACGAACGCCGCCCTGACGCGGTCTCGGTCGGCGGGATGCACCTTGGCGGAAAGGTGCTCAAAAGTGAGGTCTACCTCGCCACAAATGTCCCAGAGTTCGTAAGCCTTGGCATCCATCACAAACGTGTCGTCATCGACGATCCAGGCCGAGAGCGCGACCCCAGCCGACTGGATAGCACGCCTGAGCTCGGCTGTACTCCATTCAGGTTGTGATGTGCCTTTGCTCAATTTCAAATGTCTCCCACCCCATACAAAAGCTGGTATCGATCTAGAACTAGCTGGCCAGCGAAGCGTTATCAATGTTCTACGTAGGATGTGCTTTATTGGGATGGAAGTGGAATGGCATTAATTTCGGACCGGTATCGGGACATATTTGTTGGCGATGGAGAGATGGCGCAGATGATGCGGCGCCATGACTGGGCGGATAGTACACTTGGTTGTCCGGACGAGTGGCCCGAAGCGCTGAAGGTCGCAATTCGGCTGTTGCTCACCTCAAAATTTGAAATGTGGCTTGGCTGGGGTCCAGACATCGCCTTTTTCTATAACGATGCCTATAGGCCGACCTTGGGAAATAAGCACCCCAACGCGCTTGCTGTGCCGACAAAGATATTATGGTCTGAAATCTGGAATGATATCAAAGGGCGCTTGGAAACCGTTTATTCAAGCGGAGAGGCAACCTGGGACCGCGCGCTGCTCTTGCTTCTCGAACGCGACGGGTATCCGGAAGAAACGTATCATACCTTCTCTTACAGTCCGCTGATCGGAGACAATGGCAAGGTCGAGGGCGTCTTCTGCGCGGTCACGGAAGAAACCGAGCGGGTCATCAGTGAACGCCGCCTGGCAACCATGCGCACCCTGGCGTCTGGCCTTGCCGTGGCCGACACCGAGGTCGAAGTCTTCAACGCTTCACGCAAAGCGCTTAACGACAACCCTCAGGATCTTCCCTTCTGCGCACTTTACGTTTTTGACGAGAACGGCAATGCGATGCGCCGGTGGGTTTGCGGCACAGCTGAAGACGACACTTTATTGCCTGTAACAATAAACCGTGGTGTGGGTATCTGGAACCTTGAACGCGCCTGGCAAGAACAGGCCATGGATCTGATACAGTTGTCGGCCACAGACGTCATCCCGTCGGGGCCCTGGCAAAGAGCGCCATCTCAGGCTGCGGTCATTCCTTTGGTCGGACAAGCCAGCGACCAACCCAAGGGGGTAATGATCACCGGGCTCAATCCGCATCGGGCGGTCAGCGACGATTACCTGGATTTCCTTAAATTGATTGCCGGCCAGATCACCTCGCGCTTGGCGAGCGCCGAAGCGTTCGAAACAGAACGTCGACGGGCAGCGGCGCTTGCGGAGGCTGCTGAGATCCGGGAAAAAGCAGCGTTGGCACTCGAGCAGCTCAATCGTCAACTCTCCTCAGAAGTGGAACTTCGGACCGCGGAGCGAGATCGGATGCGCGCCCTGTTCCAGCAAGCCCCAAGTTTCATGTGCATCCTCAGCGGGCCTGAACACACGTTCGAGCTGGTCAACGATGCCTATAATCAACTTGTCGGGCATCGCGAGCTCCTTGGCCTCAGCGTCAGAGAGGCGCTGCCTGAGATTGCCGGGCAAGGCTTCTTCGAATTGCTCGACGGTGTTTTTCGATCGGGCACGCCGTATATAGGTCGTTATGTGCCTGTTTTCCTTGAACGGGATGGCAAGGAGCAGCCGGATCAGCGCTTCGTACATTTGATCTACCAGCCAATTTTTGATCTTAACGGATCAGTGACCGGGATTTTCGTTGATGGCTTCGATGTTACGGACCAAAAGCGTGCTGAGGATCAGCTTCAGAGCCTTAACCACACCCTTGAGGAAAAAGTCGAGCAGCGCACTATTGAACTGAGAACTGCGCTTCTGAAGCTAGAGAAAGAAACTGTCGAGCGCGAAACCGCACAGATCGCGTTGAGGCAGGCGCAAAAGATGGAAGCGCTGGGTAACCTCACAGGTGGCGTGGCGCATGACTTCAACAATCTTCTCCAGGTCGTGAGCGGCAACCTGCAGCTTCTCTCCAAAGATATCGACGGCAACAGGCGGGCAGAACAACGCCTGCAAAATGCCTTGGCCGGCGTTGCCCGCGGCGCAAAGCTGGCATCGCAGCTTTTGGCCTTCGGCCGCCGTCAGCCGCTCGAGCCCAAAGTCGTCAATGTTCGAAAACTCATCCAGAATATGGACGATATGCTGCGCCGGGCACTGGGCGAAGAGATAGAACTCGAAACCGTTGTCTCCGGCGGGTTATGGAATACGCTGATCGATCCGAGTCAGCTGGAGAACGCCATCCTTAACCTGGCAATCAATTCGAGGGACGCGATGGAAGGCCGCGGACGATTGACAATCGAGACCGGAAATGCGGTTCTCGACGACAATTACGCCCGTTCGCACGACGATGTCCGTCCCGGACAATATGTACTCGTTGCAGTGACCGATACGGGGTCAGGAATATCGCCAGATATCATCGAACATGTCCTGGAACCGTTCTTCAGCACGAAAACGGACGGGAAGGGAAGCGGCCTCGGTTTGTCGATGGTTTACGGCTTTCTTAAGCAGTCCGGCGGCCACCTCAAAATCTACAGCGAGGTCGGGCATGGGACGACCATGAAACTCTATATGCGGCGCACGGTGCAGGTCGAAGACAGCCTGAGTGATCCAGAGGCCATTGCGGTGACGGGTGGCACTGAAACTGTTCTCGTGGTGGAAGACGATGACGGCGTTAGGGAAACATCGGTGGCGCTGCTGACGGACCTTGGTTACCGCGTCCTCCAAGCGAGAGACGCACAGTCCGCATTCGCCGTCGTCAGCAGTGGCGTTCAGATAGACCTGCTGTTCACGGACGTCGTGATGCCGGGCCCGATGCGCAGCACAGATCTTGCGAGGAAGGCCAAGGCTCAGTTCCCTGGCATGGCCGTGTTATTTACCTCAGGCTACACCGAAAATTCGATCGTCCACGGCGGCCGGTTGGACGCTGGTGTCGAGTTGCTATCCAAACCCTACACGCGCGAGGCACTGGCCCGCAAAGTCCGCCACGTCCTGAACAACGCGCAGCAACACAGGATTGCCTTGCAACGGATGGAGCGCCAGGAGCCCGCGCCTGCACCCGAGCAGGAGCCGCTTGATAGCCGCCCAACGGTGTCTGCAAAACCGCATGTCCTTATCGTTGAGGATGAGCCGCTTATCCTGATGTCGACGGTCGACATGGTAGAGGAGCTTGGTCACACGGTGCACGAGGCTAACTCAGCGGAAGATGCCCTCAGCGTCCTTGAGACCAACAGGATCGACATGTTGCTGACAGATGTCGGTCTGCCCGGCATGTCCGGGATCGAACTTGCAAGGCATGTAAGGGAACGCTGGCCAAACGTGCGGATCGTTTTCGCAAGCGGTGACGACAACGCCAAGACAGCCTCGGGTATTTCCGATGCGCAGCAATTATCCAAGCCTTTCAGTATCGATGGGCTGCGACAGGTGTTGGGTAAAGCCGATCGGACCTTGTGACCGCAAACTGGCTGGCATGGCTCGCGGATGGTTATAACGACGTTTGCCATCGCGCTATTTGGCGATGGCGGCCGGCCACTTGAGCGAGGTTGAGTATCCAGTCCCACCTGCGCTGTTGACCACCGGGTCATCACGATTGTGGGACTGGATCTGTGGAGATACCTCGATGCCCCTGGGCGATCGAGGCCACGGCACTCTTCGCCGGTTAATGCGCCGTTCGGTTCTTATTCAAAGTCGACGCCCCCGCGGCGTAAGGCATAGCTCGACCGACAAGAACCGTGCGGCATAGAACACCACCAGCTCGATCCGGATCAGCCGTACGCCGCGGGGCACGAGATCACTAGAGGCTGACGCCCTCCAGTTTCGCGATCAGCGTGTTGCGATCCTCAGCCGATTTCAATCGCACCGTTAGAGCTTCGCTCTTAACCGGTACCTGGGGCGGCAGAGAGACGGCAATGCCGGGAATATTTTCGGCAGCCCACCGCCTGAAACGAGGCAACTTGTTGGGGCCGCTGATAGGAAGGGTGTGAATATATCTGAAAGTCATGACTGCTTGTTTCCGAATGCGGGCAATGCCATGGCACAGGCGGCCAGATTTGCTCCGCAGTTTTCGTGTCGGGTTGCGAGAAACCTGACGCCAATGTCGCGGTCGCAACTATTGGCGCCAGGCAATCAGCGTCCGGCACTAACCCTTCGGATAGGAAAGACGTAACGCATGGTGAGCGCGAAACCCGTTAGCTCCATCGTCGGCATGTCAGACACCAGAACCTTGCCGCTCGTTCAACCCCAGGATCAGGCGGCCAGAGTGACGGCGGGCATGCCGACACCCCGGCTCTGCATCGAGTTTCCGTACAAAATCGGCAAGCGCGATATCACTCAGCCTGTCCGCCGCCGCTTGTGGAGAAAACCATCGTCTTTTTCGGTGCGCTTTTTCGCGCCAGTGGGTCAAAGTGCCACGCACGTTCATACCGAATATCGTGACACAGCAGACAAGCTGAGGCCCATCGTTGAGGGTCTTGATGTATCTGTATGTCAATACCGGAGCCGGGGACATGTCGCCAATAATTCCTGCCACCTTGAACGCATGTTGCGAGGCCATGACGAGGGGCGGACATGCTTTCACGAGCGGGCCATTGGGCACGATCCAGCGCTCGCGCTCACGGTCCGTGACAAGCAGCACCTTGCGCTCGCCGTCGCGCCCGATCCGCCAGGGAAGTACTCCGACCTGCTGCAACTGACCTCTGTCATCAGGTGACGAGACGATCCGGCTTGCTGTCGTAGCGCGTGTCATTGTCCTGCGGTCTCCGCAAGCCAGCGAAAGGGCAGCCGGAACTCGTTGCGCTTGCAACTATGAGGCTTGCGTGCGGCTCTCAGTGGAACAGAGGTTTCACACCAAGGGCACCGGGCCGCGGCACCCGGCAGTTGACGGTTGCAGGCAGGGCAGACTGGAAGGGGGCGAGGGTGGGACATTAAAACGCTCCATGGCTACGTCGCGCGAGCGACGCATTACGAACCGCACTTTCAATTGCGTGGTTCCCGGAGCGGCTGGGTCTATGGCGGCGTTAAAGGTTCAGTGCTGCCAGCTCCGGGTTAGGGAACGTGCCTGATCAATAAGCCTGAAAAATAGGGATTTCATGGTCGTTTTCATGATGCTTATCTGGGCAAGGATCGCGTTGACTGCAAGGTGACCTTTTGCCGCACGATAGGAATGATGTCGGACCATTCGCGCCAAATCGTACGTGAACGAACCTCGTGACAACCACTCAGCGGCAACAAGCTCTGCGTCACTTTATAGCCTTACTGTCAGACCCAGAGCTTTTCGCTTGAACGCGCGGACGACGATCGAGACATTGATGGAGGTTTTGCAGACGTAGCTGTTATCGAACAACAGACCTGACCGGTCGTTGCACAGCACTGACGATTCGAGCGCCTGCTCAACTAGGTTGCGCCCCCACTCGTTGTGGAAGAACGTGCTTCCATCGGTAAAGCCAAGCCCGGTGCTCTGGTATGTCGGTCGATCTTGTAGCGATCTTAAGGCGGCAAGATAAGCGGCATCATTGTCCGACCTGCGTCCAGCGATCAATGCTTTCCCCAGAGATTTCCGATCGATGCTGGGACGCCTCCAAATAATGAAGCGGTTCTCAACCAGATCAATGTACTCATCGAGACCAGCAACGGGGATCGAGTGGGCGGCGACAGGTTGATAGAACATGAATGGATCGCTCTCTTCGGCGGCCGCATTCGCCCGGAAACACATAACCGCTTCGAGCGATGCCACTATCTCCGGCCAGGCTTTAAGGACGGAGGACATCACCTGAGGGGCGACTCCAGCCTTCCGCCAGAGTGCATGTATTAAAGCCAGAGCAATCCACCGTGGCTCGCCTGTCGTCTCGTTAGCCGCGTTAGCAATCGGTGCAAGGCAGGCCTCGTCCTCACATAGGATAGCGGCTACGTCAGCCAGAGTAGCATGATCAAGTCCAAAATTGGGCTTGGCAAGCAGGGCAGGAAACAAGATGGTAACCTCTGAAAAACGCCTTGTTCTCAACAAAGAGAACAAAGACCAGTGGAGCGACGGAATTGGCGAACGACCCGATCGCACGCGTGCGATCGGGTGACGCTCCTGCTTTGAGGCGCAGCGGCTCCGGTCTGGCTTGAGGTCCAATAATCATCACCGATGCGTTCCTCCCGGACAGCATGAGTCGAGCTGGGCCGCCGCTCGTGATCGCCTAGATGACCCCTAACGCGTCCATAGCTTCCGCGACCCGAACAAATCCGGCGATGTTTGCACCAAGGACGTAATCGCCCGGCGCGCCATATTCCTCGGCGGTTTCCGCGCAGACATCATGGATCGCACTCATGATGTCTGCGAGGCGCGCCTCCGTTTGCTCAAACGTCCAGCTGTCACGGGAAACGTTCTGTTGCATTTCCAAAGCAGACGTGGCGACCCCTCCTGCATTAGCGGCCTTGCCAGGCGCGAACATGACGCCCGCCGCCTGAAACAACCTTACAGCCTCGGGAGTCGACGGCATATTTGCGCCTTCTCCCACCGCGATGACGTTGTTTCTGACGAGCGTCTTTGCGTCTTTACCAGTCAGTTCGTTCTGCGTTGCACAGGGCATAGCCACGTCACAGGGGACATCCCAGATTGATCCTCCCTCGACAAAGCAAGCATCCGACCCCTTGAGCTTCACGTATTCCGAGATGCGTCCTCGGCGGACCTCCTTGATCTCCTTGACCAGGGCGAAATCAATCCCGCTTTCATCAACGACATAACCGTTTGAATCGGAGCAAGCGACGATCTTCCCGCCGAACTCGCTTACTTTTTCCATTGTATAGATTGCAACGTTGCCCGAACCAGAAACCGATACACGCTTTTCTGAGAAGTCCATTCCTTTGGAGGCCAGCATCCTGCGCACAAAGTAGCTCGCCCCATAACCTGTCGCTTCTTTGCGAGCGCGCGAACCGCCATAGAACAGGGCTTTCCCGGTCAGGACACCCGCCTCAAATCGATTGGTGAGCCTCTTGTACTGGCCAAACATATAGCCAATCTCACGACCGCCGACACCGATGTCGCCAGCGGGAACATCGGTATATTCGCCAATATGTCTATGAAGCTCAGTCATGAACGACTGACAAAAGCGCATAATTTCGCCATCACATCGTCCGCGCGGATTGAAGTCGGATCCGCCCTTCCCTCCACCGATGGGCATACCGGTCAAGGCGTTCTTGAACGTCTGTTCGAATCCGAGGAACTTGATGATACCGACGTTGACCGAGGGATGAAACCGAATGCCGCCCTTATAGGGACCCAAAGCAGAGTTGAACTGCACGCGGAATCCGCGATTGATTTGGACCTGACCGTTGTCATCCACCCAAGGCACACGAAAGATGATCTGCCTCTCCGGTTCACAAATCCGCTCGATAAGGGCGTTTTCCGCATAACGCGGATGTTTAGCAATGACTCTTCCAAGGCTCTCCAGGACTTCGCGCACGGCCTGGTGGAACTCGAACTCTCCTGCGTTTCGGCGCAAGACTTCGTTGAGAATGGGTTCGAGTTTTTCGTCGACGTGAACCATCAAATACTCCGTTTTTTTAATAGCTTAAGGAAGATCGGCATGGGCAAGGCAGCCTGATCACTGCCGGCGAGGGTGACTGCCTTGGCTCGTCAGACATCGGGGTTCTTTGACCTCACTCGCTCGGACATCATCGCCTGGAAGTTCGACAGCAGGATTATGCATCCGCCGATGACGACCCAGGCGTCTACGCCTTCTCCGTAAGCGTAGAACCCGACGACCGCAGCCATGGGTACACGCAAAAAGTCGATAGGCATGATGACAGATGCATCGAGGCGCTTAAGCGCCTGTGCCTGGCAGTAATGCGCACTCAAGGCACCAACGCCGGCAACCATCATCCACGGAATATCGGACAGGCTAACGTCCCTCCAGTCCGTCAACGCGGCCAGCAGTCCCAGCGGCAGTTGAATGAGGATCATCCAGACCACGATGATTGCTGGTGAGCATTCTTTCGTGAGCTGCTTGACGAGAATTAAGGAAAGCCCATAGCCGGCGGCCGCCAGCAGCACTAAACCAGCAGCCGGATCAATGACGCCGAATCCTGGACGCACTATCACCAGAACACCGATGAAACCGCCAAGGGTTGCGAGAAGCCGAGGCCCGGTTAGCTGCTCCTTGAGAAAAAGCCAGGCGAAAAATGCGACCCAGATCGGCATCGTAAATTCGAGTGCAAAGACCGAGGCCAGTGGGAGAGAGACCACGCCAATGGTCCAGAAATACTGGGCGGTGAAGTGAACGACGTTTCGGGCGAGATGCCTTGGAAACAGTTTCTTCTGAAGGATCTGCGGCAGGAGTGACCGTCCCACCAGCAAAATTACGCCGAGACCGACGAGAGCCCGGAAAAACAGCACCTGTCTGATCGACAAGGTCGATGCGAGCTCGCGAGACCCGACAGCCATGCTTATGAAGGACGCCATGCTCAGCGCCATCCAGCCAAGTCCCTGCGCAAAACCTGCCCGCCCCCGCATTCCAGTAAAATGTGTGTCTTTTTCCATGATTGCTCCGGACAGCTTGTGCTGCCGCGATAAGGGAAGCCTTGGTCCACTTTTGTTGGCCAAACATCTGAAGCACCATACGAAACAGATGTTGTTGGTGCGTTCAAAGGGCGGAGGAACGTGCGCAAGCAAGCGCAGACATCCGGTCCTGCAGACCTTTCTTGCGTCGATATCATCGCGTTCAGAGGTGGCTGAAGGCTTCCGCGGCTGCTCGTCGTAAACCGGCACGGCCGACCCGGACGACAGTCAATTGATTTCTGTGTCCATCGCGAGAATTCCACTCCCCGCGCTGCCCGGGCTTAAGGCCCAAGAGCGCCACGCCAACAGGCGTCAATACAGACAAGCGGCCCGCGTCTGCCAGCACTTCATTCGGGAGAACAAGGGTAACCTGGCGTTGCTGCCCCTCTACATCATACGAGACAGTTGATCCTAGGCAGACCGTGTCGAGCGAGACCTGTTCGTCTGCCAAGACCCAGGAGTTTTCCAGCTTCTCACTCAAGTCGGGGCCGACGTCGAAATCATTGGTCAGGGCCACGAGCGTCAGGCGGCTAAGTGTGTGAAAGTCTGTTGCCCCGATTATGGGCATGGTTTGGCTGAGTGAAGACATGTTTATTGTGACCTGCGCAACAACCCCATCGCTAGAGGAAGGGCGTTGACTTGTTTGAAGAGAGACTTGCCGCAGATGGTAAGGCGAACGTGTTGACGTAGCCACTCTGGATCCGGCAGGCGACAGTGGCCGGACCCGGTTACGATCCTGCGATGGGGCAGACCCTGAAAGCGCTCACTGCGCGTCTTTTGCTCTCGTTCAACATCAACCTAGCATTTATGGAAGGTGCCATGAAGTCAAGGGCACTTGCCGAGATCAAAAGCGCCGGGCAGCGTCTCACGGAGCGCTTCTTGACTTCCCCCTCAGGCATGCCATGATTAGGGCACCATGTTGAAAATTGGCAATTCACATAAATTTCGCCTCTGCCGAGAGTATCCCGTCGAAGGATACTAGCCCGGGACGTAGACTGCTGTCGCGCGTCTGAACCCGGGCTTTGATCCTGCGGGATTGCGCGACCTCACCCTCCACAAGCAGTCTTTTTAAAACGCAGCTATTCGGCCGCGGTACGAGGCATATGAAATGAACACCACTGATTACACAAAGCCGTCCATCATCGTCCGGCAGACTGACCACGCTCGTCTGACCGCTCTTGCACTGGCGGCACCGGGGCGCGACCTCGACGATGCCGAGAAGTTGCTTATCGAACTTGAGCGTGCTGATGTCGTAGAGGATGACCAGTTCCCCGCAGACGCAGTGGCGGTCGGATCGACGGTATCCTACCTGACGGAAGGCGGAGCCAGAAGGACGGTAACTCTTTGTTACCCCGGCCTCGCCGACATCGAACGCTCAATGGTCAGCGTGCTGACCCCGATTGGAGCTGCTCTTCTTGGTCTTTCTCCCGGACAGCAGATCGAGTGGAAGGGCCGTGACGGGCATTCACACAAGTTGACCGTCCTTGAGGTGATGGCCGACTTAACGGTCAACGCCTCTTAAGACCCTCATTCCGGATGATACGAGAACCCGTTTACAAATTGACGGCGACCGTCCGCATCCACCGATTGACGAGGTCACAATTCAAACGTCGCGAGTAATCGCGACTATTGCGATCCCAATCGATGCCAGAGAGCTTCATCTTCCACTCCCTTGGTTGGCCATCTGTCCCTGGATGACCCGGCAAGCTTCGATCCATGCATACCGCCTTGCGTTTCAACGTGAATGAACATCACCTGAATATCTGAATGAGCTACTAGAAGCGCAATCGTTTCGGCACCCATCACCTCTTTCTCGAAGTTGTTCGAGGAGCAGGTGGCGGCTCAGATGGTTATGCTTGACTGATGTCACACATCCTGCAACGCCATTGCCACGCCGAAAAACGAGGCGGATAAATGCCATGGACGATCCAGCGCCTAAAGTTCGCCCTTCCGGTGTTGAGATGGGCTGACCCCAAATGCTTTTTTGAAGCTCTGGGTGAAGGCACTTTGGGTTGCAAATCCCCACGCCTGAGAAATCTCCTTTACGGACCGATCCTTATTCCGATCGATCTCGTCGCGAGCTTTTTGAAGGCGCAGAGCAAGCTGATACTCACTTATTGTTTGTCCCACGCAGTTCAAAAAGGAATATTGCAAAGAACGAACACTGACCCCGCTCAGGCCCGCCAAGAGTTCAGGAGAGCTTCTAGCCGCTGGGTGCGCATGGATATAATCAATCGCTCGACGGACTTGTCGTGGAGCAATGACGGGCACAGGCGCCTCAAGTTTTTGCGTGTAGTTGTTCGGATAGTTTAGAAGAAAACTGTCAACGATCAGATTACCCATACTCGGAGACTGCTTATTCAATGACCTGGCAATTCCTTGTAACGGTGAACCGTTCAGCATTTGAACAAGAGCCGGAAGCCCTTCGAGTTTGCCATGATCCAGAGCGCGTTTGCTAAATTCGATCGGCTGAACCACAGGCCGATCGAGCAATATCGACATGCGTCTTGATAATAGAGCGTCTGAGATAACGACTGTTGAATGTTCGCTACCATCAAGGACATCCACGCTATCGGCGTGCCGGTAGCCAATGACCTGATTAGCCGCAATCGATAGCCTTTCACCCCGGAAGTCATATTCGGTCGCTCCCTTGCTCGCGAAATTAAACAGAACAGCGTCGAACATCGCAATGGGAGTAACGCGATACGAACCTATGGTCGCCGACCATTCGAAGAATACTTCATCGATTACGGCCAGTTGACCGGTGACCCCGTAGTTGTCGTGTGAGCCCAGTGGCATGACAGCGACGGGAGCATACGCCTCACTCAGATACTCTTCGACTTCCCCAATATCTCTCGACGAGATCTTGAGCTTTTTGTACAGCCCGTCCGACATTTCCCGCACATCCCAACACAGGTTGACGTGATAAAAAGCGCATTAGGTACCAACTCAAATCACCTGAAATGGCATCATATGTCCCTATAATAACCAACGGTGCGGCATCATTTAGATCTGGGAATCAACCGAGGGTATTGCTCCATTTCGGTCGTAATCAGTCATGCTTGCAATCAGCCTCTGCGTTGCGGAAGACGTTCTCAATGTCTAGTGAACGGTTCAGAGGACATTTGTCCGGCACGCTGGCAATAGTCGCAAAAAAATTGCACCTCAGAAACACACCTGCACTTTACAGGTGGCTCATCGGCTTCACGCGCCTTTTGAGAGTGAGAGTTTTCGACTATTCTTAATTATAAACATTGGCGCCTTACCGGTCGCGGCTCTAAACCTCTAAAAAAGGTTCACGTCGAATGGCTTAGCCAAGGATTATGGCCTAAACGTCCGCGACATAAATTGGTTTGGATACGGATTTGATACAGAGATGTCTGGATGAGCAATCAATTATTTCGGCCTCCAAGCTTTTAGCGGCGATGGAAAACCCGAAAAGGCTCGCAATACTGCGGATTCTCGTTGACGCCGAAATTCCGGTTGGTGAGCTGGCACACCGGGTTGGCCTCAGCCAATCAGCCTTGTCGCAACACCTCGCCAAGCTGCGCAATGCAAACGTCGTACAAACCCGCCGTGAAGCGCAGGTGATCTACTATTTCAGCCATTCCGATGCCGTGCGGCGTATTTTAGCTACTTTGGAAGCGATTTTCCGCGAGCAGCCGCCTGTGTCTCCGGCTGCTGCGCCAAGCGGGCGATAAATTCGCCCCGGCGCATGAAGCTGGTAACGTTATGGATGGCTTCACTGGATTGGACTGGCTGGCCAGTCAAGATTCCTCGCCGCTTTAGACTGTTTTCTTGATGTATTGTAAGCGGTTGTCCGACCGCATATTGTCCGCTGTCGCCTGATCTGTGATCGACACTCCATGGATGAGTGACAACGAGGATCTTGCAGGCATACGTCAGAGTTGCCTTAAGGTGTACTACGCTTATCGACTTACACGGTTACCGTGCTGCTTTCGGCGCTCTTTACGGAGACACACCCAACAAGAAACATCAGGACCACAATCCGCACCTCGGAACTCCGTGAGTCGCTCAGTTTGCTATTCCGTGGCTCTACACTCACTCCTGAAATACACCTCAGACAGCCGAAAGTTTCCTTTGTGTCGCCTGCACTGAGCAACGATATCGATACTCGCCTTCAAAAAAGCCACGATGTCGGCCCGGTCCAGGCCTGCGCCGCCCTGCGACTCCTTAACGAGCAGGACCAGTTGCTCAAAAGCCAATTCGGCCGAGTTCGCATGGACCGTGGTTATTGAGCCAGGATGGCCCGAATTCACGTTCCGGATATAATAAAAGGCCGTCCCATCGCGAAGCTCCTGAAGCAGAATCCTATCCGGCCGCATACGAAGACAGGATTCGAGAAGCTCTTTCGGTCCGGCACGCGAAAGCCCCTGCCGTCCTTTCGAGTAGAACAAGCGCACGTGGTTCGGTTGTGAGATAACGAGCTCGGGAGTGTCCTCGATTGAAATGACCCTCTCGTTTTCGGGAATATGCTTGATCAATGCTTTGGAAAGTGTCGTTTTCGCCGAACCTGTGGCGCCAGAAATGATGATGTTTTTTCGAGCGATGACGGCCTGCCGCAGGAAATCCTTAAAACGGCCGGCACGATATGTTTCACACAGTTCCTCATCCTGCGCGGAGGAGGAGGTACTGGTCGCTGCGCACGCTGTCTGGAAAAATCCCTTTTCCTCCAGATCATCAAGACTGAAGTCGACCGAGGAAGGCTTGCGGATTGTCATGCTGACAGTGTCATTGATGGTCGCCGGGGGGATGACGATCTGGATTCGTTCGTTCCCGGGTAGCGTCGCCGACAATATTGGACGCGTCTCATCAATCGACTGATGCGAAAAACTTGCGACTGCCCGGGCGAGACGCATGAGCTTTTCGAAGGTCAGTTCCGGCATTTCATAGGTCCGCCACCCACCAGGACCTTCCGTCAAGACCTGCCCGGGCCGATTGACGATCACCTCTAGGAGAGACTTGTCCTGAAGGAATGTCGAAAACGGTTTCATCAGCTCGCTGACGACAGCCGAGTCCTGCCTCTCTGCCATTTCGCGCCCTATTTCGTTAGGAGCGTCGATCGTGGCGCGAAATCCCCCAGGACCGCACGATCGAAAACGCGGTTTCTGGGTTCGGTCACCCTAAGACCGTAGATGCCGGAAAAGTCGAGATCGCGAGCGACAAAGATCGAAACCGGTTCACCTTGGTGCTTATTGAGTGTCGGCGGGATATTGATGGACTGCTCGACCGCGATGGCGGCCGCCTGTTGACTGGCACTCGTTGTTTTTTGCGCGTCGACATCGCTGTCCTGCAGCCGACTGCTTGCATAGTTCGTCGCGTCCCCGACAATGGAAAGCAGAAGAGCGCTGCCGAACCGCTCCCACCAATGGGTGTCGACATGGCCGTCGACACCGGCACGACCAAGTGCGTCGGTTGCTGGTGATGCGAGAGTGACGATGACGCCCTTCGGCGTTTTCGCGCGATTCCAGAGAATGAACAGGCGCTTTTGCCCGCGTTGAAGCCCTCCACGATATTCGCCGACTACCTGCGTGCCCTTTTCCATCAAGACCACCCTGCCATTGTCAGAGAGAACATCGCGGTTGATCACACAAGTGGTAAATCCCGGCTGGTCGGATGCTAACGCGGTTTCAAGAACGCAGGGAATGGTCGTTCCCATCGCGACGATGAAATTGCGGTTTCCGAGTGTACCGGCCCTTGAGCCTTCAAGCCGCGTTGGCCGCAGCAGGCCATCGAAACTCTGCTGCTCATTGTTTTGCTGGTTCTGAACAGACATATTGTTGTCGAGCGGCACGAAATTGCTGTTGTCGGAAGGATAAGAGCTGTCGCTTTCCCTCAGCTCTTTCCGATTCCTCTGCCCTCCACTGAAGGCCATCACGGGCGCGCGGCGGGCGGAATCGAGCAGCTTATCCTGCTCTTCAATGACCGGTTCGACGACAGGCGTTGGCAATTTTACTTCAGGGAGCGCCTGGTACGGTTCAACTTTCTCTTTTGCGGCCTCGAAGGGGGTCGTCTGACGAATAATGATCCGTTCGGGCTGAAGATTTTCATCCCTTCCCTTCTTTCCCGTCGTCGACCAAAGCGCGAAGCTGACAAACGCGATGATCGCAATGGCAACAGCGCCGCGTTTCAAGAGAGGGCTGTTGTCGATCTGACGACTGGTGACGGTTTCGGCACGCTCTCCGGGGATGCGATCCTCGTCTTCCTGAGCCATGACTGTTCCCTTCCCTATCGCCCGGTAACGTCGCGCTTCACGACGCGCTCCACCGAAGGAGACGTTGTGTTGGTGTCAGGATTGATACCGACGCGGTCGTAGGCTTCGTTGAAGACGCAGAGCACATCCTTGCCCCGACGCAAGATGAACTTGCGGCTGATCGCGTGCACCATCACCAGATCTCCATCGACCGACTTCGGAACAAGGCTTTCGGAGCCGTCGGAGTTCTCCATATAGATCGCGGGCATTTCCTGGTTACCCACAAAGGCGAACGTTGTAATCTTGCCGTTGTCGTAGACGCTTTGCGGCTCCAGTGCCTGCGATCCCTGAGAAGAATAGCGCCAGTTTCGAGGGCCATAGGCTTCGTGAAGCGCCAGCACATTGTCGGCGTCCTTCGCCTGGGCCGCGAGAGCCCTCGACGCTTCCTGCTCGCGGCGAAGCTCGGCGTCATCGCCTGGATACCTGTACTTCACGTAGAAGTAGGTGTTTTGACCAGCCTCCACGGAGCCATCGCGCGCCGTCAGTTCCATCTGGTAGCTGCGGGTCGAGCCATCCCTGCGCGTCGTAACCACGGAAATATTCGTCACCGGCTGGCTCTCGCGTGGCTTCAGGAACAGGATGTTGCCGGCCGGCGCAACTTCCCAGGCGACGCTATTGCCGAGCGCGACATGGGCGATTTCCTCGTCCGCCGCGAACTCGACCTGTACGGATGACCGCAGAGTGCCGACCACCCGCGTGATGTTGTAGGGTTGGTAGTTCACGAACCGGACACGACTGTCTTGCGAGGCACCTCGGGGTATCTCAAGCGCAAACGCCGGCGACATCGTAAGGGTCACGATGAGTGCAGGAATTCGAGGGATGCGCATCATCTCACCTCCTCCGGATCAGCGCGATACTCGCTGACGACGAAACCGAGCGGGTTTACGAGCCGGTCCGTCGAGGACATCGGAGCGTTCGCGTAGGAATAGGTGATCGACGCAACCCAATGGGTCGTTCGTACTTCCTCGCCACGCGTGATGGTTCGCATGTAGCGTACGGAAACGACATTCTGATTGATGAGGGAGATTGAAGCGATATCGATCCTTGCTGTAGCCCCGCGACCATAAGTATTCTGGGGCGATTGCGGGTTGCTGCCACGGTAGAGGGCCGCGAAACGCGTTTGCTCCGCTTGCGTCGACAAGAGGGCGATGGTGCGGAAATTTTCCTGTGCTTCACTCCAGACGTAACCCTCGCGGGCCCGGACATATTTTGCAGCGAAATATTTCGTCACCGCCTCATCGTAGGTGCCAGCCGTCGATGTCAGCGCTGACACGACGTCGACAATGCCGGTCGAATTGTCGACGCGCACCACAAAGGGTTCAACCGTCTTGAGGGGTGTGAGACACGCGACCGCGAAGACGGCTACAGCGGCGACAATGCCTGAAACTATGGCAATCGACCAGGCAATCCTGTTCGATCGCTCGACCTGGATCATCCGGTCCTGGTCGAAACGACGTGCTTTGTCGAAGTAGCTCTTGAGATTATCTGTAGTCACCATGTTTCATCCCTCACAGCGGCGATAGGAACCGTCGATGTCCAGATGCGCAAAAGCGGAAGTCTCGCTGGCCTCTTCTACGAAAGGTGTGAGGGACGTGGACGAACTCGTGTTGGATTGCTGCTGTTTCAGCTTGCTGCCGCCCTCCCAGTCCCACATCGAGCGGTTCAATGGGCGGCGCGAATAGCCGTCGCAGTTCGGCAATGGGTAGGTCATCGAAGCGCAGCCGACAAGCGTGGCTGAGAAGGCGAGTAACAGGGCAGGCTTAATCATTCAGCAGGCCTTTATCTAATGTTCTGGAATGGGTGTCATACGCCGGCATTTCTTGATCCGAAGGCGCGGCGGGCAAACCGAGCACCGCGACCGATCATCCGGCCGGTGTGGGAGGCTGCTCTGGCCAGCATGCCTTCATGCGCATCGCGTGCAGTCGTGTAACCATAGACCAGCGAGGCGCCGCCAGACGCCAGCGCCGATGCAATGCCAGGTAGCTGGTAGAATATGTACAGGGCAGCTATCCCGATGGCACAAAAGGCAATAGGGCGCATAAGGACGTCGCTGTAGCTGTCGATTGCGGTGAAGGTCGAGTCCAGACAGGAGATTAAAAGCGAACCGACGGCAACGACAAGGACCTGAAGGATCACGAAGTTTGCGAGCTGCCCGATCCAGGACTCGGTAAAACGGCGCGTCGATTGAAACATGGCAAGCGCAATGAAAATCGGCCCGATCGCCAGGACGATCGCCAGCGCCAACCGTGCATAAAGGGAAACAACATAACCGATCCCCGCCACCAGAAAGCTGACGCCGATCACCATGATGCCGCCCACACCTGTGACGATGTCAATCGGCCAGGAAGCCCTGGTCCAGATATCGGTCGCCGAGGCCTGGCCCTTGTCGAGCAGACCGTCAAAGGTGCTGGCACTCGGCGCCGTACCTGCATTCAGCGCCTGAGCGATCTCGCGTGGCAAAACATCGAAGAAGATGTTTGTGACATAGGTCTGATATTCGCCAGCGTTCTTCACCAGCATCACTATGATCGCGAGCTTCATCGCGCGGAAGGCGAAGTCAAGGATAGGTTCCTGGACCGAGCCCCGAAGGATGAGATAGCCGTAGAGGACGACGTAGAGGGTCACTGCCACCGTCAACGGACCAGCGACCCATTCTGCTATGTTCGACGTCCCATCCGAGACGAAAATCTCCAACGGCCGCTTGAACTGACCGTCGATAAACTCAAACACCTGGTACATTTGGTCAGCCTCCCAATGCCTTGCGCATGTTCTGGAGCCGGAGCTTAACCTCGGCCGCTTCCGCGTTCTGGCAATTGGTCGTCTGCCGCAATGCACCCGGGTTGTTGCGGCACTCGGTAATCGTACGGGACAGCAATTCGGTGTCGGCGACGAACTCGTCCACCGTGTGAGTTCGCTCCGCCTCTTGCGAACAAGCCGACAAGAGCACCAGGGAAAGGACGATGAGGGTGCACTTCACTGCAGCGCCGCCTTCATATTGTCCATCCGTTGGCGCCAGTCCTCCGCCTTGCGCTGTTCGTCGACCTGGTTCTGCGCCTGCTGCACCATCCTCAGCCCCTCCATCCGCAGGACGTCGGTCTGAAGAAATGCCTGTTCGGCCTGCAGCCGAGCCTGCAGGTCGGCAATCTCTTTGGCGTCGCCAGCCGTGGAAATCTTTCCTCGCAGCTGATCAATCCCGTCGATGCGCTTTGTCGCGGCATCGTAGATTTGCTCACCAAGGCTCATTTGCCCGGCATTCTTGTTCTGAAGCCGGGACAATTCCTGAGCGTAGAAATCATCGGCGTCAGTGCGGTAGGTCGAGTTACCTTCCAGAAACCTTGAGGCGGAATCACCGAACACGCCGGTGCCGTTGCCTTTGAGCAATCCCTCGATGGCAGCGAAGTCGGAGGGAAGCGCCTTGCGGATCGCCGGATCGTTGAGAACCTCGGCGACATCCGCCATATCGGTCAGCTTGTTGAGCGAGCCATAAAGCTGCCGAGCCTGGCCGATCTGCTCATTGAGCGCGTCGAGTTGCGACTTGAGCTGCGCGATGCTCTCGATCTGCTTGGCAATCGCAGCCTGATCGTTGACAGGAATCCCCTGCCCTGACGCGCCTTCAGCAGCAAGCATGAGCACCGCGCTGAGCAGTACGCCATGAAGTCGATAGGAAGTCATCAGCTAGCACTCCTTCGCTGTTGGAAAATGGGAAGCCAGTTCTCGACGTCGTCTCCAACCTCCGCGCGGATCGCGTCGAGAAGTTCGACATTGGCGGTCCGGCCGGAGAGGATGGCGAGCTCGTCATCAAAACCGTTGAGATCGAGCTCGGCAACGACGCTGTTGTGTCCTTGCTTCAACACGAACCTCCGGCTTTCAACGGAAAGCTCGCGCGCTATCAATTCGTATTCGCGCTCGGTGAGCTTGAATCCATCGACATAGTCGGCATGGTTGCCGCGCGAGTTGGGCAGGAAGATCTGTGTCGGGCATTGCTCGATGATCGTGTGCGCGATTGGCGAGTTCAGCGCATCGCGTGGGCTTTGCGTGGCAAACAGCATCAACCCATTTTGTTTGCGGATGGTCTTCAGCTTGTTTTGCGCAAGATCGCGGAACCCCTCGTCCTGTAGCGCCTTCCAGAATTCGTCGATGACGATGATGATCCGGCGGCCATCGATCATCTGCTCGACGCGATGGAAGAGATAGGCCATCAGCGGTGTGCGAATTTCCTCGTTGTCGAGGAAGTCGGTCATGTCGTAGCCGATGAACTTCCCTGATCCGCCGAAATCCCCAAATCCGATATCTTCGATGACATTGTCGAAGACCCAGCCGAGCGGCCCTCCCTCCTCCCACCGGCGGAGCCTCGCCGCGATACCTTCCGGATCCGTATTGTTGAGGAAAGCCCGCAGCGCCCCTATTGTCCGTCGCTCAGCGGGCAGGTCGGCTAGGCCGTCGATCGCGCCGGAGATGTCGCGAAGTTCGGTGACAGTCAGTTCCCGCGCCCCTGAACCCACAAGCTTGCCGATCCAGCGCGCCAGGAACACCTTGTTCTCCGGCGTCAGGTTGAGGACCTTCAGGGGAGCGCAGCCGGTGGGGACCCCGTTCTTCAGCGGCAGGTAGGTGCCTCCGGCGGCGCGAACATAAAGGTCCGCGCCGCGATCCTTGTCGAAGAACACCACGTGCGGGTCGTGTTTCTCGAGCTGTGACAGCATGAAATTGACAATCACGGTTTTGCCCGCTCCCGACGGACCGCACATGAAGGTGTTGCCCAGATCGCCATAATGGAGATTAAAGTAGTAGGGCGAGCCTGAAGCGGTCTTGAGCAGGGCGACGGCGGGTCCCCACTCATTGCCGTCCTTCTGTCCGATCGGATAGGAATGGAACGGTGACAATGCTGCGAAATTCTTCGAGCTGATCGCGCCTGAGCGCGCGCGGTAACGAAAATTGCCCGGAAGTTGCGCCCACCATGCCGCTTCGAGACCAAGATCCTCGCGCGCAACGACAGCCCCGCCATTGGTCAGGCTTGCGCGAACCTTTGCCAGATTGTCGGTTAATTCCTTTAACGAGGTCGCAAAGACGGAGAGTGTCAGGTGATGCTCGCCGATCACGAAGCGGTTGGACTCCAGGTCGTCCATCGCATCGTCAAGTTCATCGATTTGCGAAGCCGCCTTGTCGCCGCTGCTCACCAACTGGTTTTGCTTACGCCCCATGATGACGCGAGCGTCCGCCTTCGACACAAAGCAGAACGACTGTGAGAGAATGAGCTCAAACGGACTGTTTAGAACTCCGTCCAGCATGCCTGTCCTGGTGCGGGCTGGATATTCCTTAAAGCTCAGCATGCCGGCAAAGCGGCTTTCTGCCTCATGCCGGATCTCGATCGTTTCCCGACCTATGATTACGCGATCAGAGTAAATTGCCGAGGCGACGCGACCTTCGGTAAGCGGCACACGCTCACGCCTCCCGCCGACGAGCTGGTGCAGCACCTCGCTCGGTTCAGAGAAGAGCATGCCTTCCTGTTCGTAAAGAGAAAGGACCCGTGGCTCAAAGCGCCTCAAGCCCGCCACTACGTTGACGACTTTGTCCTTCAGCTGTTTCAGAGCCTCTTCATCCAGCTCCATATCGAGTCGTTTTGACCGTCGAAGGTACGACAGCAGCTTCCCCGCCTTGTCTGCAGGGCCACGCGCTGGCGACCAAAGGACGGTCAGATAGAGATCGTTGCGGAAAAGGTGCTCGCGCGCCATGCGTTCCCGGTATTTCTTGTTGAGCGAGGCGGAGAATGGCGTTGCGAACGTTCCGCCCGGATAGTCGCTATCCCTGCGCCGAATGAGATGGGTCCAGATCGCGAGCCGCTCATCGGCAATATTTCGATAGAGCGTGTTGAGGTCGCGATGGAGCGCGTTGATGTCGAGCAGATCAGCAGTTTCGAACGATACGCCTGCGAGCGCGACCATGACCATGAGTGTCCGGGACTCGAGCGCGATTGTCGTCTCGTCGATGTGCCGCACGTAGGGGATAAAAGCCTCTGGCGTGAGTTCGCGTGATCTAAGGGTGGCGATGTCAGGCAATTCCAATATCCCTTTCGTCGAAGCGGCGTGTCAGTCTCAGAGGGGAAAGTGTTGCCCCGCCCCAATAGGCACCGTTGCGTGAACGGCCGCGTGTCTCGACCCAGGCGAGCAGGATGCGGAACATGTTGTGATCGTGCTTGACGAGCGCTTTGAAGATGAGATGGAAAACGATGCCGACGAACGCGTAGGCGATAGATCCGGCGACGATGTAGAGGATCGTCGTGACCATGATGTTGAAGCCCATCGCCTCCATCGTGACACCGGCAATCATCGCGGGACGCGTACACGCGATGAAGAGTGTGTCTTCTTCGAGAACCGTTTGTCCGCCCACCATCTTCAGGCTCCGACGATGGTGTTGACGAGTTCGGTGGCGCCAAAGATGCCGCCAATTCCGATGATCCAGAAGCCCGCTCGCCTCAGGTCCATATAACCAAACATCCAGGCGATGCAGATGACGATGACCGCAATCACAGCGAGAAGCTTGGCAATGTTTCCCGTCAACATGTCGACGATGTTCTGCAGGACGGTTTCGATGCCAGCGGCTTGCGCGAAGGCGGGCTCAACCATCGTCACTACAATGGCGGCAGCCATGACGGACGAAGCGACGACGGGTCTGATCCGGGAACTGATTATCATTCACTCTGCTCCAATTCCAATTGATTGTCTTGAAACACCAGGACGGATGAACGGCTTCGGGTCTTGAAGACGTCCCACGCGGACGCCGCCGAGATCGCGTGTGCTTCCCCCGGAGTGTTTTCCGCCACCACTTCGGCAACGACGTCTGCTTGGGAAGAATTCGCCGACACGTTTGTCTGCAACCCTTTTCCCGTGTCGCCCATTGTAAATCGAGCCACTGTCGGTCCGAGCCGTTCGATTTCGCGGCGAACCTGATCGCCATAGTTGACCACGCCCCCGACCGACGGATCGTCACGTCCATAGCAGGATTGCAGCACCTGCTCGGCCCTGGGACTGTCAGCACCCACCTTCACCGAGAGGCAGCAATAGCCGTCGGATGGCGTCGCTGGAGCTTTCAGGTTAAGGCAGCGAGCGAAAGCGGCTGGTATCGAGAGGTTCAATCTGCGCAGTTCTTCCGGCCCGACCCCGTCGGGACCAATGTGTATGTCATGGCATGTTGCCTCCGAGGATGCGGCGACTTCGATTACATCGGCCTTGGTCGCAGGTTGCCGCCCGAGCGGTGCACGGCTGTTGATCCTGATGGTGAACGGAGCGAACCGGCTTTCGGGGCTGACCACACCCGCAAGTGCCTCCGATGCAACGAAGGGTGCGCAGGTCTGCGCAAGATCTGAGAAGACAACGGGCATGTCAGAACCACACCCTCTGCGTGCCGACGCCCTCAATCGTCACATCGACGTATCGAGGTTTCTCGCGGACCAGGGGTCGCGCCACGGTATTGGCCAGGCATTGGTATCGCCCGTCTACCCTTTGCCACCTCGGTGACGTGACAGAGCCTTTGTTCGGATCGCCACCGTCTCGATCTCGCCGGCAAAAGCTGTCGCTCACGGCTTGCAGTGACGTGGAAATGCACGTCGCGTCACGTCCCCTGGGACCGTAGCCAGCAGATAAGCGGTAGCCGGCGTTGCAGTAATATGGTTCGTAAAAAGGGCGAGAGGTCTGAAAACCCACGCCCGCGCAAGTTGGAAACGAACGCCCTTTTGCCAACCACCTCCAAAGCTTCTCGACGGGCGGCCTGCATTCCCCATACTGGGTCGGACCGCCGGGATTGGATAAGCACAGGATAACCTGGCACCCCCATTCGTCGGCACGAGCGCTTCGCTCCGAAATGGTATAGAGTGAAACGAACCCTGACGCTGCTATGATCATTCGAAAGAAAAGGCCGTTCATGCCCCCTACCCTCCGTCTTCCTAAATGTCCGCCTCAACTGAACGGCGACTCGTCTCAACTATTTGACTATGAAGATAATAGATAGTTAAAACGATGGCAAGCAATTTAAGTGAAAGATGGCAGAGTCAGGCCTTGTCCGTATTTGCGGTGCGTGAAATCCTGGAGAAGCCGATCGATGGTGAATCGGCGCAGTCGCGCATCAAACAGATCGGCATGATGAATATTCTCTATCTGATGCACCAGGCGCATCAGAAGTTAACGCTTTCAAATGTGATTGATATTACCGGAATGACGCGTGGTGGGGTGATCGAAACCATTGAACTCTTGGTCCGGCGGGGCATCCTTACGGAAACGCTGGGAAGAAACTCAATGGGACGAGGAACGGCTCGACAGTTTGAGTTTTCCCCGCAGGTTTTTGCCGCGCTTGGTGGTGCCGCGGCGACCGGAAATGCGTGATTTTACCAAGCATGTTTTATACAGTATTTAATGTGGACGCCGTTTTAGATTAAAGGGTCGGCATGTGCCGTACCGCTCACCAGCATTGTCGCGGAAGATTTTCGCTGCCGAGGCATACTGCCGAGTTCGTTCCAGGGGTCTGTGCCTGGTACAGCAGCCTCGACTGACCCTCTGCCACAGCGATGGCGCGAGGCAGGCCATCAAGCATTTGGCTGGGGTGACTGATCACGGCGATACGCCAATCCTGTAGTTTTGTCGGGCAGACTGCGGAACGGATGGTCTGTAGCGAGGTTATTCTCTGACAGAAACAAGCAGGGTCGGTCATCTGGGCTCGAGCTGCTCACCAAGGAGATCAACATGAACCTTCCGCAGAACACGGTCGTTGCCGTTGCCGATGGCGAAAAGCTTAGCCTTTTTCGGAACGACGGAGATGCGGCGACTGTCAATCTGACAGCGTTGCCAGATCCGGCGATCGACAGCTCGAAGATCTCTTCCGGCGCCCGACATTCCAGTAGCTCGGCTAATCCCGACGATAGCCAGCAAGACGAAGACGGGTTTGGTGCAGGTGTTACGGATATGCTGAACAAGCAGGTGCTTGAGGGCAAGATTAAAAGTCTGGTGATTATCGCGGCACCGCGCACACTGGGTGAGATGCGCAAGGGCTACCATAAGTCGTTGTCGGAAGTTCTTATTGGAGAACTGGATAAAGATCTGACTGGCCATTCTGTACAGGATATCGAGAAAGCACTCGCTGTCGCTTAAATCCTGCATCTAAACGGCGTTATCGGCCCCGCCATCCCCGGCGGGGTTTTTGCTTGGCGCTCGTTGGAAATGTAGAGAATCGGCAACAATGTAGTGTTGCCAAATTTTGCTAGACTGTCCCTGACAAGAACGACGCCACGACTTTTTGCTTACGTCTTATTTCAGGAGATGGCGGGACTGATCTGAATAGCCGGTACGGAGGCCCAAAGCTGACGTCACTCCCGAAGTTGACCCAAAGGGGAAAAGAAAGTGGCATGTACTCCGACCGTGGGGGCGAAGAGACCACAATTGCGCAACTGCGTCTGAGCGAGGGAACAAACCGGACGAAATCTCCGTTGCTCGTCATAATTGTTCATTTGGAGGCGTGTCATGAAACTCAAGCTGGCTCTAAGCGTGATTCTGGGCGTTACCTTCACGGCAGCAGTCGCGGAAGCACGTACTCAATGGCATCTTTACGGTACGGTTCCGGTGACGGGTGACTACGTACGTGAGATCGCCTATCGTTCAGCACTCGACAGATGCAGTTTTGAATCTTACCCATCATACCACCCCGTCGGTATTTATGGAGGTGCATATGGCTCTCCCGAAATGCGCAGATGCATGTACCGTATGGGTTTCATCCTGGAAAATGGTGAGCCTCTCGCATACCCCGTGAGAAAGGCGAAGTACCTGTTAAGGTAACAAGACGCCAAAGTATGTAAGATTGAAGCGTCTGACAATCACCGTTTCAATCACGATGAACTTGATACGGTTACGGCCCGGTTCCTCATCAAAGCGGAGCCATTTTGGTTTGCCGAGTGAATCGCGTATTGAAATCCGACTTCCGAATATCGACTTTTAGGATAACCTGGAGGTCGAAATGATCTACATTGTCATCGCGTTATGCGCGCTCGTCACAGCATTCTTTGCTTGCCGGTATTATGCCACCAAGATTCTGCTTGTCGAACACGATATTGACAAAGCTATCGCACGGAAATTTGAGTCGAGTGGGAAGGCTATTGAGCTCGCGAAACTTCGAGAAGAAAACGCAGTGATGCGAAACCTTTTGCTCGACCTTCTGGAAAACGAAGTGGCTTTTCCGGTGCAGCAGGCAACGGTATCAGTCGACGACTTATTCAGGATGAAAGCAACCAAGATCCAAAGGTATCGCGAGATACTGGCCGAATCCCGGCACGTCTTGCAGCAGCGTGAGGCCAGTCGCGTTTCCGGGCTCTCCAGCTCACTTAAGAGTACCGAGCGCAGGATGTAAGGTTCAACACACACTCAGCGAAAAATAGCAAGAAACCGAGCAACGGGGATGACGGAAAAGCCGACGGCAATTCTTCTTGCGGCAGAGCGTCTCCTGTCGGCCCGAAGGAGACATTGAGATGCGGAACCGGTCGGCCCGCATCCCATAATCGCTGAATGCGTCTCACCAACTCTTTTGCACAAGTTCGCCTGATGGAGCGCAAGCGTAGAACCCTGCTGTCGGTCCATATGCGTGCGTCGTTGCTAGAGCGAATGCGGGGCGTGCGCCATCTTCAGGTGAGTGCCCCGGTCCGTTGCCTGTCATATCAGTCGATGTCAGGCCGGGGTCTACCGCATTCACTTTGATCCCTTCCCGATCAAGCTCCTTCGCAAGCTTGACGGTCAACATGTTCAGTGCAGTCTTTGAGGCGCAGTATCCGCCAAAACCGACCGTCCATGTTTCGCTCCGCATGTCCAAGGCATCCGTCAACGAACTGAGGCCGCTGCTCATCATTACGATCCGGGCCGCCTTCGATTTGCGCAACAACGGCAAAAAGGCTTGAGTGACGCGCATCACCCCGAAAACGTTGGTGTTGAACATTTGCTGAATCTCGTCAATTGACTCCTCGGCAAGAGAGGGAGGCGAACCAAACATGAGCCCGGCGTTGTTGACCAAAACGTCGAGATGCCCGACTTCACTCTCGATAGTTTTGGCGGCACTGGACGCGCTCGCATCGTCCGTAACATCGAGTTGCACTGCACGGGCGTCAACCCCGTTTTCTCTCAGTTCGAAAGCTGCCATCTCACCCCGTGACATATCTCGGCACCCCAGCCAGACCGTGTGTCCGGCTGCGCCAAGCTGCCGTGCGATGGCGAGGCCAATACCCTTGTTTGCTCCTGTGACGAGTGCAGTGGGCGGTGTGTGGGTCATGATGACGTCCCTGATCATTTCGATGTCAGAGACATACTACGATATTCGTAATATTCAACCTTCGTATTTTGCGATCTGTTGGGTAATCCTCAGAAATTCGGTTTGGTCAACGGTATCAAGCGCCCGCAGCATCGCTTTGCAGGAGGCTCGATATCCATCGATATAGCCTGCGACCACTTGCTGCCCCTTGTCCGTGATTGTCAGAGCCACCGACCTGCGGTTTGCCTCTGGCCGCTGCCGTTCAATCATCTCCCGACGGACCAGCCGGTCGGCCGAAGACGACATTGTCGTCAGCGCGACCTGAAGATGCCGGGCTACATCCCCCAGATTACACTCGGGATGCTCATCAATGAAAAGAAGCGCCTGAATGTCGAGGGGGTTGAGCGAGTTTTGCATGACTGCCGCTGCCTCCGCGACCTTGAAACGACGGGTAAAGCGCTCAAAGGCGGTAGCGAGTTTTTCGATTTGTTCGGGCGTAGGTTCTGTCATTCCTGGAATTAAGCATTTCTGCTCGGAGGACGTAAGCCATATACCTTAGAACAGGCATTCCTTGAATTTATGCGATGACCGCTTTTGGCGCGAAACTGACGTCTGCAATTTCCACTGAACCGACATAGTGAAGGCAAGCGATCTGGAGATAACAGTTTAGTCAGTGAGTTTGAGAACGATCTTGCCACGGACATGTCCAGCCTCAGATAGCGCAAACGCCTCTCGGATCGCGTCTAGAGGCAGAACCATATCAACGTGCGCCACAACTTTGCCAGCCTCGACCAACTGCGTAATGGAAGCCAAGTTGCGCGCGCTCGGAACTGTAAATGACCTGTTCACGTGGACACCGTAACGCTCGGCTTCGTCGTCGGGAAAGGCTACAACCGTGACCATGAACCCGTCCTTCTTGAGGGTTTTGAAGGCGCGCTGAAATACCTCACCACCCATTGTATCGAGCACGACGTCAATGTCACGGGCTACGTCTTCAAATCGTAGGGTCGTGTAGTCAATAAACTCGTCAGCCCTAAGAGCCCGGACAAACTCCTCGTTACGGCCCGAGGCGACTGCCGTGACGTGCGCTCCTTTTGCTTTGGCCAACTGCACGGCAAGAGAACCAACCCCACCCGAACTGTTGGTGATCAGAAGACGTTGTCCGGCAGAAAGTCCTGCTTCGTCGAAAAGCGCCTGCCATGCCGTGGAGCCTGCCAGTGGAAGAGCCGCTGCGTGAATGATGTCGATATTATCGGGCACCCGAACGACATTTTGTGCCTCGGCAACCGCATATTCTGCAAAGGCACCCGTATGTACCATACCGAAGATGGTCTCACCCTGCTGAAAACTGTCCACGCCAGCGCCGACCTTCTCGATCGTGCCGACAAGTTCGCCCCCAAGATGAATCGGCAGGGTCATCCCCATGCGCTGGCCCGTACCACCGCGAATTTTCCAGTCCACCGGGTTCACACCAGCCGCATGGACCCGGACCAGGAGCTCGCCTTCACCCGGCTCTGGCCGTTCCACTTCAACGATCTCCACCACATCGTTCAACCCGTACTCCCGGATCACAGCAGCTCTCATTGTTTTTCTCCCGAATATTGATCTGCTCCGTTATAAATGTGTATCTTCCCGATGTGATGCCAATCCACATCGAAGACAGGCCAATCATATGAACCCGCCGTTCACGATCCATCGCATGAGCAAACCTAGCGGTTCAGCTCTGCCACTACATTCCCATGATGACGCCCAACTCACTTACGCCGCATCGGGTATGATCCAGCTTCATACTGACGAAGGTGTCTGGCTTGCACCTCCTCAGCTTGCGGCATGGATTCCGGCAGGTGTTCCCCATCGTCTGGATATCATAACGGACGCCGAGCTTTGGATGGTGCAGTGGGAACCATCTGCAATCGCGACCTGGGCTCCTCCAAATTTCCCGGATCGAGCCTTCGCATCCAAGGTCACACCGTTACTGCACTCACTGCTTGCCGCGGCTGTCAAAGACGATGCATCGTCGGTTAAAGCAGAACTTGTAGTGAGGCTGATACTTTTTGAATTGAGCGCAGTGTCAGATGCGCCGACCTACCTTCCAATGCCAGGTGACCCTGTCGCAAAGAGGGTAGCTGAGATCGCTCTTGGCGATCATCGCAATCGCATGAACTTGAACGAGTTGGCATCACGCGCTGCGACCTCTGTTCGCACGGTAAGCCGCCTGTTCCCGGCGGAGACGGGAATGACGCTCAAAGCCTGGAGGCAACGAGCGCGGATTGTTAGAACGATGGAGCAGCTCGCTCGAGGTAAGTCAGTTGCCGAGGTGGCGAGTGATGCAGGCTTCTCAAGCACTGCTGCGTTTTCCTTCGCGTTCAGACAGGTGACCGCAACAACACCCGGCGCATTTCTCTGCGGGCCTGAACCTTACAAGCGGTTGGCGTGAGTATCCTGTGTCTGATGATGGCCCAAACCGGTCATTGGCCGTGGAAAAATCAGGAGTTGCGCGACAATTCGGTATAGCGTTTGATGTGCTTAGCTAGGCGATCAGCATCGCAATCGGGACAGCACAGTTTGATCCCCTTACCAGACAGCAGTGCTTGCGGTTTACCGCAGGATGGACAGGTCAATATTGCCGGGTTGGCGTTATAGACGACGCCGCCTTTCCAAGGGAAATTGACATCCGGTCGCTGGGCCTCGAACTGAGCAAATTCCTGCCAAGAGAAATTGTTTGACAGAAAAAGCCGGTGAAGCAGTTTCAACCCCCAAAGAGGCTTCAACGAACCATCGCTGACATTGCCCGAGAAGATTAGTGTGCTCAGTGAGGTTGAGTCAGAGAGCGGCGAAAACGTGTCAACCTTGTTCTTACCGGAGAAGGACGGCCAGATCGTTAAAGCTTGGAGTTCATTCAAAAATTGCAACCCATCAAGTGTATTCAGTTGATCACATGAATAGACCCAAAGAGCTTTGAGGCTTCGGAAATCGCGTTGCGATCCCCCGAAAGGAGGTGAGCTTGCGGCATTCAACAAGATAAAGGGACGTTACGTGCTCAACGTCAGAGAGTCCGCAGAAATCTACTAGCGGAGCACCTTCTAAGCACCAACTCAATTCGCTGGGAGCAGGAAGTCGCTCAATCTTCTTTACCGAGCGATGGATGCCGTCAGGGTTTTCCCGAAGGAATTCCAAAGTACCAACTATCGCTGAGAAATATTCCAAATCTAAAGCCGCACCAACTTCGTTAGGATTTAAGCTGTTCTCACAACATCTTAAATTAAAGCTAAACTTGTTTCGCTGGCTTCTTCGAAGCCGCAGAGTAGGAAGTTTAGCAGCAGCCACAATGACCACAATTGGCGCGAAGCGGAAGACCGCAGTTGGCCCGTAGTGGTCATTGAGCTTGGCTAATATACAGGTATCGATTTACGATGCGCCCGCTGCTCTGGAGCCGTTTTTGGTAGACCTCCATTCGGTCATGGACTTTTTCCGCGACTTTCTGCGACGGTATATTTTCGGGGCTTATTATGCTGACCACCCTGCCCAGGCCAAGGGTGTTCAGCGCATGGCCCCGACAAGCTGTCGCAGCCTCAGTAGCAAAGCCGTTCCCCCAGAAGCCACGCCAAAGATGATACCCAATTTCCGGTTCGGTGCCTTCAGGGGTCTCTTGGAGAGTAATCCCACAGTCGCCGATGACCTGTCCAGAAGAAGGGTCAACTACTGCCCAAAGGCCGAAGCCGTGCTTGAGGTAGCTGTCGAATGAAAGCTCCTGAAACCAAGTCCGGATTTCCGATGACGACTTGGTGCTTGGATAGAATTTCATGCATTCATGGTCGGCGTAAATCTTGCTCAACGCGTCTAGGTCTTGTTTTTCGACTTCCCTGAGAAGCAGTCGGTTAGTCCTCATAATAGTTGACACGCAAACCTCTCATCTCGCCCGTCGGACACTCTGCCAAAAGGTTGACTCTTGTGCCATTGCCCCTTGACCTCAACTCTAGTTGAGGTTGTACGAATTTTAAGGCGGTCGCGGCCCATCGAACGCGACCACGTCAAAGGAGGGCGTCTTGGTCACATATTTTCGCTACTCAAAACCCAAATATTCCGTCAGAACACGCCTGGTTGGAGCCGTATTGTTGCAGTTACTTGGCACCGGATTGTTAGCGTTCATCTTTTGCCATCTGGACACGCTTACTGCGAAGCCAACGATAACTCTCGGTCAGTTGTTGCCATGCTTGGTTGGGGGCGTCGCTGGGATTCATTCTGTGGCTTTTCGTCGGCCAGCAACAGACGGCCAGCTTAGCCTTACCGCACTTGGTGCTTTGCATTAGGGCAGTTCCCCGCCCGAAGCGGACATCAGGTCAGCTTGCATTCCTATCTTTCAGCCAAAGCCCGAATTCCTGAACGACTGCGACAACTTTACCCAGACGGCGTCCTTCTTCGGTGAGCGCATACTCCACTGACCTTGCCCCCAAGTTTTATCCAATTTTGAGTTCGCTCCAGCGGTTTTGGGTTGCTGTATTTGCGGCGGTAGCGGCGGGTTGCGGTGCGGAGCCATTTCGGCTGCGCAGCACCGCATCACGTCGCGGGTTGATGGTCTGAGCGAACTCGGCGGGTGTCAGCCAGCCGAGGCCCGAGTGCGGTCGGTGATCGTTGTAATCGCTGCGCCAGTTTGAAAGCGCTGATCGAGCATGGGTCAGTGACGAGAAGAGGATTTCATTCAGAAACTCGTCTCGCAGCCGCCCATTGAAGCTTTCGATGAAGGCGTTCTGGATCGGCTTACCGGGCGCGATGTAGTGCCATTCCACCTTGGTCCGATCCGTCCATTGCAGGATCGCGTTGCCGGTGAACTCGCTGCCGTTGTCACTGACGATCATCCTGGGTTTGCCACGTTCCTCGATGATCCGATCAAGCTCACGGGCAACCCGCAGACCGGAAAGCGATGTATCGGCGACAAGGCCCAGACATTCTCTGGTGCAATCATCTACAACCTTCAGGACCCGGAACCTGCGCCCATCGGTGAGTTGATCCGACACGAAGTCGAGCGACCAGCGGTCATTGGCAGCCATCGGGATCAGCATCGGTGCGCGTGTGCCGATCGCTCGTTTCCTACCGCCGCGCTTGCGCACCGTCAGCTTCTCCTCCCGATAGAGCCGGAAGAGCCTCTTGTGGTTCACATGGTGACCCTCGCGCCTGAGCAGCACATGAAGGCGTCGATAGCCAAAGCGGCGGCGTTCCTGCGCCAGCGCCTTCATCCGCTCGCGAAGGTCACGGTCATCGCTGCGCCTGGTTTCGTAACGGATCGTCATCCGGCAAAAGCCGATGGCTTTACACGCCCGCCGTTCGCTCATCTCATGGTAACCCATCAGATGTGCAACAGCTTTCCGCCTTGCTGCGGGCGTCACCACTTCTTTCCCAAAAGGTCTTTCAAAGCCGCATTGTCGAGCATCGCATCCGCCAGAAGCCGCTTCAGCTTCGTGTTCTCGTCCTCCAGCGTCTTCAGCCGTTTGGCTTCCGACACGTCCATGCCGCCGAATTTGGCCTTCCACTTATAAATGCTGGCATCGCTGACGCCGTGCTTGCGACAAAGCTCCGAGACCGGCGTACCAGCCTCATGTTCCTTCAGAATGCCGATGATCTGTTCGTCTGTGAAACGGTTGCGCTTCATTCCCTGGTCCTCTCGATGGGCCAGAGCTTACTTCAAAATGGATTATCTCAACGGGGCAAGGTCACCACCTTTACGGGAACTGTTGGGTAAACGGTTCTGGCAATCAAGCTGGCGTCCTCCAATGCACGGAGGTCTAGGCTCAGCATCCTTTGAGAAATGCCCGGTATGAGCCTCCTGAGTTCGTTGAACCGTTTTGGACCATCGATGAGATAGGATGCGATTAGCAAACGCCATCTTCCGCCCAGCAGATGCATTGCGAGCTCAACGGAACAACCGGTGACGGTGTCTTTCAAATTCGCACCTCCTGAAAACCGGTATAATTTATGTACCTAGATGACATTATTTTGCGTTCTTACATTTCTCTACCGCGTCAACTAAGTGGATTTTGGTCCTCGTGCAACATGTCGCGAGGCACTGAAATCCAGGAGACGACTAATGAAACTCTACTACATGCCCGCCGCTTGCTCGCTCTCACCACACATCGTTGCCAACGAACTGGAGTTGGATATCGAATTTGTCAGGGTGAACTTCAAAGATCATAAGACTGAAGGGGGCCAAGACTATTACGACATCAATCCCAATGGCTACATTCCGGCCCTGGACGTGGGGAACGGCGCGATGCTTTTCGAGGGGCCAGCCATCGTCCAATACATGGCCGATCTGAAGCCTCAATCCGGCCTCGCTTCCGCCAACGGCACTTTCGAGCGTTACAAGCTGCAGGAGATGCTGAGTTTCCTATCGACCGAAATCCACAAGGGCTTCATTCCACTTCTTTATGCGAAACAGGCGGGTGCATATCTCGAAACAGCAACGCCGAAGCTGGAAAAGCGCTACGCATGGATCGACAATTTGCTGGCATCGCAGCGTTTTTTGATGGGCGAGAATTTCACGGTCGCCGATGCATATCTGTTCGCTCTGACAAGCTGGGGACAAGCGTCATGGCTGAAGTCATACTATGGTGCAGATATCCATTTCGACGATCTTCTCAACCTCAGAGGCTGGTATGAACGCGTAAAAGAACGGGATGCGGTGAAGCAGTCCATACTTGAAGAAGGCTTATCGCTGAGCTGAGTTCATCATTCTTTCCAGCACGCTATATGTCCGCAATTGGCGCTTCCGCGCCAAGTCGGCCGTTGGCCCATAGCAGATGTTGACAGAGGTGTTTCGCCACACTGTACTGGCTGCCATCGCAGATGAATGCAGCCACAAGGTTAGCCAGATGCAAATTAGGAATGCCTCGAAAGAGGATGCGCTCCGGTGCGTGGAGCTTGTCGAAGCAAGACGCAAAGAATACGAGAACTACGAGCCGCGCTTTTGGAAGAAAGCCGCTAACTCAGCTGCTTCGACTCTTTCATGGTTTGAAAAACTGTTCTCTGATGAGCACAACGTGTCTCTTGTCGCCGTTGAGAACACACTGATCGTCGGTTTTCTTATCGCGCGAGAGTTTCCAACTCCGCAAGTATACGATCCGGGTGGGGCGACCGCTTTGATCGATGACTTCTGCGTTGCTGCTAAAGATCGTTGGCACGATGCGGGTGCAGCATTGTTACAGCGCGCAAAATCGGAGCTAAATCGGCGGGGGTTCGCACAATTTGTGGTAGTTGGCGCTCAACGGGATGCCGCCAAAACTGCGTTATTGAGCCAAGCCAACCTTTCATTAGCTTCGACATGGTGGACATCAGAAGTGTAGCATTTCCCGAAATTGCGGGCATTCCTTAACTCCAACGGCACCCAGCCACAAGTTGGACTCTCCGTTGCCGGAACGGCCGCTTCTGGTGCACTCTCGCCAAATTGGCCGCCGCCCCGAGCGGCCTCAAACCTCATCGTTTAAAGAACAGGTTCGAAAACACAGTTGACCACGCCAACGTTTGCCACGAACTTGCAAAGCTCAGACATGGACGGAGTTATGTGATGGTGCGGTCGGTCATCGAGTTGCGGAACGTCGCCGGCACTGAGGCAGCGATGGGTTGGGCTGGCGGCCATACGGTGGTCATCGATCGGCCGGAAGGCAAGGCCGGGGGATTGGGTCTCGGTTTCAATGGCGGCCAAATGCTCGCTCTAGCAATAGGAGGCTGCTACTGTAATGACCTACGCTATGTCGCCCATGAACGTGGCGTGAAAATCGAACAAATTGCCGTAACAGTGACACTTGACCTAGAGGGTGTACCGCTGGTCGCCACCAAAGCCGTGCTATCTGTAAAGTGCGAGACATCGGACGGCTCCGATCCGAAAGCCTTGATCGATCATGCGTGGTCGGTGTGCACAGTCGCCAACTCCCTCAATCGCGGGATCCCGACGATAATACAGGTCGCATGACCGTTTTTGGCGCTTTTCAGCCTTTTCGCGGTACCTGCTACAGATTGAGTTGAGGCCGAAACATCTTCGCTGTCGTCCTACGGTCAATCGTCCCCACTAGACTTTGAGTCCGTCTCGGATGGCGTGGGCAAGATGTGAGGCACCGCTGCGAGAATGACCAAGACGATCGCGGTCGATAAGACGGCCGTTACCTCCATTCCCAGGCCGGCAATTACACCAATCGCGGCTGTCGCCCAGATACTGGCCGCTGTGGTGAGCCCTTCTACCTCCCGCTGCGCCGAGCGGATTATGATAGCACCCGCGCCGAGGAAGCCTATTCCTTGAACGACACCCTGCAGTACCCGTGACAGATCGCCGATCTGCATGCCGCTCTGCAGTGGACCTAAAACGAAAAGTGCAGCACCTACGGCAACCAACATGTGAGTCCGCAAGCCAGCACTTCTGCCCTTGCTCTCGCGTTCGAACCCGAGAACCCCACCGAGTACCGCCGCGATCACAAGGCGCACAGTGATGCGAGTTATGGCCGACGCGTCTGGAACATCAGAGAATTCTTTGACTAACGTCCCCCAAACTTCGTCTCCCACGGTCGCATCCTTATGTCGTTCGCAAATTTGGCATGTAAACGAGGTGCCATACAAACGCTGCGTTGGCAACTTCACTGCCGCCATCGTCACCCGTGAGGGTAACTTTCGTGCCGATAGGGGGAATAACAGCCGTCTCGCACCGTCAATTGCCGCGGGATGCCTTCCCCCAACCGTCCAGCGGAGCGATTGCTCGTGCGAGCGCAAGCAGCAAGCACCGGGATGTAAAGCCATGTCTGCATTTAGGTACGGGCAAACACGGTGTCTGTGACTGGAATGAAGGCGCGAGCGGAAGACGACCTTCGGCCCGGAGAGGAAGTCGAGCTCGGTCCTGAACGTCCATTGACAACTGACCCTGTTTGGAGTGGCAAATAATCGCTACTTTATGGGCTCAATTTGGAAAGCGTCCGATAAGATTGAACAATCGCAATACAGCACCGCGTCCCGTTTGCCGACAGTAGAAGAGTACCTGCATCTTCGTTCTGTCGCCGGGCTAAGTGCGTTTTCGCCAGAGGCTGCCCGGTTAGGGCTAACGGGTACGGTTTACTCGGTCGTTGTCATGCATCGAGGCGCGGCAATCGGGATGGGGCGATTGATCGGCGATGGAGGCTGCTTTTTCCAGGTTGTCGACATCGCTGTTCATCCCGACCATCAGGGACGAGGACTGGGGAAAACCATCATGCAGACAATCATGTCGTATGTCTCGCGAAAGCTGCCCGTCTCGGCCTATGTCAGTCTGATCGCCGACGTTCCGGCGAACAAACTCTACGAAAAATTTGGCTTCAAAGAAACTGCTCCGCGATCGCTGGGAATGGCATATCGGGTTACTTCGGCTGAACCTTGAAACGAGCTTGCAAGACGGCCGCAATTGGCGCAAAGCGGAAGACGGCAGTCGGCCCTAAGCGGACGACCATCAATGAATAGTCGCCATCGGTGCGAACACGCGGGTAAGGAAATCGCGGAGAATGGGAGTGACCTGATCGCGGGGAAGCCGATGACCGCCATCAAGCGCGTGAAAACGTACAGGGACCCCCGACCTTGCAAGAGCCTCGGAAAATCGTTCAGCCTGATCGACCGATGCACGATCATCATATTTGCCGTGGAGAAGTAGGGTTTCTGATCGGATGCTATGAGCATGATAGAGTGCGGATCTATCCAGGAAGGCCTCGTCTGAGATACCTGCTTCGTTTCGGATAGCCTCTTGCAGGCCTCGTGCACTTGTCTTGTAGGCGTCTCTCAAGTCATAGACGCCTCCAGTCAGTATGATCGCTTTGAGATCGGCCACCTTGGTTGCCACCATGGCAGAGGCGACAGCCCCACGGCTGTTGCCATAAAGTACGATACGCTCTGGATCGACCGATGGCTGCCGCTTGAGGAAATCCGACGCCGCGACAATCGCTTTCTGTGTCGACGGTCCGCAGAAATCCGCTGGTCCGTCCGATGTGCCGAAACCAGGCTGCGATACGGCGGCCGCTGTTATGCCGAGGCGCGAGGAGAACCGGACGAGCGATCCATCTTCGACCGCTTCCTGTCCACCTAAAAGAAGTCCTCCCTGATTACCGTGAACGAACAGTATCGCTCCGTTTCGTCGATCCGAAGCACGCGCCTGGAATAGCTGAACACGAGCGCCATCGCCCCGATCTATGGTGTGTTCTGTTACCTCAGCCATGGCGGTCACCCCGTTGCAACTGCGGGTGAGGATACGGCGGGATGTCCTACCGTCAAGGTCCCCAAATGGCGCTTCTGCGACATGACAGCCTTGGGCCGATTGCGAACATTACGAGATGGCGAGCCCGGCGCTAGGCGATTTTGAGAGCGTCAAGGTCACCATTACTCAGAGATGCTAAATTGGCTTCAATCTTCTCGATTGGCCAGTCCCACCAAGCAATATGAAGCAGGACATCTATCACCTCAGCGGGATAACGCATTCTAATCACGGTAGCGGGATTGCCGCCAACCACGGCGTAAGGCGGGATATCGCGAGCAACGACCGAGGCTGCGGCCACGATAGCACCCGCGCCAATGCGCACACCAGGCATGATAGCCGCGTTGTGGCCGATCCAAACGTCATGACCGACGACCGTGTCTTTGACCGGCAGTTCCTTGTAGCCAAACGTCTCGGGCTTGAAGATTCGAAATGGATAAGTTGTGAAACCAGTCATCGGATGATTGGCCGAGCTGGTTATGAAGTAGCAACCCTTAGCAATCTGTACAAATTTGCCGATCAGCAGCCGCTCGCGACATGTGTGACCGAGATAAGGGGCAAGTATCTGGGCTGTCTCTTCTGGGGTTCCAGAATGCGTGAAGTAGCTGTATTCGCCGACCTCGATACGAGGATGGTCGACGACGTTCTTTAGATACACTGTGTCCGAATAAACCCTGCCGTCAGGCAGGGTGATAGGATGGATTGCGTCGGGATCGAGGAGCGACATGGTAAACCTTTTACTGCCCATTCCGACGCTACACGAGGTCGGGCGCGTTGAGTAGGCTAGATTGACGTGATCGGAATGACGATATCCCTTCCAAGCCACGGAAGCCACCGTGCCGCCTTTATCGCTGCCATGAATGGTTTTTATAATGGCTTGGCGAGTGTTTGTGCGCCAATGACCGCTTTTGGCGCACAGGTGACGTTTTACGCCGCTGCGAAGCGTTGCCTGCTTTCAGGCGCGTCCCATGATGGCCTCTGTGACCGACACGAAGGCGCTTTGCCGACTGGGCGGAGCCGACCCCATTACCGCCGTTCACTATGCGGGCTGACTTCCCGGAAGCAATCATCGCGGGGGGGCCTTAGCTGTAAAGGTAACGACGCATGCAATAGAGCAGCGTTGCCATTTCCGCGTTCTCGCGCAAGTCGATCGCGCGCCTGAAGAGGAACCGATGGGTCGCCTCGTCGACGCCATTGGTTAGCTCGCATTCAAAGGTGAACCGATGCGTCTGTGAGGATCGGCTGGTTTAGCGAACGAAAGCTTCCGTGAACTTAATGCGGGCCAACGACCGATTGAAGCTGCTTTGCCAGCTTGCCAGACCCGATCCCATTCTGGCCGTTTGGCGCCAGAACGCCAACGCCCAAAAGCCGCCGCGAGCAGCTAATCCAAAAGCTTGCCTTGCGCTCCGTCCTTATGCCGCGCTCGCAGCTTCCCCAAGATCTCGTGTGAGAAACATGACGGTCGCCAAATCGAACGTTCCTCTGGGAAACTCTCCCAGATTGTGCCACTCGACACGAGCATCGGCGGGCGTGCCCTGGAAAGTGGCCTCAGTATTGGCCGAGAGGGCCGAAGCGCTGTAGGGAATTAAGATCCTCTGCCTCATTTTCGTGGTTTGCTCTGGGCCGGCGGTGAGCCGAACTTGCGGGAATAGGCGCGGGAAAATGCGGCGGCGCTGCCGAAGCCGACCCAGGCGGCGACCGATTTGACACTTCGCCCGGCGCGCAGTTCTGCTCGTCCGAGCGCCAGGCGCCAGCTATTCATGTAGGCGATAGGCGACTGGGCAACGGTTTGCGTGAAGGTGGAAATGAATTGTCCGCGCGACATATCCGCTATGGCGGCAAGGTCCGCAATCCGCCAATTTCGCGCCGGATTGTCATGTATGGCCACAAGGCTGGGATGCAGTGCGGGGTGCGCCAGACCCGCCAGTAATCCCGCATCGACCGTGCCGATCGCTATTGCCTTGCGGATCGCAAGCACGACGATGATCTCGCATAGACGCGCCTCGATAGTACCGCCACCACAGCGGGCGACCTCGACTTCGGCCACCATCAGTTGAGACAAACCGCGCAATTCCGGTTCGTTGGCCAGTGAAAGGCACAATTCGTCTGGCAGTGCACCGACCAACGGATTGGCACTACCGCCAAAATCCACTGTGGCGCCAGCGCATATAACTGCGCCATCCGGCAGCGACGCCGTGGATCTGGCGCGATAAAGCAGATGGTCGGTTCACCTGCGCCATGGACATTGATGATCAGGAGGTTAGCGGCTTCAGCACAATCGCAACGTGATGCGCCAAGATGAAAGGCTTTCAGGAAAGCCGTCAACCGATCATGTTTTCGCCCGGAATCTGAACTTTCAGTCATGTATTTCCTCCCTTTCCTGATCGCAAATCTTGTATCCTCCTTGAGCGAAGCACGCCAGCACGTCTAAACAGACAAGAGACAGCATGACACAGGATTCTGCAGCCAAATTTGACGCCTCCCGCGCAGGGGAATACGCACGACAGAGCAGGATAGCGCTGGCAGGATATGACGCCTGCCACGAGCTTTCCGCCTGCATGCTGTCTGCAGCTCTGGGCGAAGGAACGGCGGCACGTGTGCTGGTTGTCGGGGCCGGCGGTACGGCGGGCGAAATCATCGCCGCCGCTCGGCTGGAACCGCAATGGTCCTTTGTCGCCGTCGATCCTTCAGCACCGATGCTCAACCTCGCACGCGATCATCTGGTCAGGGCCGAAGTGTCTGACCGGGTGGAGACCGTCCTCGGTACCGTCTCCGATCTGGATAGAGCTCCATCGTTTGACGCTGCAATCATGATCGGCGTGCTGCACCATTTGCCAGGGAACGCCGCAAAGCAGGATGTTCTGGCGCAGATTGCAATGCGGCTGTATCCTGACGCGCCCCTGATTGTGGCGGGGAATTATCGGGCATATGCGTCTCAGCCCCTGCTCATGGCAGCCTGGGCAGCACGCTGGCGTATGAACGGCGCCGGGCCTGAAGAGGTCCAGACCAAAATGGGCAAGATTCTGCAGGGCGCGGAGCCACCCCGATCGGAAGACGAGGTCATTTCGTTGCTGGAGGGCGTTGGTTTCAACGAACCGCTTCGGTTTTTTGCAAGCCTGTTTTGGGGAGCATGGCTTGCCCGACACGTGGGGAACGCTAAGTGAGCGCCATAATCTGCTCCATTTGCAGACAGTTTGGATCAAAGAGACAAGTTCACTCTAAGCCATCCGGTATTGGCAAATTGTCAGCCGGAACCCTGATGGCTCAACGTAACGCCGGGGCGAAAAACGCCGTATGAGCACACTCGCGCAGCTAGAGGATAGCTTTCAGGCCTTGAGCGACAACGCGAGCGACTTGAACGAAGGCGTATATCCGGAAAAGGCCGATGCGCCGAAATACACGACCCCGCTCGGCTCGGTGCCCTTGGCTCATATGATAAAAATCGGCGAGGCTGCATGCAACCTCGCCGTATCTGGCCGTTGACCTGCGCGTTCTATTTACGCGTAAAATTCGGGAGCCTTATTGAAGTTCGCCCAGGCGTCAGGGTCATGGCCGGTGACGACTGTCGCATCGTGCTTTTCGGCATAGGTGCGGAGCTTCTGAACAGAACGGACCGTGTCAACGGTCGAGGCAAGGAAGCCAGGCAAAGCCTTCTCTTCCCAGTGGTCCAGTGTGTAGGCAGCATCGATCGTCAGGAGAAGCGGTTTGCTGTTTGGCAGGCGCACCAGGAAGGACTGGTGGCCGGGCGCGTGACCGGGCGTGAAGATCGTGGTGAGCGTGCCGTCGCCGTAAACGTCGTAATAATCGTCCTGCGTACCGTTGAGGAACTGCCACTTCAGACCCGGCTTGTCGAAGTCCTTGCGGATATAGCCGCCGCCAGCAAACCAGTCGGGCGTAAAGGCATACTCATATTCAGAGCGCTGCACGATGTGGGTTGCGTTGGGGAAGCGACCGATGGCGCCGGTATGATCGAGATGCAGGTGCGACTGCACAACATATTTGACATCGGCCGGATCGAAACCAAGCGCCTTGATCTGGTCAACGCAGCCCTGGTCCTTGTCCAGCACTGGCCAATAGACATCGCAGATGCCGCCCCAATGGCCACGCGGATCCGTTGCAACTTCAATCGCGTTGCCGCCGTCGATCACGGTGTGCCCGGCCGGATGGGTAATCAGGAAAAACGGAACGGGGATCTCATAGTCCGCACCGTTCCCCTGGTTCATCTTGATGTTGTGTACCTTGCATTTCAGCGTACCCGACTGAAGCATGTAAAGTCTGATATCGGTCACTCGTTTTCCTCCCTTGGGACTGAAGATATTGCCGTAAGAAATGGGTCAGAACGCCTCGCGGTAGAGCGCAAGCGCATCCTCTTCGCGGACTTCGACCGGATTATTGACCAACAGACGGCTCTGTTTCATTGCGTCGGACGCAAGCATGGCAAGCGTGTTGTCCGTCACGCCGACATCGCGCAGACGCCGCGGCGCGCCGCTCTGGTCCATCAGCGTTTCCATATGCTGAACGAACGCATCCGAACGAGTTGCCGCATCCCCTTCACCCGGAACACCCAGCACGTCGGCAAGCTCCGCATAAAGCGACGCTGCAGCCTTCGCGTTAAAGCGTAAAACCGGCCCCAGCATCAGGGCGTTGGAAAGGCCGTGCGGCACGTGATAATGGCCGCCCAGCGGATAAGCGAGCGCGTGGACGGCGGCTACCGGTGAGTTGGCGAAAGCCTGACCTGCCAATGTCGCACCCAACAGCATGCCTTCACGGGCTTTCCGGTCGGCCCCGTTCCTGCAGGCGGCAATCAGGTTTGCACCGAGCAGGCGCAGTGCCTCGCGCGCCAGAGCATCTGACAGCGGGTTCTTCTTGTGTTTGCTGGTGTAAGCCTCGATTGCATGCACCATGGCATCGATACCGGTGGCAGCCGTATGGACCTGCGGCAGTCCCACCGTCAGTTCAGCATCCAGAAGAACGAAATCAGCGTAAAGTTGGGGAGAAACGACCCCCATCTTGGTGGTTTCGCCCGTGGTGATGATCGAGATGTTTGTGACTTCCGAACCGGTACCGGCCGTGGTCGGCACCAGCACGAGCGGCAGGCGTGACCCCTTTACGTTGCCGATCCCGTACATGTCGGCAAGCGTCTGGTCAGAGACCAGGAGAACAGCCACGAGCTTGGCGATATCGAGCGATGAGCCCCCGCCAAGGCCGATGACGATATCGGCGCCGACCTGCCTTGCGGACTCGACGCAGTCGGCAACGATGTGCTCTGGCGGATCAGCGACGACCTTGTCGAAGATCGTGACGTTAAAGCCGCTCGCCGCAAGGGCGTCAGCAATCGGCTTGATGAGGCCGGCCTTGATGAGACCTGCATCGGTAATCAGCAGCGCCTTGCGCGCCTGAAACCTGCCGGAAAGAATCTCTCCAAGGCGCTGGGCGCCACCCCAGGCAACCTGCATGGAGGGAACGGTACGGAATTCGAAAGGGTTGATGGTCATCTGATCCTCCCAGCGTGATCTCAGCCGATGGCCGAGCACAGGTATTTGATTTCAAGATATTCATCGATGCCGTAGTGCGAGCCTTCGCGGCCCAAGCCGGACTGCTTCACGCCACCGAATGGTGCGACTTCGTTGGAGATGAGGCCTGTATTGTGGCCCACCATGCCGTATTCGAGCGCTTCTGCGACACGCCATGTCCGGCGGACATTCTCGGTGTAGAAATAGGCCGCCAGACCAAATTCGGTGTCGTTCGCCATGGCGACCGCTTCGTCTTCCGTCCCGAACCGAAAGAGCGGAGCGACGGGTCCAAAGGTCTCCTCACGGGCAACCTTCATGGCCTGGGTTGCTCCAGTCAGAACCGTCGGTTCGTAAAACGTGCCTCCAAGAGCATGGCGCTTTCCGCCGGTTACGATCTTTGCGCCCTTGCCAAGGGCGTCAGCAACGTGATCCTCGACCTTTGCCACGGCATCCTGGTCGATCAGTGGACCGATCAGAACACCAGGTTCGGTGCCCTCACCGACGGACAGGCTTTCGACCCTTTTGACCAGCTTTTCGGCGAATGCGTCGTAAACACCATCCTGGACATAGATCCGGTTGGAGCACACGCAGGTCTGTCCGGCATTGCGGTATTTCGAAACGATCGCGCCCTCAACGGCCGCATCCAGATCGGCGTCATCAAAGACGATGAAAGGCGCATTGCCACCAAGTTCCAGTGACAGTTTCTTGATCGTCGGGGCCGATTGCGCCATCAAAAGACGACCAACTTCAGTCGATCCGGTAAAGGAGATCTTTCGCACCGTGTCGCTTTCGGTAAACACCTTGCCGATATCGCGTGCAGCGCCCGTCACCACCTGGAAGACACCGGCGGGAACGCCCGCTTCTTCGGCCAGAACACCCAGAGCAAGTGCGGTGAGAGGGGTCTGCTCAGCCGGTTTGACGATCATCGTGCAGCCTGCGGCAAGTGCCGGGGCCGCCTTGCGAGTGATCATCGCGGCCGGGAAGTTCCATGGCGTGATCGCGGCGCAGACACCGATCGGCTGCTTCAGGATGGTAATGCGCTTGTCGGTGGTCGGCGAAGGAATGGTATCGCCGTAAACACGTTTGGCTTCCTCCGCGAACCACTCCACGAAAGATGCCGCATAAAGGGCTTCGCCCTTTGCTTCCGCAAACGGCTTTCCCTGCTCGGCAGTCATCAACGCACCAAGATCGTCAGCGTTCGCCACCATGAGATCAAACCATCGGCGCAATATGGCAGCGCGGTCCTTCGCAGCCCGGCGGCTCCACTCGGAAAATGCCTTGCCTGCTGACTCGACTGCAGCTTCAACCTCATCTGCCGACAATGAAGGAACGTGACCGATGATCATCGAGTTGGCGGGATTTTCCACCGCAATCGTCTTGCCATCCGCAGCTTTCAGCCAGCGACCATTCACCAGGCAGGCATCACGCAACAGCGCCGCATTTTTTAGCTTGATCATCGACCTCTCCCGCACTAGAGTTCAACTAATTGAACTTGAATCATTATAGTGAACTATGGGCCAGAGCGGCCAAGTGTGTCAAGGAAGGTGCATGGCTGAAGATCAACAATCGTCGCAAATATCAGACACTGTACCGGCACTCAGACGCGCCGTGCGTATTCTGGATCTTGTGGCAGGTTCCCCGCGGGACCTCACAGCCGCCGAGCTGACACGCTTTCTGGATTTGCCCAAAAGCAGCGCGCATGGCTTGCTTGCGGTGATGACTGAGCTTGATCTTCTGGCGCGATCTGCCGATGGAACCCTGCGTATTGGACCCCACTCGCTCAGATGGGCGAATGGTTTTCTGTCGCACCTCGACATCGTATCGACATTCAACGACCATCTCGCCCAGCGCCACGACCTCGATCCCTACACGGTGACCCTCACCGTCCGCGAGGGTGGCGAAGTCGTTTACATCGGCTGTCGCAACTCGGCCCAGCCGCTTGGACACACGTTTCGGATCGGTGTGCGTCTGCCGGCGCCATTTACGGCCACCGGGAAGATCCTCCTGTCCGATCTGGGGCCCGGTGAATTGAGGATGCTGTTTTCTCAGTTTCCACAGCCTCTGACATCAAGGAGCGTTGCTGGCCTTTCGCAGCTTGAAGAGGAACTGGCTCTCACGCGCGCTCGTGGCTACTCCATCGACGATGGTCAGATCCGCGAAGGTATGCTTTGCATTGGGGCTGCCATACGCGATTACTCGGGAGCCGCATCTGCCGGCATTGCAATCAGTCTGATCCGCAGCGAAGCAAGCGACGAAAAAATCGCGTGCCTTGGTGAGGAGCTTCGCACCACTGCCAACGCGCTTTCTGAAAAGCTTGGGTACCGATCTCAGAAAGACTAGTCGTAACCTGTAGGGGTATGGTCGATGCCGACGAGACCAGTTCTGCTGCAGGCGCCAGTGCACCGATACCCCAGCTAGCCCGCGTGCAGAGCACGGCTGCGCCGGGCGCACTCCGGATCAAAAACAAAAAAATACATCGTTGATGTATTGAGCGCCAAGGGAAAAGACCTCGGTCCGGAGATGCACGATCCACCGCGTTGCCTTATTCCTGGCTGGGACGAAGCCGAACAATGGGTTGTAATCACAGGCACTGGCCCTCCGGCACGGGGCGAAAACATGCGTGCTCTTCTCCATGAACTTGCCAATAATTTCTCGGCAATTGCGGTGCCAGAAAGCAGATGTACGTTCCCGACCCGGGGAAACCTGGCAAGAGTGGAAACGATGCCTATCGTTAGATCAAGGAACTCAAGACGACTCCTTTGGAGCGTGTCCGGGATGTCGCGCCGGCCCGGATAAGGCGGCGTCTGTAAGCTCCGGCCCTGCTCCAGCCGACATCTCGTCAGGGGCAGTTGAACTGGCTAATATCCGGTCATCTCCAGATAACCTTGTCCTGAGGTGCTTCCATCAAACTCTATTGGCCCTTCCCAGTAGGGGGTTGATGTCGCCATCCAGGCCTTCTCGTTCAGGGGCTTCGTTTTTATGTCGAGGCCACGGCTGGGTATCTTCACGCTCCATTCGACCGGAATGCTCTTTCCGTTGATATCCGCGGTCCGCAACGGACTGAGCAAGACGTCTTTCGGATCGACGGGAGACGGCCTGCCATCGGCGGAAATCCAGTTGGCGGAGATGTAGCCGCTTTTGTCGTCACGCAGACGGAAGGCCATGAGTTTTTCGCCGGATGCAAGGTGAAGGGAAAACCAGTCCCATCCAGTCTGGCTCGAGGCTAGCGGTTGCGACGACCATTCCCGATCGAGCCACGCCTCGCCCGTTACCTCATGGGCTTCACCATCAAGAAAGACGTTACCGCTGACACGGTAGAATGGCTGGGAGTAATAATAGCTTGCCTGGCCCTCTGCCGATTTAACGGAGTAGCCGTTGTCCCCCTGACGCACCAAAGGCCCGTGGGCCTGAAGTTTCAGACGATATCGGAAGCTCTCGCCACTGGCGTTCAAATCAAGCTGATCGAGGTCGTCCCGTGCATCGTCAGTCCCTGCCTTCATTTGCCAATTGTCAATCCAGGCGTCGAAGGGTTCGCCTTTGACCCCCGCCTGCCCCACGCCTCCCCGCGCCAGCCGTTCGGCAACATGGTGACGGCTCGCAGTCGTGACGGCTGCGTGGCCAATCCAAATTTGAGGGTCGGACCATCCGGGGCGCTCGACAGGTTCAAGCGCAGAACGAAAGAGTGTCCATTGGACGCCCATGCGCCGTCCATCGGCCGTCTGCAGATTTGCAGTAACGTACCACCACTCGATCCTGAAATCCGGATGCGGCTTGTGGTCTTTTGGAAAGACGAGTTCAACGCCTCGTATGGGAACGCTGAAGCCTTCGGCATTTGACCCGAGGCCCGCAAAGCCTTGCCCCATGACCGGCGTGGGCAAGGAAGTGCATGAAGCACAAAGGAGCAGGAGGACGGCTTTAGCGTTCACTGGCGAATATCCTCAGAAGATCGGCCGGCGCGGTTTTAGCAAGCCGTCGAACAGGGATCAGGACCGAAATGATGGCGGCGAGCAGGGCAACAAGACCCAGCCTAAACCAGTCTAGCGGAAACAGGATCAGCGGCAGTCGCCATCCAAAAGCCTCCACATTGATGATTGCCAGCAAAACCCAGGCCAGTCCCAGCCCGACAGGAATGGCGGCAATGAATGTCACAAGCCATAGAGCAAGAGTTCGCAGGACCTCCAGCATCGCAAGGTCGCGGCGACGAAGTCCAAGTGCCCAAACAGGAGCAAGCTGCGGCAGTCGAAGTGAAGCGAGCGTAAGCTGGCTCGAAAACATGGCAAAACCCGCCACCGCGAGCGTGAGCACATTCAGCGCGCCGGTGACCGCGAACGTCTGTTCGAAGATTGCAGCAGACTGCCGTTTCAGCGAGGCCTGGTCTACAATATTGGCTTCGGGCAGGCCGAACTCCGTCATGAGGCGTTGTCTGAAGCCCGCAACCTCCTGTGGCTCCATGCGAAGGCCGTATCTCAGCTTTTCCACGTCCGGGTAGTGCTGGACAAGGGCATCAAGACCAATGATGATTTCGCCCCTCGGATTGCCATAGTCGGAAAACACCCCGACGACGCGGGCTTTCCAGCCACCTGGCATTTCTATCTCTGCGCCGGGCGACGCCTTGCCTGTCCTCCAGAACTGTTCGTTGACCAGTGCACCCTTCCCGCTCGCAATCTCGTCCCATGTTGCGGGCGCACCCGAAATCAACGGCCAATGATCTCTGTATGTCGCATCGTCAGCGACGCCGAAGATGCGGACCTTCTGCCCCGAAATTTCCCCTTCCGTACTCCAGATGGGTAGAACCGCCCTTGCGTGGTGGGGAAACCACTGCCGCAGAAGCGCAGCTTCAGCCTCGTCACGGGCCGTCACATAGACCTCTGCGGCCAGGCGCTGATCGAGCCATCCCACAAAGGTTTGCCTGAAGCTTGAGACCATGGTGCCGACCCCGATATTGGCCGACAAAGCGAGCAGCAATGCCATCAGCGCAAGGGAAAGACCTGGCAGCTGCTGGCGCGTATCGGCGAAAAACCAGAGGGTCAGTCCGTGTCCGGAGATGTGTTCGGCCGCTCTCATGCCCAGTGCCAGCAAGGTTGGAAGAATGAGTGCAGCGCCCAGAAGAAGCGCTCCAAGCACTGCGAAACCTGAAATGAGACCGCCGCCCAGCAGCACAAGCGCGCCAGATACAAAAAGCAAAACCATCCCGGCGGCCGCCTGATGGAGGAGGCTTTTCGTGGACACCATCGCCCACGCCCTGCCTTGTGCCGTGGACAGTATCGGCATCCGCCAGACGCGGAGGAGATGTTGAAGCGAGGAGAGCCCGGTCCCCACCAGCGCCATTGCAAGGCCGGCGATCCACCATTCAGGCCGCAGCGAGAGTGAACCGGCAACACTGGCCCCGTAAAGGCCACGCAGGGTCGCGGCCACGCCCGGCAATAGAGCCGATGCGACAACGTAGCCGACGACAATGCCCAGCGCTCCCGATACCAGCGCAAAGAGCGCGGTTTCGATAACCAGCATCGCGGTCAGGGAGCGAAGCGAGACCCCGAGCGACCGTATGGTCCTGAACGTGCCACGCCGTTGCTCGAACGACAGGCCCGTTGCGGAATACACGATGAAGAGACCGACAACGAAGGCAAGAAAACCAAAAGCCGTCAGGTTAAGATGAAAACTGTCCGTGAGGCTTGCGACGTCGGGCCTGCTTTTTGCCTGTTCGAGGGAAAGTTCAGGGGCTATGTTTCCGATCGTCGGAAGATCGGGGTCTTGCGATGGCGAAACGATAAGCCGGCTCAGTTCACCGTTGCGTTTCAACAGGCGGTCAGCCGTGGAAATATCGACAAATGCTGCGCCATCGGGGAGATCCGCTCGTGCCTTAATGGTAAGGCCAGAGGTATCTTTCAATGTGGCAGCCGTTGCAGGCGAAACGATCATCTGTCCGGGCGTCTGGATGAATTCCCCCAGCCCGGACGGATCAGATGGTGCAAGCACCATTCCTTCGGGTGGCATGGTCAGGGGGTCGATGCCGATAAGCCTGATACGCGTCGTACCAAACCTGTAATCGCCTTCAATGATCGGAGAGACGTGCAAACCCGCCCTTCGAAGCCGGGCATATGTTTGCGAGGAAATTCTGCCGCCGTCCTTTGCCACCAGTTGATCCAGCTGGTTTTGCGCCAGGACCGAGGCCGCCCGGTCATAACTTGCTCTGGCTTCGGCATTGATTGCCTGGACCGCGCACCAGAGGCCGGTTGCAAGCGTGACGCCGACAATGAGGGTGAGAAGCTGAAGCGGTCGGTAGCGCCAGTGTGAGAGCAGCGCCCGGAAAGCGGTCCAGTTCATTACGAAACCTTTCCACCACTCAGCGCGATACGCCGATCGAGTTTTACCGCCAACCGGCTGGAATGGGTCACCAGGAGGAGTGTGATCTGCGCGGACTTTGTCAGTCTCAACATAATATCGATGACGATATCAGCCGTCGCCTCGTCGAGATTACCTGTCGGCTCATCGGCAAGAATGAGGGGCGGTCTTGCCGCAAGCGTACGTCCGATCGCCACCCTTTGCTGCTGACCGCCGGAGAGCTGTTCGGGATAGCGTGCAAGCAGCTCCCCGATCCCCAGCGCCTCGACCAGGCTTTTTTCCCAGACCGGGTCGAAACGGCCCGCCAGCCGGGCGTGAAACGAGATATTGGATCCGACATCGAGGCTCGGAATGAGATTGAACTGCTGGAAGATTAAGCCCACCTCCCTGCGTCGGAAGCTCGCTCGACCGGCCTCGTCGAGATCGGTTATTTTCCGACCCCCCACTGTGATGATGCCACTGTCGGGCAAATCAAGGCCGCCTGCCAGATGCAAAAGCGTACTCTTTCCGCTGCCGGATTCCCCCGTCAGGGCAAGACTTTCGCCGGCTTCAAGTGAAAGGTCGATGCCCTTCAGGACCGGGATATTGCCTTCGGCTGTCTGGTAGGATTTCCTGATGCCGGAAAGTGAAAGGACCATGGCTCTTCGATCTCTGCTTCGTCCTATATGGACCGATATGCTGGCGGATCTCAACCGGTTTAGATACTGATATTCCGCGCGCTGCCTTAACGACCGCACCGTTTCTGGCTGTAAAGTCGCCCTCCCCTCTGGCGTCTACCACCTCCCGTTCCGAGCGTGAGATGGCACCCGACACAAAAAACACTCGCCGTAGCCTTCCGACAGTCATGGCGGCTCAAGGGGGCCGGATTGACCGACGAACTATGATCAACGTGACGGTTTATGTCGCAGCCCCCTCGATCATTTCTGAGCCGGGGACCATCCGGACAGCGGACTGCACAATGACGGGTTCATCGTGCGAATATCTCTTCTGCATAAAAGAGAGACGCGACGTCTGTACCAGCTCTTGCTCTGCTGTGGTCTTGCGAACGCGGTGACGCGGTCGGTGCAGGCGCCCAAAGACAGCCGCCTGCACACCCGCTCGCAGCGTCAAGGAAGGTGCCTTGGCGCCCTCGGTTTTTTCAGCGTATCCATGTGTTCCAGCGCTGCACCAGCATGCCCATGTTCGCGTTGATCCATTGTGCATCAGGGACGATGATCCGGTTTTCAACATCAGCCGCAGATGGCAGGGTGGCGCGAGCTTCCGATGACATCTGCGAAATCGCTTTCTGACTTGGAGGTGTGCAGGAAAGCGTTTCGCAGGCTTTGGCCTGCACCGCAGGATTGCGTAGCCAGAACTCAATGAGCTTCAGCGCATTTTCCCGATTCGGTGCGCCACGCACGAGCGCTATGCGATCGCCCACAAGAAATGCGCCATCATAACTCCAGCCAATCTTGTAACCTTCTTCCTTCAAGGCCTTCGCGCGCGTCAACCAGATCTGTCCAACGCGATACTCGTCATTACGAAACGCCTGAACGCTTTGATCTCCCGTCCTCCACCAAACCTGTACACTGTCCCTGACTTCGTCAAGCTTGCGAAATGCTCGATCTACATCGAGTGGGAAAAGTTTGTCTTTCGGCACTCCGTCCGCGAGCAATGCTGCGGCCAACACTCGCCATGGATCGTCAAAGTTAGGAAAACTTCGTGCACCCGGAAACTTCGCCAGATCCCACATGTCAGCCCAGGTTTGAGGGTTGCTGCCGTTCTCATTCAGTTTGTAAGCCAAAAGGGTGGAGGTTGACTGTAATTTCGCCCCGCCGCGCGTGCAAGAGTCGGCCAGCAGGTCCGTGCTGTTAATGAACTGTTTGCAAAAGTCTGAAAGGTCTTCCGTTATGGCGAAGTGTGCGTCGGATCCAGCTTGGATTTCGCCATCCAGATAGAGGTCCCAGGTGACGTTGCCTGTTTGAACCATAGCAGTGACCTTTGCCCGCTTCTCCGCATCTGTTCCAGAAACAGTGACGACGTTTATTCCTGACGCTTTAGTGAAGGGCTCGAACCACGCATCACGCAGGGCCTTTTCGTAGGTACCTCCCGTGGTAGCAATGACCACACGTTGCTCGGCACTCGCCTTTTGAAACCCAAGAGCGAACATGAGAGCAAAGGCGACGAGCATGTAATACGCGGACTGCAGGCAAGCCTTCGGCGTCTGATCCGATCTGATCATTTCAAATCCTCTTCAGTTAATGTGGAGTTAGTGTTTGCTTCGAGTAGTCAGAAGTTGCGCCGCCGTCATAAGCACGAGTGAGATCGCGACAAGCACGGTTGATGCGGCGGCGATCACTGGCGTGAGGTTGAAATCGATATCTTCGAACATCTTGCGTCCAATCGACTTCCCGCCAATGTCAGAGATAAAGAACGAAACCGTCGCGTCATCGAACGACGCAAGAAACGCAAAGACCGAAGCCGCGGCGACGCTCGGGCCTATATTGGGCAGCATCACGAGGAAAAAGCTCTGGATTCGATTTGCGCCGCAGTTGAGGGCCGCGAGTTCGAGCGAAGGGTCGAACTTCTGCACCGCAGCACCCACCACGATCATGACATAGGGGATGGCTAAAACTGTGTGCGCGAGAACAAAGCCTGCAAAAGTCCCCGTTATCCTCCACGGTGAAAACACGAGGTAAAGCGATACACCCAGGACCACGTGCGGGACGATCATTGGCCCAAGCGCGAGGCTTTGTAGAAGCCCCTTAAGAGGCAATCTGCTCTTTGCGAGCGCAAGCGCTGCTGTCGTGCCGATGGTTGTTGCCACAATAGCTGTCGCGAATGCGACCTGCAGGCTGAACAATGTCGCCACCATCCAATCAGGATCCGAGAAGTACGCCCTGTACCACTTTAAAGTGAGGCCTTGCGGTGGAAACGCAAGATAGCTGCCGTCATTCAGGCTCATGGGGATGACAAGAAACGTCGGCAGGACCAAGAATACCGTTATCAGGAAGACAAAGAGGCCTGCGATGTAGATGCGGACGATATTGCGATACCGTCCGACGGCATTGCGCAGTGGCCGCGCCAAAGAAGGCCGGACCGGAAATGTTGAACTATCAGATGCCACTGTTCAGCCCCTTGCTTAGCGAAAGTGTTCTTCGAAATATGATTATGACGGCAAGCGTGACGACCAACAGTGAGGTTGAGAGCGCAGCCGCAAATGGCCAATCGAGCAGGACAGTCGTTTGTTGACCGACGAGCGTTGCCATCATGAGCGATCCTGCTCCCCCTACCAACGCCGGGGTGACATAGAAACCGAGCGCAAGAACGAAACTGATAACGCAGCCCGCAAATATCCCAGGAAGGCTCAGAGGAACAATGATTGCGCGAAAGGCATGCAATCGAGTTGAGCCAAGATTCATTGCCGCCTGAACGTACTCCGGAGGGATAGCCCGCAGTGCCGCAAAGATAGGCATGATCATGAAGGGAAGAAGGACATGGGTCATTGCGACGATGACCGCACCCTGTGTGTAGATCATGCGTAGGGGCTCGTCGATGAGCTTGCTCGAGAGAAGTGCCTGATTGATGATGCCGGTTCTCTGAAGCAGCACGATCCAGGCATATGATCGGACCAGGACCGATGTCCAGAGCGGGATGAGCACGCATGCCGTCAATATGAGGGCCCAAGGGTGTTTGAGCCGGACCATCGCGTAGGCTACAGGAAAGCCCAAGAGCAGGCAGCAGCACATAACGGCAAGTGCCACAGCCGTCGTGGAGAACAGGACCTTTAGATAAAGCGGTTCGCGAAAGATGCGAATGTATAGCTCGAGGCTCATGTCCGGCACACTGAGCGCGACGAGCCTTGCCAGAGGATAAACGAACCCTGTCAAAAGCATGAGTGCAGCTGGCAGAAGCAAAAGCAATGCGCCTGCATGGGAATATGTTTTTGCAGAGGGTGTAGAAAACATAACACTTTGCAAATTGGCGAGTGCTCTGGAAGCGGGTGAAGAAGCACTCATGCCGCAGACCTCTCCTCTTTTGAAAAAAAGCTGACAGCGTGCGGGTCGGGTACGAGATCGACCGTATCACCGGCGCGGAAATTTACCTCGCTTCCGGTCACGACCTGAACCTCCACCAGCGGTGATCCAGGCAGGTCTAGACGGACCATGAACGCATGGAATGATCCAACGAATGCAAGGCTCTCGATCTGAGCTGGAATTGCCCTGAGGCCTTGAGCACCTCGTTTTTTCAAGGCGATCCTCTCGGGACGCATGGCAAGAACCACCTCGTCACCAAGCCGGAGGGCCTTCCGGGCCGCATCGACAGAAGCGGTCAGGACAAATACGTCGTCGGCCAATCGGACGAGCATCCCGTCGTCTTCAAAGGAAATAACCTCTCCCTCGACGAAGCTCATTTTTCCGACAAAATCAGCAACAAAACGGGTTGCGGGCGCGTGGTAAAGACTGGAAGGAGCCCCTATCTGGACGATGTTTCCGCCCTGCATTATCGCAACGCGATCGGACATCGTCAGCGCTTCTTCCTGATCATGCGTTACATATAGGACGGTTGCTCCCACCTGCCTCTGGATGCGCTTGATTTCGAACTGCATGGCTTCACGCAATTTCTTGTCAAGCGCGCCGAGGGGCTCGTCCATCAGCATAACGGGCGGCTCAAACGCAAGCGCTCGTGCGACCGCCACACGCTGCTGCTGACCACCCGACAGTTCAGAAGGATACCTGTCAGCAAAACCGGCCAGGTGAACGAGGTCAAGCATGTCGTCTGCCCGCTGCTTCCATCCGGAGCGCCACCGCGATCTGAGCTTTAGCGGGAAAGCGATGTTCTGACGGACAGTGAGATGGGGGAAAAGCGCGTATTTCTGAAAGACCATCCCGATATTTCGCTTATTCGGTGCAAGGTCGGTCACGTCACGGTCGCCGATCACGATCCTGCCTGCCGTGGGACGCTCAAAACCGGCAATCATCGTCAGGACGCTGGTCTTGCCTGACCCGGATGGGCCCAGCACTGACACGAACTCGCCTGGCTCCACGCAGACGTCAACACCAGCGACCGCAACGACGTTGCCATAGCTCTTCGCGAGCCCGTCAAGATTTAGAGTCTCACCTATCAATACCTTACCCCTCCTTTTTAATGCCGCTACGAACGTGAAAACGAGTGCTCGGAGCAGCTTTCAAGATTATCTTGCCAGGCCAGCGACGCGTAACAGATTAGATGCTAATAGCGTTTATGATGTCACATAGCGTTCGCAAAAACTTTATATTCGATTTTTGTGACATCAAAAACGCAGTGAGTCAACGGAACAAGAGGGGAAAATGATCGACATTTTACGCGATGAGAGTGATACCGGCGTCCAGGGCCAGCGAATGGGAAGCATGGTCTATGACGTGCTACGGGAGAGAATGATCCGCGGCAGCTACCCTCCCGGGCACAAGTTTACTGTCCGGGGGATAGCCAGTGAACTCGATGTGAGCACGACGCCTGCGCGCGACGCGTTGAACCGCCTAACGACAGAATCGGTACTTGTTTTTTCCGGCCCCAAGACGCTCATCGTTCCGACGCTTTCAAAGGCGGAATTGCGCGATATCACCGTTACGAGGATCGCTCTGGAAGGAACCGCCGCGGAATACGGAGCAAGGAATCCCGACGAAGCGACAAATAGAAAACTTATTGAAATACAAGAGGTTATAAACGATAGCTTAGAAGCAGGCCGGTATCACGATGCTCTTTGGCACAACAAGGAATTCCACTTTGCCATCTATAATCTGTCCGGAATGAGCGGCCTGCTCAGCATGATTGAAACCCTGTGGGCGCGCATTGGCCCTACGCTTCTCAACCTCTACCCCGAGTACGCGCAAAACCGCCAGGGCGTTCACAATCACATGGTCGCGATCGAGGCTCTTGTTGACAAAGATCCGGCCGGCGTGCGGGCGGCGATAGAGAACGATATCAGGGAGGGCTACCGCAAACTGCGAAACGCCGCGTCAATGACAGACGAATAATAACCTGACCTTTAAATTGACGTCACATATTGACTCATAGAATTTTTGTTGCAACAAAATTGCAAATGACCGGCGCAGTTTGCCTGTCTTCCTCCAGGACAAGGGTTTATGATTCAATGCTGTCATCATCGAATACCCCGCTAACAGGTCCCACTGACCGGCAAACGTCTATCGCGTTCTTTGAACGCGCCTCCTCCGTTTTTCCAGGCGGTGTCACACGCGCGACAATTGAGCTGGATCCTCACCCCGTCTTTGTTGCCTACGGGGAAGGCGCGTATGTGACCGACGTCGACGGGCACCGTATGCTGGATCTAAACAATAACTTCACGACCCTGATCCACGGACATGCCTATCCCCCAATAACTGAAGCGATTGCCGGGCTACTAAGAACAGGCAGTTGCTTCGCTAATCCGATGAACCATGAAATCGATCTGGCCGAATTGCTAATAGGCAGGATTCCGGCTGTTGAGCAGGTCCGCTTCGTCGCGAGTGGAACGGAAGCCGTCATGTTTGCCATCAAAGCCGCTAGAGCAACGACCGGCCGGGTCGCAATCGCTCGGGTGGAAGGGGCGTACCACGGCGCATATGACTGGGCGGAGGCGAGCCAGCACGCATCGTCGAATACGCCCTCCGCCGCCTATCCAGGCATGCCAGCAAGCGTCATAGATGACGTCGTCCTCCTCCAATTTAACTGCCCCGCGCAGTTGGAGCAGCAAATCGCGATGAATGCCGGGCGCCTTGCGGCTATTCTTATCGATCCGATGCCCAGCCGGGCAGGTCTCATAAAGCCGACACAGGAGTTCATCACAACAATCAACAAGGTGGCGAAGCAACATGGGATCGTCATTATCGCGGATGAAGTACTGAACCTCCGCCAGGGCTTCACCGGAGCGTCAGCGCGCTACGGTCTGGAGCCGGACCTCGTCACAATGGGGAAGATCATCGGCGGTGGCTTTCCTGTAGGGGCAGTCGGCGGACGTCGAGAGATCATGTCGGCCTTTGGCAAGCAAGGAGGTAAGGCACCAGTGACGCAAGGTGGAACCTTTTCTGCAAATCCCGTGTCTATGGTCGCTGGCCGTCTTGCGATGGAAGCCCTGACGGAGGATGCCTTCCAACGTCTCGAACATATGGGTAACCTGGTTCGCGACGGGTTGAGATCACGCATCGAACGACACGGCGCAAATCTGAGCGTGACGGGAGCGGCTTCGCTTTTTCGAGTACACGCCAAGAAGGTAGCGCCGGTTTCTTACCAGGACAGCATTCCGACAGCTTCGGAAGACACCGTTCTCAAACTGCTGCGCAGGCACTTTGCAAACAATGGGATTTTGATGCCCTACGGCGCCGCTGCGTCGCTATCAACGCCCATGACGGACAGTGACATGGGTGACATTGTTTCCGTCTTTGACGATTTCCTCGTGAATCTCGATCGACATGCCTGGGAGGCCGCATAATGGATACTGCAGTTTATGAAACAACCGTCGCTGAGCGTATTGCCCACGCGTTGAGGCGCCATGATGTGGAGGTGATCTTTGGACAAAGCCTTCCGTCGGCGGTCATTTTGGCGGCCGAAAAGATCGGTATAACGCAGATTGCCTATCGTCAGGAAAACATGGGCGGCGCCATGGCCGATGGCTACGCCAGGCGTTCTGGCAAAATCGGCGTCGTGGCAGCCCAGAACGGGCCTGCGGCCGCGCTGCTGGTTGCTCCGCTGGCGGAAGCACTCAAGGCGAGCGTCCCGGTCGTCGCACTTGTCCAGGATGTAGAGCGTGATCAGACTGATCGGAACGCGTTTCAGGACCTCGATCACATCAGCCTGTTTCAGTCATGCACAAAATGGGTTCGTCGTGTTTCCGTGGAGGAGCGGGTAGACGATTACATCGATGCTGCGTTCACCGCAGCCTCGTCTGGCAGAGCAGGTCCAGCAGTCCTGCTTCTTCCTGCGGATCTTTTGCGATCCGTATCTACTGCCCCAACAAGGAGAAGAACGAACAATCTCGGCCATTGGCCGCTCGACAGATCACGTCCCACCGACAAAGATCTTGATATCGCTGCGAAAGCGATAGCGAACGCCCGCGCACCTGTCGTGATAGCAGGCGGCGGCGTCCACGCCTCCGGGGCTGCCCAGCAGTTGCGACGGCTGCAGGACGAGTGCTCGCTACCTGTGTTCACAACGAATATGGGCAAGGGCTCAGTTGATGAGTGGCACCCGCTTTCAGGAGGTGTCCTGGCATCTCTTGTCGGCCCGAAGTCACTGGGCCGACACACGGTCGAGATCGTTCGCGAAGCGGACCTTGTCGTCTTGATCGGCACGAGGACTAACCAGAATGGTACAGACAACTGGCGGCAGTACAGTCCCGATGCCCAGATTATTCATATAGATACAGATCCACAGGAGGTCGGGCGGAATTTTGAGGCAATTCGTCTTGTTGGTGACGCACGGGAGACCTTGGCCGGCCTAGGTGAAAGGATCAGGCTTTGTGACTTGCACCTCAGAACCGTTTCCCGCGAGGCTGTCTGCGACCGTCTTCGGGAAAGCTGGAGGAAATTTAATGATGATCGCCGGGTCTATTACAGCTCTGAGGCCTCACCGCTTCGTCCCGAACGGACTATGGCCGAGCTTCAGGGGGTTATCGATGAAAACACCACAGTGGTGGCGGATGCTAGTTATTCATCGATGTGGGTCCTCGGACAACTCAGAATTTCTTCCGAAAGGACACGTGTGCTCACCCCCCGGGGTCTTGCAGGACTTGGGTGGGGAGTTCCCCTTGCAATCGGAGCCAAGGTCGCCGCACCTCAGAGCGATGTTGTAGCGCTGGTGGGAGATGGGGGATTTGCGCACAGTTGGGCCGAGCTTGAAACACTGGTCCGCATGCAAATTCCGATCACGATCATCGTGCTGAACAACGGGATTCTTGGCTTCCAGCGTGATGCCGAAACTGTAAAATTCGGAAAGTACACAACCGCCTGCCATTTTGCAGAGGTCGATCACGTCAAGATTGCACACGCGTGCGGATGCGATGCGGTCCGGGTCACGCAACCGCAGGACCTCAAGGCCCATATGCAAAAGGTCAAGAAAAGAAAGTTGCCGTTGCTGATAGAGGTTATGACCGATCCCGAAGCTCACCCTGCACTTTCTCTCTTTGCTCAGATGGACAGTGCGGCATGACGAGAGATCGCCAGAGCCGAGTCGCAGTGGTCGCCGGAGGCACGTCCGGTATCGGACTGGCGGTTGCACGACATTTACTCGGTATTGGCCACAAGGTCGCAGTTTTTGGGCAGACAGAAAGCGCGGCGAAGGCCGCGCTCTCGTCCTTCGAGGCTGAGATAACATCTAACCAGCTATTGGTCGGTTGTTGCGACGTCAGAAATCCAGGCGAGGTTGCCGATTTCTTTCGCGATGTCGAAACCTTGTGGTCGTCCACTGCGCTACTGGTTTATTGCGCGGGCATTTCGCCGAAAGCAACGGACGGTGTGGCCAAGCGATTTACCTCGGTTGACCTGGACGAGTGGAATGATGTGCTGGACGTAAATTTGACGGGCGCCATGCTCTGCTGCCAAGCAGCCTTACCAGGTATGGTCGACAAGGGATTTGGCCGGATTGTCCTCATCGGCTCGCTTGCAGGTCGAACACGGCCTAGGATCGCCGGTGCGGCATATGCAGCGTCAAAAGCCGGGCTCGCTGGCCTGTCCCGTGCGCTCGTCAGCGAATTTTCAGCCGACGGGATCACAATCAATGTCGCCGCTCCGGGTCGCATCTTGACGCCAATGGCGGGAACCGCGGCGACGCCAGTCAATCTCGACGCAGCAAAACGAATACCCACCGGGCGACTGGGAGAGGCCGAAGAAGTGGCGCGGCTGGTCGGCTTTTTAGTCTCCGATGAAGCTGCTTTCATCAATGGAGCGATCATAGACATCAACGGCGGCGAGTACACGCCCGCCTGACCCACAAATTGTTAGACGCAGAAAACAAAGCGAAGGGAGATGCTCTTGCGTCACTCGATCTTAATCCACACGACTGACCCGGAGCTCTACCTGATTTTGCGTTACATTCTCGAGCAGGCCGGCCACGACGTCGACCTGGTGCCGAGTCTCGACATGTTTTTACCGGATGATGCCAAGGGTCAGCCACAACGCCGAACGTTACTGATCTGCCTTGCAATGGACGATCTGCTCCGCTCAGCGGTTCTTGTAAAGAAAGAACAGCCGGACATTCGAGTTGTCGGCTTCCCACTTGACAATAAAAAGATAGACGGCGTTCAGTCGCCCGTATTTGACTATCTGGTGAAGCGCCCTTTTGACCCGGGCAACCTGCTTGAGTTTCTCAAGTTTGGCCTGCGGTGCAACACAACTGCACCAACTGATGTCAGCGTTTTTCTCAATGACGTGGAAATCAATGTTGCATCCGTCCGGGTCCGGCGGGGTGAGACGCACATCAGTCTTTCGCCCCTGCATTTCAGGATCCTGTTGTATCTTGCAAGAAACACAGACAGGGTCGTCAGCCGTGACGAACTCATCCGGAATTGCTGGCCCGAGGATGCCGATGTCGAACCGCGTACGGTGGACATTCACATCGGCAAAATAAGACGGTCTTTGAACCGACACGGCCACAACGTCATCAGAACCGTGCGCTCCGCAGGATATTCGGCGACAAAATTATAATCCGGCGCGCACAATTCATCCGTCAGTAAGCGACCGAAAAACTCTGGCCCAAAAAAGAAAATCGCGATTCCTCCCGTCGAGACGTGCATCAATAGCACTGAAGGCGACGGCGAGCGCGGCATCTGTACCGAAAATCATTCTGGCAATTGCCGTGGCGTCGGCTTCATCGCAAGACGTGAGAATGTCATCGCCGGCGCTATCGGCAATGCCTGCACTTTTCCAACTACGCATGTAACCTCCGAGCCACCCGGCGCGGAACAACGAATATGCCGGGCGTTCAGGCTCGTTTCAGAGATGCAGAGCGCAGCGCCCGCATGTTCGCCCATGGCTATTCGATCAGGTTACGGCTTTCCCGCCCATAAAGCGCAATGGGCCTCAAGAAATCATCTTATGATGTCACATAATATGCTCCGACTTCAAGCGACCTGGCGGAATATCGAGGATAATTTGCTGATTATTCTATTTTAAATAGATGACTACCGGTGATTGCATTATTTTTTGTGACATCATATGAGGGCTAGGAACAGACGTTATGCATTGAGGATCTGAGATGGAGCACGGGATAGAAACCAAAGCCGCAGTCGCAATTATTACGGAGAACGCGGACTATTTTTCGATGCTCAAGCACATTCTCTCTACGGAGGGCACGCGGGCGGTTCTCTGCGATAGAAACGAAATCGGCGACAAAGTTGCCCAGCCGGACATCGTCGGACTGATCCTCGATGTGGATGGCGATCACCATGGGGCAGCTATCATCTGCCAACGCATCAAATCGTGTGACAAGACGCAAAAACTGCCAGTACTTGCCATCATTCCCAACGGCGACACAGAAGCCTATATGGAACTCATGCGGGCAGGCGCGGATCAGTGCCTGATCCGCCCATTCTGGCCGCCACATCTGCTGGGCTTTCTCGGAGGCATAAACCCTGTACGGCAACAACCAGTTGCGACACCGTCACAGAACGCATCCCTTAAACTAGGAGAAATCGAACTTTGGCCAGAACGCAAACGCGTTTCGGTTAGCGGCATCGAGCTCACTTTGGGGCCGATCGAATTCAAATTGCTCGAACACCTTCTTACAGCTCCAGGGAGAGTGTTCAGTCGAGACGAGTTGATAACAGCGGCGTGGCCGAATGAGGTCTACGTGCAACCGAGGACGGTTGACGTTCACATTGGCCGTATCAGGCGGCATCTTAAGAAAGTGGCGGGCTTCGACATCATCAGAACTGCGAGATCAAGCGGCTACGCCATCGATGTAGCCGCGTAGCCGGCATATGCGCCGTTCTGGTTTATGACGTCAAAGGTTTACAGAGATTTCTCAAAATCTTCCGAGAGCGTTTGTTGATCGTTGCGATAATTTGCCGATCCTGCATGCATCTTTTTGTTTAGGGGACCTGAGAAATGTCGACCGACAAAACGCAGCAGCACGCAAGCCGAAACACCGGGGGATTGATAGATCATGCCGAAGACTACTTCAACGCGGCTCACCAGCAGGGCTTGATGGCCCTATATGCGCGGCCAAGGGCTGCAAGGCAGGTAGACATTGTTTTTGACGGCTTTCCATCAAAGCGCATCACTGATTTCGTGCGTTGTTCATATCTGGGCCTCGACAATCACCCGCTCGTCATAGACGGCGCGATCAAGGCGATTGAGGAATACCGGGCACTGCACTGGTCATGTGCAAGGACCCGACTGAATTTTGCAATCCTCCGCGACTTGGAAAGTTCGCTTTCAGATCTCTTCCAGGCGAGGGTCATCACCTACACAACAGTGCTGGCGGCGAACATGGGGGCATTACCCATCGTCGCCTCCGGACACCTCACCGGCGGCATCAGGCCGATGATGGCTTTTGACCGCCACGCGCACGCAACACTCGCCTTTCACAAGGGCACAATCGCTCTGGAAACGCAGGTCCGTACGTTGGCCCATAATGATCTAGACGCATTGGAGGAGTTGTGCCGGTCCAACAGGGCCGTGGCTTACGTTTGCGACGGCGTCTACTCGATGGGTGGAAATGCGCCCATTCGGGATCTGCGCTACTTGCAGGATCGATACGGTCTGTTTCTCTACATCGATGACGCCCACGGCGTATCAATCTGCGGGAAGAACGGTGAAGGATTTGTCAGGTCACAATACGGAAACGAACTCGGCGAGCGAACTATCATAGCCGCATCGCTCGGAAAGGGTTTTGGCGCCTCGGGCGGAATGTTGATGCTTGGTACGGCGCGTCAGGAAGAACTATTCCGTCGTTTTGCTGTCGGGCACGCTTTTTCTGCGTCACTGAATGTTGCGGCAATTGGTGCAGTTTCAGGTTCGTTGACAATACACCGCAGCGACGAGCTTTTGCGAAGACAGCTGTCTCTCAGTTCCAATATCGAACTTTTGGACTCGAGGTTGGCAACAGAGCAGAGCGGAGCACCCTTGCCAATTCGGACGGTGAACCTTGGCACTGAAGAGCGCGCCGTCAACGGGACCCGGGCGCTGCTCGATCGGGGAATTTACGGCTCGGCGATATTCTTCCCGACAGTTGCGAAGGGGAAGGCCGGCATTCGCGTTTGTGTCACCTCGGACCATACACCTGAGGAAATCAAGGCACTTTGCGCAGCTCTGTCAGAGATCATGGATGACCAGGCAATATCGTAGGTCCGCATCGGGCTGCAGTCTCTCAGAAGGCCGGCCTTGCGAAGAGAATGAGCGGCGGGTTTGCGGATAGCAACATTTGTTGCCAGCAAAGTGTGATGTAAACTACAGATTGAGGCGGACGAATCCAGCCTGTTGCGGAGAAGAGAAGACATTTGCCGACCATGAAAACATCGCTCGATCATATTCCCCCGCAAATACAAACGGAGCTCCAGCGCGCGCTGGAGATTATTCACGAAGAATTCGAGGATGCCCTGGAGGGCGGCACGGCGAAATTCAAAAAGCGTGGCCGCATCCTGAAGATCATCCTCTTCGGATCCTATGCCAGGGGTACGCAGGTGGACGAACCGTTCACATCCAAGGGGTATAGATCTGATTTCGATCTTCTTGTGATCGTCAACAACCGCAAGCTGACGGATTTTGCGGAATATTGGTTTAAGGCTGCCGACAGGTTGATCCGTGACAAGATGATAAAGAGACCCGTGCAGATCATCGTCCACTCGCTGCGAGAAGTGAACACATCCTTGCAGGCGAGCCAGCATTTCTTTTCCGACATTCGCAAGGAAGGCATCGCTCTCTACGAGTTGGACGATAAACCTCTTGCCGAACCCAAGATGTTGACACCGGAAGAGCACTTGCGAGTGGCAACAGAACATTTTGAGAAGCGTTTTGGTGCGGGAAGAAACTTTGCGGCGCTTTCTGAAGCCGCTTTACAAAAAGACATGATCAGTGAAGCTGCATTCCTCCTCCATCAGGCGATCGAGCAGGCCTATGCCAGCGTTCTTTTAACGCTGACGAACTACACGCCGGCGTCTCACAACCTGAAGGTCCTGCGATCCTTCGCAGAAGAACGGGATCGTCGACTGATCGAGGCCTTCCCTCGCGATCACCATCGGGAAAGAGCGTGGTTCAATACGATCAACGAAGCATATGTAAAGGCACGCTACTCAAGCCAGTACAAAATCAGTCGCGAAGCGCTTGACTGGATTGGCGAGCGAGCAACGGTACTGCTTGGTCTGGTGGATGAGGTGTGCCGCGACCACATATCGAGGCTTGAGGCAGACGCCGGTCGTGAGATTGCCGAGGAAGGCGTGGCTGAAGAATAGCGGGCTAAAGCGCTTTCCCAAATTACCTTTAACTTGGTGGTGGACCTTGGCGGCTAGCTGCACTGTCGTTCATGAGTCGCGCATTGGTGGAGTTCCGAATGAAGAATCCGGGAAGGAATGATGACCGTCAAACTGTTGTTGACGTGACTTTGACCGTCTGTTGCGTCGCGTACGAGACTTCATGCAGCATCCTGGCTATCGTTGGAGGAAAACTGCGGGTACGTGAACCACATTATAGCCCACCCGTGTTCGCGTCACGCGCTGCGGCTGCTCCGGCCTTGCTGTTTGCGTGACCGGTCGCCGAGAATTTGTTATGGCCAAACACATTTCCGAAACGTTCGTGTCGATCCCGGGTTCGGATCGGACTATCGATCTGCTGTGTGCTATCCTGCGCGGCTGGTCTTTTTCAACCACCACCAATCATTCCGAACGACTTATTGCCTTTGACGATGGGCGAGTCATCATCACCAACTCGGACGGCAGCCTTCACCTTCGTGTGGAGGCCGAGGATCGGTTAACACTCCTCGGGATCCGGTCCGTGCTGCAAGTAGCTTTCTCACAGGTCCCTACACTTCAAATCTTGGAGCTCGAGTGGAATCCTGCCGTGACGAGCCACCCGAGTGATCTGCCCCCAGAGAGGGCGCGCCCGCAACGGACCAAGTAGCCTCTCAACTTCCCGGAAAGATAAGCGAGTTAAGGGCATAACCGACCAACTTGTGAAGTCGCCTATCCCCGCCTTCCGGCAAATCGCCGGCACCGGCACGCCGCGGTCGACCTGCCTCAAAATGAAAGAGGTGGTTCGGTTTGTCTGAACAGTTTCGGGCGTTTCGCTAAGTGGATTTCCGCCTCGATTATGCTGCCACCATCATTGGTGCCAGCGCGTTAAAGTAGGCCTGATCCTGCGTCTGCCGGTCAAGGGATGAATGTGGGCGTCGGCTATTGTAGAAGGTCAGATATTGGCTGATGCCGACGTGGGCCTCGGATACTGTTTCGTTGGCGTGGAGGTAGACTTCCTCGTATTTGATCGAACGCCAGAGCCGTTCGATGAAGACGTTGTCCCGCCACGCACCCTTGCCATCCATCGCGATGGAAATCTCAGCCTTCTTCAGCACGGCGGTGAAGTCCATCAAGGTGAACTGCCATCCCTGGTCGGTATTGAATATGTCGCGTTTGCGATAACGGGCCAGCGCATAATCGACTGTTTCGATGCAGACGGCTGCTTCCATCGTGATCGACAGTCGCCACGACAGCACCCTCCGGCTGAACCAATCCACGACGGCACAGAGGTAAACAAATCCGCGAGACATAGGGATATAGGTCAAGTCCATCGCCCACACCTGGTCGGGTCGGGGGCGGCCAGCGCCACTTTTGCCTTGAAAGTCTGGCTATGGTTCCGGCGCCGTCGTCTCGTCTTGGTCACTCCTGTTCCCGGCATTTAAGCCGAAGTCAGGCAGAAATTCCACTTATCCCCGCTGTCCAGATTTCCCGAGCCAGCTCTCTTGACCGGATCATCGAGGAACGCGGCAAACCCAGGATGATCGTCAGTGACAATGGCAGCGAATTCACCAGCAACGCGATCCTGCAATGGACGGATCGGACCAAGGTGGATTGGCACTACATCGCGCCTTGAAAACCCATCCAGAACGCTTTCATTGAAAGCTTCAATGGACGGCTGCGAGACGAATTCTTGAATGAAACTCTCTTCTCGTCACTGACCCATGCTCGATCAGCGCTTTCAAACTGGCGCAGCGACTACAACGATCATCGACCACACTCTGGACTTGGCTGGCTGACACCTGCCGAGTTCGCTCAGACAATCAACCCGCGACGTGATGCGGTGCGCAGCCGAAACGGCTCCGCACCGCAACCCGCCGCTACCGACGCAAATACGACAACCCAAAACCGCTGGAGCGAACTCAAAACTGGATAAAACTTGGGGGCAAGGTCAAATTTACTCGCTCAAAAACAGTTTGCCGTGTTTCGGATAATAAGTCCGAACCTCAAACATTGATATTCCGAATTCTCTCTATTTCACTTCCGATCCTCAAACGAACGCGCTCCGGGACATGATCAGCCTGTGACATAAACAACGCCCGGTCGAAGTAATCCTCTGATTCATTCGAACCATACCGTTTATGCGCGTCTGCCAGAGTCAAGCTGAGCGTGATACGAAGATAGTCCGTTTCGAGACGTCCATCGGCGTTTTTTTGCAAAATCGCCTCTGTGGCCTTAAGTCGCAAGATCGCAATGGACAGAGCTTTTTTATTGGATGGCATCCGGGCGAAAATGCAACTCGCCAACCCGGCCTGAGCTTGGACGCTTCCGATAAGCCGTGCCGAACATTCCTCGTAGAATTCTGTTGCGGTATCGTGGTCCAATCCGATCAATGCCGTCAGTTTGAAAATACAAAAATCAGTTTCATCCGAGACTGATGGCAGCTCACGTTCCATAATTTTGATGATTTCAAGCGCCTCGTTAAAGTCTCCGAAGGCAAGTCTGTCAAACACATCTCTGCCTAACTGGAGCTTGCGAACATCGCTGATCGCCACCCGTGACGCCCATCGGTCCCGCGCGGCGTCGACATTCCAACATCCGTCGAAGATGGATGGAAGATCCGCTTTTAGATCGTTCGGGTCTCCCATCCAGATAATCGAGTTCGAACTGTCGATCACAAAACCCGCGGGCAAGCTGCCTTGTCCACTCGCCTCCAGCCACGTCCTCGTGACTGATCCGCGGAATAACGCTGAATTCAGCGGGCCGGGTTGTTCAATGGCAAGCATCGCTTTTAACGGCCCTTGCTCGATAGCAAAAGCGCACGCGTTCGTATCCCGTACCATCACCGCGACGCCGTGACACGGCACGTTATGTCCAGCACCGATCTCAGCGAGTTCCTGAACGATTGGAAGGCATCCGCCGCAGTCAAGATTCCACAAAACTACGAAGCTCAATCGATCGAATTTTGTTGGAATGGCTGCGGGGCCACTTACTCTTAGCGGCGGAGCCTGATCCTTCGGCAGAAGACGGGTAGTTCGCACGGGTCGCTCCTGCAATTCAGAACTCAAAATAAGCAAACGTTTCCATATGGCCCACCACTGGGAACACAAAAGCAATCGGCGGTCATCCCGCAATTAATAGACCAGTGGCAGGGTTGACCTTGCGGGCACAATGCCATCGCTCTCGGCATGTCTTCGTCCTCCTGTTGAACATCAACATCGGAAGAATCATCTGAACGCGCCGCTACATTGTGAACCAGTGATTCCGAAGCGACCAAAATACCGGGTCCCTTCAAAGGTGACGCAATCATTTGCTCTCTAGGTGCTGCCATCTGATTTCCCGGCACGTGGGGCAATTGTTTCAGGTTGTTGACGCTATAGGAAATCACGCCGCCATCATTTTGCGTATCGATGAGCCACATTTTCTTGCCCAACTCGGTCGTCAAATTCAGGTCACGATAGTCATCAGTCAGGCCGTATTTTACCCTCAGCGCTGATATTTCGCCCGAAAAACCAATTGGGCCACCGATCTGGGTATAAGTTAGGATGTTGTTGCTTACGTTTAGGGTAATCCCTTCATCAAGACGGATCTCTCGTTTTCCGTCAGTTTCAAAACGATACGTCCGGATTGTCCCGTAGAAGTCCAGTGATCGTTGAACCGTGTACTCTCGGTGACCGGTCGAGTTCGGTTTGGAATATGAGAGCATGAGCCATGTCGTCCCCGGAAGTCCCTTTTCCCATTTTTTCCCTATCGTTCCGCAGGCGGCGTATTCTGAGCGCGTTCCATCTAGCACCGCTAGTCGCACCGTCGTCATATTATCCTGTGGGACTGATTTGATGAGAAATTGGTCATTCACGTCGAGGAAGGCGTATTCTTTTTGCTCGTCCAATGTCGAAAGGAACTCATTCTTCTGCCATTGGATGGGCTTGTCAGCAGTCGAGGAATTTAGGGAACTAGTCGTCTGCGCTACTGACGGGGTAGCCAAAGCCATCGATGTGGCTAAGGCAAAAGCGATGTGGATGAGCGACATAAACTTTACGCGAGCCATAGTATTCCTCCGTGTTGAGAGATTACAAACTCAAGCGAGACACTTAGAAATGGTATTTTGCGCGCAAAACGAATAAAATCACAGTTTTTGCAATTTGTGAATGCATATGTCCGGGGCCATTCACAGATCGGCTTTAAATACCTGAGTAAAAGGGAAGTTTTTTGAATGGGCTTTTTTCGCGGCGTCCGTCAGACGTCGTTTGGATGAATCCCACACCGCATTGCTGGCGAGTGATCAAACAAAAGACAGGAAAGAACCTCTGCTATTCACCCACCAAAGATACCATCTTGAGCTGTTCTTATTCATAAATTTTGCTATCTATAGTTTTAATTCTATATGATAATATGCCGGTGCTGCTGCCGGTGCGAGGGGCCGTTAGGACCCTCTTCTTTTTATGGAGAGCTGCAATCATGAACGTATCAACCGCCCCACCCTCACCTCGACACCCGCCGTCACCCTGCCCTGCCCGGTCATCATCCTCGGCCGTGACGACAACGGCAGGCCCCACGCATCATTCTTTCCCCCCACCGATATCCACCTTAACCGAGCTTGGCGCATTACTGTTCAAGGCCCTCAGGCCCCGTCTACGACGCCATTTGCCCAACCGTCAGGTGGTGTTGCCGGAACAGGCCAGCAAGTGCCTGCAAACCGCAATGTGATGCTTCAAAACCCGCCACCGAAGTCAGCCGCAGCCACCACCGCCTCAACATCAGCGTGGACCTTTGGACAACGCGAGGAGGATTTGGGCGATACGTGTTTTGTGGAAGTGAAACACGGCGACGTAACGGTCGGCTTTAACCAGGTATCTGGGTGAGAACGAAAAAGTTACGCTCAACCTTTTCGGTAAAGAGGCGCTCAACATTCGGCTTGAAGGCGTAGTGGTTCTTAATCTCATCAGGGCCTGGAAAGGCAATGATGACCGCCGGATTGCCCTGCCCAAGGTCCCACCGGTAATGGATGTTTCCGTTGCTCAAGATGACGAAGCGGGCATTCTGAGAGCGGGCATACTTGCGCGCCTACTCCTTGCCTATACGAGGATCTTCATCTTGCGATTTCGCTTCCAAGACGATCAGCGGCTTGCCGTCGTTACCCAGCAACAAAAAATCGATGAATCCCTTCGCGCTTTTCTCAAAGTCCGCGCCGAGACTTTCGATGTGCTCAGGCTTCAGCATGACGTTCGGCTCAAGAACGACATTCGCGGGACCGCTCTCTTGTCATCGAAGAAGCGCCAGCCAGCGGCCTCCAGCAGCCGATTGATTTTGATCCTCGCCGTCGCCTCCTTGCGTAGTACCAACGCCCATCCCCCGAGAAAATTCAGCCATCATTGCGCCTTCGGAATAAACCCCACAGTAAATCCGAACAATCGGCCAATCTTCCCTAGAGTTTCGAGCGTTGGGTTCGCCGTCCCGGCTTCGATCTCAGCAACTTGGCGCCTGGTGAGCGATAGCGTCTTGGCGAATTCGTCCTGCGTCAAACCAAGCCCTCTTCGGATTTCAACAACAGCCTCAGGTAACCTCAAGTCGCCAGTCCGAGCGCGTTCCGCCAGTGTTCGCCGGTTCTCAAGAATTTCCTCTTTCGTTGGCTTTCTCCATCGAGCCATTTAGCTGTCCTCCGGCATCACTGGCACGCCGCCAGAACGCTCTCCGCGATTTCAATGCAGCGTCCCATTGCAGGCTCTAGAATTTCCGGAGACCCACCCATATCTTTTGCCATAGCCGGTGTTTGCCGGAGGCATTCGGCAAACACGGAAAGCTCAGCTGCGAGCGCATTCTGCTCATCAGGATCAGGGATCAGTTCAGCGCAAATGCGTTTCCAATCGGGAAGGTGATCGCGGCCACCGTCCCGCATCATGGCCCAGCGGGTGGAACGAACGATCCCCTCTTTGGCAAGCCGCATTGGCGCGAAATCAAAGAGCGGAGACAGGCGGATCGTGCCGTCCTGGTGCTTACTCAGTGCAGAATTTCGGCCGTGATTATCGGGATTGCCGAGCGCCAAATTGGCGATGTCCCGCTTCAGGTATTCGACAATGTCCGCGAAGGGATCGGCAGAATATTGGCGCAAAACGTCGATGTAGGCCTCGTGCGAGCCGACATGACCGAAATCAGCAATGCCGATCGCGGATACCAGGCTTTCTTGGCCCAGCCTAACGGTTCCGCCACCGTGTTTTTTCTTCCGGTCGAACCGAGGAATGATCAGGACACTTTCGGCATAGGTCGAAGGTTCGTGCACATTCAGGCCGATCTCTTGAGCGATCCGCGAATAGAGGGCTTCGCCTTCGAGTATAAGGCGGTCCACGGGCTCGTTGCTGCGGACCAGCTTGACAATGACGTGGCGCACGGCCTCATCATCAGTCACGAAGCTGTCGGGATAATAGAGACCGTCATTCGCTTGGGTCATCGAGACCTTAGGCCATTCGCCTTGCAGGCCGCTTGAGCCAGAGGCGAGCATTCCGAAGCGATCGGCGACTTCCATGAAACGATCTGAGCGCTCAAGGATTTCCGCTTCTGTAACCCCTTGGCGCTCAACACCGCGCAGCCGTTCCGTCTCGGCCTCTGCCGCTTCTTTGATCCGGATATTGCCTATGCCGCCCGTCGCCGATCGCAGAAGCAGCGTGAGATCAGAAGCGCGCGAGCCTTCAGCAAGACTGAGATGTTCGGCAAGCTTTCGCCTTGCATGCCCCTGGGGCATGAGATCCAAGAGGAAGGGCGGCCAGCTGCGGCTATATCGATTTTCGAGATCAACGGGATATCGGACAGATAACGCGCGATGGTCGCGAACCGTTTTTCCACCCGCGAACTCCGCAGATGCAACTGTGACGAAATAGTCGAGATCGTAATCGACGATGGACGCGCCCTGGTAGCCGGCCGCGTCGTCCTTAAGTTCTAGCGTCGCGGCGTGGTGCCACTGCCCATAAAAATGAGTTTGGAGCGTTAGGCGCATTAATTGACCCTTTCAATGGTTCAATTAATGCATATTTTCAATTTATTCAACCCATCAAAGTGGGTTGAATAACTGCCCTTGGAACTGCCAGCTACTGAAGCGGTCATTAAAACTCCTGATCCGGCTGACCATCTTCCGGCCACGCAACGCATTGCCGTAAGCGAACAGCATGAGGGACAAGCTCAGCACAGGTGTTAGCCATTCATTGGTTAAAGAGGATAACGCCGCGGGCGCGGTCTAGTACACGCCGGTGGCGCTCTGCTACGATGTTCTGGCTTGCCTGCATGCGGACAACCTGCTGCAGCACCTTCAACTGTTCCCGCATTACCTCAAACGCACGGCGCTGAGCAGGCGGCACGCGATTGATAACATCCAGCTCTCCACGCAGGATAGCATTGCGGCCGAAGCGCTCGTCGAGGGCGCGGCTGACGGTTGCAAACTCCTTACTAATGGCGGGATCGAGCGAGCCGGCAGCGACGTCGAGCCTGCCGTTCTTTTTCTTCATCGCCACTGAGAGTTCTCTCAGTGCATCTTCGGCGGACGGCGACAGTCCCGGGATGGCAATGCTCATGCGCTGGCGCTCCTCATTGATCGCCTCCCTCTCTGTATCAAATGCGGCCGTAAATGAGGTGGCCAATAACCGCACACGGCTTGCCGCCTCCGGGACGGCACGGAAAGCCTCCCGCCGCTCCAGGCCGACAGCGAGCAATTTGTCCATGATACGGCCGGAGCCTCGCAACGCGCCGTAGGCAGCGGGATCATTGCTGATGGCCGCAGCGATCCGCTCACCGGCAAAGCCCTTCAGGATCAGATCTTCAATCTTTCCGACAGCACCTGCCGGATCGCGCCAGATACGCGCTGCCGCGTTCGCAAGGGCGGCGCGATTCTGACTGTAGTGAGGAACAGCTCGCGCCCTCTCCCGCGCCTCGTGGTCGATCGGGGTTTCAAACTCCATTACAGCTGCAAGCATTGGCAACACCGGCACCGTCTCTTTCCCAGGCACGACGCTGGCGCCGGTAACGATCCTGGAGCGATCCTTCCTTTCGGCAAGATGCTGTTCTTCGGCAAAGCGGCGTATGGTGGTAAAAAGACGATTGAGCTTTTCGCGCCGGTCGAGGTCAAGGTCGTCCGGCATGCGCTCGATCATGTTGCGCTGGGCAAGAGTGTCTGCCTTGTCGGTGAAGGCGGACCAGCCGAAGCGAGCGTTGAGAGCGTCGTTGACCCCCCTCACCTCTTGAACAAAAAGGCGATCCTCCGCCGCGTAAGCGAAGGCCGTCTTGTAGGCATCCTTGCCACCGCGCTCGCGTACGGCTTCGATTTCGGCAAGGCGCGCCATAGCCGGTTTGGAAAGCGCCGGGATCGACAACGACATATGCGCGCGCCGTTGCTCCTCTCGCATGCCGAAGCGTTCGACCTGGCGGCGGAACTCTGTGGCATGGGAACGCGCCAGCGGCAGCAATTCGGACAAGGCCGACACCGCCGCATCGCGCTCGGAGCGGGCCGCGCGGCCATCGACAAGAAGATTCGATCCACGCAGACGGCCGAGACGCTGCGGCGAGGCCTCAAGATCGTCGGCAAGCTCGCGGGGCGCAATCCGCGCGTCGGAGGCAAGCGCGTTCAGTCTTGCAAGCGCACCTTCGGGATCGCGATAGATCTTTTGCAAGACTGGGCGAAGAATGGCGTCGCGTTCCTTCCAGTGATCCGAGCGAAGCTGCGCGCGGCGGGCATCCTCGCCGACACTACGGGAAAACAATGTTTTCGGCGGGATGAGATATTGTCGATCCGTCGGAATTTCTGCCGTCCGGGTTTCGGCGCGTTCCTCACTATAGGAAACACGCTTCTCGCTATCGATCGCGAAGCCAAGCGCCACGCTCGCCCGCTCCCAAAGCTTCGCCACTTGCTCGCGCTTCTGCGCCAGCCACGCCAGCTGCCGCCCCGCCCCGTCCTCCATCCAGGCTGCGACCCCGGAGAGCGTATCGATACCGCGACGCTTGGCGAAATCCCGAGCGTGCGCCCGGTAGCCGGCCTCGCTCTCGAAATCGAGGGTCGTCGTCTTGGCGCCGGAGCGGCCAAGACGCTCCACCAGTTGCTTGAACAGTTCCGGCCGATGGCTCTCCTCCTCGAGGCGCTGCCGGCGACCCTCTGTCGTTTCAATCCGTTTGGCAGTCCAGACGTTTCGATGGACCGTCCGTTCCTCGAGCCTCTTCTTTCCCGTTTTTTCGTCGATGACGGGCACCATCACCGTCACCCGTTCGACACCGTCCTTGCGCAGCGTCACCGTGTCGCCTTCCGACACGCCGGCCTCCTCCAGGGCCTTCGGAAGGCTTACGCCCCAGAGCCGATGCACGCTTCCGTCGTCCGTTTTCACATCGGCGTAGGGGCTTTTATCGGCATCCTCGTCTTGCGGCCTGAACTTCGCATTGCCGGTTCCGACCAACTCGCCCGTGACGCCTGCGGCGTGATCAACCCGGGATATTTTGCCCCATCCCGGCTTCGGCTCAAAGTCCTCGCGAGCGGCATAAAGATCGGCCCGGTCGCGATGGCGTGTCATCGACACGTACGTCAGGTGCTGATCCATCAGCCCGGTTGCGAGCACGAATGTCCTGTCGACGGTCGCACCTTGGGACTTGTGAATGGTCGCAGCATAGCCGTGATCGACATTGCGATAGCTGTCTTCGCTGATGATGACATCCCGGCCATTATCGAGACGGACCGATAGTAGTGGGCCGCCGTGCGTGTCGCCGGTGGAGACGACCGTGCCGAGCATGCCGTTCTTGACATATTGAGGCCCAAGCCTTTGCGCGCGCGGCTCGAGGAACCGGGCGTTTTGGAGGAAGATGATCCGGTCGCCGACGGCGAACTCCCGCACGCCTCGCTCCGTGTAAAATTCACGAGAGACGGTCAGGGCGCCTTCATCTTTCATGACGATGCGTAGCGCTTCATTGAGCCGCCTCACGTCGTCATTGGTATGGGCGAGAACGAGCAGTTCGTCACCACGCAAGCGGGCCGGCTGTTCTTTATCGGCATGTTGCTGGATGAGGTCGCGGCGAGCGCGCGTCCAGTCTGCAACGATGCGCTCAACAGCTTCAGCCCGGCTCTCCGCCTCAACGATACGCCCCCGCTGCGCATAGGCATCCAGCCCCTCCTCGACCTTGCCGCGGGCGAAAAGACGGGAGGCCTCTCGCGCCCACTCTTCACGCTGGCGCCGCACACCGGCAAGTTCGGCAGAACCGATCCGTTCGGAAATCGCCCGAAAGGCTGCGCCGGCGTGGATCGGTTGAAGCTGCATTGCATCGCCGACCAGAACCACCTTGGCTCCGGCCTCCTCGGCGCGCTTGAGCACACGCGCCATCTGCTGCGACGAGACCATGCCAGCTTCATCGATGACAAAGATGTCCCGCCGGTCGAGGAGATCGCGTCCGTTCTCCCAGGCAAGTTCCCATGAGGCGAGCGTGCGCGATCTGATGCCGGAACTATCCTCAAGCCCTTCGGCCGCCTTGCCAGCAAGCGCCGCCCCGAAGACGCGGTAGTTGCCGCTCTCCCAGGCGATGCGCGCCGCGGCAAGCAGCGTCGATTTTCCCGCACCGGCATGCCCGACCACAGCGGCGATGCCAGTGTCGCCGACGACATGATGGACAGCCTCCACCTGTTCGCGATCAAGCGTGAACGGATTTTCCGGATTGCCGGTTTCTATGGTTCTGACAGCCGCCGCAATTTTCGCGTTGGCGACGCCGAAGCCCTTGCGCCGGGCCAGAACTTCCGCCGACTGCGCCATGTCGTATTCGGTGCGCAGGATATCGCGTGTGGTGAAGACCGCAGGTTCGGCCACCTTGCCGGTCTGCAGGTTCGCCTGTTGCGGCTTCAACAGTACGAGATCATTAGAGGCCATCAGCTTGGAGCGTATGTTGGCGAAATCAGCGGGATCGTCGACATAGCGGTGCAGTGCCTTGGCGATGTCCCGTTCATCGAAGGTGGAGCGCTCGTTGCCGAGTTGTTTCAGGAGTAGGTATGGATCGGCCAGCAGCCGGTCGGCCATCTCCTGCCGGCGCGCGAGATCGGCCGGCGCGAAATACATCGCGACACCCTTGCGGGCGAGCGCTGCCTTTTCCGGCCCGAGATGTTTCTGGGCAATCCCGTCGAGCCCCTGTTCGACATAGGAACGCCCGTCGAGGCGGATCTCATGGCCTGCAAGCGCCAGATGCCGATTTGCCGTATCCGCCCAGGCGATCTTCCAGCCCTTCATGGTTTCCTTGTCGCCGGCCCAGAGCCTGTAGACGATCTTGCCCTTCGGTCGGTCCGGGGTGACGACCCGCAACGGCTCGCCGTCGGCGCCAAGCACCGGCACTTTCTTCGGCCCGAAACCCTGTTCCGTCAGAGGTCGAAGCGCGGTCATCAGGTGGATGTGTGGATTGCCTTGCCTGTCATGATAAACCCAGTCGGCGATCATGCCCTTGGACGTCAGGTTGTCCCGGACGAACTCGCGCACAAGGGCGATGTTCTCTGATCGCGTCAACTCTTCCGGAAGCGCGATGATCAACTCGCGGGCAAGCTGCGCGTCGGCACGAGTTTCGAATGCGTCCACAGCATTCCAAAGCGCCTCGCTGGCCGCAACGACGCTCTTCCCATCGATGGCCGCGCGCAGCCAGGCCGGTACCTGGTCCGGCAGCGCCAACTCCTCGTGTTTCAGTTCGGCGCCGCCGCCACGGTAACTGAAGGAGGTTCCGGCCTGTTCGTCCATCATCCGCGCCCGATGACGATAGGCGGCGGCCGAAACGATACTGCGTCCCGCTCCCCTGCTGATCACCTGCGCTCTGACGAACATGATCGCCACTAACGTCTCCACTCCTTCCAGGCACGTCGCGTCAGCGACGTATATTGCGCCCTCAAATCAATCGGCCTGACAAGACCGATGCTGCGTTTCCAGAAGACGGCCCTGTTGGGATTTCCATTATCGACGTTTGGGGGGCTTGTGTACGGTAGCGTATTTGACTAACATTTTCTAGTCAGTTAAACGACGGGATAGAAATTTCCAAAGACGTTGAAAGGACTTGCCCATGGCCACCAAGCCTGCGCTCATGGATATTGATGCTCAAATCGAGAAGCTTCGCGAACGAAGAAAAACTTTAATAGTAAAATCAGCTGATCGTTTCGCGCGTGCGGCGACGAAGTCGGGATTGGCAGAGATGGAGATCGCTGACGAGGAGGTGGATCGCATCTTCGAAGAGATCGCAGCGCGATTTCGCAACGGCGAGAAGAAGCAGGCCGCTGGCTCACCTGCTTCGCCGCGTGGACAGGCAAATGGAGCGACTGGTTCGGAAACGGAGGCTCCACATGACAGCTGACCGAAAGAAGGGAGCGAGAGAAAAGTTCTTGCTCGGCGACATTGTCGTTCGCGCGGGCCTGTCGAACGCCGATCGGGCTTTCCTGCTTGGCGGGCTTCTCGAAATGAAGCGGGTCGTGCAGGGGACACCTGAACATCGGCGTCTGTGCGATATCGGAGAGCTGGCCTTCAGAGATGCGGCATCCAACGGCGGGTTAGAACGCTTTTTGAAGGTGGCGGAATGAAGGGAAAGGCCAAACAGCATCCGAGCCTGTTGCTTATCACCATTCCCATCGCCGTCACCGGATTTTCCTTTTACGTCGCCCACTGGCGTTGGCCTGAATTGGCGACCGGCATCACAGGCAAGACGCAATACTGGTTCCTTCGGGCGTCACCGGTGCCCGTCCTTTTGTTCGGGCCGCTGGCTGGATTGCTGGCGGTCTGGGCGCTGCCCCTCCATCGGCGAAGGCCCGTGGCGTTGGCAAGCTTTCTCTGCTTTCTCCTGATGGCCGGCTTTTACGGGATGCGCGAGTTCGGTCGGCTTCAGCCGCTCGTGGAGAGCGGTGTGCTGACCTGGGATCGGGCGCTCTCATTCGTCGACATGATTGCGGTCGTTGGCGCAGCGATGGGGTTCATGGCGGCCGCGGTCGCGGCGCGCATCTCGAGCGTCGTGCCCGAACAGGTGACGCGCGCCAGGCGCGGAACATTCGGAGATGCAGACTGGCTGCCAATGTCGGCGGCGGCACGGCTGTTTCCCGATGATGGCGAAATCGTTATCGGTGAGCGCTACAGGGTCGACAAGGAACTCATCCATGAGCTGCCGTTCGATCCGAACGATCCGGCCACCTGGGGACGCGGTGGCAAAGCCCCGCTGCTGACCTACGCCCAGGATTTCGATTCGACCCACATGCTTTTCTTCGCAGGCTCTGGTGGCTTCAAGACCACCAGCAACGTCGTGCCGACGGCGCTCAGATATACGGGTCCGCTCATTTGCCTGGATCCGTCCACCGAGGTGGCCCCGATGGTCGTTGACCACCGAAGAGATAAACTCGACCGAGAGGTTGTTGTGCTCGATCCGGCAAATCCGGTCATGGGATTTAACGTGCTCGACGGCATCGAGCACTCGCTAAAAAAGGAAGAGGACATTGTCGGCATCGCACACATGTTGCTCTCGGAAAGCTTGCGCTTCGAATCGTCGACTGGCTCTTACTTCCAATCGCAGGCGCACAATCTGCTGACTGGTCTTCTAGCGCATGTGATGCTGTCACCGGAATATGCAGGACGGCGAAATCTGCGCAGCCTGCGCCAGATCGTCTCCGAGCCGGAAACCTCCGTGCTCGCCATGCTACGCGACGTACAGGAACACTCCGCGTCCGCCTTCATCCGTGAAACGCTCGGCGTCTTTGTTAACATGACCGAGCAAACGTTTTCAGGCGTCTATTCGACGGCATCGAAGGATACGCAATGGCTGTCGCTCGATAATTACGCGGCACTGGTTTGCGGCAACACGTTCAAATCGAGCGAGATCGCTGGCGGAAAGAAAGACGTCTTTATCAACATCCCCGCATCGATCCTGCGGTCCTATCCCGGTATCGGTCGGGTGATCATCGGCTCGCTGATCAACGCGATGATCGAAGCGGATGGTGCGTTCACGAGGCGAGCGTTATTCATTTTGGACGAAGTCGATCTGCTTGGCTACATGCGCGCGCTTGAAGAGGCGCGCGATCGCGGTCGCAAGTATGGCGTCAGCATGATGCTGATGTACCAGTCTGTCGGGCAACTGGAACGACACTTCGGAAAAGACGGCGCGGTCTCATGGATCGACGGCTGCGCTTTCGCGAGTTACGCCGCGATCAAGGCACTGGATACCGCCCGCAACGTCTCAGCCCAATGTGGAGAAATGACCGTCGAAGTCAAAGGCAGTTCTCGCAATCTCGGCTGGGGTACGAAAAACAGTGCGTCGCGGAAATCCGAAAGCATCACTTTCCAGCGCCGCCCGCTGATCATGCCGCACGAAATCACACAATCGATGCGCAAGGACGAGCAGATCATTATCGTCCAGGGCCACAGTCCGATCCGCTGCGGACGGGCGATCTATTTCAGGCGGAAGGACATGGATATGCACGCTCGGCCCAACAGGTTTGCCAAGCTGGGGCCTTGACGGCTCAGGCGTTTTCTTGCGGACCGTATTCGGCTTCTATTGGCCATTTCGTTGCCTTCATCAGCGCCAGTGCCGCGTCGATCGCCTTCTAGCGCTTTGATCAGGTCGTTGTATCTCATTGAAGGATGAGCATGAACACCGCAGCATTGACGATGTGCCCGCTAAACCCGCCCTAAAGCCCCTCCAGTGTAGATGACAGATGCTCCTGTATCGTAGTCGTCGCGGTCGCCGCCTCCTCAATCGATGCCATTTGATCCTCCTTTTTCGAAAACATGCGATGCCTGAACATGGACCGACTGACGATTGGAAGCGAGGACAGCTCGCCATCTGATTTACCGGCTGTGCTCACCTTGACGATCGCGCCCGGGCGTATCGTTCAGGCCGGGAGCTTGATCCCGTCAGGATGATCGGACACTGCCGGAGCCGCAACAGGCATCCATCACAGAAATGAATCGGAAGCGATCTTTCGATTCATAAGTCTCGTTGGACCGGATCGTGAGCATCGCCGATCATGCGGGGATGGGAACACACCACTACCAGCTTTATTGCCACAGGATCGACGCCAACAGGAACATGGCCCGATATTACGCGCTTGCGATCCGGCCAACCCTTTTTGGGGAAATAGCCGTCGTGCGAAGCTGGGGACGGATCGGCAAGGCTGGCGGGGAGATGACCGAGGTGTTCGGCAATGAGAATGATGCGATATCGCGCTTTCTCGAACTGGTACTGCAGAAGCGCAAAAGGGGCTATAAACCGGCAAGAAACTGTGGAAACCCCTGCAGGAGCGCCACTCTAAGGACATCGACGCATGACAACGTAACGATCGCCTGAAAGGGTTTTCCCGTCTTTAACGAGGAAACCGTCATGACCACAACCAATGAAATCGCCGAAAAGATTGCATCCGAACAGAACCTGACCAAAGCCCAGGCGAAATCGATCGTCGAAACCGTCTTCGCGTCGATCACGACGGCAGCCACGTCCGGAGCGGAAACATCTATCCCGGGATTCGGCAAGTTCAAGATCAAGGATACCCCGGAGCGTGAGGCTCGCAATCCGGCAACCGGCGCCACCATCAAGGTTGCCGCTGCGAAGAAGCTTACGTTCCAGCCTGCCAAAGCACTGAAAGATGTGCTGAACAAGTGAGCCGAACCGCGGTAAGCGGGATCATCAGGGGGAGCCGCCAAAGCGGCTCCCGGCGGCGGAGTATCATTGGCGCTGCTTGCCTTGACGCTTAAAGCTGATCTCGATCTAGATGGCAATCGGACGATGGTGGCAGCATTGCGGGTGTATGCCGCCCTCAGAAGGGCGGCACGGCGTCAACGGAACCGTCCTGCTCGGCCATGATAACGGCCAGTTCCGCCAGCGCCAGTTCCAGCTCCGCTGCAATCTGGCGACGCTCGTCCGGGTGGCAATGGTTCATCTCGGCGCGCAGTTCTTCGATATGTTGTTCCAGTAGCATCGTCATCTCCTTGACTTTTGAGAAAGATGACGCCGCCGGGCGTGAGGAAATGACGGGGTCAGGGATCGCGTCGGCGACCGCCAGAGGCGGCGAGTGGGGTGCCGGTTTTGTTGAAGCGCAGGGAACCGGAGCGGAAGCAAAATCGGGGGGCCACGCGAAGTCCTTGAGGCCGGCATTTGCTCGCGGCACGATTGGTCACTCTGAGCAGACCCCGCCTCTCCGTATCGCGACCAGAAGAAGAAGCGGGCTAGATGCCCGGTTCCTTCTTGGTTTGAACAAGGGAAAAGCCCCGCCGTTTCCGGCAGGGCTTCGTCTTTGATCAGGCGTCGCGCTTCGGGCGGTTCCAGACCAACGTATAGTCGCCTTCCCTCTCGGTCGGCCAAAGTGCCGCATTGATCGGGGCCGGGAAGCTCGGATCGTCGAGCTTGACCGAGATGTAGGGCTCTCCGTCGCCGGAAACCTGGCTCCAGGCGGCGCCGACTTCGGCCGCTCCGGACATGATCCGGAAGTCGGGAGCGTCGCGGGATGTGCGTTCGATCGGGTTCAGGCGGGCCTTCATGGAGACCGTCAGAGTGCGTACGTGGCCGAGGATGGTGTTGCCGTTGGTGGTGAATTCGCCGATGATTGCCATTGTCGTGATCCTTTCGGTTTGATCGGGCCGCGACCATCGCGTCCTCGATGACTGTCGATTTGATCGGGGACGATCGGACCGCATCCTTAAGGGACCGGAATGCAATGGAGGGCGGCGGGAGACGGCTTTCTTGGACCGCGAGGAATGCGAACGCAGGTCGCAGGGGAAGAAAGGGGGCGATGCCGTTGCGGGAGAACGATCGAGGCGCAGCCGCTCTTCGATCAGACATGTCAAATCGAGGCCGCGTTGGCCGCGCCCACTTCCTATGCGCGAATGGATGGCAGCAATGGCCACATCGATCGTTTGGGCATTGCCGGGCCAATGCGACAAGTCCGGTGAGCGTCGCCGAACTTTCCTTCTCGATGGCGGCTCCGGTTTTCAATCGGGCACATGTTGCCCATGCTTGCTCGTATCCGCAAACATGACCTGTTGCTGATGCGCAACGCATTAGGGCCAGTCGCAGCAAAACTGGCTCGCGCCCGCACGGAACAAGATCGCCTTCGCTTTCCTCCCGAACGGTCAATCCGCGCTGCCCGGATTCAGATTTTGGGAGCAGTACCAAAGGACGCTCTAAAAAGAGAGGGGCGCTATTACACTGCCTCCCTCGTCGCGCAGGCATCCGCCCTTGGCTGAAGACCGTGGAGATAATTGACCGCCCGCTGCGCATGCGCGGCCGCCTGGAAAATTGCCCGTTTGTCGTTGGCCAGCACCGAGAGCCATGACTGCAGATAGGACGCGTGATCCGGCCGGGGCTCAAGTTCCGGCGCGATACCGAGGTCAGCGCAGAGGAAGCAACTGCCAAGTTCGGCAATGAGTTCTTCCCGCGCTCGCTCCGTCCGGTCCTTGGCATAGCGCGACAGGTCGCGTCCCACGCGATGTTCTGCCGCCGTCCAGTGGGTCGCCTCATGGCTGAGGACTGCCGCATACCCGGCGGCATCGCGGAAGGCTTCGAACGGTGGCATCTGGATATAGTCCATGGCCGGAGAATAGTATGCCTGTTTGCCGCCGTGCCGAATGACTGCGCCGGTATTGCGGAAGAACTCGTCGGCGTGACCGATGCGCTCGATCGGGCTCAGGAGCGGTTCGGGTACGCCATGATAGTGGTCAGGCAGGCCGTCGATCTGCGCCACGTTGAACACCGTGTACGATTTAAGGAACGGAATATCGCGCTCCACCTCGCCGCCATTGCTGTCGGTCTCCGACTTGGTGAAGCGGCTTGCATAGATGACCGTCGTTCCGGTCTCGCCCTTGCGAACAGCTCCATCCAGCTGCAAGGCCTGTTTGAACGTCATCCATGTCGGCGAGACATAGCCCCTCGCTGTGCTCTTCGACCACAACAGCAGCACGTTGAGACCGCTATAGGCTTCGCCGTTGTGGCGCAGCGGCCGGGTGATCCGTCCGGTCGTATTTGCGGCCGACCAGGGCTTCATCCACGGACGGACGCCTTTTTCCAGATCCGCAACGATCCTGTCGGTGATCCGCGCATAGAGATCGGCGCGCTCGCCCTGCCCTTTTCTTTTCATATCCTTGAACCTCCGTTTTTGGAGGTCGCGACCATCGCGACCCCGTCACGTCGGTCAAAAGCTGGGCAGATCAGGGATGAGCGCACGCGGAACGCGCCGTAACAACGTGAAGGAGGGCGAAGCCCTTGCGCGAGACCCTCGGCCCGGCAGACCGAAGGCGGGACGGGGTCGCAATGGACAGATTCCCGATCTTCATCCGCAGCCAATGCGAGGGCTTCGCCAGCAGGACCACTTTCTGCCGCACGGTAGCCGATGGAATCTTAGCAACGGCGCGGTTGAGGTTGGGACCTTCTGTCGACGCATTGAAGTCGCGTCCCGTCGTAGATTCGAGGTGGTGGCCGGCACAGGCCCTCGTTACTTCGAGCTGACGAGAACAGGACACCTTCGTCGACGTGAACAAAGGCGGGGCCGGAGCCCCGCCGTGATGGATGTTATTCGAAGGCTGACAGCTGGACTGCTGCCGCCTTGCGGTCGAGCGTCTGGCCGGGATTTTCGACCGGCCGGTCGAAGGGCTTCCATGTTTCGCCCACCACCTGCTCATAGGCTGCGACAGCGCCGACGGCCGCCATTCTGAGCGCATGTGCCTGGATGCCCATGTCGGCTGCGAATTAGCGCTTGCGCTGGGCGGCGCTCTCATAGCCGACCGGACCGTCGAGATCCTCGTCGCGGGCATCCGCAGCGCTCTTGGCGGTGGCGTTCCGCGCCTCGGTGACGGCGCGGGAGTAGAACTGGCCGGCGCCATGGGCCGATCCGACATAGGCCCCGACGATGCGCTGCAGATGGATCTGCATCGCCCGGTCGCCAAGGCCATCGGAAAGTGCGGTGGCGGTTTCGACGATCAGGCGCTCGTGCATGCCACGGATGCCATCGCCGTCGACAATGGCGGTCCCGAAGCTTTCGGCGATCCGAAGCGCCTGTGCTTCATCGGGGCATGAAAGGCGGACCATTTCTAGGGTGGCGCCTCTGCGCAGCGGCACGACGCGGGCGGATTGGCGGATTGATTGACGGGATTGGGTTGCTGACTTTGCCATGGTGGTCTCCTTTGCTTCGCCGAAGTGTCGGCCCCCTGGCCGTTCTGTCCTTCGGTGCGGTCGAAAGGAACAGGCGCAATCCGGGCGGATCAGGGCCCGGGCAGGCCAGATAGAGCGAAGCAGGCAGGCGGTCAAGCAGGGGTGACAAGCCCTTGCGAAGCCCGCGTGCCTGCTTTGTCGAGAGCGGCATGACCGGCCGCCCCGCGGCGCGACAGCGGCCTTGAACCGAACGGGCGCCGGTTCAGACGCCACGAAACCGAAGGACGGAACGGTCAGAGGCAAACCTCGGATGCCGAAGCTGAGAGGAAACTACGCTAGACCTGCGCCAGGCCGCGCCGATCCAACGTCCAAGCCGCAGCTTGCCCAGTCATCACAACCGCCGACGTCACTATCGGCTCGTGGTCCCGTTTGGCCTGAGCCACCCGGCAGATGTGCACGGGCACGCAATGATGCGATTGCATCCTCCTGTCGCGCGAGCGTTCACGAAAGTCCATCGACGGAGGAATTATGCCGCATAACCGAGACAATCGTCCGCAGTGCGCGACCAAATATGTTCCAGCTTCTCGTCGTGCGTCATCACAAGGGAGGGCCTGGATTCGCGTTCGATGACAGCGCTTTGCATGCGTTCGGGCGAGCTCTTGTCGGCCAGGTCGCAATAACCGCGGAAGTGCCAGAGGCACCCGTCGACCGGCAGAGAGAAGAGGATGCTGGTGACCAAACGGGTCGGGAATTCGCGCATGGCGAATATCCCGGCCCTGATCGAGAGCGGCGGCAGTATCTCAAACGTGTAGTCGTGGGATGCGTCGGCGATCTCGAACCATTCGCCACTGTAGAGCGCGCTGTCGTACCACTCCCATACATGCTCAGCCTCGTTCGGTAATGATCGCGCTGATGTGGCACCCATGGCTGCACGCCAACTCTACTGTTTTCCAAAAAAATGCTGCTGGGGCCCTCGAGGGACGCCAAGCGGCGCGGCTCCCGGGATAGCGAAAAATCACTGAAAATTCCTGCTCTTCACCTTCAGCGTATCGATATGAAGATCAGGCGTGAACATATCCCGCGGGACGACCGGCCTCGGCCGATCGCGAGAGTCCGGCCCACCGCCCCCATGGGCAAACTCATCGCCTCGCCCCGTTGGCAGCCTGAATTCGACATCCCGATCGGCCAGGCCAACGAGATCGCCTGACAGATCGAATAGTTGCTGCGCGACGAGGTGCACGACCTCCCCTTCCCGCTGAATCCGCCCATTGATTGCCATCATCGAGGATCCGAGCACCACGCTCCTGCGCTTCTCGAACAGTGACGGCCAGACGACGATGTTGGCAGGGCCTGTTTCGTCCTCGATGGTGATGAACATGACACCCTTGGCAGACCCGGGCTTCTGGCGCACCAACACCAGACCTGCAGTATAAACCCATCGCCCATCCCGAGCATTCATCGCCTCCGCACAGGGGATGATGTTGCGTGCCGACAGGTCCCTGCGCAGGAACGCAACCGGATGCTGCCGTAGCGTCAAGCCCGTATGGCTGTAATCCTCGATGACGTTGTGCCCGTCCGTCATCTGCCGAAGGGCGACCTCCGGCTCCTGCTGCTCAGCAATTGCCGCCATCTCGCGCTCGGTCGCAGCGGCAAACAGCGGCAAGGGTTCATCGCGCAGCGCCTTGATGGCCCAGAGCGCATCGCGCCGTTCGAGTTTGAGCGATGGCAGAAAGGCATCGGCCTCTGCCAGCTGGACAAGCGCCTCCGTCGGCACGCTGGACCGGCGCCACATGTCATCGACGGATAAGAAAGGACTGTTCATGCGTGCCGTCACGATCCGCGCTGCGTCAGCGACAGCCAGTCCCTTCACCTGCCGAAATCCAAGCCGGACAGCATGCCGATCGGAGCTGCCGATCTTTTCCAGAGTGCAGTCCCAGCGCGAGCGGTTGACGCACACAGGTCGCACCTCGACGCCATGCTTGATCGCATCACCGACGATCTGGGCCGGAGCATAAAAACCCATCGGCTGACTGTTGAGGAGGGCTGCACAAAAGACATCCGGATAATGGCATTTGATGTAGTTCGAGGCATAGGCGATCAGCGCGAAAGAGGCTGCGTGACTTTCGGGAAAGCCGTAGGAGCCAAAACCTTCGAGCTGGGAAAAGGTCTTTTCGGCGAACTCGGCTGAGTAGCCGTTCTTGACCATGCCGGAGACGAGTTTTTCCTTGAAGCGTGAGACCCCGCCGGTGAACTTGAAGGTCGCCATCGACTTGCGCAGCTGGTCGGCCTCGCCACCGGTAAAACCGGCGCAGACCATGGCGACGCGCATGGCGCTCTCCTGAAACAGCGGCACGCCCAGAGTCTTGCCGAGCACGGCTTCCAGTTCGGGCGTGGGATATTCGACCGGCTCCTTGCCTTCGCGGCGGCGAAGATAGGGATGCACCATGTCGCCCTGGATTGGACCGGGCCGGACGATCGCCACCTGCACGACCAGATCGTAGAAGGTGCGGGGTTTCAGGCGCGGCAGCATCGCCATCTGCGCGCGGCTTTCGATCTGGAATGTCCCAAGCGTATCGGCTTTTCGGATCATTGCGTAGGTGGCTGCGTCCTCCTGCTGGATCGTAGACAGATCGAGATCCTCGCCCTTATCCTCACGGATGAGATGAAACGCCTTTGCCATGCAGGTGAGCATGCCGAGTGCGAGCACATCCACCTTCATGAACTTCAGCGCCTCGACATCGTCCTTGTCCCACTCGATGATCTGGCGGTCCTTCATCGTTGCCGGCTCGATCGGTACGAGATCGTCCAGCCGGTCATGGGTGAGGACAAATCCTCCTGGATGCTGGCCAAGATGGCGCGGGGCTCCCATCAGCTGCTGCGCCAGTTTCAGGGTGAGCGCTAAGCGCCGGTCGTCAGGGTTGAGATTGAGCTCGCGGATGTTTCTGTCGGGCACTTCCTCCGACCAGGACCACATGCCCGACGACAAGGCCTTGATCACGTCCTCCGGCAGGCCGAGCGCCTTGCCGACATCGCGGATCGCTCCCTTGGCACGATACCGCGTAACGGTGGCGCAGAGGGCAGCCTTGTCATGTCGGTAGGTCTTGTAGATCCATTGGATGACCTCCTCGCGCCGTTCATGCTCGAAGTCGACATCGATATCAGGTGGCTCGTCGCGCTCCTGGCTGACGAAACGCTCGAACAGGAGATCGTTGGTCGATGGATCGATAGAGGTAATGCCGAGAATATAGCAGACGGCGCTGTTGGCCGCCGATCCCCTGCCCTGGCAGAGAATGCCCTGCCTTCTCGCAAAGCGCACGATCGAAAACACCGTCAGAAAATACGGCGCATATTTCATGGCGCGGATGAGATCGAGCTCATGCCGTACGGTTTTCAACACGTCGGGCGGCAAGCCTTCCGGATAACGATCCGGCACGCATTGCCAGACATAATGCTCGAGCGATCCCTGAGCATCCTTGCCCGGCACGATCGCCTCTTCGGGATATTGGTAGGTAAGCTCCTCGAGTGAGAACGTGCAGCGCCGCACGATCTCCATGGTTCGCGCCAGGGCTTGCCGGTAGCGCGGAAACAGGCGAGCCATTTCTTCCGGAGGCTTCAGATACCGGTCGGCATGACGCTCGCGCTCGAAGCCGACATCGTCGATCGTGGTGTTGTGCCTGATGCAAGTGACGATGTCCTGCAACTGCCGCCGGCCCGGCTCATGAAACAGCACGTCATTGGTGACCACGGTTTTGACCCTGACCCGTGCCGCCATGTTGGAAATCTCATGGAGCCGCATCTGGTCATTGGGGCGTCGGCGCAGACACAGCGACACGTAAGCGCGGTCACCAAACGCTCCAGCCATCTTGCGAAGCTGTGCTGCACAGGTGGCGTCCGGCAGATCCGGCACCAGAATACCGATCATGCCTTCCGAGTAGGAAACAATGTCATCCCAGTGCAGAATGCAGTTGTCCTTGCCACCACGTGACTTGCCGAGCGTAATCAGCCGGGTCAGGCGTGAGTAGGCAGCTCTGTCTATCGGGTAGACGAGCAACGACATGCCGTCGGCGAGATCGAGACGGCAGCCAACGACGAGGCGGAGACCTGTCGCGCGGGATGCTTCAAGGGCGCGAACAATCCCGGCCAGCGAATTACGATCGACGACGCCGATCGCACTGATCCCAAGGAGTTTTGCAGCATCAAACAACTCCTGCGCCGACGAGGCACCACGAAGAAAAGAAAAATGTGTCGTGACCTGAAGTTCGGCGTAGCTCATGCGAATATCCCGTGGCAGAACCAGCGATACGATCCGGTCTGCGGATCAACACCGTCGCCGGAGCGGAACACCCACAAGCGCTCGCCTGCCTCATCCTCTATGACGAAATAGTCGCGCACGGCGTCCATTTCGGCATCTCGCTGCCACCATTCCCCGAAAATGCGTTCCGGCCCGTCGGCACGCTTGATCTTACGGCGTTTGCCACGCCAGACGATGGAGACTGGCGGCCGGTCCGGCATCAGCGCGATCGCCTCGATCAACTCAGGTCTCGGCAAGAGACGGACGGGGCGGCGCCAATGGCTGACCCAGGCAACGGCGATCGGTTCGGCGACGGGGCTGATGCGCTGGACAGAGCGTTCCGGCACATCGGAGGCGACCGGTGCGACGCGATAGACCCTCTGCCCCCGGTTTCCATAGAGGTCGATCAGCGGCGTTACATCGGTGACGTCATCCTCGACCAGAGCAGAGGCTTTCTGAGCCTCCTCGAGAGGCTCGGCTATCACGGCGACCAGGATCAGCTTTTCGATCCCGAAGCCCGGCTCGATCTTTTCCGTCCGGTCCCGAAACAGTTTTGTCAGCCAGGCGACATCTCGGGCGGGCCTCGCGGTTCCGGCGCGGATGGCCTGTCTCGTGCCATCGACCTTCTCGACGATCAGGTCGGCACGGCGAACGCCAAGCCCGCGCTGCTGGAGTTCGTCAACGAGTTGGACGACCAGACGGCCAACATATTTATTGATTGTTTCCGCAGCCCCGATCGGTTCGGCGAAGGCCTTGGAGACTTCAACCAGCTCTGCCGTCCGGATCGGTTCGATCGGCTCGGCGACACGACAGAGCATCTGGTCGAGACGGCGGCCGACCTCCGGACCGAAGCGCAATGTCAGCGGGGCCCGCGGGGTATTGGCAAGCTCGCCGATTGTCTGGAAACCGAGAATGCGCAGATCAGAGACGATCTTTGACGGCAGGCGCAGAAGCGAAATCGGCAGTTTTTCGACGGCACGGGCCGTCTCGCCAGGAGGAACGACAATCGTTTCGCGATTGATTGCGCGGGCGCAAGCATGGGCAGCACCCCAGCTGTCGGCAACCGCCACGCGCGCCGTCAGTTTTCGGGCAAGAAACTGGTTGGCGATCTTCGTCACCATCGGCAGTTCACCACCCTGCAGATGATCGGCGCCTTCCGTATCCATGACGATACCATCAATCCCGTCGACGGCGACGATCGGCGAATAGATCGTCAGCGCCCAGAGCGTGATGCGCTCGAGCGCGGCTCGATCGGCTTGCGGATCTGCGTCAACCAGCATCAGGCCGCGAAACACCGACTGCGCCTTTGCCGCCGCCATGCCGGCATGCACGCCCGCCTTTCTGGCAGCCGCATCGGCGGCAGACACCCATCGCTTCGAACCGCTTCTCGCGATCACGGCGATTGGCTGTTCAGGCGGAATAGACGGATCGGCCCGACGAATGCGATCCGTCGGCAGATCCGGAAGATAGATCGAGACGACCCTTGTCATCGCACGCCCTCACGAGAAACTCAGCACACTCACCCGCTTTCACGCGCATCAATTCCAGAAACCATTGAGGCCTGCCCACCCCCGGTACCGGCAACTCCTCTGACGGCATCACGCTGACACGCCATCGCGTGGTCGAGGCCGTCGGCTGCCCAAAGTCATTGGCCTCCGTCTGTCGCCGCCATCGGCGGACCGCGAGCGCCATGGTCCCGGTTCGCTCGGCTGCAAGCTGCAACCGGCGGGAACTGACCATAGGCAGGCGAACAAGTTCACCGACGACGGCACCAAGTCCGCCGAAGGAAAGGCCCTCCTCCATATTGGCCAGCACATCCTCTTCCTTGTCGGATTCAACAAAGATGACGCGGTCGGGATGCAGGCCCACATGGGCAAGAGCCGGAAAAAAAAGATCCGGCCGCGTCAGACACCAGATGACGGGGCCTTTTGTTCTTGCGGCAATGCCGGCAACACAAAGGGCGGCCGCTGCACCATCGACAGTACCCGAACCACCGCCTGCAAACTCGTGCAACGCGCCATAGGCGAGACCACCGCCGGGCAAGGCCGCATCGATCTCGGGAACGCCAAAAGAAAGTGTTCCGGCCCGCTTCGCGGATACCCCTTCCATCGACGCGATGCGGTCGCGCAAGTCACAAATCACCCTCTGACGGGCAGCAGTCATCGTTCACGGCTCCCTTCAAGGTCGTGTTCAAAGGATCGACATTATGTCGTACGGGCTATATGTTCATTGTTTGTTCTCGTAATGCAAAAGAGTCAAGCGCCACATGGTTGAGGAATATTATCCCAGTATTAGCAAAGTCGAAGATTCGAAAAGGATTCAAGGAGGTAAGGGGAAACAGAAATTTTTGCGGCCCTTGCGACCGCCGGGTCTAGAATGGTGGATAGCGGGGATAGATGAACGGCGTCACAATCTTCTTAAGGTTTTCGTGCTGAACTCGTTTGCATGACGAAGCCACCGAGATCAAAGCCGCTCCTTCGTGATAGCGAAGCCCCGCTGCGGTCAAAGCCGCGTCGGAAGCGCAATCCCGCACAGCCCCAGCTGCTGTTTGATCCGATGCCCGATCGCGTCGAGCCGGCGCTCGCCCAATTGAAGGCGCATCCTCCACAAGGCGACCAATGGAGCTGGGAGCTGAAATGGGATGGCTATCGACTGGCTGTCCATATCGAGCCGACTGGGGTCCGCATCCTCACGCGTAGCGGCCATGACTGGACGCACCGGTTTCCGGCGATCGAGCAGGCTGCCCGGGCGCTTGGTCCGGCAACGATGATCATTGATGGCGAGGCGGTTGTGCTTGACGATGAAGGGCGGCCGGATTTCGGGCTGCTGCAGAAATCGTTGGGTGCGTCTGGAAAGACGGCTGGCAACCGAGCTTCGGACGCCATCCTCTACGCGTTCGATCTTATTTATCTCGACGGCCATGACCTGCGCAACGCGGAGTACCGTTCGCGCCGGCATCTTCTCGAGGATACGCTGAAGGGGCACGACGGCGCGATCCGCCTTTCGGAAACCATTGACGCCAATCCCGCGATCCTGCTGGAACACGTTGGCAGCCTTGGTCTCGAGGGCATTGTCGGCAAGCAATTGGATCAACCCTATCGCTCCGGCCGGACCGGCGACTGGGTCAAGATCAAGTGCGTTAAGAGCGAAGCCTTTATGGTTGTTGGCTACGAGCCATCGACGGCATCTCCCGACGGCTTCGGCTCTTTGGTGCTTGCTGCCTATCGCGGTGACGAGCTCGTTCATGTCGGGAACGTCGGGACGGGCTTCAGGCAAGCCGAGATGAACAGGCTGCGCAAGATGATCGACAGGCTGCGCTGGAATCGGAAACAGCCGCCTGTTCCCTATGCCGAAAAGGCAGACATCGTTTGGGTCGAGCCGACTTTGATTGCCGAGATCGAGTTTCGGGCCTGGACGGCGGACGGCAAGCTACGCCATGCTTCCTACAAGGGATTGCGGGAACGACAAGACAATGCCGACGTTTACAGGCTCCAGTAGCGAAGTAGGCGCGATGCCGTGAACACACGGCATCTGCTTCAAGCGGAGGGCTTTCCAGCATGTGCAACCTTTATCGGGTGGAAGACAAGGACTGGGTCTCCAAATGGGCTCAGGACGCCGAAAGCCTGATCAACCTGATGCCAGCCTATCAGATGAACCCCGACCAAATGGGGCCGATCGTCCGCAACACGGCGGAAGGCAAGAAGCAGCTTGTGCATGCGCGATGGGGATTACCTTCCCCTCGCTTCGCCTTGGAGAAAGCGGCCAAAGCCAAGGCCGAGAAGCTCGCGGCCAAGGGCAAGCCATTTGATCTCGAGGAGCTGATCCGCATGGAGGCCGACCGCGGCACGACAAACGTGCGTAAGCTCAATTTCCCGCACTGGACGCGATGGTTCGACGTCGAACACAGATGCCTTGTCCCAGTCACCAGCTTCGCCGAACCGGATCCGGCGAGCAGAGAGGAAGGCGGCAATGTGCCCAATGCCTGGTTTGCCCGCGATGACGAGAAATCGCTGATGTTTTTTGCCGGCATCCATGTGCCGCAATGGAAGAGCGTCCGGAAGGTTCGGGACGGACTCACGATCGACGACCTCTATGGTTTTCTGACCACAGACCCCAACGATCTCGTGAAACCGATCCATGAGAAAGCCATGCCGGTTCTATTGCTGACGAAGGAGGACACGGACATCTGGATGCGGGCGCCGTGGGACGAGGCAAAACATCTTGTCCGCCCGCTTCAGAACGATGCGTTGATTATTTCGTCGCGAGAACCGTACGGGTCCACCGTCGTGTCGAAATCGGGCGAACCGGTTGACCAAGACTGATTTATGTAGTGTCTGATCAGGCGGCACTGGCGCCGAGAGGCCGTGGCTGCTCGTATCCCTTTACTGGCACCTGTTACAAGGACGATAGATCGAGGCGGCATTTACGAAGAACTCTCTTGTATAGCTGCTAGCTGGACAGGTCGTGGAGATCGGTAGTGATCGCCGCACCGACTGAAAACTCTGAAAACCGGACATCCAGTCCGCCACGCTCAGGCGTACATGCAGTCAACCCAACGAAATAATGGGAAACTTTAGGAAACGGAGCGAGCCGCAGCAACGGCCATATGCTCCCATTGGAGGATGCCTGAATACGCATCGTGCCTTCCTTCAACGTGATCCGGATATAGAAATCTTCAAGCTCCTTGAAGGGCTGGGACACTGACCAGTCGGATTTTCCATCGGTGATGACTGTGCTGAGAAACCGTTCGCCATCTGTAAACTCAACGCCTGACTTCACCCATCGATTTTCATCAATGCGCACCATAAGACCGGCCTGATCGTAGAGAGACCGGAATTCGCCTTGGACGCGGACACTCGCTGTGAAACCATCCACGACCGTTACACCTAGGAAATGGCCACTGTCGCGCGTGAAGCCGTAATGCGTTTCACGCCAGAAGTCAGTGTTTGCTTCGGTGGTTAAAGAGAGACCCGTCTCGGTGGCTTCCCACACTACAGGTTTATTCAGCCACTCAGCTTCTTTGAGATTAACGTCCACGGCACTGTCTCCGGAATTGCCCTTGCATCACTGCTGGTGGGGCTATTGCCCGACTCAACGGATACCCGTGATCATAAACTTGGTAAAGTGAGTGTTGGCCTGCTGCCGGTGACGTGGATACCAAGTTGAGGTGCTTCTAATGAAACTGGAGTGCATAAATCCAACGAAGGAAGTTCAGCCGCGAGTACAAGCTTGAGGCAGTGAAGTTGGTTAGGGAGCATGAGGTCACACCCTCACCGAAGAGCTGGGCAAAGATCTTTCGATGGCAGTTGGTAGCACTATAGACAAAGCGCTTGACGGTCAGATGCAATTCGATCCGTCGGCCCGTACACGGCAGATCACCGATCACCCGAGGGGAACGGTTATGAACTCGACGGGAAACGGTCCTGCAGTGGGGACATATGGAGTCCGTTGACCCGGCGGACGCAGTGACAACGATCGCGTTGGTGGCATCATGCACCGATTCAACGTTCAAACCGGCCGGGATCAGGTCGGAAGTCAAAACTGGGCTCGCATGGCGCTGATTCCACTTCGGAAATCACACCAATTGAATTCCAAACATCGTCGAGCATGAGCCAGTGCCCAAAAAGATCCCCACAGCCATAGTCGCGACGCGCTGCGTGAAGGACAATGTATTGCGAAGATAGCCAGACATGTTCGTCACCCCCTCTGGCATAAACTATGCCACGCAAACGATTTCCGATTGCGTGGCATAGTCCTTGATTGGCGGCGGGGATATCTCCCGCCGAAGCTCATGTCGTTGACCGATCGCCGATCAAAACTCCTGCCAGTCGTCCTTTGACGTATCGACAGCAGCGTTGCCAGAGAATGCGGATGCAATCTTGCGGCCAAGCGCGCGTACGGGGGATGCCACGTATCTGTCGTTGCCGCCGGCATTGCGAACCGGAGCGGGCTGGCTCTTCTGCTGATAGGCGGTATCGGCGAGCTTGAACTGCGCGAGAAGCTGGTTGAGCGAAGCTACCTCCTTGGCCAGATTGTGGCTGGCGGCGTTGGTCTCTTCCACCATGGCAGCATTTTTCTGCGTGTCCTGGTCCATCTGGTTGACCGCGGTATTGATCTGCTGGAGGCCGGAGGATTGCTCCTGCGCGGATTCCACGATGGAGACGACGTGCCGGTTGATTTCCTGCACTTCCGATACGATCGTCGCCAGCGCCTTGCCGGTGTCGCCCACCAGCTGAACGCCCTGCTGCACCTGATCGTTCGAGGTGGTGATCAGCGCCTTGATTTCCTTGGCCGCATTGGCGGAGCGTTGCGCAAGCTCGCGCACCTCCTGTGCGACGACGGCAAAGCCCTTGCCCGCCTCACCCGCACGCGCGGCTTCCACGCCGGCATTGAGCGCAAGAAGGTTGGTCTGGAAGGCGATTTCGTCGATCACGCCGATGATGTTGCTGATCTCGTTGGCGGATTTGGAGATCTGCTCCATGGCGACCACGGCGCGGCGTACCACCTCGCCGGATTGTTCGGCACCCGCCTTGGCACGGCTGACGATCAGGCCGGCTTCCTGCGCTCGCTTGGTGGAATCCTTCACTGTCGTGGTGATCTCTTCCAGAGCGGCAGCGGTTTCTTCCACGGCTGCGGCCTGCTGTTCGGTACGCTTGGCCAGATCGTCGGCGGCCGATTTGATCTCGTTTGCGCCCGCGCCGATGCCACCGGCATTCTGCGCAACCCGGGTCAATGCCGATTGCAGCTTTTCGGCGGACATGTTGAAGTCGTTGCGAACGCCGTCGAGTGTCGCCGTGAACGGCTGGCCGATGCGGTAGGACACATCGCCATCCGAAAGCTTCGAAAGACCGGTCGCAAGATTGTCGACGGCAAATTTGACGTCGGCAGCTTCCTTGGCCTTCTGCTGCTCGCGCTCGATGCGTTCCTTTTCCGAAAGGCTGCGATTGGCTTCGGTTTCCTGCTCGAGACGAATGCGCTCGATCGCATTTTCACGGAACACCTGAACGGCCGCCGCCATCTGGCCAACCTCGTCCTTGCGGCCAGTGCCGTCGATTTCTGCCGTGGTCTCACCGCCCGCAAGCGATGCCATCCGCTCGCGCAGACGGGCGATCGGTGTGGTGATGCCTCGCGATGCAACGAAAATCGCAACGATGATGCCCATCGCGAAAACAATACCAACAACCATCAACGACGTCAGGATGGTCGAATTGGTCTGATCCGTCAGATCGTCGCTTCCCTTGACTACGCCTTTCGAGAGCTTGTCGAGGAGGAGGGCCATTTCATTTCCGGTGGAGCGGATCACGGCGTCAGCCTTTAGAAGCTCGGCAAAAGACTCCTCATTGCGAGTGGCAGTGCCGAGTTCAACAGCCTTGTCGGTGATCGCGACAATACCTTGAGCCTGTTTCAAAAGCCCATCCAAGGCCACCGTTTCCTCGGGGAAAATAGCCTTTACCTGGTTCAGGCGCGAGATCAATGCGGCCTTGTCCGTTTCATATTCCTGCTTGAAGGTCTTGAAGCCCGCAGTACTGGCGTCATAAGCCATCACTTGATAGGCACCATAAGCCATAGCCTGAAGGTTACGATTGGCGCGTGCAAGCTCCACCAGTGCGGCGTTGTCAGTGGCGATGAAATCTGAATAGGCGTTGTCCGCTTCCTTGTAGCGGCTGCCCATGAAGGCAGTAGCACCAAGGCCGACAATGCAGAGCGGGAGAATGAGCGACAGGATCTTGGTGCGGATACTGGCATTTTGAAGAAAGGACACGGGGAAACCTCAAGGCATGAATACCGCTCCTTCCCCGTGCCGGAGGTGTTCGGCAAGACTGACATTGCACGTCGCGTACCTCGATCATCAAGGCTTCGGTAGCCGTATCATCGGCTCTGACCGCAACTGCATCATGCATGCGCCGAAGAACGACGGCCTGCCCCTTCAAGTACGGACAGGTCACCATTCCGCGGGCGGCACGACAGCCCCGCCAACAGGCGGAAACGCCGGGCCGCATTTCGAAAAAAACACGCAAGAGAACCGATTGTTCCAAAGCCGTGCTTCATTAGTTTTCTTGCGAATAGTTATAGTTAAATACTTTACAATTTCTTCATGCCCAAACGGGCGCAGGGAGATACCAATATCTGAAAGATCAGCGTGCGATTAGCCATCCCACCACGGATAAGCCCGACTTGCGGGATGGTGATGCAGGCCACATTCACATATTGGCAGCGCAAGGCTTAAAGAAACCTGCGAACAAGGGCTGTACGGCGGTTACGAGTGTACGCTTCGATGAAGCTGCAGGCCCGCTCGTTTCAAACTGTCCAGCAAATGCTGCGCCATCGCGTGTCGTCAAGGACGTCGCCGCCGAATGCATCAACTCTTTGAAATCGTCCAGACCAACGTCGTCGGCGCGCATGACTGAACGGATCAGCGGATCTGCGAAAATCTCGGCGAGCGTCATCTCGTCTATCGTCTGTCTCATCTCAGTCTCCTTTCGATAATTCATCCGCTGTGAAAGCGGGCGATTGCTTGACGGGCTCGCGCCAAGGTGTTACCGGTAAGTAACTTTTTTGATAGTTACCGATCGGTAACACGCATGTCAACACCGCTTGAGGGTAAAAATTAAACTCATGAAATCCGAGACATCTGATCGTGCTTCTGAGCAGAAAATCGCACCTCGTGACCGGATTGTGTCAACGGCCTGCCAACTGTTTCGTGAACACGGGATACGTGGCATCGGTGTTGATGCCATTGCCGAAGCCGCCTCAACCAACAAGATGACGTTATACCGACATTTTGGTTCCAAGGACGATCTTGTGTGTGAAGCGCTCAAGCACAGTTCTCGAACGCTCGATAAAGCCTGGGAAGATCTCGAAAAAGAAAACCCGGGCGACCCGAGGGCTCAGCTCACGGCATGGGTTAAAGCGCGCGCACAATGTCTTTCCAGCGAGCCCTATGGATGCGATTTGGCCAATGCTGCGGTAGAGTTGAAAGAGCAAGGGCACCCTGCACATGCGATAATAGAAACGTTGAAGATGGAACAGCATTCCCGGCTTGCCGATCTTTGTCGTTCGACAGGTGTAAGCGATCCTGAACTTTTGGCTGATACGCTATCCATGCTTTTGGAGGGAGCACGCGTCAGCAAACTTGCCGCCGGCAAAGAAGGTCCGTCGATGCGGTTTACGCGTGCGTGTGAAGCGGCGATGGTCTCGTTTGGTCTAGCTCCACAGGCTTCTGACTGATCCTGGTGGTGCAAGAAGGACGTGCTACCAAAAGAGCGAAGGTAGCATATTGATCGGCCAACTTAGAATAACCTTCGCGACATGCGTTCTCTTCGGGATTGAGAGACGGCTGACCAGTTTATCAGCAGCAATTGCTTTCTTTCGGCTGCCCATTAAATGTGGGGTGCGACCACCGCTGTTTTAAACATACAGCCTAAAAGTGGACATTGCCCGGCTGTGCACTCCGCTCCGCCGGTACAGACATCTTCATCGCCAAAGAATTACATGATGTTGTCACGTTAAGTTGCCCAAGCCGAGAAAGGCAAGCGGCTCGAAATTTTTCAAGCGATGCAGGCAGCAATCCTCCGTGCATCGAACGGCGGATCGTCTCATATGAAATATCTATCCCACGCTCGATCAGCATTTCCTCAACTTTACGAAGGCTCAGGTTGAACCGCAGGCAAAGCCAGACCGCGTGACAAACGATCTGCGGCGCAAAACGGTAACGCTTGAAACTGATAAACGGTGTCTGCCTCGCCGAAATTTACGCCCAACCCAAAAGGTAGGCAACGCAAGCTGGTTAACGTGACAACACCCTTGATGCTGCCGTGGTGACAAGCCCGGATATCGAACTGCGCACGGTCACAGCCTGTTCTTTAAGATCTTGCCCCCTTTCATGATCAGGTCGATGTTTTCGCCTCGATGAGTAAAAACCGTAGCATCCACGTTTGGATCGCCTTCCACGACAAGAATATCAGCGACAGCATTCTTTCTGATCACGCCGATCCGGCCCTCCATCATCATCATCTCGGCATTAACGCTGGTTGCCGATATCAAAGTGTCGACTGGGTCCTCGACCTTTGCGCGGAGAGCGAATTCCTCCCCTTGATAGTCGTGCAGTTCGATCCCAAGAAGATCTGTGCCGAAGCCGATTTTCACGCCAGATTTGCGGGCGATTGAGAGGCCCTTGAGCCCCTTATCTCTCACCTGAGCGATTTTTCGCATGCTGTTGCTCGAAAATCCGTATTTGTCGGCAAACTGGGTCAGAATATCGGATGCGACGAGCGTCGGAACCAGGTAAGCACCCGCCTCTCGCATCAGATTGGCTGTCAGCTCATCAATCAGGTTGCCATGCTCGATTGTTCGACCACCAGCCTTGACGACAGCAGCAATAGCCCGAGGCGTGTAGGCATGCGCCATCACATATGTATTCCAGGCGCGCGCTTCCTCTACGATTGCCTCAAGTTCCTCGCCGGAGTATTGCAGGTTTTCGATGGGGTCGGTGACTGAGGCTGCGCCACCTGAAGCCATTATTTTGATGAAATGCGCTCCTTTTCTAAGCTCATCGCGAGCCGCTTCGCGCACTTGCGATATGCCGTCGGCAATGCGAGCGATCGAACTGCCGACCTTGTTTGCGGTCGTTTCGCCCGGAGCGAGCAAGACAGATCGCATATCGCCGTGACCACCAGTCTGGCTGAGTGCCAAACCTGAAATGACCAGCCTCGGACCGGCGATCAGTTCCTGTTCGACAGCCTGTACGAGACCAGCGTCAGCACCACCACCATCTCGGACCGTCGTGAAACCGCGTTGCAGCATTCCTTCCATGATGTAGCGCGCCTGAGTGAAGACGAACTATGGGAAGAACTTGGCAGCGCTTAGATCAACGCTGTTGGCAATGACATGAACGTGAGCGTCGATGAGACCGGGCGTGAGTGTCTTTCCCTGACAATCAACGGTTATCGTTCCCTCCGGCAGGCTTGGCGACGAAGAGACTTCGCGAATAGTCCCATCTACCTCCAGAACGGAGAGGCCATCGATCAAAGTTCTTTGGAAACCATCAAATATGCGAGCGTTTTTGAATAGTGTGGCCATTTCGGTCTAGTCTCTCCGGAGGCATATAAAGGAATGGCGTTGGGGGGCTTACGCCCTCGAACGGCTGTCTAAGAAGATAGTTGATAGGAAAGTCACCAGTTCCAGGTACCAGTTGGCATGCACTGCGGGAGAGCTTGGACCGGTAATATTCTAAGGCGAGGAGCGCCGTCAGACGTAAGTCTCGGCAACGGCAGGAGCCAAAATTCCAACCAGCGTCTTCAGATAATCTCCGTCTTGCTCGTCGTAGTACCCCTCCTCCCGATGCGAGAGATTGGCCGATCCGATTACCTTTCCCTGCCAAACGACAGGGATGTTGATCATGCTACCGATGCCCAGTCCGAAAATAATCTGATGGTCCGGGAAATTTGCCCGAATATCATCCGCATTCTTCGAAATCAGTACGCGACCTTCACCGTACACGACACGACCCCAGACGGTATCTTCCCTCTCTTTCCGTCCTCCCGGGGGATAGGTAACGCTGTCACTGGAATAGAGGCGCTCCACGGCGTCTCCGCCCTCGACGATCCTCAGAACGGTGAAAAGTTTGTGGCCAAAACGGTCCTGGATAATGTCATCGAGAACCTCTGCGCTTTCGATGATATCGTTCCGGGCTGTGGTCGCCGCGACCAGGCGTGAAACATCGTCCAGGACTGGGGTCTTGGTTTTCATGACGATCTATTCCTTTCAGGGTGTAGGTTTCGCAAGGTTGGGCAGCTTGGCACGGAGACGCGATACGACTGGATGATCTCGCGCTTCTGGAATGAGGCCGGCTACCCTGAACCGGAGGACAATCAGAAGTGTCGCGCTGAGAAAGAGTTCCCGCATCGCGGCGCCCTGGGGCGGCGTGATATAGGGAATGAAGGGGATCAAGAAGCGCGAGCCTTCAAGGATGACAATGATGATGGCAGCTCCCAGCACCGCACCCCGATTGTTGCCGACACCGCCGACAAGAAGGGAAAGTTTGATGTACAGCGTGAGCAGTGGAACAAACAGATCGGGCGAGATGAAAGATGTGTAGTGAGCATAAAGTCCCCCCGCGAGACCGATGATACCGCTGCCCAGTGCAAATGCCTGCACCTTGAAGACCTGCATATTTTTGCCGGCCACGCTGACGACGACATCATCGTCACGCACAGCACGAAGCACCCGCCCGAACGGCGAATAGAGAATCCGCTGGCAGCAGAAATAAAGCACCGCCAAAATCAGGACCACTATGCCAAGATAGACCAGATTGAATTGCAGCAGGCTGAGATCCGCCCGAAAAGGACCAGGAATGCCCGAAATCCCATCTGTGCCGTTGGTCAACCATATTTCGTTGGACGCGACGATGCGGATCGTTTCCGCGAAACCGAGAGTCACGATGGCAAGATAGTGATCCTTCAGGCGTCGGGTTAGCATGGCGAGCCCTGCGCCGACTATTGCCGCAGCGATTGTGGCGAATATCATACCTCCCCAAATCGGCAGGCCAAGCGTCTTGGTCAGGATGGCGCTGGTATAGGCGCCAACCGCGGCTGAACCGACAAGGCCAAGATTGACGAGGCCCGCCATGCCCCACATCACGTTGAGGCCGAGGGCCATAACGGCATAGATGCCCGCCACGACCGAAATGCTGATAATGTAAACTTCCATGACTAGCGAGCCTCGCGACCGAGAAGCCCTTGCGGGCGTAGCGTCAGGATCAGGATAATCGCGACGAAGGCGATTGCCGACTTGTAGCTGGCCGGCAGAACCAGCAATGAGAGTTCCTCTGCGATGCCTACGAACAAGGCACCCGCCACAGCCCCTGGAATGCTTCCCAGCCCTCCGACGACGGCCGCCGCAAAAATCGGCAGCATAGCACGGGAGCCCGTCATCGGATCGATGGAAGCATCGAGGCCAAGAAGCATACCACCCAGGCCTGCAAGCCCCATTCCCATGAATGAAGCAGTGCGCGCCACCACGCGTGAATCGATCCCCTTGATGTCGGCAAGCCTGGGATTGTCGGCAACGGCCCTCATCGCCTTCCCCATGCGGGTAAAGGACAGGAAACCAAAGACAATTGCCATTGCGACCAGGGACACCATCAGGTTCTTGAGCTGTTGCGGCCCCAGATGGATGCCGAGAACGGTGATGTCGCGGGCTAGGGGAAGATCGTATCCGCGAAGATCGCTGCCATAAAAGAGGCGGACGACATTCTCCAGCCCGATTGTCAAGGCGAGAGAGCCAATGGCCGTGGTGATCACACCGGCAGCGCGAAACGGCTTCAGGATATATTCATCCGTGAACAGGCCAACAAGCCCGCTGACGAGTAAAGCGACAACCAGTGCAGGCACCACTGACAGGCCGAATTCAACATTCGCGACCCAGCCGGCAAAAGCGCCCACTGTTGCGTGGGACGCAATTGCAAAGTTGGGAAACCGGAGTACGGAATACATGGCCGTCAATCCGATGGCCGGTATGGCGAGAACACTTCCCGCCATGATTCCGTTTGCGATCAACTGGAGAACGTTCATTCCTGGTCCTCGATCAGACGATTTTGATCAGTTGGATCTTGCCGTTTTTGGCTTCGCTATAGCGGAACCGGCAATCGACGATGTCGCCTTTGTCGTTGAAGTCACACGCACCACTCGCACCGTCGTAATTGACGTCCTTTCCGTCCCGGAGAAGCTTCAGACCCTCGACTGCCGAGTATGTTTTCGCGCCGTTGCCCTGAGAGATAAGCCGGACGGCGTCCCGAATGCCCGTGCCTTCAGCTTTCCCGACCTTTTGGATCGCGAGAAGGGCAAGCGAGATCCAGTCGGTCGCCTGCGCTTCATACGAATCCGCGGATTGGTTGTTCAGGCGTTTCTGTGCGAGCGCGTAAGCTTCGCTGTCGACGTCGCTCGAGGGCTGAGCCGTTACGAGACCGTCGGTTACGTCCGATGGAATACCCTCGGCCACCTTGGTGGTGTAGGCATATGACTGGGTAATGCGTCCCCCTTCATAGCCGGCACGATAGAGGTCTTTCAGGAGGACGGTCAGGTCTGGTCCGTAACTGTTGAGATAGATGAAATCGGGTTTGGTGGCGATAGCGCTATCGATTTCCGAGCGATAGCTCGACTTCGATGGTTCGTAAATCAGCCCGCCGACAAGCTCGGCGCCGTTTGATGCGAGAACGGAGGCAATCTGGTTTTTCATTGTCGCGGCGAAAGGCGTTTGTACCGCCACGTAGAACACTTTCTTCGCACCCGTGGACACAAGATATTCGGCGTGCTTGGTCGCCTGAAGCGCCGTATTTGGTTGCGTTCGGAAAATGTAGCCCTGATGCGGCAGCTGCGTGATGGAATCGGCCCCTGAAACGGTCATCAGGCACGTCTTGCTCTCCCAGCAAACCGGTGCGACGGCTGAGGTCACGGCAGATGCCCAGGTTCCCATGACAACGGGAACGCGATCCACGCCGACGAGTTTTTGAGCCGCGCGGACAGCGGCCTCGGGATTGGTCTGATCATCTTCAACGATCAGTTCGATGGTTCGGTTCAGGACACCACCGGCTCCGTTGACCTCGTCGACAACCGCCTGCATCGCCTTCAGCATACGGGGGCCATCCTGGGCGCCGGCACCGGTAAGCGGCGTCAGCACGCCAAGTTTTATGGAGGTTTCAGCTCGCAGGATTGCCGGTGCAAATAGGCTGCCGGCAACGATGGCGGATGCGGAAAGGAATTCTCTTCTGTTCATGGCATTCCCCTTTTTGTTTGAATGGCAGTAGTGTCTATCAACCCCCGAGGAACATCCTGTTGATGTCCTCGTTCGCAAGCAGGTCTGCCGATGGCCCCTCGATGCTGTTCCTTCCATCGACAAGGATGTAGGTGCGGTCGGAAATCTCCATGGCCTCACGCGCATTTTGCTCCACCAAAGCAATGGCCTTGCCGGAATCCCTCAGTTTGCGAATTTCGCGGAAGAGTTCGTCGGCTGCCGCCGGAGACAGGCCGGCAGTGGGCTCGTCAAGCAGGATGAGACCCGGATCCACCATCAACGCCATCCCCACCGCGAGCAGTTGCCGCTGGCCGCCGGAAAGCGTGCGTGCCAGTTGGCCTTTCTTTTTCGCAAGAATTGGAAAGTGGCTCATGACATCGTCAGCACGGGCTCGAAAATGTTTCGCGGCGATGTAGCCGCCCATTTCCAGGTTCTCGTAAACGGTCATGTTGCCGAAAACATTATGCTCCTGGGGTACGAAGGCGATGCCCTGGCGGGATACGTCGTGGGGTTTTAAACCGCTGATGGGTGTATCGCCGTAGACGATGCGCCCCTGCGAGGGACGAAGCAGGCCTGCGATCGTTTTCAGAAGAGTGGACTTACCTGCGCCGTTGGGGCCGACGATGCATACGATCTCTCTTGGCGATACATGAAAATTCACGCCCTTGAGGATCTGATCCCCTGCGGAGTAGCCAGCGATTACATTTTCGACTGTCAAATCACTCATCGGCGGCTTCCCATATAGGCGCTCTGGACGTCCTTGTTGGCCGCCACGAACTCGAATGTCCCCTCAATCATCTTCCTGCCGTCAGCCATGACGATCACGTGGTCGCAAAGCCTGGAAATCAGGTCCATCTGATGTTCGATGAGCACGATGGTTACACCTTCTCTGGAGATGGCCAGGAGGCGTTCGCCGATCTCCCTGACAAGCGATGGATTGACCCCGGCCATCGGTTCATCAAGCAGAAGCATGCCAGGATTTCGCATCATGGCGCGGCCAATTTCGAGCAGCTTTTTCTGGCCGCCGGAGAGGTCAGAAGCCTTGTTGTCAAGAACATGCGACAGCTTCAATCGCTCAGCAATTTCCAATGCCTTGCCGAGCAATTCCTCTTCGCGGCGAATGCTGGCCTTGCTGCGCGTCAACGCCTGCAAGAGGCTCTCGCCCGGCTGGTTGGTCCCGTAAAGCAGCAAGCTTTCGAGCACGGTCAGACGCGGAAACCCGCGTGCAATCTGAAACGTACGCACGAGCCCGCGGCTTGAAATCTGGTCGGGACGCATCCTCTCGATACGCTCGCCCTTAAATCGGATTTCTCCACTGGATACCGGCAGAACACCCGAAATGCAGTTGAACAGTGTTGTCTTGCCGGCGCCGTTGGGGCCGATCATCCCGATAATGCCGCCTTCGGCAATTTTCAGATCGACTCCTGAAAGGGCGTGAACCCCACCAAAATGTCGTTTAACTCCGCTAATTTCGAGCATACCAACCTCTATGAAAACGACCGCGAGCGAAAGGCAGGTCAGTATTTCCGTTTGACGTAATATCCGGCCACGACGGTAATCGAGATCGTGACGGAGAGGAGGATAAAGGACAGGGCAGCGCCGAATGGCCAGTTCGCCTTGTTGAGAATTTCGCCGACGATCATTGGTGACATCATGCGAAATGACGGACCTCCGAGCAGGACCGGGGTCGCATAGGCATTCATTGTCAAAATGAACGACAGAACGAATGCAGCCAGAAGACCTGGTATGATCTGGGGCAGCTTTACGAGCAGGAAGTTTTGCAGTGGCGTCGCACCCAGGCTTGCAGCGGCAAACTCCACATTCTCGTCCAACCCCTCGAGCACACTCTGGAGCGTCAAGACCACGTAGGGAAGATTGACCGCGACGATACCCACAAAGACCGCTAGGGGCGTATACATTATTTCAAGCGGCGTTGAGATCAGCCCAAGCGAAAGCAGCCCGTAGTTCAACACACCGCTCTTGCCGAAAGCAACCATCCAGCCTGCTGCTCTGACAGCGTTCGAAATGAACAGCGGCAGGATAATCAGCATAAGCAGGAAGGTTTTCATGCTTCCGTGTTTGCGCGATATCCAGTTCGCCAACGGCAGGCCCACGATCAGGCATACGACCGTCACACCAAACGACATGAGGATCGTTGTCCGCATTCCCTTTAGATAATAACTATCCGAGAAGAAGGCCGAAAAGTTGGCAAGCGTGAAATCGCTCACCATGAACTGACCCGGCACATAGCTGTTCATGCTGTAACGCAAGAGGTACAACAATGGCAGTGCCATGAAGACCAGAACGATAGTTGTCGCGGGCATAAGCATTCCCGCTGCGGAAAGATTGTTTTTCTGCATTACCCGGCATCCGGATCAGTGTTACTGGCGACAGCTACTCGCGTTCTTAAGCGCGAGTAGCGCAAATCAGTTTGTAGTCATCAGGACTTGAAGTCCTTTTCCCACCAGCTTTGCAGACTTGCATCGACTTTAGCCATGTATTCGAGGTCAGGCTGTACGAACTGCTGATCAGGCTTGTAGTCGATGACTGCTGCCAGAGCGGGGTCCAGCGTTACCGTCGAGTTTGGCGGCGCATATCCCATTTTTTCAGCGAATGCGGCCTGCGGACGCTCGTCGAGCATTGCGTTGAGGTAGGCAAAAGCTGCTTCCTTGTTCGGGGCGTTCTTTGGGACACCGACATCGGAAATGTAAAGTGCCAACCCTTCCTTCGGAATAGCGACATCGACATCGATACCAGCATTCTTCCACATAAAGCCGCGCGCATTCCACATGATGCACATGACAACTTCGCCGGACTTCAAGGCCTGCGCCATGGCTTCATTGGTGGGGTATATTTTAACACCCTGCTTCTTTAGCTCGAGCAGCTTTTCCTTGCCTGGTTCGACATTCGAAGGTCCACCACCCGCAATCATTGCAGCTGATTCAATGGTGTTTTGATACTGAATATCGATGACACCGACGCGGCCGGCATACTTCGGATCCCAGAGATCGGCGTAAGAACTTGGTGCAGGATGAACCTCCTTCGGATTGTAAAGAATGACGCGCCCAGTATACATGTGAGGCACGGAATACTTGGTCCGAAGGAAGGGATGAACCTTTGCAAGATTGGGAATTTTTGTCTCGTCGAGCTCCTCGAGAGCACCGTTGGCGTACATCTCGTAAGTGCCCTGACGCGTCAGGCAGGCAACGTCCATGGTACCACGTGGCAGACGGCGCTCGGCCAGTATCTTGGATTTTCGAACGGTTTCTGCCGCCGGATCAAATACGACCTGCAGGCCACTATCCTTCAAAACGGTATCGACGATGTTTGCCTGCTGCAAACTCTGGTAGTCGCCTCCCCACGTTCCTACGATGACGCGGCCGCGAGTCTGCGCCAGGCCAGGTAGCGCTGACGATAGGAGGGCGCTTGCGGAAAGTGCTCCAAAGGCGCGGCGAGTGATGTTCGGCATTTTTGAGTTCCCCTTTTTTTAATTGAAATCCGCTGCTCGATATGACCGACGACACGCCGGTTCCTGGTCAAAGCGGAATGATGTCTTTCTTTGCGATGCTGACGAAAAGCGGACTGTTGACCGCAGTCGAGAGGCCTTCAAAGTCCAGTTCCCGCGGCGACGTTACTGCCTTCAGTCGAGTTCCGCTTTCAAGTTCGATATCGGCTTCGACCATGCCGCCCAGGAAGACGCAGCGCTCAAGGCGGCCGCGGAAGCAATTGGGCTCCTGTGTCGTCGCTTCTCGCGTCAAGCGAATGGCTTCAGGTCTTATGAGGATTTCCTCAGACCCGGCCCGATAGACAGCGGCCTGCATAAGCAGACCATTCTCGGTCCTGAAAGCACCGGCTTCCATGGCGGCCCCTTTGAGAAAATTGGTGCGCCCGATGAAGTCGGCGACGAAACGGTTGGCGGGTGCGTTGTAAAGGTCGCCGGCAGAGCCCACCTGCTCGATCACTCCAGCCTGCATGAGGACGAGGCGGTCGCCGACCGACATCGCCTCTTCCTGATCATGTGTGACCATAATCGTGGTGATGCCGAGAGATTTCTGGAGGTTTCGCAGTTCGTCGCGAACCTGAAGGCGTAGCTTGGCGTCAAGATTGGACAATGGTTCATCGAGAAGAAGAATATCAGGGCGGATCGCAAGCGCCCTTGCGATGGCCACGCGTTGCTGCTGACCACCGGAAAGTTGCCTTGGAAAGCGTCCAGTCAGATGGGACAGCTTCACAAGGTCGAGTGCGTCACCCACTCTTTTGCGAATTTCCTCTTCAGCCACCTTTCGACGCCGCAAACCGAAGGCAACGTTTTCGAAGATCGAGAGATGGGGGAAAAGTGCATAATTTTGGAACACCAGACCGATATTGCGCCGATGCGGTGGCTCGTGGGTCACGTCTCGAGCCCCGATCGCAATCCTCCCTGCGTCTGGCTCGATAAAGCCCGCCATCATGCGCAGCGTCGTGGTCTTCCCGCAGCCGGAAGGACCAAGGAAAATCAGGAACTCGCCTTGTTCTATCTTAAGGGAAATATCCGACACGGCGCGGAACGTGCCATATTGTTTCCTCAGGCCGGTAATCTCGACGTTAGCCATCACACAATCCTGGAAATATTGACGAAACGGTTGGAAACAATCAGAGCGGTTGCCACGAAAGCGACCTGAAGCACGGAGACGGAGGCGATCGTAGGATCGATTTTCCACTCGAGGTACTGCATCATCGCCACAGGAAGCGTGACCTGACCTGGACTTGCCAGGAAGATCGAAACCTCGAGGTTTCCGAAGCTGACGACCAAAGAGAACACAGCCGCTGCAAAAATGCCTGGGCGGATAAGAGGGAGCGTGATCCGCCAAATAATCCCGGCCGGGGTATCACCAAGGCTTGCAGCCGCTTCCTCGACAGAAAGATTGGCGCCTTCCAATGACGCGACCAGAAGGCGAATGCACCAGGGTATTGTCAGAAGTACATGCCCCATCACGAACACGCCGACCGAGCCCGACAGCGGTAGTCCGGTTGCGATTTCGATCTCGACGACTGTGATGTAGAGCGATGCTCCGATCACAATGGCCGGAACAGTCAACGGTGACATCAGCAATTGAAGGATCGCTGAGCGGCCGCGAAACGCCCGCCGGACGATGATGATCGCGGCGGGGATGGAAACGGCAAGCCCGACTGCGGCTGCGAATGCAGCAACCATCAAACTGAGAATGAATCCGTCGAGAAACTGCGGTTGGCGGAACGCCTCCTGATACCAGTGAAGCGAATAACCCTCCACCGGAAGCGAAAGGATTTCGTTTGAAATTACGGACAGCCAGCACACCAGGATCAGGGGTAACAGCATCAATCCCAACGCCACGAGATTGACGCTGCTGACGAACCAGCGCCCTGTTTTTTCAGGAAGAGTGCTTCCTTTGATCATGAGCATCAGTTTCCGACAGTGTTTTTGTAGAACTGGCCACCGCGAATAATCATGGCGAAGCTCTCATCGGGCCGCGACAGCAGGTCGATATCCTCAAGCGGATCGCCATCGACAACGATGAAATCGGCATAAGCACCTTCTGCAATGACACCAATCTGATTTTCCATCATGCAAAGTTTCGCAGCAACGCGGCTTGCAGAACGGATGATCTCATGCGCCGACAAGACTTTTCCTCGGATCGAGAATTCCATCGACTGATACTTATGAAGCTGACCGAGAAGGTCAGATCCGAAGGCCATTTCGAGTCCGGCATCGCGCATGATCCGTAAGGATTCCAGACCTGCGACACGTACGGTATCGATTTTCGCCTGAGAATCTGGGCTCAAGCCAAACGCCGCACCTTCCAGAGCGAGCCCTTCATAGGCGACAAGTGTCGGGCAAGCGATGGCACCGGCTTCAGCGGCCAGTTTCGCCGTGTCGGACGTGATCAGATTGCAGTGCTCGAGCGATTTGACACCACATTCCACTGCTCGACGGATCGAAGCATCCGAGTAGGTGTGAGCGGCCACATACATACCGTAGTTTTCCGCTTCTTCCACAATCGCGACTATTTCCTCACGGGAATACTGAAGAACGTGGATCGGGTCATTTGGTGAGGAAACGCCGCCATTGGCCATAATCTTGATGAAGTCTGCTCCGCCTTTGATTTCTTCACGCGTGGCACGTCGCACTTGATCGACGCCATCTGCAATTCGGCCCAATGCACCGAGAGAGCCTGCGTGCAATTCACGTTTGTCGTGGCGGCTTCGGTAATCGCAATGACCTACCGTCTGGCTGAGAGCCTTGCCGCAGATCACCAGCCGTGGCCCGTCGATCATGCCTTCTTCAACAGCCATTTTCATCCCGAGGTCCGCTCCCGCGAGATCTCGAACTGTCGTGAAACCGCGCATCAGCATGTCATGCATGATTTTGCGCGAGCGCAAGGCAATCAAAGACGAGGGCAGTTCTGCGTTCTTGGCCAGATCAACAAGTGTCGCGATGACGTGAACGTGGGCATCGACAAGGCCAGGCATCAGAGTGCGGCCTTCAAGATCAATGCGCGTAACCCCTGCTGCTACTATTGCGTCCGAGGAAACACGCACAATTCGCTCCCCCTCGACTTGTACTTCGACACCCTCGACCAGCACGCCCTTATCGACGTCGAGTACCTTGCCACCGTGGAAAATATAACTGTTCATGAGGACCCCGATTTCGTATTTTCTCAACATTACGAACAGTCATGTCTGTTTGTAAATAGCAAAAATCCAAAAATGTGCCCTGCACAATGCAATTTTCGCACCTGCACAATATGAAGGCATAAACAAACGCCACCGCACAATTGCGCGCCATTGCCGACAACCCAATGAAGTTGTTATCTTTCTGATAACTCTACAATTTCAATATAAATACTGCTATCGACAAATTTCGATGAGCGTGCGCACTGCACGCAACATGAGAAATACGTTGGCTGATTAAAATGCATGACTTCAAGCGTCCCCGAAGCGATTGCGCGACGCGGCGAAGTCGGCTTAGAGCCGGGGCAAATAGGCGACGGCAGCCACACTCGGATCAAATGTAAGGGAAAAGCCTCGGATGCGCGGTTACTTGAGGGATTTAACTGGTACCCCCCGCGATGTCCCAGATATGGCGAGGGTTGAAGACATGGTAGAGCCGGCTCAACCCAATCGAAGCAAGAGCAACTGTAATCAGGACGCTCGCAACGTCACGCAACCGGACCAGATAAGACTACTGCATTTGCCAATCATTTCCATATACAGCAACCAGCATTTCCTTCCATTTTCCAAGCAAGCTTCTCTGAAGCTCTTTGGTCGAATTGGAACTGAAACTGCTATGAAGGGCTATGCCACGCAGAACACACAGGCTGAGCTGTATGAACTCATCCGTTTCCGGCCGATCGAGAGAGACGCCAAGCAGTGTGGCGATAGCGTTGTCCCTGCTCGATGCCCACTTGACCATGATCTCACGAATGCCATTGCCTAATTCGTCATCATTGCGGGAAGCCAGCATTATTTCCAGCGACGCAATGTAGTTTCCTGCCTGGAACAACCTATCCCAAAGAAAATCTGTCACTTCATCCGGAGAGAGGCGGCGCTCATTCTTTCCGATAAAATCCAGCCAGTCGGTTTCCCAGGAAAAGATGAGATAATCAAACGCGGCGATAATCAGTGCGTTGCGGCTTGGAAACTGGTGGGTAAGCGCTCCGCGAGAAACATTCGCCCGCAGCGCAACATCCTCAGTCGAGAACCGTCCGTAACCCACCTCATTCATCGCGTCGAGCGCCGCTTGACAGAGCTTTTTACGTGTTTCCTCAGATCGCTCGGCCTGGGTTCGACGCATCTTTGTGGCCGCCTTCTAGTCTACTGGTCCCGGTTTCGCTTATCGCTTCGGTCTATGTTGCCCACTGCTTTCAATGAACGACGTGCAAATATTCGTCACCCCATATCCATCGCCTTAGAGCTTCTTTCTTCGGCAAAGGTCAAGAAATTATTTCAGTCGGAACTCTGTCACGATACCGCGCAGTTTTTTGGATAATCGCAAAGGATGCCCAATTGCATGAGATAAATGAAGACGTAACGATACTTTATGTTTGCGACGGGCGCATTGAGCGGAACCGAACTATCAAAGCGACTTGCTTTTTTCATTTGGTATCAGCTTCTTAGGTTTTTCAAGAAGATCCAGAAACTGGTTTTGAGCGCGCTATGCGCAATCAAGTCTGACTCTCGTCTGATCGCCCGATTCTACGGCGAGGGGCTATCGCTGAAAGCACGGGTTCAGCAGGCGCCCCCCCTTGCCCGAAGCCAACAGCATCGAATTGACAGCCTTCTAAATCCTCGGAGTGTCGATTGATTGCCTGAGTCTGCGAACGTCGCGGACGGGCGGAGCCCCGAACTGCCGCAGATATTCGCGGCTGAATTGCGAGGCGCTTTCATAGCCGACCGCATAGGCGACGTCGGAGGCACTCCGGTCACCGGCGAGGAGCAACTGGCGCGCTTCCTGAAGGCGTAGCTGCTTCTGATACTGGATCGGGCTTAATCCGGTCAGTGCTACGAAGTGGCGATGCAGGCTTGCGCGGCTCATGCCAGCGGCTTCGCACAAAGCCTCGATCCGCAGCCGCCTGTTGCCATTGTCGCGGATCCATTCGACCGCGCGGCGTATGCCGCCGATTGCGCCTTCCGGGCGGGCGATGTGACGCAACAGTCGCCCCTGCGGGCCCTGCAGGAGACGATAGAGCAATTCGCGTTCGGCCATCGGCGCGAGCCCCGGGATGTCCGCCGGCGTGTCGAGCAACGCCAGCAGTCGCAGCAGCGTGTCGCGCAGCGGAGGCGTCATCGGATTGATCGCGAGACCGCTGTCAGGCGTGCCCGCATCGCGCACCGCCGGCATCGTCGATGCGACCTCGGCGAGAATTGCCGCATCCAGGACCAACGAAATCGACACATAAGGACTGCCGTCGTCCGCGTCGTGGATCTGTCCACTCAAGGGTAGATCGAGTGCACTGACCAGATACTGAGACGCGTCGTAGCCCAGCAGATCGTCGTGGATGGCCACTTCTTTCGACCCCTGCAGAATGAAGCAGATCATCGAACGGTAGAGACACGGCGAGGTTCCTGAGGTTGCTTGTCCTACGCCGATTTCCAGGCGCGGGATTGGCGTGAGGGTCATTCCGATCCGCCCGTGGCGGAGCGCGATGTCGCGAAGGGGATGTAGGTTGTCGATCATGGCAAAGACTATGACACCATTTCTCCCATCTGCATAGACCTTGAGACAATCAGGCAAGCAATTGAGAGCATTAGGCGGGGCGTCGGGCGTGGCAATCGCCTATTTGACTGACAGCGAATGTGGCGCCCAAGCGGCGTGTCATCCGATAATCAAAACCTCAAGGAATGTAGCCATGTCTCAGAAGATCGCACTCATTACCGGAGCCAGCCGCGGCCTCGGTCGCAGCATGGCGTTGCACCTCGCCCGTCGCGGCGTCGGCATCGTCGGCACCTATCGCCAGGGCGCCGGGGAAGCCCAGACGCTGGTCGAAGAGATCGAAGCCATGGGCGGAAAGGCGGCGATGATCGAGCTCGACGTCACGAAGGTAGCAAGCTTCCCGGCCTTCGTCGCATCCTTCTCCGAGACGCTCGCGAGCCGCTTCGGCAGCGACCGGTTCAACTATCTGGTCAACAACGCCGGTGCGGTCGTCCACGTGCAGGTCGCTGACGCAAGCGAGGAACAGTTCGATATGATGATCGACATGCACCTTCGCGGACCGGTGTTCCTGACGCAGGCATTGCTACCGATCATCGCTGATGGCGGACGCATCCTTAATGTCTCTACGGGCTTCACGCGCACGTCGATGGCCAACTTCGGCCTTTATGCGGCAGCCAAAGCGGGGCTCGAGACGCTGACCCGGTTCATGGCGCTGGAACTCGGCGCGCGGCAGATTCGCGTCAACGCCATCGCGCCCGGTGCCATCGCCACCGATTTCGGCGGTGGTAGGGTTCGCGATAACGAACAGGCTCATGCCTTCGTCGCGAGCAAGATCGCGCTCGGCCGCGTCGGTCAGCCCGACGACATCGGCGGCGCGGTCGCAGCGATCCTGTCCGACGATTTCGGCTGGGCCAATGGCACGACGTTCGACGTATCGGGCGGCCAGTCGCTCTGATCTCCATTCCTGAACATCGAGATACCATCATGACCGAGCAAAACCTCACTCTCATCAGCCACCCACTGTGCCCATTCGTCCAGCGCGCCGCTATAGTCCTCCTCGAAAAGGGGGTGGCGTTCGACCGGGTCAACGTCGACCTGTCGGCAAAGCCCGACTGGTTTCTGGCCCTGTCGCCGACGGGCAAGGTGCCGGTGCTGAAGGTACGCCAGCCGAACGGTGAGCAGGCAATCCTCTTCGAAAGCGTGGCGATCTGCGAATATCTGAACGAGACGCAAGGCGGCGCTGCGATGTATCCCGACGATGCATTGCTGCGTGCGCGGCATCGCGCCTGGATCGAATTCGCCACCCAGACCTTTGCCGAGGGCTGGCAGTTCCTTCACGCCAAGGACACGGCGACCGCCAACGCCCGGCGGGCCGCCTTCCGTGATCGGCTGAGCAAGATCGAGGCCGAACTGGGCGAAGGACCGTATTTTGCCGGGGCGGACTTTGGTCTGGTCGATGCGGTCTACGCACCGCTGTTCCGCTATTTCGGGATAATAGATCGGCAAGTGGCGGACCCGATCTTTGCTGGCCTGCCACGTGTGACGGCGTGGCACGCGGCACTTGCCGAGCGATCCAGCGTCAAGGACGCCGTGATCGACACCTATCCCGACCTGTTTCGCGACCACCTGCGCCAGCAAGGCGCGATGATCGCAGCTTAACAACCAGAATTCCAAGGAGTGATATCATGACCGACGCATCCAAGAGCGCGCTGATCCTGATCGAATATGTCAACGACTGGCTCTCCCCGACCGGCGGCATTTATCCGGTGTTTCAGGACCGGGAGCAGGTCGACACCGCTATCGCCAATTCGAAGATCATCCTCGAAGAGGCCCGCCGTTGCGGCATGCACGTGATCCACGCAGCGCTGAAGTTCGAGCCAACCTTCAAGGTGCTGGGCGAGGCCAAGTACGGCCTGCGCAAGATCACGCGCGACCATGGCGCGTTCCTGGGCGAGCAGGCCGATTTCTTCCCCGGCTTCGAGCCGGCAGAAGGCGAGCATGTCGTTCGCGAGCGCGCTGGCGGCAGCAGCGTCTTCGTCGGAACCACGCTCGATGGCTACCTGCGCAACAATGGCATCTTCGATATCTACCTCGCCGGCTTCTCGCTGCGCCAGTGCGTCGAGTCTTCGATGCGCAATGCCCATGACCTCGGCTACCACACCAACGTCATCTACGACGCGTCAGCCGGCTATACCCGCAAGCAGCAGGACGACTTCGTGGCGGAGATCGCACCCTTCTACGCCAACGCCATCACCGCCCAGGAGTTCGTGGCGCAGGCATAATCCACCGCTGCACCCGGCTCCGTCATGGGGCCGGGCTTTCCTCGGCCGTAGATACAGGGTGATATAATGATCGGGATGATGGTCGAACTCAGAGTCGCGCCGGGTAGCACCGACGCATTTGAACGCGCCTTCGCGGTCCAGGCGGCCGCAGTGCGTGCCAACGAGCCTCGTACTCTTCTTTACGAACTGTTCAAGTCGCGCACTGTGGCCGACTGCTACACGCTGATCGAAATCTACGAGGACGAGGCCGCTCTCTCTGCGCATCGTACATCGTCGCACATGGTGACAAATCGACCGTTGACCGAACCGTTCCTCGCCGCACCGCCAGTCATGCAACATATTCGAGATGTTGCCGATCACGGCGCCCATGTTGCAGCTTCACGGTGCCAACGACGGCTGCATCCTCTCGGCACAGGTCGCCGACGGACATCGGTTTGGGACCTGCACGAGGACAACGTTAATCCATGCTACTGTTTCCGTCAGGCTTCTTAAATTCGAGATACGTGACATGAGTCAGCCCATCAACAATCTGGACGCCGCATCGGCGGCGGCCGAACAATGGCGAAAAGAGCGTCCCGACATTGATCCCTTCCCGATGGAATTGCTCGGGCGGTTGGGTGAAATTGCGCTGCTCATAATGCGTGATCGCCTCACTCCATTTTTTATGGAGCATGGCTTGCAAAGCGGAGAGTTTGACGTTCTGGCAACGCTGCGTCGCTCAGGGGCGCCGTACGAACTTACTCCTACCCGCCTTTATGAATCCGCCATGCTCTCCTCCGGAGGAATGACGGCTCGCATTGACCGACTTGAGCGAGAAGGCTTGGTGGAGCGGCGGCGCCATCCGACCGATCGACGCGGCGTACTGGTGGCGCTAACGCCGATAGGCGTCTCGTTGATCGATAAGATGCTCGCGCAGCATGTCGAAAACGAGCGCATCGCGTTGGCGGGATTAACGGTGGCCGAGCAGCAGCAATTCAATGCGCTGTCGATCAAGCTGCTTGAGGGCTTGAGGTTGAAAACGTCGTAGGGTCAGGACCTGTAAACTGGGCAAAAGACCCGGATGGTCTCGATCCTATTGCGTCAGATCGGACGTTGGCCCAAAAAGACGCCTGAACCGCCCCAACCCTAGTCTGGTCCTCCGCATGAACCCTCTCCCAGAAGACTCTTGGAATGCCTGGTCGCCAGATGAGCTGCATGCACGTATTGGACACTGGGGATCAGAGTGGTATGTCGTCGGTGGCTGGGCTTTGGACCTGTGGCACGGCCATCAGACCCGGGCGCATGAAGATCTGGAATTCGCCGTTCTACCTGCCGGTATAGATGGTTGCCGCAAAATCTTGTCCGAGCTGGATTTCTTTGAAGTAAGGGAGGGGAAGCTCTCCTACCTCGCCCCAAACGCTGGGCCACCGGCAGACCTGTGGCAGCTTTGGGGTGCTGACACAGCCGCTGGTTTCTGGCGTGTTGATATGATGGTCGAGCGGGGAACACCGGAAGTCTGGGTGTACAAACGTGATCGTTCGATCCAAATGCCCAGAGCGACCGCCGTTCGAAGGAACAAACTGGGTACCCCCTATCTCGCACCGGCCAACGTTCTGCTCTTCAAGGCAAAGTACCGTAGAGAGAAAGACGAGCGCGACTTCGAGGCCGCGCTCCCCAAACTCAATTTCCAAGAAAAGCTTGATCTGCGCCTCTGGCTAGAGGCCCTGCATCCCGAGCATGAATGGATAGCGCGTTTATAAGGGAACACTACAAACGCAGGCTCCGTCCACAGAGCGAATCTTGACTGAACAGCTACTATTCCGGGTAATGCAGCGGCAGCCACCTCGATCGTTGAGGATATCTTCGCCGAACGAAAAATCGGCGCCGACCATCTACCGGAAATCACCGGCGCCCGACTCGCGATCGACGAAACGATCGAAGGAAGGCGCGCTGCTAACCGTTTTGTTCATTGCCGTGCCGTTTCACGCCTTGAAAGGATAAGGCGTTGCGCCAGGTCGCAAACTAACTTTGCCAGCGCCTCAAGGACGAACCGGGCAAGCTCCGGCAGATCTGATCGCTCACCTTCAGCAAGCTCCCGTACGACACGAACTATCTGGCTAACTCCCACACCAATCGAAATGCCAAGTTCCGCAAGATGAGCACGGATCGAGTGCAGAAGCATCGTGCGTTGCTTGATGAGGAGAGCTCTTGAACGGTGCAACATCGCCGCTGATTGCTGCTCCACGGATTTCACCGGCACGAAACGCATTGTCGGCCGCGTCACGGCTTCACAGATCGCCTCAGCGTCCGCGGCATCATTTTTCTGCCTTTTCACATAGGGCTTCACATAGGCTGGCGGCATCAGTCGCACGTCATGCCCAAGAGCCGAAAGCTCGCGGGCCCAATAATGAGCCGTTCCGCAACCCTCGATACCGATGAGGCAAGGCGGCACCTGTGAGAAGAATTTCAGCATCTGCTGGCGACGCAGCTGCCGCCGCACAACGACGTTGCCGCCGACATCAATTGCATGAACTTGAAACACCGATTTCGCTATATCGATGCCAACAGTAGAGATCTCTTCCATTCGAACGCTCCCAGTTTGTCCATCCTAACCGATGCCATTCTAGCACCGGGGGAGCGGGAGCCTTCCATCACATCGATTTTGCACTCCTCTTGTTCCAGCCTCAACGTCAAGGCGTTTGTCGGCTTTATGGCGGAGATCTTTCCCAACCCGACGCCTTGGGACGTACGCTTCCAAGAAGCCTGAACTCCGCTGTCGAGCGTTGAAATTGGCAGTGGTCGAAGTTTCACTGTTTAGCCGATCGGCGTCAGCGTCGGCTTCCAGCCTATCGAGCGCCTTCAACGCGGTCATCGGTGCGAGCAGCCGATCACCTGATATCCCTTGTCGAGCTTGCAAGCTGCGTCAGACCGACCAAAGGGGACTTGTTCTACTTCACCCACAGACTACAGCCTGATTTTATCATTTATATTATCATGTTATAGACTGATTTTTATACGTTGCTGTGCAGCCTGTATCCTGATATAAAATAGATAATTATCAGCCTCTGGCCTGAGAGAATGAAATGAAAAGCGATAGTCGAAGAAGGGGCCGCCTGCGCCTTGACGAAAGGCTTCGGGCACTCCACCCGCCTGACCGATTCAAGGCGCCGCCGAAAGGATGGGTGCGCGCGCTACGCGATGCGCTCGGGATGACGGGCGCCCAGCTTGGCACGCGCCTTGGCGTGCGGCCGCAAACGGTCGAAGCCATCGAGAAATCGGAAGCCGCAGGGACGATCCAACTTAACACCTTGCGTCGCGCAGCTGAGGCGCTGGATTGCACACTAGTCTATGCACTTGTTCCCAAAAGCTCACTCGAAGCTGTTATCGAAGCGCGCGCAAGGAAAATCGCGACCCGCGAGCTTCACCGTGTCGCGCACACGATGCGGCTCGAAGCTCAGGGCACGGATGATGTGGACTTCGAGGCCCGCGTCCAAGCATACATTCGCGACAGGCTCTCTGAGCGTGACCTCTGGAATGAGACATGACCGACCTCTTTCAGGAACCCGAGGACGCAACACCGCTCGAGCCGCAAGAGCGAGAGGGTCTGCTCCAGACCTGGATAACGCACCGCCGGGATCTCAACGAGGCGGAGCAGGAAAACATCGTCTCTGGCGCAGCTTGGGCGCGAGGGCGCCGACGCGCTTCGACTGAGCGAATGCTCAGCGAGGACTTCATGCGAACATTGCACAAGCGGATGCTTGGAGAGGTATGGGAATGGGCCGGCACCTTCCGAACCACGGAGCGCAACATCGGCGTCCAAGCCTACCGGATCGGAATGGAGCTCGCGAGCCTTTTAAGCGACGTCCGATATTGGATTGCGCATGAGACGTTTCCGCCGGATGAAATTGCTATCAGGTGTCACCATCGCCTGGTTGCGATCCACCCCTTTCCAAACGGAAATGGTCGTCACGCTCGATTGGCGGCTGACCTTCTGATCGAACGTCTTGGCGGCGAGCGTTTCAGTTGGGGCGGCGGGACACTCGCCGACGTTGGTGAACTGCGCACTCGCTACGTCGTTGCCCTTCGCGCAGCTGACAACCATGATATCGCGCCGCTGCTAGAATTTGCACGCACCTGAGAGACCACAAACTCGGCCCTTCGTTTAGCAAAACAACTGGTCACTTCGCTGAAGCTACTACAAGCTGGTAACGGCAACGCCAGCGTTTATCAGCGACTAACGCTCAAAAGTCGCCACCCATTCGCCGGCTGATTTGGAGAAACCAAGCTTTACATAATATGCGGGTTTCGCCTCTGGCGTGACTTTGACACCAGCCGTGCAAATGATGCCGGGGCCACTCTGACTCTTGGCGCACTCGCCAAGCTCCACCCGCTTCTCGCTGTAGTCGTTCGGCATGAGCGACATTCGTGCATCGGCCTTTGCCCACGCGACCGTTGCTTCTTCGTTGGTTGGTCTCTCGCCAGCCGCCACTTGCGCCAAAGCAGGCGTGGAAAGAACGGAGGCAATGACCACCGCGTGAATCAGGCGAAAGCTCATGAGATATCCTCTTACTGCGAGTAGATAATCCGAGCTTTGTAGAGATCTTCTTTCCCATTTTCGAGGGAGCGGCCGACACAATCGCGGGGCGTTTGATCATTTTGCTTCCAACAGCAGTCGCTCATGGATATCCCACTCGCCAGGATCGGCGACCCGAGAGACATCGCTAATGCAATCGAGTTCTTGATAAGACCGCTTGCAACTTACATCACAGGTCAAGACATCTGCGTCGACGGAGGCTTCTCAAAATCCATCTTAAGCCATATTCCCGGGCGCCCTAGCTCAAATTCGTAGGCAGCGAAGTCGAAACTGCACGCTTTCATTCATTCAGCCGGGCAGCACGTGTGTGGTGCGCTCAGCATGGACGACGACTTCGACTTCGATGTCGGTGATGGCGATGTTCTCGTGCTTCATACCCATCGCGGTCAGAAGTTCCACGAAGCGATTTGAGCGTGGATCAAGCTCGTCAGGCACGCGCCGAAGGCTTGGTGTTTTGGTTCATCAGAATCCAACCCGCTTTTCCGTTTCGCGTTATCCCACCGGATTCTGCAGTAGTGCATTGTCGGATGCTAATTTAATCCGGAGTAAGTGGAACGCGGCGGAAGTGCAAAATGGATCAAATGCACGAAAACTAACAGCAGCGCTATTCGACTTAGATTGTCTCGTGACGTAACTGAATCAGTGGACGAGCCCCTTTCTTGGTGACATCAGCGCTGTCGAAGCTTGCCTGGGCTGCGGTGACCTCCGGCAGTTTCACCAGCGTCCATCTGTGCAGTTCTTGAAGAGGCTCGAGCAATGTCTGGCCGAGTGGCGTCAGCTGATATTGAACGGCCACCGGGGAGAGCGAAATAACCTCTCTTGCGACAAGACCGTTGCGCTCAAGGCGGCGAAGGCACTGAGTGAGGGCCTTTTGCGTTACGCCTTGCAAGCTGCGGCGGATCGCATTGAACCGCTGGGGGCCCTCGTTGAGTACCGCAATGACCATCATCGACCACTTGTCGGCAATCTGGTCGAACAGGGCTCGGCTCGGGCATCCGGAAGAGAAACAGAGGGGTTGAAGTTGGAGCATAGCAGTTTCCTTCAAGATACCTAGGCGACTTCAAGTGCCTGATTGACGCTAGGTTTCCATCATATACCTAGAGATCCGTTCACACAACGGAGTACTCCAAATGCCTAGTCTCGACACAAGCAGCCTGTTTCGACCCATTACCATCCGGTCGCTGGAACTCAAAAATCGTATTGTCATGGCACCAATGACCCGCCTGTTCGCGCCCGAAGGTGTGCCGGGATCGGCAAGTGCGGACTACTATCGCCGCCGTGCAGAAGGCCGTGCAGGACTAATACTGTCTGAAGGCACGGTCGTCGACCGCCCTGCATCCCGCAATGATGCCGGGATTCCCTTCTTTCATGGTGACGAAGCGCTGCGCGGTTGGAAGAATGTGATTGACGCAGTCCACGGCGCTGGAGGTCGGATGGGTCCACAGATCTGGCATACGGGTGCAACGCGCTATATCAACAACTGGGAGCCTGACGTCCCGGTAGAAAGCCCGTCTGGCCTCAACGCGCCTGGGGAGGCACGCGGCGTCACGATGACTGAGGAAGATATTGCCGATACCGTTGCAGCCTTCGCCAAGGCCGCGGGCGATGCCAAGCGGCTTGGGTTTGATACTGTCGAAATCCACGGCGCGCACGGCTACCTGATTGATCAGTTCTTCTGGGCTGGCACAAACCTCCGGACGGACAGATATGGTGGTCTGACGATCAAAGAGCGCTCGCGATTTGCCGCTGAAATCGTCGGCGCCGTACGAGAAGCCGTAGGACCAGATTTCCCGATCATCATGCGCGTCAGCCAATGGAAGCAGCAGGATTTGACTGTGCGTCTCGCAGAAACACCAAAAGAGATGGAAAGCTGGTTGGTGCCGTTGGTGGAGGCTGGGGTAGACGTGCTTCACGTATCCGAGCGTCGCTTCTGGGAGCCAGGCTTTCCCGAGATTGACGGCGAGAACGGTCTCAACAACGCAGGTTGGGCCAAAAAATTGACGGGCGCTGCTACGATTGCTGTCGGTTCCGTAGGCCTCGACAACGATGTGACTGCGAGCGCTTTTGTTGGCAAGAAATCAGCCAAGGCCAGCCTCGATCGTTTGATCGACCGCATGGAACGCGATGAGTTCGATCTGATTGCTGTCGGGCGTGTGCTGCTCACGGATCCAGATTGGGTCGCAAAAGTCGAGGACGGTGATTTTGTTGCACTGAAGGGATTTGACCCCGCGTCCCTATCAGAGTTGGCCTGACCGTTGGAGTGACGGATGCAGGTTATTCTCATTCCGTCACTCATTCTCGCTCAGGCGATGCCGCCGCAACAGCGGTAGCGCCATCGAAAAGCATTATTTCGCTCACCGCAGGTATCAATGCACGGTATCGCTGGATGTCGTTTCTAACGTGGAAAGACTTTCGGATTGTAGAAGAGTTCGCCTGATTGATAATTGACACAGCCTGGTCGAAAAGGCTTTCCCATTGGCTCATCTGGACAGCCCTCAAGTGGCTAGGGGGCGGCTCGCCGGTTCAGCGTTTGGCCATGCCTTGAACGGCAACGGACGGTGGCCGATGTCAGCTTTCTGGCCGAGATGAGCGAAAGTTCGTTTGTCCTGGGAGATCTGCTGTCGTTGAGACGGGTGACAGGCATATAGCTCAATTGCGCGAACGCATCGGGCGGGCCCTAGGTGGATTAGGCGTGGGCTTCTTCGGGACATTTGATAGGCTGCATCACGGTTTCCAACCTCACCCGGGTTGTCGCCAATAGGTTGCGGACCATCGCCCCGCGCGGATTATCTCTTGCCAGCTGGAACGATGTAACAATGCATGTGCTTCTTTAGAGTGATACGGTGATAGCCGTCTTGGACCTCGTACCCCCCGGTGATCGATGACAATATTTACCGTCCGACACGTCACGTCCTATCGTTATAAACGGCCGGTTGAGTTCGGAGAGCACAGACTTTTGTTCAGACCGAGAGACAGTTTCGATCAGACGCTGCTGAGCTCCCACCTCCTCATCGACCCGGAACCGGACTATCTTCGTTGGATCCATGATGTGTTCGGAAACTGCGTCGCAGTGATCGGCTTTGCTCAAGCCGCACGTGAGCTCCGCTTCGAAACCGTCATTCGCCTTGACCATACACCCTATGTCGCAATTGATCTGCAAATCGATCAGGAAGCTTTGAATTACCCCTTTTCATATGATCCAGACGAAGCGCTGGATCTGGAACGAACCATCCAGCGCCATTACGCTGATCCACATGATCAGGTCGGTAAATGGGCGCGACAATTCGTGCGAATCGGGCAACCCACTGAAACCGGGCACCTGCTGATGACGTTGTGCTACGCCATCCATGAAAGTTTCATCTATGCCCGACGACAAGAGCATGGAACGCAAGCGCCGACCGAGACGCTGCAGCTTCGCAAGGGAACCTGCCGCGACTTCGCGCTACTTATGATGGAGGCCGCTCGATCACTTGGGTTCGCGGCCAGGTTCGTCACCGGCTATATCTACGTTCCAGACCGAGACGGATCCACCACCCTCGGCGGCGGTTCCACCCATGCGTGGTGCCAGATCTATTTGCCGGGCGCCGGTTGGGCTGAGTTCGACCCAACCAACGGTATCGTGGGCAACCGTGATCTTATCCGTGTTGGGGTGGCACGGGATCCGAAGCAGGCAGTTCCTTTGTGGGGAAGTTACGACGGAACAGCCGCTGACTACGAGGGCATGTCAGTCCAGGTCAACGTCACAACGGATGATCGCATCGAAACTGTGCTCAACTGATCGGAACGCATTGCCTATCCCGGCGTTTGCCGCCCAAGCTAGTCTCACGGCAATTCGCCGGCGCAAAGGAATTTTATGATGAAGATACGTGCCGGCTTTCATCTCGGATACGAATGCGAACAACCAACTCCGATGTTGCTTGTTCTCAATATTCATCCGTCCCGCCGCATGGATCTTTTGACAGAGCAGACCCTGAGTTTCGACCGACCGATCGAGGCATGGGGATATATCGACGGCTTTGGCAATGCCTGTAGTAGAATTGTCGCGCCAGCAGGGCTAACAACGATTTCGACCGAGTTCGAAATTTATGACGGCGGTCTGCCGGATCCCATTCCGCAAAACGCTTTTCAGCATGAGATCAAGGATCTGCCCGACGACGTGCTCGTTTACTTACTCGGCAGTCGCTATTGCGATACCGATCACATGGCTGACTTCGCCTGGAAACAATTTTCCTCTACCCCGCTTGGCTGGCCACGGATAAAAGCAATTCTCGACTTCGCGCACAACCACATCAAGTTTGATTATAAAAAGGCGGATCCGCTTCGGACAGCGTTTGGTGGATACACAGACCGCGTAGGCGTATGCCGTGACTTCGCGCACCTCGCCATAACGCTCTGCCGCTGCATGAACATACCAGCCCGTTACTGCACCGGCTATCTTGGCGATATCGGCGTGCCAAAGGATCCAAATCCGATGGATTTCAGTGCCTGGTTTGAAGTTTATCTGGGAGGACATTGGCATACAGTCGATGCTCGGCATAACATGCCGCGCATTGGCCGAATTCTGATGGCGACCGGTCGTGACGCAACCGACGTGGCACTTACCACCGCGTTCGGATTAGCGAAATTGTCCCGTTTCGAAGTTATAACCGAGGACGCTCTCTAAAAGAGCTAACATAATATCAGATCCTGGTTGACCGATATGGACGGCGCACTGGTGCATGAAAACAAGGCGATTCCAGGCGCAGTAGAACTTATCCAGCACTGGCGGGCGATACACCTTTTCTGGTCTTGACCAACAATTCAATCTACACACCTCGCGATCTCAGTGCGCGGCTACATAATAGTGGATTGGACGTGCCGGAGGAGCGCATCTAGACGTCAGCGCTGGCAACGGCTGCTTTCTAAAAGATCAGACCCCTGCCGGAGAAGCATTTGTCATTAGAGAGGCCGGGCTGACCACCGTCATCCATGAGGCGGGTTTCATCATGACCGACATCGATCCTGATTATGTCGTGCTTGGAGAAACCCGTTTCTACTCGTTCGAGGCAATCACGAAAGCCATTCGTTTAATTAATGCGGGTGCGCAGTTTATTGCAACCAACCCGGATGCGACGGGACCCAGTGCCGAGGGCGCGCTTCCTGCAACGGGCGCCGTCGCCGCACTGATCACGCGTGCGACGAGCCGCGAACCTTACATAGTGGGTAAGCCAAATCCTATGATGTTCCGTTCCGCACTAAACAAACTCGGTGTTCATTCGGAAGGAACCGGCATGATCGGCGATCGCATGGATACGAACATCGTTGCAGGTATGGCGGCCGGATTGCACACAGTGCTAGTACTCGCCGACGGAGCAGAGATTATATGCTATCCGTTCCGGTCGAAGCTGGTGATTGATTCGGTTGCGGATCTTCTCGATCACGTCTCAAAGCAGGCGCGTGCACATATAATAAGCCATCGTCGGACAAAAGTGCCCGCCTGGAACAAGAACCCGCACTCGCGCGGTTTCTGGAGATCTAACGCTCTTGAGATCCCATCAGGGGTGAGTAGCGGCCTGCACCGTGGCAGAGTGAGGTCGCTAGAAAACTCTCTGGAGGCCAACCATGCCGATGACAGCAGATCAATCTCAAGCGCCGACCGCCACTCTCGTCGATCTTGGCGCAATTTTCATCTCCTTGGAATTAAGCAAGTCGACCTGGCTGGTGACAGCTCTGTCGCCTTGTAGCGAGAAGATGTCTCGCCACACCGTGGCGGGAGGTGATTTAATTGGCCTGTTCGAATGCTTCACTTCGCTTCGCCAGAAAGCAAAACGGCGGAAGGACAGACTGTACCCGTTGGTCGTAATTCAGGAAGCCGGACTGGATGGCTTCTGGCTAGGCCGGGTACTCGACAAGGAAGCCTGGATAGAAAGCCACATTGTCGAGGCCGGATCGATCGCCATGCCGCGTCGACATCGTCGAGCGAAGACTGATCGTCTTGATGGAGAAACTCTAATCCGCGCGTTGATTGCATGGAAACGTGGCGAGCCGCGGGCCTGCTCAATGGTGAAGCTTCTCTCGCCCGAGGAAGAAGACAACCGACGGATTGGACGGGAGCGGAAAACGCTGATTGCGGAGCGTGTCTTCCACGTCAATCGGATAAAGGGTCTGCTGTTCACACAAGGAATACGGGAGTATGAGCCCGTCAATCGGGATCGACGGCAGCGTCTGGAAGAGCTTCGGACAGGCGATGGACGTCCGCTATCAAAACACCTGAAGGCCGAAGTCTGTAGAGAGCTTGACCGCCTCGAACTGATACTCACACAGATCAAAGCTGTCGAAGCCGAGCGAGATGCCTTGATCGTTCAGGAGACGCCGGAAACGCCGAAAGAAGCGGCCGCTCTCTTGGGCATCCGAGGAATTGGGCCTGAATTCGCTACAATACTGTACACGGAAGGCCTGTTCCGCCACTTCGACAACCGGCGCCAAATCGCATCGTATGCAGGCCTTGCCCCCTCCCCCTGGCAAAGCGGTAACGTCAATCGCGAGCAGGGCGTGTCAAAAGCCGGAAATCCACGTCTAAGAGCAACCATGGTCGAGCTCGCATGGTTGTGGTTACGGCACCAACCGACGTCAACGCTATCTTGCTGGTTTAAGAAGCGTATCGCACAAAACGGCGGCCGTTTGAAAAAGCCGATGATTGTGGCACTGGCTCGCAAGCTGCTCGTTGCGCTGTGGAAATGCGTGAGCTCCGGAGTCGTGATCGAAGGTGCAATCATGAAAACTCCCTGAGGCGGGAAGTGCCTGTGATACGAGAATTCAAATCCTCAGGGTGTGATCAGCCCTGACGGATCCAGGTGAACGGACCGGGATTCCGTTTGGCTAAGAGCCGGTCTTGAGATTGGTCCCGTTCTCCTGAGCCCGCGCCCGCGAAAGCGGGAAATTGGTGCTGCCGTTTGGAGCGGCGACCGTATGTGAGGTTGTACAGGCTCGATAGCGAGCCGGTAAAGCGATGGGCTCGGACCATGGATCCGCTAAAAAAGGACGCTTTGTGATGACAACAAAATGAACCGTTGACAAAAAACCTGATGTGAGTGGAATCGAACAGCGGTTCACTGGATAATGACTTTGGTCGAGTTCATTGGATTGACAGGCGCGCGTCAAAGCTTGAAGCGAGCATTGGCCATCTGGCCCTGATTGAGAACCATGTGATGAAGGTCTCCATCTCAGAGGCAACCCGGCGAGACGGGGGAGCCTCGAAGTGGATGGTGGGCTTGTCCAATCGACCTGGCACGATCTGCATGGCGTCTTCATGCGTGCGGTAAGCACCAACCGTTTCAATATATTGGTTTCCCGCCATCAGCATTGAATGCCAGTGGGACAGTCCTTCTTCGGGCAATCGGCGGCGGGGCACCCATAGTGCAAACTTTCCTGCGAAGGTCGGCATCATGACGACGATTTCGAAGAGCCTTGCAACCGAGATTTCGCGAGCGCTTTGGGAGTTGGTTGAGAGTGGTGGCGCCACGCCGATTTAAAGCCCAATGCTGACCCTCCCTTGGACCGGCGATCGTCTGACGCCTCACTCTCAGCCCACAAAGGCAGATCCCGGTCATCGCAGGTCACGTACACATTGGCGAGGGCCAAGATAATTTCTAGCCTACAGCCCATACTTCGCAGAGCCATAGTAGGGGTGCTCCGCTGTACCAGTGCATCAGATGACTGCGTGGGCCTAACTCTCAAACCCGCCCGAGCTTTTGATATCAAACGGCAAATACACAATTAACCTTAGATCGTTGGAGCCCTCGATGGTCAATGCAGCGTGTCTGTACGTTTGGGGACCGTAGGATGGGTGACGGATCGTTTTCAATCCCTCTCCGATCGCCATCACATCTTGCCGCTCCCACATCAGCCGAAATTCCAGGCTTTGTGAGAGAAGATCCGTCACAACTGCTTCAAATGAAGGATCGTCCTTTGCTCGAGCGTAGTCGAGGCGGAACTTTGCGACCGTACGATGTGCGTCGCCTTCCCAATCGAGCATGATCTGCCGCATATCCGGTGATGTGAAGACGAGCCGGAGGAGATTCCGTTCAGGTAGGTCCAAACGGGCAAAGTCGGAAAACAACTCCCCAGCTGGAGCATTCCAAGTCAGGACGTCCCAACAACTGTTTTTAATATAGGCGGGATTGGGGAGCGATGTCAGAAGCGTCAGTACGGTTTCAGGAATGTCATGCATCCGGTTGACTACTGGGGGAAGTCGGTAGTGTGCCAGCATGAAGAGATGGCTGCGCTCCGTGGGTGACAGCCGGAAGGCGCGCGAGAGCCTTTCTAAGAAATCCGACGAGACGTTGATGTCCCTCCCCTGTTCGAACCATGTGTACCAGGTGATGCCCACGCCTGCGAGGTGCGCGACCTCTTCGCGACGCAATCCGGGCGTGCGTCTGCGCGACGAAGCCGGCAGGCCCACATCCGCAGGCATGCTTCTCGAACGAAGGCTTCGAACGAACACTGCCAGCGCCGCACGATGTTCAGCACGATCGAGTTTCCCCATTGGTCACCTTTGGTAATAGGATAAAATGTAATCTGGACCTGTTATTTCGAAACCTTATCCTGCCCAAATCGATAAGAAAAGGAGCCGGTATGGGCAGGATTGCAGACAAGGTTGTGGTGATCACCGGAGCAAGCAGTGGCATCGGCGCTGCGACCGCACGTCACTTGGCGGAGAAGGGGGCACGGGTCGTTTTGGCAGCCAGAAGAAAGGTACATTTGGATTCGCTGGTGCACGATATCACCATCAATGGTGGGCAGGTGATCAGCTTCGTAGCCGACGTTACTCTCCGCGGCGATGTGGTAAGCCTCGTCGAACACGCCATCGCCTATTACGGGCAAGTTGATGTTTTCGTAAACAATGCGGGTATAGGCCCCATATCTCCGCTGGACGACCTGCGTGTCGACGAATGGGAGCAGATGGTTGATGTGAATATCAAGGGTCTTCTGTTCGGCATCGCCGCCTCACTTCCGGTTTTTCGTGCGCAGCGCTTTGGGCATTTCATCGCCGTCGCTTCAACGGCGGGCATGAAAACTGTCCCAACGCAAACTGTGTATTCCGGAACGAAGTTTGCCGTACGGGCGATTTGCGAAGGTCTGCGGCAGGAAGCTGGCCCTGACTTGCGTGTGACGGTCGTTTCGCCAGGTGCAATCAAAACACCGTTTGTTGAAGGTATAGCCAACGCGGAGGTCCGAGCACGATATATTGGTCTGCGAGACGACATCGCAATCGAGCCCTCAGCCATCGCCCGCGCTATCGCATTCGCGATCGAGCAACCCAGTAATGTCGACGTCGGCGAAATCGTTGTCCGACCGACTGCTCAAGCCTAGCGAAGAGGCTCCTCCTGTACGGACGGCTGAAACGCCTGTCTATTTCAGTTCTTGACGTTTCCGCGGCGAGCAAACACAACTGACCGGAAATTACACATTAGAAGTGCGGGAACATGAAAACGATAGGCTTCATCGGAGGCATGAGCTGGGAGAGCTCGGCAGAATATTATCGCATCGCAAACGAGCAGGTGCGACAGCGGCGGGGGGGTGTGCATTCCGCCAAAAGTCTCATGTGGTCCATGGATTTCGGTGAAATCGAAAAGCTGCAGCACGACGGAGACTGGATCGCTCTGGAGCGCGAAATGGTATCTGCGGCGCAAAACCTCGAGCGGGGTGGCGCAGATTTTCTGGTGATTTGTACCAATACCATGCACAAACTCGCTGTCGGTGTTGAACGTGCCGTCAGCATCCCGCTTTTACATATCGCAGACCCCACGGCGGAAAAAATCCGCCATGCCGGACTAACGCGCGTCGGCCTCCTCGGGACGGCATTCACGATGGAGCAGGAATTCTACAAGGGACGCCTGAACGATAAATTCGGGCTGGACGTCCTCATCCCCGATGCAGATGACCGTGCCGCGGTACACAAGGTAATCTACACGGAGCTCGTCGCAGGGGTTATCAATGACGATTCCCGGACAATTTACAGGGAGGTTATGGCGCGCTTGGTGGAACGGGGAGCCGAGGCCATCATTCTTGGCTGCACCGAAATCATGCTCCTGGTCGGCCCGGGCGACAGTTCTGTCCCTTTGTTTGACACCACCGAACTCCACGCCCTCGCCGCTGTCGATATGGCACTGGCTTAGCATGTCAGACGGTAGCATCGCCTTAACTTGGCAGAATTCGCAGCGAGAGTTTGTGTGCCGAGTTTCAGGCAGCGATGAAGGTGGAATAGATTTGCGATCTGGCTTTGGGTTGAGACGAAGCGGTGCCATTGCCGCGCTGTCTTGACGCGGATCATCCGTCTCTCACGCCGCCGTAGAGAAAGATGAGAGTTCTCAGTCCGGTTGTTCGATCCCTTATGCGAGCGATGCTCGACGCCCGGCATCAACTCGGCCTTTGCGGCGGAGTACGAGCGCAGCTTGTCGGTCACCACGATCCGCGGGGTAACACCCTGGCCTTTGAGCAGCTTACGCATCCGCCGACGAGCTGCACGCTTGTTCCTGCGGCTTTGCAGCAGAGCATCGAGAACGTATCTTCGGCGCCGGGGTATTGCGATGACCGCCTATGCGCCGCTTGCGCAAGGCCGGGCGGCAAAGGATTCCGTTCTCGCCAGGATCGGTGAAAAGCACAGCGCCACCGCCGCCTAGATCGCCGTAGCCTGGCTTCTGGATCAGGAAAACGTCATCGCTATTCCCAAAGCCGCTCGCCCCTCGAGCCAGCGAGCCAATCTCGATGCGCTCAACATTGACCTCGACGACGAGGACCGCGCGGCTATCGCCGCTCTGCCGAAGGATCTACGCTACGTCGATCCGCCTTTTGCTCCAGACTGGGAGGCTCCAACGCTCTAAAATGCAGGTTGTTTAATCTCGGGCCGCGCTCAGAAGACCCCTCGATTTAACCGAGCAACGTCCGCTTGTTGAAGCCAAGGCTATTGGCAGGAACGACCGAAATTGCGGGCGCGGAGCCGTCATCGAGCACGGGCCTCCGTGGGCATCGACTACAATGCCCAAGACATCATCGCCTTGACAGGATGCGAACCACCGACCTAGTCCGCGCCGGAGGCAGACACTTTGCCGTTGAAAATTCATTCTTGACAGATCATTCCAGAATTCCTATTTGGCTTGCATGGCAAGGATAAAAGAGTTCGACAGCGAGAAGGCACTGGATGCAGCAATCGCTGTATTTCGAGAGCACGGCTTCGAAGGCACGTCTACCGAGATGCTGGTACAGGCGATGAAAATCGGCAGACAGAGCCTTTATGACACCTTCGGGGACAAGTGGGCGCTGTATCGCCTCGCGGTCGAACGTTACGCATCGGAAGAAACCGACGCGCATATCGCGATGCTGCGTAGCAAGCCGCGAGCAGTTGACGGTATTGCAGCAATGATCGATCGGGTCGTCGGAACGGCGAACCAGGCTTGCCTCGGCGTCAATTCAATCTGCGAATTTGGCCAGAGTCGGCCAGACCTCGCAGAGGTCCATCGCGCCGCCGATCATCGCTTAAGACGAGCAGCAAGCGAACGGGTCAGGTTGGCGCAGGAGACCGGCGACGTGGATAGCTCATTGGCGGCAGATGCCGTCATTGATTTCCTCTTCGCCAGTATCACCGGAATTCGTGTCGCTGCGCGGGGGGGAGCCGGCCGTGACCAACTCGCATCGCTCGGGCAGTTGGTACTCCGCGCGATCGTGTAGCGGCAAAAAATTTTATCCAATTCTGGAACAATCAGTCAAGAAAGGACTGCAAATGAAAGCTGTTGTCATGAACGGCATCGGGGATACCGATGTCATCGAGGTCGTGAACCATCCTGAGCCAGTCGCAACGCCTGGACATGTCCTCGTCGAAGTCGCTGTGGCGGGCGTGAACTTCATGGACATTGGTGTTCGCCAGGGCATGGCTTGGACGGAAACCGCAAACCCGAAAATACTTGGTGTCGAAGGTGCAGGACGCGTGCTTGCTCTTGGTGAAGGCGTGACCGAGTTTGCAATTGGGGATCGCGTCGCCTGGGTCTACGCTCCGGGAAGCTATGCCGAACGTATATCGATCCCGGCGGCGACGCTGGTGAATATCCCCGATTATATCGACGACCAAACAGCGGCATCGCTCATGATGCAGGGATTGACCGCCAGCCATTTCGCGACCGATTTCTATCCCGTGCGCGCCGGGGATACAGCACTTGTCCATGCAGCGGCTGGCGGTGTCGGCCTGTTGCTGACACAGATCATCAAGTTAAGAGGCGGGCGCGTTATTGGTCGCGTTTCATCCCGCGACAAGGTCGAAATTGCCAAGCAGGCAGGGGCCGAGGCCGTTGTCGTGGACACGGAGGGACACTTCGCTGACGAAGTGCTGCGCCTGACTGAGGGCAAAGGCGTGGATGTGGTCTATGACGGCTCCGGCCCAAAGACCTTCAAGGGTTCGCTCGACGCTCTTCGCCGGTCAGGTACGTTCTGCTGGTATGGCCCAGTGCTCGGAGGGCCCGGATCTCTGGATATCATGAGCCTGCCGAAAAGCATCAAGATCGGCTACGCGGTCTTTTCAGACCACATCCAAACTCCCGAACTCCTTCGCGCTCGTACCCAGCAGCTTTTCGATTGGATCCTAGACGGGTCGCTCAAGGTCAACATCGGCGGGAGCTATCCCCTGGCAGACGCGGCAAGGGCGCATGCTGACATGGCAAGCCGCCGCACGACCGGCAAGCTGCTGCTGAATGCCTGTCCGACAGTCGGATGAAGCCAATTACCGTCGCTTGTTCGATCGCGGACGGGTCTTCTTTCAAACTGCCACGACACCCAAGTCCCACTGACCGGAGATACGAAATCGTGACGACGATCAACAATGCCAGCCCCCTGTCGCAGATGCTCAACAATGAGTTTGCGAAATTCGACAAGGACGGAGACGGAAAACTCAATTCTGATGAATTCAAGACATTCAACGAGATCCTGAAACCAGGCATCGCCCTTGATGAACAGGGTAAACCAACCGTCGATTACAGCGAACGCATGGACCACGACGGCGATGGAATGGTCAGCCAGGATGAGATGAACACGACGGGCCTGCTGATGCCGGCGGCCCTTTGCGATCCGACCTTGAAATCAATGCTCGAATACCTTCTTCTCAGCGCCGATCCCCCGGCTCTGGAGGCTGCGGCGCTACTCAAGGACAACGCCGACGAGTCCTGATGGTAAATGGGAGCGACCGTTTTCGCAGTCGCTCCCTTTCCGATTTCCGGTCTATCTACCCTCGAAGACCAACGGCTGTGGCGAGCGCCGCCACAGGGGATGGTTCCGGCGAAAACACGTCATAGATGCAAGGCGCTGCAAAGACGGCAAGCGCCAGCATGCCAACGATCAGGCGTTTCATCGTACACTCCATGGACTTCTCAGACTGCTCAGGCAAGCTTCAGCTCGACCGCGATATTGCCACGCGTGGCCTTCGAATAGGGACACGTCTGGTGGGCTTCGTCGATCAGCCCGCGCGCAACATCGGCATCAAGGCCCGGCAGGCTGATGTTCAAGCACGCCTGCAGGTGATAGGCGTCTCCGGTCATGCCGAGATCAACTTCCGCGTCGATGGCGGTCTCGGCCGGCAACCGGATCTTGCGCTTGGCTGCAGCCAGGCCCAAGGCCCCGAGCCGGCAGCAGGCGCAGACAGCGGTGTTGCTGCCTGAGCCTGCCGGCACTGTCCGGGACATGACAACTCTCGCCGCCTAGCATGGCCGGAACACATTTCGCCAAAAATTACGTCTGGATCGACAGGACAAGATTGGCCTCAGCCAAGCCGTATCGCTCTTAACGCGCTTCGCGAGCAGCGTTCAAGTCTGTCCGATAACAACGGCTAACACACGTTAATCGCGGCCCTAAGTTCGGGCCGCGATTATTCGTAGTGCTCATTCAGATTCTTGAGCTGCCGCGCCTCAACCAATGCGTCTATCGTGATATTTTCTGGGGTTGATGAATCTTCCGGTCTACGAGCGGCAATCGAACTTGATGGGCATAATCCTCAACGGCAGCAACATACCGGTGATCACGGATCAGTAGTAGTCGTCTTGCCCGCCATGCGGTCTCGCGTAAGCACGGGCTATATTCATTGCCTTGAAAGAATTTTGAACCGACTACCCAGTCATTCGAGACTTCGTGCATCCTGGACCCTATGGCATGCCAACAACTTATATTACTGCTGGAGAGGCCAGTTTTGGGCCATTCCAGTCTGACGGGATCTTGATCTCAGTTACCACAAGCGGCAACAAACCGTTCGACAGCTCCGGTCCCAAGGCGGGTTGTTCGCGGCGCCGAGGGCGCAGCCAGAAATTTGCCGCTCGCGCGTGACCGGTCAGCGGCAGATAGCGTCATGTGACGGCAAGCAGGCCAAGACTGACACCGGTGACGTACCCTCTGGCAAACCTGCCCGGGGAGCAGCCGAGCCTTTTGCTAAACGCTGTGCTGAAGGCACTGGCGGATTCATAACCAATCTCTTCCGCGATTCGGTCGAGCGACTTCCCGCCGCTCAGGAGTGCATCCTTGGCAAGTGCAATGCGCCAGCGCGCCAGATATTCGATTGGCGCACAACCAAGAACTCCATGGAACCGCGCGGCGAAGGCCGATCGCGACATGCCCGCTATTCCTGCAAGATTGGCGACCGTCCACCTCGTCCGCACGTCCTCGTGTATGGCACGAAGGACACGGGCAATGGCGGGATCGCGTAGCCCGCTCAATAAGCCTGCCGACACTGCGTTGTTGCCGATAATGTCCCACCGCAATGCCTCTACCAGCAGCGTCTCCAGCAATCGCTGGATGATCAGTTCCTTGCCAGGATGGTTGGTAACGCACTCCTCAGACAGTAGTTCGATCAGACGGCCAAATCGCGTCGTGCGCCCCGCTGAGGCGGAAATATGGATATGATCAGGAAGCAGCGCGAGCAGTAGCGGCGCGTTGACACTCTCAATCGAGAAGCTTCCGCCCAGTGCCGCGAAATCGGGCTCTCCTTCCTGCTCGCCGTGGCGGACAGCTTTAGCCAGAGGCTCAGCGGGAATGCAGGGTGTGCCTGGTTTGCTGTATAGCGAGAACGCCGGCGTAGTCGGCAAAAGGAGGAAATCGCCTTCGGCAATCCGAAGCGGCTCCCGACCACCTAATGTGACCCATGCTTCTCCGGTCAGGACGACTGTGAAGCCGGGTGCGTCATACGATCTATAGCGAACCCCCCATTGACCGCGCCCAGAGATGGGCTTCGCTATCGCGGCGCTCGGCCGCAAGAGGGTGATGATATCGCTGAGAGGATCCATGAAATTGTACGATCCGTAATGTTTTATGGATTGCAAATTATAGATCGTATTGGAATGGCTGTCTATTGGTACCGGACCGAATCCAAGGAGCGTGACATGACCAAGACCATCCTCATTACCGGGACATCATCGGGCTACGGCAAGGCCACCGCGGAACACTTCCTTTCTCGGGGGTGGAATGTTGTCGCGACCATGCGGCGCCCGGACCCGTCGCTGTTTGCCGAAACCGACCGGCTGCGCGTGCTGCCGCTCGATGTCACCAGTCCAGAGAGCATCGCGGAACTGATCGGTTCTGCCGGTTCGATTGACTTACTGGTGAATAATGCTGGGATTGGCGGTGTCGGTGCGTTCGAGGCGATGCCGATGTCCCTCATCCGCCAGCTTGTCGAGACCAACACGATTGGCGTCATGGCGATGTGCCAGGCTGTCATCCCGCAGATGCGCGAGCGCCGGTCCGGTACCATCATCAATGTCACGTCGAGCGTTACTTTGGGAGAATTCCCACTCGCGGCAGCCTATACCGCCACCAAACAGGCCATTGAAGGCTTCTCGGCTTCGCTCGCGCATGAGCTCGGCTATTTTGGGGTCCGCGTGAAGCTCATCGAGCCCGGTTATGCACCAACCACCCGGTTCGGGGCAAATGCCATTGTTCCTGTCTCGGAGCTCCTTCCTGGCGGATATGCAGACTTCGCACAGCCAATTCTCGAGGCGTTCGCGAATCCGCCCCTGACCAGCACGGCAAGCGATGTTGCAGAAGCAGTCTGGCAGGCCGTTCACGGTACCGGGAATCAGCTCCGCTTCCCTGCTGGAGCGGATGCTGTCGCGCTTGCTCAGGCGCGCTGACGAGGATGGCGGCAAGGGCGGCAGTGGCTGGTTTTGCCACGCTTTCTGCTGCTCTCTGTCTCCTCCCGCCCAGTGGTTGGCTTGGGCCGCATGGGCATAACGCTCAGTCTCCGAAGCCGACCATGCCTTTGATTTCGGTGAACTCGTGCAGACCGAACTTACCGTATTCCCGACCGTTGCCCGATTGCTTGTAGCCGCCGAAGGGGGCAGCACCATCCCAGGCAGAGCTGTTGAGGCGTACTATGCCGGTCCTTAGCCGCCGTGCGAAGGCACGCGCCTCTTCCGCTGAACCCTGAATATAGGATGCCAGCCCATAAGGCGTGTCGTTCGCGATATTCACCGCCTCGTCCTCGCTGCCATAACCAAGGATGGCAAGCACAGGACCGAAAATCTCTTCACGGGCGATCGTCATATCGTTCGTAACGCGCGCAAAAACTGTCGGCCGCACATAATAGCCGCTGTTCAGATGCGCTGGTCGGTCGAGCCCGCCGGCGACGAGCTCCGCCCCTTCCTCCACCCCCTTTCGGATAAGGCTCTGGATCTTGTCGAATTGCAGTTTGCTGGCCACTGGCCCGATATCCGTCTGGGTATCGCCGGGTGCACCGACACGGACCGATTCCGCCGCCGCACGGGCGATGCCGATCACCCGATCCATATGCTCCGCCGGGACGAGAAGACGGGTCGGCGCATTGCAGGACTGGCCGGAATTGGCAAAGCACCTGATCACCCCGGCGGGCACGACGGCGTCGAGATCAGCACTGCGGAGCACGATATTGGGCGATTTGCCGCCCAGTTCCTGATGCACGCGCTTCACCGTCGGGGCCGCCGCCTGCGCTACCGAAATGCCGGCGCGTGTCGAGCCGGTGAAGGAAACCATGTCGACATCGGAATGGCTCGCCAGTACCGCACCCACGGTCGGGCCGTCACCATTGACAAGGTTGAACGCGCCCTTGGGAACACCGGCCTCGTGCAGGATTTCGGCGAAAAGTATGGCGTTGAGCGGCGCGATTTCCGAGGGTTTCAGCACCATGGTGCAGCCGGTGGCGAGCGCCGGAGCCACCTTGCAGGCGATCTGGTTAATCGGCCAGTTCCACGGCGTGATCATGCCGACAACACCGATCGGCTCATGGACGATGCGGGTCGTGCCCTGCATGTATTCGAACGGAAAATCGCTCATGGCGCGGATTGTCTGCTCGAAATGCGCCACACCGATACCCGCCTGCTCATCCCGCGCCATTTTTCTTGGTGCGCCCATCTCGCGCGAGATCACGTCGCCGATCTCGTCCTGCCGACGTTTCAGTATCTCAAGAATGCGCTCAAGCAGGCCGAGGCGCTCTTCCCGCGTGGTCTGCGAAAAGGCCGCAAAGGCGCGGCGCGCGGCGGCGATGGCGCGCTCGGCATCCGCCGCCGATCCCATGGCTATCTCCGCGAAAGGCTCTTCGGTGGCGGGGTCCACAACGGGTAGACGCTGGCCGCCAAGCGGATCGACCCAGTCGCCGTCGATGTAGAATTTGAGATAATTGTCCATATCCGTCTCCAATGATCTCAGCGGCCGGCCAGGATGAAGTCGGCGACCCGCTCCGCGATCATGATTGTGGGAATGTTGGTATTGGCGCAAGGGATCGACGGCATCAACGATGCGTCGCAGACCCTCAATCCTTCCACGCCGTGCACGCGGCCCGTAGACGACGTCACCGCCATGGGATCGTCAGCCGATCCCATGCGGCACGTTCCCGAAGGATGCCATGTGCCGCCCACATGGCGGCGGACGAATTCCGTCAACGCATCGTCGTCTTCAAGCAGCCCCCGCATGGTCGTTCCGAGTGTTATCGCCGAATGTACCAATGGGGGGCGCAGCGGACCCGCAACATCCAGAAGGCCCGAGAAAACACCCCGCCGTAACGCGTTCCATGTCCCGGGTACAGCGACCTTCGCCACCCGGGGCGAATAACTCGATGGAAAAACAGTGCCGCAGTGCCCCGCCATGAAAGGATCGGACAGGGCCTCCGCTCCCAGACGCAGCGCAAGCTTGAGCCGCCTCAGATCACGCTCGTCGCTCAGCATTCTGAAGTCGACCTCGGGCTCGACATGGGGATCAAGCGAAACAAGCTTCACGAAGCCGCGCGAATAGGACTTGTTGACCCAGAAGAACAGGCTGCCCAGCCGCAAACCGATGGAATGCCAGCCGGATCGCGACAGGATGGCGGCATGCATGTCACCCTGCGGCGCGCCGTCGGGACCCGACGAGAAACGCCAGATCGCCTGTTCGTGGTGTTCGCTCCTGTCACGCACCCGCATCTGCGGCGGCAGATAGGCAGCGACGGCGATCGAGGGATGCTCCATCAGATTGCGCCCGACACCGTTGCGGCCGGCCACGACATCGCCCCCCAAGGCGGCAATGTCACCGACGGGGCCGATACCGGAGCGCATCAGCAACGCGGGTGTGTTGATGGCGCCGGCAGAGACAATCACTTCCGACGCTTGGATCGTTTCCGCCGTCGCACCTGTCAATCTCGCGCCCGTGGCTCGACGGCCATCGAACAGGATGCGGTCCGCGACGCTTTCGGTGATGATCCTTAGATTCGGGCGTTTGCGCACATCCGCCGTCAGATAGGCAACCGAAGTCGGCAAGCGCTCCCCACTATCGCTGACGGCAATCGCACCGCGAAAGACGCCGTCTTCCCATGCTCCGTTCTGATCAGGTTTTATCGGATGGCCGCGGCGGTCGAGCGTTTTCATGACTCGGTCGACGAAAGGGGAAATCCTGTCGTCGGATATGCGCCGGATCGTCAGCGGTCCGTCCGTACCATGAAGCGGCCCGTCGAAATCCCTGTCGGCTTCGATCTTCAGGAAATAGGGCAGGCAATCGCACCAGCCCCAGCCGTCCGCGCCAAGCGCCTGCCATTCGGCGTAATCGGCAGGTGCGCCGCGATTGGCCATCAGCGCATTGATCGCCGAGCCTCCGCCCAGAAGCCGCGCCTGCTCGTAGCGACGCGGTGGACGGGGCGCCGTGTTGGAACGGGTATGGCCCATCAATGCCGTGAGGTGCGACCAGATATTGCGCGCATCGAGATAGGCCCGACCGGGATAACGGCCACGCACCTCATCCGGGATATCGTCCGCCGAAATATTACGCCCGGCCTCAACCAGAACGACCGTCCGCCGCGGATCTGCGGAAAGGCGGGCGGCCAGCACACAGCCCGCCGATCCGCCGCCGAGGATCAGGTGATCGACGATCATGTCGCTCGCCCCTGCGAATATTCGGTGTTGCGGGCATTGATCGCTGCCAGCATCAGCAGGATGAACGAGATCGCCGTCAGCAGGGAGCTGATCGAGGCAATGGTCGGATCGATCTCGTCGCGCAGCGCGGTGAACATGCGCTTGGTGAGCGTCTGGTATTCGCCGCCGGAAATGAAAAGCGAAACCACCGTTTCATCGATGGCAGAGATGAATGCAAAGAGCAGGCCGGAAATGACGCTCGGGCGGATTTGCGGCAGGGTGACGATGAAGAAGGTCCGCCAGCGGTTCATGCCGAGACTTCGCGACACCATCTCCTGCGTGTGGTCGAACTTACGCAGCCCAACGAGGACGGAGGTAACGACATAGGGCAGACCAAGCATGACGTTGGCGAGGACCAGCCCGGTCAGCGAGGCGAGAAGCCCGATCTGCGCGTAAACCAGAAAGACACCGACAGCGGTGATGACGATCGGCACGATCAGCGGCAGAAGCAGCAGCGCCTGCAGGCTGCGTACCAGCCGCGATTGCGTGAGGTTGAGAGCATAGGCCGCTGCAGTCCCTAAAATGGTAGCAATGACGGCGCTGAAGACAGCGACGATCAAGCTTACACGCGTTGCCTGCATCCAGGCGGCGCTGCCGAGATAGGCCTCGTACCAGCGCAGCGACCAGGACGGCGGCGGAAAAGCGAGGAAGCGCGCGCCGGAAAAGGACATTGGCAGGATGATCAGGATGGGGATCATCAGCCAGGCGAGAACGAGCGCTACAAAGCCGTAGAGAAGGATTTTCGACAGGCTCATGTGTCACCTCGTTCCCATGATGCGTTCGAACGGAATGATGAGGCTCGCCAGCCGGAAAACCAGAAAAACGCAGACAAGCAGGACGACGCTGATCGACGAAGCCGCGCCCCATTCGTTATACACCTCGATGTTGCGTGAAACGAGCATGGAGACCATGTAGGTGCGCCCGCCGCCCAGCAGTTCCGGCGTGATATAAAAACCAAGGGTGAGCACGAAGACCAGCACCATGCCGGCGATCATGCCCGGCAGCGACAGCGGCAGGAAAACCCGCCAAAAGACATGCATGGGTGAGCCGCCGAGGCTGGCACCGGCCATGGTCAGTTCCGCGGGTATTTTCTTCATCGTTGCATAAAGCGGCAGCACCATGAAGGGCAGCAGGATGTGGATCGTTGCCATGACCGTGCCGAATTCGTTGTTGACCAGCCGGAGCGGCGCATCGATCAGGCCAGATCCCGTCAACGCTGAATTGATGATGCCGTTGCGCTGCAGCAGGATGAGCCAAGCATAGGCGCGCACCAGAACGGATGTCCAGAAAGGCAGCAGCACCATGGCGAGAACGAGCACGCTCCGGCGCTGAGGCAGGCCCGCCGCCACATAGGCGACGGGATAGCCGAGGAGCACGGTCATCAACGTTACGACCGCCGCAATGCGGAAGGTCTGAAGGAAGGTCATCCAGTAGACGGAATCCGTCAGGAACCGCTGATAGTGAACGAGCGTAAAGCCGCCATCCTGGCGGATCGACTGCCAGCCCAGCCACAGAAGCGGCAGGACCAGCAGAACGACGACGACCGCAAGCGCTGGCGCCAGTAGCATCAGCATGAGCCTTTGCTCACGCTGCTCATGCAGCGCCGACGGATTTCGTTTCGACTGTGCCATCAGTGACCCTCCACAGGCCGAACATCATTTCTGGATGAACTGCGCCCAGCGTTTTTGCGCCTCCTCACCGGCTGGTGAACTCCACCACTCATCCGACACCAGAACCTGAAGTGCGGCATTGTTCGGCGAACTCGGCATTTCGGCAGCGCGTTCCGGCGAAATCTTGCCGGTCTTGTACGCTTCAGGATTGCCTGGACCGTAATCGATATAGGCCGGGAAATTCGCCTGGATTTCAGGGGTCAGCGCCGCGTTGACGAACTTGACCGCCGTTTCGAGGTTCGGCGCGCCCTTGAGAATGCAGAGCGACGTATACTGAAGGAAACCTTCGTTGAACGAATAACCGATCGGCGCGCCTTCCTTCACCACCGCAGCAACGCGGCCGTTCCACGCCATCTCCATGTCGACTTCACCATCGGCTAGAAGCTGCGCTGACTGGGCGCCGGAGGTCCACCACACCGTGACATAGGGTTTGATCTCCTCGAGCTTCTTGAAAGCCCGGTCGACATCGAGCGGATAAAGCTTGTCCACTGGCATGCCATCGGCGAGCAAAGCGGCCTCAAGTGTCGCCAGGGGATGGTTACGCAGCGCCCGCGTACCCGGAAATTTCTTGACATCCCAGAAATCCGACCAGCTCTTGGGCGGGTTGCCGCCGAACTTGTCCTTGTTGTAGGCAAGCACGCTCGAGTAGAATTCATAGGCGACCGAATAGGGGCTCTTGTATTCGGCAGGCATCTTTTCCGCATTGGGTATCTTGGAAAAATCGAGTTTCTCGATCATTCCCTGTTCCCCGCCGCGTATGCAATCCTTCGCCGGCGTGTCGATGACGTCCCAGACGATCTTGCCGGATGCGGACTGCGTCTTGATCACAGGCCAGGCATCCGGCGCGCTGTCCTGATTGACAGTGATGCCAAGCAGCTTGGCGACGGGATCGAGGATCGCCTTGGTCTGCGCCTCCTGGTAGGCGCCGCCCTGCGAGACGAAGGTGACCTGTTCCGCCGAGGCCAAGCCAGCCGAAAAGACGGCGGCGGATGCGGAAAGCACGAGCATGGAAAATCTGTATTTCATTTGTCGTTCTCCTCTTTATGGCGAGGCGCTGTCGCCCCTGTTGGCATGCGACTGTCGGGTCTTAGCGCCCGATTGCATCGAGGAACTGATACCAGCCGGCGACGAGCCGGACGGCTGGCTCCCTGATGGGATAAAAAGGCACTGGTTTGAGCGGCTCCGCGGTCAAGAGTCCGAGATCGGGACTTTGCCCGGCAACCATGGCCGCAACGTAGCGGCCCATGTTGGAGGCCATGGCCACCCCGGTTCCATTATAACCGACTGCATAGACGACCCGGTCGTCCAGCCGGCCCAGATGCGGAATGCTGTCCATCGTCATCGCCACGAGGCCGGACCAGCGATGGGTGACCGATACCGCTGCGAGTTCTGGAAACTGCCGCGCCATGGCTTTGTGCAGCGCCGCAAACGCGCTTTGGGAATCCGCCTTGCCGAAGGCGCCGCGCCCGCCATAAATCACACGGTCTCCGGCCTTGCGGAACCAGCGCATCATGCGCCGCGTCTCGGTATAGCTGCGTCCCTGCGACAGGAGGGAAGCATCCGGTCTGCCGGTCAGCGGCTCGGTCGCAATCATTGCGGAGCGGAAGGGAATGATGGATTTGCGGACCGCCGACGTGGCCGGCGTCAGATCGGAATAGGAATTGCTGGCGATCACCACCTGTCGGGCCGAAACGACACCGTCAGGCGTTTCAAGAACGATGCCGGCGCCATCTCGCCTGAATGCCGCCACCGGCGTGTTCTCGTGGATCGCGATGCCTGCGGCACTCAATCCGGCCGCCATGCCCAAAACGAAATTCAAGGGGTGAATGACGCCGCCATGGGTATTGAGCATGCCGCCGACGAAATCGCGTGAGCCTGTCTCCGCCTCCATTTCCTCCGGTGAGAGAATGGTGCAGGAGTGGTCGCCAAGCGATCCACGTAGCCACTCGACTTCTTTTTTCAGGCCATCGAGCGACAGCTGATTGTGGGCACAGCGCAGCGAACCGGTTGGGCGATAATCGGCAGCGGCGATTGCATAATCGTCTACCAGATCGCCAACATGATCGATGGCCTCGATACCGAGATCGTGCATGCGCCGCGCCGTCTCTATCCCATAGCGGGCGGCGATGTCGGAGAAGGAAAGCCGGAACTTGCCCGACACCACGCCACCATTGCGGCCGCTCGCGCCCCAGCCGATCCGGCTTGCCTCCAGCACCACCGGAGACAGGCCGCGGCGGGCCAGATAGCGCGCCGCGGAAAGGCCCGTGTAGCCACCGCCGATGATGGCGACATCGAACCGACGATCGCCGGAGAGCCGGTCTAAGGCAGGACGGCTTGAAGCCGTCTCCTGCCAGAGGGAGTTGATATCAGGAAAAGGGGGGCGTGCGGCCATCGGTACGGCTCTCTCGCGTTCAGGCTGCCGTTGCCGTCTTGACGCCGGCAGCAAGCTCCGCGTCCACCGCATCGGCCAGCTGCTTGAGCGAGGAGAAGTGGAAATCGGGCCTAGTCACCACCTTCGGAGCCGGGGTTCCACCGAACCCCTGCTGGCCCTGGCGACGCTCGATCCAGCAGGTCGTGTAGCCAAGTTCGCGGGCCACGCCGATATCGTGATGCTGGCTCTGGGCGACATGCAGGATTTCTGACTGCTTGAAACCGAAAACCGACTGACGCCCCTTGTTAAAGGCAAAAAACTGCGGATTGGGCTTGGCGCATCCGGCCTCATCACAGGTGACGCTGTCGTGAAACGGATTACCAAGCGTATCGGAATAGGCGGAAAACGCCGTCCGGTCGGCATTCGTCATGGCGACAAGACGAAAGTTCTTGCGCAGGCGAGCGAGCGCTTCCACGGAATCCGCGAAAGCAGGCCAGCGCAGCACGGCAAGCTGGAAGGCTTCCGCCGTGGCGTCATCATTGTTGAAACCGAGTTCGTTGGCGAGAGAAAGATAGACGTCTTTCATGGCGAAGGAAGACCGTCCATAGAACTTGTCGCGGCCGCGCTTGTAGGGTTCGAAAATATCGTCGTCGGTGGCCCTGGCCGCCTTTTCGCCGCCGAGCGCACGCACCGCATTAAGCACACCCGTTTCGAAATCGATCAAAGTGCCGACCACATCGAAGGTCATGACCTTGAATTGCGTAAGCTGCATAGTCTTCATCCTTGTTTACTGCATGGAATGTCTCAACCCGCTTCGGGAACGATCACCGTGTCTTCGGGGTGGAGTGAAAGCACGATCACTTCGCCCGGCGATTTCATGAGCGCGCGGCCTGTGTGGTTGCTGGGAAGTCGAAAACTCAGATCGTCGCCACTGTCCAGCCGCACGAAAACCCGAATGCTTTCGCCCTGATAAAGCGTATCCGTGACGGTACCTGTCAGCCTGTTGCCGCCATCGGCTTGAGCGCCATCCGCCACCACGAGTTTTTCCGAATGAACCACGAGATGCAGGTTTTCGCCTTCCGGCACGCGATGCGCCGTGCGCAGCAGCCGGTCTCCCAGCCGCACCGCCGTTTCGCTTTCGCGCCGAACCGCAAGCAGGGTCGCCTCGCCAATGAAACGGGCGACGAAGGCGTTGACGGGACGATCATGCAGGCGCTCCGGCGTATCGACCTGCACCAGACGTCCCCTGTGCATGATCGCCACGCGGTCGCTCATCGTCAGCGCCTCGCGCTGATCATGCGTGACATAGACGATCGTGGCGCCGAGCCGCTTATGCAGGCGTTTAAGTTCGATCTGCATGGTCTCGCGCAGCTGCTTGTCGAGCGCCGAAAGCGGCTCGTCCATGAGAATGAGGCCCGGCTCGAAGATCATGGCGCGCGCCAGCGCCACGCGCTGACGTTGGCCCCCCGACAATTCGTGGATACGCCTGCTATCATAACCGGTGAGTTCGACCATTTCGAGCGCGGCCTTGAGTTTCACCGGCCAACTCGCCTTCGGCAGCCGCCGAGCCCTTAGCGGAAAGGTGATGTTTTCGCCGACGCTCATATGCGGAAAGAGCGCGTAGTTCTGAAAGACAATACCGATATCCCGCTTATGCGGTGGCTCAAATGTAATATCCCGATCACCTAACCAAATTGACCCCGATGTCGGCTGGACAAAGCCACCGAGAATTCCCAACAACGTGGTCTTGCCTGACCCCGAAGGCCCGAGAATGGAAACGAATTCGCCGGGAGAGACATCGAGATTGACATTGTCCAGCGCACGAAACGTTCCGTAGCACTTGACCGCCTCTTTGATGGAAACGCCTACCCGCTCTGTATTTGGCTGCTCAATCATATGATTCCACTAAAAAACCCCAGTACATCCGGTGGTAATCCGACGTATGGCAGCGCGTTTTTACAGAACGAAGAGCAGATTTGCAGCCTGTGACGCCCGGCGTCGACCTGAAACCAATCTGTCGCGTTCCCCTCAATTCACGGAAGGTCTCTCGCCTTCGTTGACATTAAAGAGACCAAACAAAAGGCGGATAGGCAATTGAAAAAAAATCTATACGATGTTACATAGTGTAATGACATTCCTCCGTCGCTCCCTGCCCTCCATGAACGGCCTCTTCACTTTCGAGGCCGCTGCGCGCTGCGGCAGTTTTTCAAGGGCAGCAGACGAATTGAACGTAACGCCGGCGGCTGTTAGCCGCATGATGTCCCGACTGGAGGAACATCTTGATACGACATTGTTTCTTCGGCAGCCCGGTGGCGTGATGCTGACGGAACCCGGCCAGCTGCTTTTCGATGCGATTGCCAGAGGCTTCGCCGGAATAGAAAGCGCCTTGCGGGAAATCGAGGATCGCCGAACCGGTATCGAAACCGTTTCCCTTTCCGTCTCGACCGGCTTCACCACGCACTGGATGATGCCGAGAATGGCCGAATTCAAAAGGGAATTTCCCAATGTCGATCTTCGTTTTCAGCTCATGATGGGCGCCCTGGCGGGGCCGGTCAACGACGTCGATCTTGGGATGCGCTTCGTAGACGGACCGGACAGGCATCACGAGGCAGCTTTCGTCATGCCCGAAATCCTGCTGCCGATATGCAGTCCGGGCTACAGGGAAAGCCATGCCATTTCCGGCAACGATATTGATCGCGTGCCGGATACGACGATCAACTTAAGCGATGCGCAACCCAACTGGTCGACGCTGTTCACACCGGCCAGCGGCAGCGACCCGCAGAATTCGATGATCTTCTCCGATTACGCCATCGTCGTGCAAGCTGCTCTTCTGGGCCAGGGCGTGGCGCTTGGCTGGCTTAACGTCGTCGCCCATTGGCTGCGGACACGGACACTGGTTCCAGCGAGAGAACAATTGATGGTCACCGGCCGGCGCTGCCATCTTATCCGGCTGCGTACCAAGCCCGCCCGACCGATCGTCACGCAGGTCAAGGAATGGATGATCGGTGAATTAAAGGCAGACGTCGAAGCGGTGAGCGCGCTTTATCCGAATTTGAATATCGATTCAGTGGGTTCCGACGTAACCATCAATCAAAAACAAGGCTCTTAAAGGGATCCTAACCGACGACACCGACATAAACCTAAGCGTCTTAAAAATTGAGGTTTGCCCCATAAGCAAAGCGTCGGATCGGTCATGCCGAGCCGAAAGCAGTATACGATCTCAAACCCAGACATATTGCCTCGCAGGCTTGGCGCTTAGCTATAAATGTCGCAAAATCATCCAGCTGGAGCAATAACTTGCATGGCCGGTGTCATCCGTCGGGTATAGATTTCATCTCAACGAACCCAATCATGCAGGCTTACCGTGGATCAGATACTCGCCATTCGAACGTTTGTCCGCGTCGCCGAAGCCGGCTCTTTCGCCAAGGCGGCGGATACGATGAACCTGCCCCGGTCCTCCGTAAGCAAGCTCGTGCAGGATCTTGAGGCGCATCTCGGGACAAAGCTGGTGGAGCGCACCACGCGGTCCGTCACAATGACCACCGAAGGCGTCGCCTATCACGAGCGTGCGCTCAAGCTCCTCGCCGATCTCGATGACATGGACGGCACTGTCGCCGGCTCCCGCAGCGCGCCCAAAGGAAAGCTGCGCGTGGACATCGGGTCAGTGCTGGCAAATCAGATCCTCATCCCCGCGCTCTCGGATTTTCAGCACCTGTATCCCGATATCGACCTCATGCTTGGCGTCAGCGATCGCCCCGCCGACCTCATCAGTGAAGGGATCGATTGCGTCATTCGCGGCGGGGCGCTGAGTGACTCCTCGATGAAGGCGCGCAAGCTGTGCGAGTTGGACTACGTGATTTGTGCATCACCCGCTTATCTGAATGGCCTGGAGTTGCCGGAGCGACCGGAGGATATCGAGGCACACCGGATCGTTAGTTACTTCTCCGCATCATCTGGCAAGAGATTTCCATTGCGCTTTCAGCGCGGCGAAGAGCGAAGCGAGTATCTCCCTGCCTCTGGCGGCGTTTCCGTCAACGAGAGTACCGCGCATCTGAACGCGCTGCTGTCGGGGCTGGGAATTGGCCAAAGCTTCGGATTTCTCGCGCGGCCCCATTTCAATAGCGGAGCGCTGGTCGAACTGTTGCCTGAGTGGAAGCCGGACAATCATCCACTGCACCTCGTCTACCCGGCCGACCGATTTCCAAACCCGCGGCTGCGGGCCTTTACGGAATGGGCAGCGAAGATATTCGAAGCCGTCGATGTCAGACGCAATGTGCCTGCGGAGACCATCCATCCCCATGGATAATGTCTCCACCCTGAGCGGCTTCTGGCCGACAAACTGATGAACTAACTTCTCCTCATCGGACGGCGACAAGGCCAACAGCCAACGCCACTTCCCGAACAGTTTCAAGATTTCAACAGGCCGCGCATTCGGGCTGAACCCTTTCGCGCGCCCGGCATCAGGAGAGTAAAATGACCAACAGACTTGAAAACAAGATCGCCGTTGTCACCGGTGCAACAAGCGGCATCGGCCTAGCAACTGCCAAGCTTTTCGCCGCCGAAGGCGCACGCGTTTACATCACCGGCCGCCGCAAGGATGCGCTCGACAAGGCAGTGGCTGAGATCGGCCATGGCGCGGTGGGCGTACAAGCCGACTCCTCGAGCAACGACGACCTCGACAAGCTGTTTGCTCAGGTTAAAGCTGAACAGGGTCGTCTTGACGCCCTCGTCGTCAACGCCGGTGGCGGCAGCATGCTTGCGCTCGGTCAGGTCACCGAGGAACAGATAGATGAGACCTTCGGCCGCAACGTGAAGGCCGTCATCTTCACGGTGCAGAAAGCGCTTCCGCTTTTGGGCAAGGGTTCATCGGTTGTGCTGACCGGCTCGACCGCAGGCACCGAGGGCACGGCTGCCTTCTCCGTCTACTCCGCCTCCAAGGCCGCCGTCCGCAACCTCGCCCGCTCCTGGGCGCTTGATCTCAAGGGCACCGGTATCCGCGTCAACGTCGTCTCGCCCGGCGCCACACGCACCCCCGGCCTCGTCGAACTTGCCGGTGACGACAAGCAACAGCAGCAGGGCCTGCTCGACTATCTCGCCTCGCGCATCCCGCTTGGTCGCGTCGGCGAGCCCGAGGAAATCGCCAAGGCAACCCTGTTCCTCGCTTCCGACGATGCGAGCTTCGTCAACGGCGCCGAGCTCTTTGCCGACGGCGGCCAAGCCCAGGTCTAACGTCATAACGGGAGCGGCTGACAGCCGCTCCACTTTAATCTCAAGGAGAGCCCGCGATGCGTGCCGCAGTCTATTTCAAGCATGGGAAGCCTGAGGACGTTCTTCAGACAGTCAAAGTCGAAAATCCCAAGCATCCTGAACACAACGAAGTGCTGATCCGGTGCTTCTCCGGCCGGTCCACCATGGCGACCTTCTCGGTATAGCAGGACGCTACCAGCCGCGAGCAGCGCTTCCGAAAGAGGGCGTGCGCGTCGGTTTTGAAGGCTACGGAATCGTCGAGGAAGCGGGCGGTGGCGTCGATCTGAAACCCGGCACACGTGTCGCCTTCTTCCCCGGCCGAGGCGCTTGGAGCGAAAAGGCCACCGTCCCGGCGGAATACGTCACCGAAATCCCCGATAACGTATCGGATGAAGCCGCGGCACAACTTCACGTCAACCCGCTGACGACCGCACTTCTTTTGCGGGCCGTTGAGACATCCGGCGCGAAACCGGGCCGCGACGTCGTCGTCTTCACCGCCGCAGGCTCCGCCGTTGCCAGACTGGTGATCGGACTGCTTCTCGATCGCGGCTTCGATGTCGTCGGCGTCGTCCGGCGGGAAGCCGGCGTGAACGAGCTCAACGTCGTGTTTCCGGATCTGCCGGTGGTTTCCACCGATAAACCCTGCTGGCAGGACAAAGTGATTTCAGCAGCAGACGGCCATCCGATCGGCGTCGTGTTCGACCCTGTTGGCGGCGAGACCGCAAGTACTGCGGTCGGGCTGCTTGCCCAAGGCGGCAGCCTGGTTTCCTACGGCGATCTTTCCGGGCATCCGATCTCGGTGCCCGCGCTTTATTTTTCGACACGCGACATCCGGATGTCAGGAGTGACGGTCGGGCGGTGGGCGGGCTTACCCGTCGAAGTCCGCAAGGCGGACCTGAAGCTGGCGCTTGAGCTCGCAGCCAGCAAGCCGGAGCTATTTCAGGTGGAGCTATTTCAGGTGGAGCAGACGTTCGATCTCGCGGACGTCGGCAAGGCTGCCGCACTTGTCGAAAAGCCCGGTAAATCCGGCACGGTTCTGATCGCGTCACGCTAGGCACCGCGCAACCGAAACACATCATCAGCCACCCAAAGGAGAAAACGGCCAAGACCGACCACGACAAAACCCTGCCGACGAATATGCTCGATAGCGCCTCTTATCGCGTTCACCTTGCTGCCGTGGTCCAATATCGCTGACAACTTCGTGCTCAGGTTGAAATTTGCAAAAAAGGCCGAACGGAAGCTGATCATGCGATTGCATGAAACTAAAGAAGACATGCCCGACAACGCAACCGTCATCGACGCCAGGGCACCACTTGTCAGCGTCGTCGATGATATTCTGGCGAAATGCGGAAAGGTCGATCAAGGCCTGCAGACAGCTTCAGGCTCGCTCCGCCTCAGGCAAGCGCCTTCTTCACCGCGGCCAGACCCCGGCGCAGGAACGGATCGGAATGGACGTAGAAGAATTGCACGCCACGCTCCCGCCAGTGCGGCATTTCATCCAGCGTCGCGAGCGTTCCCGCGATCTTTCCAGCTGCGCGTATCTTGTCGACGGCAACGGCGACCTTCTCCATCACCACCTCCGGGCGCGGTTCGCCGAATGGCGGCGCGGGCGGGTATCCCATATCCTGTGAAAGATCGCCGGGGCCGATGAAGAATACATCGATGCCCTCTACCGCCAACATCTCTTCAAGCGCGTCGATTGCATCGACCGTCTCTATCATGGCGATCACCAGCCGTTTTTCATAGTCGGACGGCAGGGCGTAACGTACCGCATCGACAATCGCGCGAGCTTCGTTGGCATTTGCGACCATGGGCACCATGATCCCGTCTGCGCCTGCATTCAGGTAGCGGATGATGATCGGCCGTTCATGCGAATGCGGCCGCACGATTACAGAACCACCCACCGAGCGCACCACCTGCCCGGTTGCCCGCACATCCTCGAAGCTCCAGGTGCCATGCTCGCAATCGATGAAGACCGCATCCGCGCCAAGCTCCACCAGCCGGGCAGAAAGACCTGAATGTGTATGGTGTGGCGTGAACATACTGATCGCTTCACCCGCGGCAAGACGGACGCGCAGCTTTGCTCCATTCATGAACGTTTCTCCCTTACTTGTTTTTCGGCATATCCGGCGTTTCGTCCGGTGCCCCTACCCAGCGCGCAACGTCGATATCCTTTGAGGTATCGCGCATATGGGTCGGGCAAATGTGCAGTTCCGGAATGACCGCACTTCCGCTCAGGCTGGCGCAAAGCGTGATGGCGCGGGCCACGTCGTGCGGATCCATCATCACGGCGCGTTCTTCCTTGAGAGGCGGACGCGCGCGGTTGTTCATGATCGGCGTGTCTGTCTCACCTGGCAGGATGGTCGTCGCCCGGATCCCCTGGTTGCGATAGGTATTGTGAAGGAAGGTCATGAAATTCTTCACGCCCGCCTTCGCAGCGCCATAGGCAACGCCGCCCAGAAGATTGGGATTGAGGGCCGCGAGCGAAGAGACCGTAATGATGGTCCCCTCACCCTTTTCGATCATCTCCGGCAGCACGGCCTGTGTCAGGTTGAACACCGCCGTCAGATTGATGTTGACGGTGGCGTTCCACTCGTCCTCGCTGATAAAGCGGGCGTTGAGAACCTTACTGGCAGAACCGGCATTGTTCACGAGGATATCGATGGGGCCGACCGCTTCCCGGATCGACTTGATCGTGTCGAAGATCGCGTCACGCGAGGCAATGTCCAGCGTACGGGCGATAGCTTTGCCCTTCTTCTTTTCGATCAACTCCGCGACTTCCCGCAGCGGATCGAGGCGGCGGCCGGTCAGCACAACCGTCGCTCCTTCCTTCGCAAGCAGGATTGCAGTTTCACGGCCGATGCCCGAGCCGGCCCCGGTTACCAGAGCGATCTTTCCGTTCAGCAGTCCCATCGTCGTCTCCTATTCGGCTGCGGCAGCAATGGCACCAGAATAGCCGAAGATTTCCTTTGCCGCCTTCGAGGTTACCAGGCCTTCGGCAATATCCTGCTCGATCAATCCGTGCGAGCGTTCTGCAGCACGGCCCCAGCCGCCGCCACCAGGCGTCTGGACTTCGAGACGTTCGCCCGTCTGAAGAACCACCTTGCCCTTCGGGAAATGCGACTTTCCTTCCTTCATCACCTTTCCGGCGGAGCCGCTCTGCCCTTCCACCACGCCAAAGCAGGGATGGCGAACGCGTTCCGATGCCAGATAGATGTTCATCGGGTTCCTGCCGAGATTACGCAGGACGACACGCTGGCCAAGGCCGCCGCGATGTTTGCCGGCACCGCCGGAGTCGGCGATAAGCTCCTTGCGTTCCGTCAGGACCGGAACGGCGACCTCGAACATTTCAATGGCCGTGACCTTGCAGTTGGACGGGAAGCTCAGCGTATCCAGCCCGTCGAATTCGGCGCGGGCCCCCTGCCCGCCATGGAAATTCTGCACGGAGGCATATTGCGTTCCGTCGTTGCGCTGGCCGACGCAATTGGCAGCCCAGATCGGCGCACCGCCACTGTCGCCCAGCACCTTTTCCGGCACGATGCCTTCAAGCGCCTTGAAGATCAGCGAGGGAATGACGTGACCGATGAGGTTGCGCGAATTGCCCGCCGTCCATTCCTGCGGATTGAGAATGCAGCCGAGCGGCGCCTCGTCGGTGATCGGAACGATGCAGCCCTCATTATTGGGGGTTTCTGCATCGAGCAGGCATTTTAACGCGTAGACCGAATGGGCGTAACGATAGTTCGTGCGGCAGTTGATCGAGTGCAGCACCTGATCCGAGGTTCCCGTATAGTCCACATGGATGGAATCGTCCCTGACTATGACCGAGGCTTTGAGTTTGACGTCGACATCGTAGCCGTCGAGCAGAACCTCAGCGGAATAGGTACCGTTCGGCCATTCGCGGATTGCCTTGCGGGTCTGCGCCTCGGAGCGGGTATGGATGGCGTCTGCAAGTCCGTCGACATCGTCCAGCCCGTATTCGTCGAGGAATTTCACCAGTTCGCGGCCCATGACGTTATTGGCAGCGATCATCGATTCCAGATCGCCGCGCACTTCCGTGGGAAGGCGGACGGAGGCTGCGATGATGTCGAACACGTCCTGGTTCGGAACGCCCGCCTTGAGCAGCTTGACGATGGGGAAACGGATGCCTTCCGCGAAAATGTCGCTTGCTTCCGAATGCAGCGGCGCACCGCCAATATCGGGAAGGTGGGCGATCGATCCCGCATAGGCAACAACCTTGCCGTTCTTGAAGATCGGCGTGATCATCGTCACATCAGGCAGGTGGCCGGTTCCGATTTCCGGGTCGTTGGTGGCGAGAACATCACCCTCTTCGAGCGTTTCGACAGGAAACTTCGGCAGGAAATATTTCTGCGCTGCCGCGGGAAGCGAGGTGATGAAGACCGGGATAGACCAGGTGCATTGCGCAAGCGCCCTGCCCTTGCTGTCGAGAAGAACGGTGACATAGTCATGGTTCTCACGCACGATTGGCGAAAATGCCGTCTTGCCGAGCACGTTATCGGCCTGATCCGCGATGAAGATAAGGCGGTTCCACATGACCTGAAGGTTGATCGGATCGTTGAAATCGGTAGCGGGTTTCGACATCTGATTGCCCCTTAGAGAATGTTGATCACGAGATTGCCGTGGGCATCGACGTGGAAGGTGCCGCTCGGTCCGACGACAGCCGTCGATTCACGCTGCTCGACGATGGCAGGTCCCTTGACTTCGTGGCCGACCGGCAGCTTGTAGTGGTCGTAGACCGAGGTCTCGACATAGCCGCTCGCCTCCTGGAAATAGACTGCGCGGCTGCCTTTTTTCGCTTCGGCAACGATGGTTTCGTGCGGCCGGGTGACCTGATCCTTTTCGCCGCTGGCGCGTAGACGCCAGGTGATGACTTCCAGTGGTGCGGCGACGGTACGGCCGAACAATTCGCGGTAGAGCTTGAAGAAGCTGTTGCGCAACTCTTCGAGGAAAGCCTCTTTCGGCAGTGAGCGGTCAGGAAGCAACACGGTAATCTCGTGTCCCTGCCCCACATGGCGCATATCCACGGTATAACGATTGCTGATCGTCTTCTTGGGAACACCAGCGGCCGAGACGACTTCCGCGCCCTGGGCGGAGAGATCGTCGAGCAGACGGTTCATCGCATCGATATCCCAAGCCTCGATTGCCATCGGATGGCTTGCAGAGAGATCGACGGCGACCGGTGCGATCAGCAGACCGATGGCAGAGCTGACGCCGGCACCGGTCGGGCAGATGATGCGCGAGATACCGAGCTTGCGGGCAATACCATAGGCATGCACCGGACCTGCGCCGCCAAAGGCCACCATCGGCAACGAACGTGGATCAACGCCAAGGTCTGTCGCATGCATGGCGGCGGCCTTGCTCATGGATTCATTGACGAGATCGTGGATGCCCCAGGCGCAACGTTCGACCGATACATCCAGCGAGGCGGCCAGTTTCGACATTGCCTGATGTGCGGCGTCTTTTGAAACCTTGAAAGAGCCACCGACAAAGGATTCCGTTCCCATATAGCCGAGAAGGATATCGGCATCGGTCACCGTCGGCTCGGTTCCACCGCGCTGATAGGCGGCCGGTCCCGGCATTGCACCTGCGGAATGGGGACCGACGTCGAGGAGACCGAGGGGGTTCTTCGCCGCGATGGAACCGCCGCCGGCGCCGATCTCGATCATCTGGATCGACTGGATCTTCAGCGGAAAACCGGATCCCTTGCGGAAACGCTGGTAGTGCGCGACTTCGAGATCGGTGCCAACGTTCGGCTCGCCATCGGGTATGAGGCAGAGCTTGGCGGTGGTGCCGCCCATGTCGAAGGAGAGAACGCTCGCTTCACCCGCCGTTCGGCCGAATTCGGCGGCAGCGACCGCACCCGCTGCGGGGCCGGATTCGATCAGGCGGACGGGAAGTTCTGCCGCACGGCTGCTCGGGACAAGCCCGCCCGAAGACGTCATCCAGAGCACCTGCCGGTCGATGCCCCTGTTGGCAAATTCTTTCTGTAGATGGGCAACGTGTCCGGACATTTGCGGGCGAGTATAGGCATTGACCACCGTCGTTGAGGCGCGGTCGAATTCGCGCATTTCCGGGCAGACCTCGGAAGACAAGGAAACGAAGATATCTGGGTCTTCTTCGCGCAGGAGTGCGGCGACACGCTGCTCGTGCTGCGGATATTTATATGCATGCAGTAGGCAGACCGCTACCGAGCGGATACCCTTTTCCTTCAGCCGCCCGGCAATCTCGCGGACGGTCTCTTCCTTCAGTTCCGTTATCACTTCGCCATCGGCAGCAATGCGTTCCTCGGCGCCAAAGCTGTTGGCGCGGGTGACGAGCGGATCGGGATATTTGATGTTCAGGTCGTACAGATCGTAGCGTCCCTCGTTGCGGATGCGCAGCATGTCCTGAAAGCCATCCGTGGTGACGAAACCGGTTTCCACGCCCTTGCGCTCAAGCACCGCATTGGTAACGACGGTCGTCGCACCAAGCACCTGCAGCTTGTCAATCGCGATCGCGTCCGCATGATTTTCGAGCAGTTCCGACACGCCCTGCACAACGGCTTCGGCCGGATTTTTCGGCGTGCTCAGGACTTTATGGAGGTGAAGTTCGCCGCTGTCGTCCAAAAGCGCGAAATCGGTAAATGTACCGCCAGTATCGAAAGCCAGTTTTGCCATTGTTTCCCTCGAGCGACCATGCAGCGTTTTTTGCTGCCTTTTGGACCCACAGGTCGGGCCCGTTCACTGATGGGAAATTGAAACGTTCGGTCGGCCTTTGCCAACACAACCTCGGTCTGCCGCCATAGGGTTTGCTTATAGCGAATTCACACGGCACGAATGCCCGGATGGTGCCCACTCTTCAGCTTCGTCACGATTTCGAGAAGCACGGAACGCGCCGCCAGCGCCGGTTCGGAGAGCGGCATGTGATCGGAGACGCAAAGCGACACCGTGGCATCGATGACTGGGGTTGTGAGGGGATGCAGCTGCGCGCCGCTGAAGCTCGCGGTTTCCAGTACAACCGAGGCCGGAAGGATGGTCGAGCCGAGGCCATCCAGTACCGCGGCCCCCAGCGCAGGCACCGATTCCAGTTCTGAAATCACCTCCGGCTTCGCGCGCGCCCGTGCCAGGCCCTCATCGATGAGCCGACGAAGGAAATGCGCCTTGCTTGGCAGCAGCATCGGTCGGCCATCGAGCACTGAGAGGGGAAGCGGCTGACCCGGCTCGGCGGGCAGCACCATGTCGGCGGGCGAGACAAGGAACATCTCTTCGCGAAACAGCGGTTCCAGCGTCACGCCCTTGATCGGATCGGACGTGTAGATGAGTGCCATGTCCATCTTGCCGGTCATGATCAACTCGCTGAGGATATGGCCGAAGCTGTCGTTGATATGAACCGTGATGGCAGGAAATCGCGCCCGCATCTCCTTGATGAGCGGCAACGATAGCGCACTCGACGAGGAATAGGTCGCAAGTCCGATGGAGACGCGGCCGGAAAGCGAGCGCGTCGAGCGGTCAATGTCAGTCTGCGCCTGCTCGATCTGCTTCAGCATGATCTGTGCATGGCGGTAAAGGATCAAGCCGGCTTCGGTTGGCGTGATGCCGACATTGCTGCGCAGAAGAAGCTGGTGCTTGAAGTGTTGCTCCAGGGAGGCGATCTGCTGAGACAGCGCTGGCTGGGCTACGCGAAGGATGCTGGCGGCACGCGAAACGCTGCCGGTATCGACGATCTTGACGAAGCTCTTGAGTTTTTTGAAGTCGACGCTCATCGGTCCCCACTTTATGCGGAAACCCTAGCGCATCGGCGCAGAAACAGAAATCGATTTCTGCAGCGAGAGTACGTAATTTCAATGGGATAGAGTGCTTTTTCCTTCATCCGAAGGCCAAACTCTGTGGGACGCGCAAAAGAATCCTTCCGCGCGCCCGATCTGTTTTTAACGCAGCGCCGCCACAGCACGTTCGATGCGGTTGCAGGCATCCTCAAGCACGTCCATTGAGGTGGCGAAGGAGATGCGGAAATAGGGCGAGAGCCCGTAGGCGGCGCCCTGAAGAGCCGCCACTCCGACGCTGTCGAGGAGATAGAGGACAAAGTCGAGATCGTTTTCGATCACTTTGCCGTCCGCCGTGGTCTTGCCGATCACGCCGGCGCAGCTTGGGAAGAGATAGAATGCCCCATCCGGAACCATGCAGGAGAGGCCGGGGATGGCGTTCAGGCGCTCGCAAGCGTAGTCGCGCCGCTTTTTGTAGACCGCAACGCTTTCCGTCACGAATGCCTGGTCACCCGAAAGCGCGTGGGCGGCAGCGGCCTGGCTAACGGAGGACGGGCAGGATGACATCTGCGATTGCAACTTGTTGATGGCGGCAATGAGTGCGGCAGGCCCTGCCCCATAACCGATCCGCCATCCTGTCATCGCATAGGACTTGGAAACGCCATTGGTCAGTAGCACCCGATCCTTCAGTTGCGGAACGACGGCAACAAGGGTCTTCATCGGCTCGTCCTTGAACCAGACCTGATCGTAAATATCGTCGGAAAGCACCATGACATTGGGATGGCGCAGCAGCACCTCACCCAGCGCTTTCAGCTCCGCCTCGCTATAGGCCGCACCCGTCGGGTTCGAGGGAGCGTTGAGGATTAGCCACATCGTCTTCGGCGTGATCGCCGCTTCCAGCGCCTTAGCTGTCAGCTTGAATCCCGTCTGCTCCGGGCAGGCGACGATGACGGGCGTGCCGTCATTGGCGATGACCATGTCAGGATAAGACACCCAGTAAGGAGCCGGGATGATAACTTCGGCGCCGTTTTCCACACTTGCCATCAGCGCCAGAAACAGGATCTGCTTGGCGCCGCCGCCCACGCAGATTTCACTATCGCCATAGGTAATGCCGAGACGTTTCTGGAAGTCACCGATGATCGCCTTGCGAAGCGCGGGCGTGCCGTTGACCGAAGTATATTTGGTTTCGCCCCGGTCTATGGCCGCATGCGCCGCTGCCTTGACGGCCTCGGGCGTATCGAAGTCCGGCTCGCCAACCGTCAGGTCGGCGATGTCGCGACCGGCGGCCTTCAGCTCCCGGGCGCGGGCCGCAGCCGCCGTGCTCGGCGATACCTTAATTCTCGACACGCGTGATGCAGGCACAAAAGTGCTCATGGGATTTCCTCGTCTGGATTGATGGCTATGGGCTTATCAGTGCGCGGCTTCGAGTTCGCCGCGCATCTTTCCGGTCAGGAACAGTTCGCCGAGTTCGTCATGGGTGATCTCCGCCGGCGTGCCGTCCCAGATCACCTTGCCAAGACGGAGGATAACCGCGCGTTGCGCCACCTCCATTGCCTTTTTGGTGTTCTGCTCGACCAGCAGGATGGTCATGCCGTTGGCATGCAGACGCAGGAGCTCGTCGAACACGATGCCGATAGCGGCCGGTGACAGACCGACCGAGGGCTCGTCGACCAGAAGCACCTTCGGTCGCTGCAGAACCGCCATCGCCACTTCGAGCAATTGCTGCTCGCCGCCGGACATGTTGCCTGCAAGCGTCGAGCGCCGCGTCTTCAGGATCGGAAAAAGGTCGTAGACATAGTCCCGATCCGCCTTCACCTTGGCGTCACGGATGGTATAGGCGGCCATCTGCAGGTTTTCGTCGACAGTCATGACCGGGAAGTTGCAACGGCCCTGCGGCACGAAAGATATCCCCTCGCCCAGAATGGCCCGCGAGGTAGATCCGGCAATGTTCTTGCCGCGCCAGTCGATGCCGCCTTCCTTGATGGTCGTCATGCCGTAGAGCGTCTTGAGCAGAGTGGATTTACCCGCGCCGTTCGGCCCCATGAGGGCTACGAACTGCCCGCCCGGCACCTCCAGATCGACGCCGTTCAGGATATCGAGATTGCCGTATCCCGCGCGCAGGCTCTTGATGGAAAGATTGGTATTAGCCTCCAAGATAGGCCTCCCTCACACGCTGGTCCTTGATGATGTCATGCGGCAGCCCCTCGACCAGTTTCGTTCCCTGATCGAGCACGACCACACGCTGGCAGATGCTGGTGACGACATCGATATTGTGTTCGATGACGAGGAAGCTGACGCCCAGCGATTTGTTCGCATACTGGATCGTCTCCACCACGCGCTCGATGATCTTCGGATTGATGCCCGCCATCGGCTCGTCCAAGAGGATAATTTTCGGTTCCGGCATCAGCATCGATGCGAACTGAATGAGTTTCTGCTGGCCACCGGAAAGATTGCCGGCCGGCTGATGGCGAACGTCCCACAGCCCCGCCATCTTGATCAGTTCGCGTGCCCGCTCCCTGAGCCCTGCCACGCGACGGCGCGACATTCCGCCGAGACCGAATGTCGACAGAAGCGAGGGAAAGGTGAACATCTGGCCAGCGATGATGAGGTTTTCCTCCACATCGAGCGCCTTGAAAGTTACCGTTTTTTGGAATGAGCGCAGCATTCGGCCTTCGCGGGCAATGCGGTTGAGTGACCAGCCGGTGATGTCCTGCCCGTCCAGTATGACTTTGCCGGTGTCCGGCCGCGCAAGCCCGGTGCTGCAATCGAAGAAGGTCGACTTGCCGGAACCGTTGGGGCCGATCAGCCCCGCAATCTCGCCGCGATTGATGTGCATGCTGACATCATTGACAGCCTTGACTGCGCCATAGGACTTGCTGAGGTTCTTGATCTCGAGAATGGGAAGATGCGCCGTCATTTCGAACCTCCGATCGCGTTCCAGAAGCGATTGATCAAGGGCGCGAAACCTTGTCTGAACCAGAAGACGAGAACAAGAAGGCAGAACCCGTAGGCAATCATCCGCACTTCAGGAGCGACGCGAAGGGCCTCGGTCAGTCCCACGAAGAGCAGGCTGCCGAAGACGGTTCCCGAAATCATGCCTGCACCGCCGCCGAGCACGATGATCAGCATCGTCGTCGAATAATACATCTGGAAGGTCAGCGGGCTGACCACCGTCAGATAGTGGGCGTAAAGGCAGCCCCCTACTCCGGCAAAAACGGCGCTCAGCATGAAGACGATCAGCTTGTAGCGCCAGGTCGGGACGCCGAGGGATTCCGCCAGTGTCTCGTTTTCACGGATGGCGACCATGTTGCGGCCCGCCGGCGAGCGGACGATTGCCCATGCTGCAAGCGTTCCGAGTACGCAGATGGCAAGCGCAAGATAATAGAAATTGGTGGTTCCGCTGACGGTGAAGGAAAGCGGGCCAAGTTCGAAATAGGGTTTGGGGATGCCGGAAAGGCCCATGTCGCCACGGGTCAGCGAAATCCAATTCTTGGCAATCGCCTGGCCGATGATGACGAAACCAAGTGTACACATGACGAAGGACGTTGAACGAAGACGCAGCGCCGGAATGCCGAGCGGCAGGGCGATTGCACCGGTAACGAGGCCGGAAGCGATGAGGTTCACGTAAAACGGCGTATCGTAATGGACCGCCAGAAGGCCTGCCGTATAGGCTCCTATGCCAAAGAACGCCGCCTGCGCCAGCGACAGCAGACCGGTGTAACCGACGAGCAGGTTGAGCCCGTGCGCTGGCAACATGAAGATAAGCGCAATGATGAGCGAGTGTGTGACGTAGCGCGTGCCGATGAAGGGCGCGGCAAGTGCGACGACGATCAGGGCGGTGGCAAGCGGAATGCGCAGATCGCGGCGGCGTGCCTGGGGAACGGTGTCTGTGAGAGACATGTCTAGTCCTCAAAATTCGAGAAAACTCGGCTGGCGCGACTTCTAAAAGCGCGCCTGCGTCGAAAACAGGCCGTGTGGGCGCCACATCAGCATCAGGATCAGCGTCGCGAACCCCACAGTGTCGCGGAACTGCAACCCGACATAGGTGGCCACGAGACTTTCGGCGATGCCGAGGATCATGGCCGCGAAGAAGGTTCCGCGAACGTTCCCGAGACCGCCCATGATGATGATCGGCAGGGTCTTGAAGGTGATGAGTTCCCCCATGCCGCCATAGACGCTGACATTGACCGGAGCGGTCAGAACGCCCGAAAGTGCAGCGAGCGCGGCTCCGAGAACGAAGGTCCGCAACACGACCTGGGAGACATCGATGCCGACAACGCCACAGCATTCGACGTTCTGCGAGACCGCCCGCATGGCCATGCCGAGGCGGCTGTAGGTCACCATTAGTTCAAGTCCCACAAACACGATGAGACACACGGCGAGAATGATGATGCGCTGCTGTGCCAGCGTGAAACCGAAGATGGAAATCGGCTCGATATAGCCGCCGGCGAAAAACTTGTAGCCGCCGCCGAAGACGAAAATCACCGTGTTCTGGAGGATCAGCGCGATGCCAAGGGTGGCGAGCACGCCGGACTCCGCCGGCGCCCCCACCATCCTGCGCATCACAAGCTGGCCGACCACATAGGCCACCACCACGGTGGAAAGAACACCGACGACGATGGACGCCTCATAAGAAAGGCCGAGATAATCGATGGCGAACCACGCGCCGAAGGTTCCGAGCATGTAATATTCGCCGTGAGCGAAATTGATGGCTCTCAGCACTCCGAAAATCATGGTCATGCCGACGGCGACGATCGCGTAGACGGAACCCGTGACGATCCCGTTTACGACTTGCTCGAGAATTGTCGAGAACATGGCTGTACCCCTTCCGGTCTGTCAGTTCGCAGGGTACTGGATTTCCGCCGTGTAGGCGCCCTTGATGCTGGGCTTACCGTTCTCGATCTGAAGCAGGATCATCGGAAGGCGCGCCTGGTTGTGGTCATCGAAGGTGACCTCGCCGACCGGGCTCTTGTACTTGATCTTGGAGAGAGCCTCGCGGACCGCATTGCGGTCGGCGCTTCCGGCCTCCTTGATCGCCTGTGCGAGCAGGTTGACGGTATCCCAATGCACATAGGCGTGATTGTTGGGCGCTTCCTTGTACGTGGCTGTGAATTTCTCGACGAAAGCCTTACTGGCGGCAGAGTCGAATTGCGGCAGCCAGGCTGCAGCCTCCACGGCGCCTTCCATGGCCTTCGGCGCGGCGGTGATCGTCTTTTGCGTGTTGAATTCGCCATTACCGATCAGCACGACCTTGCCGGCAAGTCCGAGTTCCAGCATCTGACGGGCAACGATGGGGGTGGTGTCGGCCAGCCCATACATGATGATCGCCTGCGCGCCGTTGTCGCGGATCTTCGCCAGCACGCTGCGGAAGTCGACCTCGCCTTCCTTGTAGTAGTCCTCGCTGAGGATCTCGCCCTTGAAGTCGGGTAGGTACTTCTTGGTGAAGGTGATGGCGGAACGGCCATAATCGCTGTCGACCGACAGCACCGCGAACTTGGTAAAACCACGCTGTTCGGCGGCGTATTTCGCCACCACAAGCGCGCGATTCTCGTCCGTCGGATAATTGCGGAAGGTCCATTTGAAACCGCCGACACCCGCCTGATAGGTGATCTTCGGGTTGGAAGAAGCGGCGTTCAGAAGCAGAACCTCCGCATCTTCAGCGACGGGCTGCATAGCTAGTGTGACGGAACTGGAGACATCGCCAATGACGAAATCGACCTCGTCCTGATCGATCAGGCGGCGGGTCGCCGAAACACCTTCGACCGGCGTTCCCTGGCTGTCGGCGTTGAAGAGTTCGATCTGCTGGCCGTTGATGCCGCCAGCCGCATTGATGTCCTTCACCGCCAGTTCAGCGCCATGCATCGAGAAGGCGCCATAGCGCGCATTCGGGCCGCTCATCGGCGCCACGAGGCCAAGCCTGATCGTGTCGGCCGCATAAGCGGATACGGACATGGCCGGCGACAGGCTCAGGATCGGAGCGACTGCTGCGGAAACCAGTAGAAGTCTGCGAGTAATGCCGTGTTTCATGTTCCCACTCCTTTTCGGATTTATCTGTTCCGGCGCTATACCGGGCGAGCTTTTGCCGCTTTTGCGGTTCTTGTCGATCAACGTCACGCTAATCTTCAAGGCAGAGTAGGTTCATCTCCGGACGTTTTGCCAACACAAGTCCTTTCTGCCGCTATAGCGTTTCCTTATGCCGGGGGGCGTTTCTCTCATTCCAGACGCGGTGCTTCGTTTTTTGCATGGCTTCCATGCAGGCAAATGCCTGTATTTTTTGCGTCCGAATGGACATATCTTGTGCAACACCATTGAAGGAACATATGAAAATGAAACTCCACGACACCGTTCGCAACTACTTCCGCAATCGCCGCGCCATGGCCGAACTTAGCGCACTCGACGACAGAAGCCTTTCCGACATCGGCGTTAGCCGCTCGCATATCCGTTCTGCCGTTGAAGGCCGCCGCTAAAAAACAGGATGGTAACTCTAGTCCCCAGTCGGTCTTCGCCCATGACGTAACGGCGTGCCTGACGTCTGCCAGTTCTCTGCCTGAACTGCGCGTTTAAGGGGTGATGCCGGTTCCCGGCATTGCACGTTACGGTTCAGAAGCCGGAGTGGTGATGTAAAAGTCGACTTCATGGACCGGGCGGTTGAATAGCCCCGAGTTTCGTAGACACCCTGGGGTTAGATTTTCCGCTGCTTCTCGAACTCGACGGGCGACAGCATTCCGTTCCTGGCATGTTTCCGTTTCGGGTTGTAGAACATCTCGATGTAATCGAATACAGCCCGACTTGCTTCATCGCGCGAACGGTAGACCCTACGAAGTTCAGGAACTTGGACCGAGCCGGGAGAATATGCCGAGTCCGTTCCTGTCGTTCCGCAACCACTCAGGGATTCCGGCAAGCTGAGTTCGGTTCTCGGATGCCGTGCATATGGATTGAGATAATCGAACAGTGTTGTTCGCTGATTTCACTTTGAAGAACGAGACGAGGTCATCCGAACGTGCTGACGAAAAAGTTTCCGGAGCTCTCTGAAACTTGCAAATCCTAGCGAGGTCGCCAGCCTCATAACGGTGGACGGCGAGGTGCCGCAACGATCTGCCACGGACCTCGCCGTGCCAAACGCCATGATTTCTGGAGTAGAAATAATTGTCTTGGCAACCAATGCCTGATCGCTGGATAGCTTTTGGTCAGACGCACAAACGATGTCGACAAGTTCGTCAAATGTCGTCGGTTCCTCGATGACAAGAATTCTGCACATTGCCAGTTCCCCTCAATCAAAGTTTCACATAGCGACGCGTTGGTGCCGAAGCTGGAGAGGACGGGGAAGATGAGGACACGGCCGCATCCGCCCCTGTCTGTAACGCTTTCAGCTCACCGGAACCGGCTGTTTTTTCGACACGGATTGAATGGCAGCAAGCGCGATCGCCAGGGCGTTACGAGCGTCAGTTCCGGTTGGCGCACCCTCCACGATGCCGTTTCGGGCTGCTGCGACAAACGAGGCAAGCTGCGCCGTATAGCCCTGGATGAAGTGGTCCGTATCGCGCCGCCATGTGTCGTTGGATACACCAGTTGCATCGAACAGTGTCATGCTTGAACGTCTCACATCGCCCATCGTGACCATTCCGCCCGAACCGAATACTTCGCCGCGAATATCGTAGCCGTACATTGCAGAGAAGTTTGCTTCCGCAACCGCGATCGAGCCGTTGTCAAAACGAATATTGACGACGGCGGTATCGAGGAAGCCTTTATCGCGTGCGTCCGAGCGAACCAGCGCATCTGCCATTGCAAACACTTCGACAGGCTTTGCGCCGGGGTTCAACCAAAGCAGGGTGTCGAAGTCGTGGATCAACGTTTCATAAAAGATGGTCCACAAAGGAATCCTGTCTGGGTCGCCGCCGAACGGACCAGGATCACGCGTTAGCGACCGGATGAGTTGAACCGCGCCGACCTTTCCGGCATCGATCGCTTCGCGGCCTTCGGCAAATGCCTGGTCCCAGCGACGATTAAAACCGACCTGCAGCGGAACGCCTGCGGCCTTGGCGGCCGCAATACCGCGGTCCGCATCTTCAAGCGTGAGTGCCATTGGCTTCTCGCAGAAGATCGCTTTGCCGGCCTCTGCAGCCTGCACGAGGATATTGGTGTGAAAGCGTGCGGGTGTCGCAATGATGACCGCATCCAGACCGGGGTGAGAAAGCATTTCTGCGACGTCGGTGTAAGAAGCGTCGGCGCCCAGCCTCTCCGCAAGCTTTGCAGCGGCTCCGGGGGCGGGGTCGGCGATGGCTATCAGCTCCGCGTCCACAAGCCTTTTTGCGACACTCTCACCATGAAACGAACCGATGCGCCCTGCCCCAATAAGTCCGACGTTGACTGTTTTGATCTTGGTCATGATTTTTAGTCCTGTTCTTGAAATCAGAGAGTGAAGGCTTCGCGGAAGGCAGCAAGCGCGGTGTCGGCATCTCCGGATGCCCATGCTTCCATTCCGATCGGGCCGGAGTAGCCCATGTGGCTCAGGGCTCTTGCGATCCCCTTCCAGTTCACTTCGCCGGTGCCCGGCTCAAATCGCCCAGGTACATCGGCCACCTGAATCTCACCGATCCACGGCAGGCTCCTGCGGCAAAGTTCGATCAGGTTCCCTTCACCGATCTGCGCGTGGTAGAGGTCCAGGTTCAAACGCAGGCGCGGGTGGTCGATGCTCGATACGAGTGCCCACGTGTCTTCGGCGCGCCCGAACGGCACGCCGGGGTGATCCACGGGAAGGTTGAGGTTTTCCAGCGTGAAAACCACGTTTTCTTCTTCCGCGAGGTCGACGATTCGGCGTAGCGTATCCTGAGCCTTCAGCCACATGGCTCCCATGACGACCTCGACAGGCTGAACCGGTAGTCCACGATCCCCGAGGCCTGTGCCGTGAAGGTTGAGCCGCTGCACGCCAAGACGTTTGCCGATCTGAACCGTTTCGCGCGCGGTTCTCAAAAGTTCGGCGGCGCCCGCATCATCGGTGAGGCGGCCGGTCAGGTAACCGTTCATAATTGTGAAGGTTGCACCGGTGGCTTCGAGCTTGGCGATGTCGTGGTCTGGCCAATTCCAGAGGCCAACGCCAAATCCCTGCTCCTTCAATCGGGAAGCGCGCCATTCGATCGGCCTGTCCCGCCACAGCATCTCCGCGCAGGCGGCTAACGGAAACGGGGTGTTATTCGTATTGCTCATTTGGGGTGGTTCCCTGGATTTTGGATATGGCTGTCCCAAGGCCCGGCGAATGCACCGGGCCAAAATTCATGTTTCCAAGTGTCTTCAGATGGTGCCGCCCAGCTCCGCGGAGATCGACTGGAGTTCTTTGCCGCCGGCCATCAGGTTCTGCAGGCCATCGAGGTCGATTTCATGTTTGGCAAATGTGCCAAGCGTCTTCCCCCTGTTCAAAGCTGTAAAACGGTTGCCGACGGCAAAAGCGTGTCTGACGTTGTGGGTAATGAAAATCACGCCCAGACCTTTGCGACGAACCTGATCGATGTACTTCAGGACCATCGAGGTTTGCGCAACACCGAGTGCAGATGTCGGTTCATCGAGAATGAGGACTTTCGCCCCGAAATACACGGCGCGTGCAATCGCTACGCATTGACGTTCGCCACCGGAGAGCGTGCCGACGGCCTGCCCGGGTTCACGAACATCGATGCAGATTCTCTTCATTTCTTCGCTGGTCACGCGATCCGCGAATTCCATGTCCATGTATTTGAACGGACCGAAGCCCTTCAACGGCTCGCGACCCATGAAGAAGTTTCTTGTGACAGACATCAGCGGGATCATCGCCAGATCCTGGTAGACGGTAGCAATCCCCGCATCGAGCGCATCTCTTGGCCCGGTAAAGAGATGTTGTTTCCCCTCGACAAGGAAGTCGCCGGATGTCGGTCTGTGAACGCCGGAAAGAGTATTGATCAGAGTTGATTTTCCGGCTCCGTTATCTCCGAGGAGGCACAGAACCTCTCCTGCGTGAACACTCAGCGAAACGCCGTTGAGTGCGATAATCGAGCCGAAGTGCTTTACGAGGTTCTTGACCTCGACGAGTGGTGTCTGGCTCGTGCTCATCAGCGTTCTCCCGTCACACGCTTGCGAATGATGTTGTTGAAAATAACCGCAATCAGCAGCATCCCGCCGAGGAAGACGAGGTACCAATCCTGGTCGATTGACGTGTAGGTGAGACCGATCAAAACCATGCCGAAGACGATCGACCCGAAGAACGCACCGATGGCCGAACCATATCCTCCAGTCAGGAGACATCCGCCGATAACGGCCGCAATGATGGCTTCGAACTCCTTCTGAAATCCCCGTCGTGCGTCCGTTGAACCCGCATCAAGCACGGTGAGGATCGCGACAAGAGTGGCGCACATGGCGGTAACAATGAAAAGGGTGGTCTTTACGCGTGCGACGGGAACACCCGACTTGCGAGCAGCCTTCGGGTCGCCTCCGGATGCAAAGATCCAGTTTCCAAACCTCGTGCGCAGCAGAACCCAGGTCGCGACGAGTGCAATCAGCACAAACCAGAGGATTTCTACGGGGATACCGGGGACTTTCGGCGTTCCATTGGGGAAGGTCTCGATGACGCCTGCACTGCCAAGCCATGTGAAGAGACCCGGGAAGGCATCGCCTGAGAACAGCGGCGCAAGGGGACTGTCCGCCACAGCTTCCCTCATGCCGCGAAGCTGTGTTGAACCGCCGCTCGCCCACTTCAGTCCGACGAGCGTGAGGCCACGAAGAATGAAGAGAAACGCAAGCGTTACTATGAACGATGGAAGTCCGGTGCGCATGGTGAGCTGGGCGTTGGTGACACCGATAACCACGGCGAAAGCAAGCGCGATCAGGATCGCGACGCTGAGCGGCAGGTTAAGGACCACAAGGGCCGCGCCAAAAACTAGCCCTGCGAACGCGACCATCGAGCCGATCGACAGATCGAACTCGCCGCCGATCATCAAGAGTGCCGCGCCAACCGCAAGAATCCCCAGTTGAGCAGCTGGCGCCATGAAGTTTACAACGCCTGCAAGTGTGAACATGGCGGGGTTTGCGGTCAGCATGAAGAATGTTGTGACGAGCACCAGTCCTGCGACTGCGCCGAGTTCCGGACGTCGCGCGAGCGCGGTCAAAGTCGAAACCTTTTTCAGGCGCTCGTCGGATCGAGTCGGGGACCCGTTCTGTTCGTTGGCCAGCGTCATGGTCGTACCTCAGATGTCAGTTGTTTACGTGCGCCGTCGGCTGCCGTTCACGCTTCACGCGGATCGGATGTCGGGCGATGAGGGCAGCCCCCGCTGGAGGTGCGGGAGCTGCCGGATGGGTCCCGCTCAGCGGATACCCTGGGAGGATTTCTCAATCACCGAAGCGGCGGTATCCTTCTCGACAAAGCTCGGACCCGAGGCAACGTTTCCAGCAGGAATCGTGCCATATCTTGCATTCAGCGCGAGGAATGTGACTGGCAGATATCCCTGGAGATAGGGTTGCTGATCCACGGCAAAAAGTGCCTTGCCTTCCGAAACAGCCTTCAGGAAATTGGCCGAGAGATCGAAAGAAGCGACCTTGACCTTGTCGCCATTGCCCATCTTCTCGACAACAGCAACCGCTCGCTCACCGACGAGCGGTGCCGACAGGCCAAGTACGACATCGACAGAAGAATCCGAGGTTAAAGCAGCCTGGATCTTTGATTCAATTTCCGCCGGGTCGGCGGAAGTCGGCAGAACCGTTACCTTTCCACCTTCGAAGCCCTTGGCGGTACCCGCGCAGCGCTGGTCAAGGGCGGCATTTCCCACCTCCTGGTTTATGCACAGCACATGCTTCATGCCGAGAGACTTGAGTTTTTCGCCGACCTTGACCCCTGCGGTAAGTTCGTCCTGGCCAACATGAAGCTTGATGCCAAGCTTTTCCGTTGCGGCAATGCCGGAGTTCATGGAAATGACGGGAATACCGGCCGCGATGGCCTTGGCAATCGCCGGGCCCAGCGCATCCGGATCGGGATTGGAAATTACAATGCCTGCCGGGTTTTGATTGACGGCGGCCTCAATGAGCTGAGCCATTGCGACCATATCGAAGGTCTCGGGTGCCCGGTAGTCAACCTTGGCATTGATGTCCTTGCCGGCCTGCATCATTCCGTTTTTCACGATCGACCAGAAGGGGTCAGAAGCTTGTCCATGAGTGACGGCGATGATGCTGGGCTGCTCATCGGCTTTGACGCCAACCGACCAAGCGCCAATCAGGGACACGGCAATAGCCGCGGAAGCGAAATTCTTCCAAATGGATTTCATTTTTTTCCTCCTCAATGTCACCCACTCCTCTGAGTGACGAATTCGAATGCTACCGGGTGCAAACATGCTTGCTACCGGGTGCAAGCAGGTGCATGTTATGTCAGAATGCGTTAAAAGCAAGCATTCATTTCACTGTATCAAAAAAATGGAATTTATGTTCCATTACAGGAGAGTTCATGCGGAAGAGAGCAACGGCTAAACAGGTGGCAGATGCGGCGGGAGTCTCCAAGTGGACCGTGATACGCGCTTTCACACCGGGGGCATCGATTACCGACGAAAGCAAGCGGAAGGTACTGGAGACCGCTGCAGCTTTGAACTACACGCCGAACCTTCTTGCACGAAGCCTTGCCACCAACTCGACGGGGCAGATCGCTGTCTTCGTGGATGACTTTTCCAACCCGCAAAAACTCCCTTTCCTTGAGGCGCTTACCGAGAAGCTCCAGGCCGCAGGCCTGGTCGTGATGCTGATCAATATCAACAGCCACTTTAACCATGTGAACGCACTTCTCCATGCGGACCAGCGTCAGGTCGATGCCATCATTCTGTTTGGTACAGCGTTTCGCGACGAAACCCTGACAGACCTGCAGCACGGACGCGGCATGCCGCCTATGTTCGTGCTTGCACGTGACAGTCAGATCGACGGCGTGCCAGCGGTTGTCTGCGACGCGGAACTTGCTCTCAGGGAGATCGTCGACCACCTTCATGCGCAGGGATACAAACGCCCGGGCTTCATGAGCGGTGCTGCCGCTTTGTCCACGGCTTTAAAAAGAAGCCATTACTTCACGGAGTTCTGGGCGGAAAAAGGCATCCAAAACATCGTCCAGATGTGCGCGGAAAAATACAGTCTGGACGCTGGTGCGGCCTCGGTGAGGAAGTACTTAAGCGAGACTTCACCGCAAGATCGCGTCGATGTGCTAATGTGCGAAAACGACATTCTGGCGATGGGCGCAATGGATGAGATCCGGGCAAACTTTCGCCTTCAGGTACCCGAAGATATTGCGATAGTGGGTTTCGATAACTACGAGATATCCGGTTCGTTCGGATACGGCATTACCACATATGAGCAACCGCGCGACGAAATGATTGATGCAATTCTGAGCATGATCAAGGGGAGTTCGGCTTTGAAGACAGTAACTCTCAAGGGAGAGCTTGTCGTTCGAAGCTCAACATAAGCGCTGTCCACCGATCAGAGTTGACTATTCTTTAGGACCATCCGATCGGAACGTCAGAAAGTCGCGGGGAAGCTTGGGTGTCATCCGAACTGGATTTCATCGACGAGGCAGGCATGCAGTGTGCATACCAACCGCCTTGAGAGGAATAGAACCGACGGCAATCGGTCGGACAGGTCCGCATCATTGATTTTCTTGATTGTCGCCGGGGCGAGGCGCGAGATGCTGAAGCGACTGACTTGGTACGAAGCACACCTGATAGAGTAGCGATTTGGGAAACTCAGTCTGAGAATGGCGGCGTCAGCCACATATAGAGTGTCGCGGAATGCAATTGTTGAGCAGACCCATCATCAGAAAATAAAATTTTGGATTCGCGGTAAAAATAGAATAGTAAATCCATAGATTTCTTAGACAACTGGATAGGCTCGTGTCACCAATCAAACACGAGACCTCTTCATGATGCCCTATCGGAAACTCATCGCTCTCAGCCTAGGGCTGTTGGCAACCACCACTTTCGCAACCGTCGGCCTCTCCGCCGATGAACCCGTCAAGGGTGGCACGCTCGTTTATCTCGAGCAGCAGGCACATACCAATCTCTATCCTCCGGCGGGCGGCTTTTATCCGAATGGCGGGATTCTCAACCAGATCACCGACAAGCTGACCTACCAAAATCCGAAGACGCTCGACATAGAGCCTTGGCTGGCACAATCTTGGACCGTCAACGACAACGCGACGGAATACACCTTCAAACTTCGTCCTGGCGTGACGTTCTCCGACGGCACGCCAGTCGACGCAGCTGCCGTTGCCAAGAACTTCGATACATTCGGCCTTGGCAACAAGGCGCTTAAGCAACCGGTCTCGGAAGTGGTCAACAACTATGATCGCAGCGAGGTCGTTGATCCGCTGACAGTCAAATTCTACTTCAAGAAACCCTCCCCAGGCTTCCTGCAAGGCACATCGGTCATCGGTTCGGGCATCGTTTCCCTATCGACGCTGGCGCTGCCTTTCGAGCAACTCGGTGACGCGACTAAGATCATTGGTTCCGGGCCGTTTGTCGTGGAGGCGGAAACGCTTGGCAAGTCGCTCGATCTGAAGGCCCGCGAGGACTACAATTGGGGTCCAGCCAAGCTCGCGCATCAGGGCCGCGCTTATCTTGATGGTATCAACTACATCATCGCCGCAGAAGATAGCGTTCGCATTGGCGCGCTTCTGGCCGGTCAGGCGGATTTCATCCGACAGATTCAGGCCTACGACGAGGGTCAGGTGGAAGCGCAAAACTTCACCATCTACGCACCCAGCACCCGCGGCGTGAACAACTCCATCGTCTTCCGCCCGGACAATCCTCTGATCTCGGATATCAATGTCCGAAAGGCGCTGTCACTTGCCGTCAATCGCGACGAGATCATTTCTACGATCTTTTCCAAGAACTATCCGAAGGCCACATCCGTTATCGCTTCGACAGCAATCGGCTACGTCCCGCAGATCGACAAACTGACGTATGATCTGGAAAAGGCCGCATCGCTGCTCGATGAGGCAGGCTTCAAGCGGGGAGCGGACGGCATTCGAGAGAAGGATGGCCAGAAGCTCGTTCTCACCTCCTACGAATCCTTGCCGCAGCCACAAAGCCGCGCGGTGCTGCAACTGATCGCCCAGCAATGGTCTAAGCTTGGCGTCAAGCTCAACGTGCTCGCAGGAGACGCGGGTAGCAAGGTGGTAGATGAACTCGATCCGCTGAAGACACCTGTGGCCGTGGCCATGGTCGGACGCGCCGATCCTGACGTCATCAAGAGCCAGTATTACCCGACAAACCGCAATGCCCTGGTGCAGAAGGGCGGCGTCAGCGACAAAGTGAAAAACTTCTCCGATGACAAGCTCAATGCGATCCTCGATGACATCGCGTCTCAGCCGGATCGGGAAAAGCGTTTGAAGGCGGTTGCCGATGCGCAGGCCTATCTGCTCGATCAGGCTTACGCAGTGCCGATCTTCGAAGAGCCACAGGCCTTTGCCGGAGCACCCTATGTCAAGGGTGTAGCGTTTGAGGCGGTCGGACGTCCATCCTTTTACAGCACATGGGTCGAGAAATAACAGGCCTCCCAAGCCGAAAAGGGCGGCAGCCCAAAACTGCCGTCCTCCTTTTGGAGCAATCATATGAAACGCTATGTTGTCGGACGCATCGGCCAGGCACTGCTCGTTCTCTGGGCGGCATTTACCTTGTCCTTCATATTGCTACAGGCCTTGCCGGGCGATGCTGTCCTGATCAAATTCCTCAATCCGGAATTTGGCTTGAGCGCCGATCAGGTCGCAGAGATCCGGCAATCCTATGCCGTCGATTCCAATATCGTGGTGCAGTATGGACAAACGCTTGCCAACTTCCTCCGAGGCGATTTCGGGTATTCGTTGCAGGCTGGCGTTCCGGTCTCGGCACAGCTTGCCACCAATCTTCCCCCGACGCTGAGGTTGGCGGGGCTCGGTTTCGCTGCGGCCGTGTTGCTTGCGGTGCTGATCGCCTTTCTGTCCTCAATGGCACCGTTCGCCTGGTTGCGAAACGCCATACAGTCTCTGCCCTCTCTGTTCATTTCGGTCCCGGTCTTCTGGCTGGCCATCATGCTAATCCAGATTTTCTCTTTCCGGCTCAGGCTGGTCTCGGTCATCAATCCCGGCCCATGGGAAAGTCTTATTCTGCCGGTGGCAACGCTTGCGGTGCCGATTGCCGCGCCGCTGGCGCAAATCCTTATTCGTAACATCGACGAAATCCGCATCCGTCCGTTCGTCGCCGTGGCCCGTGCCAAAGGGGCAAGCGAAACAAGACTTCTGTGGCGGCACGTCGCTAGAAACGCAATCCTTCCGACACTTACGATTGCTGGCGTGTTGTTCGGTGAGCTGATCGCAGGTGCTGTCGTCACCGAAACGGTTTTTGGCCTGAACGGAATTGGCGGGCTGACTGAAAAAGCCGTCAGCAATCAGGATATTTCTGTCCTCCAAGCCGTCGTCGTCATTTCGGCTGCAGCCTTCGTCACCATCAATCTGGCGGTGGACCTTGCGTATCCTCTTCTCGATCCACGTCTCAGACACAGGAGTGGTGCCGCAGCATGACCAGCATCGACACATTCGTTCAAATCACCACCACCTCCAAGCCTGACAAACGGGTGAGCAAACGCCGTGGCTTCGGGGCAACTGTGCGAAGCTTCCCTTATGGCCTCGCACTCGCCTGGCTGGTGCTGGCAACAGTTCTGGCGTGGGCCTTTCTGCCCTGGCTGTTCACTGCATACGATCCGCTGCAAGGCATACCGGGCGGGCAATTAAAGGCACCATCTGCCGTCCATCTGCTTGGTACGGATTCGCTTGGCCGCGATCTTTTTGCCCGCATCGTTTACGGTGCAGTCCATTCACTGACAGGTGCCATCGCCGCTGTTGGTGTCGGCCTTGTCGTCGGTAGCGCGCTTGGCCTCGTCGCCGGTTCGGTGCGTGGACGCATCGATGAAGCACTGATGCGGCTCGTCGATGTGCTGCTCTCAATCCCAACACTGCTTTTGTCCCTCAGCATCATTATCCTTCTCGGCTTCGGAACGTTCAATGCGGCGATTGCCGTTGGCGCAACGGCTATTGCAGGTTTTGCGCGCCTGATGCGGTCGGAAGTGGTGCGCGTCAGGAACGCGGAATTCGTAGAGGCTGCGTTCGGTAGCGGCGGCACATTCGGCAAAGTGCTCTGGCGCCATATCCTGCCCAATTCACTTATCTCGGTCGTTGCCTATACTGCCGTGCAGTTCGGCTGGGCGATCCTACAGATTTCAACGCTCGGCTTTCTCGGCTACGGCGCGCCACCGCCAACCCCAGAATGGGGCCTTCTGATTGCGGAAGGTCGCAACTATCTTGCCACCGCTTGGTGGCTGACGGCAGCGCCCGGTCTGGTGGTTGTGGCCGTGGTGCTATCAGCCAATCGCGTCAGTCAATCGATCGGAAAGAGCACACGATGAGCACATCCGATAGGCCTGTTCTTGACGTCCGCGATCTTCACGTCTCCTATAGCCAAGGGGACAGCCGCACCGTCATCGTGCATGGCGCCTCCTTTACCGTACAGCCGGGTGAAGTCGTGGCACTGGTCGGTGAAAGCGGTTCCGGCAAGACATCAACCGCGCAAGCGGTGATCGGCTTGCTGGCCGAAAACGGCCGGATCGACAGTGGTGCCATCCTGCTCAACGGCGAGGATATCAGCTGCTGGAACGCAAAACGTCTGCGTGCCATTCGCGGTGCCGTGGTCAGTCTCGTGCCGCAGGACCCAGGAAGTTCACTCAATCCGGTCCTGACCATCGGCGCGCAGGTGCGCGAAATCCTTGAAATTCACGGTCGCCTCAACCGTCGTGAAGCCGATCGTAAAGTCATCGAACTTCTCACCAATGTCGGCCTGTCGGAACCGGAACTTCGTGTTCGCCAATATCCGCATGAACTTTCGGGCGGCATGAAGCAACGCGTGCTGATCGCCATCGCTATCGCCTTGCGACCAGCACTCATCATTGCAGACGAGCCGACGTCCGCCCTCGACGTCACGGTGCAGCGCCGCATTCTCGACCTGATCGATGATCTGCGCCGGGGATACGGAACTGCGGTGCTATTGGTCACCCACGACCTTGGCGTCGCTGCCGACCGTTCCGACAAGATTATTGTGCTTCAAGGCGGGCATATCCAGGAACAGGGCAAAACCGCAGACGTGCTGGCGGCACCGCAAAGTGCCTACACGCGCAAGCTGCTTTCCGATGCCCCGTCGCTTTCCGTTGCCAAGCCACGACCGGCAGTGGAGCCGGACAGACCCGTCGCCCTCACAATATCCAATCTGGTACAGGATTTCGAACTTCCAACCGGCAGCCAATTCCGGGCCGTGGACGACATCTCGTTTACCGTTGCGCGCGGCACCACCCATGCAATCGTCGGCGAATCCGGCTCAGGCAAGACGACGACCATCCGTTCGATTGCCGGATTTCAAAAGCCAACGGGCGGAAATATCCGCATCGGGGATATTGATGTCGGAAGCCTTCGCTCGGAAGGTCTTCGCCAGTTCCGCCGCAAAGTACAGCTCGTCTATCAGAACCCTTGGGCATCGCTTGATCCGCGACAGACGGTTCAGGCCATTGTTGAGGAACCGCTACTCAACTTCGATGCTCTTCCTCGCGACCAGCGCGAGACGCGCGTGCGCGCCATCATAGAACGGGTTGGGTTGCCCGCTGCGGTCCTTTTGCGCCTGCCCCACGCATTGTCGGGCGGCCAGCGTCAGCGTGTCGCTATAGCACGCGCGCTCGTGCTAGACCCTGAAATAGTTGTGTTGGATGAAGCGGTATCCGCACTCGATGTCACGGTGCAGGCGCAAATCCTCGAACTGCTTGCGCAATTGCAGCGCGATCTTGGCCTGACCTACGTGTTCGTGTCTCACGATCTCGCCGTCGTCCGACAGATCGCCGATACCGTCTCGGTTCTCCATAGCGGCCGACAGGTCGACTATGGCACGGTGACAGACGTCTTCTCGTCGACATCCAGCACCTATACCCGCGAACTGATCGAAGCCATACCGGGAACCAAGTTCCCACGTGCCGAGCCGTCTCGGCAGCCGCTGCCAGCAGGACCTCTATCATGACCAAAACCATCACCCGGAAACGCCTGGGTTTTTTCACCCGTCTTCTCGATGATGTACCTGCCGGTGAACGTTATCGCCTTGCGGCAGAGCAGATCATCCACGCCGAGGAAAATGGTTTCGACAGCGCCTGGATCGCCCAGCACCATTTTCATGCGGATGAAGGCGGCCTTCCATCGCCCGCCGTCTTCCTCTCTCATGTGGCAGCCCGGACATCGAGGATACGTCTGGGCACCGGCGTGATCACGCTGCCGATGGAAAATGCGCTGCGTGTGGCCGAAGACACTGCCGTTCTCGATCTCCTTTCAGGAGGACGACTGGAGGTTGGCTTCGGCACCGGTGGAACGCGGGAGTCTTTCGAAGCCTTTGGGATCGAATCCGATCGGCGTGGCGAAATCTACGCCGAAAACCTCTCGACCATCCGCGATGCATGGGCTGGGAAGTCCTTGCATGGTGGCAACCTTCTTTACCCAAATGCCCCGCAACTTCTCGATCGGGTCTGGCTTGCCACCTTTTCCGCAAATGGTGCGCGTCTGGCAGGTCTGAGTGGTGACGGGCTGATGTTGTCCAGAACGCAGCCCCGCCCCGCCGACAATCCTGCTGCGACGCTGAATGAGATACAGAACCCGATTATCGATGCCTATCTTTCAGGCCTACCCAAAGGCCGAACACCCCGCATTCTGGGTTCCCGCAGCCTGTTCGTCGCTGATGACCGAAAACGCGCGCTTGCATTTGCCGAGATCGGTTTGCGCCGCGTTGCCGACCGTTTTGCCGCGGCCGGTCATCGCATCCCGGGCAACAGTCTCGAGGATTTGATCAAGGCCCTAGACAGCCATGTCGGCACACCCGACGACGTGATCGCTTCGCTCGAACAGGACAGTGCACTTGCACGTGCCACCGACATCACCTTTCAGGTTCACTCGATCGATCCGCCGCATGCAGAAATCCTTCGCTCGATAGAACTGATTGCCTCGGACGTGGCCCCAGCGCTGGGCTGGAGCCAACCCACTGCACAACGGCTCGTCGCAGCGCAGTAACCTTTTCCATTAAAAAGAGACATCCATGACTGATACAATCGACATTATCGACCATCTCATTGGCACTGCATCCGGCTCGACCATTGAAGCCTTGCGCAACAGGCGACCCGTTACGAAAGAACACGCCCAGAAGAGCTGGAGTGCGCTTTTCGAGCCAGCGGATACAAAAGATTCTTCGCTTGCCGAACGCTTTGCAGTTGCCGCCTTCGTTGCGGCGCTACATGGCGAACAGACGATCGCCGCCTTCTATGGAGAGAAACTGGCCGCGTTGGGAAATGGTTCAGCACTTCTGTCCACTGTGAAGTCTCTGGCTGAACTGAATGCTTCGAAAGGTCCTTATGGCCATTATCCTGAAGGACCTTTGAGCAAAGAAAATACTGAGGGGCCGATCCTGACCATTGGTGAGGCAGACAGAACAGTTCTTGGCGAACGGCTCTCGGCGGCTCTCGAACATGCGCATCTTCTGACCTTCCGTCCGAGAGATGCCAACCCGGCATCCCTTCAAAGACTTCTGACTGCGGGCTGGAGCACGACCGGCGTCGTAACCCTCTCCCAGCTTGTTTCCTTCCTCGCCTTCCAGATCCGCATCGTCTCTGGTCTCAGGGTCTTGGCTGCGGCCTAACGGAGAATATTCATGTCCGACACCATCATCGAACCCGCCATCGAAAATCCGCCCGTTGCTTTTACCCAGGACAAGATTGGCTGGACCTCCTGGCTTCAACCGCTCACCGAGGCCGAACTTACAGACCGGCATTACGAAGCCTTGGTCGACAAAGCACGCGCCAAGAACCCCTATTTCGCGCTTCTCGTGCGTGACCCTGATATTCTGGAAGCCCGCACAAAAACCGACAACGACATTTTTTACAACACAAAGGATGGCCTTCCCCGCGCCGAGCGGGAACTTGCGGCCACGGCGGCGTCACGATTGAACGGCTGCATTCTGTGCGCTTCGGTGCATTCGCGTTTCGCCTCGCAATATTCAAAACGCGAAGCCGACGTACAAAGGCTGCTAGACGAGGGCGTGACGGCGGACCTCGGCGAGCGCTGGAATGCCATCGTCGCGGCCTCGGTTGCGCTCAGCGCCACCCCTTCGGCCTTCGGCTCTGAGCACAAGAAACGCCTAAGCGACGCTGGCCTCTCTGACGAAGAAATTTCCGATGTCGTCCATGGTGCAGCCTTCTTCAACTGGGCAAACCGGCTGATGCTGTCCATCGGTGAGCCCACCCCGGCAATCTAACGAACGGACGAACATTCATGACCCATCCAGTGCTTGGCGTGGACCACACCTATCTTCTGGTCCATGACCTCGATGCCACCGCCGATCTTTATCGTCGGCTTGGCTTCACGCTGTCACCCCGCGGGCTACACAGCCCGCAAAAGGGAACAGCCAATTACACGATCATGTTTCAAGACGACTATCTCGAGCTTCTCGGCGTCGTCACCGAAACCGAACAGAATACGTCACAGCGCAACACGCTTGCTCAATATGGCGAGGGTCTCCAAGCCATTGCCAATCGCACGCAAAGTGCCGAAGCTGCCAAACCTGCTCTGAACGCGATTGGGATAAGAACCGGAGAGGCCAGCGCCTTTTCCCGACCTTTGCCTCTCCCTGGTGGCGGTGAAGGCATTGCGAGCTTTCGAACGCTGAGCTTCGAAGCCGAGCAAGTTCCCCTCGGCCACTTTTTCTTGTGCCAGCACGAAACGCGCGACATGGTGTGGCGCCCGGAGCTTCAGCAGCACGCAAACGGGGCGATTGGTCTCGGCGGCATCATCGGTATCAGCGACGACCCTTACGCGACGGCAGAAACCTACGCAGGATTTTACGCACAAGGCCATGTGAGCGAGGTTGAGGGGGGGTTCCGCGTGGCAACTGGCGATAACTCAGCACCATTGTTATTTTTCGACCATTCCGCACTTCGTGACTTTTACACCGGACTTGATGTGGACAGGACGCCTCGCAATGGCTTTGCCGCACTTCAGATCAGGGTCAGCGACTTGGAGCAGACACGGCGCTTTTTGAAGGAGCAAAACATTCCATTGACGCAGACATCAAGAGGTAAGCTTGTTATTGGGCCCAATCATACGAGCGGTGTGATTCTGGAATTTCATTGAGACAGAACCGTGGTGAAGCGATCCTATGACTTTCGGTTTCTGCAGTAGTTGGTTTGAACGGATTCAAACAGGAGAACCGCTGTTCCACGTTCCTGCTCTTGAATGGATCGAAACCTTTGGCCCTGCAACTTGACCAGAGCTAACTCGCTGAAATTTCTCAGTGGTGGACGTCGGATTGACGTCCACGAAACGGCTGATAGGCGAGCGTAACCTCGCACACGTTCGTCAAGAACACGACCTCCCCATTCATGCGTGCGCAGGATATGTCCGCTGCATTAGCGACCAGTCATCTCTATTATCGAACGAACGACCGTGTCAGGATTATACGGTTTAGACATGAACCGGGCTCGCACGGGAAGGTCGCCCACATCAACAATCCGATGGCCAGATGTGATTATAATGGTGATGGGCGGCCAGCGATCCCGAACGGAAGCCGCGAGTTTAAGGCCGTCTACTCCGCCGGGCATGTCAACGTCAGTGAACATCACCGAGATCCGAGCGTTCGCGATCAGAATGCCGATCGCATCGGCGGCATTGGCAGCTTCGAAGACTTCAAAACCCGCATCTTCCAATTCATCGACAATTCCCATTCTCACGAGAGCTTCGTCTTCGACGACCAGAACGGTAGTCCGTTGAGTGATCATGGCTTTAGATTTCTGGTTGGCCGGATCCCATGGAATGGGGACAAAGCGAAGATTTGCGCGTCGAATTAGCCGAGTTTTGCATTAAGAGTACATAAAACGCCACCGAGTGGGTAAATGATCCGCACCTCGCCCGAGAAATCGGCGGCGAGCACGCGCGAGATTAGCCGAGAGCCAAAACCCTTGGTCCTCGGCTCGGATACAGCCGGTCCGCCGCTCTCCTGCCAGACGAAGTTCAGGGCCTGTTTCTCTTCCGCGGTTTTAATCAGATGCCATGATATTCTGACGCGGCCAACATCGTTCGAAAGCGCGCCGTACTTGGTCGCGTTGGTTGCCAACTCGTGCAGGGTCAGCGCCATCGACAGGCTTTGCTTCGGCGTCATCTCGAAGTGGGATCCTTCGATGTCGAACCGGCCGTCCGATCCGCCGTGCGGAGCGAGCGCCGCGCGTAGCGTGTCATGGATGCCAGCGCTCTCAAGTGTGGTGGCCATAAGCATGTTCTGAGCCTGTGCCAGAACATGCAGGCGGGCATTGAAGGTTTCGCGTCGATCGGCAATATCGTCGCCACGCAGCGTCTGTGTTGCTATTGCACTGACCATTGCCAGGAGGTTCTTGATACGGTGCTGCAACTCACCGCTGACCATGTGCTGGCGTGCCTCGTCGTCCTTCCGGTCTGAGACGTCGCGCACCGTGCCCACGAACTTTGTCATACCTTCAGAGACAACCGTCTTGGCCCGCGCATGAATCCAACGCTCCGGCATGTCAGGACGCTCCAGCATTCTGTACTGAACATCGAGGAGGCCGTTACCGTTGGGATCCAAAGCTTGCGATGCGCACTCACGAAGAGCGAGTCTGTCATCGGGATGGACGCGAGACGCAAAGTTGTCGAATGTCGCGTCTTCTTCCGGCAACCGATGGAGTAGCCTGCGTGCCCTTTCGTCTTCCTTGATATCGGTGAACATTCCGTCGATCACCGTACATTCCCAAACACCCATTTCCGCCGCGTCCAATGCCAGCTCGAGCTGAAGATCTTTCCGGCGCAGCGCAAGTTCGACGTGTTTTAGATCCGTGACATCGCTGCCCTCAACGAATATTCCGGTGACCTCACCGCTCGCATTGAATATGGGCTGATAGACGAAGTTGAGAAAAGCTTCCTCATAAGGTACGTCCGGTTTTCGCTGGACTGCGAAGCTGACGCTGCGTCCGATGAACGGTATTCCGGTCGAATAGACCTGGTCCAGCAGATCAAAGAAGCCCTGTCCTTCGATTTCGGGGAACGCGTCGCGCACGGGACGACCAATTAGGTCTCTGTGGCCAACCAGCTGAAGATAAGCTTTGTTGGTGATCTTGAAGACATGATCCGGTCCCTCCAGCACACACATGAAGCTCGGAGCATCCAGCAGCAGGCACCTCAATGTGTCAGCTTCGGCTTTAGCCGCTTCCTTTTCGGCTGCAAGCAGCTTCTCGACCTCTTCTCTCGCGGCATGAGCCTCGCTGATGTCGCGGGAAATCGACAGGAGATGGGTTGGTTTGCCGTTGCGATCAAGGAGTGGCAAAACCTGGACATCCCAGAAACGCTGATTACCGCGAGCGGTATTGGCGGAGCCCGTGAAACGGGCTGATCGCCCTGCTGCTGCGGTCTCGATCGCATTGCGCGCTGCAGCGTTGCCCTGATCTACCCAGAAATCCGGCCATGGACATCCCTTCAGAACATCGAAGTCATCGACTTCCATGACCCGCTTGCCGCCTTCGGACATAAAAAGGAGACGGCCATCTAGATCCAGGATTTTGATGCAGTCGTCAGAGGCGGAAAGAACAGCTTCCAGCAGTGCAGACACGCTTACCTGATCGCCTTCGAGAGCGGCCGCCAGCGTCTGGATGCCACTTGCAGGCATTTTCGGAACATCGTCTTGCAATGACACAGCTTTCAGAAAGACTTTACACCCCTTGTCCGTAGCAGATGTCCTCGGACATAGACAGGCTAGAGACCATCTGAGCGATTTCCTTGGAAAGGTTACCCGAACAGCTCTGATCTACTATTTCAGCCATTCCGATGCGGTGCGGCATATTTTAGCTACTTTGGAAGCAATTTTCTGGGAGCAGCCGCATATGTTTCCGGCCGCGGCGCCAAGCGGGGAGATAAATTAGTGCCGGCGCATGAAGCCGGCAATGACCTGTCATTGAACTTTCATCCAGCCGCGAATAGAGCCCAGGCGTTCCTCGAACTGCCCCCGCAACTCCGCCACAGAAAGCGTCAACGTCCCCCAATACTTCGGACGCTATCAGATCAAATTTCGATTTCAAGTTGTATGCTTATCACCAAGCGGGATTGCAATGACGGTTGTTGATTGAGGCGATCCAAGTATGGAAGTTTCCAACTGTACGCGCTTTGACTAAATATTTAAAAGCGGCTGGAGGAGCTCCTAATTTCTCTCATCCCTTTCAGCTCTTGCAGTACCTCTTCGCATCGAGCGACCACTAGCGGACCATGGCTGCCCCCAAAGTTGGACACTTCCGGGCAGTTGAAGGGTTATCGAACCTACGACCGAGAACTTAGGTGATCCCAAAGATGCAGTTATTCAAAGTACTGAAGTTAATGTCGGCCAAGGGAGAACTTGTCAGCAACCACTTCCCGATCCCCAATTGTGGTCTCGATCAAGGGTTCCACTGATCACCGCTTTCCAGGCGGTTATCTCTCAGAGCGACAATTTTCAGGCCTACCTTGCTGGTGTACAAGGCCTCTGCCTAGCCGCGGATTTTCCAAGCTGATGGATAGGCTGGAATCGGAGGACGTCCTGATCGTGACCAAACTCGATCGTCTCGGCCGTGACGCCATTGATGTCAGCACCACGGTCATATGGAGAACTTGCAGACGGACAGTCGTTTCGGGCCTGACCGCGCCCGAGCAATCGCGGATGTCGCAAGTTTCGTCGGCGCTCTGGTCATGTCCCGGGCGGTGAATGATCCCGCCTTGTCCTACGAGATTCTGAAGAGCGTGCGCGACCGGGTGACCGAAAAGGCCCGGAACCAACCAATTTCAGCTTAACACAAAGAAGACCGCACAGCTCCCTCATGTAATCAAACGTCGAGAGGGCGGATTTCGGGAATGAGCATGACGCGAATCCTACCGATGATCAGGGCATTGGCGACAGCTTAGACGAACAAGCCGTCTGCGACCGTGAAACCGCTCTTTTGCAAATCGCTCAGTGTGGTGTCGAGGAACTGGATCGAGCCGCCATCCGGCGTCGCGACCAACAGTTCATTTGCTGAAACCACGGTAACGGCTGCCAGCAAAGCGGCCTTGGACACAAAAAGATCGCTGGTAAACACCAGAGTGTCGTCGGCCCGCAACTGATACACGATATCGGCGCCGTGACCGCTGCCAAACCAGAACGCATCGGCACCCCCGCCCCCCTTCATTTGGTCATTGCCGGTTCCACCATAGAGCACATCGTTGCCCTCGTTGCCCTCCATCGTGTCGTTGCCGGAGCCGCCGACGAGGACGTCATCGCCAAGCCTGCCCTTTATAACATCGTTGCCGCCCCCGCCTTCGATGATATCGTTGCCGGCCAGGCCGGATATCGTTTCGCCCGCTTCGGTCCCGATGATGGTCGGGACTCCATATCCCGGACCGCCGCTGGCGGGCGCGCCCTTGACCGTCATCGACAATGTCGCCGTCGCGGTTGCACCCTGGCTGTCCCGGATCGTGTAGTGAAAGCTATCCGTGAGACTGGAGGTTTCCGACAGGCCTGCAACTGAAGGGTTCGTTTCTTCTACATCGTAACTCCAGCTCCCGTCCGCTTTGAGAACAAGCGTTCCGAAACTGCCGGCAATTACGCTTCCCGCGCCCGTGACATTGACGGCCGCGCCACTGCCGCTGGCAGACAGGACCATCAATGCGTCTCCGGTATCGACGTCGCTATCGTTGCCGAGAACGGTTCCTGTCACATTGGCCGCGCCCGCCGTCGCTGTCGCCGCATCATCGGCGGCAACCGGCGCGTGGTTCGCTCCCTTGATGGTGAACACCAGACTGGCCGTCGACTGCAGACCCGTCTCATCGCGAATGGTGTAGCTGAAAGTCTCGGTCAGCGTCGAACTGCCCGAAAGGCCGGAAACCGCCGGATTGGAAATATTCGGAACGTAACTGTACGTGCCGTCAGAATCGATGACCAAGAGGCCGTATGTACCCGCCAATTGCGTATCGTTTTCGGTGATGGCAACACTCGACGAGCCATGCACCACGCGCGTCACGGCCATGAAATCACCGGCGTCGGGATCGGTGTCGTTGGCGACGACGTTGCCGGTCGTGCTGGCATTGACCGACACGATGCCGGTGTCCCCGACCGCCACCGGCGCGTCGTTGCTGCCTGCAATCGTGATCGACAGGGTCGCCCTGGCCGTTCCGCCGCGACCGTCCGAAACGGTGTATTCGAAACTCTCGACCAGATTATCGAAATAGAGCGCGTTGACGACCGGATTGGTTGCGGATGGCGTGAAGCTGTAGCCACCATTGGCCGCAATCGTCAGCGCGCCGTAACTGGTCTGAATGGTTTGCGACGCGCCAAGCGAATAGGTCACGCCCTTGATCACGATCGAGGCAACCGACAGGACATCGCCGTCGCTATCCTGATCATTGGCAAGCAGGTTGCCTGAAGCCGTACTGTCCGGACCGTCCTCCGAAACGGATCTGACCTCGCCTGTCGCAGACGGCGCGGTGTTGGCAGGCCCGGACGGAACCGATGGTGTGACGATGAACTGCGCCGCCTTCACACTCGACGCCGTAATTCCGCTGAGCGTCGCAATCGTTGCGAAGGCGCCGGGTCCGGAGGCTCCGTCCACGTCCACCTCGACGATGGTATCCGCGCCCGACTGTGAAACACGGATATAGCCCGCCGCAAATGCGCTCGCGCCCGTCGCACCGGACGGCATTGCCAGAATGCCGGAAAGATCGAAGAAGTCATCCGAACGAAAATCGGAAACGATATCGCCTACCTCGCCCATGCTGTTGATGACGAAGGTATCCGCACCCGCGCCACCTTTCAGCGTATCGACACCCGCACCACCGCTAAGTCGGTCGTTGCCCTCATTGCCCTCCAGATAGTCATTGCCGTCGCCGCCGATGAGGATATCGTCTCCGATAAGCCCCTTGATCGTATCGTTGCCACCCAGGCCGGCAATCACGTCTGCGCCTGCCGTACCACGCAGCGTATCGGCCGCCGCCGTTCCGCTGATTGTCGGTTCGGGTTCGCCACCTGTGGAGGAGGCGCGAATGGAAACCGTCAGCAATGCCGAGGACTGGAGACCTGCGCCATCGCGGACCGTGTAGTTGAAGACTTCCGATAACGACGCGGAGCCGGAAAGTGCTGCAACGGCAGCATTGCTTTGGTTTGGTTGATAGACCCAGCTTCCATCGCTTTTAAGGATCAGCGATCCGTAGCTGCCGACAATAGTGGTTCCGGCGGTGGTCACGCTCTGCGCCGTCCCCCCGCTGGCGCTGGCGGAAAGCACGGAAAGAACGTCGCCCGTATCCGGATCGAGGTCATTGGTCAGCAGATTGCCGTTGCCCGAAACGGTTTTGACGACCGAGGCGGTATCGGCAACCGCCGTCGGCGCATCGTTCAGACCGGTGATCTTCACCGTGACGACGGCACTGGCTGTCCCACCGCGTCCGTCAGAGATACGATAGGTGAGATTGTCCTCAGCGGTCTGCCCGGCCGCAATGGCGTTGGTGGCGGCGAGGGTTGGGTCCACCCTGTAATAATAGCTGCCATTCGGGCTGACATAAAACGTGCCGTATTTGCCGGCAACGGCAGTCTCCGCTGCCTGAATGGCGGTACCCTTGGAACCATGCGTTGCCTGCGTCACCCGCAGGACATCGCCATCCACATCGCTGTCATTGGCAAGCAGATTGAACGTATTGCTGACCGTCGTCCGGTTCTCGGCCACGGTAATGTGGCTGTCGGCAACAGCAACGGGAGCAGTGTCGCCGGGTTCCATCACCTCATCCGGGTCCGGCGAAGGACGCGGCCCTGAAATGGTACCGGTCAACCCTTCCGTATAAGCGATGTAATTGGCGAGCCGGCCTCCAACCACTTCGTAGGATTCGTTATCCGTATGGACCTGATCCTTAAGCGGTAGATCGTCGGTGATCGAACCGATATAGATATCGTCGCGACTGGCCGCGATTTCCCGCTGCGCCTCGCGAACGATATCCTGCCCCCCGTTCCAGCGGGCATCCGAACCGGTATAGGTCGTATCGGCAACCTCCTGTATGAAAACCGGCGCGGCAGGATCGGTCTGGGCTCGGATGTAATCCAGCACCTCGACCGTCGCTTCCTTATAGGTATCGACGTCGCTCGTACCGTCCATGATGCGCTTGGCATCCGCCTCGCCCTGCGCCCAGACGATTTTCAGTTCGACCGTGTAGCCTTGCGCCTCGAGTGCGGCAACCGAGGCGTTGATGCCCTGTATCGCGGCCAGCGCCAGTGCTCCGGGCGTGTTCGTGTCGGGATACCACCAGAGAAAATCCGAGCCGGGCGCATCGGAAGCATTACCATCGACGCCGCTCGCGCCCTTGGCAAAATCCTGAACCACCACGTTGTCAGCAGTCGCAAATTTCGACGAGGTTCCAGTGCCCTGGATAGTTGTTTTCAGCGTGGACGCCGAAACACCGCCGGAAATGCCGAGATAGGACGAAAGCTCGGTCGCAAGAACCGAAGCACCGGAATCGTTGTCCCCATAAAGGTTGAACATGTTGTCGGCGTTGGATTGCCCCATAAACGCAATAAACTGGATAACTGCCATGGTCCCCTCCGGGCTAACGCTTTTTTTCGTTAACTGATTGCCTTGCTTGATACCGGGCGGAAATGATTTCTCTTGTCCCGGCTCAGTCCTCCCTGAAAACATGATTGAGCTGATCCGTCAGCGGCTTGACGAGATAGGAGATCACGCGCCGCTCCGCCGCTGGCATCAACACGTCCGTTGGCATTCCCGGATAGAGTTTCAGGTTTCCCAACCCTTCCAGGCTCTCCGCCTCAGGCCTGATCCGCACCGCGTAAAACGGCAGTCCCGTTCTCTGATCGGTCAGCACATCCGGCGAAACGGACACGACCTCACCCTTCACCATTGGTGTGGTCGTGCGGTCGAAAGCGGTAAAATGCAGCTGTGCCTTTTGACCCGGCGTCACCTGATCGATATTGCGCGGCGAAATTTTCGCCTCCACTATCAGACCATCGCCACGCGGTGCGACCAGCATCAACGTTTCCCCTGGCTGAACGATGCCGCCGACGGTGTGAAGCTCCAGCTCGAAAATGCGACCGCTGACAGGAGACCGGATGTCCAATCGGCCGAACTGTTCCGTCACATCGACACGTCGCGCTTCCATTTCGGTGATCTTCGCTTCGGTTTCCGCCAGCTCCTTGGCATTTTCCCCCCGGCGGTTTTCATCGAGCTGAAGAATTTGCAACTCCACTTCGCTGATGCGACCCTCGGCCTGCGCTCTCGATGCCAGTCTTTCACCAAGATTGCCCTGCAGCTCGGCGCGACGTTGTTTGAGCGACGTCAGGCGTTGCAGCGTGACAAGCTGTTGCCGGTACAATCCGTCGACAGAGGCAAATTCCTCATCGACCGCCGCAATCGACGCTCCCACCGCCTCGATCTGAACGTTTTCACCCTCGATCTCGTCTGCAAGCTGGCCCTTGCGTTCGTCGAGCTGGCGCTTCATGCCTTCAAGACCGTCTCGCCGCGTCTGGAGAAGGTTCTGCTCCAATGCAACGAGCTGGCCATAGGCAGGCCTGGTGAGCCGCTTCTGCTCCAGAAAATCGGCCTCGAAAGTTCTCGTGCCGGCAAGTTCCGCCCTGAGACGCGCAGCGCGTACCAGAGACTGCACCAGCGCATTTTCGATAATCGCCAGATTGGCCTCGACAGTCGTCCGGCTGAGACGCAGCAAAACATCCCCGGCCGCAACGTCGCTGCCCTCATGCACAAGCAGTTCCGACACCGTGCCGCCGCTGAGATGCTGTATTTTCTTGACGTTGTTCTCGATGACGATGAAGCCCTGACCGCTGACGGCCCCCGCCAGCTTTGTCGTCGCCGCCCAGCCACCAACACCGCCGAACAGCGCAAGCCCCAGCCCGACAACAACGGCAATATGTCGTCGGAGTGAACGGCGCCAGAAAGCGATGGAAAGCTCATCGCTCATCGCGGCACCTCCAGCTTTCCGGTTGCCCCGACAACCTTCAAAATCTTTCCTGAACGGGCAGCCGGTTCCCGGCGAAGGACCTGACCCATGATCGCCTCGCGTGGGCCGAAGGCTGCCATTTTACCCTCCTTCAAGACCAGAATCCTGTCCGCCTGTGCAAGAATGCCGGATCTGTGGGTGATGACGACGGCGATCCCTCCGCGCATCTTGATGCTGTCGATGGCGCGAGACAAAGCCTCTTCTCCTTCAACGTCGAGATTGGCGTTCGGCTCATCGAGAACGACTAGGAATGGCTGGCCGTAAAGCGCGCGCGCCAGAGCGATACGCTGGCGCTGACCGGCCGAGAGTATCGGAAACTGGGGGTCGATCATGGTATCGTAGCCATCCGGCAGCTGCAAAATCAGATCGTGCACGCCTGCCGTTCGTGCCGCAGCAATGACCTCTACAGAGGGAATATTCTTACGAAACCGGGCGATGTTCTGGGCGATAGTTCCTCCAAACAGCCCGACCTCCTGCGGGAGGTAACCCATATGACTGCCAAGCCGATCAACGTCCCACTGGTCCATCGTCGCTCCGTCGAAACGCAGCGTACCGGAGCTGACGGGCCAGATGCCCAGAAGCAACCGGGCAAGCACCGTCTTGCCGGATCCGCTATGTCCGATCACTCCAAGAACCGTTCCCGCCTCGAGCGAAAACGCGATCTCCGATATGATGGGCTTTTTGGTTTCCGGCGAACCTCCCGCCATGGCCTCTACAGTAATATTGCGGGATGGGAGCGGTAACTCCGAAAGAGTTTCGCGGTCCGTCTCTACCGCAACGATAGCCTCGAGCCGGAGCCAGCTATGTCTTGCTGCGGCAAAGCCCCGCCAGTGCACAATAGCCGCCTCAACCGGCGCAAGCGCCCGCGACGTCAAGATCGAGGACGCCAGAATGATACCGCCGGACGCATCCCCCCTTATCACGAGCACGGCTCCAACCGCCAAAATGGCGGATTGCAGGGCAAGCCGGAGAATTTTCGTTAGTGTCGCGTAAGTATTGGCCACATCGGCATGACGCGTGCCGAGCAGCCGGAATGCCGCATTATTGGCGGCCCACCTTTCCGCCACGTCGCCGGTCATGCCCATGGCCCTCAGCGCTCCGAAATTCAGCCTGACGGAATCGGAAAAACTCCTGCGGTTTGCGGTCAGCACCGCGAGATCGCGTTGAGATTGCCGCAGGCTGAAATGCGCAAGTGCGGTCAAAATCATCAAGACCAGCACGCCTGCCAGCGCCACGAAACCGATGACGGGATGAAGCAGAAAACAGATCGCCAGATAGATGGGCAGCCAAGGAATATCAAAAAGTGCCGATGGCCCCGGCCCGGAGAGAAAACCGCGCACCATATCGAGATCGTCACTTGTCGAGACGAGTGCTTGTCTGCCGCACAGCAACAGCGATCGCCGATAAAGGACCCGGTCGAGAGTGACTTCGAACAAGGCGGCGAGACGCGACAACATGCGACTTCTGACGATTTCAAACGCACCCTGACAGACAAACAGCATGCCCGCCAGCAGACAGAGTGCAATGAGCGAGCCGATGCTCCCGCTTGGGATGATGCGGTCATAGACTTGCAGCATGAAAAACGGGCTCGTCAGATAGAGCAGATTGATGAAACCGCTGACAACGGCAACGACCGCAAACCCGCTCCTGCACCGGGCAAAAGCCTGATGCAGGAGCGGGGCGCGGGCGTGTCGCCCACCCGTTTTACGATCAAACGCGCCGTCTTTCGGCATACTCATTCGCCTGCTGCTGTTATTGCACAAAATCCGCGTTACCCGGCGTGCTGCACACCTCGTCAATTGGCGGCATGGGGCTCGTCATCGAGGGTGTTTTCCGGCACCATGTTGAGATCGAAGGCTGACACATCTGCCTCGACAGGAATGAGGTCGAGAACCGTGTCCGCGGTAAAACTCTGCGGCGCGATGGCCAAATTCCGCCCGGAACTGCGCTGCCGGGTGACGACGATAGTGCTTTCCCTGGCCGTGCCGTTATAAAGTGACAGAATCTCACCTTCTGTCGGCAAAAGGCTGGCCATCGGCACCAGATGGCGAACGAAGCCGTTGAGGATGATGTCGATCTTGCCGGAGGATACCGCCCAGTTCTCCCAATAGCCCTCTGGAATGCGCAGCGCGATCGTCGCGTTGCTGCGCAACGTCACCGTGAATACCGAAAGGTCGCCCTCATCGCTCAGCAGCCGGACCTTTCCCCAGCCATACAATTGCTCTCGCGTGGCGCGCGATTCCGGCATCTTGTTCTGCTTGAGAAGATTGACGGCATCCTTGACCTTCTGCGCGAGCGACATCTTTGTAACGAGGACGGCATCGTCGTCGTCGATCACGATCATGTCCTCCAGCCCAATCAGAACGACCTTTCTGCCGCCGCGTGCATAAGCGAGGGTGTTGGTGGAGCCGATCGACAGCACCGGCCCGGAAAGGGCATTGCCGTTGGCATCCTTGTCGCGGTCGATCTCATGCAGGGCTGACAGAGAACCGATGTCGGACCAGCCGATGCCCTCGCAGCGCACCACCGCACCGCGTGACGTGCGTTCCATGATCGCCGTGTCGATCGGAATATCTGCTGGCGCAGCCCGGAACGCCGAAGATTCCAGCATGATCGCGTGTATATCATCGAACATGTCGATGGTGGCTCTTTCAAACGCCTCTTCGGCCGCACGCAGGGTTTCCGGCGCATGACGCGCCAGTTCTTCCAGCATGACCCCGGCCCGGAACATGAAGATGCCGGCGTTCCAGCAGAACCCCTCCTCCACATAACGCCTTGCATTTTCAAGCGACGGTTTTTCCAGAAAATCGCCAGCACTGATGGCGTATCCCCTGACTTCACCATCTATTTCGATTGCCTCGCCCGGGCGGATATAACCGAAGCCGGTTTCAGGATGTTCCGGCTTGATGCCGAAGGTGACGATACGGTCGGCAAAACGTGCGATCGGCAGGGCGCCCGCGACGATCCTGTTGAAGATTTCGGGTTCCGCAATGATATGGTCCGAAGGGGCCACAAGAAGAACGGCGTTGCTTCCTGCCGCATCCATCCGCGAGATGGTGACAGTCAGCGCGGCGATCGCCGCCGCCGTTCCCTGCATCGAAGGTTCGACGATAAGTCCGTCGACGGAAAATCCGCCGCTGGCGACTTGCTCTTCCGCATGAACCAATGTGTCGCGTGCGCACATCAGCCACGGCAGACTATATCCGGGTACGGCAAACCGGCCGAGCGCCTGCTGGAAAAAGCTGCCATGCCCGTCGTCACCCAGCGTGAGAAACTGCTTCGGTTTGTTCGAGCGGGACAGAGGCCAAAGCCGGGTTCCGGACCCACCGATCATGATGGCGGGAACGATCCGAGTGTTCTCGCCTGCAACAGCGGTCAAATCCTGACGCATATGAAACCCTCACAAAACCATAAAATATATTTTCGCAAGAAATTGACCCGCGTTGCCGCCAACTCACCAACAAAGTCCGTGATAGACAATGTGACCGCTACGATTGGGCACCTCGACACGCGCGAGATCCACCACCACGAGCGGTCTGCCGGCCGCTTCGATCGCCCCGGTCAGACCGGCATATTTGTGGCCGACCACCAGAATATCGGCGTTGTCGATGACATCGTTGATCGACGGTCGGATACGTGGCGCAATATGGCGCAGGTAGGTGCGGCCTTCGCTTTCATCCCTCACAACGTTTGGATCGAAGATCGACACTTCTTTGCCGTTGCCTATAAAATTCTCGACAAGGCTCAGCATCGGGCTTTCGCGCATATCATCAGTGTCGGTCTTGAACGTAATGCCGATGAAGCCGATGCGATCCTTGCGCGCATCAGAGATGAGCTGTTTTGCACGATCGATCTGTACCAGGTTTGCCGCCTTTGCGGCGTCAAGCATCGGTGTTGCAACGTTCATTCGGCGGCCGAAGCCGGACAGAGCCCGCAGATCCTTGGGGAGGCACGAGCCGCCATAGGCAAAGCCCGGTTTCATGTAGGCCTTGGAAATATTCAGGCGGGTATCCGCGCACACGACATCCATGACCACATGGCTGTCGATATCCTTGGCCTTGCAGAGATTGCCAATCTCGTTGGCAAAGCTGATCTTTACCGCATGCCAGCAGTTGTTGACGTATTTAACGATCTCGGCGCTCCGCAGCGGAATAACATGTGGAACGACGCTAATATGGGCGACCATTGCCTTAAGAACGTCGATCGAGCGCGTATCATCGCCATACTGACCGAAAACGATGGCGCCTGGCCTGTAGTAATCCGCAATCGCCGAACTCTCGCGCAGGAATTCGGGATAGTAGGCAACGCCGAAATCCACTCCGGCGATTTTTCCGGACGCCTCTTCGAGCGCCGGTATGACAACCTCCTCCATCGTGCCGGGCAGGATGGTGGAACGCATGACGACAACGTGGAATTCGCTTTTGTTGCGCAAGGCCCTGCCGATCTCAAAAGAGACTTGACGCACGTAGTCGGTATTGAGTGTACCGTCGAGAAGGCTGGGCGTACCCACGCAGCAGAGCGACACATTCGTCATTTCGACCGCTTCTTCCGCGGAGGTTGTCGCGGTCAGCATACCGTTGAGGTTGGCTTTTTCCAGAAACTCGGCAAGGTCTGGTTCAATGATCGGCGCTTCGCCACGGGCAAGGCACGAAACCTTGAAACTGTCCGGATCGACCGCCACGACGCGGAAACCGTCGTTGCTCAGACAGGCGGCCGACACGCAACCGACATAGCCGGCCCCGAAAACACTGACCCTGAGACCCATTGCACTGACGTTAATATCAATTTTGGTCATGTGAACCCCTGAAAGCAACTAAGGAAATACTTAAATAACCATGGGACAATTCTGAAAATTCAGAATAGACGCGCCACCGGACCGGGCCGGAGGGAGGCGATCAAAAGCAATGCAGGATCAGGCTCGACAGAACCCGTTGGCAACATAAAACTTATATTTTATCGCGAAAGTGCTTCGCCGAAAGCAAAAGAATAAACGGCAAAAAATCTAACGAAAAATTACAACGTATTGATATTAATGCAAAAAAATGCACGCATCATCGAAAACAGCCGAATTGACAAAATTTCAAATAAACATATATGAAGGCAACAACAACGGCGAACAAAGAATTACATGACCGTGTTGACTTCGCTATTAATTACAAAATCATTAAATATGAATATACAATATAGTCAACAAATATTTAACGATTAATGCGAAATAATTACGAATACAGGCAATACCCGCAAATATTTTACCGCCCGTTGCTTACGCGCGTCACTCGATCCGCAGCATTAACTAGACGTTTCCTTAAACCTGCTTCAATGGCCGCTTGCCTTGTCGGGAAGTGAACCATGTTGCGTTTTGCGTTGATTGCCTTTTCTACGTCCTTTCTGTTCAGCTTGCCTATGCTGGGCGTTGGCAACGTTTCAGGCTCGAATGACGCCACACATGAAATCCTCACACCGAATACGTCGCCTGCTCGCCCGCCGACCGTTCAGGTGAAACTGGAAAGATCCGGCAGCGCAACGATCTCGAACGACATGAAGGAAAGGGGCATGAGTTGCGATGTGGCGACTTCCCAAATCGAAACCCCGCCGCAAAAAATTGCCACAAGCTCGAAATATCTTTCCCAAGGGGCGATAGAGGGCGAAGGGCAGGACACCTCCCATATCGTCGTTTTCAAGCCGATCTGGCGTTCTATTCTCGAGCTGGAAAACATTGAGACGCGCTTTGGAGCGGAGTGCGCCATGCGTGTCCTTCTTCAATGGGCGACGTCCCGCGCCCTGATCGACGCCACGACACCCGACGCCAAACTCACCCGCGCTCGTGTGCTTGCAGAAATATCCGGTCTCATCGCCGCCTGGGGTGTGGCAGGCGATCTCGACAGAAAAAAACCCATTACGGAATGGCTGAACATCATGGCAGACGACACCATGGTGTTTTTCGACACCAAGGCTGGCCCCAGAAGCGCCCGCAACAACCATCGTTATTGGGCAGCACTTGCCCTTGCCACAGTCGGCAGCCTGACGGGAGACCAGAACAAGATCGAATGGGCCCGCCAGTCTTATCGGATCGGCGTGTGCCAGATCACCGAAGACGGCACTTTGCCGCTCGAAATGCAAAGGGGAGCGCTTGCGCGCAACTACCATCTCTATGCTTTTCGTCCGCTGGCTGGCACATTCGTCACGTTCCGAAAGATCGGTCAACCACTCGATGACATTTGCTCCGGCTCTCTCGAGCGACTGGCCAAAGCCACGTTGAACGGTGTTGATGATGCAGCGCTGTTCGAATCGGCGACCATGAAACAGCAAACCAAGCCGCCGCGTGAAGACAGCTACCCTGCCCATCTGAGGCTGGATACGCTTAAACGCGAACTCCAACAGGGATAACGCCGACAACACCATCATCGTCTACCTCGTCATGCCGTTTAGCGAGATAAGCGCGGATCGCGCCAGAAGGTAGCCGCCATCGGCAGATTGGGTCAGCCAATATTTGGCCTGCCCGATATCTTTCACTACGCCGGTCGCCTGCGCATACATCAGACCGAGCAGATATTGCGCCTCGCTGTCTCCCTGTGTTGCAGCCAGTTTTCGATAGGCCGCCGCCTTTTCAAACGACCGGCTCGTACCACGCCCTACGAAATAAGCCTCGGAGACCGCACGGATGGCGTCCATATTCCCCCGGTCGGCATAGGGTTCGAGAATCTGCAAAATTGCATCATGCGTGGTCGCCGGCACGCCAGAACGGTTCAACGCCTTGGCCAGGAAAGGCACGGCTTTTTCATCGCCCGCCTTGGCGGCCTCGGCGAACATGTCCACACCCTTTCGGATTTCGGCCGGGTCGTTGCTGTTCCATAGAGCGCGGGCGATCTTGCCGTCTTCTGAGATAGGACCGCCCTGCGGCGCTGCGGCGATGATCGCCTGTGCCTTTTCCCGCGCCGCCGCACTGAACCGACTGTCGGAAAGTTTCATCGCGGCGGAAAGACTTCGCTGCGGCGTCAGATCGATCGCCGAGAGCAGAAGCCTCTTGGCGCGTGCCGTTGCGTCGGCGTCGACGCTTTGCATGAGCAGGGATGCGGTTTCGACATAACGAGCCGCGCGCCGCTCCGGCCGCAACCTGTCCAGCAAGGCAATCGCTTCATTCACATCCCGGGTGATGCCGCGCCCTTCCAGCAAGGCAAGCGAAGTCTCCTCTATGCCACGGAGATTGCCCACCAGCGCTGCCCACCTGTACCATTTGTAGGCAAGGGCGTCGTTTTTGGGAACATCAATGCCGAGTTGCTGCATGCGCGCCCACGCGATGACGCAGCTGGAAGACCCTCGCATGGCTTCATTCGCCAACAGGTTCATAACCTTGCCGGTATTGGTGCCAAACGAATAATCGTTGTTGACGATCCCCTTGGCCAGCAGACGCACCGCCTCGCGGTTCCTGGGGGACGCCGATATCAGAAGGGAAAAACCGAGATCAGGATTACGAAGATCGCGGCGAGATTCATTCAGGGCAGCCGCTGCGATTTCCAGCTGCCGGGCGACAGGAAGCTTTTTTGCCACTTCAAGCGAAGGCAGACGCGTTGCCGGTAAAGCTTGCGGGCTGACGGTGATCGTCGCGCGCGCCTTTGGAACCGGCACACTGCCCTTTCCTGCAGCCAGAGCCACGCTCGTCGCAATCGGCAAAACCGTAATCAGGGTGAAAATGACAGAAAGTTTCATCGAGCGGTCCTTTCTCCACCATCCGGATATCGTGACGGAGGTTTTGCTATTGAGTGATCGTTGCAGCCTTACCCAACCACCGTTCCGCTTCCTTCGGATCGGTGGGGACGCCGTAACCAATCTGCAGTGCAATGGCGTAAGGTTCGAAAGCCTGGCGATAACCGGAAATCGCCGCCCGCGCGAGCCATGCCGTACTGTCTGCGGCCGAAAGTGGAAAACCACTGGTGCCGGTCGCAAAAGCGTCGGCAACCGTCAACATGGCAGCGCCGTCGCCGGTTTCTGCAGCTTTCATCATCCAGACCCTGGCCTTCTCCGAATGGGCTCCGTCCTCTTTCGCCAATGTCGAAAGAACGCGCGCCAAAGCCTGAATGGCATTACCGGCCCCTGCTTTCGCGGCATCTTCAAGTGCCGCCAAGGCTTCGGCGACGATTAAAGGATTTGCCGACGCCTTCGGCGCCTCGTCCCCTACCAACTGCTCGACAAGCGTCTTCAAAGCTCCGTCGTCTCCGGCGCGAACTGCGGCAAGCAACCACCGCGTCGCTTGCCGCGGATCGGCGTGGGGCGACAGGAGGTACATGCGACCGGCTTCGCGCATCGCTTCCACCTTGCCCGCCTCCGCAGCCTTGACCATCGTCGCAAGCGCCAGTTCGGGATTGGCAACTCCGCGTTTGTCGTCGTTGAGCAAATTTGCGAGCTGATAGAGCGTGCTGGCGTCATCCGTTTCCGAAGCAATCGCCCGCTCGACCAGGTTGCGGGTCGGTATGGCGTAATCAGCATCCCGCGATATGGCATCGGCCAGCGCAACCTCGTCTTTGGCACTGCATAGCGGTTGTTTCAGGGCCATATCGAACATGGCGCGGCGCGATGTCCGGTCGCTCGCACGGTCGGCTGTTTTCAGTATGGCGCGGATATCGCCATCATTCACAGCCTGTCTCAGCCAGAGATCGGCTGCCCTGCCGCCACCGGTCTTTATGTCCACACCGAGATCGGCAAGCTGGATCATCGAAGCCGTGTGACCCAAATGTGCAGCTTCGACAAGAAGTTTGATACCTTCCTCGGGTTGAGGAGTGAAACCTGCAGCTCCCTTCAAATAGAGCTTGGCAAGATCATAACGCACCGAGGTATCGCCGGTTGACAGACCATCTCTGAGAAGTTCGATCGCCACCTTCACGTTCGCCTTGTCGGCGTTTTCAGATGAAAGCTGCAGTCGCGCCAGCAGAACCAGCGCCTGACCGCGTTCTTGGCCCGCCGCCAATGCCTTTTCGTACCACTGGCCGGCCTCACGGCTATCGGCACCCGTGCCGATGCCGTCACGATAGGCCAGCGACAGGAGAACCATCGCCCGCCGGTCCCCAAGAGCCGCCGCCCGACGAATATTGCGGAAATACATCAGCTTTCCGTCATCACCGGATTGCTCGGCCAGCGCCTGTCTGGCGACGGCGATCAGGCTGGGGCGGTTACCCGCAGCAGCGGCTCGCTCCTGCCAGCGTCGCCCTATCCCCGCGTTGCGTTCGACACCGATGCCGCAGCTATAGGCGTCTGCCAGTGTGGCCATCGCTTCGCTCAAGCCGTTATTGGCGGCGCGCCGCAATATCGCAACCGGATTGACACTTTTTGAAATATTATGCGTGCTGTCGACCATCAGCTGGTAAAGCTCAAGAGCGGCGGTATCAGATCCCAGAGCAACCGCACGCGTCAGATATTCCACGGCCTTTTCCGTGTTGCGCGCCGTTCCCGTGCCGCTGGCATAAGCACTGCCCAACTGCTTCAGAATATCCGTATCAACGACAGGATTGCGCGCGGCCTGTTCGAGATAGCCCACCATGGCGGAATAGTTGGGCTTTCCGCCAAAATCTCCATGGGAGATCTGCGCCAGAAGTTCGAAAGCGCGCACATTTCCGCGCTGGGCCTCCTGTTTAAGCGCCTGTGTCGCCTTTGGAAGCGCGTCCTTGAGATCGAGATTTGCCAGCAACAGGCGAGCAAGCGAAATGCGGCTACCGGTGTGTCCTTTCGCAGCAGCGGTTTCCAGAAGTTCCACTGCCTTGTTGCGATCCACCGGAACGCCGTCGCCGATCATGTAACGCTGCGACAGACGTTCGACCGCAACGAAATTTCCGGCCTGTGCGGCAGCCATCAGCCACTTGGCGGAAAGCTGCGGATTATAAAGGCCGAATTCTTCATTGGCATAAATGCCGGAAAACAGGTTGAGAACGTCGCATTCCCCAGCGCCGAGCGACTGGCTGAGTCGGTCGATCGCCTGATTGAAAAGAAGCTGAGGCGCGTTCTCCGACGGCGCCAGATCCGGATTGTTGCGATAAAGCCGCGCAAGCAACAGAGCCGCATCCGGATCACCGTTTTGCGCACCCATCTTGAGGTACTTTTCGCCCTTCAGCTTGTCCTGCGGCACCACATCGCCCGTGGCATAAAGACGCCCCAGAAAGGTCGCCCCTTCCATGAAGCCACGCGCTATCGCCTCGTCCTGGAGCGCGAGACCTCGGCCAAGATCGGGCGATCCTGACGTTGTGTCGAACATCAGGCGACCCAATGTGTGTGAGGCACGGCCAGCCAATTCATAATTGGCGTTTTTCAGATATTCGAGCATGCGGCGCGCAAGCACCCTGTCACGCGGGACATTGCCGGTTCCGCCGATATAAGCCTGCGCATCCAGCAGCATATCGTCCAGATTGCCGGGAACCGGCCCGCCGTCCCACTTGCTCCAGTCGAAGGAAAGATCGCGCTGTTGCGCCCTGACCCTGCAGATCGGCGCGTAATCGAAGTCGGGACTTGGCATAAGACCGTCCTGCAACGGCAAGGTCGTCTGCGCCTGCGCCGGCTGCACCGCAAACACCAGCGCTACAAACAACAGGCCCGCACCAAACCTCGTCTTTTCCCGCCGACCGGAGAGGAATGATGCCGTGCTTTTGAATGTTGTCATGTACCTGATCCCTCTCATCTTCCTGCTCCTACTCAGGCTTTCGCCGAAACGGATGTGAGAACGATATCGTCCGGCCCGTTGCCTAGAACGAAGATGGACGTCACCGAACGGCGTTTCAGCGTCGTTTTTTCGAAAGTCCTGGCAATCGCCCCTGAAATCTCGACGTTCAGATCGATTGCAACGGCATTGACCTCGAGAGAGACGCCGCTCATCGGTGCGACGGCCTTGATGACGGGTGAGCGTTTGGCGAGCGCCGTCAGTGAAACCGGTGTTGTCGTGAGGTTGTAGAGCGCAAGCGCACATTTCGCCGGGTCGGACGTAAATACATCCGCAACGACAACAGGCTCTTTTGTGTCCGTGCCCGCGAGAATCGTCAGATATTGTCCCTGCCCCACCGAAAGCGGCGTGGACCGCCCTTTGACCAGCAGGGCGTAGTCTCCGGGAGCTCTTGCGATATAATCGGAAATCCCGCTTGTAGATACCTTGAACGGTTTCTCGCCAATGGTCGCCGTTACAACAGCCGACGGATCGGTCGCGGCAATACGAATGAAGCTCCAGTCTTTCGGAACATCCGCATCATAGATGCCGGCATCGTCGCCAGCCGCCAAAACGGACTGGTTTGCCGCCATCAGGCCCGCAAAAGCGGTAACAAGGCGAACGAACCGGCGTCGATTTATTTTGAAGGCAATCTCATCCAAAAACATCTGCTTCAGCCCTGCTTCTTGATGAATTGATCTGGAACGCGGCAAAGACGAGCGGTAACCGTGATGTCGCCGAAGTTTCCGTTGACGGATACACCCGTAATGGGCGTCGGAAACTCGTCGTTCAGCATCAGGTAAAACGTGCCGTCATCGACGAAACGAGGAAAGCCGCCTAGCGTCAGCGTATCCTCATCGCCATCGCGATAACGCACGGTGACAGTCATCTGGTTCAGGCCAGCCTGCGAGGTAGCGAACTCCAGATACGCGTCCCCATATTGCTGCCCCCTGAGGTCTGCGGCGGCAAGCAACACCGTCTCGCCATTGATTTTCTTCGGCTGAGAGTTCGCGATGCTGCTGTTACCCTCGCAGGAGCCGTAGACGGCCGCCAGCAATTGGCGCGATGCCTGGAACATCGTCTGGTCCACGGCATAATATGACGGCGCCTCCCAGATGATCAGCGGAGCCGGCTTTTCATGAAAGCCTTTAGAGAACACGAGAGTCGCAAGAGACGAGATGAACTGCGCGCCGTTTTCGGCATAGTTCGTGATATCCAGACCGGTTTCCTGCGCCAGAAAGCCCGCAAAATTGAATTCAGGCGTTGCACTGAAAGAGGAGCCGACGAGAGCAACCGGTGAGGAGGTTTCGGCAACATTCCCCAGAAGATCGCTCGCATCATCTGCCGATCGCGTTGTCTGCCAGACCGTTTCCTTCTCGGGCTCCACCGCGCTGCCGCACAGGGCCTGAATTTCGTGGCCCATCGGCGCGATGTAATCGAGACTGCCGACAGCCTTGGTCTCGAAATTGTAGGTAGACAGGGATGGGTATTCGGCGAGCTTCTTTATCGTTTCGGCGGCAGCGGAAGCAACCAGACGGGCGCCGGATGACGTCCAGTGATGGTCCCGCGCAAAGAAGAAATTGTCCCTTGCCTGATGATCGTCAATCGCCTTGAGAACATCTACCGTCGTGATGCCGTTCTTTTGCAACTGCGCGACATAGTGACGGAACTCCTGTTCCGCAGCGGGGGCATTGTAGCGTGCCTGGATCTCGTCGCTATCATCGAGTTTCGCTTGCTGTACGATACCGCGGGACGGCACCGGCATGAAAACAAGTTCCGTTCCCTTGATGCGCAACGCATCGGAAATGGCGCGCAGGGAGACCATCGTTTCCGACGTTCTGACGAAGAACTCTTCAAAATCCGTATTGGTACGGAAAAACACGCCGTCGAGCCCTTCGGCCAGATTGAATTCCGTTTTTTTGTTGCCGATATCCGGGCAGGCCTTGCCTGCAAAAGCAGGCGTTGCGGCGAAAACGAACAACGCACTCATGAAACGGAGGGCGAACCGGCTCGCCTCACCTGCACCGCAAAGATGGTAAACCTCAAGGCTCTTCGTTTTCATCGACCACCTCCATCTTGGGTATCTCGAAACGGGGATCAGCCGCCGCCATCTTCATCAGAATTTTGTTGGCCTGATTGTGCTTGAGCGCCTGCGCGCGCCTCAACCAGAGGAGCCCCTCTGCCCGCAGGGCTTCGGAACTGTCTGCGCGAAGGACGAGTGCCGTCTGAAACATGGCGGACGGATTGTTGGCGGCTGCCGCTCGGGCCAGCCATTCATTCGCCTTGTCAGCGTCCCGTTCGACGCCCTGCCCCGACCTGTACGCCTCATAGAGCCGATACATGGCGAGCGGACCTTCTTCCGTGCGTGTCGCTGCGGCTTTCTCCAACCAGCCAATGCCCGCCTCGCCATCATGCGGAACACCGAATCCGGAGAGCAGAGACAGCCCGACATCGATCATCGCCGCCGCGTCGCCGCGCTTTGCACCCTTGTAATTAAGGGCAAATGCCGCTTCCGGATCGATGGGTGCGGCGAAACCGGAACTTTCCAGCGCCGCGAGATCGTGCCATGCACGATCAAAACCGGCATCTGCCGCCGCCTGCAAATTCTGTTTTGCAAGCTCCCTGTTCTGCGGCACTCCTGCACCCCAGAGATATGCGAGACCGAGTTCGCGCCGCGCCGAACGGCTGCCGGCGTCGCTTGCGGTTCGCAGGTAGTCGGCGGCGCGCGTCTTGTCGATGTCGACGCCAACGCCATCGGCATACATGCGGGCAAGCTTCAGGTTGAGCGATGGGTTTTTCGGCTGCACGGCAAGTGCTCGATCGTAATAGGACAAAGCCTTGGACGGGTTGGCAGGTGTATGAACGCCATCCAGCAGAAGATCGGCCATCATGATCGTGGCTTCGACGTCGCCATTGGCGATCCCTTCTTCGAGAACACGCTGCGCCTCTCCAAAATTCCGTTCGCTTTTCTCTTCACCGAGATATGTTGAAGCCAGCATGGCGGCCGCACCCGGATACCCCGCACCTGCCATCTCCCTGGCGAGGTTGGCACCCCGCAGGCTCAACAGCGAATCTGTTGATTTCAGCAGAGCACCGGCGAGCACGAAACGATCGGCAGACGAGAGATCGGGAATGGTTGCAGCAAGTTCCAGAAACTCTCTTGCCTTGCCGCTCTCTCCACCTTCCAGCGAAAGAACATCAAAGAGATCGATCGCCGCAGAGAAACTCCCGGCTCGCGCCGCTGTTTCCAGAAGCGGAACTGCTTCCTCCAAACGGCCATTCGCTCTCAGAAAACGTGCCATCTCGACCGATGCCTCGACATCGCCCCTGTCGACCGCCCTCTGGAAAATCGCATGTGCCTTTTCAAACGCATCTGGACCGCCGACGCGCATGTGCAGATTTGCAAGCTCTATGAGACCATCCGTCCTGCCCCTTGCAGCCGCTCTTTCCAGATATTCCGTCGCCTTGCCGACATCGACCGGAACGATCTGCCCTTCCGCGTAAAGCTTACCGAGCTTCAGCATCGCCGCATCGCTGCCAAGGATATCGGCCTTCTCCAACCATCCCATCGCGAGAATTTTTCGCTCCGGGTCTGAAGACAGAAGAGCGGCCTCTGCCAGCCTGTTCAGCACACGAACTGACGACCGTACCGCAAGCGCTTTCGAATACCACGCCATGGCATCGTCGATATCGACCGTCTGGCCGATACCATGAAGACTGAAATCGCCCCTCAGCACGATTGCGTTGATGCTGCCGGCTGCGGCGGTGGCGACAAGCCCGTTGCGGGCCGCTGTCAGACTTTCTTCCGTCCGCAATTCAGGCTTTTCGAGAAGCAATTGCGCTAAAAGGACTGTGCCATCCTTGGACTGGCGCGCCAACGTTAACCCATAAATATCCAGTGCTTTTCGCGCATCAGCGATAACACCGTCCCCATCACGGAACATCGTGCCGATGCGCAGAAGCGCATCCACATCGCGCGTCGCGCCATTCATCACCTGGGCGAACAGATCGTCGGAAAGCTTCTTGCGGTTTTCCAACGTGTTCTGAAGTTGAACGGAGAAATAGAGGACGGCCTTGGCATCTTTGATGCCAGCGAGACGCCGCATCCATTTATCGAAGATCGCTTGATCGACATTGATGTCGCCGCTCTCGGTAAAGTCCTTGACCAGTTCCTGCGCCGCCTCGACATCGCCGGTCTCGGCCGCCCGGTCGAGATAATCCGCCGCCTCAGCGGGATTGAACAGGCTGGTCGCGGAATCCATTTGCAGACGCGCGATCCAGAAGATCGATCGCTTGTGCCCAAGCTCGCCCGCTTTCCGATACCAGCCCAGTGCCGCTTGTAACGCCTCATCGGAATTCGCATTTTCCCGGTAGTAGGTCGCAAGGTCATAAGCCGCGCGCTCATCGCCGGACGCCGCACGCCGCTCAAGCAGCCCGATGCCGAAGCGGGTCATCGATTGTGCTTCGGTCTCAGGCGTTCCAGCCAGACCGGCCAACTCGAAAGCGGCCGCGCCATAACCGAGCCGCAGCGCCAGTTGCAGCCGGGCTTTCGCATCGGTAGACCCGAGCTGCCGCTCCACCATCGTCCGCCCGGCAATATAGGCTGCCTCGGCGACCCCCGCCCGGCCAGCCTCTTCCAGAAGCGACAGGGCCCGATTGATATCAAACGAACCGCCCTCTCCCGCAAGCAGCATCTTCGCCAGCGTCAACCTGGCTGCGGACTGGTGTGGGCCGGGGATGGTCAGCGCGGCCTCGAGGACAGTCCGTGCCTTGCCGAAGTCGGACACAAGCAACGGATTTTGCGCATCGACCGGCACGCCTGCCCGCAGCAACCTTGCATAATCCAGCATGCCCTGACCGTCGCTCCGCTGCGAAAGCGCGGTCGCGGCTTCGATAAGTCTGCCCGGCACTTGCGCATCAGCGGCAGATACTGGAAGGCCGTTTAAAAACGTCGATCCAACCGTAAGAGCGAGGGTGAAAAGGTGACGCTTCATCATCACTTCCCCCAGAAACAGGTGGCATTGCCACCGACAAATTCATCGATCAACGGCCGTTCGGTCGCGGCATCCTTTTGCAACAGCGCAATCGCGCGCTGCATGGAGATGTTCTCGGCAGGAACGGCAGCCAAAGCTTCTAGGAATGCGAGATAGTGGCGACCATTGCCACGGTTATCGAGAAAGCCCGTATCCTGGTGAAGATAATCACGGCTTGGTCCGGGAATATAATTCTCGGCCGCATAGGCATTGACGAGAACCGGATCGTTGATGCCGTTCAGCCAATAACCGAAGACCGTCCAGATCGACCGTTTCACGGGGTTGGCATCGCCGGATGTCGTCACATAGAGGTTTTCGCCATGTCCGCGGGCAACCTCTGCCATCACCACCATGCTGGTCAGCGACTGCCGCATATACCAGAGCGCCCGTGCACCCCGGCGCGTTTCAAGCGGCAGCCCGCCATTGGCGCGCGCCTCATCGAGAATGGAGAGAAAGCGCGATCTGCCTTTTTCATAAAGGCCGTCATCCCCGACGATCCCGCCCCATGTCATCAGCACACTATCTGCCAGATACCGGTGATTGTTGACGTCGACGTCGCCGTTGAATGTCTGGTCGACGCGACGAACCAGCGGATCGAGCCATGTCTGGATTTTCGACCGTTCCCCGTCCGGCAAGTCGTCGCGAATGATCGAAAAAGCCGTGATGGCCGGCAAGAGTGCACGCTTCAGCGCATAATAAGCGTCGTGCCCCACCTCCGTTTTTTCGAAGGCGCCACGATCCGCCCAGGTGTTCAGAAGGGTACGCAGCATCTTGGTCGACGCGGCGTCACCGCCAAGCGAGCGCCCGGAAAGCACCATCACCGCCCAGGCGAACTGGGCACCGGCACGATCGCTGCCGTAACCGGCGGTCGGACGAAATCCATCGACGACCTCGAGATCAAGCCATTTGCTATCGGCCTTGATCGCAAGGCATTGTTTGCGAAGACGTCCCGAGGTATCGGCCGCGATTGCCGCCTTGCGGGCTGCGACATCGAAAAGACCGTCATAGGCAGGCGCAGCGGTTGCGGCCGAGGTGACGCAGAACCAGACACCGAGGGCGACAACGATTCCGTGTCTCAGAGGGGTTTTTGCGCCAGGAATCCCGGAGAATATTGCCATCAGCTTCGGCCTCCCGTCCCGTTGAAGTTCTCGTATTGAACGGAGTTTGAAACATTGGTGCAGGTGTCGGTCAGCGCATCTTCCGCGAAGATTGCGGATTGACCGTCGCCATCGAAAAACCCCGCATCGCGGAAACGGCAGGTATAGGCTTCCGGGCGTTTCGGTCGGCACACCGTCGAGGTTATCAACACGCTTTCGCGCTCGTTGAAGCGCAGCATGTGACCTTCCATCGCCCGACCATCGCCATCGATCAACCGGCCGACCTGATTGAGATAATCGTTGCCGGAGAGGCTGAAACCCGACGTACCGTCAACCTTGATGCCGCCGCCATTTCCATGGATGCGGTTGCCGCTGGCCGCAAAGGTCGTCAGCGGCAGATAGGGATCGAACTCGAAATCGCGCAATGCGTTTGCAGGGGATGTCCGCAAGTTACTGATATAACCGTGGATCGCATCCTGAGCGTTGTTTTCCAGAACATTCTCGTGAACGCCAACATCCCAACTGTTGCGGATCTTGATGCCCGCACGCTTGTTGTCGAAGAACCGGTTACCCACAGCCAGGTTGCAGCTGCTTTCGAAGAGTGTCAGGCCATCCTGTTTGTTGTCGAAGGCGACATTGGCATAAATGAAATTGTCGACGCTGTTGCGGTCGATCATGAAGCCCGACCCGGTGTTGGTGTGTGACACATTGCCGACGACCCAGGAAAAATTCACCTCACGCGAGACGATGATGCCGTGTTTGGCCTTGGTGTCATAGGTGGTGTTGAGGGCAATCAGAAGCCGATGAGAGCGGTCATGCGGGTCGATCGCGTAGAGCACGTTGTCGCGATATTCATTGCCCACGAGGCTGACCTCGTCTGCCTCGTAGGAATAGAAGCCATATTCGAAATTGTGGAAGAAATTGTCGACAACGACCCCGGTCGGCGCACGCGCGTCAGTTATCCGCTGCGCCACGGTCTTGGGACCGGCAGAAAAGGCCAGGCCGAAGGACTTGGGCGCTGCGTAACCCAGCGAATCCAGCACGGAGCCACCGATCATCAGCCGTGAGTTGCTCCAGCCGATGATATAAGGCCGGAAAACATGACGCTTTTCCTTGTCCGAGTAACGTGGCGTTCCGGTCGCCTCATCCCAGGATGTAACGGTCGTATCCTGGACGTAAAGCGTCCCAGCCACGGAAATGAAACTGCCGGCCGTCGCGGAAAGACGATAGGTGGCCGCTTCCTGTCCGGACAGGATCAATGTCGCCCCCTCCGCCACCAGAACAGGGGCGCGCAGTGTCACGACGTCGTTTTCGCGCGTGACCAACGGAAAACCGCCGCCAGCATCCAGTTCGCTTGCCAGACTGCCGAGAGTGTAGACGCCGCTCTGGATAACGATAATGCGCGGATAGGGAATGCCCTGCGCTTCGGCCGCGAAAGACAGCCCCGTATTGCCCGCAGCCAGATCTTCCATGAACTTGTCGCTATAGGGACTGAGATTGGCAAGCGTAACGGCGGCATGACCGGGTCGAGGCAAGGGCACATCCTTACGCACCATGCCGGCACGCACGGAAATGTCGGGATAGGTGTAGGTCTCGGGAAGGCTCATCCTGCCTTCCAGTCGGGCAAGTGTCAGCCTGCCATCGCTGAAGGCGGCAGCGGGTGTTACCTCTGCCACGGCCTCAAGCTTCGGTGCCTTTTGCATGGCCCGGTAGTCGCCCGGGCTCCCTTTGCCCCAGCCGAGATTACGCACATCAAGAGACCGAAAATTAGCTTCCGCGATGGAACGCGCCGTGCGGACACGCAACATGTGATCCTTCAGCGTGGTCGCCTGAACCGATGCGAATCTGAGCATCGCCGGATTTGCCGCAGCCGCAACCAGAACTTCGGCCTTGAGCGCCTCATCCTCCCCTGCACCGGCGAATGACGCGAGATAGGTCAATGCCTCACCGCCGAAGCCATCCAGCGCAGCACGTTTGCCAATCATGCTGGCGGCCCGCGCCTTGATCTTTTCGTCGGCAATACGATCAATCAGTTGCTTGGCTGCGTCGGTCTTGCGCGCATCGGTCAGCACTTCGACGATCTTCAGATAACCCTTGTCGCGGTTATCTTTTTTGTCCTCACCAGCTGCAACTTTCACCGCTTCGCCGACCAGCGCATCGAAATCGCCGTTGCCCTTGCTGTCATTGGCAACCGAGGCAAGCCGCAGCAGCGCCTCTATCCGGAACTCCGTGTCCTGAATGGAAAGGGCAACCGACTTCGCATCATCCGTCTCGCCCTTTTTGGCAAGCGTGCGCGCCAGTTCGGACTGCACACGTCCTTTGTCACGGCTATTGGTGATGATTTCGATCGCGCTCTTGCCCGCCGAAATATCACCTTCCCGCACCTTCACGCGGGCGATACCGGCAACAGCCTTGTCGAGGTCATTGCCGCCTTGGAGAAAGGGCAGCAGCTTTTCCGCGTCCTTCAGCCTGTCGGCATCCGCCAGGCTTTTGGCGAGATTGGCAATCGTGTTGCCGCCATCCTTCGCCGTACGCAATTCCTGCACCAGCGCCAACGCGTCATCCAGTCGCTCCAGGCTGATGGCGCTCTCGGCCGCCGCCACCACCGCCACTCCCCGCTCAGGGCCGGACAGGCCGGCAAGAACGGCGTTTCCGTTGGCATAGGAAGCATCCGCCATCTTCGTCAGATCGTTCTTGGCGAACACCGTTGCCAGCGTGAAATCAAGCTCGGCGCGCAACGCGCTTTCCGGCAGGTATTCTGCCAGCTTTGCTGCATCCAGCCCACGCCCGGCCTCGATGCGCTGCTTGACGATCTTCTCGATCAGATCTTCCTGATCGCTGTTGTCCGCAAGACTGGTGGCCAGCACGGGCATCCATTCCAGCTTGCCTTCCCTGAGGGCCAGATCCGCTACATTGCCGACTGCCTTCTTGCGCGCTTCGGAATCTTCCGGATTGATCGCCAGCGCCCACAACAATGCCGACTCCAGATCGTCTTTCTCAAGGGCACCGACGCTCTGCGCCACAATGCTGTCCGAGGAAGCGGCGCTGACTTGTTTACCATCGATCTGCTTGCCCGCAAGAATTCGCAAAGACAGATCGTAGCGGGCATAACCACGCATGCGTGTTGGCCACATGCGCGAAACCGCCTTATCGGCAAGGGCGGAGGATATTTGAGGATCGATGATCGTGGCGGTCTGCGCCAGGGTGTTCAGCGCCGCGTTCTTTGCCGTCTCGTCCTTGATGAGATCGACACGGTCGGCTGCCTTTTCCATCAGGCTTATGGCATTCGGCTTGTCGCCCTTGGCAACGAGAGCGGCATAACCTCCCAGGGCAGCGACCTGCAATTCCGGCAGAGAAAGAGCTTCGATCAGCTCCATTGTCCGCACACGCATCTCGGTTCTTTGCTCCGGGTCCGCGATACGGCCCTTCATCTGCTCCTGCAATGCGGAGATACTGGCGGAAACCAGACTGTCGGCATCGATGCCACCGGAAGCCAGGCTGCTCAACGCAGTCTTTGCTTCGATGGAATTCGTCGCCATCCACGATTTCAGTTGCGCCATGCCAGCACGCGCCGCATCGAGAAACGCAAGGCGCTGCCGAGGATCTGTCGCACCATCGGCCTTCAGAACGTTCGCAGTAATGTCTGACACGGCGGCATCGGCTTTGCCCGACGCGGGTGCCTGCGTTGCCGAGGCCTGCTGGGCGAAAGCAACCGAGGAGGCAACTGGCCAGTGCCCGACGGTAAACACGAGGCAGATCGACAACGCCGCCATGCGCAGCGATAGCCAAGTGCTCGCCCTTTTCCGCAGCCACCGGCAATTGGAACTTGATAGGTGGATGATGTCGTGTGTCATCATGCTTCCTTCGTCAGGTCTGTGTCGTAAAAGCTGCTCGATAATTGCGTGCAGAACCGGAATTCTGACAACGGATGTCCCGTCAGAGACCAAGACGTCCCCTGCACATGAATTTCCTGCAACTGGCATGCAATATGGCTGCCGACCGGCGGCCCTTTGGCGGAGGGAGGCAAAACCTCCCGCAGCCACTCATTTCGGCAGGAGTCTGCTCGTCATATCCGCAAACCATTGGTTCAGACCGAACCACGGTCCGTTGTCGAAGCGAACGGCAGCGGGTGTACCGATTTCAGCCGACAGGTCATGTCCGCCAAAATCGATCCTGACTGCTACCCGGTCGCTGGTCGCGGCGGACTGTTCGCTGACCTTTGGCAGTTTAGACACCACCACATCATGCAGAACCGTGCCTTGCGGCAGGTCCACGCTGACATGCGGCGCCTTATAGAGCGCCATCAGATGTGAACGATCCACCATGGCGACCACGTGCGGTTTGGCATCCGCATGACGCAGTCCCAACACCTGGGCTCCGACCTTGATCTGCGTATCGACAACCGGACCGGTGGGCTCGGCGGCGCAATCGCATGATGCGACAACCGATGTGCTTTGTCCGCTTTCGGTCAGAACGGTCAAAATCCGCTCACCACTTTTTACCGGTCCAGTCACCAGATTGGTGATGATGCCGTTGGCAGGTGCAAGAACCGGCACCGTATCGACCGTGACCACCGCACTATCGGCTTCGAAGACCCAGAGACGCTGATAGAGACTGCTTGCCAGAAACGCTGCAAGCGCGAGCGAGATGGCCAGCGTGGCGACAATACCCAAGGCTTTTCGGAATTTGCCAGCGCCCGGCACCACCTCGTCCGATTTTCGTGGCCGCAGCTTCACCTCGCCGGAAGCGCGCCTGGCGAAATCGAGAATGTCGTTACCCTCGACGATCTCGCCACTGAGATATGAATCGTGAATGTAACGCAGCATACGCTGCGCGGCCGGAGACGTATCGACGAACTTGAAACCCGTACGGCCGGTTTCCGCGCTAGAATGACGCACTTCCGCTTTCACGGGCAACAGCATGTCGAAACCATCGAGAGGGATCTGCAACTGCAAGGGCAGCACTTGTCCTTCTTCGAAGGTGGCATCGCCTGTTGCGACACCCACCCCACCCAAAGACCAGTCGATCGAGGAATATCTGTGCTGATCGATCACGCATTTCAGCGGCAACTTGTAGCGCGCATGCTGGCGTTGCTCATCCGCTTCGAAACTCACGATGCTCATATTCATTTTGGGCTCCTTCGCGGGTCAGCGCATACCGAAAATCGCCGTCGTCGCCCCAAGCCCTGGGACCGACAATTGACCGACGAGCAACGATATGAGGGTTACAAACAGGGTAATCGATAAAACATGCATGTAGGTGGAAGAGGCGTTTTTCAGCGCGGCGGCTCGACCCGTGCCATTGGCGGATAGTGTTGTTTTCTGCCGCGTCCACTTCTGGCGATCGAGGTGGAAGAAAATGTATGTTTTTATGATCGAGCCGAAAACCTGATTGAAATAGATGAAAAAGGGATAGAAAATCGAAACCCGCGGCCGGGAATTGAACAGCATCAACGTCATGATGTAGCGGGTCAGCAGAACCCAGGCGAAATAGGCCGGGAAAATGAACGGGTTGTCGAAAAGCCCGATCAGGATGACCATGACAAGGCCGGCAAGCGACGTCCACATCGAGATGCGCTGATCGAAAATCGTCCACCAGGTAAAATGACCGATATGCCAGGGACCAAGTGCCAGTGCGCGGCTGTTCGTCCGCAGCATGTTGCCGAACCAGCGCGTCATCAATTGCGCCGCGGCCTGAAAAAAACCTGATGTCGGCGGGTCTTCGACTGTCGCGACGGTGACGTCGGGCACATACAGCATGTGATAACTGTTGCGCAGCAGCCAATACCAGCTCGACTTGTCGTCGCCGGTGAGGAACTTCAGCCTGCCAAGACGCCAGTGCTCGATATAGTCCCGTTCCACCTGCCGAATGAAATCGGAATTGGTGACGACAGAGGCTCGGAACATCGACATTCTGCCGGTCAGCGTCAGCACGCGCCTGGAAAGCCCGTTCGACGACATGAGAATATGGCGTTGCGCAAACCGCAAGGAATACCAGACGTGAAATGACGATTTTCCACGCACCCGCGAGGTTTCATCCGTGGTCAACGCACCAACGCGACCATCCGCGAAGAAACCGGCGCACCGATCTACGAGGTTTTCGGGCACAATGGAATCGCCATCGATAACTGCCACGACGTCATCGCTTCGCGGCTCCAGCTTGGAGACGGCCCGAAACGCATAGGCCAGCGCATCCCGCTTGCCGCTGCCATTGATGCGCACGATCACCAGACGGATATCCGTGTTCTCGCCGCAAATAAGGCGATGCATCGAACGGATCAGGCGCTGGTCGGACATTTCGACGATGGATGCGATGACCGTCGCACCGCCGCGAGACGCAAGCGCTGCGCGGAATGCGGCGCGATAGACCTCGGCTGTTGTGTCGCCGTCGATGCGAAAACTGGTTACGATGAGATAGGCATGAGGCGCTTGCCCGTTTTCCGCACTCAGCTGGAGATGACGATCCGCTCGAATGCGCATTTTCGGGAAGACAACGCTACGGTAGATGTTGGACCGCACGAAATGCAGGATACCCCAGAAATACCGCCACACGGCCAGTGCGCCCAGACCGAACAAAAGACCCGCGTTTGCTCCAAAAAGCACGCCTTCCGGGACGATCACGATCAAGCTGGCGAGGCCAAGCACAAACAGCAAATGGGCTGGAAGGCTTTCGCTCCAATTGACGATAGCGGATTGCTCCCCCGCCTGAGAAACCGGCACTGTCGACAATCTATCAACAGGCAATACTTCATCAGGAAGACCGAGCACTCTCTTTTCGAGATAGTGTCTCATAGCATAATCCTTCAATGAAATAAATTTACAAAACTTACGATCAAAACTCGAAGTAAATTATATGAAATTCGCTATATATTCGTATATTATATGTTATTAATGGAATTAATCAAACTATAAATCATTATACACAGCGTAAAATTCATATATTTATACGATATCATCCAGATACCGTACCGGTATCTCCCACAGCACGACTTTTGGTGCTGCTTGCGAGCGAAGTTTCTCCAGAAAATCCTGCATGGGCGCAAAAGGCCCCTTTCCTTCCCTGGCATAGTTGAGAACATCCACCTCGCATGTCGTTTTCAACTGATCTTCAAACGACCAGAGCGGATTCGCGCTATAGCTCGTCCCGACCAGCACGACCTGATCCGCCGGTCCAGCTCCAGCCTCGCCATCAGCAAATAATGCATCGGCATGATCCGCCCTGGCCGCAGCCGATATCGGCTGAATAATGTCTAAGCCCGTGCCGGCTCCGGACAACATCCAGCCGGCATCGACAAACTTTGCGAGGTCGCCAACATGGTTGACGTCGTGCTGGGATACACTGTCAAAAACAGTTTTCATCAACTGATCGCGACGGGGAATGGCGGCACACACCGCCTTGGCCGCCAGACCGCTGCCTTTGACCGTCCAATGCGTATCCGATCGCAGAAAAAGTTCTTCAGGCTTTGCCGAACTGAACGTCGCGGCCACGTCTGCCGCCGCGATCCCCTTCTTGTTCAGGAAGGCCATAAATCTCTCGTAGAGATCGGCATTGGTTTCCGGTAAAACGTTACTGCCCAACTGCCCGGCCACGACTTGCGCTTTGGGCGGAATCGGCACGATAACCAGAATAGTGCCTTTTTCCGCCAATATCGAGCGAACATCCGCAATCGTCTGGAAAGACGTTGCAAGATTGGCCTCCGATGTCCGGCTCCACGCAAACTCCTCCGCCGTGAAAAGCCAACCGCTCCGGCCAATGATTGCACCTTTCCTGGCTTCCCCGAAAACACCGAGAGAAACTGCATTAAAAAACTCGACGGCGAAATTGCTGAACGGCAATTCGCGCTCGTAGCCCTCTTCAAGCCGACTGGCGACTTTCCCGGTCCAGATATCGGCAAGATCATCCACTTTCAGGTCCTCATCCGGTATATCGACCACATAATTGGCGGTAATTCCGGCACCAGTCAGCAAAAGAAAGAGAACCGACGCGGTTGAAAGCAAACGTGGTGAGATCATGCGCCGTACTCCCTAAAACTGAAAATAGAGGAAGGGTGAATCATTGTCGGCCGTCAGCTTCAATATCGAAATCATGCCAAAAAAACAGACAATGCCCGTTGCCGCCAAAGCCACGCCCGCAGTCGACGGATGAAGCGGCATATGGATCAATCGCTCGGCCGGGAAAGTCCGGTTGAACCACGGCTCAATAAACACCACCGCCACACCAACGGCCAGGGAAGCAAGAGCGAAGTTCTTGATCTGCCACGCAATATCCGGCTGGATATCAAACCCGTTGAAACCTGACAGTCCGCGATACATGTCAACCGCGCTGTGCACGTCGAGCGATCGGAACATGACCCACCCGAGCATGACCAGCAACAGGGTGCCACCCAACGCCACGACAGAGCGTTTATCGGACGGCTTGACCCCGAGCAGGCGCTCCAATGCCAGAAGCCCACCGTGCCAGACACCCCACAGTATGAAGGTCCAGTTCGCGCCATGCCACAGTCCGCCCAGCACCATTGTAATGAACAGGTTGAAATACGTCCTTACGGTTCCCAGCCGGTTTCCGCCGAGTGGAATATAGAGATAATCCCGCAGCCAGGCCGACAGGCTGAGATGCCAGCGACGCCAGAATTCCGTGATGGAACGGGAAACATAGGGACAGTCGAAATTTTCGATAAAGCGGAATCCCATCATCATTCCCAATCCGATAGCCATGCTGGAATAGCCCGAAAAATCGAAATACAGCTGTATCGAATAAGCGATGGTTCCAAGCCAGGCCTCGGCAAATGTCGGGTCGGCTTTTGCGAATATCGCATCCGCTATAGGTGCCACGGAATCCGCAATCAGTACTTTTTTGGCCAGCCCTGCAAAAAACCGAATGCCACCTTCGGCAAAAAGCTCGAGCGAATGCTGGCGATATGTGAACTGATGGGCAAGGTCCTTGTAACGCAGGACAGGACCGGCAACCAATTGCGGAAACAGGGCCTTGAATGCTGCAAAATCGAAAAAGTTCTGCGCTGGTGGCGCGTCTTTCCTATAAATATCGATAAGGTATGAGATCGCCTGAAATATATAAAAAGAGATGCCAATCGGTAGCAGGATTCGTGCATGCCACGATTTGAACGGGTCACCGCCATTGAAGAGGTCGGCGAGGCTGTCCATGAAGAAATTGCAGTATTTGAAATAACCGAGCACAAGTAAAGGCCCGGAAATCGCAGCAATCAGCAATCTTTTGCGCGCTTGCGCCGTGCGTTCCACATAGATCAGCTTTCCGAAGATATAGCTCCAGAGCGTCACGAGGAAAAGCAGGGCAAGGTAATCTATCCTCCACCATCCGTAGAACAGGTAGGAAAACAGAAGTATAACGAGTGATTTGTACCGGAATGGAACGGAAAAATAGACACCGAGCGCAATCGGTAAAAACATAAATATGAATAAGCTTGATGAAAAAACCATCTTTATCGACTTTCTTCATGAAGGTCGAAATTAATATTCGTATATAAGAATATGAAATTATGCAGGAGTCAACAACCTGTTAATAAAAAATTAAACTACTTGTTGTTGACCCGCACATGGGCCGGTGTTGATGCGCTCCGACTACGCTTGAAGTCGAAAGGAATCATACCAAAGCGGTATCATTTGGATACGATCGCTGCTTGGGCGCTTCGGTACGCATCCTCTTTCCGAAACCCTCTGGCCTTCCGCCAATCATCACACCTCGTGGCAACCAGTGGCCTGCAGTCTACCAAACCGCACATCAGCTCCTCGCCTCAGGCAGCGTTGACGTAGTAATACGGGCCTCGTACTCCATGGTGCTGGTAGACGAATATCAGGATTGCACGATCAGCCAGCATAAGATCGCAAAAGCGCTTTCTCGCACAGTTCATGTGATAGTGTTCGGTGATCCCCCCACAGGGAATTTTCGATTTTGGGGTAGAACCGATTGTCAATTGGACCAATAACGTGCTGCCAACGTTTCCTCAGATCGATGAGCTAAAGACACCTTGGCGATGGACGAAAAAAGGAAACGACGCTCTCGCTGAGTGGCTGAATAAAAGTGGCGCCGCCGCCCACAGGACCAGCGCTATTGGAAGACCGATAATGCTCACCGCCGCAATCGTTGCCAATTGAGGGAAATTGATGACGAATATTGTCAGGGCCGTGAGGGCAAGAAGTACCGGAAAAAACGCCTTGTAGACCATATGCAGCACTACTCGAAATTGCGGTACATCCGCTCGGCGGGTTAGTTACCTCATTCGCTATTGCCGGCGGTTGCTGTTGTAAAGCAAAGTCGGCTGGCATGATTAACGCGAGAGGATTGTTGGATTCACTCGCGACACCGCATCAGTACCGCGCTTGCTACGCAATTCAAACAGCTGAGGCAGTTACCGGTCGGAGGGGAAAGAGGGATAAAGTCGGGTGACGACTGCTTTTCTCATGGCGGTGGCAAGACGATCATGGAAAATTTCAAGAGCCCGTCCTGCCTCGGTCGGTGAGAGCCAATTGCCAGAAAGACGCCAACGACGGACGAACAGCCAGTCGAGATCACTGCATCGTACGGATACAATGTTCGAACGAAGCTGTTCGAGCGTGAGAGGTCTCCTGACAGAGCTATGCCCCATCTCGGCGCATATTTCCCGATTGTAGGCCTTCGTCCTACGTTGCAAGAGAGCAGCGTCCTCGTCCGTAACCACAACAAGTCGGTCCATTTCTGAGCGGATATCGTCCGGCATATGGTCAATGGATGCTTCAACCGCCCCCACAAATCGATGATCGCCAGTGAAATCGATACCCCATTCGCTCACCCCGTATCGCCATAGGATCGTCTCAGCGTGCTCGGCCCAAAATCTGTCCTTCACCAAACCAAGTCCCTCCAGCAAACTAATCATCGCTGGCGTCGCAAGGGCTTCGCCGAGATTGTGGGAGGCGACGATTGTCACCACATTTTCCGGTTTCGTATCTCGCTGGAAGATGCGTAGTTTCATCCATTCTGCCCGCGCTCTCGTGGGGACAAGCGCAAAGAGATTTTTCTGCCCCGCAACATTCAGGACAGTAATGACAAGGTCATCCAAACGCGGCAGCGGCGTCGGCAAAATCGGCGGAATGCGTGGAACAGCGCCCCGCGGCGTCTCAGTCGCTTGCCCAAGTCTCACGACGGCATTGCAGCCCATCTGGTATCCAGAGATGAAATCGTGATGCCAGTCCTGATCCGCATTACCGGGCAGATTACCGACAAGAAATTTGGTGATTTTAGCCAGTAATTCTGGGGTTACCTCATCAATCACACAAACGCCCTCTATTGCCGCGGGGAATAGTCACAATTTGCTTGTAGGTTCATGAAGGAATGCACACTGTATGTGCCGCCCCGATTGTCAAACAAAAATCCGCACGACGCTTAGCTGGCCACGACAGAAGAAGCGGGGCAGCGCGAGCTCTTAGGCTCTTGAGGGGACATGAACCGTCGACCCGCTTGTCAACTGAGGGCATTCGCAATAAATTTTCGTTACTGGCCAAGGACTTGAATAGTCGCCGGCCTGGAACACGTCCCCAAAATATTGCTCATCACTCGAGACGACCCGAGGTAAAGGGCTCACTGCAGATAGCAAGCTAGCGCCGTATCCTCACGAAGATACCGGATGTGCCGGCGTTCGTCCTCGGTGTTCCAGAGAACGAGCACATGCTTGCAATCGGTCGTCTTGTATTCGTGGGTTGTCAAGGCGGCTTGCATCAGACTTAAGCCGGGAACCGACCGATCGAGCCAGAAGCGTGTGGAATTCGACAGGTCCTTCCGCGCCATTCTTATGCTCCTTCAATCGTTGCACGGGGCATTACAGGGCCATCGCATCCCGCAACGGCGATAGTCACAAGCGCCTGAACCAGATTCTCGATTGAGGAATTGTCGGGCGGCGTCGGTTGGATCAGCAGCTTGAACCAGACAAAGCTCGAGAATAGGTCGCTAATGAAGTCGGGATCGACGCTGCGGCTCGCCTGGCCGCGCTCTTGCGCCCGGCGTACGATCGCACCAACGATGCCTCGCCTCGGTTGGATGTAGATCTCATGAAGCTGACGCATTGCGGCTGGGTCGCTCTGAGCCTCCAGGACCAGTCCTGACAGAATGGTCGCGGCAGGTGTATCGTCGTAGATTGCCAGCAGCTTCCGTGTCATGACCGACAAATCGGAAAACAATTCTCCCGTATCCTCAGACAGATGCAGCGTATCAGCGAGCTGACAATAGACCTCGACATAAAGTGCAGCCTTGTTCGGCCACCATCGGTAGATCGTCTGCTTCCCAACGTTAGCAGAAGCTGCAATCTTCTCAATCGATACAGAGAGATATCCACCTTCCTCCGCCAACTTTGTAGCGGCGGATAGGATCGCGTCGTGAGCTCGTGCTGACCTGCGAGCTCCCCGTGGAGCCGAGTTTGTGATCGACGTTGTTGCCTGCATCAGTTCATCCACAATACGAGACGAACCGTCTCGTATTTATTTATGCTTTGCCTGAATAACGTTGTCAATTGACCAGTCGTTTAATGCTGTGAACCATGCCCATGAGGTCGGCATCGCCACGACGATCCCATGAAAACGGGCGCTGACGGGATTGGCTCTGAACCTCGATTTTTACCAATATCGACCGGCCCGCATGTGGTTGGCTTCCTCCTCGAAACAGGAGAATACCCATGCGCCAGCCATTTTATCACGCCAATCCGAACCAGCTAGAACTCGAGACGACAATCGTGGACAGCCGTCCGGGCCGTGTGGTGCTGGAGCAATCCCCGTTCTTTTTGGGGGGTGGAGGGCAGCTTCCTGATCTTGGAAAGCTCGTGCATCGAGGCGGTGAGGTCGAGGTCTCGGGCTTCGAGCATGATCAGGAGCGTGTCTGGCACATTCTCGCCGACCCTGCATTGGAACTCGCAGATGACGTGAGAGCGGAAGTCGATCCTGAGTTTCGCCGAATGATGCAGATCTTGCACACGGGTAGCCATGTGCTCAACGCCCTCGTCTTCCAAGAGTTCGAAGGGGCTTTGGTGACAGGAGCACAGCTTGCCGCTGACGGAAGCGTGCGCCTTGATTTCGATCTGCCCGAAGTCGACAACGACCGACTGAGGGCCATGGAATCGCAGATTGCCTCCGTCATCAAGAAAAATCTACCTGTTCGGGCACGATACGTAACACTCGCTGACGCGGAGCAGACGCCCGGCCTCATCAGATCGAAGTCGGCGACCCCTCCCCCGAGTGACGACGGTTTCATCCGCATTGTCGAGATCGAGGGCCTCGATGAGCAGGCTTGTGGCGGAACGCATCTCGAGAGCACCGGGCAGTCACCGGCTCTCCGCATTTTGAAGATCGACAACAAGGGGCGCCACAATCGCCGGGTTCGTCTTGGGATCGCATCGTGAGGGTCTGTCGATGCGCACTGCGATAAATTCACTGACTTCGGCGCTCTGGCAAAGTCCCCGTATCTTGCTGCCGCTGCCTCCTCTCTTCTGGGCCATAAACCTTCTTATTGGCCGCGCATTTGCTGCAAACCTTCCACCGTTCGGCCTGACGTTCTGGAGGTGGGCCGTGGCATCCGTGATCTTGGTTCCGATAGTCTGGGCGACCCTGAAACAACACCGAGAGGCGCTCCGCTCCTGCTGGAAGCTCATACTTGTCTGCACGGTCAGCGGTTTCATCTGCTATCCGGTTCTGAACTATTTTGGCCTGCACACGACCCCTGCGGCAAGCGCCTCGATATTGAACTCGACCTTGCCATTGATGGTGCCTCTGTTTGCGTGGCTTATCTCAGGAGATCGACCATCCGCACGCGTGGTCGGCGGTATCCTGATTTCGTTCGTCGGGGTGATCTGGATCGTATCACAGGGACACCCGTCGCGGGTGCTGGAGATCGGCGTCAGCCGTGGCGAGCTCCTCGTTCTCCTCGCCGTCGCCGGGTATGCGTTTTACTCAGTGTGCTTGCGTTTTCGACCTAAGGGGCTTCCCGACATGGCGTTTCTCGCTGCCATGAGTGTTGGCGCATGTGTCATCTCGATGCCGCCATGGATCGGCGAAGGACTGACCGGTCAGCATTTTCCCCTCGCCACATATTCGGTGCTTTCCGTTCTTTTCATAGGAATCTTCGCGTCGTTGCTCGGTGCGGCCTTCTGGAACCGCTGCATCGATCTGCTCGGCCCTAGCGTCACCGGGGCATCGTTTCATCTGATGCCCGTCTATGCCTCAGCGCTCGCGCTCACGTTTCTTGGTGAGCCGATCCACACCTTTCATCTCATCGGCATCGCGCTGATTTTGATCGGTTTTGCAATCGCCGTCCGGCTCAAGCCGCGCCCAGCTGCCCCCTCTTCAAACTGAAAATAGGAAAAAACAGAATGGAACTCTTCCAATCGAAGGATTTTGATGCCCACGAGCAGGTGGTCTTTGCAAGCGACCCCAAGCATGGCTTCAAGGCAATCATAGCGGTCCACAATACGCGCCTCGGACCGGCGATCGGTGGATGCCGCATACGAACATATGAAGACGAAGCCGAAGCTGTGACGGACGTTCTGCGTCTTTCGAGAGGCATGTCCTATAAAGCTGCGGTCGCTGGCGTTCCCTTCGGCGGCGGAAAGATGGTCGTCATTGCAGACCCCCATACGGAAAAGACCCCCGAGCTTTTGTACTTCATCGGCCGCACGGTGGAACGCCTGGGCGGTCGCTACAAGACTGGTGAGGACGTCGGTACCACCGTCGCGGACATGGTCGCTATCAGGACAGAAACAACCCATGTCATGGGCCTGCCAGAGGACATGGGCGGCAGTGGGGATCCGTCGCCATCAACCGCCCTCGGTGTGTTCGTCGGGATTGAGGCCGCCGCACGGCATCGCCTTGGGGTCGACAATCTGTCTGGCCTTACGGTCGCTGTTCAGGGTCTTGGCAATGTCGGCATGAACCTGTGTACGCTGTTGGCAGAGGCTGGTGCGCAGCTCATCGTTGCCGACACACGCGCAGAACGGGTCCAGGAGGCGGAAACGCGATTTGGTGCCAAGGTCTCGACAGTTGATGACATCTATTCGGCGGACGCGTCCGTCTTCGCTCCCTGCGCATTGGGTGCTGTGATCAACGAAGAAACCCTCGCCGTTTTGAAGGCAAAGGTGATTGCCGGGGCAGCAAACAATCAGCTTGCGCGCGAGAGCATCCACGGAGAAGCCCTGAGCCAGAAAGGTATTCTATACGCGCCGGACTACGTCATCAACGGCGGCGGTATGATCCAGCTCGCTTACGAAGTGGCTGGCTTCGATCGCAATGAAATCGAGCCGCGCGTGCGCCAGATTGCCAATACCTTGCAGGAAATCTTCGAACGCGCAGACGCGCAAGGGGTGCCGACCCACATCGCTGCTGAAGCGATCGCGAATGAGAGGCTGGCAAATGCCTGAAGCTTCAGAGCGTAAACATCTCGCAACTGCGATCAACCATCTTGGCAAGCTCGTGAGCTTTGACACGACATCGAGAAATTCAAATCTGCAATTGATCGAGTGGGTTGCTGAGACCCTCAAACCCACCGGTGCCATTCTCCGGCTGACATACGACGACAGCCGCCAGAAGGCCAACCTCGTTGCGAGCTTTGGACCCGCAACTGCCGGAGGCATTGCTCTGTCGGGGCATGTGGACACAGTCCCCGTTGATGGACAGCAGTGGTCAACAGACCCATTCGCGTTGCAGGAGCAAGACGGCCGTCTGTATGGCCGAGGGGCAGTCGATATGAAAGGGTTTCTCGCCTGTGCCCTTTCTGTCCTGTCGGATTGCAACAGTGGGGCATTCTCAAAGCCACTCCATCTTGCCCTGAGCTACGACGAGGAAGTTGGCTGTTTCGGCGTTCCCCTTCTGATCGATGGAATGATCGCGGATGGGCTCAAGCCTGGAATGATGATTGTCGGGGAGCCCACGGAAATGGGGATCGCCGATCGACATCGCGGCTACCTCGGCTTTCGTGCGCGGTTCCACGGCCAGGCCGCACACTCCAGCGACCCGAACAAAGGCATCAATGCGATTGGCGCAGCCGCCCGCCTGGCAACTGAAGTTCTCCGCCGGCAGAGCTCCGGTGAATACCGTGAAGCCGGCACGACTTTCAACGTCGGGATCATCTCCGGCGGGACCAACACGAACATCATCCCCAGTAGCTGTGATGTGCATTGGGAGATGCGCCCTGGGGTGATGACGGATTTCGAGGAATGCAGGCTGTCAGCGCGGGAGCTCGTAAACGGCGTTCGTGGATCGACGACCTGTGAGCAGGACGAACTCATCGGCATTCCCCCTCTTCGACCATTCGACGAAAATCCGGCGATTGCGCTGGCGTTGAGCGCTGGAGGACATCTCTTGCCAGAGGGGGTCCCCTTCGGAACGGAGGCTGGCTACTTCCGAAACGCAGGCATCGCCACCGTCGTTTGCGGTCCCGGCTCGATACTTCAGGCACACAAGCCAGACGAGTGGATTGCGATCGACCAGATTGAGAAAGGGATCCGGTTCATCCAGCAGATCAGCAAACGCCAGCAGAGCTAAACCAACATCTAATAAAAAAGGGAACAACAATGTCTAACTGGGAAAAGCCTCCGACCTCGGAGAGCAAGCGTCGCGCCGTGATCGCAGCGACGATCGGCAACATGCTCGAAGCTTACGACTTCGCGGTCTATGGTTTCTTCGCGATCATCATATCACGGCTCTTTTTTCCTGCGGGGAATGAAACGGTCTCCCTCTTGCTAACGGTTGCGACCTTTGGCGGCGGCTTCATCATGAGGCCGGTCGGTGCGATTGTCATTGGCAGCTTTGCCGACCGGCGGGGACGAAAGCCAGCGCTGACATTGACTATCATGCTCATGGCGATCAGCACCGCTATGATCGGTTTCGCGCCAACCTATAGCGACATCGGTATATTCGCCCCGGCGATCATCGTGCTTGCTCGTCTCATTCAAGGCTTTTCAGCTGGTGGCGAAGTCGGTAGCGCCACGGCTTTCCTGGTTGAGCATGCCCCACCCGGGCGGCGTGGCATTTTCGGCAGCATGCAGCAGGCAGGCCAAGCGGGCGCGCTACTCATCGGCTCGTTATTTGGTACGCTCATCACCGGCTCGATGGCGCCTGATATGCTCGAAAGCTGGGGATGGCGTCTTCCATTCATATTCGGCATCCTGATCGGCCCGGTCGGGATGTACATCCGCTCCCAGACCGAGGAAGGCGCCGAGTATGCAAAATCCAAGGAAACCGCCCAGGGCTCTCCTCTTATGAAGGCCCTACGTACACATCGAGCCTCGGTTCTGACCGGTTTCGCAATCACGATTCCGTGGACCGTGTGCACATACTTCTTCCTGGTCTTCATGCCGACCTATGCTGTGCGGGAATTAGGCTTCGTTCAACATCAGGCCTTCATTGCAAACAGTATCGGTCTCGCCCTTGTTCTGGTTCTGGCGCCGGTTTTCGGCGCCCTGTCGGATCGAGTGGATAGAAAGCTGCTCATTATGGGCGGCGTGGTAGCGATGGCCATCGCTGTCTATCCCGTATTGTCATTCCTACGCGAAAGCCCGACGCAGACAAATCTGATTGTATGCCAAGCCCTATTCGCAGTCCTCATCGCGTCGTTCACTGGTCCCGCTCCAGCCGCAATGACGGAAGTATGCCCGCCGGAAATCCGATCCACGGGTGTATCAATCGCCTACAGCTTTGCCGTCACCATATTTGGCGGCTTCGCCCCCTTTATCACCACGTGGCTAGTGAGTGCCACGGGACAGGCCCAAGCACCGGCGTGGTATATTGTCGGGACGGCTATCCTAAGCTTGGCCTTGCTCCTGACAGTCAATCCGCCTCGAAACGCCATACACGTGTAAAAAGTACTCAGCGAGTGGTGGCTTTCTCTGCCACTCGCCGACCTTAGCGCCCAATGCAGTGCAAGACAGCGGCGAGCGGCTGAAAACTCCAGCTCTACTTTTACGCCTTGAACAAATTCGAACTACCGACGCGCAGTTTAACGGACCGAACGCTTTGATCTCTAACTAGAATCCTACCGCGCCAGTCTTAGCAGGACATTGTGAGTGCCTCCGGAAAATGTAGCTACCTGTGGCCTAGGCGGAAGGCATGACGCCGATCTCTCCATCCACCTGGAAGAGGGTGACTGGGACCATCAAGGTCCGGGCAAGATCGAGTGCGTGGTTTTGTGCAAGGTTGAGATCGTTCGGCATGGTCTGCTCCATCCGTTGGCGGGGCCGATCCCCGCGCGTTGGCGCCCGTTTGATCCGGACCCGACCGCGGTCACCTCGGCGGCGTAGCCAGAGAGGTCGCAGCTCGCTCGCGAACCCCCTGCGGGTTGACCGTCCAAGGACGGGACTGGATTAGGGATGCCAGACAAGAGAGCGGGCATCGGAAGCGCTGATGGGCGGTGCATCATTGCGTTCGGCCTGAATTGCCCTGCCGCTTGCTGATCACGTAACCAGCAGGTTCCGATACAATGAAGGTGTTGGACGGTTGCTGCTTGTGGCTTTCCGAAAGGGGAATAGTGCAGCAACGCTCGATGGTGTCAGACCGTCGTCGTCATCGAAAGCTTGAAGGGAGAAGACTCGCGCGCAAGGCGTTACCCGGGCTGTGGGGGCGTCATTCTAGCCATTCGCAACGATCGCGAACAACACATCCGTTATGTTGCACTCTGTTCGTTGATTTCAGTTTTGATTCCCAAGCAGCCACGAACATCAAACACTGACCAATATTTAGATATAAAAATTGGTCAGTGTGAGCGTGTCGATTGCAAGTGACCAAAATTTGTATATAATCTTCGGTCAGAAGGTAGGATAGCTATGCCGGATCCCACATCGGACACTCTCGAACGCATTCACCAAAGGATTGAAGGCGCGGCGCCCTCGGGCGTCTGGTCGCGCGCCGATTTCCTGGATATCGCATCGCCAAACGCCGTCGAAAAGGCGCTGCAGAGGCTGACAAACCGCGGCGATATCCGCCGACCTTATCGTGGTCTCTATGACAAGCCGGGTATCAGCCAACTGAATGGCAAAATGGTGTTTCCGCCGCGCGCCTCATTCATCGATGCGATCGCACGACGCGACAAGCTGCGTGTGTGCGTCGACGGCATGACAGCTGCCAACGATCTTAGCCTGACGACGGCAGTTCCGGCCCGGTCCACAATCTATGCGGACACATACCCTCGAACCATCGAAATCGAGGCCAATGCCGGCGACACGCATGCCGTGAAACCGGTCATCTATATCCTGGACTTCAAGCGCATTTCGGCGAAGACCGCTTTTTGGGCCGGCCGGCCGGCGATGCGGGTGATCCAGGCCCTCCACTGGTTTCGCGATGAGCGATCCAATCTGGAGACCGCTGTCGATGGTATCGTCCGTTACCTGGAACGAAGCCCCCACAGGCAACCGATTGTCGAGGATCTGCGCGAAAACATCAACGCCATCCCTGCCTGGATGTACCAGGCGATAGAAACGATAACACGCGACCCGCGGCCCCCGGTGGATGAAGACACTCCAACGGGTCAGGATGGGAAGGCTGAACATGCGCCAGAGCTTCATTGACGTCCTTCGCTCAAGCGCTGACGAGCGGAGAGCACTATTCGCCCCCGCGGCCTCCGATCTGGAAACGCGGGCCGAGAATATCGAGAAGGATCTCTACGTCTGCTGGGTGCTCGACTTCCTGTTCAACCGACGGAGGGACGATGCCATTGGCCTCTATTTTAAGGGCGGGACCAGCCTCAGCAAGGCCTACAGCCTGATCCAGCGTTTTTCCGAGGACATCGACATCGGCATCTACAAGGGGGACCTGAAAGTTCCGCTTGAGGCCGATATCGCCGCTCTCCCCTCTGTCAATCAACAACAGAAGGCTCTGGCCGAACAGGTGGACGAGGCAGCACGGCATTATATCTCCGGGCCACTCAAGCGTTTGCTTGAGGAGGAAATCGCCGTGGTCGAAGGAGAGATCGGACAAACGGGACATTTTTCGCTCGGCTTCGGGTACGATCCCTACCGGAAGAAGGAAGCGCTCGACATTTTGGTGCTGGGATACAGAAGCGTCTTTGATACCAGCGGCGGCTATGTCGAGGCGGCGGTGCGCATCGAAGGCGGCGCACGCCCGGATCCGGTGCCAGCCGAGACGCGGCAGATCGTCCCCTACATCGCATCCGAAATGCCGGCCGGTTCGGATCTCACGATCTCCAATGTGATGACCGTCAGGCCCGAGCGGACGTTCTGGGAAAAGGTCCTCATCCTTCATGCCATGACGGAAATGACCGAGAAACGAAACGCGGACCAGAATGCGGAAAGAAAGGTCCCCGACCTCAATCGATACTCGCGCCACTATTACGATGTTCATCAGATCTGGACGCATCCAGACTACGGAAAGGCGACTGCATCCATGCTCGATCTTGCCGAAGCGTGCCGGCAGCACAAGGAACTGATGTTCCGTGCACCGGACCATCGCTATGATCGGGCAGTACCCGGCAGTTTCCGACTGGTGCCGACCGCCGATATGCGCAAGAAACTGGCGACCGACTACGGGAGAATGTCAGCCATGATCTTTGCGACACCGCCTGATTTTGAGGCTGTCATGAAAAGCATCGAGGATCTGGAGCGTTTCCTCAACAAGGAGCAGGTCGTCGGTTGACTGCGAAGAAAACGGGCAAGAACAGCAGCTCAATCCCGGGTTCTCATCAGCCAGTCCCCAAGACGAAAAAGCCTGCCGCGGGAGGAGGTGCGGCAGGCTTTTCGAAAAGAACCGAACAACAGCTGGGAGGAGGAGTGCCGCAGTTCTGACAGACGCCCCTTGGGAGGAGGAATTGGCCGTCTGAAATCGAAGCTCTGCGGGAGGACATGCATTGCTTCGATGAGAACCAAAGTACCAATTTTCACTGCACACAAAATAGACTTTGCTGCAGTGCAGCTATGCACGGAATGGAGAGCCTGATTGCGATGGAAGACAATGGTGGCGCATATGTGCGACCAGTGTGATCCAGAACCAATCCAGTGAACACGGCAATGATCCACATTGCAGTGGAGCCGTAACCGATCCCGCCAAGGGAGGCGACATCGGCAGATGCTACTTCAATCGGCTCAGCAGTTCCTGCGCCACAGCCGGGGCTGATGCGGGATTTTGGCCGGTGATCAGCTCGCGATCCGTTACGACATGCGCGGAGAAAGCTTCATCAGCCTGACTGAATTGACCGCCCGCCCGGCTGAGTGCATCCTGCGGATAGAATTTCATCTCGCCACCACCCAAGAGTCCCTTGGCCATTTCTTCTTCCTGGTTGCTGAAGACCGTGAACTTGTAGCCTGCATAGATCCAGCCAGTTTGCGCCTTTGCAGTTCCCGCCGTCTCGAACTTCGTGACGAAACCCTTCGCATCTGCCAGCGTAGAAAGAAGCGCGATGGGGCCATGGCAGGCCAGTGCGGTCGTCTTGCCATTTTCATGGAAATAAGTGAGCAGGTTGCCGAGTTCGGAACTGACAAGAAGATCCTGCATAGGTGCGTGACCGCCGGGCACATAGACCGCGTCGAAATGGTCGTAACCGATCTGCTCGACCCGCGCGAGGCTGATGACCGGCGATCTGTCGCTCGACATCAGGCCGAGTTCCGAAAGCTGCTCTTCGCTGGCTTTCATCGCCGCTTCATCACCGCCAAAATACATCTTGTCGACGGATGTCCGGTCAACGGAAGGCGCGGTGCCTTTCGGAGTGGCGAACGTGATCTCATGGCCGGCGTCGCGCAACGCCTGCACCGGCTGCATCAACTCGTTGAGGTAAAAACCGGTCTTGAATACCTTGCCGTCCTTCAGGTCGAGGCGATCGGAATCAGACAGGACGATCAGCACGTTTCCGGCATGGGCACTGAGAGTGCTGGCGCCGAGCGCAAGAGTGATGGCAAGGCTACGCAGTAGTTTCATGGGTTTGTCTCCGAATATGAGAAATTCTGTTTGGGAATGCAGAAGACGGAGGCTGATCAGCCAGCGACCTTGGTCAGCCGGTGCAGGGCGAAGTCGGCAAAATAGTCACCGACGCCGCTCGCCTGAAACCGCTGCATGGCGGAGCCCTGCATATGGGCGCGCCATTGGGCTTCACTTGCCCAGGTTTCAACGAAGATGCGCACGCGCCCATCATCGAGCGAGCGGTGCAACTCGTACCGAAGGCAACCGTCTTCGGCCAAAGTCTCAGTGACCAGCTTTTCCTGGGCGGCACCAAGCGCCGCCTCCTTGCCGGGCTTGGCGGTGGTGATGGCGATGATGGTCAAAGGCGTGTTTGACATGGGTAGCACCTTTCTCAGGCGATGGTGTTGACGAGACCGCCTTCGGCACGAAGGGCTGCACCGTTCGTGGCGGATGAGCGGGGGCTGGCGAGATAGGCAACGAGGTTTGCAACCTCCTCCGCTTCCACCATGCGCTGGAGGATCGAAGCTGCGCGGGCGGTGGCAAAAAATTCGGCCTCGATTTGCTTGATCGGTGCGGACGGATCGCTTGCCTGACTGCGCAGGAAAGCCTCGATGCCTTCCGAGCGGGTCGGTCCGGGCAGCACGGAATTGACCGTGACATTGGTGCCGCGTGTCAGCTGCGCCAATCCGCGCGAGATCGAGAGTTGCGCCGTCTTGCTCGTTGCGTAGTGGATCATGTCTTGAGGGATTGCGAGACCCGACTCACTGGAAATGAAGATAATCCGGCCCCAGTTGCGCTCCAGCATGCCGGGAAGATAGGTGCGCGACAGGCGCACGCCGCTCATGACATTGACGTCGAACAGATGGCTCCAGTCGGCGTCGGTGATGTCGCCGAAGGCCTTGCTCTCGTAGATGCCGAGATTGTTGACGAGGATATCGACCGACGGTTCGGCCTTCGCGATCATCGCGGCACCCTCGGGGCTGGCGGCGTCTGCCAAAACCCCAAAGACGTCCGATCCGCCGGATGCCATGATTGCGGCGACGGCGTTGTCGAGCTTGGCGCGGTCGCGGCCTGTGATGACAACGCGTGCGCCTTCTACGGCGAGAGATCGGGCGATTTCGAGGCCGATGCCTGCGGTGGCGCCGGTCACGAGGGCGGTCTTCCCGTTCAGTTGCAGATCCATATCCGTGTCTCCAGATTGTTGCTGGAGGAAACTTATGATTTAAGCTCAATTCACACTATTGCCCGCAGAAGACATGCACCTGTGAATGAGGATCATCAATGCCGCGCATTCTGATGGAACGCTCCGGCGAGATGGAAGTGTTTGCCCGCGTTCTTCAGGATGGGGGTTTCTCCGCCGCCGCGCGCAATCTGGACATCACGCCATCAGCAGTCAGCAAGTTGATCGCCCGTCTGGAAGCACGGCTTGGCACGCGCCTTTTGGTGCGAACGACACGCGCACTCACGTTGACAGAAGAAGGCGAGGCCTATCATCATGCCGCGCTTCGGATTTTGCAGGAACTGAACGAGGCGGAGCAGGAAGCAGCAGGTGGCGCAGTCCGTGGCCGGTTGCGGACCAACACCACAATACCGTTCGGCACGATGTTCGTTGCTCCGGCGATTCCGGAATTCATCGCCCGCAATCCCGACCTGATCGTCGACCTCTCCTTCACCGACGGGATTGTCGATCTGGTCGCAGAAAAAACCGATGTCGCTATCCGCATGGGCAACCTGCCGGACAGCGGCCTGATCGCCCGCAAGCTGGGGCAGAGCCGGCGCGTGGTCTGCGCTTCACCCGACTATCTGGCGCGCAGGGGTTCGCCTGAAACGCCGGCGGATCTTGCGCATCACGACTGCCTGACGTTCAATTTCCGGCGCGCACGGCCATCCTGGCCGTTTCGTGACCATGATCGGGATATCGCGCAACCGGTTAAAGGCAGCATCGTCGTCAACAACGGCGAGACGATGAAGCAAATGGCGCTGGCCGGCGCTGGCATTGCCCGCGTCGGCCTGTTCCATGTAGCCGACGACATCGCGGCGGGACGGTTGATCCCACTGCTCGAAGATTTCAATCCAGGCGACCTTGAACTGGTGCATGCCGTCTATGTCGGTGGCGGTCCCCTGCCCCACCGAGTCCGTGCCTTCATCGAACATATGGTCGTGACACTGAATGATTCGGCGCTGCTGAAAGGGACGCCCTGACCCGGAGAAACTATAGGAGAGGCGAATGCCAAACGCTTCGCCTTTCCTGTTCCATCAATCGCGATACTCTGGCGCCTGCCGGTCGAGGACCCGCCGGATGCTTTCCAGATGCATCCTTGCGCTTTCCGGGTCGCCTTCCCGCATCTGCCGTGCCGCTGCGGCCGCCACTGCGGGCAAGACCGGCAGCAGTTTGCGGCCGGAGCCCATTGCCTTCAGCTGAACCTCGGCGGCCCGCTCGAGATAATAGAGATCGTCCCAGGCCTCGGCAATGTTGGGTGCACAAACCATGACGCCATGGTTTCTCATGAACAGGATGTCCTTGTCCCCAAGGACGGATGCGATCCTGTCGCCTTCGCTTTCATCCAACGCAAGGCCATTGTAATTCTCATCGACCGCCACACGGTCGTAGAATTTGAGCGCCGTCTGGCCTGCCCAGACCAGCGGCTCACCCTCGACCATGCTGAGCGCTGTGGCATTCGGCATATGGGTGTGAAAGGCGGCCCCCACCCTAGGCGCCATCTTGTGCAGACGCGCATGGATGAAGAAGGCCGTCGCTTCGGGCACCCCATCGCCAGCAACCACATTGCCGTCGAAATCGCAGATCAGCAGCGAGGATGCCGTCGCCTCCTGAAACGCCCAACCGAGGCGGTTGACGATGAAGAGGTCGGGATGGCCGGGCACGACGGCGGAGAAATGATTGCAGATCCCCTCTTCGAGGCCAAGCCGCGCCGCCATCCGCAGACACGCGGCAAGATCGACACGCGCCTGCCATATCTCGTCGGTATCCATCGGGAGATTGTGCCGAAGTGCAGGATTTGTCTTCGAAACATTCAGCTCATGCGCCATGTTAGTCTCCTATCGTTCCATCCAGCCCGCTGCGGCAAGGATGGCAGGCACCTTGTCGAACGTCGGGACGATTTCATTCGGGTGGTAGTCAGCGAGTGGTTTGCGGCCCGTACCACGATCGATCCAGACGCTGCGAAATCCGAGCTCACGCGCTGCGGCAAGATCAAGATGCGGGCTGGCGCAGATGTGCACGAGATCCTCCATGCTGATGCCGAGGCTTTTCCAGGCTTGATGGAAAATCTGGCTGGATGGCTTGTAGGCACCGGCCTGTTCAGCCGTGATGACGCGGTCGATGTGGCCACCAAGTTGGGCTACGTTTCCAGCAATGATGGCATCATCAGTATTGGAGATGATCGCCAGACGGAAACCGGCTGCCTTCAGCTTTTCCAATGTTGCAACCACTTCCGGAAACGGTGGCATCTTCCCGATCGAGGACGTCAGGATTTCGGAATCCGCAACCTCAAACGGAAGGCCGAATTCGGCCATGGCCCGTTCCAGCGCAAGCGCGCTGACCTCCGCAAACGTGCGGTGCGGACGCTCCTCCTCAAGCGCATGTTCATGGTGGTCGTAGATCGAGATGAAGGCCTTCTGGTCGATATCGCCACCTTTTGCGGACAGTATTCTGTCCATTGCAGCAAGCAGCCCTTCGTCCCACTGAATCAGGGTTCCATAGCAATCAAAGGTCAGCCAGGTCGGCTTGGGTCCAATCAGGGTCATGTATCTTCTCCTTGGATTTCCCCGAGATTGATAAAACCCACATTGATTGAGAAATTAAATCTCATCATCATTGTCATCGAGAAATCAAATGAGCCTCGGTTTCGATCTGGATCTTCTGACAACCTTTGCTGCAGTCGTCGACTGCGGCGGCTTCACCAGGGCGGCCGAGCGGGTTCACCTGACGCAATCGACTGTGAGCCAGCAGATCAAGAAGCTGGAAGTCAATTTGGGCGCCTCACTGTTGCGGCGGGGCAAATCGACCGGAACTGTGGAAACGACTGAGGCCGGCGAGTTGCTGCTGAGCTATGCGCGTAAATTACTCGCCGTGGCAGATGAGGCCGCCGAGGTCATGCGGAGGCCTTCGGCGCCGCGAACTGTCCGTCTTGGCGTGCCGGAAGATTTTGCCGGGCGACGCCTTATCGATCTCCTGTCGGGATTTTCCAGTACATCGCCCCATATCAGACTAGACACGGTCAGCGGATGGAGCACCGAGCTTCGCCGCCTGCTGGATGCGGGCGAGATCGACCTCGCGCTGATCAAGCGGGAGCCCGGAGATGGGGCATGTCTTGCGAGTTGGAAGGAGGAACTGCTCTGGGTGGAAAGTGCCACCCGTCCAGTCGAGACGGAGCCGGTTCCACTTGCGGTGTTTCCCGTCGGATGCATCTACCGGGATCGTGCCATCCGTGCGATCGAGCGCAGCGGTCGTCGCTGGCGGATCGCCTATACCAGCCAGGGCCTGATGGGCGTTCAGGCAGCTGTCGCTTCCGGACTCGGGATCAGTCTGCTGCCTTCCGATGCGGTGCTTTCCGAACATCGGCAACTCGGTCCAAGGGATGGGTTCGATGATCAGCCCGCGTCCGAGATGGCATTGGTGAAGGGCCGGGCAAGTCTTTCCGCCGAAGCCAAATTTTTGGGTCGCTTCCTGGCGGATAGTCTGGGGCCATAATGTCCTGGACAAAGATGTGCGGGTAACCTCGCTACCGTCTCAAGGAAGACGAAGCGCCGCCTTCAAGCCCATGATCTGCAGATCGAGCCCGAACGAAAAACGTTGATCGGCATTTGTTCCGGCAATCTCACGCATTGCGATCACAGCGAGCGGAAACTCAGCGGCAACTCGCGCCTCCTCACTGCCGGAGCTGGTCTTTTTTCCGCCCAAGGCCTGCTCCTCAATTACGAAGCCGATCACAAAATAGATCAGCGTGAATGCGCCCCAGCTTGCAGTGCGGTCGTCAGCACCTGCTTGTTTGAGGGCGCCGATCAACAACGAGCCGACGCGCAGCACGTTATCAGATAAAGGATAGGTGCCAGCGAAAACCCGCGCAGCATCGCGGCGAGACAGCAGGGCCTCGCGCACTTCGGAAGCCACGCGCCCAAGCCTCGCATCCCAGGCCTCGCCTTCCGGATTGCTTGCGGCGACCGGCTCCATGAGGGCATCCGCCATCCCCTCGAGCAAGGCGTCCTTGTTGGCGAAATGCCAGTAGAGCGACGGTGCCTGGATGTTCAGGGCGTCCGCCAGCTTACGCATCGTCAACCCCTCCATGCCGACCTCATCAAGCAGCTTCAGCGCCGTCGCGATGACCTCGGTTTTCACAATGCGCATGTCCGTCTCCAGTTTTACCGTTGACTCTCTAACATTGTTAGGCAAATCTAACAACGTTAGATTTGAGCACCCCTCATGAAAATGAACTATGATGTTATTGTTGTCGGCGCCGGGCCTGTCGGGCTGTGGCTGGCATGCGAATTGAAACTTGCCGGTGTGGATGTCGCCGTTCTCGAGCGACGAACGGAGCGGACGGCACAGTCGCGTGCGCTCACCATCCATGGACGTTCGCTGGAAGTATTTGCCCTGCGCGGTCTCGCCGATCGTTTCCTCAGCACCGGCAAACCGATCCCGACCGGCCACTACGCGGTCCTCGATACGCGGCTGGATTTCTCAGCCTTCGACACCCGCTTCCCTTACACGCTGTTTATTCCGCAGGCCGTGACCGAAGAGCGTCTGAAAGAACGTGCGATTGAACTCGGTGTCGTCATCGTGCGGGGCGTGACAGCAACCGGAATTCTGGACGACGGAAGGCGGGTGCACATCTCAACCGACGCCGGAGAGTTTTCCGGCTCCTATGTGGTGGGAGCGGATGGCGCTCGCAGCATCGTGCGGGAACAGTCTGGCATCTCATATGAGGGAGCAGAAGCCCGCAATTCACTCATGCTCGCAGACGTAGTTCTTGCCTCGCCGCCGGCAAAGCCTGTCGTGTCAGTCACCAACGAGCATGGTTCGGTGATGATCGCGCCTCTCGGTGACGGCAAGCACTACCGCATCGTGCTCGTGGATCCCCAACGAACCCATGTGCCAAGAACCGAACCAGTCACTCTGGAAGAAGTAGCGGGACCGACTGCGCGCATTATCGGCGAGGACTATCAGGCTCGCGACCCGATATGGCTTTCGCGCTTCACCGATGAGACGCGCATAGCGGGAACCTATCGCAAGGGTCGCGTCCTCCTCGCCGGCGATGCCGCTCATATCCACGCTCCGATGGGCGGACAGGGCATGAATGTCGGACTGCAAGACGCCTTGAATCTCGGCTGGAAACTGGCCGCAGTCGTGAAGGGCGAAGCGCCCGACAAACTGCTTGATACCTATGAAGAGGAACGGCGACCTACAGGACAAATTCTCTACACCAATACCCTCGCGCAAGTCGGGCTGGTCACCCGGCTCGATCCGGCGACCCTTGCCCTGCGCGAAACGCTGAACGAACTCCTGAAAATCCCGGCGGTCAATCATCGTCTTGCCGGTGAGCTTTCCGGTTTCGACGTCGCCTATGGCGCCGATGCGAAGGCGGCCGTTACTGCCGGGCAATTGACGGCAGGGCGCCGCGTTCCCGATATCGAACTGGTAGACAGGGACGGCGGATCGTTGTCACTCTACAGCCTGCTGGTCGAAGGACGTTGGCTTCACCTTTCCTTCACGCTAGGCGCATCGGTTTCCGGCCCGGAATGGTTGCGCTCCAGCCTCGTCAAATCCCTGACAGCAGTTTCCTCCGATCACGCCGCCCTTCGCGGCGTTCGGGCGCTGCTGGTCAGGCCAGACGGTTACGTCGCCGCTGTCGATCAGGAATAAGGGAGGCAGCGATGGAAACTCTCAACCCCTCGTCCCTGACTGATGCCTTCTCACACCTGATTGCACAAATCGCCATCGCCCCACCTGGCGCGCGTCTCGCCGCCATCTCGGGCCAGGTCGCGGTCGACAGGGCAGGTCAACTCGTCGGTGGAAACGATCATGCCGCCCAGGCAAAGCAATGCTTCGGGAATGTCTTCAACGCCCTCGCGGCCATGAAAGCGCATCCGAACGACATCCTGCAGATGAAGATCTACGTGGTTCGGCACTCCGCGGATCTTGTTCCAGCGATCTTCGAGGCTGGCGCTGACATATTCGGTGAAAAATGGCCGGTTTGCGCGAGCACCTGGATCGGCGTCGAAGCACTCGCCATGCCCGAATGGCTCGTCGAGATTGAGGTTCTGGTCGCCCTTCCTTAGCGCAAGGAAATACGAGACGCAGGCGTCCGGAAGCCTGCGTCTCATCTCAGGAATTCAGCAAGCTGAATGCGAATGACCACCACGCCTTGAACCAATTGGAACTTACGACCCGCTGCTTCAATGGATATGCAGAGCGGAGACGAACCCGCAAACCTTGCGATTTTGATCAAACACGGCCATTGGCAGATCGGCCTTCGGCATCCAAACGCCCCCCACTTCGACCGCGCCTCCATTTCTTCAACTGCTGTTCCTCAGGTTGTTGTGCAGAGCCACTCGATGAGTGTTGTGATATCGGAGGAGGCTGGAACAACTCAATAGGAGCGAGCCGCATCGCGGATATCAGATAAGACCACAACGATTTAACCGCAAAAGTCCCTAATTAGACGTATCAGCGCGTCAGCGGAGTAAGGTTTTTGGACCCAGCCAATGGGTCTGGCTGGTGCGGCTCGTTTCCGCGTTACTTCATCAACATGAGCAGATGCAAAGATTGACCTAATGCCGAACGCACCGAACAACTCGATTGCAGCTTCTACACCGTCCGTCCGATCAGCAAGCCGGATGTCCATCACCGCCAGATCCGGCTGCTCAGAACGAGCCATAGCGACGGCCTCTGTGGCCGTCACGGCTATTCCGACAACCTTATAGCCTGCATCAAGAAGGCTACTCTCCAGTTCCAACGCGATCAGAAATTCATCCTCGACAATTAGAATGCGCAAATCCTCGGGTTCAGTTCCGCGCATATTCTCGTCTCGTTTCCAGTGTTGACGGGTTGGATCCATGAGAAGTTGGGGACGACGTCGTCGGGTACATGTTCAGCCCAGCTTGTTGTCAATGAATCGGATCGTGCACATCGCGCCTGGACCTGGCGCCACGGAGAAGGAACCACGCAGTTGCCTTACCAGGCCAGACACCAGCCCCGTCCCCGAGGAGCGCCTGCCCGTGGCCTCAAAACTGTACCCGGGACCACTGTCGCGGACTGTCAGCACGAATCCTCCGTCATGATGTGAAAGGGTGATCCAGACGTCGCATTTCCCCGCGTCGTCGCAGCCATGCTTGGCGGCGTTCGTCAGCAGTTCATTCAGGGCCAGCGCCAGCGGCATCGTAACGTCGTTCGGCAATTGTACCTCATCCACGTCGATATGGAGCGCAACCTCCTTTGAGAAGGCCTGCCTGGCACTGCTGCAAACAGCTTGAAGGAATTCCCTCGCATTCACGCGGGTCCGGTCTTTTTCCATGTAGAGGGTCTGTTGGGCGGCCGCCATGGCTCCGACGCGCTGTGCGGCGTCTCCCAATACGCGCCGGGCCTCATCGCTCCTCGATTCCCTCGCGGCAGAATTGACGAGCCCGTACAGCATCGCCATGTTGTTTTTAACGCGGTGATTGAGTTCATCGAGGAAGACCTTCTGGTTCGTCTCGGCAGTCTTTCGGTCACTGATGTCGACAAGCATGTTAATCGCCCCGATCAGTTCACCGTCCTCGTCAAACATCGGTGTCGGAAACGGCAGGAAAGGTACCATTGTGCCGTCCGGCCGTTGCGCAATCGCTTCAACTCCGCGCACGACCCGTTTCTCACGGAGCGCGATTGCCATCGGGCACTGATCGTGGGGAAGCGGCTGCCCATCAGGTGTGAACAAGCGATAGGTCACGCACCATTCGTCCTGGCCCACGACCGGCTCCCTCCCAGAGAGTTCGATGGCGGCCCTGTTGTAGTAAGTGATCTTCCCCTGCGCGTCCGTGGTGTAGACGGCCGCAGGAAGCGCCTCCAGGATCTGGCGCATTTCCTGTTCTTTTCGAGCGAGTTGTCGTCTCAGTTGTACCGTGTCAGTGACATCGATTGTGAAACACCTGGTATTGAGAAATTTGCCATCGCGAAACTGGACACTCGAGGTGATTTCTACGTGTCTGATGGAGCCGTCTTTTGCGCGCAACCGGGCGGGAAAACGGTTCAGCTTTTCTCCACCTGATAAGCGGGCCAGTATCTCGCGGATTGTATCGGAATCTGCATGGAATTGGGAGATCGGCCGACCGACGTATTCTTCGGCGGTGAAGCCGAGAAGGTCGAGCTCCGCTCGATTTGCGCGCAGGATCGTACCATCCTCACCGACAAGATGAAGGGCGACCGCACCGTTCTCAAAAAAGTCCTCGTAATCTTCCATATGCTGTTTCGTCGGAACGGCGGTGCGACCGCCGCTTAAAATAATATTGTCATTCATCTGGCCCCTCGGCCTCCTCGGCCGAAGCCTACAGTTTAACCAGTCAGAACGCTCAACAGGGCTGCTGGTTCCATCTGAAAATGCAGTAGGTGTGGCGAGATACCGACACGCCGGTGTCTATATTACTCCCTTTACCGCGGTGCATTATTTCCCGTCTTTCTCCTGTGACGACTCTGCAGCAGCAGCCTTATCCAGGCCACCCGGATGATCGGCTGCTGGCGCAGCCGGCAGGTTGTTGAAAATGCTGAAGTGTTCAAGGGCAACGCGTCGCACAACCGAAAAAAATGCTCCCCGGCTACCGTCTGAAAGCAGTTCCGGATCAGCAATAATGATCTGCAAAGAATGCTCAACAATTGCTGCGCTCGCAGTTTCAGAATGTGTAAAACGATCAGCCAGCACTTTGACAGCGCTCCGCATCAGTCGATAAGAGGCATCTGTACTGTCAAAACAAGCCATGACGCGCGCACTCCCTTCGGCAGGCAAGAGCAACACAGCTCTCAGCTGCCAACGCCCACCGAAGTCTGTTGGGTGACAGTAAGAATTAGCGAGCACTAAATCAGTTCCAATCCACGCACATTATAGAGGGTAGCTATTTCCAAACGCTTATGACGGAAGCGAAAAAGCGTTGCGTGGAAGGGTGAGCCGGATCAGAAGCCCTTGCGGTTGCCAGTCTCTCGATACCTGTGCGTTCAGGGTCCTGACCAGCATGTTTTCAAGAGTGGTTCCGAAGCCTGCTTCCTTGGCCTTCCCTGCGGTCGTGGTTCTCGCATTTGATTCGAGCCAGGCGATCTCGAAACAGTCCGACGCAGACGTCAGGGTAACATCGAGCCGCCCGTCCGCCACAGAAAGAGCACCGTATTTCACTGCGTTGGTAGCATACTCGTGAAACAGCAGCGCAAGACTTGTCACGCGCTCCGCACTGATGTGTGGGTCCTCGCCATGCAGATGCCATCGTCCGGCGTCTTTGTCTTCAAACGGAGAAAGCAGGTTCGAGAGGAGATTAAAGAAGGTCGTGGATCGTTCCGAAGGGGATTCGCCGCCGCTGAAGCTTGGCAAGGTCAACTGGTGAGCATGCGATAAAGCAATCAAACGGTTCTTCATGCCGTCGGCGAGTTCAGCAGGCGTCTGCGCTGTTCGTGCGGCCAAAGTTATAATGCTGCCAGTGATTGCAAAAAGGTTTTTCACCCGATGATGCATCTCCCGGAGCAGCATATCTTGATGTTCTGCTGCACGTTTCCGCTCAGAGATGTCACGGGCGATCTTGGACGCGCCGATGATCGTGCCGTCACCGGCCCGGATGGGTGAGATCGTGAGGGAAATGTCAATGAGGGTGCCGTCCTTGCGACGGCGGACTGTCTCGAAATGATCGACACGCTCTCCCGCATTGATCCTTGCCAGGATCGCAGGCTCTTCGTCGAGACGATCCTCCGGGATCAGCATGGTAATTGGTCGTCCCACTACTTCGTCAGCTGAATAGCCGAACAGCCGCTCCGCGCTCAGGTTCCAGGTGGTAATGGTCCCTTGCAACGATTTGCTGATGATGGCGTCATCGGAAGATTCGACGATTGCCGCAAGGAAAGCCGCAGCTTCATATCCCGGCTGCGCTACCTTCAATTGCGCCAGCAGCCGCTGCAGACGATCTTCGTTCGTTGCGCCATAACCGGCGTGTGGATAATCTTCCATCTCACGGGTACTCGTCGAATGCTGAAATATTTGCTGGCAGGCTCATAAAAGCCCAATTTTCTTGAAGATATTCTATTTTAGCCACTGCGCAATAGCTGTGGTGATGGAGCATCGCGCTCGCTTTCCCGATCGTCGCAATGCAACACCTTCGGGGGTCACCAATCCTGTCGAAAAGGCGCGGCAAACGCCTCAGAGCGATCGAGATTATCAAAAATCCTGGACATCACAACTGGATGGTGCCGCATCGAAAAGGTGTCGAACGCACTGGCGTGCGAGACCAAACGTCAACGGATCGTAACTCAGCCGAGGCGTTAACCATATCTGGAAACGCTGGTCCAAATCCGCACTGGTTATGTTAATTGTTGGTAAACAGGGCGATTGGGTGGGGCCACAAAGTGAGCTTTGTGCTGGAAAAACATTGGGAACGGCTGCTTGAGGAAATCGCCGCTTGCGAAATGGCAGTTAGAGAGATCGAAGTCGATCTTCGCCTTCGGGCAATGGCGAACAACGTCAACGAAAGAGAGTTGATCCTCTTGCGACGGCTAAAAGATGAAAAGGCCGATCTGCTGTATCGTTGCCTGAACCTGAAAGAAGCGTTCATCGCGTTGATGCGTAAAAACGACTTAGCAGCCGGGTAATCCTCTCGCGCAGACCAAAGGCTCACCGTATGCGCCTCGAGCAGTCAAGGGATGGGGTCCAAGCTGGCGGAACGGGAACACTTCCCTGCAGCCTACAGCTCATCTTTTTACCAAATCTCGAGAAATGCGTCAGTGAGATGACAAATACGGCGACGATTGAATCGTGTTGCTGTGAGCACCTTCACAGAAAGCGTCATTCGACGCCAAGCGACTGAAGAGCCGCGGCGATCTCGTGTGCGGGAACCGGTTTGGAAAAAAGATATCCTTGAGCCTCATCAAACCCCTCCGCATTGACCGCGTCGAGCTGCTCCTGTGTCTCGACGCCCTCAACGGTCGTTGTAATGCCGAGGCTTCGACCAATACCGGCGACTGCGCGGACAATGGCAAGAGATTCTTTTCCATTTGGCAAATCACTGATAAAGCTACGATCCACTTTGATCTTATCGAAGGGGAAGCTTCGAAGATAGCCGAGGGACGAGTAGCCAGTTCCAAAATCATCCATGGCGATTTTCACACCCAGCGCCCGCAGTTCTTGCAGTGTTCTTAGGTTTGAATCGTTCTCATCCAACATGACCGATCCCGTTGCTCCCTTGTCTCAACACCCTCGGCGGTAATCTTCAATCCCTTGGCCCGCGCGATATTGATCATCGCAACGACAAGAGCCCTGTTGTCGCTTCTGTGGATTTCCTCGATAAAGGATCTGTCAATCTTGATGCGATCAACATCGATCTTCTGAACCCGCGAGAATGACGAGTATCCAGTTCCAAAATCGTCGATGGCAAACCTGACGCGGGCTGCGCGCAGGGCTGCAATATTCCGCTCCGATCGGCCATCCTCGCCGGTGGCAGCACTTTCCGTTATCTCGATCTCCAGGCGATTAGCCGGTATCTGCCATTTTTCGAGCGCAGCAATTATGTTCAGCGGATAGGAGGGCGAACACAGTTCCACTAAGGAGGCGTTGAGCGCGATGTCGATGTCGGGAAACTCTGCCAGCATGGAACAGGCGTCTTCCAGCACAATGGCACCGATTTCGTGGATCAGGCCGCACGCTTCCGCGAGCGGAATAAACCGTTCGGGGCTGATGTATTGTATCCGAGTTCGGGGTGTTTCCAGCGCGCCAGGGCCTCGAGAGAACAGAGCCTCCCCTCTCCCGCAGAAAAGACAGGCTGATAAAATGTTTCTATCTGCGCACGGCCATTGACCGCTTTACGCAAGTCAGCCTCCAGGGCCCTCCTCTGGCGAAGCAACTCGTCCATGTGGTTACCAAATATCGCGTAAGTATTCCTGTCGACGGCTTTGGCGTGATAACGTGCAATGTCAGCCTGACGGATTGCCTCGTTTGCGTCAAAGGAGCCCTGCTTGAGGGCCACTCCGACACTCGCGCCAATTGCGACATGTGCCCCATAGATTTCGAAAGGCGCTCGAAGGTCGTCAACGATGGCTTTTGCGGCATGCTCTGCCTGCACGAATTCATTCAGCGTGAGAAGAACGGTAAATTCATCACCGCCGATCCGCGCAACAAGGCCGTCGGGAAAAAGGCTCATGAGCCGCGCTGCAACAAGCGATATCAATTTATCACCTGCGGGATGGCCAAGCGAGTCGTTCACCTCCTTGAACCTGTCGAGGTCGGTAAACAGGACAGCATGTACCTCGTCTTCTTTCGCATTTTGCGCGGCCGCCGCAACCTCCACGTTGAATTCCGAACGATTGGCGAGCCCAGTGAGACCATCATGTGTCGCCTGATATTGCAGTTGCTCCCGGCTCGACCGTAACCGGCTCGAGCGTCTCCAGAGTGCATTACCACCAACGCTCGCTGCGCTGAATATAGCAAGGAACGCAATTGCTATGGCAGGAACGGTGGCCTCGAGGACCTTGTGGCCGGGCGTGAAGGGTTGCCACTCGAAGTAGCCGACAACCGGTCCGGATCTTGAACGCAGCGTAATATATGAAAAACGCGGGTCCGTCGGCTGATGGAGGGCAAAGCGCAGATTGTGGAACTGGTATTCCTGACCCACGGTCGCTGCGAGATCTCCGTCTAGAAAGCGAACCGAAACATGCAGATGTTGCTGCCCCGGTTGCTGCTCGGTATCCCCTGTGTCCGAAACGATCGGTTTAATACCGACGATCGCCGGGCGCGAGCCAACGTAGACGATGTCCGCTTCGCCTATGGAGAGAACCTTGCTGTTCGTTCCGTCCTTATCGCCTGCAATGAGGCGCTCCTTCAGCCTCTTTGCCAATGGAAGATGGGCGACCCGCAAACCATCGCTAACGGTCGCGTCATTGGAACGACAACAAATTGGTAGATTGGATTGAGATCCTCTGTCAGCACGACTGTTGCGTCGTGTCCGAAATAGGTGTTCATCCATACGCCAAGATTGGTGTCCATCCAGTCGCGATTTCGCGCAACCGAATTCCTGACCGCATCATCCCAGACAGTAACGCTTTCCTGATCATGAGCAATCGATGACCTCAACTTTGAAACCGTCAGAGCGACGACATCGCGCTGTCTTGCAACCGCGATCGCGTCGCTTGCGACCGCCGCCCAGTAAAGTGACAAGAGAAGTAGCCCACATATTGCGATCGACACCATGATGGGCAGGCTAAATCTCCAAAACCATTTCGACTGCAAAAGGGTCAGCATTCGCTCATGTCCGCGTGTGTTTCATCAACCCTACGAGGATGAACCTTAAAACGGCTGGAACCAATATAGTTAAGGGAGGTCGAAACGGCTTTCGTACGGTACCGCACAAAACTGCCTCGTCGCGGTCGTAGGCCTACGATGTTCCGCTTCGGAACGGGAGCATCCTGCGCGACGGCATCGTCAATCGAGCCGGAGACATCGTCGAATGGCATGAAGCCGGCGTTGTTGAACACCACGTTGAGATCGGGATGGTTCTCAATCAATTCGCGCGCGGCGGACTGGATGCTGTCGAGGCTCGACACGTCGAGCTTGATGGCCGCCATGCCGGGATTGTCGCGGTCACTCGCCGAGAAAGGCGGTGCGTCGTCCGGCAATGATCACCTTGCTGCTGAGACGATGGAAGGCTTCCGCAAGGCCCCGCCCGATACAGCTCGTGCCGCCGGTGATGAAGATGGTGGTGCCAGTCAGTTTCATTGCATCAGTCTTTCATTCTGGAGGGGGTGAGAACGTTTTCAGGCTGCCGAGGAAAAGCGCGCCGCCGGTCCAGTGGCAGAAACCAACACCCGTTTCGTCGTCCTTCGCTGACCGTAGGCGATGGAAACCATCGCTTGCCGAATTCTGTCGCGTCGAAACTGAGGATAAAATATTTCAGAATGCGGGAGCTCGAAGTTAAGATCGAGGGGAAAGAACTGGAGTGGGTTACCGCCCATGGGATCTAGCAGCGACCGCAATCGAAAATCGCCTCCAGATTATCGCTCGCGCGCAACGAACGCCGGTAGCTGGACCATTTTCTCAAGAGATGAGCGCCGACGCGCTCTAACACCGGAAGTGATTCCTGGCGCGTCACAGGCGAAGAGAGAATTTCTTCGGCCCTAGTGCCGAATACTGCTCCTTTGCGCCATTAATCCAGAAACAATTTTCTGAATATCGTATGAGCGTCCCGAAAGCACGAAAGGTCCAGGTTCATGGCTTGAAACAGCCTGTGGCACGAAAAAAAGATGGGGTATCGCTTTTTCGTCCAGCTGTTCTGTCAAGCGCAACATGATTTCCGCTTCGTAACGGGCGTCGATTATAGCTGCTGTGTATCGAAGCACATCCGCGCTGTTTATCGTATCGGCTGGGTAGGGCCCGACCAAATCGACTTTGGCCACGGAGCATGCTGCTTTGATTTCGGGCGTGATAGCGCCGGCGGCGCTGATGACAGAATGGTGAGCCGTTCGGTAGTCTGCATGCAATACTCCCCGCATGCCGCCGGCAGCGCGTGTGTTAATTACTATTATAAGCTCGGCGGACCGTAGAGGGTTAATCCAGTATCATCAAATATCTGCGACCCTTGGCAGTAGATTTTCTGAATATACGGTAGAGCCAAATATCAAGTTTCATCCATGGCACTTTTTCGACGCATTCAGGGTGCCGGAACAAATTGCGCCGAGGGCGGTTCGGGGCTCGTTCAAACAGGAGGCTCCAATGCGCACCCGAAGGACCCTTCAACGATCACTTTCTTGATGGCCTTAAGGACACCTACTAAGCAGGAAACCGTTACTCAAAGCTCTGCCCAAAAACAGGTAGGCGGCGCTTGACCGTTTTCTCGCGAATTGCAAGCCGGGCGTTGGACAGAAGCTTCTCCCATGCGAAACTCAGGGCCAGACGACCCGTGTGGCTCCGACAAAGGAGGAAACAATGACAACTATCCCTCTTCTAGGCACTTATCCGCTCGGACTCTCCTTAGGCGGCCGCTGCTTCGGCGTCTACGGCGTGGATGAGGCGGTTCAACTGTTGGAGGAGCACTGGCCGAACAAGACAGGCGCGCATTATAAACAGGCGTTGAAGAGCTGCCGCATAGCGTTGCTCCGAAGTGCACCTTCCGAGGTGGGGCGCGAGCACCTCATTGCCGCATGCCTGGAAGCAGTATTCCACACCACGTTCATTCCATTCCCGGAAATGACCAGTTGCCGCTCTTCGCCGAAGCAAGCAGTGACGCCGATGATCTGTTGATGGCGAGCGCTTGCAGATGAGCATATGTAGAAGACAGAACGCAGGAGGACACTATGGCTGAGCGACGCGAACATATTCGACCCGAAGACGATCTTAACCGCCCTGTCAGCGAGAAGCTTGACTCAAAGTACTCTCCCGTCGGTATCGATGACAGCGCGTTTCGCGGTCGAAACCGGACGTGGAAGAGAATGATCGTCTATGTGCTGGCGATCCTCACGCTCGCTTTCGTCATTGCGCTATCTTTCCTGCTCCATACGCATCCGGGCCGGATATGAACATAAGATAAGCGGATTCAATGACAGAGTCACTTGCCGGAAACGGTGGCTGCCCCCCGTAGTCTGCCATGGTGTCTCGAAAGGCGTGGCGCCCGGCCGTTGGCTTTCATACCATCGGTCCAGCCTCCCATCCACGTTAGATAATCGGCTTGCCGCCTGTCACTGCTACTGTCGCGCCAGAAACGTAACTTGACATGGGATCGGCCAACATGACGTAGGCGGTTGCCAACTCGGCGGGTTGACCCGGTCGCTTCATCGGCACCTGCGTGCCAAACGCCGATACCTTTTCTGCGGGCATGGTGGAGGGTATCAAGGGGGTCCAGATCGGGCCGGGAGCGACAGCGTTGGCGCGAATACCTTTTTCGGCCAGCAACTGCGCCAGGCCCGCCGTGAAGTTCTGGATCGCGCCCTTGGTCGTCGCATAGGCTAGCAGAGTAGGGTTCGGGCTATCCGAATTTATCGACGCCGTATTGATGATGGCCGACCCCGGCTTCATATGGGCGACCGCTGCTTTGGTCAGATAAAACATCGCGTGGATATTCACCGCAAAAGTCATCTCCCACTCTTCATCGCTAATATCTTCTATCTGGCTGAAGGTGTTTTGGTGAGCGGCATTATTCACGAGTATATCAATGCCACCGAGTTCGGACCGGGCTTTCTCGACGATCTGGCGGCAGTAGGACGATGACTGAATGTCCCCCGCTGACAGAACCGCCTTGCGGCCAGCGTCTTCAACGAGACGTCGGGTTTCCTCGGCATCTTCGTGTTCATCCAGATAAGCGATCAATATATCGGCGCCCTCGCGCGCAAAGGCAATGGCAACCGCCCGCCCGATACCACTGTCACCGCCCGTGATAATCGCCTTTTTCCCTTCCAGCCGACCAGAACCAACATAGGTCTTTTCACCGTGATCGGGAACAGGCGACATTTCGTTCGTGCGACCGGGGATTTTCTGTTGCTGCTCTGGAAATGGGGGGCGTGGATAATCGGTCATGAACGTTTCCATCCGATGTTTGAAAGCAGAAGATCCCCACGAGCACGCGCGGGGATCTCGTGATCATTTTAACCTCAGGAATTTTTGTGGCTCTGTTGACCCGCCTTCACATGTTGCTCATGTGTACCACCGCGGGTCTTGCCACTGTCGTCGTTATTGGACGTCGATGCGGAATGCGAACGCTTGTCGCTGCCCTTCTGGCCCTTTTGGCCAGCCTTCCCGTGCTGGTCGTGCGTACCACCTTGATTTGGCATGATATATCACTCCTCATATTGGTGATTTGTCATTTGCGAGCCTTGTTGGCCGCCTTTAACGAACCATGCCGCGCCACAGAGGTTCCGAGATTAATATTTCGTGAGAAGCTATTTTAATATGCCAGGTGTCAGCCACAGTGCTCTGCCAATAGTGGTGCATAAGTACAGTAACGTTGCCTCTTCCGGAGCTCTCTCTAGGCGTCTTCCAGCACTCCGGGCATTTTTCGGGAAACCTCCGGAGCCCCCCTACTCTTCAAACGCCGGTCGTTGTCGCCTGCGGGCTTCTCGATTTCCAAAGGTGCCTCTGCGTTCATGAGAGGGCCCGGCTGGCGTGACGGCAACAGATCAGCCGGCGCGCCCTATTGGTCGTCGCCGGTTTTCATCGCATCGGAAACGCGCTTCTTGCGTGGGTCTTTGAGGTTTTCACCAACAGCGTCGCGGTCCTGTTCAGGATCGTCCTTGGGCTTTAAATAACCCCTGGGACGGCTCTCTCCTGGCCCTTCCCAGCGAGGCGATTGTTCGGTTGTTCCGGGCGCCCCGTCGCGTGGAGAATTATTGGTCATTGCTGCCTCCAGTTCTGTTTCATGGCTCTCCAACCGCTCTTCCGGGTCAATGTTCCGCAAAACAACAAACCTTCGAGAATTTTTTCGAAACAATTGTGCAACGTCAAAGTTAGACGGCGACAGAAGACACATCGTGGTAGCGTTGGCGGTGATCCGGTCAATCCGGCCAGTTACCCCAAGATCGCCCACCAACAGCAGCAGGACTTCGGTCGCCCCTGCGATATCGAATCGCGCCCTTGCTTTGGTGCCGCCAGTATTTCCGAACTAGCAGCGCGGCTCCAAAAACAGACGCGATCTCAGCGGAAGTTCGGATATCGGTAGCCGGTGGCGACCGCATCATTCACGGGAAATTTGCCATGCCAAGATTTTTCTTTAACGTTATCAGCGGCCATAGGACCATTGACGACCAGGAGGGAACCGAACTCCCTTCCCTGGACCAAGCGATCGAAGAAGCCCGCAAAGACGCACGCGCCCTGATGAGCGAAGCTGTCCTGCAGGGACGCGACATATCCGAAGGATGCATCATCATTCGTGATAGCGAGCAAGAATTACTGAAAGTTGTGCGTTTTGCCGACGCGCTAGACAAAAAAAACTGACGGCTCGGCAACATCAGCCCGCACTCGGGTGATCAGTCTTTCATATTCCCTTTCGGGAGCGCCGTAGGTCACATCAGTAACCTCCTGCAGCACGCGTCGGTTAATGATCCGAACATTCCCGCGGCTCGCGCGGATCGCATGGATACCTTCCAGGACGTGTAATTCGTTGGTAATACTCGGCCGCCGAACTGCACGGACTATGGAAAGAAATTCATGGGTAATCGGCAAGTCGTCGGTATTAAGTCGATCATGGCACATCAGCAGCCAGCGGGCGAGCCTTTCCCGCAAGCTGTATTGCCCGTTTGCGAGCACGAGTTGGCCGACCTGAAGTAGGCAGATATTGATATAGCCCAGCAAAAGCTCCCGCAGCCGCACGTCGTTTCCCATTTCTCGCCGGATATTCACAGCCAAAATCATGAGACCGCGACCGCCCACACGCATGACGGTCTCATCTGGCGTCACCGATGCACCCAACAGGACGGGCCAGCCGGTGATTCCCTCCCGACCGACAAGCAGTGTCTCGATGCTTTTACCACCATCATTGTGAACTACGGTCGAGGGAATGCCGGTCTCGATAAAACAAAGATGCGAAATAGGTTCGCCCGCCCTGACACGTTGATGTCCCGCCGGCAGGTCGATCGATTCCATTTGGGATGCAAGCCGCGAAAATCCTTTGGAGGGCCTTCAATAGTTGATTATAGACAAAAAAATCTGATCCAAGCATAGCGGTTCGCCCGGTTCGCTCCTCTGCTGGAAAAACGCAACACGCGGCCGGCACACTAGCAGCAGAAAATGTAAAGAAAACAGTGGGCACGGTTCCGTACGAACCTGTGGAGGCGGCGATGTCTGCGCCACGAAATGGCTGGGGTATTCAGTTCTGGCACATTGGCAGCATCATGCACTGAAACAGATCATTGGTATGTCGCCTGCGCTCTGGTGGGCCCTTGGGACGATTGCCTGCTCAGCGAGCAAATCGATCTACGACGAATACACGCAAAGATCGTGCAGCGCCTGCTTTCAGCACGGCGAAGAACGGAGCATGCAGCTGGACGCCTCGTGAGAGTGGGCATCGGCATTGCAGATGCGGTCCACCGGAATTCGGATGGCGTGGTTCAACTCCCTGCTCTTATTTTTGTAGCCCGGCCGGTTGCATGGCGGCAAAGATGGACCTTTTGTGCTCTCCAGACGTTCTGAAGACATAGATAAGATTGTTTCCGCTTTGATGGTGCAAGGAGGAGGAAGCAGACGCTCAAGCGAGGTGCATGTCATGCTGCAGCGAACGGACGGAAATGGAGAGGCAAATTATCTGCTTTCTCTTCTCGAATACGACATTAGGCGGGAAATCACCAATGCCGGCACTATTGTCAAACTCGTGCTCGGAGACATTCTTGTGTCGGCCGGAGCTCCTATTGAGAGCGTTTTTTTTCTGTCATCCGGCATCGCTTCTGTCGTTGTTGTTTCCAGATCGGGACGAAAAACAGAGGCGGGTGTTATCGGCAATGAAGGATTTGTGCCGAGTGGCGCCCTGGTCGGCGCAAAAACAAGTCTGACCGAAATTGTTGTGCAAGCCCCGGGCGAGGCTCTGTCTATCGACATCCAGTCTTTCGATGCCATACTCTCAAAGTATAGATCATTTTCCGATATTCTGACCTGTGCCCTACATGTCTCGAGAACGCAGATGGAGTGCACGGCCGCATCTAACGCCATCCAGCCCGTCACTGAGCGTCTCGCCCGGTGGCTCCTTCTGTGCCACGATCGGGTGCACGGAAATCAGTTGCACCTCACCCATGATTTTTTGTCGACCATGCTGGCCGTCAGGCGCGCGAGCGTAACGGACGCCCTCCATGTTCTCGAGAGCCATGGTTTCATCCGCTCGGAGAGAGGAAAGGTTACCGTCAGGAACCGCGAAATGCTGGAGACCTACGCACGAGAACTTTATGGAATGCCCGAAGAGGAAAACGATCGTGTATTCGCCCGTTTTTTGCGAGCGCAGCCCCCTAAAATGCAGCTGACAACACCATCCCTCTAGGTGTCCGGCACCATTCCTGCCTCCACGAATCGTGGGTACGTTTGCGCACATTTACCTTTAGCAATTTCCGTATAGTATGAGAGGCTCTTCCCTCACGCTGTGAAACACCCATACACGTTGAAGTAGCGGCGTTTCAAGGAGGTGAAATGCAAGCCAGTCACAAATACCAGAGTTCAGGCATTTTTCTGAACGAAGACATTAATATCGTTAAGGCAGCTTACGAAAAGGTTCTGTCCACTGAACGGGATCTCGTCTTATGCCGGATGGATGTTGCCCGCTATGTTCTGAAAATGTATGAGCGTGGTATCGTTGACCCATTGAAACTTGAGCGGCTGGCGGCCCTTTATTTTCGCACCAAGTTGCGGGTCGGCTGAAATTCGACCATGGGTCCCTCTGGCCCGCGCGCATCTTCCCGATGCACCATTGCAAGAAATTGGGACTAGACAAGCTGCACGGACCTTGTGACCCGGTGGATCGGCGGCAATGGAGAATATCGGGCCGCAAACCGGGAGCCAACTTGCCCGAACGCGGATGGGGCTGCTCCATCGAATTCGTACCGAACAAGGTGTCGCATGACTTGCAAAACGCTTCCCATTACCGGCGACGATCAAGGCCGCGAAGATCATTTCGACAATGAGTAGCTGAATATCGAACACACCTCTTCGATCAGGGACGGAAGAGATCCCCACACTTGCCGGCGAGAAAACACAAAAATGAGCATCACGCGTTAGGATTACCAGCGAGACAAATAGCGCGCAGTCTGTTCCGGGCATTTTTCCGGACCCCCCGCAGTTCCCGAGTTTCCGAAGGTGCCATATGCGGATTCTTGCCGTTACCGCCGAAATGTTTCCCTTCATCAAGACCGGCGGATTGGCCGATGCAGCGGGCGCGCTTCCGGAAGCGCTGGCAAAGCTGGGAGGAGAGGTTCGTACTTACGGCCTCTCTACCGGCGGCTTAAGCCGCTTGTCAGCGGGCACGAGGCGTGTCTGACAGCACATGTTCTGGGACGACAGGTTTCAGTTTTTTCCGTCGCGGCAGACGCCGCAACCTGCTACTTCTGGAAGCCGCAGACCTGTTCGACAGAGACGGGCACCCCTACGGTGAAAATAACAGCCTTTAGCGACAACGATGTGCGTTTTGCCGTCCTGTCGAAGGTGGCATCGGAAATCGCCCTTGGTGCGCTGGACGGTTGGCAACCGGATATCGTTCATGCTCACGATTGGCATGCGGCGCTGGCCTGCTTCTATCTCTCAGAGGAGACGTCGAAGGTGCCCACCGTTCTTATCCTTCACAACCTGGCTTTCCAGGGACAATATCCGATTGAGCGGGCCAGCATGCTCGGGCTTGCCTCCCGCCTCTGCACTGTCGATTGTCTAGAATATTATGGCGACATATCGCTTTTAAAGGGCGGCCTGACGACCGCAATCACGACAGTCAGCCCTACGTACGCACGGGAGATCCTGATGCCGGAATCGGGCATGGGGATGCACGGTGTGCTCGCCGGACGGCGTGATAATCTGCTCGGCATTGTCCACGGCGTGGGTCAGGACGTCTGGGATCCCGCGACAGATCCCTAAATTCACGCGAATTTCACTTCAGCCACGGCGACGAGGCGGAACCTGAACAAACATGCTCTGCTACAGTCTCTCGGCCTCGCACATACCCAGGGCCCGGTTTTCGGCGTTATCAGCAGTCTGACCTGGCAAAAGGGCATCGACCTCCTGTTTGACGTCGTCTCTCTAATCATTGAGAACAAAGGCAGGCTGATTGTTCACGGCGAGGGCGACAGTGCGCTGGAAGCCACCTTGCGTGCGCTCGCGAAACGCTATCCAGAACTTATCTGCGCCCATATCGGTTACGATGAAAGGCTGGCCCACATGATTCAGGCGGGCTCGGATTTCATCATCCAGCCTTCCAGATTTGAACCCCGCGGGCTTACGCAGCTCTACGTGTTGCGTACGGCGCGCTACCAATTGTCAGCCGCACCGGCGGATTGGCTTAAACCATCATCGATGCGAACGATGCTGCAATCGAAGCGGGAGTGGCGACGGGCTTTCAGTTCGAGCCGGCCAACAACACTTCCGACACGGATTTTGCTGCCCGTATCAGATCGCAAGCCTTTGCGGAGACGAGAGCCCGCAGGAGACGTACTGGATCATCACGATCGTCACCTGGCTAGGCCGCCGACGACCGTAGATTTTGACGATGAACGCAACAATTATCACAAATGGGGCGCGTAGCGTGGTCATCCGGAGACCCGGTCAGGATTCGGCAAGACGGAAAACCACGGCTGAGTGCGACGGAGGACTCGCTGCCGACCAAAACGTACGAACTCGATCGCTCCTCGTTGATGGTTTGACCGGGAATGCCCTTTGATGCACCCTGAAGCTTGGCGATCGGCCGAATTCAGGACTGGGCAGCTACAGAAACACACAGATTCGGACTGCTAGCGGGCGACAGACAAATCTTCGTAGGCACGGCGGACATTCGCCGCCTATAGAAAGGCGGCTCAGCTCAGTGTTCGATCGACGTGTATGACTCAGTCCACATTTTGCCTTAGCACTTCCCTCGCCCGGTTGACGCGGCTTTTGATGGTGCCAACGCGGCAGCCACAAATGGCGGCGGCGTCGGAATAGCTCGTGCCTCCAGCCACGAGTAGCAGCGCTATTTTCTGATCCTTGTCGAGATCGTGGATAGCGCGCATGACTTCCTGATGCTGCACACGCCATTCCTGGCTCGCAGGAACAGACATGGATTGCTCGATACCAACCGGCAAGCCGACACATTCACGTCTTGAGACTTTATAGCGGGTGCAGAACGTGTTGCGCAAAATGGTGAAAAGCCATGATTTTAACGCCGTCCCAGGGGTAAAACCATGCAGAGACCGAAGTCCCCTTAGCATCGTCTCCTGGACCAGGTCGTCAACATCCTCATCATTTCTGACGAAGCGACGGGCAAAAGCCGCCAATGCCGGCGCCAGTTCTGCAATACCAATGCGCAGCTCCTCCAATTGAGCTTCGCTCAGTTTATTTCCGGGCACTTCACTCACAACGTGCTTGGCCATTTTCCCATCCTTTCACTATTGGGAAATGTACCGGGGGACGCTTGGTTGCTGTACGCCACCGTACAATGACGACACCCATGTATCCAAATGGCGTTCACCGGACACAGGTTCGCGTAACGCCACGGGCCGGCAGATGGTTAAACCTTGTGTGCGTGTCAGATGGTTACGGTCGGGCACCCGCACCTGCGAATACACAATGGGTCGAGCAGGAGGCTTTTAGGGAACAGCCGTGAAGGAAAAACGTTAGGGCGAGATCAAGGAGGATGCCATGAACAAGGATGACAAGCTCAAGCAAATACACAAGGACGCCGAGCCGCAATTTGCACGCGGGAAAAAAACCTCGACAAACAACGGCGTGGCGAGCGCGAAGCCGAGGGTCATTACTGGTTCCGACGATGCGACCGCCAACAAGCTGCCGCCCGGCACCAAGGAACCCGAGAAGGACTGGGATATCAATTACGACGAGCGGGAAACCAACGAGGGTGATTTCCGGGGTTAATACGGCCCCGAACTATAGTCCTCACCGTGCCAGATCCTCGACAATGAGTTCGATGGATTGCGGTTCAGCACCATCTTTTGTCTGCACCGTCAAGACACTGCCGGTGTCCAGCACGCCTTCAAGCACGGTTCGCTCGCCTACGGTTATTTTGATCACCTTCGGGGTCGCGGCCTTGATATTCAGGCTGTTGCTGGTTTCGTGATCGATCGTCTGGGTCACGGCATTACTCCATTTTTTTGTGAAGACAGGAAACCCAACTTCGCTTGGGCGAGGCTGTTCCTTGAAGATCATAAGGTGAAGCCAACCGTGCTGCCGGAACTTGGCGCGGAACTTTGCGGACGCCCCCCAGTTAGGCGATGACCTTGGCCCGTTGCCCCGACCACAACATGGGAGGAATACCGACAATGAAGGCGTTGACCTGGCACGGCAAACACGACATTCGCTGCGAAAGTGTTCCCGATCCACGGATAGAGCACGGTCGCGACGCCATCATCAAGGTGACGGCCTGCGCAATCTGCGGTTCCGACCTTCATCTATACAATGGCATCATGCCCGATATGCACAGCGGCGACATTATGGGCCACGAGACCATGGGCGAAGTCGTTGAAGTCGGCAGCGACAACAAGGCGCTGAAGGTCGGCGATCGTGTCGTCGTTCCCTTCACGATTGCCTGCGGCGAATGTTTCTTTTGCAAAAGGGGCTATTATTCCGGCTGCGAACGCAGCAATCCCGACCCACATAAAGTTCGGAAAATGTGGGGCAATTCCCCGGCCGGGCTGTTCGGCTATACCCATCTTCTCGGCGGATACAGCGGAGGGCAGGCTGAATATATGCGGGTCCCCTTTGCCGATGTCGGACCTGTTAAAGTTTCGGATGGGCTGACGGACGAGCAGGTGCTGTTCCTGTCCGATATTTTTCCGACCGGTTATATGGCGGCAGAATTCTGCAATATCCAGCCCGGCGATACCATCGCCATCTGGGGCTGCGGCCCGGTCGGCCAGATGGCGATCCGCTCGGCTTTTCTGCTCGGAGCCGAAAGGGTTATCGCCATCGATGCGGTCTCCGAGCGTATCGAGGTTGCCGCCGCTGCCGGTGCACTGACGCTGAATTATCTGGACGAGGATATTTACGAGCGGATCATGGAACTGACCCACGGCCGGGGGGCTGACGCCTGCATCGACGCTGTGGGGACTGAGGCCGATCCGGCTGCAGGATGGGACTCCCGGCTCGACCGCATCAAGGTCGCAACCTTCATGGGCACCGACCGGCCGCATGTGCTGCGACAGGCGATCTATTGCTGCCGCAACTTCGGGACCGTTTCGATCGTCGGCGTCTATGGCGGATTTCTGGACAAAATCCCCATGGGCTCGGCGATCAATCGCGGCCTGACGTTTCGAATGGCCCAGACGCCGGTGCAGGCCTACCTGCCCGCCCTGATGGAGCGGATCGAAAAGGGAGAAATTGACCCATCCTTCGTCATCACTCACCGCGCCAACCTCGATGAAGGTCCTGATCTCTATAAGACATTTAGTCATCGGGACGACGGCTGCATCAAAGTCGTGCTGAAGCCATAGGAGGCGATCATGAGCCAAGTGAAATCCATCGAAGGCCTCGCGGTGGTTACCGGTGCCTCGACTGGCATTGGTTACGAGCTGGCCAGATGCGCGGCGCAGGATGGTTACGACCTCATCATCGTGGCCGACGAGGCTGAAATCGAGACTGCGGCCAACGCAGTTATGGGCGGCTGGCACACAGGTTGAAGCGGTGCAAGCCGATCTTTCGACGCAGGCAGGCGTTGAAAAACTTCTTTCCTGCATCGCGATGAAAGAGCAGGCGGTCGATCTGTTGTTCGCCAATGCCGGACAGGGCCTGGGCAAGGGTTTTCTCGACCAGAAAATGGATGCGATCCAACAGGTGATCGCCACCAACATCAGCGGCACCGTTGCGTTGGTGCATGCTATTGGCAACGGCATGCGCCAGCGTGGTAGCGGCCGGATTCTGTTCACCGGTTCGATTGCGGGTTTCATGCCGGGCACGTTTCAGGCGGTCTACAACGCCACTAAAGCCTTCATCAATTCCTTTTCTTTCGCGCTTCGTGAAGAGCTGGATGGCACGGGTGTCACCGTCACCTGCCTGATGCCCGGAGCAACCGAAACTGCATTCTTCGAGCGCGCGGACATGCTTGATACGCCGGTAGGAAAACAGAAGAAGGACGACCCAGGCTTTGTCGCACAAATCGGTTACGACGCGATGATGAACGGTGAAGGCGATGTCGTGTCCGGCTGGAAGAACAAGCTGATATCAGCGGCTGCGAACGTCACGCCCTCTAAAACATTGGCAAAACAGCACCGCAAAATGGCCGCCCCCGAAGGGAAATGACGCATATTGCCCGCTCGCCTGCTCATCCGGCGTCCTGATCCTGAGGTCTCGCCAATTGGAGGGCGGAGTGCGAGGGAAGCGCCCCAAGAAGGGTTGCCGTATCGCAGACCTGCAACTGCGTCGAAAAACGACCAGACAGCAGCTCTAACGCTGCATCGTGTGTAGCGTCTCTTCCACTGCAAAGCGCATCTTCAATCAGAATGACGTGGAAACCGTGATCGATCGCTCCCAACACAGTGGCGATAACACAGACATCGGTTTCTCCACCCGTAATCACCACAGTCGAAACATGCTCCTTGCGCAGGATTTCGTGGAGGCCTCCATGCTGCCATGGCGAATAAACGCTTTTGCGGAAGACACGGGCAGGCGGGATATAGCGCGATAGCGAGGGAATGACCTCGATAAGTTCGGGAGGCAGCGCCTCCTGCGTCATCATCGGCCATTTTCTATAATAGGCTCGCCATGCGCCGAGGGCCTCCTCGACGGAATTTGGCGGCACGAAACAAGTGAAGACGCATCGGGCAGGATCACGCTGAACCACAGCTTCCACTTGCTCGCGAATGCGGTCCATCCATTCGACATGCCATGGCGTATCCTCGGCGAAGACACGTTGCATGTCCACACAAAGATGCCGCCAGTCTCCCTCGGCCGGAAACTCGATCATTCTTTCCTTCCCTATCCGCCCGTCTCGCTATGACGAGCAGCAACGGGTTTTGATTCTGGCGACCCCCTAAAGCGCAGAAAGATGGAGAGCACGACAAGAACTGCTGTCGAAAGAAACTCCGATTGCCAGTTCTGAAAGGATTCGAACCAAAACTCCGCGCTTCCCAAATGCGCAAACAGCGTTGGCGCATGCCCGCCATGCATGGTGGCTTCCGATGTGGCGGCGTCGGCGCTGTACTTCAGATGCAGTACGAAACTGAAAATGAAAAGGAAGAACAGGACCAGGCCCAGAGAATAGGAATAAATGGCTCGGACAACGCCCCCTGCTTTCACCGGCCAAGGCACCTTGGGATCATCCTGTTTTTGCGCCGGGTCTTCGTCCTGCGATGCAGCTTCATCGGGATCTTTCGATTCCGATGAGCCTCGCTGAAAAAGAAACGCGGTTAGCATGACGTAAGCCGACATCTGGAGAAACTCGCTCTCCCAGTTTTCGAACAAGGCAGAAAGGAAATGGCCGCTCTTTACATAAGAAAAAAGCGTGAGCGGCACTGCATGATGCTGCGCCAGTTCTTCATTGTGAACTGCCCAACCAGTCGCGAGCATGCCACCGATCGTCAATAGGGAAGCCAAGACAAGGACAATTGTCAATCCATTGTCACGAAACAACCTCATGGTTCAGCCTCACTCAAAACAGACATTTGGCAAAGAAGAAGTGCCGCTGATTTCAGCGACACTTCCCATGGCGATCACGCCGCTTTCGTTTTGGCCTTAACGTTTGTGCTGCCCTGGGCGAGCGACGACAGGGCCACATCGGTTGCGCTTTCCTCGCCCAACGTCTGTTCGAACAGTTTGGCCGCTTCCTTCATGCCGAGTTCAACCGCCCACGTCTTCAATGTGCCGTAGCGGGTGATCTCGTAATGCTCCACGGCCTGCGCCGAAGAAATGAGCCCGGCATCAAGCGCAGACGAGCCTTTGAATTCCTCCATGATTTCCTCGCCTTCCGCGATGATGCCCTGGATCGCCTCACAGGTCTTGCCGCGCGCCGGCTTGCCGAGCAGTTCAAAGACATTCTGCAAACGCTCCACATGGACCTCTGTCTCGTCCCTGTGTTTTTCGAATGCCGCCTTCAAGTCCGGCGATTGCGCAGCGCGCGCCATCTTCGGAAGCGCCTTGAGAATCTGGCGCTCGGCAAAATAAATGTCCTTCACCGTATCGAGGAAATGGTCTTCCAATGTCTTCTCAGCCATTTTTAGTCTCCTGTTGCTTTGGTTGGTGAGTGGGAAATCAGATGTTCATCATTGCTCATTAACGGGAACGGAGGCCTTGCCGAGTTTCACCGACGGCTCGCGCGCCCACACCCGCAATTTGCCGAGTTCGAACACGAAGGCCGCCAGTCCCTCCTCCCCTGGCAAAGGCAGCACCCCCTCATCCATGGCGTCCGCAATTCCCGCTTTTTCCAGAAGCGGCAGCGCCGTCTGGTCGTAGCCGATGAATTTGCAGTGCTGGAACGCGTCGGCGACGAAATCCCGCGCGGTTGCTTCCTTGATCAGTTCATCGACGGCCGCCGCCGATGTCAGCAGCGCCACCGCATCGAAAAGCACCGAAGGACCGCCGTCGATCATATGATGTGCCTCGATGAAGGCGCCGTCCGACGCCGTCACTCCGCCAACCTTCGGCGCGATCAACTCGAAGGCGGCTTTTTCGGCCGTTACCGCCTTGGTCAACCCCTTCAGCAGTTTTGCATCCACACCGTCGGTGATAAGAATACCGAGCTTGCGACCCTCGAACCGTTTGGGCCCACGCTGAACGATACTGAGCGCCGGCGAAGGCTCCAGATCCTGACGGGTCGGCATGGCCGCATCCGCGGGCTTCGGCATGGCTTGCAGGCCGAGCTTCTGCGCTACCGTTGCAGCGAGCGTTTCATCGATATTGAGAAGATGTGCGACCATCCTCTCACGGATGACCGGTGTTTCCACCTTGCTGAGTTCGAAGGTGAGCGCCGATGCGATATGGCGTTGTTCAGGCGGCGTTTGGCTAATGTAGAACTGGCGCGCCTGGCTGTAGTGATCGGCAAAACTTTCCGGCCGCAGCCTTGCCTTGGACCCCTGCTCTTCAGCGGGGAAATGCTGGAAACCACGCATCGGCGATTCCCTTGGACCCTCTCCGAAAGAATTCGGCTGATAATTGGCCCGTCCGGTCGGGTTGCGCACCGCCATATGGCCGTCCTGCTGGAAATGTGCGAAGGGACACTTGGGCGCATTGATGGGCAGATGTGTGAAGTTTGGCCCGCCAAGACGCTTCAACTGCGTATCGAGATAGGAAAAATTCCTGCCCTGCAGCAGCGGATCATTGCTGAAATCGATGCCCGGCGGAACGTTCTGCGTCATGAACGCCACCTGTTCGGTCTCGGCAAAGAAGTTGTCCGGCATACGATCGAGGACGAGCCGGCCGACCGGTTTGGGCGCCAATATCTCCTCGGGGATGATCTTGGTGGGGTCAAGGACGTCAAAATCGAAACTGTCGGCGAAGTCCTGGTCGAAAAGCTGCACCTGCAACTCCCACTCCGGGAAATTGCCGGACTGGATTGCAGTCCAGAGATCACGCCGATGGAAATCGGGATCGGCGCCGTTGATCTTGACCGCTTCATTCCACGCCACCGATTGCAATCCGAGCTTCGGCTTCCAGTGAAACTTCACGAAGCTCGATTCTCCCTTCGCATTGATGAGGCGGAAGGTGTGTACGCCGAACCCCTCCATAAACCGAAAGGAACGCGGAATAGTCCTGTCCGACATGATCCACATGACCATGTTCATGCTTTCGGGCGTCAGGCTGATGAAATCCCAGAAGGTGTCATGCGCCGTTTGCGCCTGCGGAAACGCGCGGTCGGGCTCCTGCTTGGCGGCATGAATGAGGTCCGGAAACTTGATGGCATCCTGAATGAAGAAGACGGGAATGTTGTTGCCGACTAGGTCCCAATTTCCTTCCTTGGTGTAGAGCTTCACGGCAAAGCCGCGCACATCCCGCGCGAGATCGGCCGAGCCCTTGTTGCCGGCCACCGTCGAGAACCGCACGAAGGCAGGAGTCTTTTCACCGGCCCGCTGAAACAAATCAGCCTTGGTGTGGGCGGCAAGGGAGTCATAGGTCTCGAAATAGCCATGCGCGCCGTAACCGCGGGCATGGACCACGCGTTCTGGAATTCGCTCGTGATCGAAATGGAAAATCTTCTCGCGGAAATGAAAATCATCCACGAGAAGCGGCCCGCGAGGACCGACCCGAAGGGAATTCTGGTCGTCGGCAACCGGCCCGCCCTGCGCGGTCGTCAGCACGGGTTCGTCGCCAGAGGCAATCTGGTGCAGCTCGCCTCCTTCTCCCCGAACAAGCCTCTGGTCGTGGATGGCAGCGGATGATGAGGTGGAATCTGATTTTCTGGCCATGTCAGCTCCTGCAAGGCGTTGCCCAGGGACCATGGCGGAACCAGGCCCCTGGAGGACGGACGTTCTCGTTAAATTGCCGAGCGGCGATAGCGGTTACGCTCCTGTTCTATGTCTTCCGCCGCGTAGGGTCTCGACGTCTCGTCGAAGCCTGTCCAGCCCTGTTCGCGGTAGGACGAGCGGCGTTCCGCAGGATCGACCCAACCCTGCCGCTTGAGGACGGCCTCGGCCTCCGGCACGAGGTCCTCTTCCACGCGGGCGGTTACCAGTGTGCCGCCCCTGCGCACCCCTTCGACGTAAAGATTGGCGTCCTCCTCGGAAACACCCGAGCGGGTCATGGCTCCGATCAGCCCCCCGGCCGCACCGCCGGCAACGGCGCCGCCCGCTGCCCCGAGGGCGGTTGCGGCAAGCCAACCGGCTGCAACCACCGGCCCCACTCCCGGGATTGCCATCAATCCAAGCCCAGTCAGCAGACCGCCGGCGCCACCGACAAGCGCGCCGATGCCAGCACCGGCGCCGGCGCCTTCGGCAGCATTGGAATCGGAATCCTCTCCATGTCGCCTGTCGGCGTTGCTGGCCACAACGCTGATATCGCTTGACGGCACGCCCGCTCTCTCCAGTTCGGAAACGGCAGCGCTCGCATCATCATAGTCATCGAAAAGTCCGGTTACGGTTTTCATGTCACTTCTCCCAAATCCTGCGCGCCTCACTTGGCGACGACGTTGCCCTGATAATCGAGCGCGATGGCGACGGTCTTGCCGCCCTTCAAGCCCGATGCCATCCACACGCCCTTGTCATCCTTCGTCAGGTTCTTGACCTGCGTGTAACCGGCATCTTCCATCCTCTGCCTGGCCTGCGCCTCGGTGAAGCTATTGGCGCCCTCCACCGGGGCCGTGGGATTATTGGCGCCCGGCGTGGCGACAGCAGGCGTATCGCCACCAGGATTGGCGGTTGGCGCCTGCTGGGCCAATGCAGACATCGCACCGCCTCCCAAGAGCAACGCAACGAAAACAATTTTCCTCATCTGGATTTTCCCTCCGCTTGAATCATTTGAAGCGCGCCCCGTTTCGGAAGATTTCCGCGAGAAAACGGGAAATCCGGCTCCGGTTCGGCATGGACGCCTTTCGAACAAACAGACACGCAGAGAGTTCCGAAAAAATTGTCGATGGCGGAAAATGCCGTCTCGCACGGTGGTCGCTACAGCAGCGACTTCAAGATCGCGTCTTGCCAAACAGCGCTAATATGGCGCGTCTTCGCTCAAAGGTCGTGACAGCATTGAGTGTTAGCGGTTCCAGACGAGATAAGTTCGCGGAAGGTCCGGTAAATAAGCCCTCAGGTCTCGCTACGCGGATAAGACGCGGTATCATCGTCATTCGGTGACCGGCTTTTGGCTGTGCCGCATTCCTGCCTTGGGGTTGTGCCGAGGCAAGTTGATCCACCAATGGAGGATCTTGGCTCCTGATCCAGGGGGCACGGGCAAAGACATACCCTGTTGCGCTCAATCCAACTTTCTCGGGGTGCTGTTGGCTGTCAGCTGCAGCAGAGGCCCGGCGGGTCCTGCCTCGATCCCTCTTGAAGACGTTCTGCAACGGCTGCAACCTTGCCGTAAGACAGCATTCGTCCCTGCTCATCGGTTTCGTCCAGAAATGCATCCATGCGCTCCAACGCCCTCTTGCAGACGCTGGAAGGCTGACCAAGCCATATGGGCGTCCCGAAAAACAACATATCGGCACCGAGTATTTCTTCCCGGACAGCCGGCCATGCATCGCCCTGCCCTTCGTCGGAAGTGACGCCGGGTTTGATGTCATGATCGGCCAGCCTGATCATTTCGGTTTTAATGCCAAGAATGTCCAGTTCCTCGATTATCAGTCCCAAAAGGCTTTCCGTGGATGACTTGTCGGCTGATGCCGACGGCTTGAGTGTTGCGTTCAAAGCAAGTGCTGTGAGTAGCATGATCGCTCCTTTGTTCGCGAGATTTCTCCGCTTTACTATGCCTTTGGCCGACACTGATGGTGACGCAAACCGGCCCAACATTGCCTGCAAACAGTGGCTTGGAGGGCACGTTGCGTTTCACGGCTCTAACAAGGCAGGAAGTCAGTAGTTCCGAACTGGCCGGTCACTTTGCCCCGCCCCTGCTGGTTACGTGAGGAAACGCTGGGGGCAACTAGTGCCAGCGATTGACGTAGAATGCGGAGATTGAACGCAACAATATCCGCACAATTGCGGACATTGCGCTTGCTGTTGCTGTTCACGGTGCAGAAGACGCTGTCGCCGTTAAAGGACGGCGCCCTGATCATTCTGACCAGCTCTACCAGTATCTCCGGCACAGCGGCCTTGGCGGTCGTGCTCGGAAACTTCGTGGCTTGAAGATTGCGGAACTTACTGTGCTCGCGACAGTTTGGTCACGCCCGATCCGTTAATCATCCAAGGAAGTTATCGATACCGCTCAATCACCGCACTGCAGCATCGTTGAGGTCAACCTGTCCGCTACACCTGCTTTGAACCGCACCGTTTTCACGGGCGTTGCGATTTGCGGTAGGAGCTGGGACGTAGAATTGAACGGGACCTCTCGTCTCATTCACGCTGTGCTCAACGAGGAATAGGCCATGGACTGGATTCTGACGATTGCGACGCGGTCGCTCTGATCTTGAACCATCACTGTTTTTCCATAAGGCATCGCGGCTCGGCCGATCTCATTAAGTCTAGCGGGGATGCGCAGACTTGACCGATACCAGGAGGCAAACCATGACGAACTGTTCGCCCGCTGCGATACATAGAATAGTCATCATCAGCGATTTTCAGGATGGTAAGCCCGATCACTCCGGTGTCCAGAGCGTTGAGTGGTTTCGCAATCAATGGCTTGCGGGCTCCCGGGGAAATCATCCACATCCATCACAATCATCAAAACCGGTGGAGGTTAATGGCGGCTATATTGAGCGCTTACCCCTTGCCGCCCTTAAAACAGGACTGGTGAATTGCGCCGAGATATGGACGCACTGGCGTGGAGAAACGCCTCCAAGGGACACGATCCTTCCCGGTTCCCATCTGAGGCGCCGAATGTTCAGGATGAACGGTGGGAACGCACCTTTTTCGTCAAACGATATGATCGGTCACATTGAGGCCTTCGGGGTGCCGTCAATTCTCTGCGTCTGGGGCCTTGGCGTCGATGAGAATATTCTCGAGGCGTGCCGGGGCAGCTACAAAATCTACAATTCGATCGATGCGCCGGCGCTGCGAGTGCCGTTTGAGGTCAGCCGTCATTTCGATCTTGTCCTGACGGGCGCTGAGTGGCAGTCGGAGGAGGTACGCGCACGCCATCCCGACATAGCGACCGCGATCATGCCAATCGGTCCGGAATTTGCGTCCGAACTGACTTTCCGACCCTTGGGCCTGCGCAAAATATACGACGTGATCTATGTTGCCGCAGCCCAACCATACAAACGGCACGACATCCTGTTTGCGGCTCTCGACAGGATGCCTCGCTCGCTACGCACGCTCTGCGTTTGTGGTTATGGAGAAATGATCGGTGACTTGCACCGCAAGGCCCGGGATCTGGGAATAAATGTCGATTTCGTTGATCCCCCGGGAGTCGCCTTCGCCGAAGTCAATCGACTGATGAACATGGCGCGGATGGGCGTCGTCTGCGGGGTTGACGACGGCGCGCCTGCGATCCTCACCGAATATATGCTGGCTGGCATTCCGGTTCTCGCCAATAGTCGATTGAGCTGCGGGCTGCAATACATCACGCCGGATACCGGCAGCACAGCAGCCCCTGAGGAATTTCACGAGGGGATAAGCAGCATGCTTGGACGACTTGATTCCTATCGGCCCCGTGACGTCGTCCTCGCGAATTGGACGTGGCCGCACAGCATTCAAAAGCTTGAACGCATCCTGAGTAACTATTAGCCGGATTGTTTTTTACGACATCTCAGGAACTGTTGGGCTGACCGGTGGTTCGAAGACCGTCAATGTGACGTGCGCTTTATTGCGAGGTGTTTGATGAACCTGCTAAACTCCCACCCGCAATCGGCCAATGTCGGCGTGCCGACCAATTCTCCCATCATCTGTTTTTCCCATCTTAGATGGGATTTTGTTCTGCAAAGACCGCAGCACCTGATGCAGCGCTTCTCACGCGAACGGCAGGTATTCTTTTTCGAGGAATTCATTCCGACCGACCATCACCTTGCTTATCTTGAAATCCATTCGTTTGAAGGAACCAGCGTCAAAGCGATCCGTCCTCGCATTCCTCACTGGTGGAGCGCCGAGGAGCGCGACGCGGCACTAGGTCGGCTTCTGGACGAACTGCTGGAATTGCATGGCGGCAGGAAACCGATCCTTTGGTTCTACACGCCCATGATGTTCGGTTTTGCAAAACACATCGATGCCGCAGCAGTAATCTATGATTGCATGGATGAGCTTGCCAACTTCAAACACGCTCCACCGGAAATCAAGGACGCCGAGCAGGCGCTAATTAGACGGGCGGATGTGGTTTTCACAGGTGGCATCAGCCTTTATGAGGCAAAGAAGAACCTACACGATAACATCCACCCCTTCCCATCCGGCGTCGATACCGGTCACTTCTGCGCGGCGCGTGGGTACATCGACGAGCCAGCCGATCTGTCGGCCATTCCCCATCCCCGCCTCGGCTATTACGGCGTAATCGACGAACGGCTCGATCTTGACCTTATCGGCAGGGCGGCGGCGGCCCGCCCGGACTTCTCATTCGTTTTTGTCGGCCCCGTTTTGAAGATTTCACCCGCCGACCTGCCAAAGGCCCCGAATATCCACTATCTTGGTCAGAAGGCTTATGAGGACCTCCCCGCCTATCTCAGCGGCTGGGATGTGGCGCTGATGCCTTTTGCCATAAATGATGCGACGCGTTTCATCAGTCCGACCAAAACCCCGGAATATCTTGCGGCGGGATGCCCCGTCGTCAGCACGCATATTACAGATGTTGCACGCGGTTACGGCGATGTCCGCGGCGTTTTTATCGCCAACGGCACCGGTGATTTCGCGTCCGCCTGTGACGCAGCACTTGCCATATCAAGAGGTGGCGACCCTTGGCTTCAGGCGGTGGACGAGGTCCTTGCGCGTTCATCCTGGGACGCAACATTCGACGCCATGTCACTTCTGGTCAACAGGGCGGTCACGAACATCGGCATGCCGATTGTTACCCCGGACAGATCGTTTCTCAGACAGGCTCGCCGCGATAAACCGCAGACTTACGACTATCTCATCGTCGGCGCGGGATTTGCTGGATCAGTCCTGGCCGAACGTCTGGCCGCAGACGGGGACAAGAAAATCCTCCTATGCGACAAGCGGCCTCATATCGCCGGCAACGCCTATGATCATTACGACGAGGCAGGTATTTTGGTTCATAAATATGGGCCGCACATCTTCCATACCAACAGCGAAGACATCTTTGCCTATCTCTCCCGGTTTACGGCATGGAGGCCCTACGAGCACCGAGTTCTTGCGCAGGTCGGCGATCTACGCCTTCCCATACCGATCAACCGCACGACGCTGAACGCGCTTTATGATCTTGATCTCGCAAATGAAGCTGCGGCTGCCCTTTTCCTCGCGGATCGAGCGCAGCCATGTGATCCTATCCTGACATCGAGGGATGTCGTCATATCGCAGGTCGGACGAGAACTCTACCAGACGTTCTTCGAGGGATACACGCGAAAACAATGGGGCCTCGACCCATCGGAACTCGACCGTTCCGTCACCGCACGCGTGCCGACCCGCACGACCGTGGACGACCGTTATTTCCTGGACCGGTTTCAGGCCATGCCGCGCGACGGTTATACCCGCATGTTCGAGCGCATGCTCGACCACGAGAACATCACCGTCATGCTCGGCACAGATTTCGCCGACATCAGGCATGCGGGCCTTGCAAGACATACGATCTTTACCGGCCCGATCGATGAATATTTCAACCACCGCTTCGGCCATCTTCCCTACCGCAGTCTGGAATTTCACCATGAGACCCATGATGTCAGACGGATGTTTCCGGTGGCTGTCATCAACTATCCCTCGCAGGACGTGCCCTATACGCGGGTGACGGAATACAAGCATCTAACCGGCCAGGTCCATCCGAGAACGAGCATCAGCTACGAATATGCCTGTGCCGAGGGCGACCCCTATTATCCTATTCCTCGACCGGAAAATCAGGCCCTCTACAAACAATACGAGGCTTTGGCCCGCAAACAGGATGACGTGACATTCGTCGGACGGCTTGGCACCTACAAATACTACAATATGGATCAGGTTGTAGGTCAGGCTCTCGCGACCTACAGACGTCTGCGGTCACAGCGGGTTGGCAGCGGGGATATGGTCGATGCCCAGGGTGACTGACAGGCCCCGCATCGTTCTTGCAACCGACAGCCTCGACCCATCCGGAATGGGAGAGCACATGCTTGCGCTCGGTCGGGCGCTGTCAAGCCGTTGGGACGTAACGCTGTCCCTGATCTTCGAGGACAAGGCCGGTCTGTTGCCCCGTGCGGCGCGGTACGGGCTAGGTGTGAAACTGGCCGCAAATCATAGCGAGTTTCACGCATGGCTCGCAAAGACAGATATCAGCCTTCTCCATGTCCACGCAGGCATCGGATGGGAAGGGCATGACCTTGCCACGGCAGAAACCGTCAATAGAATTCCCATCATCAGGACGGAGCATCTTCCTTATCTTCTGACCGACCCGAATCAGCAGGAGCTTTACCGGCGCGAGACCCGACACATTGCCCATCATATCGTCGTGTCCTCTTCGTCGATGGAAAGTTTCCGCCCCCACATCGCGCCCACACAATTGACCGTCGTGCGCAACGGCATTTTTCCACTCAGCCCGGCCGGTTCATCGTTCCAGCTGAAGCAGGACCTCGGCCTCTTGGGTAAGACGGTCCTTCTGACCGTCGCCCGCTTCACGGCGCAGAAGGACCACGCGAAGCTGCTGCATGCATTGCCGGAAGTCCTGCAATCATATCCGTCGCTCGTGCTGCTGCTGGTGGGATCGGGCGAGGAACAGCAAAATGCGGAAAGGCTGGCGGCGGAACTGGGCATCGATGACCACGTACGTTTCCTCGGTCAGAGATCGGATATCGCTGCGATCATGGGCGTCGCCGACCTCTTTGTGCTTCCGTCGCGCTTCGAAGGGCTGCCGATTGCCGTGCTGGAGGCCATGTCGCTTGGCCTGCCCGTAGTTGCAACGCGTGTTGGAGGAACGGTTGAAGCGCTGGGGAAAGACCATGCCTTTTTTGCGGAACCCGATCTGCCCGCCTCGCTGGCGTGCACCATCATAGAGGCACTGAGCGATCCTCGTCGTCTGGCCGCCGCTGGCGATATGGGCCGCGAGCGTTTCCAGAAACACTTCTCCGCTGACCGGATGGCAGCGGAGACCGGCGCAGTCTACGAGCGGGTGCTCGGAAGGCGAGAAACGCAAAATCAAAAGGACAGTTCCATGCAGAAGACACGCCTCGCCTTCATCGGCGTCGGTGGCATCGCCCAGCGGCACCTCGACATTCTGGCCGATTTTGATGACGTCGAGCTTGTCGGTTTCGCCGACCCCGATATCGCACGGGCGGATCAGGCGGCGATGCGTTTCGGCGCGAAGTCCTTCCAGCATCACCGCGACATGCTGGATGCTGTTCTGCCGGACGCCGTATACGTTTGCATCCCACCCTTTGCTCACGGGGAGCCAGAGCATGATCTGATCGAGCGGGGCATCCCTTTTTTCGTCGAAAAGCCCGTTTCACTCAACATTGAAACAGCGCAGGAAATTGCTGCAGGCGTCGCGCGCAAGAATCTGATCACGGCGGTCGGGTATCACTGGCGTTATCTCGACATTATAGACGAGGCCCGTGGTCTTCTGGCCGAAAATCCTGCTCAGCTCCTGTCCGGTTACTGGCTTGATTCAACGCCGCCGCCTCAGTGGTGGTGGAAGCAGGACCAATCCGGCGGGCAAATGGTGGAGCAGGCGACACATCTTCTCGACCTCGTCCGCTTTCTTGTCGGTGAGGTGACCGAGGTTTATGGCCGCGCCGGACACAAGGACCGACCGGAGTTCCCCGGCCTCGACGTGCCCACCGTTACCACTGCAAACCTGACTTTCGAGACGGGCGTGGTGGCCAATATCGCCTCCACCTGCCTGCTCGGCTGGAATCACCGTGTCGGCCTCCACATTTTTGCTGACCGGCTGGCCATAGAGCTGACCGACAGGGATATCATGGTGGATGTGGGACAGGGACGCCCCGTGCGCGGCGCAGATGGCGACCCGGTTTGGCGCGAAGACAGAGATTTTATCGACGCCGTGCGTGGCGGTGAAAACTGCATTCGCTGCCCCTATGCAGAAGCCCTAGCCACGCACCGTCTCGCTCTTGCGGTCATGTCATCGGCAAAAAGCGGGGAACCTGTCCGTCTTGAAAAGCCGGATTTCGTGCGCGTGCAACCAGCCCCCTTGCAGTTCCAGCCGCGCCCGGAAGCACCACAGGGGCTGCCGCACGGCCACCGCCACGTGCGGTCGCTCGGGGTCGAAGCGCCGGGTCGGGCCTACTTCTTTGGTTATGACGAAGGTCCGCCAGCCGATGGTCAGTTTCGGCTCGATACTCTTTATACCGGTCTTTCCGCAGGAACCGAGCTGACGTTTCTGAAGAACACCAATCCCTATTTCCGCTCCCGTTTTGACCATGGTCGCGGTGTGTTCATCGAAAACGAGCCGGACCTGCACTACCCTGTGCCGTTCCTCGGATACATGGAGGTCGCCCGCGTATCGCAGTCTCACGCAGCAGGAATTGCATCAGGGGATATCATCGCCTCGGCCTACGGTCACAAAACCGGCCATACGGCAGACCCTTTCCACGATGTGCTAGTCGCCCTGCCGCCGACTCTCGATCCGCTGCTGGGCATCTTTGTTGCGCAGATGGGCCCGATTGCGGCAAACGGCATCCTTCATGCCGATGCGGAAGCTTTTGGCGTGAATGTGCCGGCGCTGGGTGCGGGGGTCAAAGGACGCCCCGTAATCGTCATCGGGGCAGGCACCGTAGGGTTGATGACAGCACTGTTTGCCCGAGAGCTTGGCGCCTCCGACGTTATCATCACCGACCCGTCCGATTTCCGTCGCGGAAAAGCCGAAGCCATCGGCCTGACCGCAATGAGCGAAGAGCAGGCATGGCAGCACGCCAAGGCTCGCTGGCACGACGGCACGATGGGGCGTGGCGCAGATATCGTATTTCAGACCAGAGCACATCCCGGAAGCCTGCACACGGCGCTGAAAGCCCTGCGACCACAGGGAACCGTGATCGACCTTGCCTTTTATCAGGGCGGCTCCGATCATCTGCGGCTAGGCGAGGAATTTCATCACAATGGCCTCAATATCCGGTGCGCGCAGATAAACCGCGTGCCGCGTGGGCTTGCGCCGCTCTGGAACAGGGAACGACTGGCACGCGCAACCGTGGATCTCCTTGCCGTTGAGGGAGCCTTGATCCGCGAACACATGATCACGCATGTCATCGCCATGGACGAGGCCCCGGCCTTTCTTGCCGATCTGGTCGAAAACAGACCGGACTTTCTGCAAATCGTGTTCCAGGTGAGCGAATGATTGCCGAACAAGCGCCTTTAAGGATACTGTTCGTTTTCGCCTGGCTGGTCGTCGGCGGAGAGGAAACGGAAGTCCAGCTACTCGCCAAGCACCTAGACAGGAAGCGATATCGCATTGACGTCGTTGCCTGCTTTCGCAAACCGGGCATGCCGGAACAGACGCAGGCACAGCTGCGCGCGCTCGGGGTTGACGTTGACACCACGCCTTACAGCCTCTCGTTCGACGATACGGTTGCCTATCTCGCCAGCAAGATTTCCGGCTACGACATCGTGGTTTCCTGCCAAAACGTTGCCGACATCTATCCGGCGCTGGAGCGCCTGCACCTGCGCCCATTGCTTATCGAACATGGTGGCCTTGTCTCGGAGGCGCTTGCAGGGCCGAAACATTTCACCAGCCGTTATGTCGGCGTCTGCCGCACGATCCGCGATGCCGCTGCCTCCCACATGCCAGGCCGCGAAGCGTGCGCCATCGAAATTCCCTCGATGGTCGATCTGTCGGCCTTTGACCCGACACAAAGAGGCCGGATGCGCCGCAGTCTCAACATCACCGACGATCAGATCCTCATCGGCTGGGTCGGCCGCCTCGATCCGAAAAAGAACGTCGAGGATTTCATCGACGCGGCAGCAATCGTCAGCCGTGCCCACGCCCGCGCGCGCTTCGTCATCGTCGGTGGGCCTGATGCCTTCCTGCCGCAATACGCGACCACATTAAAGGAATTGGCCGGAAAACATGGGCTTTCCGACGTCCTTCAATTTCTGGGCGACCGAAAAGACGTCGCCGATCTTCTCGCAGCCTTCGATATTTTTACATGGCTTTCCCGCGGCGAAGGCATGCCACATGTGATCGCGGAAGCAGGCGCCGCAGCCCTTCCCGTCATCTCAACGCCGGACAACGGCGCGATGCAGCAGATTGAGGACGGTGTTTCGGGCCTGTTCGTACCCTATGACGATCCCGTTGCTGTTGCCGAAAGGATCAGTTTTCTCATTGCCTCTGGCACGCTCCGGCGCTCCCTCGGCTCCGCATTGCGGCGAAAAGTGGAGGCGACCTATTCCGTCGAAGCGGTGATACCGCTTTGGCAGCAATTGTTCACGGAGGTGGATAAGGAGCGCAAAGCCGCCGGACCGACGGGATTGTTCCAATCTTTCCTGCAAGGTGGTTTCGAGTGCTCAACCCATCGGCTTCCGCTAAGGGACGGAGAGCTCAACGGCCGGCGGCTTGATATGATTTCTACGATCAATCACGACATAAATGCCGCACGGGATTATCGCCAGCTTGCCGAATTCGGTATCCACACGGTGCGTGATGGCTTTCGCTGGCATTTGATCGACGGTGCCGGCGAATACGACTGGTCCAGCATTCGGCCGATGCTGCGGGCGGCAAAGGAGACGGGAACGCAGGTTATCTGGGATCTGCTGCATTATGGCTGGCCCGACGATCTGGACATCTGGTCGCCGCGGTTCGTTGATCGATTTGCACGCTATGCGGCAGCTTGCGCCCGTGTGGTTAGTGAGGAAAGCGACGACGTTCCATTCTATTGTCCTGTCAACGAAATTTCGTTTTTTGCCTGGGGCGGAGGCGATGCGGGATATCTAAACCCGTTTAGCCGCGGTCGTGGCTTCGAACTGAAAGTGCAGCTGGCACGAGCCGCGATTAGCGCCATGGAAGCAATCCTTTCCGTCGATACCAGCGCCCGATTTGTCCATTGTGATCCTGTCATCAACGTCATCACCGATCCATCGCGCCCCTGGGAGGCCGGCATAGCGGAAGGGCACCGCCAGTCCCAATTTCAGGGCTGGGACTTGATCTCCGGCCGGATGTGGCCGCAGATCGGCGGCGATGAGCGTTATCTCGATATCGTCGGCGTCAACTACTACTTCAATAACCAGTGGATCCACGGCGGGCCGCCGGTCGATATCGGCCATCCCCTATACAAGCCGCTAAGTAAAATTCTCATCGAGACCTATTCGCGTTATGGCAAGCCCATGCTAATCGCTGAAACCGGTACGGAGGGAGGACGAAGGGCATCTTGGTTTGAATATGTCTGCGCCGAAGTGCAGATTGCCATGCAGTACGGCGTTCCACTTGAGGGTGTGTGCCTTTATCCGATCGTCAATCACCCAGGATGGGACGACGGCCGACTGTGCGAAAACGGGCTTCTTTCCACCGAAATCACCGCATCGGGCCGGGCGGCGTATGCCGCCCTGGCAGCCGCAATCAAACTGGCGCCATTCAGGGCTTGATCGATCACGCGCCCGTCAACTTCACCAGAGTTGTCGTTGTCGATGCGCTGAGCTGTCTCGCCAGCCCGACCATGCAGTAGCTCCGGGGGTGAGCAAGTATCATTTCTGGAAGGCGGGACGCACTGTCCGGGTGAGGTCGCCGTTCTCGACTTTAATCTCGGTCGGGGAAAGGTGACTGTCGACGACCTGAGACTGAAAGCACTGGGCGTTCCGGTCGTATTGGTGAGCGCAAGCGACGCCGCCGCGTTCTCAAGATATTCCGTGCTCAACGGTACCGATATTGCGGAAAGCCGACAGATCCAAAACGTCTGGGGCCAAGTTTGCGCACGACGGTGTCGGCAGCCGAGACTCAGCGTTCCGAGCACGATTTGCAAATGACGACGAGAGGCTGGTCAACTGGCACGGTTCCATCTCCATGCCGACCAGCGGTCAACGACGCTCGCTCCGTACCTTAGCAGCCATGTCGCTGGAGACATGAAAATTTATGCCTCGTTTTGATCAATGGCGCGATTGTCTTGATCGGGAACCCGTTGGCGCGCCAGTTCATCGAGCGCACAGCCGCAATCCGCGGCCTCATAGTCGGCTACTGCTTGCTTCTCGCGAACTCGGCTTTCTCAGTTCCGTCGGCTTCTGGGGACTGGCAGCATTAATGGTTGTTTTCACGATCGGAGAGATTCTCTTCGTGCCCTGCGAGTACAAGGCTGTCGAGGGTATCTGGCACGACCGTAGCAGAGGCAGCTATTTGGCGCTCACTCGTTCTCGAGCATCGTAAATTTAAAGGACCGACGCTAGGCAGCGCCGTGCCTGGTGGCTTTGGCGGTGATAAAAACAATCACCACGCGCTTGTCCGACGCTCTTGGAAGGCACCGAAGCGAATGCGGTTGTTGATTTTACGGTGCACGCGTCCGGTTGTTGCTCGCCTGAGCTTACGGCTACGATCGTGGCTTACTCGTTGGCATCGGCAGGTTCAGCCGGATCGAAATGTCCCCCGGCGGACACGTGATGCTGCCGCCACAACAGGCTGCTCTGATGGGGTGAAAGCTCCATCCGATGGGTTGGCGCTCTATGCACATCGCCGACCCGGTCGCGCAGGCAAGCAAAGCGATATCGACCAATGGTAATCCGCTGGCGCGATATCAGCCCCTAATCCCGCTCGCTGACGCAATCAACGTCGCTACATCGGCGGTCGCCTGCGCCAGCTTCGTGCCGCGACGTAATTGGGATCGCCGCGAGCAGCGATCCCAAGCATAGATGCTGATCCGTTGGCCGGCCATTGCCTCGCTCACGTCGAGCGAGACTCCGAGCTGCGAGACGAGACCGCTTGGCAGGAAGCCTTCGGCAGCACCAGTTCGCCCACGGTAAGGGTGTGAAACTCGCTGGATGAGACGGTGTCGAGCTTGTGGAACTCTCCAAAAAAAGCGGATCGGAAAAGAAGATCTTGACGTCACCGGCATCGGAGATCGCCTCGATGTTCACCACCGTCAGCCCGTCCGTGCTCTTGGAAAGGTTACTCGACCCCGCTTCCGACCTTTGTCGCTGCGGAAGACGAGGCTATTTCGAGCCTCGTCGAGCCATCGCTTTATCCAACGGTAAGTGCTTATCCTAGGAGTAGTTGACCGGGAGCCAGTCATAATTGGTGCTGTCTGTACGCACGTGGCCGATTCCGGGGAACGCAATATGCGCGCCTGCCACAAGATATTTGCCTTCCACAGCCTGCCTGAAGGCGACGTCGCGGGCAGCAACGGCGGCCTTCTGATCGATATCGAATTCTATGGCGATGCCGGGCTCATCGAATTGCAGGATATCGCCATGGGTGATGTCGCCCCAGAAGACGATCTTCTGGCCTTCGCTTTCCAGCGTAATGGCGCTGTGACCCGGCGTATGTCCCGCATAGAGAATCGAGCCCAGACCAGGAACGGGTGCGCGGTTATCTCCGAAGGTTTCAAATTTTCCAGCTTGTACGTAAGGCGTCACGCACTGGTCTGCCTCGCCAAAATGCTGTTTGACGATGTCCGTCGCCGCTTTAGCGTTTTCCGGGCTCAGCCAGAATTTCGCCTCCCGCTCATTGACCCGTAATGTGGCGTTCGGAAACGCGCGTTTGCCATTGCTCATCAGCCCACCGGAATGATCGGTATGGATATGAGTGAGGATGACATCGTCAATATCACCTACCTTGTAGCCGGAAGCCTCAATGTTGGACACGAGTTTGCCGAGCGACGGGCCCAAATAGGTACCGGTGCCTGCGTCGACGAGCACCAGTCTTTCGCCGGTGTTGACCAGGAATGCGTTGACGGAAGTTGGTACGATTTCCGGCAGAAAGGCATCATTCAAAGCGCCCTGCGCGTGTTCTTCGCTAGTGTTGGTGTAGAGCTTGGCGAGCGGCAGGGCAACGGTGCCGTCCGACAGGGCTGTGACCTCTACGGAGCCGATCTTCAGCCGGTAGAAACCCGGTGCTTGAACAGCGGCAAAAGGTGCCTTGGCGAAGACGATTGATGGCGCGACAAAGGGCGCTGCGACGAAGCCAGTCAGAGCGCTTTTGAGAATGGAACGACGAGATGGCATGGATTTGCTCCTTACGTGATGGTGCGGAACGGCTTGCAAGTTCCTGCCCATCAGCTAAGGATGCTCCCGTCAGCAATCAAATCGATATAGCTCATGCAAGTCATCGATCATTTCAATCTTCGTTCCTTCGACCTCAATCTTCTCGTTGCCTTCGATGCGATGATGGAGGAGATGAGTGTGACCCGGGCAGCGCAGCGCTTGAAGATCCAGCAGCCTGCCATGAGCCACAACATCTCGACCTTGCGCACGCTGTTTCAGGACGAGCTGTTCATCCGCGTAGGACAGGTGATGAAGCCCACGGCACGGGCGCTGAATTTATCCGGCCCGGTGCGGCAGGCTCTGCGACAGGCACAGGCCGCCGTGTTGATGGCAGACGCATTCGATCCGGCCACCGAGCGACGTACATTCAGGCTGGGGCTGTCCAGCGAGGTGGAACTATTGTTGCTGCCTGACCTGACCGCTCGGTTGCGCGATATCGCGCCGGGCATTCGTATTCTGGCTCGCGGCGGCGATGCACTGGAGATCGAGGCGATGCTGGATTCAGGCGTCGTCGACCTGTCTGTGGGATGCAGCTATCTCCCGGATTCACGACACCATTGCGAGCCGCTTTATCAGTCCAGCGTATTGTGCTGTTTCAATCCGCAACTGCTAAAGCTCTCCAGTCCCGTAAGCCTCGATGCCTATATGGCGGCACAGCACGCCGTGATTTCGCAGACTGACAGTCTGCATGGCTGCGTCAAGGATGCGCTGGAGCATGCGGGGGCAGAACTGGACGTAGTGGCGGCGGCTCCGGATTTCATGTCGATATTGGCGACGGCGCGTTCATCTGCCGTAATTGCAACCGTATCGTCGCGCATTGCACTTCGTTACGGACCGCTGCTGGGACTTGATGTAAGCCCGGTGCCACTCGCGCTGTCTTTTCCACCCGTATCCATGGTGTGGCCGCTTCAGATGGACAGCGATCTCGGTTGCGCCTGGTTGCGGCAGCAGATCCGTGAAGCGATGCTAAGAACAAATGGGAGCAACGTCGCGGATATTGCGGCGTGACGAGCGTGGTGATCAGCATGTGTCTGAAGTCCTCGCCTTGAAAGGATATGAACCAGCGACCCTGCTAATCATTTTTCCCGGCTGAGAAATTGTCTCACCAAAGCAGTTTCTTGGCACGACTTGAATAAGATCGACCAGTCTCTTCATCTCATCGCGCCAGCAAGCATCACTGATCGAAGCGCCGTGCGGAGATTAAGCGCGATAAAATCCGCATAATTGCGGAGATTAAGCTTGCTATTCTACGCATCCGGAGCGTACTCTGAACTATGGTGTATATCTGGCAATCCTCTCAATGGCCGAAGTTCCAATGGAAGCTCGAGCGCTTGGCATCGAGGATTTCAGCCGTACGCCTCGATCAGGGGCGCCTCATCGGCCGCGTCGAGAGCCTTGGGTTTCGCACACGCGAGGCAGCGTTTCTACAGGCGCTGACAGACGACGTCGTCAAATCGTCGGCGATCGAAGGGGAGCGTTTGGATGAACAGCAGGTCCGGTCATCGTTAGCCCGACGGCTTGGTATCGACATCGATGGCTTCGTGACCCCAAGCCGCTCTGTTGAGGGTATTGTCCATATCACTCTCGACGCCACAATCAATTGCTCACACCCCCTAACAGCAGAGCGACTATTTCAATGGCATGCAGCACTGTTTCCGACCGGACGAAACGAATGGGGTCACAAGCTGCGTGTCGGAGAGTGGCGTGACGACTCAGGCGGTCGTATGGAAATCGTGTCAGGCGCGTTCGGATACGAGAAAGTTCACTATGTCGCGCCGCCGGCAGATCGCTTAGAGCGTGAGATGTCGACCTTCCTCGAATGGTTCAACGAAACGCATGATCTCGATCCTCTCGTAAAAGCGGCTGTCGCCCACCTTTGGTTCGTAGCCATCCATCCTTTCGGGGATGGCAACGGTCGCATCACCCGTGCAATCGCCGACATGACACTTGCACGGAGTGGTGGTGGGGCACAGAGACTTTACTCTATGTCGGCTGCTATCGAGAAGTCGCGCACTGGCTATTACGAAGCCCTGCAATTTATCACCAGCCATGAATCTCTCGACATAACTAGCTGGGTTGAGTGGTTCTTGGATCGTTTGGGCAACGCTGTTGAAGGCGCGCTGGCAACTCTTGACAACGTCATGCTAAAAAATGACTTTTGGCAAAAGCATGCTGCGCATGATCTTAACCCGCGACAAGCCAAGGTCCTCAACAGGTTACTAGAGGGCAACTTCGAAGGCAAGCTCACATCGACGAAGTGGGCGAAGCTGACGAACGCATCTCAAGATACGGCGTCCCGCGACATTGCAGACCTGTTGGAGAAAGGCATCCTAAGAAAAGGAGACGCTGGAGGCCGCAGCACAGCCTATGAGCTGATTGTGGATTTTCCGGTGAACCAATTGTCCAGAGGAGCTTAATCAGGAGGCGTTAGAATTCGCGGTTTCGCTTCGTCCGGAAAGCAAAACACACCTCTTCGGGCATAGTCGCATCAACTCAATCAGCGTATTAATGCCTCGTTAACCTCATTCCCTTAGCAAGCCGCCCCCGGGCTGGGCTGTAATCTGCAAGGGAAACCTGAATGAGCATAGATCAATCGGCAATCGTCTTTCGGCGCAAGATTTCCAGCTTCTGCGACATGAAGTTGGCACCGCTCACAGACGCAATACAATTTCGCGCACTTTCAGAATACATGACCGGTCTCATTGACGACCGGATGCCTCCTCCAATGCTGGGCAGACACGTCAACTGGGAAGAAATCGCGTGCGCATGCGGTCTTGAGCAAACATCAGCGGAACTCAGGAGAGTTGCCCAATACGGTTTCGATGCGATCTCACGTTGGCTGACCGAACCGGGTTCCAGACATAGAACCACCTCGGCCACAGGCAAATCAACAAAGACACGCAGCCGCGCAGAAAGTCTCTCAAGCAAACGCGCCCCTATGAAGGCGAAAACCAGCCAACACCTGAAACCTGGTCCCAAACCTAAACCAATCGAAGAGTTCCCAGAACCGCTTTTCGAGACCTACGACGAACCGGTGTCTTTTCAGGCGGCTCTCCAATTCCATATGGACCGTTTCGGCGAGAGCTATTACCATTTGCATCGCGCCATATTTCGAGATGATGACGCTCTCGAAGCCACGACGTTGTTGAGCTGGCTGAGGGGAACGAAGGTGCCACGCAGCGTGGCAAACCTGGACATTCTCAATCGAATAGAGCGTCGATACCGTTTGCCACTCGGTTATTTCAAGGAAAAGCTTCCGCATCAGTCCCGTGCGGGGGTCGGATATGATGTCGGTGACGATGTATCTCCTGCAGAGCGTCGACGTCTGGCGTGGCATCTGCCGGATGATTTCAATTCATTGCCGGAGGAAAAGCGTGCCGAAATTCTTGAATGGGTAAGGCGGGTTATCTTAACCGGGGCGACGGACTATCGTCGTTATCAGGCGCTGGCGACCAAGCAACGTTATGCGATCCGCTTTCCTGGCGTGACGTATGGAGGTTCTCCCAGGCCAATGACTTCGCCCCGTAAGGTGGTCGAAGAGTGTAAAGATGAGATCGAAGATCCCGATATGCTTTCAGGGGTAATCGACGCACCTGCCCAACTCGCGCTCGAAATGGCCAATCTGATGTCGTTCAAGACCGCGACCCTGACTGCCGTCGGCTTCAAACGCAATGGAGTATGGGGTGAAGAGACGGCATCTCAGAAGCTCGAACATCTTGGGTTGATGTTTGGCGCTCTCGCTGCATCACCGGAAGGCGAAGTCGCGGGCAGAGGTGTGCCGCTCAGCGCATTGACCTTCGGCCTTCTGGTTTTTCCAGGCGTATGGGATTGGTATCTACAATGGCGTGAGCGGCGACGCGGCTTCTACACAGCTTGGGAAGCGGACATGCTCAGCATCTCACTATCGCTTACCCGGGAGGAAACAGGTTGGATCAGGCAGCATCCCGAACTAATTGAGCGCGTAGTACCGGTGAATGGCCTGGTTACGAAAGAGGAGATTACCTTCGCCCGGCGTGATTGGCACGCTTGCTGCGATGCATTTCATTCCCACGCACGAAACCGCATCAGGGAAATCCAGCGAGTAATGCGGGTTCACAGAGACCCGTTCGAGCCGATCATGTGCGTGCTGGAGGCACCGAGCCCTCTTGCCGAATATCGCAAGATCACAGATGAAATCCTTCTCCGTATGCCCGATAAAGACCGCTACCCAAGAGCTGCTGCAGAATCTGTACGCTCGTTTCTCATGCTACGGCTAGGGCTTCATCTCGGCCTGCGGCAAAAGAACCTGCGGCAACTGCTGTTTTGCCCACACGGCCACTTCCCAACTTCTGAAAGGCGTCTGGAAGAAATGCGGCGAGGAGAAATTCGGTGGAGCGACAGAGAGAATGGCTGGGAGGTGCTGATCCCATCGGTCGCATTTAAAAATGCTAACTCGTCGTTCTTCGGATCGAAGCCATTCAGGCTGATCCTGCCTGACCTGCTGGACCTCTATTACTACATCAATGCCTACATCGAACGTCATCGAAAGGTTCTGCTCGGCCATGCAGCTGATCCGGGCACGTTCTTCGTCAAGACAGTCAAGTTATCGAGCGCTGACGCGGCCTATAATCAGACAACATTCTATGAAGCTTGGCGTCTCATCATCCAACGCTACGGCATCTATAACCAGTACACCGGTCGCGGAGCAATCAGTGGCTTGCTGCCACACGGCCCGCACAATGTTCGGGACGTGTTGGCGACGCATATTCTGAAACTCACCGGCTCATATGAGCAGGCGAGCTACGCCATTCAGGATACGCCGGAGATGGTTCAGCAGCATTACGGGCGTTTCCTTCCACAAGACAAGGCAGCACTTGCGGCAAAAATACTGAACCAGGTGTGGGAAGCAGCTTGAAGACAATTAGGCTGGCGATGCTGCAAACATCGCCAGAGTTTCAGTGATTAGATCCACTGATCCAGCGAGAACTGCTTTGCCACTGATTGCACTGCGAGCTATGGATTCGAAAGAGGCATGTACGGGGCCAGCTCTCGAACCAACCCGGACCTTCAAACACCAATTTATAACCCTAAATCCATGCTCTTGGGCCAACTGACCAACCCGGCATTATGTCACCGCAAGGAGCGGCCAATTTCGACAACCGCCAAGAAGAGATTTCCGCTCTATTCGTTCTAATTATTAGGACGCGAATTTCTTGGGCAACTGCGGAACTCCTCTCAATAAGAATTTCTTCTTGAATTCAAAATCTTACGAAATCGTCGATCAATGTTCCGTCAGGCAAAAACATGCTTTGCCTAAATTTTTTGCAAGCATAAGATTTCATCGAAGCTCTTGCTAAAGTCGGCTTCCTCGTGAGACAAATGACCTGCGAGTAGAAGCGGTCTGAGCCTCGGTTCTGGACATTGCTCGACGGGTAAATCTGTCGGGGAGATGTCTAAATGCCGTGTAAAGTCAGTAACCTTATCCCAAATTCTGCAGAGATCGACGATGGAGCTTATCATCTTCATGCGCATCGGTGTTTTGCATGCCTGAGCAGCGAGCGTTCTGACAAACGCAATTGCGCCATTGCCAGACTCCTTGCGGATGGATTCCATCCGGACCGCATCACCGCTCCCTATCCGTCCTTAAAAACCGAACACTAGTTGTGAAAGGTCGACCTATGTGCCGCACCAAGCTTGCCTCATATGCACTTGCCGCCACCCTTGCCGCCGGCGCGGCATCCGCCGCTGACAAGGTGATCTTTCAGCTTGACTGGTTGCCGGGCGGCGACAAGGCGCCGATCTATGTCTGTCTCCAAGAAGGCTTCTGCTCGGATGCCGGCCTTGAAGTCGAGATCGCTTCCGGTCGCGGCTCGACCGACGCCATCTCGCGCCTTGCCGCAGCGTCCTCCGACATCGGCGTTTCGGATATCGGCGCCCTGATGGCCGCCCGCGCCAATGAGGGCGTGAAGGTGACCGCCGTCATGTCGTTATTCAACAAGGGTCCGCATGCCTTCTACGTCGCCAAGGATGGTTCGATCGCAAGCGTCGCCGACGTCAAGGGCAAGACGATCGCGACTTCACCCTTTACTTCGTCTAACGTCTATCTGCCGCTGGTCCTCAAGGATGCCGGTATCGACATGGCGGACATCAAGCTCATCCAGGCCGATCCCGGCGCACTCGGCCCGATGTTGATGGCGGGCAATGCCGACGGCATCATCGCCTGGATGACGGACCTGACACGCTACAACAATCAGGGCAAGGAAGCCGGCAAGGAGATCGTCGCCCTGCCTTGGTCCGCAGCCGGACTTGAGCTCTATTCCGCCTCGCTGATCGCCAGCGACGATTTCCTGGCCAAGCGCCCGCAGGTCGCCGCGCGCTTCGTCGCGGCCTACAGGAAATCCGTCGAGTTTGCCAGAAGCAACCCGGAGAAGGCTGCGGCGGCCGTTACCGCCCTCGTGCCGGAACTCGGTTCGGAAGATGTCCAGGGTTCTCTCAAGGATATGCTGCCGCTGATCTTCAACGAAGTGACGAACAAGGACGGCCTTGGTGTCTTCGAAACCGCTCGCCTCGCCGAAACCTGGCGCCGTGTTTCCCAAGCGCAGAACATTGACCCGGCCAAGCTCGATCCGGAAACCATGATCAACCGCACCTTCATGGTATCGGAGTAACCTTCATGGCGATGCCCGCTATTCGCTTCGAGAGGCTGGGACAGGTTTTCGAGACCCGATCCGGACGCACTGAAGCTCTGCGCGACGTCAGTTTCGATGTGGCACGGCATGAGTTCGTCTCGATCCTCGGTCCTTCAGGGTGTGGGAAATCGACCTTGCTGCGCATGATCGCCGGCCTGCTGAAGCCGACATCTGGCTCGGTGGAGGTTTTCGGGCTGCCGGTAGAGGCTCCGCGTGACGATATCGGCATCGTTTTTCAGAAACCGACGCTGCTTCCCTGGGCCACCGTCGAAGACAATGTCGTGTTTCCCGCCCGCCACAAGACCGGCCGGGTCACCGCACAGGAGCGCGAGCGCGCGGGTGAACTCCTGAAGATGGTCGGGCTCTCCGGCTTCGAGAAACGCCTGCCGGACGAGTTGTCTGGCGGCATGCAGCAGCGCGTCGGTATCGCCCGCGCACTGCTGATGGATCCAGATATCCTGCTCATGGACGAACCCTTCTCAGCCCTGGATGCGCTGACGCGCGAGGTGATGGGCTTCGACCTTCTGCGTATCTTTTCCGAGCGCCCGAAGACCGTGGTCTTCATCACGCATTCGGTCAGCGAGGCTGCCCTACTGTCCGACCGGGTATTGGTGATGACCGGCAGACCGGGTTCGATCCTGACCGAAGTTACCGTTCCCGTGGGCCGGCCGCGTGGCCCTGAAACTACAAAGGACAAGGCGATCCATGACCTCTCCAACCACCTCCGCGATCTCCTCCTCACCCGCCACGCGGCTTGAGGTCATGCAGACCCGCACATCACCATTTGCTTTACTCAAGCAGGTGCTCGCGTGGCCGGGCATCATGACCGCTGCGACTCTGATCGGCGCCGTGCTTCTGTGGGAAGCGGCGGCGCGGCTCCTGTCGATCCCCACCTATCTACTTCCACCACCGAGTGCGATCCTCGGCTCGTTCTCTTCTATTGGCCTCGAACGCTGGATGGGCCACATCGTCGCAACGCTGCGGGTGGCGCTGATCGGCTACGCGATGTCCATCGTCATCGCCATTCCGCTCGCGGTCGTCATGATGCGCTCGCCGTTCCTGTCGCGAACGCTCTATCCGCTGCTCGTCGTCGTGCAATCGACGCCAGTGGTGGCGATCGCGCCGATCATCATCGTGGTGCTCGGGGCCGGCGATGCACCACGCATCGTCATCACCTGTCTCATCACCTTCTTTCCGCTTGTCGTCTCAACCGCAACGGGCCTTGCGGCGACGCCGCCGGAGCTGATTGAACTATCGCGAAGCCTGCGCGCCTCGGGCTTTCGCGAAATCACCCAGATTCGCCTGCCCTTTGCGGTGCCTTACATCTTCTCGGCCTTGAAAATCTCGATCACGCTCGCCGTCATAGGTGCCGTCGTCGCGGAATTCTGCGCCTCGGAAGTGGGCGTCGGTTACTTCATCCAGCTTTCGACCTCGCTGTTCAAGCTGCCGCAGGCCTGGGCCGGTCTGTTGGTGCTGGCCACCATGTCGCTGCTGCTGTTTCAGGCCGTAGTGCTGACGCAGAAGCTTTTCTTTCCCTGGAGCCTGCCGAAGAGCAGCTGAACCCATCCGGAGTAGAAGCAGTCGGGCCCTGCCCGGACATTGCTCCTCAACCGCCGGCTCGCCGGCATTCACCTAAGGAGAATGGTATGAATATCCAGACCGACACACTTGCAGAACTCGCCAAGGAAGCAACCATCGGCGGCATGGGCACGACCGTTGATCGGGAAATCCCCGTCATCGACCTTTCCGACTTCGATAACCGCAAGCATGAGATCGCCGATGCACTCTGGCAGGCCTCGATCGATATCGGCTTCTTCCAGGTATACAACCACGGCATCGCTCAGGAAGACATCGACGCGGCCTTCGACACGGCATGGACGTTCTTTGAACTGCCGGCGGAGGTGAAGGCAAAAACCCCGATGCCGAAGGGCATCAATGCCGGCTGGGAATTCAAGGCGCAGGTTCGTCCCTCAACCGGCACACCGGACAACAAGGAGAGCTTCCAGCTCACCCGTCCAGATATGATCCGCCTCAATCTCTGGCCGAGCGAAGAAGATCTTCCAGGCTTTCGAGAAAAGATGCTCCGTTTCGAGAGACAGAACTGGGAGCTGGGTATGCGCATCCTCTCCTGCTTTGCGCTGAAGATGGACTTTGCCGAGGATTTCTTCACCAAGGCACATGATCCGTCATCGGAAGAATACCAGTCGACATTGCGGCTGATCCACTACATGTCGATGGAAGACGCCAAACCGGAAGATTTCCAGTCCTGGCGAGCCGGTGCGCATTCGGACTTCGATTGCCTGACGATCCTTCACCAGAAGGAAGGCGAAGGCGGGCTGCAGGTATGCCCGGGCAAGGATGCGGAACTGAAGCAATGGACCGACGTTCCGCCGCGCAAGGGTTACATCACCTGCAACATCGGCGACATGCTGATGCGCTGGTCGGACGATCAGCTGCAATCGACGTTGCATCGGGTACGCATGCCGCGCGAGGGCGAATACATGGGGCGGCGCCTGTCGCTGCCTTTCTTCTGCCAGGCAAACCGCGATGCGGTCATGCAGGGTCCGCTCGGTAAATACGAGCCGATCACCGCCGGCGAGTACCTGACCCGCCGCATCAACGCCAATTTCGCCAAGAAGTGACGTTGAAGATGGTCCGTTGCGGTGACTTCGTGGAACAGTCAATCCGATTCCCGTCAGGCAACGGACCCATCATGCTTCATGGACGCGCGCTGCGCTATATCGACGAGGTTGCCCGACAGGGCTCCATCCGCAAGGCGGCGAAGACATTACATGTCGCCGCCTCTGCGGTGAACCGCTATATCCTGGAACTTGAAGAAGAGCTGCAAGCGCCGATTTTCGAGCGTCTGCCACGCGGATTGAAACTGACCAGCTCCGGTGAAATCCTCATCCAGCATATTCGCGAAACCCTGCAGGCTCATCAGCGAATGCGTGCGCAAATCCAGTCGCTCAAGGGATTGAATCGCGGCGAGGTGGTGATTGCGACGATGGCGACACTTGCTGCCGGCCGGATCGCCGAGATCGTTGCGGCCTATCGTGAAAAACATCCGCAGGTCAGCCTGCGGATCATGGTGGGCGACCGGACGACTGTCGCAGAGATGGTGGCGCTCGGCCAGGCCGATCTCGCCATCGCCTACAACCTGCCCGACGATACCCGGCTGCAACGCGCCGCGGAATTCCGTCACGCGCTGGGCGCGGTCGTCGCTCCCACCCATCCGCTCGCAATCCGCAGCACCGTGCGCATGTCCGATTGCCTGCTCTATCCGCTGGTTCTGGCGGATCGATCATTGTCGCTACGCGAGGTCGTCGAGGCGACAGCCCCGGCGCGGGCCACCCTCGTTCCCGTTGTAGAGACCAATTCGATGGAACTGATGAAACGCCTTGCCCGGACAGCGCCTCACATCACGTTCCTCAACAGACTCGATGTGGATCGCGAGACTGCGACCGGCGAACTGGTTTTCATCCCGCTGACCGGAACCGGCTCGTTGCAACGGCTCAATATCCTCCACCGCGCCCGCGGCTCGCTCTCGCCTGCCGGCAGCCATTTCATGCAATTTGCGCAGGAGCGTCTGCTTGCCTCGTTCGACGAGAGCTGACTGCCCAGCACCCACCCGATAGAGACCCGCCATGAACGATATTTCCCTGTTTCCCAGCCTTGCCGCCCGTTTGGCGAGACCCGAGCGCCTTCGTCTGGCAAAAGCGCGCGTGCCGGTCGCCCTGCTTGCCGATGACGTGCCTGATTTTGCCGAGGTGGACCGGGACGGCTCGGCACTCGTCGACATGCTGATCGAGAACGGCAGGATTGCGGCCATAATGCCCACCTTTGTCGACAGTGATGAAGATACAGTCGCACTCGACGGCCGCCACGTCTGGCCGCTGCTGATTGACGCGCATGCCCATCTCGACAAGGGCCACACCTTGGGCCGAGCGCCCGATTCCGGAGGAACGCATCCTGGCGCGCGCGCGGCAACCACGGCGGACCGTCTCGCCCACTGGGACACCGATGACCTTCTGCGGCGGATGGAATTCGGCCTTGCCACGGCTGACGCCCACGGCGTTGCAGCCATCCGCACCCATCTCGACAGCCACGAGGGACAGGCGGAAATCACCTGGAACGCTTTTGCAGAGGTGCGCGAGCGCTGGAAAGGCCGCATCACCCTGCAAGCCGCCGGCCTCGTGCCACTTGATGCCTACAGCGACGATTATGGCGCGCGTCTTGCCGATATCGTTGCCGACCACGGCGGACTGCTGGGTGGCGTCACCCGTGCCTCCGGCGGAACGCACGGGGCAGGCCTCGACGATATCGACCTGCTGCTTGATCGGCTGTTCTTGCTGGCGAAGGAGCGGGAACTGAATGTCGACCTGCATGTCGATGAGGCCGCGCAAGCCGATGCTTTGCCGCATGTGGCGCGAGCCGCCATCCGCCATGACTACGAGGGGCGCGTAACCTGCGGCCACTGCTGCTCGCTTGCGCTTCTGGGCGAGCAGGAACTACGCGATACGATCGCGCTGATCGCGGATGCCGGCATTTCGATCATCACGCTGCCAACCGTCAACATGTATCTTCAGGACCGCAAAGACGGTCGCACCCCGCGCTGGCGCGGGGTCACGCCGGTACAGGAACTGCGGGCGGCGAGCATTCCGGTGGCTGCGGCCGGAGATAATTGTCGTGATCCCTTCTTTGCCTATGGCGACCATGACATGCTGGATACCTGGCGGCAGGCGCTACGTATCCTTCATCTCGACCACCCTTACGCGGATGCAGCCGCGCTTGCCGGCCCCGCACCGGCCCGCATCATGGGCATTGACGCCGGCACGATCAGCGTGGGGCGCCCGGCGGACCTGATGATCCTAGAGGCCTGGAGTCTCGATCAGGTCATCGCCCGCCCACACGCCGATCGCATCATTCTCCGCAAGGGGATTCTCACCAACAAGACATTGCCCTCCTATAGCATGCTGTCCGATTTTCTGACGGTGTAGGTCGGGCGCTGCTCATACTTGAAAGACGAAGGGACCGGCGTATTGAGTTTCAGCAGGTTTTGACCCTTTTTCATTTCGGGAACAGACAAAGGTTTTCGCGAATGGGGAATCCCGTCTTTTTCCAACCGTGTTCATTCCTGCCATGTTCAAGCCCGCAAACGCCGTGCAGATCAGAGTTTCTATCGACGAGATCCAGCCGGAAGTCTGGCGTCGGTTAGTCCTGCCCATCCGTTGGAACCTTCAGCACCTGCATCTCGGAATTCAGGCCGCTTTCAACTGGTGGAACTATCATCTCTATGAATTCCGAATTGGTGGTCTGCGCTATGGCGATGTCGAGATCCTGACAGAGGAAGCAACCGACCACGATCCTCGTGTCTCCAATCAGGAAGAGGTTCGTTTGCTGGACTTCGAACAGGGCTCCATCTTCAGCTACCAATATAATTTCAGAGACGGCTGGCGGCATACCATCGTAGTCGAGGAGTTCCAGACGCTCGCTGCGACGCCCAAACAGGGAAGCTGCTTCGCCGCCGCAAGGTCGCGACCGCCTGAAGATGTTGGTGGCGTCTCCGGTTATGAGCAGTTCCTGGAGATCATCGCCGACAAGGAAGACCCCGAATATGCCGAAACCATCCGCTGGTGCGGCGGCTATTTTGATCCCGAGTGGTTCGACCTGTCGATGGTGGACAAGGATCTCCGCAACGCTCTGCGCTCAAGCGTCAAACGGCGTCTATATCAACCGAAACCGAGATCCGCCCCGAGAATAATACGATGGGGGTGAGAGGTGGAACTCGTTGAATGAACAGGCCAATACCGAATATCGTCCAAGTTCAAAGACAGACTTCTCTAGCTTATCTCGGCCGGCCCACGACCATCCTCAGCCCCACACCGAGCTGAAGATCGTCCGCAAAGGCCCTTTCGAACGATGTTTTCCAACAGGAGCTGCTTTCAATGGCGAAAGACCCACCTGTCAGGGACAATTTCAGAGCCGTAGTGGAACATGTTCGGAACGACACCAATTGTACAAGATCGGACGCTCAGTTCGAGGGCTTGAAGCAGAGCTGCTATCCTCTTTTGGAGATTTGGCATCGTGCGATCATTCCCTGTGCCTGTATTGGTTGTCGAAGACGAGGCGCTCATACGCTTAGCGATTGCTGACGAACTCGAGGATCAGGGTTTCGTCGTGTTCTCTGCCAGCGATGCCGACGAAGCCATCAAGTTGATCGAACATCATCCCGAAATCGCGGTCGTTTTCACCGACATCGAGATGCCGGGAACCATGGATGGCATGAAGCTTGCGGCTTTCGTGCGCGATCGCTGGCCGCCGATCAAGATCATCGTCACTTCGGGGCGAGTAAATCCTCAAGGGGGTTTGGCCGACGACATACCATTTCTCGCGAAGCCATACGACCATGCGACTGTGGTGGGAACGATCCGCAGCCTGATGTCTCTTTGAGCGACTGCGAGTTTGAACGAGGATTGCTCTGGCGGAGATAAGCTAGTCGCCGACGACGAGCGTCCGCGGTCTGATTTCTCGACATTGGGCAAGCTTGTCCCGTCAGTCGGTTCGTTTCCGTGGACATCGCAGACTTGAGACGACCCCGATTTAGGATGCCAGTGCCTCTTCGCTCATCCGGATTTTGATAACAACGCCGCCGTCGGTCCAATCATAGGCGATGTTACCACCCAGTTGACCAGCGATCGTGCGCTGAACAAGTTTGCTCCCGAAACCGTCCGAACGCTGACCCGGATCATCGACTGGTCCGCCGTGTTCGGCCCAGACAATGTCAATTACACCATCACCTGCGGTACCGGAGACATCCAGAAGGCCCGCATCGGTCGAGAGCGCACCGTACTTCAGGGAATTCGTCGCCAGTTCATGAATGACCAACGCGAGACCGGTGGCTGATTTCTCTCCAAGGCCCATGCGGGGAACAGCAACACGGATCCTTCCGGCAAAAGCGCCAGCATCATCATACGGCGCCAACAGGACTGAAAATATGTCTCCAAGGAGCGCTGCCCGCCCCTCGCCATTGGGTAGAGGTCGCACAAGGTCATGAGCACGGCCAAGCGCGGTCAGTCGCTCGGTCAGTTGGCGAGCCATCTCCTCTTTCGTTTCGGTCGATCGCGACGTCATTGCCGTCAGGCCTGACGCGAGGGCCAGGAGGTTCTTGACGCGATGGCTCATTTCGCCGGCCAGAAGTTCATGACCTTCCTCGGCCTGCTTGCGACCGGTGACATCGAGGAAGATCCCGGTCATCTTGGTGGCCTCAGTGTCGCCGCCGTTCCCCTGCCCTCGAGCAGAAACCCAACGGACATGTTCGGCCTCCGTCAAAATACGAAAATCGATCTCGAACGGTCCGTCGGTGGCGCGCATGGCGGCAAAGGCGGTCCGAACCCGATCACGGTCCGCCGGATGAATCTTCGCGGAGAGGTCTTCAAAGGTCAAAACGTCTGTGCGAGGGACATCCCACATCTGGTACGCCATCGCGTCCATTAAAAAAGTATCTTTGTCGAATGTCCACGTCCACAAGGCGACACCCGCAGATCGGACCGCGCGTCTCAGCTCCTCCGCAGTCCATTCCAAATGGGCCGAATCCATATCTGACATAATGCACCTTCGACGACGGCGATAATCTTACTAGTCCATCTATTCGAAACCTCATGGACCCGCAACGGAGGCATTTTCGCGTCAGGCAACAGCCCGGTCAGCTTGTGCAATCTAGGTCTCGGAGAGCGGCACTGATCTCATCAGTCGTCAACGGCTCCGGCGTGCCTGGAATGTGAAGGAATGACGGGTTCGAATCAGCTCCATGGAAATCCGAAGCCCATGCCGCCAGGATCGTTCGCTTGTCATCAATAGACAATGCCCGCGCTCGCAATACGTCTCCTGGACGCTCTAGTCGAAGGCCCGGAAGCAGCGCCAATGGTCCGATCGCCGTCGCGTTGCCGGCGATCTCGCGCAACATGTCGGGTATCATCGCAGCCTCACCGGATGTGTGGGCCTCTGTCCTGGCGACGGTGAGACGCGAAGATAGAATCGGCATCTGGGGCGAGCAGATTATGCTTGTCGGCAAAGGCCGCAAACAAGCCGCGCGCCGTCTCCGCTTCAATCTCGCCGCGCATCGCCGCCTGGCATGCTTTCAGGGCAACCGAATGTGTTGCGTCCCTGAACGACACCGGCCACTCGACAAGATGCCGGTAGGCATCCATCACGTTACAAACTTCTGCGCGGAAGCCCAGGCCAACAAGAATAGTGACAGGTTTTCTGAACATATCGGGTTTCATCGCTCTCTCCTTCCCAACCCGGAATGTTGACGGGCGCCATCGCGATGGCGCCCTTGGACTGATGATGGACGAACTTAGAGATCAAGCCGCCTTCTGCGCTTCGATCTGCGCCGGAGCGGCCGACGTCAACGCAGGCGTGCTCTGGATCGAAATTTTTCGAGGCTTCAGTGCCTCGGGGATCTCACGGACGAGCTCGATCGACAGGAGACCGTTGCTGAGATCCGCTCCGTTCACCCGGACATGGTCGGCAAGTTCGAAGCGGTGCTCGAACGGGCGACTAGCGATGCCGCGATGCAGGTAGCCATCTGTTGGCGCTTCCTGCTTCTTGCCGGTGACGGTCAGCAAATTGGACTGGAAACTGATGTCGAGATCGTCCTGGGCAAAGCCCGCCACCGCGATAGAGACGCGGTATGAGTCGTCGCCTGTCTTGACGATATCATAGGGCGGCCAGTCATTCGTCGAACGGGCGCGCTGCGCATTTTCCAGGAGATTGAAGATCCGGTCGAACCCAACGCTCGAGCGGTAGAGAGGTGCATAGTCGTAAGATGTTGCCATAGCCATATCCTCCTTGAAGCAACATGGGTAGGGGAATGCCAAAAGCAGCACTCCCGCCGAAGCCACCCTGTCTCAGCGGCTGGCGGCAAACGATTTGGTTTTGACGATTTTCCGATTCAAGATCGGCCGCAAATTTTTCTACCGACCCCAAGTTGCCCTACCGTCAATGCACTGATCGGCTGAGAACGCGATGCGTTTAGGCCGCCTTGAACCGCTAGATCAGAGCCGCGAGCAAGCCCGCAGTCTAACAGAAGCACACCGCACGGATTTTGCGTTTGTCGATATTCATCTTGAGGACGGTCCGAGGGGTATTGACGTCGGTCGAGATCTGCTATCGCAAGGCATTCCCTATGTATTCGTCAGTAGGAACATCAAGAAGATTCCTGTGGACTTCGCGGGTGCCCTCGGCGCAATCGAAATGCCGTATATGGCGAACGGCACGAAGAACGCTCTTGCCTACATCGCGGCGATCGTAGGGGATGAGGGGAATGTCGCTCCGCCCGCAAGCTTTTTTGGCAAGACATAGTCTTACACATTCCTCGCCCTGAAGCTGCATTACCACCAGTCGCAATTATGCCAGGGTGGCTGCAAAGGTTGATGCATCGACGGAGCGCCCGAACAGATAGCCTTGTCCAACCGGACAGCCCATCTCGGCAAGCATTGCGCGTTGGGCCTCGGTTTCTACGCCTTCCGCGACGACCGTCAAGCCGAGGGCTCGTCCCAAGTCTATGATGGCTTGGACGACTACTCTTCTGGAAGGTCTTGTGGCGAGTTCGCTGACGAAGGTGCGATCTATCTTGATCTCGGTTACCGGGAAGGTTTCGAGAGAGCGCAGGTTGGAATAGCCAGTGCCGAAGTCATCGACTGACAGCCCAACGCCGCTCTGTCGCAAACGTTGGAATGCGTCCATCACGCCGGGCGTGTCGCCGAGGAACATGCTTTCGGTGATCTCAAGGGTCAGCCACCCCGGGTTGGCACCGGTGTTACGCAAGACACGTTCCAGCATTTCCGCCATGTCATGACGCAGAAATTCGGCGGCCGACACGTTCACCGCAAAACGCAGTGCCTTGCGGCGGTTCGCGTTTATCTGATGGGCGAATGCAGAGACAGTCGTAAGGCTTCGCTCGGTCAGTTCGAGCAGCAGGCCCGACCGCTCCGCGGTTTCGATGAAACTGCCGGGAAGCTGAGTGCCGAACAGGGGATGGTTCCAACGGATCAGCGCTTCCGCGCCAAGCCACTCACCGGTGAGGAGATCAACCTGGGGCTGGAAGTGAAACACGAACTCATCGTTTGCCACCGCGACTTTCAATTCGCGCGTCATCCGCAACCGGCGGCGCGCCCGCTCATCGTCCGCGTCCTCGAACCGGCGAGGACCAGCCAGAGGGTCGGACTTGGCTGCCCACAGCGCGGTCCCGGCGTTCCGGATCAGCGAAATGGCGCTGCCCTCAGTCTTGCCAATTGCATAGCCGATTGCGAACCGCAGGGAGACATTGGCTCCCGTCAGCACGAAGTCTGCAGCAAGCGAGGCGGATACCAACGCCACGGTCGAGTCCGCGCCCGTTTCATCCGGAAGATCGAATACTAAAGCGAATTCATTTGCACCCATCCGGGCCACAAGGGCAGCACCCAATTCCCTCAGGCGGCGTCCGGTCTCACAAAGGAGGGCATCCCCAACTTCGAAACCGTATCCTGTATTGAGGTCGTGGAAATCAATCACGTCAAGCTTCACAACCAGGAGCGTCGCGCTAAATTGCGCCGAGAAACGCGCCTCGGCTGCATGAAGAAACGATTGACGGTTCAGGCAACCCGTCGTGCCGTCGAGGTTGGCGATACGATCCAGGGCACTGTTGGCCTGTTCGAGCGCTGAGACGTCGCGAAGTATGCCGACGTAGAAAAGCTCCTCGTCCACCCAGACAGGACGTAGACTGAGACTATTCCAGAACGGCGATCCGTCCTTTCGATAGTTGCGCAGCGTGGCGTCCACTGGCTCCGCCGCCTCTATCGCTGCACGGATACGGACGATCTCTAGCTGATCCCGTTCGTTACCCTGCAGGTAGCGGCAATCCTTTCCGACCAGTTCATCGCATGTATACCCCGTCAATTCCTCGAAAGCCCTGTTTACGTAAAATAAGGGCGTACTGGCCCCTGAACGTTTTCCGATTGCAACACCCTCCGTCAATCCCTCAACAAGCGTCGGTAGGATTTTCCGGACTGCGTCAGAGCTAGAATGCCGCTCGTCAGCCTCGCCGGATATACGCGTCATGAGGCCTGGTTGATTTGGATTTTCGAAGTCTTGCATGGCAGGAACCATGGACGCCGACCTCAGACGGAGCAACCCGCAGCCGAGGCGGTTTCGGGACAACGGTCAGCCGTTTTCGGACAAACTGCGTCTGGCTCCATCACCGGAGGTACGGAAGCGGTCCCGGTAGTCGGACGGCGTCACGCCCACATGCGAAACGAAAGCGCGCCGCATCGCGCGCGCCGATCCAAAGCCACTTCTTTCTGCGATCGACGCGATCGGCAGCCGGCTCCCCTCCAAAAGGAAGCGCGCAACGTCGATACGCGTCAGGTCGACATAGTCCGATGGAGATATCCCCACCTCCAGAGAAAAAACACGGGTAAAGTTCCGTCTGCTCATCGCCGCGAGTTTGGCCAAGGCCGCAACGGATAGGTCCTCCGCTGGGTGGTTCAGGACATATTGCTGGACGTCGTGGAGACGGTTGCGGTCGATCGCCTGCGCTGCCAGATGAACGCTGAACTGTGATTGGTCACCGGGTCGCTTAAGGAACACGACGAGCCGGCGAGCGACGTAAAGTGCCACTTCCCGGCCGAGGTCTTCCTCGACGAGGGAAAGACCGAGGTCAATCGCCGCGCTAGATCCCGCCGACGTGATCATCGCACCGTCACGGAGAAAAACCCGGTCGCCTTCCACATGCGCGTCGGGGAATCGCTCGGAAAGCAGTGACGCGAACTGCCAATGCGTAGTAACGCGGCGGCCTTTGAGTAGACCAGCACTGCCGAGCACGAATGCTCCTGTGCAGACGGAGCCGTAGCGCCGCGTTTGAGAGGCGATAGCGATCAGCCAGTCGATAGCCTGCCTGCTCGGGTTTTGAGGTACTCCGACGCTCCCGGCCATAAGCAACGTGTCTGGGCTGCCGGAGTAATTTCCGAAAGCGCAGTCAGGCTGGACCCTGAGACCCGAAGCACACCGGATCGTGCTATCGCCTTCCGCGACGATCGTGACCTCATAGAACGGCCTATCGACGCGAGCATTGGCTTCGGCGAATACGTCCATCAACCCAGCAAGTTCCAGCGAATGCACGTCCGCAGGCACGAAGATAGCGATCCGCATCGGATTATCCCTCACGGTGTAGAGCACACGACACTCTCAACTAGGCATTACGCTAACGCCGGTCCCAGGACGGCCGCGGCCCCACAGGACCTCGGAGCCTTCAAATTCAGAACCGTCGAATCGGACAGGCGGAAGACGCCTAGAAGGCTTGGACGATATGTTCACGTCAGTCGCGGGCGCCAGGTCACCCTGACGCCATTCTCACTTATTCAGCTCAAACACAGCGCAATGCTTATGTCGGCTTATCAGCAATGATGGATAGCTTGTGTATCTGTGGCGGCTTGGCAAACAGGTCCCCTTCCGCTGCCTTTGCCATTAGGGCCGCAGCGACCTGGCCGTTTAAGTGGGCTTCCCTTCCGTCCTCATCATCGAACGTGTCAAAGATTGCAAACGAACTTGGCCCTTCCTGTATCGCATACCAGGAAATCGTGCCGGGCTCGGCATTGACCAGCGGTACGGCTGATCGTAGAAATTCGGCGACCGCCTCTTCCTTGCCTGGCTTCGCCTCGAGCGGAACGTAAAGCGCGAATTTGGTCATGATAACCTCCGTGGGCACCTGAGTGTGCCGGAACTCAAGAAGCGCGCTAAGCACGACAAATGTTAGGCGATGGAGGAATAGCACGTTGGACACGAAGGATGTTGGCGGTGTGTGCCGAACTCGTGGTTGAATGTACTGCGGTATCTGTCGCCTTGAAGGGTATCGAACCGACGACCGAGAACTTAGGTGATCCCAAAGATGCAGTTATTCAAAGCACTGAAGTTAATGTCGGCCAAGGGACAACTTGTCAGCAACCACTTCCCGATCCCCAATTGTGGTCTCGATCAAGGATTCCACTGATCACCGCCTTCCAGGCGGTTCTGTTCTTGTTGCCATATAGTTGTGAATGGAGAAGAGGAAATGCAGGGCAATTGCGAAGCGTATGCCGCTGATTGCGTTCTCGGCGGCGTCCCTCCACCCGAGGATCGTCTTCAGCCCATTTCGCACCAATTCTCCTTGCGACCCTCCAACCGAAACGGTGCTTGAGTTTTCAGTCAGAAACAGCAGAGAGGAACCCTCTAGCATTGCGTACAAAAACAGCGTGTCAGCCAGCAATACGGTCTGGAAACTCAACGAAAATCTGTTCTTGCCTGTAAAAAAGCTGACGGCGGACGACGCCAGAAACAGAAGAATGCAGTAAATCAAAAGTGCCGCAACGCTGTAGTAGGCGACGTTGAAAACCATCGCCCCTGCGTTTCCGCGGATGTTCTCTGGACTGAAGTTGATAAACGTTACCAAGGAAATCAGCAGAACTAAAATCACGTACCTGGTCGCAAAAAACATCGTAAGGACCCCGTATTTTTCGAACCGGTTTGTCTGGCCACAGGACGAGAACGGCTTTCGGTCACGACGACAGAAGAAGCGTGCCAGCGCGAGCTCTTAGGCTCTTGAACGGATCAGAACTGGCGACCCCGTTTTTCGACCATGCGATAACAGCGATTCGTCGGTCTTGCGCTCGCATAATCTCGCCTCCGTCCAAACATCATTCGTTCAGACGATCAACCAAACGCTTCATCAGATCCATTCGTTCGTGAAGAATCGCTACGATGAGGGCTGGCGCATGCTCTCGAGGCAGACAAAAGACGTAGTGGTGCTGGCATCGCGCCATTCTTAACGCCGGATAAAGCGCACTCATATCCTTGAAAGAACCTCTGCCCTCGGCAAGGGTTGCGATACCTCGCTCCAAACCCGAGACGTAGCGGCGTACCTGCGCACCACCCCATTGCGCATGCGTGTAGCGGATTACCGAACGTAGATCTGATTCAGCCTCCGCGGTAAGAATATAGGCAGTCAAGCACGGCCCTCGGAAATCTCCTCATCGAGGATCTCACCTACGGTTTTAGTCGACAGTCGTCCGGCAAGCGCCTCATTGACGCGCGTGTTCATCAAAGTCTTCAACTCCTCCCAGGCTCGTTCTGCGTCTGTGTCACCGGGGAAGAGGCGCTCAAGTGCATACTGCTTGATTGTCTTGCCCTGCAAAGCTGCCAGCGCCTTCAGGCTTTGATGTTGTTGGTCCGTTATGTCGATCGTCAATCGGCTCATCTGACGCACCTCCTGAACTGAGAAACCCACATTAACACATATGTAGGGATATGGCCACCTCCGCTGATATTTGACCCGATGTCCTTTGGAGGGCTTTGCTATTTCGAAGAAGACGCCGATCCCCTGCCTTGCTCCGCTCGAGCACACCCCCTATCGCTGGACGTTTGCGTTTTGCTCTTGAACCAAACTGAACCGCCGACCCGGTCAATTGAAGACGTTTCGCAAGAAAAGACTACACAACAGCAATCAGGACCGAGCGGACGGCCAGTTATTTGACGGCTCTCCACCTCAACAGGTAGCCAAAACCGGGCCCGATGAGAGCTCCACCGATAACCCACTCAATCAGGGTGAGCGGGCTCTCGTCGGGATCGTGTCCCGTAAGGTAGAGAAAGAGGAAGAAAGCCAGAACACCTCCGATGATCAACGCCAGAGCCAAGATCAGGCTTTTATGGGATTTCTGCATGGTAGTTCATCCTTCCGAAGTGCAAGCGGGCCAGATAGCCATGTCTTCGACATGCACGCTAGTCAAAATGTTCCCGTACGTTAGCGCCCATGCATGAAAGAGGCTCAACTCATCGACTCTGCCAGCGTCGTAAAGATGCCGAAGACGAAGCAGTCGATTGTCGTTGTGGTGTCTAGGTCGCCCATCAGGACTTTCAGGTCGATCCCTTGCTGCTTTATTCACGGTCACCATGCCAACTACTAGCGAGCGGTCGATGCGAGGGAGTTTCCTTACTAAAAGCGCGTCGCCTGCCCAAACGATCTCAAGCGCCTTCCCTGGGCAAAGCGTTTCGGCGCGCACGCCGAGCAGACATTGTCGTAGATCTTCTAGCACCCGGCACGCGCCAACCTGTCGCGTTTCAGATCAAGGTTTTGCTCGCCGGTGAAACACGTTTAGCCAGCATATCGATGCCCGCCTCCATATTAACTTAAGTGTGGGAGAGTCTATCGGCTATGGTTATGTGGAAGGGTGTTTGTGAAATTCGGCGGCTTTCCAGGTCTTTTGCTGGTTTCATCTCATACTGATGGGACTATTCTAGCAGGACAATCAAGCAGAGAGGAGATTTGGGATTGTTGTTGCAATTCATGATAGCCGGAAGCTTCGCATTGGTCCTACTCGTGCTGTTGATCTTCATCTGGCCGCGGAGAGAGGGGCTGCGGCGAGTGCTTGCCAGCGGCATAACGGGTAGCTCTGGCGGCCACGACTATCTTCCGCATACCGGCGGCTGCAACGACACCGGCGGGGATAGCGGAGGCGGCGATTGTTGATGGCGAAAATCTATTATGTTGGGACCTGCCCACAGTGTGACAATCAGGGCCGCCTCTGTCTACAGAAGGACGTGACCCGACAGATGATCTATGCGCATTGCGAGGAATGTGAGTGGGGATTCCGCAAGCCCGAGGATGTCATGCATCCACATCGGGCGTTCCTGACGCTGTTGGAGGAGTATGAGACGGTGAACCCGACCGAAGACGAAATCTCGCGATCCTCTTGGGCGCCTCACGTCGTAAAGCACGTCGATGTTTGAAGGGCCTAGTCGCGTACCTGAAGCAATGTTGAACGCGTCCGAACTGGCATCAAGGCTGGGAAATCCTTTAGCTTTCTGTTCCTTTGCTACCCAGATCCCGAATAGGGAAAAGTTGGCATCGCCTTGAGCCAATAGGAGACCTCGTTACCACGTTCCGGCGATCAGTCTAAAAAACCAAGCTGCACTGCGTGGGAATCGTGCTGCAAACTTCCAGTAGCTATTTCTAAGATATTGTACGCACCGCCACTTCGTCGACAGCATGAGGTAGTCAAAATGTGTGAACCGGAGGACTGATCGTGCGCGATTGCGTAACGCTTCCTCTACCTCAGTCTGGTTTTGCGCTAATGCGCGTCCGAGCGTGACGCCGTTCGGGTATCTACGACATCCAATCCATGTGATCCAGTTAGACTTCTTTTGGCGTGCTAGTCAGTTCAAGCCGACGCGCCAGATAGTTTATCCACTGCAGCTCGCAGACTTGCCTTTCGCGCATCTATCACGTCCGGATTAGTCTTGGATGACAAATCGTTGCGTTTCTTTGTTCCAAGAAAATACGCAATTCTCTCTGAGTTCGCCCCGCTCGCATGCGGAAAGCCTCGCAGGATTGCGCCATTCTCCAATAACCCTGCCCCTTCTGCCATTTGAAGTGCGATCTCGGCAGATGCGCCAAGCGGAACCCACAGCGCTGAGCTGAGCTGACGAACTTCACCGAAAAAGCTAGTTCGGATGACACGTTCTAATATTGGAACCGTGTTGATTTTGGGTTGGCCCGAATAATTTTCCCCATCCCAAAAGACGGGGTTCCGCAATGCCGACGTATTATGAACCAGGGAACGGGCCGTTTCAAAAAGTTCGGAACACGATGAAATTTCTAAAATCGAATGGAGACCAACATGGTCGAACATTCTCACCAAGTTCGATCGCATAGCGCCTGCAAAACTGGCAGTGGATTTCGCCACAGCAAGCGCGGTTTTTTCGTCACCTGCTTGCATACTACGCCGGTATGCCAGAAGAGCATCAGTTGCCTGACGTCGCCCAGGCGTAATTCCGACGAGTACGATCCTCGCCTTTTCATTAACGAACTCGAAGGGTGCGTAACTGCTCGAAAGACGACCGGTCTGGAAGAGAGTTAGCTTGCCACCGAGTGTGCAATCGTTAATGAGATCGGCTTCAGAAGAGGTTAAGATAGCTGCCGAGAAGCGTTTAGGAAGGTCGAGGTCAGTCATGAAGGCACCAAGCGGTATTCGGATGGAAGGTGGTCTCCAGAGAGACTTCCCATGATTTTTGTTGCTGGTCTCTCAAAATCGGGAAAGACACATACTTTGAAAGCTGCCATTGGCGACCGCTGTGCCAGATGCGGATGTTTGATTGCAACTGTGATCCTGTCCTAAAGGTAACAGTCCATGGAAGACCTGTCTAAGGCGGCCGCAAACTTTCGCGAGGCGATTGCACATGCATCGCGGGAGAAACTGCCGGTCACGCCGCGGGAACGCGCTTCTCAGGCCAGCCGCGTTCTCAAGTGCCTGCGCGACAGCAACAATATCGGTAGCCGGCCGTGGTGCTCTTACCGCGACAACGACAGGACACTTTTTCATGACGTTTTGTGCCCGCCTTCGTTTTAAGATCCTCTCCCGCCTGAACTTGAAGGAGGGCAGCGATATTAGCCTCTCTCTTCCAGCGTTTTCGAATCTCTCCTTTGAAATGAACGGAGAGGCGCATCCGTTCGGCTATTGGATGACCGCGCTCAGCCGGGGACATGAGAGTGAGGCCAAGGCTCGAGTGGCAGGAGAGCGCCTGGCGGATGCTCTCATGATGATCGGCGCCGTCGATAAGCTGGGGCTGGACCTCGGCTTCAGCAAGCCTACGCTAGGCTTCGGCGCAATGCTCTCTGACAAAGTCAGGAAGGCAACTGGAAAAGAGTTGCGAGCCGAGACCCACGGATTGATGGTTTATGAGGAGGGTAGCGTTCAGATTCTAAATTTCGAAGCACGCGCGGAGGTTCTGACTGATCCGGCGAGTTTCAAGGGCAATCTGTCCACGTGGGCTGACCTGACAAGCAGTGTCAACGAACGACAGAGGCACTGTGCTGCTCTTCTAAATGACTCCTTTTATGCAGGCCGGGTCGAGCCACAATTCATTCTTCGAATTTCAGCTGTCGAAGCCCTCTGCGGTCAAGATGTGCGCGATGAGCAGTATGACGGCGCCGTAACAGCACTCGAGAGGCACCTCGCAGGTTTAACTATCGATGAGGGATTGAGAGAGACGTTGGCCCGAACACTAAACAACGCGAGGCGCCAATCTGTTCGCCAAGCGTACCTGGCGAAGTTTCGAACTCTTGAGCTGGCGGCCGAGGGAACGCGCTTCGACGCGCTCTACCAACTCCGTAGTAAGCTCGTCCATGAAGGACAAGGTCGCGGCGAACTCCAGGAGGCAACCAACGACGCGCTAGAGATCGCTACCATGCTCCTTTCCGCCGATATCCGTGCGACCAAAGCAATATTTGGTTGATTTTATGCGATCGACCCAGCGAAAGCTGATCGAACCTACGCGGTGGCAATCACAAATCTTCGTCATCATTTGCGGAACCAGCTATCTCCATACCAAGGTCGTTTCGACTAACCAACTCTGCGTCCTCCAGAGCCCCGATATCCGGCAGGTCTCGGAGGTTTTCCATACCGAATGGAAGTCTACCAAAGCCTGCCCCAGAGCAGCGGAGCATCGTAAATCGATACCTATATATTCGCCAAGCTCAATGACCGCCCGGCCGCAGGTGACTTCCGCTCTGCGCCAAAAGCGGTCGTCAACTATTTCGGTCGAATCCAGTCCATCCAATACCTTTACGCGTTTGCCTGGGCTCCCGGAGAATTCGTCGGTGGAGCATCGACCTTGGTGATCTTCCGTGGTCACGCTGAATCCTCTTAGAACGCCTTGCCCCGAAAACCGGGCAGTCAGCTTGCGAAAGTCTGCCACCTCGATGCCGTGACTCTCACAGAGTTTCGGCAATGCCGCCCGATATTTCTTGATTGCGTCCGCGAAGGCTTGAGTAACTGCTCCCCCCGAAGTTCTTCCCGTAAGAAAGTCAATATCTATACAGCCGTTAGGCGAAGCAGCGGCTTCAGCATAAACATCCATCGAATAAACACCGACCATCAGTCCAACGCCAGACGCCACGGAGTCCGCGATGTTGTGGCCGACCGCTCTTTGTTCGTTAAATTTCGACATTGGTTGCTTTATGAATTAGTACGAAAATGTTCGGGCGATCCTATCAAATGTAACTATGCCTGCAATGGGCCGATAGCCTATACGAGCAGACGACGGCTCTGCGCCAAAAGCGGTCGAAAGCCTTTCATCTGCCGCATCGACTGTATACTCTCAACAGTGGCCGACGGGCGAGATGAGAGGTTTGCGTGTCAACTATTATGAGGACTAACCGACTGCTTCTCAGGGAAGTCGAAAAACAAGACCTAGACGCGTTGAGCAAGATTTACGCCGACCATGAATGCATGAAATTCTATCCAAGCACCAAGTCGTCATCGGAAATCCGGACTTGGTTTCAGGAGCTTTCATTCGACAGCTACCTCAAGCACGGCTTCGGCCTTTGGGCAGTAGTTGACCCTTCTTCTGGACAGGTCATCGGCGACTGTGGGATTACTCTCCAAGAGACCCCTGAAGGCACCGAACCGGAAATTGGGTATCATCTTTGGCGTGGCTTCTGGGGGAACGGCTTTGCTACTGAGGCTGCGACAGCTTGTCGGGGCCATGCGCTGAACACCCTTGGCCTGGGCAGGGTGGTCAGCATAATAAGCCCCGAAAATATACCGTCGCAGAAAGTCGCGGAAAAAGTCCATGACCGAATGGAGGTCTACCAAAAACGGCTCCAGAGCAGCGGGCGCATCGTAAATCGATACCTGTATATTAGCCAAGCTCAATGACCACTACGGGCCGAGACTCGATCCAGAGTGGGAACATAATAAGAACAAACCTTACGAATGCGGCCTCCATCAGCAAAAATAAGCAGATCGAGGATAGTCACGTCCGCCCAGAATTCCAAAAGCCGGAAGCCGATCCGGTGGACCACATCATTGCATGGCATGACGGAGATAGTCGCGCAGCCATTGAGACGCTCATGGATGACATTCTGCATCTGAGGACGCAACTCGCTATGGCAACGGCTGCGATGGGCACAGGATTTACGAGAGGATGGAAGCCAGACGCTGATCGAGATGCCTGGTAAAGGAGTTTATTTGCTGTCGGATTACGGCGGCGAGCCTGTGGGAGTTTTATGCGAGGATTGCGAGATTTCTCGGAGGATATAGGAGGCTTTCGCTCGTCCATCGATGTTCGGCAACCACCGGTCCAGTTTGACAGAAGCTTTTTGGGTTGCATTCTCAACTAAAGCCGGGTTTTTTGGGGACTGCAATTCAATTTTCAGTTGACGAAATCATGCGTAATGATATCGATTAACCCGTGGTTGGTTTTCGGGGGCGAAATGGATCAGCACAATATTCCCAGCGGGTCGCATGTTCCAGGCAGTCGCCTTTCTCTCGTCGATGTTCGATTGCGAACTCAAGTAAGCTAGGAACATGTTACACCATAGAGTTTGGAGCGCTTGAGTGGAAACTCCCTCGCGCACGAATGTCCACGCTCAAAATCTCACGAAAAAGCTGTCGCACTAGCTGTGCGGAAACGCCATGGAGTTCGCCTCATTGAGGGGCGGCGCGCCAGCCAATCACTTGGCGAGACGTCCAGTTTAACATTATAGCTACTTAGAGTTTCAAGCAGGCCAAAATAGTTCGCCAATGAATGCTACTCGGCGATAGGGATTACGCAATGACGGAAGATTCAATCATCTTGTTAGAGAGAAAGTTCATCAAGGCATCTATGGTCACCTATTTTACAGCTTATATTGCCGGGAGCTTGATATCTGCACTTGTTTGGTTTGGAGTTGACCAACTCAATGCAGCGGAGTTCTGGATGTTTTGGCCAGTAAACTTGCGCTACATTAGCCAAATAACAGTACATTTTGGCAGCGTCGACGGCTGGAATGGCTTTTTATTTTCTAATTACATTATCAGTTCATTAATGATTATACGAATGATCTATCTTTTTTCAGTGGAACTTTCCAAGCCGCACGATAGCTTTACCTGGGGAATTACTACTGTCCATCTGATAGTTGTACCGTTCGCGCTGATAGCTTTTTTCCTGCCCTTCCGAGACGGGCCACGGTCCTACGGAATGACGTTTTTTGATGGCCCATTCAGCAGCTCCCTGAAGAGCAATTTTCTCGTAGCAATTTTTTATTTCGGCATCACAGACCCGGTCGTGAAGTTCGTAAGCTGGCTGAAATTCTCCTTTTATCCACGAGGTATTTAAATGGCCGAAACACCGAAAACGAAATCGGAAAATGGCTGGGATCTCTACTCCAAGAGAATATCTCCCATTACAGATGGCCTCAAGTCCTTAGCTCTCGGTTGGCTCGGCACGCGTCAAGATGCATTAACCGCATATGGGAAAATTGATGGTTTTTGGGGCCCGCTGAATCTCTTTGCGGCAGGCACCTACGGAGTATTGTCTGGTTACAAAGAAGATGGTGTCCAGGGAGCTGTCCAGGGAGCTTTGAAAGAGACATTGCTTGCCTACGCGTCGGCCTACCTTGGCGGAATGACATTTAGTACCGTAGTAAGAGCTACCGCAAGATTTGGAACAAGCTGGGGCGTGGCAGCTGGCGGGGTCGCAGGTGCAGCGGTAGGATTCATCTCAGGCTGGGTTCTAGACGAAATATTAGAACAATTAGACTCTGAAACTCATCCCAATTTTTCATTCAATAACATGTCGTCGGCGAGAGTGCCTGGAGCCTGGGGACCTGTTGAGCGGGGGCAAGAAACCAATTGGCTTGATGTAGAATCCGAAACCAATGCGTGGTTTGGGACCGTACCTCCGGCCCCGCCGACGCTTTCCGCCCCCGCAGCAGAATCTGTGACACCTAGCACTACAACCACACTAGGTGCGACACCCCTTGCGCCACTAACGAGCTTGACCCCGATTGGTCCGGCGGTACCTGAAAACTCTCCAACATATTCCTACGGAGGTTCCTACGAAGGATATTGGTCAGCTGATCGTTTTGGGGGATTTGAAGATAATCAGGGAAGCTGGAATTCTGGTAACGACGGTCCGAGCTCCTGGTCAGGATCGAGCGGCGGTGGAAGAACCTCGAGCAGTGGCATCGGCGGAGGACGCCAAAGTTCTAGCGGCGGCGGAGGACGCCAAAGTTATAACAGTACGCCGATGAATGGCCCTACCCCGGGCTCAAGACCCGGTGGTCAGTTTGACGGTTGGAACAACGCGGACGAAGGTGATCGCGGCCGTGGAGCAGGTTGGGGCGGCAGTGGAGCCGGCGGCAAAGGGACAGGGAATTCAGGCGGCAAAGGGGGCGGCAGTTCCGGTGGGAAGGGTCAAAATAATGGAGGCTCCTCCAAAGGCAACAATAGTTCTTCGGGGGGATATATTTCGCCCGTACTGCTTGACCTTTCAGGCGACGGCATCTCCGTAGATGCTCTTTCATCGTCATCGAAGTTTGTGGAACTCGCGGGAGATGGTTTTGCAACTCGAATGGCGTGGGCACGACGCAATACAGGCGTGCTCGTCATCGACGCCGACGGAGATGGTAAAATTACTCGTTCCAGTGAGTTTGCATTCACAGAGTGGGATCCGACGGCTCGAACGGACTTCGAGGCGCTCAAAAATGTTTTTGACACGAATGGGAATGGCAAACTGGATGCCGGCGATGCCAGATGGGCAGAGTTCCGGGTCGAAGTTAATGGCGAACTGGTCACATTAGATAGCCTGGGCATTGCCTCGATCGATCTCACCCCTACGGGCAGCGGTCGAACGTTCGCAGACGGCTCCGCCATTACGGGCTCAACAACCTACACCCGGACCGATGGCACGACAGCCACAGCCAGCGACGCGATCCTCGCAAGCGAGCAGGAATCGTACAAAATTGATCGTAGCGTTACAACTAACGCTGATGGCTCTCTCAGCGAATTGATTGTCGGCTACGCAAACGACGGGCGCATGGCGTTTCGTAACCTGGTTACGAAATCTGCTGACGGATCAACGGTCACAACAAACTTCGATGATGATGGCGACGGTGTTTATGATCGGCGCCAGACCAAAATGTCTTATATCGTCGAAGATGGAAGCTTCGTTGAAATCGTGGTGAACTTCAACGCCGACAACTCCATAGCCAATAGCACAAAGACTGAGACGTCCGCTGACCAAAAACTGGTAACGACGCTGCTCGATCTGTATGGCACCGGCCTCGTTGATCAGTATCAGGTTTTCGAGAAGCTATGGGACGGGTCCACGCGAACTTCAATCCAGCATCTTAGCCGGGATGGTTCAGTGCTCAAGACCGTCGTCGCAACAGCGGCGGCGGACGGGCTAAGTAAATCCACATCGACTGACGTCACGGGTGATGGCGTCGCCGACGTGTTCGAGGCTGAAACCACGACTGTTGGGAGTGGCGGTGCCAGGACCCGAACGGTTAAGGAGTTGGCGAGAGACGGCGCCGCTCTCACGAGCACCACAGTTTCAACGACGACAACCTCTACCGGCACTGAAAAAACGACAACGCGGGACCTAGATGGCGATGGTTCAACCGATCTCCGCTCGCGGGAAATCACCACAGTCACCCCAACGGGCGAGGTTACAGCCGAGTCGGCCTCCTATGGCGCTGACGGCACACTTCTTGGCAAAACGATATTACGCACCGCGCTGGACGGTAAGTCGAAATATCTGACGCGAGATATTGACGGCAATGGATCCATTGACGTCTCCAGTTCCGACATCACGATCATTGACGCTGTGGGCGGAAGAACGCAAACGGAGACGGTCACAAGTGGTAACGGTGACCTCCTATCGCGACGCGTCGTGTCCACCTCAGCCGATCGGAAGATCATTACCGAAAACCTCGATATTAACGGGGATGGAGCGGTTGATACCAAGATCGTCACCACGATCGGTGGTGACGGCGTCACGAGCAAGACCGAGAGTCGATTTAGCGCCAACGGCTCCCTGATTTCGCGTTCCACGACAGCTACTTCGGCAGATGGTTCCTCCAGTACCGTATCAACAGACATTGATGGCGACGGCTTAACCGACAGCGAAGTCTCAACGACGAAGTCTGTGTTTGCGGATGGTTCAGCGACGACATCGCAACGCGTACTGTCACGCGACGGCAGCCTGATCTCGCAGATCACGTCAACAACCAACGCTGACGCAACAAACCGTACGGTTTCCGAAGATCTGAACGGCGACGGCTCAATAGATCGGCAAACTTCTGAGGTTGTCGTCTTTAACGATGACGCAAGCCGGACAAAGACGGTCACGGTCCGGAGCGGTGACTCCACGCTTCTTGGACGTACTACAGTCGATATTTCAGTTGACCGGTTGACCACAATCGCCGCTACCGATTCCAACGGCGACGGCGTCATCGATAAACGCACAGCAGAAACCACACTTGTCGACGGACGGGTCATCATCGACGAAAAGCACTTCACCGGAAGCGGTGCGATGTATCGTTCTTCCAGAACATCAGTGAGTGCGAACGGTCTCAGCACAACCGTTGAAATCGACACGAATGGAGACGGTGCGACGGATTACTCAACGGCTGTCGACATGGTCATCAATGACGATGGAAGCCGAAAGGAAATAACTCGTGTAAAAAGCGCAAGTGGTACCACAATTCAGAGCTCTTCGGTCATGACCAGCGGCAATGGGTTGACCGTCGTTTCGGAGCAGGACGTCAACGGCGACGGCATATCAGACGCCAGATCCGTGCAGTCAACAGTTCATGAGCAAAACGGTTCGATTGCCAAAACTGTTTCCTCTTATCAAGGAAGCACGTTCGTAGCGCAGGAAAAATCCGTCACGAGCGGCAATGCTCTAAGCACAGTCACATCTCGCGACTTCGACGGGGATGGCCACTTTGATCGGGTTCTTGCGTCTGTTCAGGCAATCAATGCCAATGGTTCGGTCTCGGAAGAGATCACTGCAAAGAGCGGTAACGGCAGCTTGATCTCAAAGACGGCGATGACTGTCAGCGCCGATAAAATGAGTAGCCACCTGGAATCTGACACTGACGGTGACGGCGTTGTCGATCGTCGTATAATAACCTCTCGTGACGCGAGTGAAGTTGAAATCCAGACAACAGAGAGGCTATCTCCGGCAGGCTCAGTCGCCAGCAGACACATCTCTGAAGCGTCTGCAAACGGGCTTTCGACCCAATGGCGCACGGATTTTGATGGTGATGGTGTTGTAGATGCAAGCGGATCGCGTGTCACGACAATTGCACCAGATGGTAGCCGGACAGAGACCCTCTCGAAAACCACGGTCGCAGACGGAACCCTTGCAAAACAGACCACCTTCTACAGCAGAGACGGCTTGACGAAGCGTGTCTCATGGTACGACGGCTCATCGCTGATAAAAACGCAAAATGAGGTCAAAGTCCTCAGCGCCAACGGAACCTCCACCGAAACCATCAGCGTGACCAGGTCTGATGGCTCATTGGCAAGCCGCGAGACCAGATCGGAAAGCGTGCACGGGATTACCTCGACAATCTCGCGTGACCTCAATGGCGACGGAAACATCGACCAAGACTTGACGCGGACCCTGAGAACCGACGGTGCGGTCGAGTATGTGTACAGGGATTTTGCCGCCAATGGTGGTACCACCGGGATTAAAAAAACAACCGAGCAATTGGATGGGACGCGCGAGACTGTCGAATATGATTTTGATGGTGACGGCGTATTTGACCGAAAATTTGATCATACGACTACCATTGAAGCCGACGGAAAGAAGGTAACTACCACACAGATTTATAGCCGAGGCGGGAGCGGGATGCTTCTGTCCGATCGACAGACAACTTTCGAGACTGCAAATGGATTGTTTCTACAAAAGAACTATGATCTCGGAGCGAATGGATCGACGGACTACTCTTTCACGGACGAAACAAGCCTGAGTGGAGATGGCAGCAGGTCCAGAACAAACAGCACCTATGCAGCAGGGGTGCTTGATAGCCGGCGTGTCACAACAACAAGTGCCAATGGTCTTTCCGTTACGGCAAAATGGGACCTCACAGGCACCGGAGTGTTCACGCAACTCTCAACGGACGCCACTACATACAATGTAAACGGCTCCGTTAAACGCGAGATCCGAAGCACTAAATCAGATGGCTCCTTGTTGTCTGCTGTGACAACCACGACCTCCGCTAATGGACTGACCAGCGAAACACTGGAGCAACGCACAGGCCTGTCGGATCGCATAACCCGCACAAGCGCGCTTACAAGAGCTGACGGATCAACCGTTGAGCAGATCGCTCGGTTCGGGAATGCCGGGCAGCTACTGAGCAAGGTTAGCTCGGTAACAAGCGCCGACAAATATCGAAACGACACCACCATTGATGTCGATGGCGATGGTATTGTTGACCAAAGCCGCAGCGAGGTGCTGGCATGGTGGGGCGAGCGCACGTCAACGACCACGAACGTCGCAACAAATGGCGCCGTTCTCCAGCGTATTGTATCGGTAACAGCAGCGGACGGCCTCTCGTCATCCACGACGTGGGACCTCGACGGCGACGGTATCATTGATCAGAAGCGCACCGAAACAAGAACCCTGAACGCGGACGGTAGCCGTCTTGTAAAGCGGATCGATGTGAACGCCGCTACAGGATCGACAAAATCCGGTTCGACTGATCATACGAGTGCCGACGGGAGATATCGGACTATTTCGAAAGACCTAAACGGCGACGGCACGTTTGATCAGATCGAACGTGTAGAAACACTGATTACTGGTCAGACGCGCTCAACCGTCACGAACAATACGATTGCCCGCGACACAAAATATCTGCCTTCCGGAGGGATCACCTGGAAAAATGCCGTCGCCTATACCGTCGAAAGCGAAAGCTCTTTCGACGGCAGCGAAACTACTACGCGCTACGATTATAGCGGCGACGGTGTTTTCGAAACTGTCATAATTTCCACACGACAGATAGACGGCTCTGTGGCAGCTCAAATTCTCGAAAAAGGAACAACAGGCACTATTTTGGCTAAAGGCATGCTCTTCACCAGCGCAGACGGCCAAACTTCGATTTTGAACAAAGATATCGACAACGATGGTGACATCGATGAACGGCACACATCCTCCCTTCGGGAAGATGGTTCAGTCATATTGAAAAAGGAAACGCTGGAAGCAAACGGCGCCGTATCGGGCTCGGTCGTGGACACGACCAACTCCGTTGGAACTCTCATTTTCCGCACGAGCTTCGACGGCGCGGGCCGTAAAACGCAAGAGACCGCAATTGCCTTCAATGGCAATTCGCGCACGACTGCGTTCGACGCAGCCAGTGGCAACGTTATAAGTGTCACCAATATCTCTTCTTCCGGCCTACTTATATCAGCAACTTTGTACGATCCTTTAAACAGCAAGGATTGGGCACGGATCGAGCAGACCTATAATGCAGCAGGTCAAAAGACGACCGAAAAGCAGTTTCTCGACAATGGTACGTCGATCGTCATCACCTTCGTCGCCGAAACCGGTGCAAAGATAAAGGCTGAGTACCTCGATGCATCTGGTGTCAGGACGAGCCTGATCGATTTCGACACTCGGAATACTGAGGTATGGCGCGAGGTCCACCAAACGTTCGACGCCCAAGGTAGATTGCTCACGCAGATCAATTTTTATGATAACGGAACGAAGGCCGAATACACGTTCGATGTCTCCAACACGCAAACGTGGTCACGCTACATAAACGAGTTCGACAGTGCTGGACGTCATTATTATGCGCATCAGCTCAATGATGACGGTTCTACTTACGTCACGACAATAGATGCTTCGAATTCCCAGTCCTGGTCGAAGATCGGACAATCGTTCGATGCTGCGGGACGTCTGCTGTTTCAGGTGGAGTATGGTGATAATGGCTACCGTTGGGAGTACACATACGACCCACTAAACGCCCAGCCCTGGCAACGATACACCAATGTTTTTGACAATGCGGGGCGGAATTATTACGCCAATCAGCAAAACGACGATGGCAGTTCGTTCGCGATTGATTTTGACGTCAACAATGCCCAATCTTGGTGGCGGCATGAGCAGGCCTTCGATGCTGCTGGTCGGAGGACGGTGCTAACCTTGGTCCACGACAATGGAACACAAGATAGTACCCTTTACGACGTTGCGGGAAGCCAGGAGTGGAGCCGTATCGAGCAAAAATTTGATAGTGGCGGTCGATTCCTTAGCCAAATGCAGTTTAATGACAACGAAACCACAAAAGAAACTATCGTCGATACATACGGTCAATACAATTGGACTTCTCAAGAAACTTATAGATACCGCTACGGCGCATTCAATTACAGCAGAACAAATTGGGACAATGGTTATTATACTATGTATGCGCCCGGGAATGGGGGAATGAGATGGACGACATATGACCAAAATGGGCGATACGTAGAATCCTACGAACCTCCGATGAGGGACAGAGGCCCTGTCATTATAGATATCAACAATGACGGACACATCGATTTACGTCCAATAAACCTCGGCAGTTCTGACGAAGGTTCAAATACTCCACTCTTTGATTGGGACGGAGACGGCCTGGCCGACCCAACTGCCTGGGCCGGCCAACAGGATGGTTTCCTCGCAATTGATCTCGGTACGGATGGATCGGCTGGTCCCGATGGCGTGATCAATCAGGCAAAAGAACTCGCCTTCACCCTCTGGCCCACGGAGGAACAAGGTTCCACGGATTCTGATCTGGAGGCCGTACGGCTCGTCTTCGATACGAACCATGACGGTTTGCTCAGTGCCGAGGATGCTCGCTGGAGCGAGTTCCGTGTCTGGCAGGACATCAACCAGAATGGCGTCAGCGAGGCTGGTGAGCTTTCGACACTCGATCAGCTCGGCATCAAATATATCAACTTGATACCGACCGCCGATGGCGCTCAGAACTTCGCTGATGGCTCAGCCATAACGGGAACCAGCTTCCTCGAAAAGGTCGATGGTCAAACCCGTCTCGTCGGCGACGTCAGGCTGGCATACCAGCCGTCTTCGCCGGCCTGATAAACCTTTCCATTTTTACCTCACGCGGATTTGCAGGTGCCTGCAAATCCGCTTACCAACTGATCTGAGATATGGATACAGGTTTACTGAACCCCTCCTCCACGACGAATGCCGACGCCGGACTGGCGTCGCTCGCCGCCGTCGCAGCATTCTTCAGGATTTCCTGCAATCCGGCGGACCTGTCACGGGAACTGGCACTCACCAAAGAAGCAACCCGCGACGATATTTTGCGGGCAGCCAAACGTGTGGGCCTGAAGGCAAAACCCGTTCGAGAAGAGCGGTTTTCCAGCGGAAAGGTTATCCCGACGCCATGCATCGCCGTCCTGGGCGACGGCGGGTTTGCTGTTTTTGCGGGCAAATCGGAAGAAAACAGCTACCGACTGGTCGATCCCGTCAGCTTTATCAGCCGGAGCGTGCCCCTCGAGGAACTGCTGTCGCTGACGTCGGGAAACTTCATCCTGCTCCAGCGGGGATTTTCGGACGTTTCGGCCTTCCAGCGCCGCTTTGGATTCGCGTGGTTTCTCCCATCGCTGTGGCGTTACCGAAGCGCCCTCGCCCATGTCTTTCTCGCGTCACTTTTCCTGCAGCTCTTTGCCCTCGTCTCGCCGCTGTTTTTTCAGGTGGTGGTCGACAAAGTACTTGCCCACCGTAGCTACTCGACATTGACGGTCCTGATTATCGGACTTGCCGCGATTGGCCTGTTCGATGTCGTGCTTCAGTATCTGCGTACCTACGCGCTGACCCATACCACCAACCGGATCGACGTGGAGCTCGGGCGCCGGCTCGTGCGTCACCTGCTGAACCTTCCACTGAACTATTTCGAAACCCGCGCCGCCGGCCAGACGGTTGCGCGTGTGCGCGAACTCGAAACCATCCGCAATTTCCTGACCGGGCAGGCGCTGTTTTCTGTCCTCGACCTCATCTTCACGTTCGTGTTCATCGCGGTGCTGTTTGCCTATTCCACAGTGCTCGCCTGGATCGTCGTCGCTTCCATCCCCTTTCTCGTGCTTATCGGATTTCTGATCCGCCCTTCGCTCAAACATCGCATCGACGAAAAATTCGACCGGGGCGCTCTCAGTCAACAATTGCTCGTGGAATCCGTTATCGGCATGCAGACTCTCAAGGCATCAGCCGTCGAACCTGTCGTTGCCGCCCAGTGGGAGGAGCGCCTCGCGGCCTATGTTCAATCGTCCTTTGCGGCCACCATGCTCGCGGCAAAGGGCCAAACGGCCATCCAGTATGTCAACAAGATCACCTCGGCCGCCCTCCTCCTTTTTGGCGCACAGGCCGTCATCGACAATGAACTGACTGTCGGCGGGCTCGTCGCCTTCAACATGATCGCCGGTCAGGTATTTCAGCCGGTTTTGCGCCTGTCGCAGCTATGGCAGGATTTTCAGCAGGTACAGGTCTCTGTTGAGCGACTGTCGGACGTCTTGAATGCACCGGAGGAGCCCAAGCCGTCGATCCCCGTCAGCCTGCCGCCGCCGAAGGGCACGATCGCTTTCAAGGGCGTCAACTTCCGGTATTCCAGCGATGGTCCGGAAATCCTCAAGAACATTTCTCTGTCCGTACGCCCGGGCGAAGTGATCGGCATCGTCGGTCCCTCCGGGTCGGGAAAGTCGACACTGACCAAACTTCTGCAGCGGTTTTATCTCCCTTCCAGCGGTCAGGTCATGGTCGATGGACAGGACATCGCCCATGTCAATCCGGCCTGGCTGCGTTCGAATATCGGTGTCGTGCTTCAGGAAAACATGCTGTTCAACCGCACGATCCACGAGAACATCAGCATTGCCAATCCTGCCATGTCGCGCGCGGCCGTCATCAATCTCGCCCGGCTGTCAGGCGCCGACGAATTCGTTGCCAAGCTGCCGAAGGGCTACGACACCGTCATCGAAGAGCGCGGTGCAAATCTTTCTGGCGGTCAGCGGCAACGACTGGCGATCGCCCGTGCGTTGTCGGTCAATCCGCCCATTCTTATTCTTGATGAAGCAACCAGCGCGCTCGACTACGAGAGTGAGAGACTGATCCTCGCAAACATGCGTCACATTGTGCAAGGCCGCACGGTATTGATCATCGCCCACCGGCTCGCGACCATCCGGAGCTGTAACCGTATTATCGGCATGGCCGACGGCAGGATCGTTGAAGAAGGCAGCCACGAAGATCTGCTGGCCCGCGACGGCGGCCTCTACAAGCATCTATGGGACTTGCAGATGGGGTCGAGCCAATGAGAGGAAAAACGCGACCTGTACCGACCGGGGCAACGAACACAAAGGTCAGTGCTGACTACAGCGACTTTCTCCCTGCCGCCCTCGAAATTATCGAAAAGCCCGCCTCACCGATCCGCTATGCTCTTATCTGGTTCGTCTGCATCGTCGCGGCCACGGCACTGATCTGGAGCTTTATCGGCAGGATCGATGTGGTTGCGACAGCACAGGGAAAGGTCCAGCCCTCGGGTCGGGTCAAGGTCGTTCAGTCGACGATCTCCGGGCGTGTGGTTTCCGCTCCTTTTGCCAACGGCACAGAGGTCAAGGCAGGCGATCTTCTTGTGAAACTCGATGACATCGAACTCAAAGCGGAAGACGCGCGTTTGCGCACGACGATCGAGGCCTTGCAGGCTGAACATGTGCGACGGATGACGGAACTGGCCACCGTCGAAAACCACGACTGGAGAACAGGTCCTGATATCACCGTCGATATAGTCCCTGATTTTGCAGCGAATACACAGCCAACCATTCGCTTGCGCGAAACGGCAATCCTGAGGGCAAACCTTCTTCAGCTCAAGGAGACGATGAGAAATCTGGCCGCCCAGACGCAATTGCAGTCAGCATCAATAGACCGGCTTCAATCCATGTCGCGCGCGCAAGCCAACCTGATCACCACGCTGACAGAGCGCGTCTCGATGCGATCGGGCCTTCTCGAACGCGCCGCCGGCAGGAAATCGGATGTCCTCGATGCCACGCAGGTTTTACGGGAGGAAGAGGCAACCCTGTCGACCTATGCGGGACAGCTGGTCGAAGCTCACGCAAGCCTCGCCGTCGCAGAAAGCGAGAAGAACAAGGTCCTGTCGACATTCGTTGCCGACAATATCCAGAAAACAGGTGATCTCGCCCGGCAGATGGACGAAGCGCAGCAGGAACTGGTGAAGGCCGAAAAACGACTTGCTGCCACCGCTATTTACGCTCCGTCCGACGGTGTCATTCAGGCCTCGTCGATCACGACGACCGGACAGGTCGTGTCGGCGGAAACCGAAATCATGCGCATCATCCCCGCCAATCTGCCTCTGGAAATCGAGGTGTTTTTTGCAAACCAGGATGTGGGTTTCGTAAGACCCGGCCAACCGGCGGTCATCAAGGTCGAAACGTTTCCATTCACCCGTTATGGCGTTCTCACGGGGACGGTGAAAACGGTGGCGCGAGACGCCATACCCAATCCCGACGCTCAGGCCATGGAGGAACAGGCCGCTCCGCAGTTCAGGAGTGTTGTGCCGGGCGGGAATGTGCAGCGCCTGCAAAACCTTGTTTACCCCGCGACGATTGCTCTCGATACGACAGAGATAAACGTTGACGGGGTGATGCGCCCGCTTTCCCCTGGCATGGCCGTCTCAGTCGAAATCAAAACCGGTACCCGCAGGATCATTGACTATTTCTGGTCACCGGTCGCCCAAGTGGCGTCTGAGGCAATGCAGGAGCGCTGAGCGCCAGACGACTTGGCCTTTATATACTTCTGGACGGACTTCGCATTTCTATAGGGGGTATCCAGATATTGAAGACCAAGCAATATTCCAATCTGTATCGGGGCGATAATCGCCATAGCAATGCCAAACACTGATCCCTTGTCAATAACTGAATACAAAGTCGCGCCACTACTGACTGTGGTCATGATTGCAACCAGATACAGCATGCGGTGGCCCAACGTCTGACCCGCAGTAATCCTGACCCACAGATTTCCATTCGACGGCAAAAGATGCATGGGATAGATAGTTCTCAGCGTCCTCCAGCTAAACTCGCTTTCGATCGCGCGCTCGAACTCGATCAGAGCTTCCAATTCATTCGCGTTTTTAGGCTTAATACCCGTAAGAATGAAGAATGCCTCGGCAATGTATCGATTCTTCGACAAGTCGCGCAAAGGCGCGGGAACGTTCTCGTCGGAAATCAGACTTCGCAATTCCTCAAATTTGGGTGAAATCCATTTGTCACGTTCACGGGTAAATTCCTCCAACAAACGCGGCAGGAGAGGAAACGAAAATGCGCCCACGATCAATGGGAAAACGACAAACTCCAGAACTGATGACACCGCTTGATCCTACTTATTCACCGATATGCTTTTCGTGAATTTCGCGTAACCGTTTCGTCCATGCAAGGATTCGGTAGATCGCAAATGACAAGTCCAGTGCAAAATTTATCGCGCTTATCGCTGTTGACCACGGTAACAGCGGGCTGCGACGGACTCATCGAGGGCATCAGTTGAAGAGCAGCCTGAGCGAAACACGCCGGCTGCGCCTCTGAGAGCAGGCCCTCCGCGTTAGCGCACCTACTCCCTCCCCAGCAAGGCCTCCCTTTCCTCTCGCGACATTGCCATACGCTGACGGGCCGCGGCGACGATTTCCTTACGGGCCCGGCGGGGTAGACCGGCGTCGAAGGGTGGTGCTGGCGCATATTCCAGCGACAGCTGAATTATTTCTGCCTCGTCCTGTCCCATCAGCTCAGCAATGACAGTAAGCCCGAAATCGATCCCCGAGGTGACACCACCTGCCGTAATCAGCGTGCCATTGCGAACAACGCGCTCATCCACCGCGATCGCCCCGAACCGCTGCAGAAAATCCATTGCGTTCCAGTGGGTAGCGGCCCGTTTGCCGGCGAGCAGTCCGGCCTGACCTAGCACAAGTGAACCGGTGCAGACGGAGGTGACAAAGCGCGCCGTTGTCGCCTGGGACCGTACGAAATCCAGCGTCTCCGTGTCGGTCAGCAAGGGATTTACGCCACCGCCGCCAGGCACACATATCACATCATAGGCTGGCGCTTCCTCAAAGGTCCTGTCGGGTGTCAACCACAGTCCGGTCGACGCACGTACCCGCTCGGTCGTCTTCCAGACGAGATCGACCTGCGTCTCGCGTGCAGAGGCGAATACTTCATAAGGACCTGTAAGATCGAGTTGCTGAACACCTGGGAAGCAAAGGATACCAAAGTGAAGGGTCATTGATTTCTCCTCTCTTGACGCAGCCAGCATCGCAGTAAATGTTGTGGCACGAATGCCAATATTCCCTCGTTTCAGGCCAATCGTGATGTTACGACAGATTGAAATCCTGGTTTTTCCTGATGCCCAGGTTCTCGATGCAACCGGTCCCGCCCAGGTGTTCGCATCCGCCAACAAATTCTCCCGGGCAACGGCCGCTGGAGCGCACTACGAAGTCGCCCTGGTCGGCGAAGAGGCGCAAGTGAGGTGCAACTCCGGAATAACGTTACTCTGCCAGACCTTGCCAACGAGCAAATCTGCGCCTGACACCGCCATCGTCGCTGGCGGCAGCGGTGTAAACGCTGCCTGCAACCGCCCGGCACTGATCGAATGGGTTCGCGATCGTGCAAGCCGTGTCCGGCGCATGGCCTCGGTTTGTAGCGGCGCATTCCTGCTGGCAGAGGCTGGCTTGCTGGATGGTCGCCGTGCCGTTACCCATTGGCGCCGGTGCGACGAGTTCACAAAACGATTTCCAAAGGTACGTCTTGAACGCGACCCGATCTTTCTGCGCGACGGTTCAGTGTGGACGTCGGCGGGCGTGACGGCAGGGATCGACCTCGCTCTGGCAATGGTGGAGGAAGATCACGGTCGAGCAGTCGCTCTCGCCGTCGCACGCGAGCTGGTGGTTTTCCTCAAGCGACCGGGAGGCCAGTCCCAGTTCAGTGTGCCGCTCGGACTTCAGACGGTCGACGACAGGTTTATGGAACTGCACGCATGGATCGCCGCAAATCTTGCACGCCCTGTCACCCTCGAAATCCTTGCGGAACAGGTCGGTATGAGCCGCCGCTCCTTTGTCCGCCATTATCGGCAACGGACAGGTCGCACACCGGCTGAGGCAGTCGAGATGATACGCCTGGAGAGAGCACAGGGATTGCTGGAGACCGGCACCCCTGTCGAAACGACTGCCCGGAAGTGCGGCTTCGGATCACCGGAAACGATGCGGCGGCTGTTCCTGCGCAGGTTGGGAGTCGGGCCAAAAGAATGGCAGGAAAGGTTCCGCGGCTGATGCGGGTGTTCCCTGGGTTGCATTGGATCGGTACCGTCGCGTGCATGTACTGTTGGAACGCGAGGGTTGGGGGACCAACATCAAGCGAACCTATAGCATTTACAGAGACTTGGGCCTGCAACTGCGTAACAAGACGCCGAAGCGACGGGTCAAAGCCAAGCTGCGGGAAGATCGGCAAATAGCCGTTGCACCGAACGATGTCTGGGCCATGGACTTCGTTCACGACCAACTCGCGACCGGCAAGAAACTGCCGGTGCTCACGGTGGTCGACACCTTCTCGCGCTATGTGCCGGTGCTTGATCCACGTCACAGCTATCGAGGTGAAGATGTCGTGCAAACCTTGGAACGGGTATGCCGGAAAGTCGGCTATCCAAAGACGATCCGTGTCGATCAGGGGACTGAGTTCGTGTCTCGCGATCTTGACCTTTGGGCCTACGCCAAAGGCGTCACCTTGGACTTCTCACGCCCGGGCAAGCCGACCGACAATGCGTTCATTGAAGCGTTCAATGGCCGCTTCCGCGCCGAATGTCTGAATCAGCACCGGTTCCTGACCCTTGCGGATGCCCGCGAAAAGATGGAGGATTGGCGTATAGACTATAATGAGTTTCGGCCGCATGGTGCGATCGGCAATAAGGTGCCGATCTCGCTGATGAAATCAGGAGGCTCAACCAGCCCGCCTCCCTGAATGAAGCCGGAAAACTCTAGCCTCCGCTGGTCAAGAAACCTGGGGCGGTTCGGAGACTTCTTCCGGCGCGCGCCCTGTGGTAAGAAAAGGCAGCAGTTCGAGAAGGTGAAGCCTTGCAGATGGAGCCTGCGGCACGGCAGTTGAACCGCCCTGGTGGACTGAGGCAGGAGCGCAAAGCGAAGCGCGATCGAGACGACCAGGAACGGTAAGATGAACGGAAAAAGCCTGCTTCAAATGGTCCACGAGCAAAAAGCGGCGGACGAATTCGCGCATGATAGCGATACTATAGTCCCAGCGATTTTTGTGGCTGCCCTTCTTTTCATCGTGGTATTCTTGGTGTGCGCAGCGCTCGATATCGCTTGGGTCCATCCACAGCAATGGTATCAAGTCATCGCCAGCTACTGGCCGTTCTAATGAGTGATGAAAGCCGGGTTAGCCCGACTTCTTCATTTGGAACGCACGAGGGCTCTCAATTGCAGACGAACGACCCTCCTTCCTACAGCTTTACCACGCAAGTCCCGAGGCCCTATCAAAGCCCGAGATTCACGATGGTCACGACGACCTACGTCATCGACGCCAAAGGCCTTTCGGTGCGGCGAGGACACTCCATTACCCTTATCCCGTGGACTTCCTTTCGGTTCCTGCACCTTCACGTGACGAGCGGGGTCGGCTCAACTGGTTTTCCGGTCTACAGCGCGCGTTTGCGGACACTCTTTACATCAATACAGCTATCCTCGCTGGATTGGCAGGGAGAGACACGCGTCGATCGATCCGCCGACTACGTTAGGTTCATGGAGGAACTGATACCCTTTGCAGTCACTCATAACCCACGTCTTCGACTCAGATGCGGCGGTGACCCAATGCTGGAGGAGGCGATACCGATGGTGCTTGCCCTCGTCTCTTTACCGTTCTTGTTGATCGCGTTTTTGATCATCAAACCGCTCGGAGCTCTTCTTTCTGGCTTGAAACTTGCTGGCTTGAAAAAATTGGGTACCAGACCCTTAGTTGCAGCAATTATCGCGGGGATTGGTGTGGTACTTAACATGCTTCCATGGTCCACCGGTAAGCAGTTCAAGGCCGACGATCTGCCCATCGCCGAACTTCCACCGAAGTATCGGCTAGGTGGCGTCTGAAGCCAGGTCTTGTAGGGAGAAACGCGTGCGCTTTTTAATCACTTTATCAATTGCCTTAGCATCGACCAACGGGTCCGCCGTTGCTTGCCCTCTCGATGACGTCGTGAAACTTTGCGTGGGGAGTGGCGCAAGCGCAAGTGAGCTAGAGAACGGCGTTAAGAAGGGTGATTGGACTGTCGAAGTTCTTTCTGCTCCGTCGGAATCTCTCCCGACAACCGGTAGTGCCGTCTACACCATGCCGAGCGGACGAGAGTTCTTCATAGGGTATCGTGATTTCAAAGATTTTTCCTATTCCCACTGTGAACTCAACTTCGTTATGGCCCTCGCAAAGGTTGGTGAACAAGGGATGATTTGTACGACCGACGAGTTTATGGCCTTCGAGACCGCTCTATCTCAAGGCTCCGAGAATACAGTTACAAAAGAAATCAGGACCAGCGGAACTGCCTTCCTAGTAGAACGGCCGAATAATACTTGGATGGCGGTGATACTCGCTACAACCATGGGGCCGCAGAAGCCATTCAACGTGTGGGTCGAAACTTCCTCGGTCAAAAGGTGACGCGTTGATGTCTGGAGGCCACGAATGAGTGCCCGATGGCTCGATGCGGTTGGACATTGCTCCTGACTAACTTGGGTATCAAACCGACGACCGCGAACTTAGGTGATCCCAAAGATGTAGTTATTCAAAGCACTGAAGTTAACGTCGGCCAAGGGGTAACTTGTCAGCAACCACTTCCCGATCCCCAATTGTGGTCGATCAAGGATTCCACTGGTCTCACCGCTTTGCAGACGGTTCTGTTCTTGTTGCCATGTAGTTGTGAATGGAGAACAGGAGATGCAGGCCAATTGCGAAGCGTATGCCGCTGATTGCGTTCTCAGCGGCGTCCCTCCACCCGAGGATCGTTTTCAGCCCATTTCGTACCAATTCTCCTCGCGACCCTCCAACCGAAACGGTGCTTGAGTTTTCAGTCAGAAACAGCAGAGAGGAACCCTCTAGCATTGCGTACAAAAATAGCGTGTCAGCCAGCAATACGGTCTGGAAACTCAACGAAAATCTGTTCTTGCCTGTAAAAAAGCTGACGGCGGACGACGCCAGAAACAGAAGAATGCAGTAAATCAAAAGTGCCGCAACGCTGTAGTAGGCGACGTTGAAAACCATCGCCCCTGCGTTTCCGCGGATGCTCTCTGGACTGGAGTTGATAAACGTTGCCAAGGAAATTAGCAGAATTAAAATCACGTACCTGGTCGCAACAAACATCATAAGAACCCCGTATTTTCGAACCGGTTTGTCTGGCCACAGGACGAGAACGGCTTTCGGTCACGACGACAGAAGAAGCGGGGTAGCGCGAGCTCTTAGGCTCTTGAAAGGACTTGAACCTACGACAACGTAGCTTCGTAGAGTAACCGCTTGGACGAATTGGAAAATTTCAGCGGAGTCATCAACACACAATGTCGGTAGACACCAAGGCCAGTCGTTAAAAACTCACACGTCGATCCGGAATGCCGATCGCAATCCTAGATGAAACAATGAATTGTCAGGCCTCACGAGGTTTTGCTTCAGATTGTCGTAAACTAGAGCCTTCCCCTGTTAGATGAGAAGCCTCTCATGTACAACTAAAAATCTACCTATTCGTTCGTGGGGGTGCGCTGAAGCCAATTAAGCGTATGCTTATGCTCACTGTCATCAGCTTGTGTTTCGGCATGGAATATTACGCTTTGAGCAGACGCACCCTTACAGATGAGCAATGCGGTCGGATCGAAGGCTATCTTCCCGGCCGCATTGGCTTGCCGGGACGTAGCGGGGTCAACAACCGACTGTTTGTTGATGCTATTTTGTGGATGGCCGGTAATGCGGCGCATTGGCGTGATCTGCCAGAGGTGTTCGGCAAATGGACCGCCGTCCATGCGCGCTTCCGGCGCTGGTCACATGCCGCCGTGTGGGAAAGGCTTTTCCATGCTCTGGCCGATGCCCCGGATTTCGAATATGTGCTGATTGACAGCACGATCTCGAAAGTCCACGCGGATGCATCCGGTGCAAAAGGGGGGCTGAAGCTGCCTGTATCGGTCGCTCCCGCGGCGGACTGACGACAAAGCTACACGCAGTCGCCGATGCCATTGGCTTGCCTATCCTGATACACCCAACACCCGGACATTATGGAGACTGCCCGCAGGCCAAAGCCCTTCTGTCCGGTCTGACAGGTGTCAGCCAGACAAGATCGCAAACATCATCTCATTCATCATAAGATCCGATGACGGTGCGAGATCCGACGAGCAGACATATTCCACTGTGACGTCCCAGGCCATGTTACGGACCCGATCCCATTGAAACTCAAGCTGAATACTTTGCTGCCCAAGGCCACCTGCAAGCACTTTCCACTGGCCGCAAGGCACATAGGAGGTCGATACATATACGCGGCCGACCACATACCCGTCCGGAGCAACAAACTGTTCCGTCTGCGATGCCTGGTCGTTGACATCAGCGCCAGCTCCAACAATCGCAGTCGAATAAAGAAGGATCTGCCACAGCACATTTGACTCGCACCGGACCTTGCGCTGCACGGAGATCGTGCTTTCTGGCAGGAGATTGGCAGCCATGCCAAAATTCCTCGTCCAGTAGGCTGGCTCAGATGTAAACCTCGAAGCGTCTTTGGTGCCAAATTCTGCAAGCGCTTTCGTCTGGTCCATGATGGCAGATGCTGCCATGCCTTGACGTTTGGAAAGGGCTGCCGATCGGTGGTAGTGCTCTTTTATTTCGTTGACTTTAATGATCGCAAAAAATGCTTTTCTGAGCGCGGGATCGAAGAAATCCCAGACGGGCAAGGCCCTGTCCGTATCGATGACCGCAATACGGGAGTAGTCGCTCAATGAGTTTTCCCAATCGAGAGGAGAGTTCTGCTTGCTGCCATCGCCTCCCTTGATCTGGGTGCTGGCCATCGACCTGCCCCACATCGCCTGTTGAGTGGATGTCAATGAGCTGGCAGAACCACCACCAACGCCACCTTCCAGCCGTTTTGAAGCGTTGCTGGCGTTAAACTGGACGTTGAAAGCAGCATTGTAATCCTGCTTCAGGGCAACGATGGACGACGTTTCATCATTGCTGAATTGTTGCGACAGTGAGCCGCCGATGGTGTAGCTCAATGGCACAATGATCCCGCATTTCTCGAGCCTGCGCATGATCTGGGCGACTGTATCGCGGCGCTTTTGTTCGTCGGCTTCCGGCGGATATTTGAAATCTGATATTATTGCCTTGTAATCATCGATCTGTGCTTTGGTCAGGCTTACATGCGCCTTTTCAAGCCTCACCTTTGCTATTTCTACATGCCGGATGGCAGAGAAAAAGACTTCTCTTTTGGTTGTATGTACCTTGTTTTCTTTCGACGTCTCATATTCTGCGCTTGATTGCCCCCCTGTTTTGCTGCCAGGAACAGATACCGAGCCTTTCGCCGAGAACATGATCTTGAATGCCGACGATTTGTGTATCTGGCTTTCGACTACGCCTTCGAATGCCTCGGCGTGGCTCGCACTGTCAGGACTGAAGGCGACGCATGAAGCCAAGGTCATATTGTGAATGACGCTTTTTATGTCGAAAAGGTTGCCGTGGGTAAGGGCGTCCGAAAATCGGGCTGAGCCGTTCACCTCACTCACATGCCCGGTCTTGTCGAACCCGATGGCAAACGGGAAACCATGATTCTGCAGCACGGTGGTGAGCAACTTTTCGTTGTCGATGCTCTCGGCTGTCGTGGTTGGGCTGCCCGCTCCCCAGTTTCTAACGAGTTCCATCCTCTTCCCATCGCTGCTTTCAGCTTTTACATCGCGCAATGCAGTCCCTAAAGCAGGCTTCACGCGAGATAGGTAATCGAGAATACTCTCGTTTTTAACCGGATGCTCCAGCGAGTTCAGCTCAGATGCATCAACATTACAGGCGGAGGCTACTATGTCGGAGAATTCTATCATCTGAGTATAACGCTTTCCGTCGTAATTACGATCTTCTGTTCCATTGGCAATGTATTGCGTAATGATCCGAAGTTTTTAAAACTGTTTCCTCGAATGGAGAATATTCTCCGAACTTGCTTTCATCATCGCTGTTATCGTCATCGTCATTGTATTTTTCCTCGAACTCATCGCCATGATAAAGCGCACCGCGCTTTACACCGCTGATATCTTGAGGATACTTGCTTTTTTCAGGGCCTGTACCGGGGCGTTGATTGCTTTTTCTTGGCCGGAGTTCGTATTTTTTCTCCGTAGAGCCTGCTGGATTTGCTGCAATGACAATCGATTTCTGTCTTTCCGATAACAGTGCAAGCTGTTGTGCTGTCAGATCGGCCTGAGTATCAATACTGCGGATCGTGACATCGTATACTTTCGATGCGAATGCCCAATCAAGGATTCCGCCCTTGTTGTGGGTGCTATATGGTGGCGCATGTATGGTGTAATTCAGCGCCTCGTGATGCATATCCAATATTGTGGATTTTTCAGGTTTGAAATATTCCCTGATTATAGAATTTGCTGTTCCGTTGATAAATTTTTGTATTCTTTTATCATTCCTGAAGTCTACGTTGAAGTCTCCCATGAATATGGCCGGCGGAGTCCATTTATTATGGGAAATGTGCTGAAACGCCGAGTTTATGCTTTCAAGTTGCGCTCTTGTTCCATAGCTTACTGATGGCAGGTGTACGAACACAGCCGGGGGCGTTTTCATCTCACTATCTTCAAAGACACATAAGGCAGGCCTGTTGCTTTTTGGCCCCGCAGGAATAAGTTCCGCCTTAAAGGCCGTGCACGTCCTCTTGAAGCCAAGAAACCGGTATTTCGTACTGTTGGGATATTTGTACTTTTCGGATTCTTTTTCTTCAAAAAGACTTTCGTACCCTTCCGGTGCAAGGCTATCGATATCGACTTTCGTGAGATCGCCAGCTTCGCACAGAATTACGAGGTCAGGAAATTCGGCGCGCGCCACAAGTCCATACATCGATGCCTGCCCAGCCTCCAGGGAAGGGCCGTGTTTCAATCCCTGAGCGTTCCAGAACACTGCGGTTGTCATCAGTATCGTCCTTATTTAAAAAGCCGTGCCGGTTGGAACAGTGCCAGGCAGCCATGCGGTTTTCCGCCTGTCATAAACCTGGCCGTGCTGTTCGTCGTTCAGAAGGATTTTCTTGCTCCAAGCCGTGCGCCGACAGATTTTTCGCCGCCAGCTTCTACATTGAAGAGCAGGCTTGCATCGAGCATCCACGAATCCGCAGTTTGCAGAGACATGCCAGCCCTCATGGACGCGAAGGCACCAGTACCATCAAGGCCGGAAAAGCCGCCTGTTATTCCGAACTTAGGCGCCAACTTCGCTTCGCTGTCGAGTGTGAACGAACGGGCGATTTCGGCTCCAAGGCTGACGCGAAACTGTTCGGTGTTAAAGCCGTCTATATTGACGGTGTCTCCCATGCTGTTCTTAACGGCATAGTCTTTCACGTCCTCGGAGAAATAAACGACCCTCAGCTTTGGCCTCAGCGTCGTATCGCCGCCAAGGTCCAATTGCCCATCGATGGATGTGTCGGCCATCCAGCGCCGTGTCGTGAACGTCCCGTCCCAGAACTGCGTGTCGATGCTGTTTGACGATCCGCCATAAAGCAGGCTGGCATTCCAGAATACACCCTTGCCGATCTCGAAGGATGCATAAGGTCCGGCAAGCCAGCCGTTACCCTTCAGTTCCGCATCCTCATCCGTCGGGTCGGTCATATAGTCGTGGTGGAAGGACAGGCCGAGCAGCGCCTTGCTCGTCAGCAAGTAATCCACCCCGAGATTCAGCATCGCGAAGCTGCCCCATTTTCCGCCGTTTATGTTCTCGTCGTTATGGGCAAGGAAGGCGCCGTTGATCCAGATGTTGAAGGGTGAGGAATAGCCGCCGGAACCGCCATTCGCTCTATCCCTTGCTGTCTCGATCTGTGCAAGGCTGGTGGAAAAACTGGCGGTCATGCCGTTCTCTGAAGGCGTCATGAGTGCGGTGACCGGCCCCGTAGCCTCGGCCATCTGCCGGCGCTCGAGAAGACCTGGAACATAAATGGTCGATGAAATCATGCTCTGGCGCGTGCGCACGAAGCCCTGGACGAGCCGATCAACGTCTGATTCAACCTTATCCGCATCGTAACCGATATTGTATGTCACTGTGCCGGTATTGGAGACACCCAGCGCGCTGGTCAGCCTGAAGCCGATGCGGACCTGACCGGAATAGGCGGGGTTTGGCGTAAACTGCAAGTACCAGCCAACTGGCGTAACGACAGGACCGGACTGCGCCAGCTGGCCCTGAATGATGGTCACCGTACCTGCATTGGCCGGCTCGACAAAAGTGGTATCGGCGCGAACGAAAGGGCCACCTGTAGCACCGCGGTTGAGATAAACATCCGGGGGTGAAGAGCCGTCGGTGATGTCGACGACCTTGTCGGTGACGGTCACGGACCTTGGATTGACGGTCAGCGTGTAACCTGCGGCTGCGGAGGAGCCGTTTGCGTCATGGGCCTCGATACTGAACGCATAAGCCCCTGAGTTTGCATCGGCAGCCACCGGACCGGTCAACTCGCCTGTAGAAACGTTAAGTACCATACCCGCTGGCAGCGATCCGGAGGCGAGACTGTAGAGCAGCGAACCCGTTCCGCCTGTGGCAGTGATCTGCTGGCTGTAATCTTCGCCCGCCATGGCTTCTTTCAGGGCACCGGAAGGCGTTGTGAAGACGATAGCCGTCCGGGGGCTTGCGATGGTCGCGGAGTAGTTGACAGAAGCTGTGGCACCATTGCCGCCCGTCGCTGTTACCGTAAAGCTGTAATTTCCGACGGTGGCCGGTGTTCCGGAAATAAGGCCGCTGGCCGTATCGACCGTTAGGCCGGGCGGAACAGACCCGGACACTGCAAAGACATATGGCCCCGCCGCCCCTGTTACGGAGAGTGCCTGACTATAGGCAATGCCGATAGTGCCGTCAGGTATCGTTCCGCTGGCAGGCGCAATGGTGACGGTTTGCGCCTGGAAGGTAAATCCATTCGCAATTGTCGCTACACCACCCGGTGTGGTGACGGCGACATTGACTGCGCCTGCGGCATGGGCGGGTGTGGTTGCCGTGATCGATGTGGCGGATATGACGTTGACGCCTGTTGCCGCCGTTCCGCCGATGGTCACGCCTGTCGCACCGGTGAGATTGGCGCCGGTAATCGTCAGGACGGTGCCGCCCGCTGTACTGCCGGACGCAGGCGAGACGCCGGTCAGGGTCGGTACGGCGGGGTTGACGGTGACGGATACGGTTGCGGCGGCCGAGACGCCATCGGCATTCTCTGCGGTGTAGGTGAAGCTGTCGGAACCTGTATAGCCTGTGGTGGGCGTATAGGTGATGGATGTGCCCGATGCTGTTGCCGTGCCGTGGCTGGCCTGCGTGCCAATGCCGACCGTTGTCGGCGTGCCGCCGGTGATATTCAGCGTTACCGGGTTATCGGATGTGTCAGCGACGACGGTCGCGGATGCCGCATTGGCGACCGGCGGGTTCAGCGCGACGTATGTGAAGCTGTTGACCAGCACATCGGAACCACCCGGTGTGGTGACGGCGACATTGACTGCGCCCGCGGCACGGGCGGGTGTGGTTGCCGTGATCGATGTGGCGGATATGACGTTGACGCCTGTTGCCGCCGTTCCGCCGATGGTCACGCCTGTCGCACCGGTGAGATTGGTGCCGGTAATCGTCAGCACGGTGCCGCCCGCTGTACTGCCGGACGCAGGCGAGACGCCGGTCAGGGTCGGTACGGCGGGGTTGACGGTGACGGATACGGTTGCGGCGGCCGAGACGCCATCGGCATTCTCTGCGGTGTAGGTGAAGCTGTCGGAACCTGTATAGCCTGCGGTGGGCGTATAGGTGATGGATGTGCCCGATGCCGTTGCCGTGCCATGGCTGGCCTGCGTGCCAATGCCGACCGTTGTCGGCGTGCCGCCGGTGATATTCAGCGTTACCGGGTTATCGGATGTGTCAGCGACGACGGTCGCGGATGCCGCATTGGCGACCGGCGGGTTCAGCGCGGCGGCCGGTCCTGCACAAACGATCATGACTGAGTCCAGATAGGACTTGGTGTTGATTGTGATGCTAAGGCCATCGGTATCGATCGAGTTGTGGCTGCCGGAGTAAGACCCCGCCGCACCCGTATAGGTTGAATATCGATAGAATACGGTCGCGCTATCGCTACTGTTCAGTCTGATCTGGCCAGACTGAATTTCCGGGACAGTCTTCGGGTCGCCTCCGTTATCGGTAAACGAAACAGTGACCGTTTCCCCGGCTTCGAAAGCCGATGCCGCAAATGTCTGGGTATAGAAGCTTGTGCCGCTTTTACTGTTCAGTGTGGTACAGGCGGCAGACAGTGCCATTGCCGGAGATGCGCCAGTTGCAATAGCCAGCATCGACAGCGCTGCAAAAAGAAGTGAACGTCTGAGCCATGTTTGCCAACGTCCCGGAGAAAATACGTTTTCAAGCGGCAAGACTCTGGCCTTGAAACCAATCATTTGACACAAATTTCCATCGGATAAGCGTTGTATTGCGGTATGCACATGTGAATCGTACAGAAGCATAGGCGGGTTGTATCGCGTCGAACAGGACGCAACTGGAACGGTTTGGAACGGTTTGGAACGTAAAGCGTGCCCGCACGGCAACAGGCGTCACAGATTTACGAATGGGCGCGGAAAACGACATAAGGCAGCGGGTCGACGCCACCTTATACCCATGCGGTCGGTTCGTATTCCGCCGTCTCCGTTACCGAACCCGTTTGGCTTATCCTTTGACAGATCAGACTTGACAACGTCATGTCCGGAAGCGAGGGGCAACCTGATATCTGCGCAACTCTGCTTCAGAGTGCGCTGGAAGGGCATTGAAGAGGTCCAGCTGTAGCTCATGTCGATACTAAAGCTGTTTATGACGATATCGGTGGCATTGATTTTGAGCGCCGCAGCTATTCGTGCCGATGATAGCGGGTCCGGAATGCGGGTTCGGGAGGTTCCGGCCGGATTATCCGGCTCCCTGTCCCTGAGCGGCTTCATCGACGTCGCCTTTGTTGCGGATGAAACCACAACACTGAATGATATGCTCCGGCAGCAATCGCTTTTTTCGCCAATTCCAGGGCAGGATGTCAATCTGGGGTTCGTTCGCACATCGGTCTGGATGAAGTTCGCACTCGCCCTCCCCCCGCAAGCCAAATATCCCGGGAAGCTTCTTCTCTCGCTGATGCCCAATTTCACGGACGAGCTGGACGTTTATATTGGCGTGCAGAAGGATGTGATGAACGCGACGGATTTCGATCGCTATACGATGGGCGATCATTCGCCGCGCTCACCTTTCAATCTCAACACCTCTGCCAACATTCTTCCTGTCGATCTGCTTCCTGGCCAGACGGTTGTCATCTATCTGCGCGCCCGCAATCAAGACGCCAGCCTCAATGTATCGGTGGATGTGTTCTCCCCCGACAATTACGAATACAGATCGATCGTCCAGAATATTGTGCGAGGAATGTGGTTTGGAGGCATGAGCATATTGTTCATCATCCAGTTTTTCTTTTTTTATTTCGACAGAAAGAATTTCTACTTCATTCTTGCCATGGACATTCTGGCTGTCAGCTCTACCTATTTTGGCAGCCTTGGTCTGGCCAGGCTGATGATTTTCACAGAGGGCGGGCTGGGCAACGACTATCTGACCAGCACTTCATCATGGTTCGGCCTGACAGCGGGCGCTTTATCTATTGCGGGCATTCTGGAGCTTCGGCAACGCTACCGCCGGCTTGATCTTTACTGCCGGTTTGCAGCATTGACTGGTATTATCGGTGTCTTGTGTGTTTTTTCGGGCGTGAACCGCTATTTCATAATCGTGGCGGGGCCAGTAATTCTGATGCTCACCACACTGGCCATGGTCGTTGCCTTTGTGGATTTCGCCCGTTCCCGCGATGCGCAGCATGGCCTGAATTTCGCGGCGTTCAGCTTGCTGTGGGCCGGGTTGGTGATGACCAACGGCCAGCGTTACGGCATTTTTCCTTTGCCGAGTTGGGTCGCCGGCTCTTATGCCGCGACAAGCATCATCCATTTTACCCTGCTCACCGGTTCTTTGGCCGTGCGGCTTCGCAAAGCGGAGGCTGCGGCAAGAGAGGCGGATCGGCGTGCTCTCCAGGCGGCCAATAATGCCGAATGGCACGCCCACGACCTTGTGCGGAGACGAACACTCGAACTTGAAGAGGCAAGGCGTGTGGCTGAAAATGCGCTTCAGGCGGAGCTACAGACACAGGAACAGCAAGTTCGTTTCATGGAAGTCATCTCCCATCAGTACCGGACGCCTCTCGGCGTTATCCGCACCAATCTTGAAAGCATCCGTCTGACGTTGCCGAAAAACGATGAACCCAACCGGGAAAGACTGGATCGTGCGCGTGTCGGCATTACGCGACTGGTCGAGGTGCTGGAAACCAACCTGACGCGAAGCAAGATCCAGGGACTGGTATACCAGCCATATTTTCTGGAAACAAATGTGTCCGAGCTGGTCGAGATAGCAACTCCCGGCACCCGCGACCTTTTCCATGGAATCACGTTGAATGTCGTGCTGACCACAGAAGCGAAAATAGCGCGAATTAGCGCAGATCGGGAAATGTTAAGGCTCGCCATTATCAATCTGCTTGAAAATGCGATCAAATTTTCGGCCCCGCTTGGTTCCACCCAGGTTTGGCTGGATGTTTTTTGCGAAGCGGGCGAGGTTCATCTGCGGGTCACGGATCATGGTATCGGTATCGGGAATGATCAGGTTGAAGATCTCACCAGGAATACCGTGCGTGGCAGCAATGTAGCTCACATCGAGGGAACAGGAGCAGGATTGTCGTTGGTAAAACGCACCACAGATGCCCATGGAGGGCGCTTCATGCTCTGCGGGCGGGCAGAAGGCGGCACAGAGGCAACCATCGTTTTGCCCTCTCTCGAATGAACCAGCCGATTGAATCACCACCAATTTCATACAGTTGCGGTCGAGGCAGGAACAGATAAGGTGCCTTCCAAGGTCGCTCCGGACTATCCGACACAGAACTAAAACGTCGAGACAGTGCTTCAGGAATCTATGGCATATCCAAATGTAAAACAGTCGGAGCAGCATCAAACCGTTCGTGTCATCCTCGTTGAAGACGACTTCGATCTACGGCAAGGGGTGACGGATTTTCTTCGCCTCAACGCATTCGCTGTAACGGCAGTGGCGAACGGTGCAGAATTTGAGCAGGCATTTACCACGGATGTCTTTGACATCGCGATCATCGATGTCAACCTGCCGGACTCCAGCGGGTTCGACATAACACGGTCCATAGTGGAAAAGAGCAATCTGGGTATCATCATCCTGACGGCCCGAACGCTACGGGATGACAAGCTTCGGGGCTATGCCGAAGGCGCGAATCTATATTTGACGAAGCCGGTTGATGGAGACGAACTGGTCTTCGCGATCAGAAATCTGGCAAGCAGGATAAGGCAAACCGGATCAGCTTCCGGAGAGACACCGCAACCAGCCGCAAACTGGTTTTTCGACCGCGCTGCACAGCGCCTTGTCTCCCCACAGGGGGCCGCGATCAGGTTGTCCGGCCGTGAGGCGAAGCTGATTTTGTGTCTTGCCACAGGAGAAGGGCACATTGTTTCCAGAGCGGATATTGCCCAGGCGATGGGTTATCAGGATATATCACCGGAGACGCGCAGCCTCGACGCCGTTCTGCGACGATTGCGCCTGAAGGTTCGTGAAACAGGAATGGAATTGCCAGTCCATGTGGTTCATGCTGTAGGGTTTCATTTTTCCGGCACGATAATAATCTCCTGAGACACGGGTTTTTGCCCGAAGTTTTCCAGCTGTTAGCTCCCACTTTAATCGGGGAACGTTCCGGTGCTAGTCGGGCAATCGGCGACGACACTGATCGGCATATCGCGGCCCGTATCACTCGCCGCGATGAAGAGACCTTCGCAGTCATCGTGTTGCGTGGTTTTGCGGAAAACCTTCGAAACGATCTTGCCCTGCCCCGCCTTGAACCAATATGAACTCTCGACACCCAGCTTTTTTGTTAGAAAATTGATATCAAAGGTCTTTTCAGGTTTGATTTTTCCGTCGATCACCCCCTGTTTTCGGCGGCCTTAAGCATAGGGCCCAGTATGGTAGGTGGAGGCTGTTTTCCCATTTCGCGCCGGACGTCAGCCAGATGAGCGCCATCGACAGCATAAACGAATTTGCGCGCCTGCCCTACGACCAGCTTATTGATTTCTCGAACAATTTTACCCGGTCGCAGAGCCGCAAATTGCTGAGCAAAATCAACAGTCGTCGCCGCGAGGAATAGCCGTGTTGGACTTATCGGAAGTGCATAATGCCCTGCATACTGCAACATTCCTTGTGTCAGCATCACTGGACGGTCCGAAGTCATCAGCCGTCGTTTCACGGAGCTGGTATCAATAATCATCCAATGCATCCGTTGGAGGAGATGCAGCACGGGTGGGTGTTCAATGAAGGTCGTGATAGCGAACATCGCTGACCGTTCGACGTGCGTCGCGTCATACTGCACCATCCAATCTTCAAAGAGAGCGGGGTCTTGCTCCTGTTTGATTGCGGCGTATTTCGACTGAAATTCCCGCTGTGGCGTCATAATGAGGTCGGTGTAGCTCTTTTTGAACGCGGCGACTTCTTCCGGATTGCGCAGCATCAAAGACAGGACAAACCGCGCCCAAGCGTTGCGGGTTCTCCCGCCTGCTGGCGTAATGTCCCCCAAGAGCAGATCACGAGCCTGGACCGCTTCATCATCAATAGGCGCCATGAAAGCGCTTTCCATTTTATGCTCGTCGGCAAAAGAGACGCCCGGAAGCTTATATAAATCTACCGCATATCCTGTGGCCTTACGATGCATGCGCTTGTTAACGATGAGGCCATCAATTCGCCGGTGAAAAACTTCAAGCTTTCCATCGGCGCCTTGCCACGGCTTGAGGTAAAACTGCGGAATGTAGTGATGTTTCATAGTCCTCCATGCTCAACAAATTCTGTTGGTTGCTCCGCCCCGTGCTGAGTGCAAGCAGCTCGAAGACATCGCGGCTCTGATAAGTGATCGTGTAGCTACGGCACCTTCAAATCAATGCTTCACTGCCTGCTCAGCGATTAGGTAGTCCGTCTAGCACAGACCTGATCAGATGATCGGCACCCGCGCTGTATTCCTCGGAAGCTTTTACGAAGAGGGTGGAAAGATGATCCTTGCCTCGGTCCCTATCTCCTGAAGCAGATAGAGCAGCCCACCGCCGTCAATTAGTTCGATCGGCTTGTCCGATGCAAAATTGAAAGCATCAGGCCCGTACCCGCTGGTAGTGACAAGAATGCCTTTGTTGGCCCCTTCGTTCATCATAGTGCCGTAGAGGTCTCTCACCGCAGAAACGCCGACGGTATGGCGGTAGCGCTTGGCCTGAATAACGACCTTTCCGCCCAGAATTGGCCGTTTGTCATAGGCGATACAATCCACACCACCGTCCCTTGACGAACGTGTTAACTTGGATTCCAGCCCCATTTGACCAAACAGATTTGCGACGAGTATCTCAAATTCGCCCGGGGTTAGGTCCATCAGGTTCGGCGCAGAACCCAACCCGGAAACAAGATCCGTCTGGTCGATAAACCTCGCATCCATCATGTTGAACTCGACGATAGGTTTAACAGCCTGCGCCTCGGCGGCATGTCGCGATACGGCCGCGCCCAGATTTCTGAGGCAAGTTGCCTTATCGACCCGCGCCAGATTGATCTCGGAGAATAAAGGTTTCGTTGTCCTGACGGAAATCAGGTGAGGTTGAACATCACGGCCCGTCGCTAGGTCGACCGTATGAATGAAACCATTGAAACAGCATGTGTCGATCGCCTGCGCTTGATCAGCCTCGAACACCTCATGCAACGTTCGCAACGCGATGCTTGCAACCAGATCCTGATAAAGTGCTTTGGTCTCGGTGGCTTTTCGCGGCTTTGCTTCGATAATATCGCGAGCCTTTATGAATCGGAACTCAGACGATTGCGGCACGACATCTACAGTCGGCAGTTCAAATTCAATGACCAATTGTTTCGAGGTCGCAGAATATCCGATGGAGAAGGCTCTCGGAAAATCTTCGGGATAAGCTGACCGCTCCAGAACCATCGTATTATAGGCGATAACAGCATCGGGATCTGCAGAGAAATAAAGATCCCTGAACGAGTCAACTTCGGCATCCCGTTGAGAAACCTTCAATTTGAAAGCATTCAGCTCGTCATCATGCTTGCTCCTGAGTGAGCGCACCGTGTCTGTCCGTTTTGTCTCGGCTTTCTGCCAAGCATCCAAGTCGGCAGCATAACGATTTTCCGCCTCTTCGACGGCTCGTTTGTGGCGGCCCTTCGTGCCAGGCATAAGCGACGCAATTTTGGACGGCTTCCGTACATCGGCAAGGTAGTGCTCAAGCTGCGGCGATTGCACCTCGGTTTCCAGCGCAGCACCCAGTTTTAGAGTCGGTGCGTTCTGGCTTACCCGCAGGCTATCAAAATCCAATGTATCGTCGACGGCCAACGTGTCTATCAGAATGTCTTCCAGCTCCTTCAGCCGATCGGCAATCGCGTCGTTCTTCCTGTCCGCTTCCTGTTGCCGGTCTTCTAACCTGCGGACCGCTTCGGCCTTCTGTGTCTCCCGCTGAGAAACTATCTGCTGCTTTTGATACCGAGTTTCGTCCCGCAATCTTACCCGCTCATCGCGCTCAGCCTCGCGAACCTGTCGCTCCGCTTCCCGTATTTGGCGCTTGCGATTGGCCACACTTATGCGCTGCTGCCGCGCGGCCTCCCGCGCCATCGCCATCACAAATTTCTCTAACCCACCCCGTCGAGCCATCTCAGCTTCCCCCTTTCTATAATTCACTCTCACGCTGGCAGCACATCGCACCAGCGAACGACATCATATTTTGCGTACCGGCATCGATCGGATGAGCGTCTGAAAACTTTGCCCTGCCCCAGCCCATGCATTCTGCGACCCCACCACGTAGAGGTTCTGTTTTGCCCGCGAAATTGCAACATTGAGGATATTGGGCGGATTTCCGGCCCAAACACGCGCTCTATGCTGAGTGGGCTTGGGGGCACCAAGCACCAAGATAACGGTCTTGGCTTCTCGGCCCTGGAACGTATGGATCGTTCCGACCCTATCCCGCACCCAGGTGGCAGCATCCTCCCCGACCGCCTTGAAGATATCGCTCTCTCGTTCGAGCCGACGACGCATTTCTGTCTCAACAATCTTGAAAGGCGAGATTATAAATACGTCTGGAGACACGATGCCGAGCATCGCGATCCTCCGCATCATTCGAACTACAACGTCTCCCTCTCCCGGTGACCACTTTGTATCTGCGTCGGCATCGATGTCGAACCAGCAGGATGGCCCAAAATCCTGCCCCACCTCACCGGGGTTTGGATCCGACACTGCGTGGACCATCTGCCCGTCATAGGCGATCGCGTTGGATACGCTAAACATCGGGTCCTGACACCGGCGATGGACAAGCAATGGAAACCCGACTCGTCGCGGCTCAAACTCCCCATTGAATGTGGACTGAAATGGCGAGCCACGATCCGCCAAGGTCTGAACTGATGCCGTAGGAGCGGACCAACGATCCTTATCAATGGCGAAGAATTTGCAGATCTCGAGATTGAGTTTCTCGGGAAGAGAGACCACCGGCGGAATCTGGAGTGGATCACCAACAACAATCGAACGCTTGGCCCTCATGATTGCGCCGACCGCGGCCTGCGGTGCAGCCTGACCGGCTTCGTCGACCAGGAGCCAGCCAATTGTCTCCGAACCGAGGTCACCAAACATGGTGTTGACGGACGCAAACGTCGTCGACACGGCCGGCACTACCATAAAGAGCGTAGACCAGAGGTCGCCGAGTAAGGCCTTGTGGCTCGGATTCAGCAGAGCGCCGGCGGTAAAGGCACTCATCAAGATATTGAGGTTGTGAAGCACTTTTTGCGCCGAGGCATCGACAAAAGCTTTCTGTACGTTGAGCGCTGCGGCAAACAAATCCTCTCGCTTACGATTAAGGCTATCCGGCAACCAAGGCGCCGTTAGATTAATCGCCTCATGATTTTGGGCAAAAAACCGATCATCGATCAATCGTGCGCCCAGCGTCGCTCTGGCTGTCTCAATCGTTCCCTGATGCGTGGCAGCATCCGAACGAAGAGCTTGTAGATCTGCCTCAGCTCTTTCGATTTCCGATTTAAGCCGTATCAACTCCGTCTTCGCGGCGTCGTGCAATGCGGTTGCGTCTGTCTGCCTCGACCGCGCTTTGTCGCTTTCACTATTGATGGCGGCTTTGCGCGCCTGCCATGTGCGCCACGACGACATCCCAAACAGTCGAGCAACGAAGCCGGGGCGTCGGAGATCGTGAGCAAGAACTTCATTTCGTGCCCGCTCAAACACAGATTGTGCTGCAGACAGCCCAGCTAACGCCTCGCTTTCCCGTGCGCTCACCTGCTCAACGGCCAGAACCATCGGTCCGAGTCTGATCTGCGCAGCAGCGACGGCCTTTTTCAAGCCTGGCAATTCGACATAGGATTTTCGAACAGCCTCTAGTGCTGCGATCTCTGAATTGATCTGCTTACGGAGTGTCAGAAACCGGTTTCTAGCCTTCTTCCAGTTCGACAATGCAGCGGCCTCGTTGACCGGCGGAGACTCGTTCGTCACGACAGAAGGGATTTCCCGACGTATGAGTTTGCCATTTTCGTCCTTGATTTCTCGCAGGACATCGTCACCCTTGGCTGCTTTCAGGTAAATCCGGTATCCGCCGTCTTCATGCCACCAAAAGGTCTGCTGAAAAGTCGATCGATTGCCCCCATTGCCCAGCACGGCAGCAATCAGGCCCCACGTCCTTTTTTGCAAACGATCAATGTCCTCGTCGTCGTCCACGCCAAAGCGTCTCGGATTCGCAACAATGTCGCTGATGGAGCGCAGGTAGGAAATCTCATCCGCCCGACCGTTGTTTTTGAGAAGCGGCAGCTCCTCGCTAATATTCTGGACTGCCTTGTTGTTACTGGATGCAATCACAATCTCATGACCGCGTAGGCTTTGAGCCAGGCGATAGAAGTGGAAAAAGGCGTTGCCACCGACGCCCATCTTCTGTCCCGTGGTTGAAAACGCATCTACCGGCTTTTCAAATCGTACCATAGCGGATGCACGATCCAGGACACATCCAACAACAATATCACGCAGAAGGGTGGTTTTTCCGGTTCCAGGTGGACCGTTGACGCCAATTATACCGGTCTTGTCGACCAACTCGTCTCTCGCAACATTGACTGCTGCCTGCTGCAATAGGACGAGCGGATGATGACCACTGGAGGGCCAACGGGCCTGGGGTGTTTTTAAGGGTGCAATGTGCGGCTCCACCGCTGAAGGCGGCACCATTACGTCAATCGGATTGCTAACCTTTAAAATCCCGAGATATCTGCTGAGTCCGTCACCCTGTTGGCCGGAAGCAATAAGCTGCGACGCCAATCCGATATCGTCGAGGAAGAAAGAGTTGAGGAGCGATGGTTCAGGTGGCGTCCTGGCCTTGAAATGGTGAAACACCTTGAGCGTGAAGGTGGGTGCCTCCAGCAGCTCATCGGGAATAGCAAACTGCCGCACCAGCCAAGTATAAGCCGAGTCGATGGAGGCTGCGTCTATCGGGACCGGGTTGCCATCCCCGTCCTTGCGACGGACGATCTTGTCAAGCTTCTCAAGAACAACGGCCTGAACCTTTGGCCAATTTCCGAGATGGCCAAGATTGCGTTCGAGCGCCGGTCGCAGAGCCCAAGCGAAGCTTGAAATAGCAACGGCATTTTCGTCTAGCAAGTAGCCATCCTTGTCGACGAGAATGGCGGCGATGACTGCCTTGCGCCCATCCGGCCTTGAACGCTCTTCATCCTCTCCAAAGGCCTCAACGAGGAGATCTGTCGCCCGATCCAGCGCAATGCAACCGAGGACTATCTGAAAGAAGAGTCGATGTTTTGGTTTAGCTTTCAGACCTCGCTTCCATGGAAGATCTGCGCCGGCTAAAGGCACAACTCTGCTTCGCTCCCCAGACGCCAGATCCTCCGGTCGTTTATAGCTTTGCGGTGACAATGCCTCCAGCGCAGTCCAAGCAGACAATATGGAGGCCGGATCGTCTTTTCGTCCGGAAGGAGTAACTGGATGTGGGCTTTTGAGCTCAATAGGAGACTCATCCTGGATTTGGCCACCTTCTACCTGGCTTGGTATGGCGGGTCTTGACACCGGTCCGACGCGGACTACTGGTCGAGGCGACTCTTTTTCAATTGGGGTTAAGTCTGACAAGGACCGAAGAACGTCTTCTACCTCTTGACCGAGGACCCTTGCTTTCTGAACACTTCGTTTTGAAAGCTCAAAAGCCAGCAGCTTAAGCTCAGCTTTGTCGTTTTTGAATTGTTCGAACAGGGTCCGAAGCTCGACGATTGTTCTCTGTAAATAGGGACGCTGCATGTGAAAATCCGCAAGAATTGCAAAAGCAATCGCTTATTTAGAGTTGCGTGTCGAGTGCTGCCGCGAAAGTTTGGTTACCGGAGGCACCAGCCGACCAACCCTTCCGTTTTCCTGCGAAAGTCATCAGCAATTTCGACCGATTTTGGCAGCTCTAGGCTTGCTCAACCAACGAGGATCGCTTCGATTGATTTGCGCTGCCCGTTGCTGCGGATAATCTTACACTCTCTGCCGAGTGTGGTTCCGCGCTAACCGCTTTCGCAGGTTAAAAGCTTACGTCAATGTGCGTAGAAAATCGCGCTTACAGTAGATTAGTGAGAATGTGGTCTTGAACCGGTAGTCGTCCCAATTGTCGCGGATGAGGAAAGCTTCATTCTTGCCGGTAACACTCTGGTATCGTCGGGCACGATCGGCATAGGGTATGACTGTAAAACGTATTGCTCTTCCCGCTTCTCGCACAACAGATTGTCAATCGCTGATTGCAGCCGTGGGCGGTAGTTGACAAGTGTTTTCGGCCCTATGTTGCCCCGAGATCGGGCAAAGCTTTCAGCGATCCTTGCCAAGCGTTCGACAAAGTGCCAACCCGACCTAGCCTGCTTCCGTTACCCGGCCAGAAGAGAGTTCGAGTTCATCGTCGTATCTCATTCCCTGCATGAACCCGGCGATCACATTCTCTGGCAAAATGCGCGTGACGCGTCGCTTCTGAACCCACCATCCGGGATATGCGTCGCTGATCACTTGATCGAAGAAACGACGTGTTCGTTCGTCCATGCAATCCCTGATCTCGACAAGAAATTCATGTACTCCCTCATATTCTGCAACAACCTCGTCGGGCTCATTTAGGGCTTCCAAATGGTCGAAAAATTTCGCGACGTTGTGTCCCGGCTCGTCAAATAGCGGCCGTCTTCCGTCAAAATACACAGTCTCGATCTGCTCGCGGACAGGATCAACGTTGCCGTGCAGGGCGAAGTTGCGTTTTTGGATCACGCGCATGAACACCTTGTAGGCCCGAGTTTTCGTGTCGACAGGTGAGAGAAAGCCATGACATTTTTCCGAGAGCGCGTTGAGCCGCTCTGGAACTTTGGCGCGGAGCAGGCCTTGGTAGGCAGCAGGGTCATCCCTCGTCTCGTCCTTGCAGAACATCAAGATGATCATGTTTACGAATGCCTCGGCCATAATAGGCGTCAGAAGCCGCAGTTGAAGGCAACTTGCAAAGATTTGGTCTGCACGTTCGCCGATGCGCTTCATCGTTTCCTTGAAGGCAGCAGGGTCGTCAGCGTACGCGCTACTTCGTGTTGGCAAGCTTTCCCGTGGGGCAGTGTCAACGATGGTCGCATGTAAATCTGCACAGACGCCACTGAGCGCCACGAACTTGTTTTGGAACACGTAGTATTTTTCGAGCCCCTTCAGGACGCTAGATTTGGCTTTGGCGACGCGGGCGAAATCACGTTTGACTGTTCCAAGAAATGAGGCCCAATCGGCGTCGCTCATCTTCTCAGCGATGAAAATATGAATTTCTCTTGATGCGCCCGCAAAATAGACGTCGATGGCTCCAGCCTTCAGATTAAAGTCCCAGTGTATCCAGTTGTCGCTGTCGTTTTTACGGAGAAAATTTTGGAAGCCGTTCGGTCGTCCGAACCGCGCGACTAGGTAGGTATAGACATCCACAGGACGCAGTCGGGTGCGGATTACAAGCATGGATGACTCCGGGCGATCACCTGGTTTCGCAGAGACGTAGGCGACTACTTCATCCTTTGTGGCTACGCGCCAATTTTCGATATCGAGGCACTCAAGTGTTGACATAAAGGCCCCTGATTACGATGCGCCACTTCGGCAAAAACAATTGATGGGTCGCCATGGGATTCTCGTCGACTGAGCTTAGTGACGTCCCGACGTCATAAGAGTGTCCATCCACCTTCCAAATGATCATTTTCTAGCTGACCTCATTACTAGCAACCAAAGTAATTTCTCATCTCTGCATTTAAATCTTTTCTGTGGAATACGACTATATTTCGAAAAGGTTTTGACGCGCTGGCTTGCGCCGGTTGAAGATGGAGGCGAACTTCCTCGTGTAAGTTGAGGAGTGTGCTATGTGGTCCGACGTCGAAACTGGCCGAGATTTCCTGAATTTCAATGTAATGGCGAGGCTGGTCTCGCAAATGATTGTCGACGCCAATGGCAATGCACTGAGCATCGGGATCTCCGGTGGTTGGGGTGTCGGAAAGTCCTCCATGGTGAAGCTGATTGAGGCTGACCTTAAGACCCGACTGAAGGCGGAAGGTGACGGCGAAGGCAAAAACTCGCTCATCTTCGTAAACTTCAACGCCTGGCTTTACCAGGGTCATGACGACGCGAAGGCTGCTCTCATGGAAGAGATCACCAGTGCTCTGATGACCTCAGAGGAGGCGAGCGAGACCATTATTGAGAAAGCAGGAAAACTCCTGAAAAGGATCGACGTGTTCCGCTCGATGCGGTTGCTCGGTGAGTTGGCGGCGACAGCGTACTCGGGCCTTCCCGTTGGTGCTCTCGCTCGCGGCGCTAAGGGAATTATTGACCGCTTCAACGCCGATGGCATTACACAGGAAGGATACGACGCTGCTTCTGAGGAAGTCAAAGCACGAGCTGACGATGTAAAAGGGCTTCTCAAGCCAGAGGCTATTAAGCAAACACCTCCCCAGATGATTCACGCGATCCGCAAGGATTTCGAGGGACTACTAGCCGACCTGAAAGTGACGCTCGTCGTGTTCGTCGACGACCTTGACCGGTGCTTGCCGCCGACTGTGATTGGCACTCTTGAAGCAATGCGCCTATTTCTGTTTATGGAGCGCACAGCGTTCATCATCGCTGCCGACGACAAAATGATCAAGGAGGCCGTAAGGGTTCATTTCCCGGGCACGAGGGTGGATGACGACATCGTCACCAGCTACTTCGACAAGCTCATTCAAGTCCCGTTGAGGGTGCCGCCGCTCGGCACCAACGAGGTGAAGGCATACCTAATGATGCTGTTCGTCGAGAGCAGCTCTGTCCCGGAGGTTGAAAAGGAAAAGGTCCGCATCGCTGTTAACAAACGTCTCGCAGAGAGTTGGAAGGGTGAGGCAATCGATGCGGACTTCGTTCAGAACCTCGTTCCTGATTGCCCTGGTACATTGAAAGCAGAGTTGGAGCTTGCCGACCGCCTTGCCCGTCAGATGATCATTTCGCCCAAGGTGAATGGCAACCCGCGCTTGATAAAACGCTTCATGAACACCCTCTCGATCAGACGCAGCCTTGCCAAGGTCCAAGGGATAAGTGTCAACGATGCGATGTTCGCAAAGCTCCTTCTATTTGAACGCTTTGCCTCGCAAACGTCCTTCAACTCCTTGTCAGAACTAATCAGCACCGCCCCTGGTGGAACGTCCACCTTACTTCGCGATCTCGAAGCCGATGTTCGTGCCGGAAAGGCTATCGATGAAAAAGGCTGGCCTGCTGGCTGGTTCGATGATTTGAAGCTGATAACGGATTGGCTGAAATTGCCTCCGGACATTGGCGGTGTGGACCTACGCGGAGCACTTCACGTCGGACGCGAAAGTGCTCCCATCATTGCAGCGGAAAACAAGCTTTCCAAAAATGCCGCTTCACTGCTTTCTGAACTGGCGAGCCTTAAAATCACGGCGACGACAGCAATCAAGGAGCGGTTTCCGGCAATCGCTCCCGATGAGCGTGCTCAGATCATGACCCACCTCCTCGACAAGGCCAGCGCTGAAGCTGAATGGGGAACACCGTTCATACTTTACGGTCTCGCGGCTATGGCGGATGCTGACAAAACTCAGGCCTCACGCCTGGTGGTATTCTTCGAGAGCGTGGCATCAACCTCGCTGAAGCCAGGTCTCATACCCAGACTTGAGACGAGCGAATGGGGCAAGAGGGTTCTGATTGATTTCGGCCAACGCTCTGACCTACCGGTCCCTGTAGGCAAAGCTGTGACATCTGCCCTTAACAAGGGGAAACGCTAATGGGGACCTCAAAAACCAGTAGTGGCCCAGGAAAGAATGTGCCGCTGGTGCCTAATTGGGTAGGCGATGACAGTCCAAAACCGCCGCCGCCCTCCTCCCGGCCACTTACGGGGCCAGATGGCGGTGGGCCACCGCAACCTTCCCCATCACCCTCACCCGCACCGGATAAGAAGCCTGACCAGCCGCTAGCACCGCCACGTCGGTTTACGGCCGCCAAACGTGCGATTGGAGACTTTACGAAGAGTGGCGATCAGGGTCGCCTCCGCAAAGCGCTGGGCAACTACGTCCGGAGTGGCTACGGTGGTTCGGCTACAGCCGCCCGACGAATGGGCAAATCGGCTTCTGCTGCATCCGGTGTCTATAATGTCTTGTCCGGAAATACCGTCACGAACGTTGACGGCAGTGACGCCCCTGTCATCGATTTGCAGTCCTTGGCGGGCCTGTCTCATAGTGAGGTCGCTGAGCGAATAGCTGAGGCCGTCAACCCTGGCGACATATCGCTCGATGATGCTGGTACACGAGAGGCCGTCGCCGAGGCAGTCAGTTCGGTTCTCAGCGAAAATGCGGATGCGGATGTAACGGACTTACCACCAGAACTAGTCGAGGAATGCTACGTACGTACCCTCTCCATATCGGTGTTCAACATTCTCCTCGCAGACATCGGCGCATCTGTAACGAAAGCCGCACATGGTAACGGTGTCCTCGCAAATGATCGCCTCAAAGAAATCAGTGATTTCGTCCGCGAGGCCTATCGTGTCCAATACGACCGGATGAAAGGCGCTGGCACGAACATAAGCCGTAGAAATTCAGATCGGATCGCCAGGGATATCAATGCTCAGGTGATGGATATTTTCGAAAGTTACCTCGAATGAAAATCGCAGCGCTTCGACCAGATCAACCATCGCCCATCGGCATCGATCATCGCATCAGTATATTCGAAGGCGACTTGGGGCCACTCAGCAAGACGTCTGGCTATGCAGGGCTCTCAGTCGCGAATGAACTCTTCAAGTGGTCAGGTAGATCCCCCGTGACAAAGGCGTGGGACTTCACTGCCCTGGCTCTCGGCGTAGTCGGTGCGGACAGGCTTGTGAACCGGGCTATGGTCAGCGCAGACGGCTGGACCCGGGAGATTGATCTCACTGTCGGTGTGAGTGATCCACACACCTGGCAGGGTCTATCACAAAAGATTGCCGAGATGCTCTCGTTCCTCACGGGTGACTTCTGGAACCTGACATTTGTTGAAGGCGGCTTCCATCCTGCCCCTCCGAAGAAGCCCCAAGTTGCAAGACCGGAGACCTGCGTCGCATTGCTCTCCGGCGGTCTGGACAGCCTTATTGGTGCCATCGATATGGAGGCGACAGATGGTGACTTGCCAGTATACGTATCCAACCGCGTGCGCGGAGACGTCAAAAGCCGCCAAGAAGCCTTTCCGGTGGCACTCGGAGTTAAAGGCCGCTGCCTTTCGCTGAACGCTGACCCCCGTACACCAGGAATGGCTGCAGAGATTTCACAGCGCCCTCGCTCGATCATTTTCATTGCTTTCGGGATCTTAGCCGCGACTGTCCTAGACCGCTACAAAGATGGCGAGATCGTAGACCTACATACGCCCGAGAATGGCTTCATCAGCCTGAACGTCCCTCTGACCATGATGCGTCGCGGCAGCTTAAGTACCCGAACGACGCATCCCCGGTTCATACTTATGCTGCAGGAACTGCTCGATGACCTGAGCCTCAACGTCAAGCTCCAAAACCGATACCAGTTGAAAACCAAGGGCACTATGATGTCCGAGTGTTTGGACCAGGGAAAACTTGAGGAACTGGCAGCTGCTTCCATGAGTTGCGGACGCGCCGGTCGCAGCTACACCCATTGTGGCCGATGCTTACCTTGCCTGGTTCGTCGGTCATCATTCTTGAAATGGAAGGGCCGGATCGATGCGGACGAAACAAAATACATGCATCCCGACAACTCGCTGCGGGTTCACGGTCGCATCAATAGTGAATTCCATGGTAAGGCGTTCGCCGAGTATGACGACGTCGTACAGACGCTGACCGCCCTCGACTATGTGAAACGGTACGGCGCGCGCCGATGGATTGGACCCGCTATAGGAGCGGCATCGTTCGGAGCCCGCGCTGATGATCACCGAAAGACGGCCGAGGATGGTTTGCTTGAGATTGGCGAGTTCCTTGAAGTGACCGGGTTACTATGATCGACATGCATTGCCACCTCGACCTCTATCCTAGTCCTGGTCGGGTGATCGCTGAGGCCGACAAACGGGGTGTGTTCGTCCTTGCCGTCACGACGACTCCGAAGGCTTTTCTCGGTAATATCCGTCTAACCGAGGGACGGAAGCGCATTCGTGTTGCGGTCGGCCTCCATCCGGAACTCGTAGCCACTCGTCATCGGGAGGTTGATGAGGTGCGCAGGTTAATGGCTCATACCAAGTATGTCGGTGAAGTCGGACTGGATGGCTCTCCTGACCATCTTGCCAGTCTGCCGTTGCAAAAGGAGGTATTCACCGACATCATTCAGCATGCTGAAGGTCACGGTGGCCGGATACTGTCGATCCACTCTCGCGGTGCTGCAACCGCGGCGCTGGACGTTCTAGAAGCAAGCGTCAATAAGAGCCTGCCGATACTACACTGGTTCAGCGGCACAATGAAAGAATTGAGTCGTGCCATCGATCTTGGCTGCTGGTTCAGTGTCGGACCTGCTATGCTTCGTGGCCGCAAGGGCCGCGAGTTAGCTGCCGCAATGCCTCGCGAACGAATTCTAACCGAAACAGACGGCCCCTTCGCTACGAACGGCTCAACCGCATTGATGCCATGGGATGTTGAGAAAAGCCTGCAGGTGATGGCAGAAAGCTGGGAATGCACGTCAAATGAGGCAGATCGAAACCTACACAAAAACCTGCGCAACTTGCTTGGAAAATTTGATCAAGCGCGGGGGGGGTAGAAGCGAAGACAATTAAGCCAAGTTATAACGTCCCCCATGCCCGAAACCTCCCCCTCCCCGTCATCTCCCGCAAGCCCAACTCCTCAACGATCCGCAGCGCCGCCCGCGGCGTGACGCCAAGCTCTTTGGCAATCATCCCGGCCGACACCAACGGCTTCGCCATGACCAGCTCAATCAGCTCCGGCATTTTTGACGACGTCCGCTTCCCGACCAGTTTTCGCTCCATCATCGTTCGCGCCAGCGCCAGTCGGTCATGTTCTTTCAAGCCAAGCTCTGCAGCCGCCAACAATCCATGGGCAATCGCCAGCAGCCGCGTTTCCCGATCGCGATGCCGACGGCGATCCACGGGGATGGTTTTAAGGCCAAGATTGATGGCGGCAAGATGCGCGCCCGAGGTGATGCCATCCTGACGCAGGATTGAGGCGGACAACAGCCGGCCAAGCCAGGGCGCGTGCTGCAGCACCTCCAATTCATTCCAGGCATCGAGGGCGATGATCGCCTGCAGCACCGGCGGCAAATTTTCGGCCTGCCGCACGACACCGTGCCAGTCCTCTAGCCGCGCATCTTCGTCCCAGTCGAGATCATAGATCATCGGATTTTTTTCGGCCGGACGGCTAGCCGTCGCCCGGTTGCCGATGGCGCGTGCAGGTCTCGTGGCATCCTTGATCGTAGCGTCAGAGCGGGCGAGCAACGCGTCAATGGCGGCGAATTCTTCCGCAAGTGTGCTCGCAGCCTCATCCTCGTTGCCCTCTCCTGCTCCGATCGCAATGTCGGGTAGCGCGTCGTCGTCAGCCGCGACGGATATATCATCCCCCAAAGATGCTGCAGGCAATGCCTGCCCTGGCCATGCCTGCCGGAGGCTGCGGAGACCTTCGGTTGATAGCGCCCAGCCGGGCGGATGGGAGGCAAGTCTCCGTCGGGTGCGCAGCACGTCGCGGGCGATGGTGAGCTCGTGGGTTGGGGTGCGGATGTCTTTTGTGGCGTCGTGGAGGACGAGGTCTTCGAGATGGACGAGCTCGCCGTCGATCCACAGAGAGGCGCACGAGTCGGTGAAGTGCGAGCGTTCGACAAACCCCTCGCCGACCAGCGAACGGGCAATGCGCTCGTCAAGACGAGACAATGCGGAGGCCGCGCCCGAAATCGGCCGCAGCAACGCTGAAATAGGCAATTTGGTGAGATTGTAAACCATTGAAATCATGGTAAATGATTTGTTAAACGGACTCCAGTGGATATTTGACGTCCGTCACATGGTATGGTTTTGGGTTGGGCTTCTAACCATCGATAAGTACCTCTTATCGATGGTAGTTGATTTCGCGGCGCAAATCCAGGAAAATCGGGGCAAATCACGGTCCCGGCGGCCGCCGAAACACGCGATTCTGGAGCCTCTCATGGCCAAAGCGAAGACATCACAGACGTCCGTCGAGCGGCGCGCCGAAGAGCTCGATACCATTGCGTCCGTCCTGCCGCTCGAACGCCGCGACGAGCTCGCCGAGCTGTTGACCGATCAGGACGTCGAGACGCTGCGCCATCTCGTTAATCAGGGCATGGGCGACAATACGCTGCGCGCACTCACATCCGACCTCGCTTACCTCGAAGCCTGGGGGCTGGCGACCACCGGCAGTTCTCTTCCCTGGCCCGCACCGGAAGCACTACTGTTGAAATTTGTCGCCCATCACCTCTGGGATCCGGAAAAGCGCGCAACAGATCCCGACCACGGCATGCCGGCTGCGGTCGATGAAAACCTCCGGCGCCAGGGTTTTCTGAGATCCGTCGGCCCACACGCACCATCGACGGTGCGCCGGCGGCTGGCCAACTGGTCGACGCTGACCAGGTGGCGCGGCCTCCATGGCGCCTTCGCCTCCCCTGCCCTTAAATCAGCCATTCGTCTGGCCGTGCGCGCCGTTCCGCGAACCCGGGCGCGCAAGAGCGCAAAAGCGGTCACAGGCGACGTTCTGGCAAAGCTGCTTGCGACTTGCGAGTCAGACAGCCTGCGCGATCTACGCGACAAGGCAATCCTGATGGTGGCCTTTGCCTCCGGCGGCCGGCGGCGCAGCGAGATCGCCGGACTGCGGATTGAACAGTTGGTAGTCGAGCCGCCGATCGAGGTGCCGGACGGCCCTCCCCTCCCCTCTTTAGCCATTCATCTTGGCCGCACCAAAACGACGGCCGGCGAGCAGGACAACGTCGTCTATCTCACAGGCCGGCCTGTCGAGGCGTTGAATGCCTGGCTGGCGGCCGCCAGGATCGACAAGGGCAGCATGTTTCGCGGGATCGGAAAATGGGGAACGGTTTCCAAACGGGCGCTAGATCCACAGTCGGTCAATGCAATCATCAAGCAGCGCGCCGAAATAGCAGGGTTGGAGGCAGGCCAGTTTTCGGCGCATGGTCTGCGGTCGGGCTATCTGACCGAAGCGGCCAACCGAGGCATTCCCCTCCCCGAGGCGATGGAGCAATCACGCCACCGATCGGTCCAGCAAGCATCCAGCTATTATAACAGTGCTACACGCAGAAGCGGGCGAGCGGCCCGATTGTTGTAGGATCGGGTCTCACTGTCAGAATTGCCAGGGCGAGATCAATTCGAGCCCTGTTGTCTCGAAATCTTTGAGGTTTCGGGTCGCCAACCGGCCACCATTGATCCGCGCTATCGCCGCGATCATGCCGTCCGGAGCCGACATCTCCCTCCCCTGCCGCGCAGCGTCTCCCATGATATCGCCATAGGCCAATGCTGCTTCTTCCGTGAAGGCAAACATCTTGTCGGAGAACCGGCGACGCCAGCTCACAAGTCCCTCTTCCAGGCGATCGGCGCGCTGATCCGGCCTGATCTTTTGAATACCAAAAGCGATCTCAGCAACTGCAACCGTCGGCAATGCCAATTCGGCGTCGTGACGAACCAGCCACGCTATGACCGCAGAATCGGGAGCTTTCTTCAAAGTCTCCGACATCACATTCGTGTCGAGAAAAATCAAAGCTCGACGCCTTTGTGAGCGCGTCTGTTTTCATCGATGATACTGTCGAAATCGATATCAGTACCCGACTGCGATGAAAGACGACTATAGAATTTCGCAGCGGGTTCACGTCCTGCCTCACGAGCCTCATAGGTTTCGAGCGCGCGCTCGACGATATCGGCAATCGTGCGATTTTCTCGGCGGGCGAGCTTATGGGCAAGGTCGCGCGCTTTGGAACTGCGGACAGATAGTTGCGGTGTTACCATTGAGTGCTCCTTTCTCTGGATCCACAGTAACTTAAATTGAACTAGCCATCAAGATGGCGGATGCCATCTTGATGGCTATCTAGTATTTCTGATTTGGCGCCCCGTGGTTGGGTAATCATGCATGTTCGTTCCGCGTGGAGGCCAACACATCCCCTCCCCGAACACCACACTTTAAGCAATTTCCGCCGTAGACGGCCATCAGAGCGCATTTCAAGCAGGTCGTGGCCCGGATGTCGTTCGACGCCGCGTTTTGCGTCTGACAGGGCTGCATTCAGGTCATAAAACACGCTTGCAACTACTCATTTTCTCACGCATTCCTTATTTGTACAAAGCACCTGAAAAACGCACGAGAGAACCATGGCAAAACGGCAAGTTGCCAATCCATCGTCGGCGCCTAAACGCCTTATAGGCTATGCACGTGTCTCTACCGACGATCAGGTCCATGGCGCTCAAATGGACGAGCTGCGTGCTGCCGGCTGCGAGCGGATATTTCAGGAGCAAGGCTCGGGTGCATCACGCGCTCGGCCGGTTCTCACAAGACTTCTCGGGCACCTCACCGCCGGCGACGTGCTGGTTGTCGTCCGGTTGGATCGCCTTGCCCGGTCTGTCAGCCACCTTCTGCAAGTGATCGAAGATCTCGAAGAGCGTGGTGTCCATTTTCGTTCGATCCGCGATTCGATCGATACGTCCACGCCACAGGGCATGTTTTCTCTTCAGGTTCTTGGCGCCGTCGCGCAGCTCGAACGAACGCTGATCGCCGAGCGAACCAAGGCCGGCATCAAGGCGGCAAAAGCTCGCGGCAAGCTGCCCGGCAATCCAGGCCTTCGGGAGACGACCGGAGGCGATCAAGGCGGTGTCGAAGGCGCGAGAAAAAATCTATCTCGACGAGCTGATCTCCTCTGCGCAAAACTGGCTCCCGACCGTTCGGCAACTTCGCCCAAAACATAGTTGGGACAATGTCGTGCGTGTCCTCAATCGCAGAAGCCATGACTGGACTGTGGAAAGACTACCTCGAGCCGTGCATCGAATGGTTCGCGAAAAGCTGGCAGATCCCGAGCTACTGGTCCGCTCTCCGCGCCGTGCACCAGAAGATCACCTCTTGAAGCTCGTCGCAGCTATTGCCATTGCCGACCCCGGCCTTTCGCTGCGCGACATTGCCAGCCAGCTTGATCAGATGGGAGAGCGACCGGCGCGCGGTGGACGCAAATGGCAGCCATCATCCGTTCGCAACCTGCTGGATGAGGCGCATCGGTTCGGCCTTATCCGTCATTTAAGGCCCGGTGCATCAACCTGCCGATTGCACGGTTTCTCTCCTTGCCCGATTTCGGCGGAAGAGATTTCTTGGCTTGGCTCCGGACAATGTCGGAGGCGAGTTGTCTGTATTCGAGTTCAGGGCGAAGTTTCAAAGGGGAAGTCAATTACGCTGGTATCCCCCGCCCCCGCATCACGAAGCATCACGGCGCAACAGTGGCGAGCTGCTGCAGCAGCTTGACGAAATGGCTCGTTCTGACGCCTTTCGCGTTCTGAGCCGGATCGACGATTTGCACGACAACCAGACGCTTTGCCGGCACGATGGCAATCGCCAGACCGCCATAACCAGACGCCAACGCCGCGCCGGGTCTAAATACATTCGGGTTCAAGATCCACCAAAGATAACCGTATCCCATGCTACCACGATCGGTAGAGGAATAGGCCGTGGTGGACGTCTTCACCCAAGTCGCAGGAATGACCTGCCGGCCGCTCCAGCGTCCTCCATCAAGATAGAGCTGGCCGAAGCGGGCCGCGTCTCTGGTGCTGAGGTGAAAGGGATAGGCGGGATGGCTGGAATGCCGTTCGGACACTTACTTGCCGTCCCGCGCTGAGAAATTCCAATTATTGTAAAACCAAAACGTGCCGGGCGCATGACTTCCCCACGCCGGCCTGTTTCGCTGCATGTCGCCGGTTTCATAGGCGGCCGGATGATAGGCACCCGAGCGCGCCATGAGCAGGTCGCGGACTGTCGCTTCCTTCTCGGCAGCCATCAGCGCCAGAGGTTTGTCATCAATATCGTGATCGGCAAGCGTGCTGCTGAGATCGATCCGGCCTTCCGAAACGGCGATGCCATACAAGGCGCTGAGCAAGCTTTTTCGAATAGAGGCGACATTCACCTTGCGGGAGATATCGCCCCAACTGGCGATCACCTTGCCGTCCTGCACCACCATGACCGCCGTAGGCTTCAGGCCGGCGGCATAATCCTGCGCCGACTTCAGCTTCACGGCAGACCATCCCGCTGATGCAGGATCGATTCTTTACCATGGCTGCGCCTGTGCCCTGCTAACCAATAAGGTAATGAGGATTAAAATGAAAATGACCCGAAGGCTGGTTCGTGCTGTCTGCATTACGGTTCCGGTCCTTATGGTGCTGCGGCGGCGATCTTCCGCATGAGCTGGAAGAAATCCCGCATATCTATGCCGCGCCGGTTCTGGTGCGGGTCCACGGTCTGCACCACAACCAGGCGCTTCTCCGGCACATACGCGACGACCTGACCGCCATAGCCAGCGTTGAACACACTGCCCGGCCACCACTGGTCAGTGCGCAATGTCCACCACATGTAGCCGTAGCCGCTATTGTGTTCAGACGGCTGCGACAGCGCGGTAGTGGATTCCCGCACCCAAGCGGCAGGAATTACCTGCTGACCATCCCACTTGCCTCCATTCAGGAAAAGCTGACCGAAACGGCGAGATCGCGGGCGCTCATGGTGAAATGTAGGCCGGATGAATAGACGAGCTTTCGAGCGAATAGCTGCAGTAGCGCACTGAGAAATCCTCCATGCCGACCGGCAAGGCGATGCGCTTCGAGAAGCTCTGGAAAATATCTTCGCCGGTCTGCTGCCGGTAGATCGTGCCGATAGCGCTGAAATCCCAGTTGTTGTAGAACCAGAACGTGCCAGGCGCATGACTACCCCGCTCTGGTCGTTTATGGCGGATATCAGCAGTCTCGTAAGCCGCGACCTGGTAGACGCCAGATCGCGCCATGAGCAAATCGCGGATTGTCGCCCGCCGCTCGGTCGCCGTAAGCGCCGGGCACTTATCGTCAATACCGAAATCAGCAAGGGTACTGCCGAGATCGATGCGGCGCTCTCCGACCGCAATGCCATAAATTGCGCTGAGAAGGCTTTTGCAGATAGAGGCGACATTCACCTTGCGGGACACGTCGCCCCAACTGGCAATCACCTTGCCGTCCTGCACCACCATGACGGCGGTGGGTTTCAGGCTGGTTGCGTAATCCTGCGCTGCCTTCAGCTTATCAATCGACCAGCCGGCAGATGCAGGATCGATGTTTTGCCACGGCTGCGCATTTACCCCCCCCCGGCAAAAGAGCCGACAGCAAAAACAATCAAGCGCATAGAATGACCTTAGAAAAGTCACCGGGGTGAACAGCTTTATCTATCATGACGGTGCAAGCGTGGCCTCGTTAGATTGTCCCCGTACAAATTCGCTATGTCTTAGAAAGGGATCTTTGCTGTCCGTCGGCCTTCCAAGAGAGCCTGTCGCAAAAACCCAATTATAGCGACACTTGTTTTAGCGACGGTACAAGCAGCGAATGCGTGAACATCGGCGATAGTTTTTTGCGTTGGTTGACGTTTCAGCACCGATCAGGAAAACCTTGTCAGCTAACAAGGTTTTTGGGGCGCCGATCTGACCCCGGATCAGTTCTTCTCGCTTGAGCAAGTCCAGATACCAGACGATCAATTGCTGCGCGTCCAAGGGCATCGGTTTAAAGACGTCCGCTACCCGCGACCTTGTCAGCTGACAAGGTTTGTAGTCGCACATCAACTTGAACGGTCAAGTTACACCTCGGAGGAGGGGAAGGGGGAAGGGGGAGGGGCGGGCGGGTAGATCTCATGCGAAACGGTCGGGACCGCATATTCTCAGAAACGGCCACCACAATCACGACGAACCACACCCCGCGCCGACATCTGCTCGGGAAGGGGAGGGGAGGGGAAGGAGGCAAACAAACAAAATCCCAGCGAATTTATCATCCGAGCCCGTGAGTTGCCGCAACGGACGGACTTGATATGCTGAAACAGAAGGTGGACTTCAGTGTGAGGATAACTTCTGCCGCTCGAACAAAGGTCACCAGCACCGCGCCTTGAATCGGAAATTACTCAATCTGGGCGCCGAGGTAAACCCACAGGCCTGCGGGGGGAGGGGCGACGGTTGGCAAACTGCCTGCGCCCACCAGATTATTCTAGAGCACGATAGCTGATCCGCTGGTTCGGTTGGTCTCCCACCCACGGGCCTCCAAGTCCGATTGCCCATCTTTGAACCAAAATAAAAACTGCCGATCTGTCATGGCGAGCGACGGCGAGCTACACAGTGTCTATGACGTACGACGGTAACGTCCCCTCTGCTGCACAGCCGCATTAACGTCGCTGCCGAGCGGTTGGGAGAGCCCGACAAAGGCACTTTCAGAACCCCTTAGGGTGCCGGTCGCAGAATTTTCCGTGATTTCATATTAAGATTTGTTAGGTGAACCAGCGGATCGATGTCGCCAACCAATGGAACCTCCACCGATATCGTTGCATGGCCAACAACTTTGTTCAGCAATTCGCTTAACCCCAACATGCCATCACCCGGCGCCAACCGTCCTTCGCGGGCTTCACTCATCATGTCTTCTGGACGCTTGGGTGCCGGCCCAACTACGTCACAGAGCTGCACATGCCGTACGATATCAATTTTGATCTCGTCAATGTTTCCGCCATTTCGAAAAAAGTGAATGGCGTCGACCAAGACACCTGCATTGTCTTGGCCGGACGCCGTGACCAGTGAAGCAGCCTTGCTATAGGTGTTGATAGTGCGCCAACCCATGTTCTCCACGTCGACGGCCAACCCATATCGTCCAGCAAGCTGGCAGAACTCCGTCAAATTGCCGACTAGGCGTTGCAGGTCGCCATCATCGCCGCATGCGGAGAGTCGCTTGGCTCCGATATCGGCCGCGGCAGCGACGATGTGTTCGACCAAGGTAGCGTTGAAATCCGGGCCGATAATGAAAAACTCAATATCAAAAACGTTGATGCCTTCGCTGTCGAGCAAAGTTCGAAACTCCAGTGCATCCCTGCTGCCCTGCGGCAGCTCGTAATAGGCTGCCCCGGGGAAAGCGGGATGCAGCCGAAGTCCTACTGAATTGAAGCCTGCGACTGCAGCATGCCTGACGAACTGCTGGGGCGGCAGTTGGATCGCAGAGAAATGGGCGATGCCTACGGGCGGCTCTTTCACCGCAGCATCGGTCATCGCACAACTCCTGTACGAGCCAAATGATCAAGCAGGTTAGCGCCGGTGCGATGGATGTGCTGATGAAGCTTGTCAGTCGCGTAATCGCTGTCTCTCGCCACAGCGCCCTGAGCGATTTCACTATGCTCCTGGCTGACATTTCGGTCGCCTGAAGTCTGGGTCAGGAATTTTCTGCGATATCGATCATTCAAATTGAGCAGGGTCCTGCAGAAATGCAGGAGAAGTGGCTTTCCGCAGCCCGAAATAAGGGTGAGATGGAAGTCGCGATGCGCCATCTCCCAATATTCGAGAGTTTCCGGCTTGTTCGCATCGCGTTCGGCACGGTTGAGCTTGTGAAGCGCGCGCATGACATTGCTTTCCCACTCCGCGTTACCGACCCTAATCGACTCTTTCAACGCGAAAACCTCCAACTCTTCGCGAAGACTCGTGATCTCTTCCAGATTTGCGAGTGATACTGGCGCGACCCGGTAGCCGCGATTGTCTTCAAACTCCACCAGCCCATCGGAAATCAAGCGCGCAAGCCCTTCGCGCAAGGGGCTGAGGCTCACATTGAATGACTGTCGCGCCTTGTCGAGATTGATCTTGCTGCCAGCCTCCAGCCCTCCCGAAATAATTGCTTCGCGCAGCCGGAATGCCAGTTGGCTTCCAATCGTGTTCTTGCCGTCATCGGCAAAGTCACCGTTTCCGGCTTGCTCGTTGGGTGCGTCGGGTGAGTCACTCTGTCGCTTCATAAAACCTCCCACGAGAATGTCGCGCTTGATTGATGGGCGATATTATAAACGATTATTATTGTCAACGAATTTGGATTTTTCCGTCATGGTCGACAATAGAATTCACGATATTGAGTGAAATACTCCAATATCGGTAAACTATCTCACAATTTTGAAATTTCACAGAATCCTGACGCTGGGTGCGTCGATGAGCGCTTGACAAATAATCGATTATTTACGTATCACTCGGACGGTGGGAGGTGACGATGGTGATTAAATCTGAAAGGGACTTAACGCCCGCCGTGATTGCGGCCATGGGCCAGACTTCAGATCCGAGGATGCGGGACATCCTGATGACTCTGGTGAAGCATCTTCATGCTTTCGTTCGCGAAGTACGGCTGACCGAGGTGGAATTCCGGGAAGCGACTGCGGTTCTTAACGAGATCGGCCAAATGCAAACCGATAGTCATAACGAGTTTGTCCTCATGTCCGGCTCACTTGGCGTGTCGTCCCTTGTCTGCCTGCTCAATAACGGTGACGAGGGGCAAACAGAGACTTCGCAGTCGCTTCTTGGACCATTCTGGCGCCTGAATTCTCCAAGAGTTGAAAACGGCGGCACGATCATCCGGTCCTACACGCCCGGCTTCCCGCTTTTCGTCCATGCTCGTGTGATCGATCGCGAAGGCAATCCTATTTCCGGTGCCGAGGTCGACGTCTGGCACGCATCCCCTGTCGGTCTTTATGAGAACCAGGATCCAGACCAAGCGGAGATGAACTTGCGCGGCAAATTCATGACGGACGGGGAGGGACGTTTCTGGTTCCAGACGGTCAAGATGGTTGGTTATCCCATCCCCGTCGATGGCGTCGTCGGACGCCTGCTCAAGGCTCAGGGCCGCCATCCTTTTCGACCGGCACATTTGCACGCGCTGATCTTCAAGCGGGGCTACAAGACGCTGATTTCGCAGGTTTTCGATCCGAGCGATCCGAATATCGAATCTGACGTTCAGTTTGGCGTGACTGCGGCGCTCACCGGCGATTTCATTCGCCACGACGAACCGCATCCAACCAACCGAGACATTCAAGCGCCGTGGTTCTCGCTCGACTACACTTATGTCATGGAAGCAGGCGAGGCTGTCTTGCCGCGCCCGCCGATCAAGTAACTTCATTTGGAGCCGGATAATGATCACCGAGGAACAACGCCAGTCAGCAGCCAGGGCCATCCTGGAGGCGGAAACCACGCGGACTCCCATTGTCCAACCCAGCAAAACTTATCCCGAGCTCGAAATTGAGGATGCGTATCGCATTCAGGCGCTTTGGGCCGAGTTGCGTGTTTCGCGCGGCGCGCGAATTGTCGGTCACAAAATAGGTCTGACGTCTCGCGCCATGCAAATGGCATCCAAGATGACCGAACCGGATTATGGGGTGATCCTGGATGATGCGCTCTACAATGATGGCGCGCAAATTAATGCGGATTTGTTCATCAAGCCGCGCTTGGAAGTCGAGTTGGCATTCGTAATGGGTGAAGACCTGGAAGGAGCGGGCACCCGTATCTATGACGTCATGCGCGCGACGGAGTTCATTCTGCCTGCGCTCGAGATCATCGATTACAGAACCGAAGTTCCGCGTGCGATTACAGACACAATCGCCGACAATGCAGCCTTCGGAGCAATCGTCGTGGGTGGGCGGATGATCCGCCCGTTTGATATCGACATACGCTGGGTCGGAGCAACTCTGTCGAAAAACGGCATTATCGAAGAGTCCGGGGTTTCAGCGGCGATCATGGGTCATCCGGCGGCCGGCGTTGCATGGCTGGTCAACAAACTTCATGCCGTCGGTGGCGGCTTGAAAAAAGGTCAGATCGTCCTTGCGGGCTCATTTACGAGGCCGGTCGACATCATAAAGGGCGATGTCATTCAGGCTGATTATGGGCCAGTTGGCTCGATCGGCGTCTCTTTTACGTGAGGTAGAGATGGATCTTCCAGTCAATAAATTTAAAGCAAAACTGCAGGCCGGGCAAAGCCAGATAGGACTTTGGTGCGGGCTTCCAGGGAGCTACGCTGCCGAAATCGTGGCGCCAGCCGGGTTCGATTGGCTGTTGTTTGATACCGAACATTCACCCGGCGACGTGCTGACCGTGCTGCCACAATTGCAGGCGGTCGCGGCTTACGATGTCGCGCCGGTGGTGCGCCCAGCTGTCAACGATCCAGTGCTGATCAAGCGCTTCCTGGATATTGGTGTACAATCCCTTCTAATCCCCTTTGTTCAAAATGCAGACGAAGCGAAAGCCGCGGTGGAAGCAACCCGGTATCCACCGAAAGGAATTCGAGGCGTTTCGGCGCTTACGCGTGCCACACGTTTCGGCAGGGTAAAGAACTATGCCCAGCAGGCGGAGGGGGAGATTTGCGTTCTCGTTCAAGTCGAAACGCGGGAGGCTATTGCTCATATCGAGGCCATGGCATCCATCGAAGGGGTGGACGGGATATTTATCGGCCCGGCGGATCTCGCAGCCAGTTTCGGCTATCCGGGACAACCGGGCCATCCGGAAGTGGTCGAGGCGATTGAAAATACGATCGCATTGCTCAAACGGCTCGGAAAGCCGGCAGGAATACTCACGCCTGACGAGAAGTTCGCGGCACGTTGCATGGAATTGGGAACACTGTTCACTGCCGTCGGTGTCGATGTCGCATTGCTGGCGCGCGGATCAGAAGCATTGGCGGCCAGGTTTTCGAGACAGTTGTAGACATGCAAGCTTTCGGGCACATCGTCACCGACCTTGCGTCTATGGACGCGAACCGATTGGCATGTGGAGAGCGATGCGGCCATCCGGTCCAAACGCGTGCCAACTCGCATTCGAGGCCCAGAGCGGTCGACCGTATCGGTGTCAACAGTCTTTCCACCCGGCCTGATAGCCAGCATGCACCTGCGCGCGGCGTCGTCTCGCTCCTGATTGAGGAGCCCAGTATCACGTTGGCGACCGGCACAAAGGAGGCGAGGCTGCGTCAAAAAGACCATGCCTGTCGATCTTGTAATTGAGTTGTTAAAGGAGCATTTCGGGTGTGTCCTATCCTGAAGGATAGACAATTCCAAGCAACAGACTGGAAGTACTCGAAATGGCTGACCTGGAATGGGTAGACTTTTTCCCAATAGTTTTCTTGCCGTTCAAAATTATCGTACTGGGCATTGGCATGTACTACGCCATCAAGTGGCATCACGATCAGGCGAAGAAAGATAACGAGGCCAAAGGAAACTGAGCGCCGACAGGTGTCAACTTGCTTCAATCCACATTGGTTTGGAAGCAGAATGGACCTTTTCCAAACCAGCTCCGACTAAACGTAGGCGGTGATTTGCGTCACAGGAGATCGAGTATAGACCTCGCCTCAGGCACCTGGCCCAATAGATTATCCGCAATTCCTTATGCATGCATGTATTTGACCAGCCCCGCCCGTAACAAGGTGGGGCTGAACTAATTTCTCACGACCGGACCTCTCGGATGGTAAAGTCGAGGCACAGTTTGAGAAACGTCGCGGGCAAGCGCGGCTTAAAGCAATGGTACGCAAGTCGTGAAGCTTACTTCCTCAGCGTTTACGCGATAAGATCGAGACGCCGTCTTCGCATTCATTGAATCGGATAACCCGTCAGCTGCCATCATGGTTGACGAACGGATCGTTTTGCAGTTCGTCGCTTGGTTGATTTTCCTGCGAGTAGTCGTGTTGGCAAAATTGTCGGGACACGCCAACTGGTTATTACTGTTGCGCCGTACCTCACGGCTTAGGCCGTGGCGCCACCGGAGAATCGTATTCTCCACGTTCTTCACGGCACGAAAGAATGGCCAGACATTATATCCATGTAGGCATTGAGCCCGATGATTGGTTCAACTGGTAGGCCAGTTTGATTCCTTTCAAGGCGAAGACGACTGGGTGTAATGCTGATCGCGTGTGCCTAAGAAGACCTATACTGTATATCCCATTGACATATCCCACGCGAAGAACTATATAGGCTACACAGTTATTGATGCAATCCGGAGGGATGTAGATGGAGCAGGGTGCAGTATTCCAGAGCAATCGTAGCCAAGCAATACGTTTGCCAAAAGCGGTCGCTTTGCCCGATGACGTAAAGCGTGTCGATATCGTTGCGGTGGGACGCACTCGCATCATCGCACCAGCCGGTGAGATCTGGGACAGTTGGTTTGAAGGAGCGGAGGTGACATCCGACTTTATGATTGAGCGTGACCAGGCTGCTCCGCAGGAGCGCGAGGCATTCTAATGCTAAAGTACATGCTCGATACCAACATCTGCATTTTTACGATCAAGAATCGACCTCAGCAAGTGCGCGATGCGTTCAATCGCTCACATGATCAGCTTTGCATCAGCTCGGTCAGCCTAATGGAATTGATTTACGGAGCGGAAAAGTCAGCCAGTCCAGAAAAGAACCTTTCTGTTGTGGAGGGCTTCGCGGCGCGCCTCGAGGTGCTCCCATACGATGAATTAGCAGCAAGCCATACGGGTCAATTGCGAGCCGAACTAGCGCGCAGTGGCACTCCGATCGGTCCATATGATCAGTTGATTGCGGGGCACGCGCGCTCGCGCGGATTGGTTATGGTTACCAATAATCGTCGTGAATTTGATCGCGTACCCGGATTACGAGTGGAAGACTGGACTTCTTAGTTTCAAACATTGATCACCTGGCCGATCACAGAAGCATTCAACTACCGGGCCGTCGCACAATATCCCACTAAGAGCTTAATTGGACACGTTCATTACGGCTCGCAAGGTATCGTTGATGCGCTCTTGCCAGCCAGGACCGTCCCCCTGAAAATGCGCGAGGACATCGCTGCCGATCTTCAATGATACAAGCTCCTTGGCGGTAGGGATTGCAGGCCGTTCAACGGCCGGCGCTGCGACCTTCGTTGCCCATTTGAACAGCGCAGCCGGTCGGTTTTTTTCCAGGCTGTATGCCCACACAGCGGTGGTCGCAAGCCACGTGTAGTTGGCAGCCGAAGGAATGCAATTGCTGCTGATAAACTGACCAGCCGCCCCGCAATCCCGAAGAGATCGCATATCGTGAAGTGAAACTCCACTGGCTTCCTGCAACTGCCGAACCGGTTGGAGGAAGCCTCAACCGACAATAGCGTTCGATCTCCGCTAGGAGTTTAGTTGTTCTAAAAGCCTGCCACGCCTGCTCCGGAAACCGTTGGTGTGAAGTCCTGAGGTTGCCGTTGAGGGGTACCGTGACGACGTTATCCATTTATCATCTACACCTGCTGGATGATGCCGGTTTCCTTATGCCGTTGAAGATCAAAAAGCAGCCTTCAATTTCAGTAACCTTTCGTGGACTGAGTTGGAGCGGCCACGAGTTTCTAGACAGTGTCCGACGCAAAGACGTTTGGGATCATACCAACGCTATTTTGAAAAAGGCGGGAGGAGGCACCTTCGAGATCGCGAAGGCAGTTGCTGTCGCTTATATTTCTGAGCAGCTATCATCGCAGTTTGGTATCGCACTTAAAAAGTAGATTGGCCAAAGACGAACGATTTTGTAATTCAATTGCATTACTATTAGATATCAATCTGGAGATAGCTATGGCTGCAAATGCGCTCGTTCAAACTCGTATCGATGCTGAAATTCGTGACCGTGCGTCCCTAGTTCTTGAAGGTATGGGACTTACGGTGTCAGACGCGGTCCGCATATTGCTTACGAGAACCGCCAACGAGGGCGTGTTGCCGCTTGAACTTTTTTCAGGCAGCGAGACTCACGATACTTGGTTTCGTGCCAAGGTGCTTGAGGTGCTAAATGATACAAGACCGGATATTCCCAACGATGAAGTCGAGGCTCATTTCAAAAAGCGTCGACAGACTGCACGCAATAAGGCGGCGGGTATAACGTCTTGAGACTAACCTAGTCTGCATTTGCCTTATCGGATCGCGATGCAATTTTTACTTTTATCGAGTTGGAGAGCCCGGCCGCCGCCATTTTGGTCGACGAACGCATCGTCGTTGCAGTCCGTCGTCTGATCGATTTTTCCAGCAAGTGGCAGAGTCGGGAGAATTGCAGATAGAAACACCGGCGCAACGGGAACACCTCAGCAATTACGTCAACGTCACCCCGTTGCCTTCACCGGATGACCGGCCGCCCGCAATAGCGCCATCAGCATCGGCCCCAGCGAAAACTCATCTCGCTTGGCCCGATTGGTTAGGTCTCTGAGATACCCGCCGGCCGAATTGATGTGGCCGCCCCGCTCGAGAATGCAGGCGATCGTCACTGCCGCGTTCTCCGGACCCATTACCTCACAGGCCTCCTGATATGCGGACGGGCTCACCCCGAGCATCGATCTGACCACCACGGCGGCCGTCATGAGTTCTCGCCAGTTTCTGATCTGGCCTTCAGGACCGTAGTTTAAAATCTCGGGGCAGGCGCGCAAGACGAGACTAATCGGAAAAGCCTTAATCGGCACATGTTCGGCCTGCTTATTCTGGCTCGGCTTCGCCTCCTGCTCTTTTTCAGAGCGAGGTTCAAGTTCATTAAGGAGTTTGGTATTTGAATTCTGTATGTGACGCTCATTTTGAGCATCATTGGTGGTCATTTTTGAAGAAAAGTCATCGGAATTCAACTGGTTGATGATGTTCTGCCGCAAATTATCCAGCTCGACGCCCAAATCTCTCAGTTCGTCGAGCGTCGGGTTTCGAGGAATTCGCCTGACGGCGGCAAGATATTGCTCTTCCAGCTCGTCCCAATCGCCTTCAGCCCTCTCTTCGACGGCCGCCGTAATCAGCTTGCGGATATCCCGCCTGCAGATCGTTAGGTTCTCCTTTGCCCTGCGGAACGCGATCCGATCGGCAGCCACCTGCTGGGCAAGGCATGCCAGTTCCTCGGCGCGCATCAGAAGCGGCGATATGTCAAAACCGAAGGCGTGCTCGATCGAGCCTTCACCATCCTTTCGGGCGTAGCGTTTGCCGTTTGCACTATCCTTGCGGATGATCAGCCCTGCATCGACAAGCAGGGCAAGATGACGCCGCAGGGTAGCGCCCGCAATGCCATGCGCACGAATTGACAGCTGGATGTTCGACGGGAAAACGATGAGCTGTGCGTCCTGGCGCAGCTCATTCTCAGGATAGAAACTCAGAAGCGCATCGAGCACTGCAAGGCTCCGGTCCTGCAGACCAAGAACCTCTCGCGCTTCCGATGCGTCGCGGAAGACTTTCCATTTGTCTGCCGACTTGCCTTCCTTGATCCTGGTCGTGGCAATCTGCTGCTTCACAAGCGCAAGAGTTACCGACCGCCGCCCAAACGGCGTCGTCACTTGTCCACCTTCCATGTCCCTCGCCTCTTCAAAAAGGCAAAAGATTTACGCTCACCAAAACGGTGCCAAAGACTCTTGACTAGGATTCATGGAAATGCGATTCTCTAGTTCTCACACGACGAGAAGGGCTTCCATGACGGCAACGTTTCGGGGGCCTTTTTCTTTTGCGCGTTTTCCTTACTTAAAATGGTTCCGAAGTCTGTTTCTCGGCTTCAGTTCAAATCTTTGATCTTTCGCGCGTGAACCGCTCAGCCAGTGACGGCAGCTGCGCTTCGATGAAACGCAGGAATTCTGCTCCGGCCGGTGTATCCACCGAAATACGGATATCCTTGTTCGTGCGCGAAAAACTGCCAAGTGGTTCGCCTGCGGCGCCGGCAATCATCTTGCCGGCCTTCGACGGTGCGGCAGGTTTCAGGGCGTTAAAGGCTGCCAGAAACTTTTGATCGGATCCAAGCCGTCTTTGCGTAGCGACCGAAAGCACTCTGCGCAGTTCATCATGCAGGTCAGGCTGTTCCGAGAAAGCCTTTGCAAACTCCACCCACCTCGGACGACCGACCTTGGCTGCCCGACCAATTGTTTCGACGATATCGAGCGGAAGGGCGCGATAAACCGCTCGCATTCGCGCAAGCTCGGGATCGTCGATAGACAATGCCGCCTTGATATCACGAGGCTTCACATCGGCATCATCCATACGGCGGGCAAACAGGGTGCGCTCGATCCAGGTCAGATCCTGGCGATCGGCGTTTTCGATACCCTGCGCAATGACAAGCTCAACATCGGAAATCTCGACTTCGATCGCCTTGACCGGAATTCCAAGATCTCGGGCTGCCTGGAGCCGGCGATGGCCGTAGATTACCTGATAGCGATCGGGCGACGCTGGTGACTTGCGGACCTGGATCGGGACCTTCTGACCCTCGGACTTTATCGAGTTCCTGAAAGACTCGAAATCCGATGCGTTATCATCTGGAAGACGATCGGGAAAGGGAGAGGGATCAACCTTTGACGGGTCGAGCTCTCTGATCGCACCACCACCCGATTCAACAAGCGCCTTGAGGCGATCGCGTTCCGATTTGATGTCGTCGATCGCCCTGTGCGCCGCACCGATCACGCCGGCACCGACACGTGCAGTTGGTGCAGGTTGTTGCGGGGAGGCAGGAGCATCGGTCGTCAGCCGGTTTTCAAGTTCCGCCGACAGCAGGCCAAAATTTGCAACGATGGATTTACGCGATGACTTGTTGGTCATGTGCGTCCCCAGCTGGTGTTGATGAGTTTCACGATCGCTTCGTTGACGGCATCAACCGCCTCGCGTGCGCGTTTATGCGTGTCACGGCCGATCTGGCCCATTTCGAGTTCGTAGATCGAGCGTTTTGCAAGTCCTGCTGCCTCGACAGCGGTGCTTTCAATCAGCGTCGGAAGAAGCACATCCGTTCCGAAGAGATGGCGCATCAGCGCAACGACCTGAGACTGTGGTGCGTCGTTGGGGTCATGGCGGGTAATGAGATAGCGGATGAAATCCTGATCAAGCTGCGCTCCGCTCTCATTGAGCACGCTTATCAGATCTCCCATCATCAGGAGAAACTGGCTCATGGATGCGACATCGAGCATCGCCGGGTGTACCGTAATAATCATGCTGGTCGCAGCATAAATCGCACTCAGCGTCAGAAACCCGAGAGACGGCGGAGTGTCGAGAATGACGACGTCATAGTCCTGATCAACCTCGGCAAGAGCAAGCTTCAACCGTTCGAAGAAGATCGCTCCCGAGCCCGATTTCTGCGCCAGAACCCGCGGCGTTTCATGCTCATATTCCATCACTTCGAGGTTGCCGGGGATCAGATCGATCCCGTCGAAATAGGTCTTGCGGATGATATCGCGGATTGGCCGGCGCTCGGCGTCATCGTAGCGAAGAGCAGCGTAGATCGTTTCGTTGGCACCCACATCGAATTCGGGCTGCGCGCCGAACAGCGCAGAAAGTGATGCCTGCGGATCGAGATCAAGAGCAAGGACGCGGTAGCCTTGCAGCGCGAGATAATGCGCAAGATGGACGCAGGTCGTGGTCTTGGCACTACCGCCCTTGAAGTTGGCGATCGCAACGACCTGGAGATGCTCGCCCTCGCGTCGGCGTGGAGAAAATCTCAGCGCTTCAGAAGGCTTTTGGGCGGCAAAGAGCTCGCGCAATTCATTGATCTGAGCAAGCGTATAGACACGATGGTTATTTTCCAGCCGGCCAGGGATCGGTCCACGGCCTTCGCTCGACATGAGTTTCAGCGTAGAATCGGGTATAGAGGTCAGCTTGGAGACTTCGTTGGTGAGGAACGGCCGCAGGCTTTTCTCCGACTTCGGAGGATACATGCGGGTGCGAAGGTCCTGCAACTGCTGAGACAGAAGACCCGCATGGCGCATGATCTTGGCGCCAGCGTCTTCCTTCTGACCGCTCGTCATTTCTGCATGTTTTGCTATCGCCATATTTTCCTCTTGGCGGGCAGTCGCCGGTTTGCCGACCATCGTCCGCCAAAGGTACAACATGATTCTGTTTCGCCGTCCAGTTATTTACGGTTAACCGGATCTTGACGTCCGTGGTTGACAGGGGAATAGAGGCGGCCATTTTATAAATTATAATCAGATACTTATAGAATATTTTGGCCATCCTGCCCCTGCGGTGGCAACTGCATTTTTGCTCGGCAATCAAGGTCATCAGCGTCGGTCGAAACGAGATTTTCAATGCAAAAAAATCTACCCCATAGCGAATCGAACGACATTCGATCTCAAGAGGCAACCACTCGGCCATACTAAAAGGGCCGGCTGCGAGCCGATCTATCGGATTTTGTCTGACCGAGGACCATCGCCGTTTTTACGTTGGTGATAATTGTGACAGCGGATCGATCGGCGAGGGGCCGTCACAAAACGACGGAGGGATCAAAGCAGCTTTTCAAAACCGTCTACCGAGTCAAAATGCTTCCCGCATGGAGGCACGTTCAACGATTTCGGTTTTCAGAACGACCTTGCGGGCCATCTGACCTTTGCCATTTAGCCGCTCGACCAGCAACCTGGCCGCCGTCGCACCGAGATCGTAGACGGGTTGGCGCACGACGGTCACGGGAGGCGTCGTTACAGACGTCCAATCCGCATCATGGAACGATACCAGCGACAGGTCGTCCGGGATGCTAAGCCCCAGTTGACGGTGAACCTTGAACACCTCCAGGCCGATTATACTGTCCGATGCAATGATTGCCGTCGGACGCTGCGCCGACTGGAGCATTTCGGTAACGATGCGATGCGTCTCTTGCTGCGTGACGGCACCGACCTGTACCCAGCTTTCCATGTTGGTCAGACCAGCCTCACTGCACGCACCAAGATACCCTTCGATGCGTCGCCTGACCGAACCGGTACTGATGTCGTTTGCAGTGCGGAACCGATGATCCGGCGTGTCGCAGGCGGTTAAATAGGCGATGCGGCGGTGGCCGAGCGCAATCAGCCGGCGTGTAATATTCTCGGCGGCATGCCGGTCGTCGGCAATAACAGTGTCGACATCGAGCGTGTCGCTTCCACGATCGAGCAACGCGAGCGGCAGCCCCGAGCGAATAACCTCATGCAGATGCTCGACGTCGTTTTCCTTGGCCGGCGAGACGATGAGACCGTCGACACGCTTGGCAAGCAGAGTGCGGATGGCCGCTCTTTCCGCAACGACGTCTTCACCCGAGTTAATGAGGATGACGGTGAAGCCTGCCTGCCGGGCAATATCCGTGATGCCTCGCACGGCGAGGCTGAAAAAGGGGTTTTCAATATCTCCCACCACTACGCCGATGGTGCCTGAACGACCTGTCGTCATGCTGCGAGCAAGCTCATTGGGGCGATAATCGAGGGACCGAGCCGCTGCCAGGACCGCCTCTCTCACCCGGTCGCTGACGGTTCCGTAGCCACCCAGCACGCGTGCAGCCGTTGCCTTTGAGACGCCGGCTTGGCGTGCGACGTCAGCGACTGTAACGGAAGGAGTTTTAGGCGGGATCTTGTCCATAAGCGGTAGCCTTACAAGAGAACTTGACGACTGGCAAATGCGAAGATAACAATTGCCAATATTCAAAGAGACCGGTCTCTTTCCAATTGAGACCGGTCTCAAATATAAAAAGACTTCCGACATGCGAACTGCATGGGCCGGGTAGGTGACGTCATGCCGCCGACCGGGTGGGACCCGTGCGCCTTGAATTTATCGCAGACAACGACACCAGAGGAGAAGAAACCAATGCAATTTACCCAAGCCTTAACATCCGCCTTCGCAAAAATTCGCGCGACCACGGCCGCGATCACACTCGGTGTCCTTGCAGGCGCTGCGACGCCCGCACTTGCCGACAATCCGCTTGGCCTCATCGATCCCGCCACCATCAGTGTCGGCACGATGGGCGATGCCAAGCCTTATGCCTTCACCACCGCCGACGGCAACTTTACCGGTTTCGACATAGAGCTGTTCCTCAACGTAGCCGAACGTCTTGGGTTCAAGAAGGAACAGGTGGTGTTCACCGGCCAGGAATTCTCGGCCCTGATGCCCTCTGTCGCCAACGGCCGCTTCGATGTTGCGGCCGCTGCGATCGGCACGACTGCCAAGCGCAAAGAGACCATTGATTTCTCTGATGGTTATCTTGCAGGTTTCTTGAGCGTCCTCACTTCGGAGGCAGGCATCACCGATGCAGCGGGTCTCAAGGGCAAGCGTCTCGGTGTGGTGCAGGGTACACTTCAGGAAATCTATGCCGAGAAGAATTTTGCCGGCACCGATCTCGTGAAGTTCCCGGACAACAATTCTGCCGTTTCCGCACTCAACAACGGGACGGTCGATGCACATTTCCTCGATTTCGAGGCTGCAAAGGACTATTCCGCCCGTTATCCGGCGCTAAAAGTCGCAGTCAACATTCCGAGCTTCGATGCGCCCGCCGGCTTCGTCATCCGCAAGGGTAACGACGCATTGCGCGAGGCGCTTAACAAGGGCCTGAAAGAGGCCATGCAGGACGGCACCTGGAAAAAGCTGCACGAAAAATGGTTCCCCGGCACGCCGATGCCGCAGGCATATCTTCCCAAGCAGTGATGCCACCTTCCGGTCCGGCCTTCACCGGTCGGACCGGCCTTTCTTTCAAGGGATATCCTGATGAACTGGCTTGAAAACCTGCGCCGTAGCTTCCTCGACTGGAATGCCATGGCCGAAGTGCTGCCGACCATGATCACAGTTGGTCTCAAGAATACGCTGATCCTGGCTGCGACCTCGACTGTGCTTGGCGTCGCCATCGGCATGATGCTTGCGATCATGGGCATTTCCCGCTCGCCCTGGCTGCGCATTCCCGCTCGTCTTTATACCGATATTTTCCGCGGCCTGCCGGCCATCGTCACAATTCTCCTGATTGGCCAGGGTTTTGCCCGCATTGGCCGCGAGCTCTTCGGTCCGTCGCCGTATCCGCTCGGCATTCTGGCACTCAGCCTGATTGCCGGTGCCTATATCGGCGAGATTTTCCGCTCTGGTATCCAGAGCGTCGACCGTGGGCAGATGGAGGCCTGCCGGGCATTGTCGATGAGCTATGGCCAGGGCATGCGCCTTATCGTCGTGCCGCAGGGCGTGCGCCGCGTGCTGCCGGCCCTCGTCAACCAGTTCATCGGCAACGTCAAGGATTCGAGCCTTGTCTATTTCCTCGGGCTTCTGGCCTCCGAGCGTGAGATATTTCGCGTGGGACAGGACCAGGCGGTGGTGACCGGCAATCTTTCACCGCTCCTGCTGGCGGGCGTGTTTTACCTTGTCGTTACCGTGCCGCTTACCCATGTCGTCAATGCGATCGACAATCGTCTACGGGTTGGCAAGCAGCGCCCCTCCGTCATCACCAGCGGACTGGAGGAAGTCAGTGAACTCGACAGTGCAGCTCGCGCGACTGGCGTCTCGTTCAAGGGTGGCAGCCTCGATGTGCGCCGTCTCGGTATGGCCTATGGCGATCTTGATGTGCTGAGGGGTGTCGACCTTTTGGTCAAGGCGGGCAGCGTCACCTGCATCATCGGCCCGTCCGGATCCGGAAAATCGACCCTGCTGCGTGGGCTCAACCGTCTGGTCGAGCCGAAGAGCGGCGATATTCTTATTGATGGCGAAAGCATTCTCGCAATGAAGCCGGAAACGCTGCGCCGCCGGGTCGGCATGGTCTTCCAGCATTTCAACCTCTTTCCCGACCACACGGCGCTGGAAAACGTCATGCTGTCGCTGACGAAGATCAAGGGCCTGCCCGCAGCCGAGGCCGAGCGCATCGCCAAGGCAAGGCTTGCCGATGTCGGCCTTGCGAGCCGCCAGCACCACCGTCCGGGTGGTCTTTCCGGCGGGCAGCAGCAGCGCGTTGCCATTGCCCGTGCGCTTGCCATGGAACCGGAAGTCATCCTCTTCGACGAGGTGACGAGTGCGCTCGATCCGGAATTGGTCAAGGGCGTGCTCAACCTCATGGCCGAGCTCGGCACGCGTGGCATGACCATGGTCGTCGTCACGCATGAAATGGGATTTGCCCGCCGGGTCGCCGATCAGGTCGTCTTCATGGACGAGGGGCGCGTCGTTGAAGCCGGCACGCCAGAGGCAATATTCGACAAACCGCAAAGCCCGCGTCTACAGCGTTTCCTTGCGGAAGTGCTCTGAGCGCCGGGAGGAGAAAACAATGACACAAACGATACGATGGGGCGTGCTCGGTTGCGCGGGCATCGCTGCCAAGGCGGTCATTCCCGCCATCCAGTCCAGCCGCCTGGGGCGGGTTGCGGCAATCGCCTCGCGCGATGCCGCAAAGGCGAAGGAGATGGCGACCCGCTTCGGCATCGCCAAGTCTTATGGCAGCTACGAGGAACTGCTTGCCGATCCGGAAATAGACGCAATCTACAACCCTTTGCCCAATCATCTGCACGTGCCTCTGACAATCAAGGCACTGGCGCAGGGCAAACCCGTGCTCTGTGAGAAGCCGATCGCGCTTGATGCCGCGCAGGCGAGGGAACTGGCAGCGGCACAAAAGGCGGCGGGCCTGCCGGTCGCGGAAGCCTTCATGGTGCGCCACCACCCGCAATGGAAGAAGGCGCGCGCGTTGATTGCCGAGGGGCGCCTCGGCGAGGTGAGGGCCATCCAGACGATCTTTTCCTACTATCTCGACGACCCCGGGAATGTACGCAACCAGGCTGATATTGGCGGCCGCGGTCTGTTCGACGTTGGTTGTTACGCCATCAACAAGGCGCGGTTCCTGTTCGACGCGGAACCGGTACGGGCGATCGCCCTCATGGAGCGCGATCCCGTCTTCGGCACGGACCGGCTGACGAGCGGGCTGCTGGCGTTTCCAGAGGGAAGGCAGCTTGCCTTCACCTGTTCCACACAACTCTCCCTCACACAGAAGGTCACGGTGCTTGGAACGCGCGGGCGTCTGGAAATCCCCATTCCCTTCAATGCACCGGCTGACGAGCCGACCATCCTTGTCTTTGATGATGGCCGCGATCTTGCCGGCGGCGGCCGCGAGGAGATCGCGATCGGGCCTGTCGACCAGTATCGCGAACAGGCCGATGCATTCGCCGAGGCTGTCCTCTCCGGCGGACCACTCGAGACGGGGCTTGGCGACGCAATCGCGAATATGACGGCGATTGACGCGCTGTTCCGCTCAGCAGCCAGCGGCCGCTGGGAGATCCCCGAATACCTTACCCCATCCGTATGACAATTGATTGAAAGCCAATTCCATGACCGACAACACCATCTCTTCGGCCGTCATCATCGGTGCCGGTATCTTCGGCGTTTCCACTGGCGTACAGCTTGCGCGGCGCGGCATTAAGGTGACGATTCTCAATGACGGCCCGCCGGCCAATGGTGCCTCCGGCCGCTCGCTGTCCTGGCTGAACTCGGCACGCATGCGCTCTGAGCCCTATCATCGGCTGCGTATGGCCGGCATCGACCGGTATCGCACACTCGCGGCGCGGAATCCCGGCGCAGAATGGCTTCGCTTTGATGGCGGGCTGACCTGGGACGCGGATGACGAGCGCAACGAGATCGACACGGCCTATCGCCACGAAGTTTCGCTTGCCTATGATACGCAGCGCCTTTCCGCAGCCGAAGTCGTCCGCGTCGTGCCCGGTGTCGATGCCGGCGCAATCACTCCACAGGGTGCAATCTACAATCCCGGCGAAGGCTGGGTCGATCTGCCGACGCTGATTGGCGTGCTGCTTGAGGAGTTTTTCGCACTCGGTGGCGTTCTGGTAACGGACCAGGGTGCTGCACGGGTGGTGATCGAGGGTGGTCGTGTCATTGGCGCGCAAACTACAAATGGTGTGCTCAATCGGGCGGATGCCGTCGTGCTTGCCACCGGTCCGGCCGTCCCGAAGATGGCTGCGGAAAGCGGACAGACCATTGCCGACGGGACACCGATCGCCCTTCTCGTGCAGACGAGGCCGCTCGCCCATCCCCTGCGCGCTGTTCTCAATACACCGCGCGTCGCTGTTCGCCCGGCGCCGGGCCGCACATTCTCACTGGATGCCGACTGGGCGGCCGATGAGGGTGTGACAGTGCGCGCAGACGGCAGCTATGATATCGACGATAGCGTGGTTTCAGAGCTTTTGGTTGAGGCTGCGCGGGTGATGGAAGGCAATCCGAAACTCGAGGTGGCTTCCATCGGCGTTGGTGGCAAACCGATCCCCGGCGATGGCGAGCCGGTGATCGGAGCCATCAAGGGTATTTCCGGTTACTACGTGGCCTTTAGCCACAGTGGTGCTACACTAGGCCTCATCGTGGGCGAGCTGCTCGCGTTCGAGGTTGCGACAGGCACCGAACATCCCATGCTCGCAACCTTCCGACCTGAGCGTTTCCCCTTGAATTGAGCAATGTGAGGCAGATATCGCCAAAATGAGCCGGCCGCCGCCGCGGCCGGCATTTTTTTATTGATATGGAAACGTCGGCCCGGTCTCTCACATAAGGCTAATGCGCTTGTCGACGGCACGACCCTGAAGAAAATCAGGGATTCAAAGATACCATCATACCGTTGCCCCACATACAGAAACGGGCGCCGCGGGTGGAAATCGGCACGTTGCGTAGCGACGCACAGACGAAGTTGATCAGTGACCGCACTGGTCGATCTGCCTGCCAACTGTTCCGCCAGTTGTCTCCCGTGCCCTGTCGATCGTAGCTGTTTGCAGATTTAGTCGAATCCGATGTGCGAAGCACATTTTATTGCTTCAGAACCTATGTCCGACGCTCAGAGAACACAACTTCAAGATGAAACTACACCATATGAAAACTAATCGTTGACGCGACGATTTCAGTCCGTTATACATAAATCATCGATCTTTTGCTTGCCGAGCTTTGTCTACCGCGCGATTGGCACCGCGCTTTAAGCGAACTTCCATTTCAAAAATAGTCGGTTTCCTCGCTGCGCAGCATCGGCTTCGCGGTCCTACACTCTATGCTTTGAAAGGGTTCAACATGACCACTGGCACAGTAAAATGGTTTAATTCCACCAAAGGCTTCGGCTTCATCCAGCCCGACAATGGCGGCGCTGATGCGTTCGTTCATATCTCCGCTGTTGAGCGCGCCGGAATGCGCGAGCTCGTTGAAGGCCAGAAGATCGGCTTCGAACTCGAGCGCGACAACAAGTCGGGCAAGATGTCTGCTACCAATCTGCAGGCCGCATAAATCAAGATTTGCTTCCCTTTGACCACGGATGTACTGGCACTGTCGGAAGCTGCTTCATTAAGGTCAGGCGTTTTGCCTGGCCTTTTTCGTTTCGGTTTCAAGCCGAACCAATTGAGATTGCAAGAACAGAAAAACAAAGTGGATCCGGCGCGCAGACGACGATCTGCCTCACCGGCATCCAGATGTTATTTTCTGTCAAAAGCAACCTGGCGGCAGTGTCGGAATACGGCGCTCACGCCCCTTAGACCGAATGGCTGCCAGCGGCACGTCTCGCCAAGAAGGCAGGGCCACTGCTCCATCAGTCCGGTCATAAAACGCGCCAAAACGCGATGATCTCTCTTCCACTCATTATCAGGATATCCATGAAGAACGCCCGAAACAATGACGTCGCCGACCGTCGCGCCGCATCTACCGAAGCCAAAGCTGCTCTGCTCAATGCGTACCGCGCGGCAAAGACCGCTTTAGAACCTTCCAGGCTGGCAAGACAGGCAGAACGAGCAGCCATTGCCACCGCTCGGGAAGAGCGACGTCTTCAACGCGAGCGCACGAAGCTTGAAGAACAACAGCGTGTCGAGACCGACGCTTTGCAGCGCCAGGCAGCGATTGAGGCGGTCGCAGTCGCAGAAATCGAAGCGCGGGAGAGTGCGGAAAAGGCACGTATAGCCCGAGTCATTGAAGATGAGACGATGCGAAAGGCTGAACGCGACCGGCGCTACGCTAACCGCAAGGCAAGACAAGCCTAACCTTGCCCTTGCACGCCGACCCCACAACATGACGGCGTCATGCTTGTGACACTCTAACGAAAGCAGCCCCATGGCACCGGATAATAACGAGCTCCAGGCAATCAACACGTCGTGGCAAATCGCTATCCAGGAAATCCTGCGCATGGTCATTCGCGACATGTACCATGACGGTGGAGAAGCGAATTTCAAGGCCCATATAAAACGTATTGAAGAAGCTGCGGTCGACAGCATCCACTCCGATCTGCGACTTCGAGGAACCGACGAGTGGACTGAAGTGCTTGTAAAGGAACGGGCGAGCAACTTCGTGACGACATTGCTGACGTCGTTCACTTACGACCGTGCCTGACCCCTGGACATCGGTTTTAACGAGGAACTGAGCCGATTGCCAAGGAGAAGTGCGCCACCTCCGAGTACGATTTTCTGATCAGGGTTTGGTCGAGGGATTGGCTTTTTCTCCTTTCTTCTGTGCCAGGGCGGCTGAGCTGGCCTTAAAGCTGAAACTGTCGTGCCCGGTATTCCGCATCAGTGGATCGAGCTCTCCGCTCCTTCAGAAGCGATCCACCAAACCCTACCCTCGCTTTGCGAGCCCCGCGGGACGGTGTACGGTGAAAGCAGACAAACGAGCTTTTGGCTCAGGTGGAGCTCGACCCCTGCTGCCAGCGGGCTGCCTTACGGGAGAAGAGACCATGTTCACGCACGTCATGATCGGCAGTAATGATCTGGAGCGGTCAAGAAACTTCTACGACGCCACATTCGCTGGACTGGGTGGCAGGCCCGGCGAGATGGATGCGAGAGGCAGACTGATCTATGTCCACGAAGGCGGACGACTGATGATCACGAAACCGATCGACGGCAAGGCGGCGACCGTTGCCAACGGCGGGACAATCGGAATCGCCGCCCTGAGCCGCGAGCATGTTCTGGCGTGGCACGACGCCGGTGTTATGCACGGCGGCACATCGATCGAGAGCCCGCCGAATGAGCGCCCAAACGGGGCCTTCGTCGCTTATCTTCGTGATCCGGACGGACATAAACTGAGCGCACGGTCTCAGCCGATAAAGTGACGCCAGCGCCAATAGCGCTGGTATTCTCGCAGCTGTTGTGGGTTGGTCTTTCTGCATAACTTTTGCAGCCGGATCTGCCGCCACATTAATCGCAACATTACGCTCAACATCCACGCATCTTGGAACCTACCATCGGCGGGTTAAGACGGGCAAAGCCCTCCTGACGATGATAGGGGAAATGCGGATATGGCGGCGTCAAGACGCTCGCATTGTCCAGGAGAGCAATCTGATCATCGGTGAGATGCCAGCCGACCGCTCCGAGATTCTGTCGGAGCTGCTCTTCGTTTCGCGCTCCCATGATAATAGAAGACACCGTGGGCCTGCCTGCAAGCCAGTTGAGCGCCACTTGCGCAACTGTTTTGTCGACCTGTCTTGCGACGTCTTCAAGGGCATCGACGACGCGATAGAGATGCTCCTCATCGACTGGAGGACCAAAGCTTGCGGTTTCGTGAAGGCGACTGTCCTTCGGCAGCGGAGCGCCGCGCCTGATCTTTCCTGTAAGCCGGCCCCACCCAAGCGGACTCCAGACGAGTGCTCCAAGCCCTTGATCCATACCCAGTGGCATCAGATCCCACTCGTAGTCTCGGCCGAGAAGGGAATAGTACACCTGATTGGCAATGTAGCGAGGCCATCCGTACGTGTCGGCAACCGCCAGCGACTTCATGATTTCCCATCCCGAAAAGTTCGAGATGCCGACGTAGCGGACCTTTCCCGCCCGAACGAGCATATCAAGGGTCGACAAGACTTCTTCAACAGGTGTCCGGGCGTCGTAGGCATGAAGTTGCAGGATGTCTATATAGTCCGTCCGAAGCCGGCGAAGTGCGTCTTCGACTGATCTGATCAAGCGAAACCTGGAGGAACCCGCATCGTTCGGCCCATCTCCCATAGGCAGGCTGGTCTTCGTCGATATCAGCACGGTCTCGCGACGACCTTCCAGCGCTGCACCCAGCACCTCCTCCGATGCGCCGTTGGAGTAGACATCTGCGGTATCGAACAGATTAACGCCTGCTTCAACGCAGATATCGATAAGTTGCCTTGCCTCGGTGACATCGGTCGTGCCCCATGCACTGAAAAGGGGACCTGCCCCTCCAAACGTGCCTGCGCCAAAGCTCAGGACCGAGACTTTGAGGCCTGATCGGCCAAGAGAACGATATTCCATCTGGTCTTCCTTCTGGAGAAATGGAAGCGACTTGCGCCACCTGATGGGGAAGAGATAGGAGATTCGGCTTTCGTGATATAGATTGCGGGTGGGAACAACATTTGTGAAATTGGGGACCAGATGGCTCGAGCGGAAGTCAATCGATCCGGAGAAATGGAAGTCTTCGTGCAGGTTGTCGAGCGCGGTGGCTTCTCGTCAGCTGCTCGCAGCGTCGGAATGACGCCGTCGGCGGTGAGCAAACTGGTCGCGAGACTGGAGGCGCGGTTGGGTACCCGTCTCATCAACCGTTCGACGCGCGTGTTCAAGTTGACCTCGGAAGGCTGCGTCTTTTTCGAGCGCGCCACGCGTATCCTGGCAGACATCGAAGATGCCGAGCGGATCGCCAGTGCGGGTGAGGTGCCCAGTGGCCGCCTCCGCCTGAGTACCAGCGCCTCCTATGCCACCCATGTCCTCGCCGGCATATTCCCGGAATTCCTGGAGCGATATCCTGCGATTACCGTCGATATCGTGCAAAGCGACCTTGTCGTCGATCTGCTTGAGGACCGAATGGACGTTGCGGTTCGCGCAGGCCCGCTCAAAAGTTCGAGCCTCATAGCGCGCAGGCTTGGCGATACTGCAATGACAATCGTCGCTGCTCCCTCTTATGTCGACCGGCGTGGGCTGCCCCGGACTATCGAGGAGCTTGAAAGGCATGACAGGCTGGGCCTTGGTTACACCCGCGCGATGGATGGCTGGCCGTTAATATCGGCAGGCGGGACGATTTTTGCTCCAGTCGCCGCCCGTGTCCAGGCCGCTGACGGCGAGGCGCTGCGACAGCTGGTACTCGCTGGAAATGGAATTGCCCGCCTCGCCAACTTCACGATCCGCGGTGATTTGAAGGCCGGCCGGCTGGTGCCGGTGCTCGACGAGTATAATCCTGGAGACCGGGAGGAGTTTCATGCCATTCATATCGGGCAGGGTGGCCCGCTGCCTTCGAGAGTGCGCGCTCTTCTTGATTTCCTGGCCAAGCAAGGCAAAGTTACATAGGCGCGTAACTGATGCTTGAGCGCTCTGATCACGGCGTCTCGACCTTTTAAAGCTTGGCGCAACGCTTTCTCATCCCGAGCGTCCCTGTTGGAAGGCTGGGCGCCTCTAGGAAGGCGGCCCAGCTTTGTTTGTTGCGATCAGCAATCACAGTCGGCCCTGTTCAAGCAGCTCGCGGGTCCGCTTCAGCGTCGATTCGAGGGCCGACTTGTAGCCTTTGTCGCTGTCGCCGTCTGGCGCGTGGTGACGCAACTTGACTCGCCGATGAAAACACCCGCTGGCGCGGATGCGAAAACCTGGTTCCGCGAGGCGGGCCAGACGCTGGCCTGAAGACGACCGTCCGGTATCAGCGGTTCGAATCCCAACAAGGTGAAGCCTGAGCCGGGATTAACATGAGTTTTCTTCTCTACTATTGCCAGCAGTTCGGCGAACCGGTATTGCGTCGAAAACAGATTTCGGGCGGGCAAGGAGCGAAGGGATGGCAAGTTACGACGACGAGCTTATGGCCGCATTTTCGCGCAATGAACGCCGGATTAAACGTTACCTCATCAGCAGAACCCTTTCGCAAGCAGACAGCGACGATCTCGTTCAGGAAGCTTGGATCAAGCTTGCCCGTAATGGCGCGGCTGCGTTAGCCGCGCCCGTTCCCTATCTGATGCGGATCGCACGTACCCTTGCGGTCGATCACGACCGCGGGCAAAAACGCAAACTCACCTCCAACGATATTGATGTTCTCATGTCTGTCGCCGACGAACAGCCGGGACCGGAGAAACAGTTCGAAGACCGGGATCAGGTGCGCTGCCTGATGCAGATCATCGATGAACTCCCAGAGCGCCAGCGCAAAATGCTGGTTGCTTGCCGCCTCGAGCAGCGCCGTCATGCCGATATTGCTGCGGAATTTGGGGTGTCGATCCGCACGGTCGAGCTGGAAGTCCGCAAGGCAGTCGACTATTGCAGGGAGCGGCTCGAGACAATAAATCGGGCCTGAGGCTTCGGCTTTTCATTTTTCAATCGTTGATAGTTTTAGAAACAGGTATACGCAACATCCTGTCACGAACGCGCACAAGGGAGCGGATGTTGGACGAGAATTTCGAAGCTCTCAGGCGCGAAGCGACAGCTTGGATCGTCCGCATCACATCCGGTACGGCAACCACCGAAGATGCCGAAGCGCTGCTACGCTGGCGCTCGCGCAGCGCCGCTCACGAGCAAGCCTTCCAGCAGTCGGCACGGCTGTGGAAAAATCTCGGATCAGCGCTTGGTGAGACCAAGAATACATCTGCCCCGGCTGTCACGCGGCGATCCTTCCTCGCGGCTGGAAGTCTTGCAGCCGGTGCGGCGGGCGTGGGGATCGTCTTGTCGGAGCTCGGATTTCTGCCGTCCGTTGATGCCGTACTTGCTGATTACGCCACCGGGGTCGGCGAACAGCGAACGGTTGAACTCCTCGATGGATCGACGGCCACGCTCGATGGTGGCACGACCCTTTCCCTCGACTACACCCCATCAACCCGGCACCTGGTGCTAACATCAGGAGCGGCGGTCTTCGATGTGGTCCACGACGCCACGCGACCCTTTGTGGTGACCGCCGCCAACGGTGACACAACGGCAATTGGGACGTCGTTTTCTGTTAAGCATGGCGAGGAGGATGTCTCTGTGGAGTGTCTTCAGGGACATATCACCGTACAATGTCTGGTCGATAGTCAGCTCACCGGCGGCGAAGGCATCAGCTATTCTCGGGTTGGGCTCGGTGAGAGAGTGGCAACCGATCTTGAGACGGCCGCGGCGTGGCGGCGGGGCCTGCTGATTTTCAAGGACCGGCCGCTCGCAGACGTTGTCTCGGACCTCAATCGCCATCGTCGCGGAAAGGTGCTGATTGCAAGCAGCAATCTCCGCTCACGCCGGATGTCCGGGGTGTTTCATCTCAATCGTCCGGACGAAATCCTCGCGCATCTGGAAGAGACGTTGCGGGTTCGCCCCGTCAGTCTTGTCGGTGGAATTGTGCTGCTGCGGTAGCCGGAAATTTTCTTTAAAAAAATCGACGGAAAAATTTCGTGTTTTCAAATTCGGATCGTTCTTCCTGCTAGAGGCCGCGCCAATGGATGGCACGGCGACGACTTGCATGGGGACATCGGAATGGGGCAGTTCAACGTCGGCAAGCACGGCCGTGAGGGCATGACAATATACAAATGGCGGATTTCCCACCTGTCTGCGTCCATTGCATTTGCGGCGCTCGCAATGACCTCGTCCGCGGTCTTCGCACAGCAAAGCGTCACCTATTCTATTCCTGCCGGCTCTCTTGAGCGCGGCCTGACACGGTTCGGTGCCGCGAGCGGCATCCAGATTCTCTACAACACTGCTGTCGCTAACGGACTGAACACCGCGGGCATAAGCGGTCCGCTTTCCCCAGAGGCAGCATTGCAGGGGCTTCTCGCCAATACGGGTCTGACATACCATTTTACCGGTCCGAAAAGTGTAACCGTCGCCAACCCGGCACAGGCTCCTGACGCGGTCACGGATGAAAGCGCGACAATACTACAGACGATTACGGTACAGGGCGCAGAGAGCGCCTATGGGCATGTCGATGGGATTGTTGCCAGTCGGTCGGCAACAGGTACCAAAACCGACACGCCGTTGATTGAAGTTCCGCAATCGATTTCTGTCATAACCGCCGATGAAGTAAAGGCCCGGGGTGCTGAAACGATCAAGGAAGCGGTGAATTACACTGCGGGCGTCCATGTCGGCGGCAGCAGTGCCTCGACCCGTGCGTTTGACAACATCGAAATACGCGGCTTCGCGCCAACGCCTCTCTATCTCGACGGCACTTATCTGCCCTATATCGGCGATCTCGGCGGCTCACCACAGATTGACCCGTATCTGCTCGAGCGGATTGAAGTCCTGAAGGGACCATCCTCCGTCCTCTACGGCCAGAACTACCCCGGTGGCATGATCAACATGGTCAGCAAACGGCCGACGGACAAGCCATTCAATGAGGTTGTTGCCGGAACCGGTACGGACGGTCGGGCCTATGGTGCATTCGATTTTTCCGGCCCCGTACCTGATAACGATGCGTTCCTCTACCGGCTGACAGGCGTTGCGACCCGCACCGGGACGAATATAGACTATACCGAGGACGAGCGGTTCATGGTCGCGCCATCATTCACGCTGAAACCGGACGAGGACACGACATTCACGTTCCTGTCGCACTATCAAAAGGACAACGGTGTCCCGGACTACCAGCCCTTGCCTTACATCGGAACGGTGAAGGCCGGGCCTTATGGAAGAATCGACAGTGATCTCTTCACCGGCGAGCCGGCCTACAACGGCTATGACAGGGAGCAGGCCGTACTTGGCTACGAATTCAAGCATCAGTTCAACGATGTATGGTCGATCCGCCACAACGCGAAATATATCTCGGTCGATGATTCCTACCGGACATTCTTCAGTGGTGGCTATGTCGAGACGGGCGGCGTGACGGACTATACGAAGATGAGACGCAACGCGATCGACTATTCTTCGAACAACCAGGTTTTCGCCACCGATACCAATCTCCAGGCCGAGCTCTCGGCCGGCGAGGTTGAGCACACAGTCATCGTCGGCACCGACTACAAATGGTTCCGCAATGACTATACCGGCCGTTATGGCTTTGGCAACACGCCGCTGGATGTGTTCAATCCTGACTACGGATTTTACAAGGAGCCAACGGTCGGCGCCCGTTGGGACAACAAGATCAGCCAGCTGGGTCTTTATGCCCAGGATCAGATCAAATGGGACAATTGGATTTTAACGCTTGGCGGACGTTATGATTGGGCTTGGCAGACCGACAACGACATCCTCTCATCGACGGTAGGGAAAAAGACGGACACCGCATTCACTGGCCGTGCGGGGCTCATTTACCTCTTCGATAATGGCCTTGCGCCTTATGTCAGCTATGCCACTTCCTTCATGCCCTATTCTGGGTTTGACGGGCAGAACAACCCGTTCAAGCCCACGACCGGCGAGCAGTGGGAAGTCGGAATGAAGTATGAGCCGGTCGGTTACGATGCTCTCATCACGCTCTCCGCGTTCGATTTGAAGCAACAGAATGTACCGACCTATGATGAATTCACCTATATTCCTGCGCAGACGGGCGAAATTCACGTCCAAGGTATCGAGATCGAAGGCAAGGCAACGGTTTTTGATAGCCTTGATCTGATTGCAGCCGCCGCCTACACGGATTCGGTCTATTCCAAAGCGGATGACGGAACACAGGGGAACAAGGTTCGGTTCATGCCGCCGGTCAACATATCCCTTTGGGCCAAATACCGGATCGAAGATGGTCCACTCGAGGGGCTTGGGTTTGGCGCCGGGGTACGTCACTCAAACAGCGGATATGGCAATGCGGCCAACAGCTTCAAGTATCCCGCCTACACGGTCGTGGATGCAGCGTTGTCCTATGACTTTGGCAAACGGAATCCCAAGCTGGAAGGCCTGGAACTGAACGTAACCGCCCAAAACCTCTTCGACAAAACCTACGTGAGCGGGTGCAGCAATATTAACTCCTGTTTCTATGGAAAATCGCGGGCGGTCTATGCCAACCTGAGCTTCAAATGGTAAGTGAGAACGCTATTGTCCTCACCTCGTAAAATGGCAATCTTGCTGTTGTCAGTGCTGTTGTTCGTCGTCGGGCCTGTCCGGTCCGAGGACGGGTTTCCGCGAACTGTTCAGCATGCCCTTGGGACAACGGCGATACCGAACGATCCGGAACGGATCGTGACGTTGGGCTGGAGCGGCGAAGATGCGGTACTTGCGCTTGGCAAGACGCCGGTGGGCGTGCCGCGTTATCGCTTTTTCGAGAGCGGCATCTTTCCCTGGAACGAGCAACGGCTGGACGGTATCCGGCCATATCTCTTCGAAGGCGACATCGATTATGAGGCGATCGCAGCGCTACGGCCGGACCTCATCCTCGGCATCTATTCGGGCGTGGATGATCTCGCCTACAAGCGGCTTTCCTCCATCGCGCCGACTGTTGTCTATCGCTCTGCGCCGTGGTCGGCCGACTGGAAGGAACAGACTGAAATGGTCGGGCAGGCACTCGGCAGAAGCGATCAGGCCAAAGCACTCATCGAAAAGACAGCATCCTCTCTCAACGCGATGGGCGACAGCTGGCCTGTCCTGCGTGGCAAGACATTTACCTTCGGGACCTATTTTCCCGGCGGGTCCGGCGTCGTCGTCTATCTGCCGGAGGATCCACGCGTTGCCGCCCTACTGGAACTGGGGCTTAAACCATCTGCGGGTATACTGGCGCTCTCCGCTGCCAATCCCGGCCAGGGCTCTGTTACTGTTGGCATGGAACAGGTCGATAGCCTGGACGCCGACATCCTGATCATGTGGTACGGCGAAGGTGCACGCATTGCGGCCGAGGCGCAGCCGCTGTTTATGCGGCTTCCGGCGGTCATGAGCAGTCGTTATGTGGCCTTGGAAGATCCTGTTTCCGTCTGGTCGACATCAGCCTTGAGCGTGTTGTCAATTCCCTATGGTTTTCCGAGGTTTTTGCCCCGTCTTGCCGAAGCGGCAGAGCGGGCGGGCAAGGAGTAATGATGTCCCACGATAATGATCACGAACCCTACGTGGAAGATTATTTCTTCTGCGAGGTGACTGCTGTTACACAACTGACGCCATCGATGATCCGGGTCGCCCTGCAGGTCGAGGGCGGTGAGCGGTTGATATCGACCGGTCACCCCGACGAATGGGTGCGGCTTGCTTTGCGGCCTGATCCCCACACACCGGTGACGCTGCCGGTCTTGATGAGCAATGGGGAATGGGGCCGGCCGGATGGTTCGCAGCATTGCCCGAACCGACCCTATACAGTCCGCCGCTGGGATGCGGAGCGCAGGGAGATGCTGATCGATCTTGTCGCCCACGCGGGTGGCGTTGCCGCCAGCTGGGCGATGGGCGCCAAGGTGGGCGACGTCGTCGGCATCTGCAATCCGGAAGGCCGTTTCGAGCCGCCGGAAGATACGGACTGGATGCTGCTTGTCACCGACATCACGGGGCTTCCGGCAGTCGGTCGGATTTTGGAGGAACTGGACACGAATGAGCGCGCCATCGTGCATGTCGAGATTCCATCGGCTGCCGACCGCCAGGTGATCAACAGTGACGGCGACGTTTCGATCAAGTGGTACGAGACCCATGGTCCAAGAGCCGACCGTGACGGCTATACGCAGCTGCCGCAGATCGCCTGGGGGATCGACAGCTTGCCGGAAGGACCGGGCTATATCTACATCGCCGGCGAAGCACGGGCAGCCTCCGAATGCCGCAAGCATTTTCGCGACCGGCTCGGCTTCGACAAGACGCGGATCGACGCGATCGGCTACTGGATTGAGGGGCAGGCGCGCGTATGACCACGCAAGCTGTGGATCAGACAGGTACCGATCCAATCGGCAGACCGCGTGCTGCAAACCCGTCAGGCGGGCATGCCTGGCGATTACGGTCGCGGCTGCCCTTACTGTTTGCTCTGTCCACAACCATCCTGATCCTGCTGTGTATCGCGAGCCTCCTGACGGGTGCACGCGCCGTTGCGCCCTCGACCGGCTTCGATGCGCTGTTCGCCTATGACCCGGCATCTGCGGAACACATCATTATCCGCGATTACCGTCTGCCGCGAACGTTGCTTGGCCTCTTGTGTGGTGCGGCGTTCGGCGTCTCCGGTGCGTTGATCCAAGCTGTTACTCGCAATCCGCTCGCCGATCCCGGTATCCTCGGTGTAAATGCGGGCGCTGCCTTCTTCGTGACACTGGCAGTTGGGCTGTTAGGCTTTCACGCGATCTCCAGCTATCTCTGGTTTGCGTTTCTCGGCGCAATTGCCGTGGCGCTAGTGGTCTACGCGGTCGGATCGCGCGGGCGCGATGGGGCGAGCCCAGCGCGGCTCGTTCTGTCCGGCGTCGCGCTCTCCGCCGTGCTCGGTGGCATCGGTTCTGCGATCACGCTGCTTGATCCTCGCGCCTTCGACGGTCTGCGGGTCTGGTCGATCGGCTCGCTTTCCGGACGCAATATGGATGTCGTGCTGACGGTGGCGCCGTTCATCATCTGCGGGCTCGTCCTCTCGCTCTGCGTGGCACCATCCCTCAATGCCGTCGCCTTGGGTGATGATCCCTCCCGCGCTCTCGGGGTCAATCTGGTGCACACCCGCATCCTCGTAGTAATCGCCGTGACTCTCCTGGCGGGCGCCGCGACGGCAGCCGCAGGGCCGATCGGATTTATCGGGCTGATGGTTCCGCATGTGGTACGATGGCTCAGCGGACCCGATCAGCGATGGATCATCGCCTTCACCGTCCTTTGTTCGCCTATTCTTCTTTTGACCGCCGATATTGCCGGGCGGCTGGTGCTGTTTCCCGGCGAACTGGAAGCCGGGATCGTCACAGCTTTCATCGGGGCGCCGGTGCTGATCGCTTTGGCCCGGCGCCAGCGGGCGAGTGGCCTATGAGCGGACATCACCATGATCCTTCCAAGACCGGTGCTCATCGCCTTGCTGTCTCAAGCTCCAGCCAAATCGACTTCGGGCACAGGGTCGCCGTGCTCAGGCTGTTTGGCGGGCGGCTGTCGATGCGGCTCGATCCACGCAGCCTTGTTGCTGGTGTGATCCTTCTGTCGCTAACAGTGATGATCGGGGCCGCATCGCTAGCAAGCGGAAAGTTTCCGGTCCCGCTTGCCGATGTTTTCAGGGCGCTCCTCGGTACCGCTGACGATACGATGAAGATGATCGTGATGGAATGGCGGCTACCGCGCCTGCTCCTTGCCTTTCTACTTGGCGCCGCCCTTGGTGTGAGCGGGGCGATCTTCCAGTCGCTGACGCGCAACCCGCTGGGATCGCCGGATATTATCGGGTTCTCCGCCGGCTCCTATACCGGCGCGCTGGTTGTCATTTTCGTTGGTTCCGGCGGTTATTACGAGACTGCGGCGGGTGCCCTTGCCGGTGGCATCTTCACGGCAGCCGCTATCTATCTCCTGGCCTATCGGGGCGGTGCCCAGAGTTTCCGGCTGATCGTCATCGGCATCGGGATATCGGCTATGCTTAGTGCGCTGAATGCATGGATGATCCGCCAGGCCGATCTTAAGGTTGCCATGTCGGCGGCGATCTGGGCAGCGGGTTCGCTGAATGGTCTCGGTTTCGAACAGGTCCGGCCGGTCTTGCTGATGCTGGCGGCGATCATACCGTTTGTTCTGGTGATCACGCGGCCGATGCTGCAGCTGGAACTGGGCGACGAGACGGCAACGGCGTCCGGCATCCATGTAAACCGTCTCCGCCTGTTTCTGATGATCTGCGGTGTTGCGCTGACGGCAATCGTCACGGCAGCGGCTGGGCCGATCGCCTTCGTTTCTCTGGCCGCACCCCAGATTGCCCGGCGCCTATCCCGCTCGGTTGGCGCCACGCTGATCCCGTCGGCGCTCACAGGTGGATTGCTGCTCATCGCCGCTGACTGGGTTGCCCAACATGCATTCGGTGTGCAGTTGCCGGTCGGCGTCATAACCGTCAGCCTCGGCGGGCTCTATTTTCTCTGGCTGATGATCCGTGAGGCAAGACAATGACAGATCGGCCGGATACTCGACGCGGAAGGCTTGAGGTTCACAATGCCACGCTGCGTTATAACCAACGGATCATCGCTGAGGATTTGTCTGTCGTGATTCCGGACGGTTCCTTCACCGTTATCGTTGGACCCAATGGCTGCGGCAAGTCCACGTTGCTGCGTGCCCTGTCGCGGCTGCTAACGCCTTCAGCTGGCGAGGTTATTCTCGACGGAAAGGCGCTCGCCGGCTACCCCGCAAAACAGCTTGCCCGCGCGGTTGGCCTCCTGCCACAGACCTCGATCGCCCCCGACGGCATCACCGTCGCTGAGCTTGTCGCTCGCGGTCGCTATCCGCATCAATCCCTCTTCCGGCAATGGTCGAGCGAGGACGAAGCGGCCGTCGCATCGGCAATGGCCGCGACGCAGACGACGCAGCTTTCCAGCCGTCTTGTCGAGGAGCTTTCCGGCGGCCAGCGCCAGAGAGTGTGGATCGCCATGGTGCTGGCACAGGAAACACCGATCCTGCTCCTCGACGAGCCAACCACTTTCTTGGATATCGCCCATCAGGTTGACCTGCTTGATCTTTGTCAGGAGCTTAACGCGGCCGGTCGCACGATCATCGCCGTGCTGCACGATCTCAACCCTGCTTGCCGCTATGCCACCAATATCATCGCCATGAGGGATGGCGCCATCATCGCACATGGCCCTCCGCCCGCCATCATCACCGAACGGTTGGTTGAAGACGTCTTCGGCCTGCCCTGCATGATCATTCCCGATCCGGTCTCAGGCACACCGTTGATCGTCCCGAAAGCCAGGCGGTGACGGTTCGATTCTCTCCAAGGCGAAGAAGCTACACCAACTTCGGGTGTTCAATCGCTTCAGAGCCGCCGGAACAAGCAGACGGCCTTGAAGTCGATGCGAAAGCTCCGGAAGGGCAAATGCGTCACACCGCGTGTCATGATCACCGATAAGCTTAAATCCTACGACGCAGCACTGCTGATCATCGCAAACTGCCAAACGTCGCCATGAACACATGGAGCGAAATCACCCTGTCAACCGCGGCATAAACCAGCCCCACCGTGGCCATCCTGTGCACCAACCAAGTTAAGGAGACGCTGGCATAAAGTGCTCAACGAAGCAGTCCGTTCACGTCGAACTCCTCCCAGCCGCCGAGCTTCGAGGCCGGATCATCGGAATCATCTTCAGACGTCGTTGGCCGCTTCGCAACCTTCTTCTTGAGCGACCGCGTCAGCTTCGCCTGATATGCCGTGCGCCGCCTCTTTTCGGCTTTCGCCTCTGCATCCTCCACCCGCCATTCGTCTACAACGCTGCGGTCGAGAAGGTCTTCGACCACCTTGGGGTCGAAGACATGAAACGTGATCTGACGTGCGCGCCCGTTCAGTCTGACGGTTCGCGTCCCCCCGCTCGGCAAGCGACCGTCGGCAAGCCAACGATGCCGCTCGCTCGTCTTGATAGTCAGGATGTCCTCGATTTCGCGCGGGATTACCGGCAGTGCAGCGGCCTCCGTCACCACTTTTGTGACGATGGTCGCCGCTGCATTGAAGGCGGACTTTTCACTGGCCGCCATCGACAGTGTGAGATCTACTCCTTCGAGCGAGATCAACTTTTTTACACTAGCGGGCAGCCTTGCCTGTATTTCTTGAAGCACGCCTTTGGCGCGAACGGCCGACCCCATTGTCACGGTAGCCGGCAGGGTCCATGTCCTGATCAGTTCGATGTGATGTTTTTCATGCTTCGGCATTTGGCACAGATGGTGTTTCAGCGCGTTCAAGTCAAACAGCTAATTGATAGCACTCGTTCACTCGGCCAACTCGCTACGAGGCATGAAGGACAAGTCTGATGAACATCAGCCGATCTTTCCTCTCCCTTCGTATTGCTTAAATCTTCCATCAAGATGCGCAGGAATGGTGTATTGGATTCCAGGCAGAACTGAGCACATCATAACATGACGACTCCGTCGGCCTTGCCGTGCTTTGGCCAGCTCGCCTGACATAGGGGCTCATCGCATCTGATCGTTCCGCGTTCCTGACGTCCGTCACCATATTACCAAGCGGCTTCATAAATCCTGATGGCATCCGGTAGCAAAAGTGGACGAGGATTGTTGCACAGTAAGCGCGTCTGTTCCATTGCGCTTTCTGCCAGCAGAGGAAGCCCGTCTTTGGGAATCCCGACATCGCGCAGTCGTACGGCGAGGTTGAGGCGCACAGGAAGCGCGGCTAGTCCTTCGATGAAGCCGGAAAGCCGCTCGGCGTGACCAACAGGCTCAAGGTGCGGAAAGAGGCATAGCGCCAGTTCTGCATAGGCGTCACCACACACCGGGGCGTTGAAGCGCAGCACGTGCGGCAGGACCAGACTGTTGGAAAGACCGTGCGGAACGTGATAACGGCCGCCGATCGGATAGGCGAGAGCATGAACGGCGGCGACCGGCGAATTGGCAAAAGCCTGACCGGCCAGCATCGCGCCGAGCAGCATCGCCTGTCTGGCGGCGAGGTCATGTCCATTCTTGACGGCGATTTCCAGATTTGCCCCGAGAAGGCGAAGAGCTTCCTTGGCAAGGGCACGGGAAACAGCGTTGTTATTTGCACTTGCGGAGGTGAAGGCCTCGATGGCGTGGACCATCGCGTCAATTCCCGTTGCAGCGGTCACGGCCGAAGGCAGGCCAATGGTCAGGTTCGCATCCAAAAAAGCCGCGTCCGGTAACAGGACCGGCGATACGACGCCTTTTTTCTGGTCGGCCCCGGTGGTAACGATCGAAATCGGCGTGACTTCCGATCCGGTGCCTGCCGTTGTCGGCACCAGCACCAGCGGTAGACGCTGGCCTGTCACATTGCCAATCCCGTAGATATTGCCGAGATTTTCGCCGCTCTTGGCCAGAAGGGCCACGAGCTTTGCGACATCGAGCGACGAGCCGCCGCCGATGCCCAGTACACCAGTTGCGCCAAACTCGATCGCCCGCGCCACAGCCGCGTGAATGACGATTTCCGGCGGATCGGCAATGACGCCGGTGAAAATTGATGTTTCAGCGCCAGCTTCCGCAAGGCTCGCGAGGGCCGGCTGAACAAGTCCCGCCTTGACGACCCCATCGTCGGAAATCACCAGGACGCGCGGTCCGAGCAGGGACTTGAGTTCTGAAATCCTTGCGATGCAGCCCGGTCCCGCAATTATCTGCGGGACGGTAGCGAACGTGAATGTCGACATTGTGCCGCCTTTTACTGATGCCATTTGACGAGAGGCTGATAGTGATGCGGCTGACGCATGACGACAAGGTCTTTTCGCCGGACGATGTTCGTCGGATATGGCGTGTCGAGATTGGTGGTATCGACAGCCGCAGCGGCAATCCCCTCCTCATCCAGGATCGCCGATTCCTGACGTGGAAAAGCAAAGGAATCCGGCCCGAATACCGCACTCTTGCCCAGATAACCCTTTTCCTGGTCCAGCACATTGGCGAAGGCGAAATAGACGTTGTTCTCGCCGCCGCGAACGCGAAGCGCATGCCAATGGTAGGGATCGGCGCCTTTTGGGATCGGATAATTGTGCGGGATTTTCGTACCGCCATGGCTGCCGGTGAAGGTGCCGGCGATCGCCGAAGGGCAGGCAACAAGATCGCATCCCATGAGTGAAAGCGAACGGATGGCTTCCGGATAAAGCGCGTCGTGGCCAATCGCCAGGCCCACCCGGCCAATGGCAAGGTCGTAGATTTTCCATTCGTCGCCGGCCGTTGCCCAACTGTCGGCGACGCCCAGATGCGTCTTGCGATAGCTGCCCACCAGCCCCTCGGGCCCTGCAAGGACCACGCTGTTATAGATCCTGTCTTCGTCCGCTTCGGCAAATCCGGCGACAAGATAAAAGCCGAGCTTCATGGCCAGACGAACGAAGGCGGATACGGTTGGACCAGACAGCGGCTCCGCCCGCGTTTGCGGGGCCTCAAGTCCGGTCAGCGACAGTTCCGGGAACACCAGAATGTCCGGCGCCGTTGTCGCCTTAGCCTCGTTTGCGAGCCTTGTTATGTGGGCAATATTGTCTGCAATGACCGAGGTTGGCGCGAACTGGGCAACGGCAGCACGCGATCTGCGTCCACGCGGGATTGGCTGATAGCCATAGAGGCGGAAATAATCGCCAGGGTTCCAGGTGAAACTGTTGGTCATCATGTTCATGTAGAGCTCGGGCCGGCGCGTCTTGAAGACCGGTTCGCTTAAGACCTCGCGGCGACGGGCACGGGCAAGATCGACCTTGCCATAGGCAATTCCGTCGCCTGTGTCGATGGATGCGGCAACCGTTCCGTCGGGCTCGATCAGGCAACTTCCCCCGGAAAACTGCACGGTTCTTTCCAGACCCCACCGATTACTTTCGATGACATAGCAGGCATTTTCGAAGGCGCGGTTGATCCAGTAGGGAGCGGGCGCGCGCTCCTGCAGCCAGTTGGAGATGTGGCATATGATGTCGGCACCGGCCAGAGCCTCCAGCCGCGCCGTCTCGAAGAAGTGCAGATCCATGCACACCAGCATTGAAATACGTCCGATCTCCGTTTCGAAGACCTCGTGCACGATGTCGCCATTTGCGGCCCATTTTGGCTCGGCGATATAGGGATGGGACTTGCGGTGCCGACCAACGATGCCATCCGGACCGATCAGAACTGCCGTATTGTAATAGAGATCGCTCGCCGGATCGACTTCCGGCATGCCGACGACGATATAGCAGCGGTGTTTGCGGGCAATCGCCTGGAAAACATCGGTGGTCGGTCCCGGGATCGCCTCGACGAAGGGCTTCACCTCGGCCCTGTCGAACCAGCAATAGCCTGTCGTCCCCATTTCGGGGGTGACGATCAGGCGCGCGCCGGCCTGCGCCGCTTCCTCGCAAAGGGCGCTCAGCCGGCTGATATTGCGCGCCTTTTCGAACATGGTCGGTTCGAACTGGATAGCGGCGGCGGTGTAGCTCTGTGTCGGTGTCATGATTGTTCCCATTGTCTTATGAAAGGATGCGTCTTTTCAAACAGCCATATGCCTATGAACCAGCGCGTCGGAGAGCGCGTCGATGGCGCCGGCCGCGACCACACCTCCCTTCTCCAGCATGGCGAAGTGGTGAGAGGCATGCCGCGCAAATGCAACGTTCTGCTCGACGAGGATGATCGTCATGCCGATCTCGCGATTGAGCCGGATGATGATCTTTTCAATCTCCTCGACGATCGAGGGCTGGATGCCTTCATTGGGTTCATCGAGAAGCAGTACCTTCGGATCCGCGGCCAGTGCGCGGGCGATGGCGAGCTGCTGTTGCTGGCCGCCCGAAAGCACACCGCCGGGCCGATCAAGGTTGGCCATCAGGTATGGAAAAAGCTCCGGCACCAGTGCCGGAATTTCGCGTTTGCGATCGGTGCGCGCAAAGGCGCCCATCAGGATGTTCTCGCGGATGGTGAAATCGGGAATGATCTCCCGGCCCTGGGGGACATAGGCGATCCCGGCCCGTGCCCTCATATGCGTCGAAGATGAGCCTATGTCTTTCCCCTGCAGATGCATCTCGCCCGTCATGCGGTCGGTCAGCGCCATCAGGGTTTTCAACAGGGTTGTCTTGCCGGTACCGTTGCGGCCAAGAATGCTGGTTACCTTTCCCGCCGGGATATCAAGCGTGACGCCGTGCAGGATATGGCTGCGGCCGTAATAGCTGTGTACGTTTTTCAATGTCAGCATCAGGATATTCCTTTCGAACCGAGATAGGCCTCGCGGACCTTCGGATTGCTCTCGATATCCCCGACGCTTCCTTCGGCGAGAACTTCTCCCAGATGCAGAACGGTGATGCGTTCGGCGATTTCACGGACGAACCCCATGTCGTGCTCGACGACGAGGATGGTGTGGCGGCCTTTGAGATTTTTGATGATCTGGGCCGTCTTGCGGGTTTCGGCCTGGGTCATGCCCGCCGTCGGCTCGTCCAGCAGAACAACCTTGGGATCCTGGACGATGAGCATGCCCAGTTCCAGCCATTGCGTCTGGCCATGACTGAGATAAGCCGCAGTCACATTCTCCTCCGCTTCGAGGCCGGTGAGGGCGAGTACCTCATCGACGCGTTTGGCTTCGGCGCGCGAAAATCCAAACCGGAGATTGGCAAACACCGATGGATTGCGGCAATTGGCCACCTCAAGATTTTGCCGCACGCTGAGATCGCGAAAAATGCTGGGGATCTGGAATTTTCGACCGATCCCGGCGCGGGCGATCTTGTGTTCCGGCCAGTTGGTGATGTCTGTGTCGTAGACGAAGACCCTGCCTTTTGTGCTGCGGGTCTTGCCGCTGACCAGGTCCATCAAAGTTGTCTTTCCGGCGCCATTTGCGCCGAGCAACACACGCAACTCGCCATCGCGAACGGTAATGCTGACATTGTTGACGGCTCTGAATCCGCCAAAATCGACGCTGAGACCGTCGATGGTCAATGCGATTGCACTCATATTACAATGCCTCGCTTTGTTGCTGTAACGATGAGGATGCCGGGCCTGGTTTGACACGGCGGATAAACTGCCGCAGCACATCGTGCGCGACGCCGCCAAGGCCCCGCGGCATAAACAGGACGACAAGGACGAAGATGAGGCCGATGATCGCTTTCCAAGCCTCGACCAGCGCTTCGGTCTCGCTGACCTCGGCCTCGATCATGTTGATCAGGATCGCGCCGATGCAGGCGCCGAGCAGGGAGTAACGGCCGCCAACGGCCGCCCAGACGACCATCGTCACTGAGAAAGACAGGTCCATGAAGGTTGGCGAGGCGAACTCCGCGACGACCACATAGAGCATGCCGGCAACGTCGGCGATGCCTGCAGAAATGACAAAGAAGAACACCTGGTAAAGCGAGACGTCGAAGCCAAGATAGCGAGCGCGAAGCTGATCGTCACGGATCGCCTGCAGGATCATGCCTGCACGGGTCTCCACGATGAGACGCGCGCCGATGAGCGTCAGGGACAGGCATGCGGCGCACAGATAATAGGTTGCCCGGCTGTAGGGGTCGAATTCGATGCCGCCGATCGTTAGCCAGCCAAGATCGGTCAGGCCGTTGAAGCCGTTCGTCACCGGTTGCGCATCGACCATGACGAGACGCACAAGCAGAACAAGCGCCAGGGTGATGATCGAGACAAAGACACCGGAAATGCGCTTGCGGAAAACCAGCATGCCGAGTGCCCCGGCAATCACGACGGGAAGCACGATGCCAAGCACGAGACCTACGGACTGGCTCTGAAACGGAAGCCAGAGGAAGGAGCCCTTGTTGATACAGCAAAGTTCCGTCGGCGCGCCGGGCTCGGCATTCCACAGCATGAAATCCGGAACCGGCCTGTCGGAGCCCTGTTGCAGACTGGTCAGGCTCGACAGTTTCAGCGACATGGCGAGCATGTAGGCGCCCAGGCCGAAAAAAAGCCCCTGACCGAGATTGAGAATGCCGGCATATCCCCATGTGGGAGAAATGGCGATGCCGAGCATGCCGTAGACCAGATATTTTGAAATGCGGTTCAGCCAGAATTCGTCGCCGAAAACGGGCGCTGCAAAAATCACCGCGATGAAAAGCACATAGGCGGCGATCTGGAATTTTCGTTCGATGCTCATGTTAGCGCCCCTTGAACGAGAATAGCCCGCTTGGCTTGACGAGAATGACGAGGATGACGACCCCGAAGACAACGGCGCGCGCCAGAATGTCGTTCGTTCCAATCGCCACCAGCGCATTGATTTCGCCCAGAAGCCCTGACGACAGGGCCGTGCCGAAAAGGCTGCCGACCCCGCCCGTCACCACGACCATGAAACCGTCAACGACCATCGTCGTGCCCATGTCGGGGAAAACGGTCTTGAAGCCGGACATCATCACGCCGGCGACGCCGGCAAGGCCGGAACCGAAGGCGAAAGTTAGGGCGTTGATGCGTTTCACATCGATGCCGCAAGCCGCAGCCATTTTTGGATTACGGATGATGGCGCGCACCTGCATGCCCGCTGTCGTCCGGTAGAGAATGAACCATGTCGCCAGCGTCAACGCGGCCGTCACCGCGATTATGAAGGTGCGATACGCGTTGATGTCGGCGCCGGCGAACCTGAAGGTGCCCTGCAGATACGAAGGCACGGCGACGTTTTGCAGCCCGGCTCCCAGGCCCTCGATATGAATACCGAAAAAGCTAAGGCCGAATTCGAGCCTTACGGCCTGCTGCAAAAGGATGGCGATGCCCCAGGTGGCAAGAAGCGTGTCGAGCAGGCGGCCGTAGAGCCTGCGCACCACCACCCGCTCGATCACCAGGCCGAGCAGGGCGGTTACGACAAAAGCCAGGGGAATTGCGAACAGAAGGCCTGTTTTCAGCCAGATGCCCGAGAGGACGGCGACGTAGGCACCGATCATTACCATTTCGCCGTGGGCCATGTTGATGACGCCCATGGCGCCGTAGGTGATGGCAAGACCGAGTGCCACCAGAAGAAGGATTGAGCCGAGACTGAGGCCGATAAAGAGAATGTCGAGCATAACGCCACCGTTCGTGAGAAGGGCGGACCAGACTTTGTCCTGCTCCTTGCCTGTCCCGAAATCGGGTCGGCACCGAGCAGAGGAAAAAACGCAGATCCGCCTTGCCGAGACATGGTCCCGCCAGGCATGGCTGGCGGGACGACGCGAAAAGAGGGGTCAGCCCTTGAGCTTTGCTGCGTCGAGACCGTTGCTGGTGCAGAAAAGATTACTTTCCGTCTCGCCATAGGCCGAATAGGGCAGCGGCTTGATCGGTGCCGGGTAGGCGTTGACGACCTTGCTTTGTCCATCCGGCTGCCATTGGCCGATGCGCGGCGTCAGCCAGCAATGCAGGTTGTCGGGGTCGGTGGTCACCTTGCCGCCGGGCGCGTCATAGGTCTGGCCACGAATGCCGGCCCGGATCGCATCGGCGGACAGATCGCCGGATTTCTCCACTGCCTGCTTCCACAGGAATACCTGGAAATAGGCGGCCTCGAGCGAATGGTATGTCACTGCCTTCGGATCGTTGACGAAGGTCCTGAAGCGTTCGATGAAGCTCTTGTTAGCCGGCGTTTCGATCGACATAAAATATGGAAATGATGTGTAGCTGCCCGCCGCATATTCGGCGCCCATGGCGGCGATCTCGATTTCGGAGGTCACTGTCGCGCAGATCGGGATAACCTCCTGCGAGAGGCCCTGGTTCTTGAACTCGCGGTAGAAGGCGATGATCGAGTCGCCAACCACGTTGGAAAGAACCACGTCGGCGCCCGATTCCTTGATCTTGCTGACCATGACAGCCCATTCGGAGTGTCCAAGTTCCAGATATTCGTCCGCCACCCATTCTGCGCCCGCCGCCTCGATCAGTTTCTTGGAAACCTTGGCCATCTCGCGCGGATAGACATAGTTGGAGCCAACGATGAAGAACTTCTTCTTGCCCAGTTTCTCGACAATCCAGGGAATGTAGTTGGAGAGCTGCTGGTTTGGAACGGCGCCAGAATAGACGACGTTGCGCGAGCACTCAAAGCCCTCATAGTGCGTCTGGTAGAACAGCATCGCGCCGCGCCGTTCGAAGATCGGCAGTACGGCCTTGCGGCTGGCAGAGGTGTGGCAGCCGAAGATGGTGGAAATCTTGTCCTTGAGGATCAGTTTCGATGCTTTTTCGCTGAAGGTCTTCGGATCGGAAGCGCCGTCTTCGACGACGACTTCCACCTGGCGGCCAAGAACGCCGCCGGCTGCGTTGATTTCGGCCACGGCCATCATGACACCGTTGGCGAGAAGCTTCTCGGCAACGGAAAGCCCGCCCGTCTGGGAGTAGAGCGCACCGACCTTGATAGCATCGGCTGCAAAGGCCCGGCCGCCCAGCGCCGGCAAGGCGAGTGCGGCTGAAGCGGTGGCTGCGGTTTTCAGAAAGTCACGTCTGTTGAACACCATCTTGGTTCCCCTTTTTTTGATTGGCGCACGCGACGGCACTGCCCGGCTCTACGGCGAGGCTTTCATGCCGAAAAAATACTGGAAGGCCGACGTCACTGTCAGCAGATAACAAAAAACCCGCGAGGCTTTTCACAGCCTGCGGGCACCCTTGCCATCATCGCATCACGGCTGCGCCGCGTGCAACAGCGGCACATGGCTTCGCGAAACGAAGGGATGTGCCGGAGGTGTTCATCTGGAACACATCAAAAACTAATCATGTTTTTGGGAAGGGCGCAAGAGCTGTTCGGCGTTGATAATCGAATTGGCGATTTCATCGATTGGGACGCGCCGAGCCATCGCTTGCTCGCGCATTTCACGATACGCCTCATTCTCGCTCGTGCCGCGATTGGCCATTAGAATGGCCTTTGCCCGGGCGAGCTTCTGGTCTCCCAAGACCTTGCGCTTATATTTACGGGCTTCCTTGACGAGCCTTTGGCGCTCAAGCCAGAGACTGCGCGCTATGGCGAGATTGGTCAGCAGGCCGAACGGTTTGATCGGTCTCTCGACAATGGCAAGCGCGCCGCTTTCCAGAACGATCTGCAATGTGGAGGGATTTTCGTAACCGACGATGGCGAGCATGGTCGGAGCGGGATTGGGGAGGCACTTCAGCAGGCGTTCGATTTCCGGTCGCGCCTCGTCTTCCATGGCAAGAAAGACGACATCCGTGCCGTGTGGCAACTCGGCAGGGACCGGCCAGAGGCAACTGACCGTACAACCGATACGGCGCAGGTGATCGACGAGAAACTCTCCTTCGGATGTCCGGGGATGAATCACCAGAACCTTGAGATCCCGCAAATCTCTGAGAAGGGCGAAAGACATCGTCGCTCCTTCTCAGACCTGAACACGATGTGGGAACGGCTGCGTCAGGTCCGGGCGATATTCTCGCATGAACGGATCTGGCGCCACGCGTAGCGACGGGTCATGGACGATGTCATAGCTGCCTTGCGCATTTACTTTTGCAACCCTTGGCCACAGATGGGTGTGGTTCGTCAGCCGGTCTATCTTCACAGCGCCCTGCGGAGCGTCGTACTCGACCTCGTAAAGGGCTGGAAGAAGCTGCTCCAGCCCGTCGCCACCGGCCCGCTGCAAAGCTCCCGCATAGAGATAGACTTGGAAATAGGCCGCTTCGGCCGGCGCGGTCGGCAGCATCTGCTGGCCGTATCGCTGTTGGTAAGCCAAGACGAAGGCGCGCGCGCGAGGCGTATCCAGGGAGGCGAAAAACGGGGCCGCGGTGATATGCCCCTCAGCCACTTCCGGTCGCATCCGGATCACGTCAGCCTCGCTTGTCGACTGACTGGCGATTGGCATCGTCGCTGCATCAAAACCCGCCTCCCTGAACGCCGTGTAGAAGGGAATGATACCGTCGCCGACGATTGTCGAATAGATGACATCCGGCCGTGCCGCGCGAATATGCCGGATGATTTTGGCGACATCTTCGGGCTTTAGGTTGAGAGGAACATATATTTCGTCCAGTACCTGACCGCCCAGCTGAAGAAAGAGATCGCTGATCGTCCGATTGGATTCGTAAGGGTAGACGTAGTTCGAACCCACAAGGAAAACCCGCTTTCCATAATGCTTGGTGAGGAAGTCGACCAGCTGCACGGAGTTCTGGTTGGGTGCGGCCCCGGTGTAGATACAGTGCCGAGAGTATTCAAACCCCTCATACAGTGTCGGATAGAATAGCAGGGCCTCTCGAGCTTCGATGACGGGCAGTACGGCTTTGCGGGTGCTAGACATATGGCAACCGAAAACGACCCGGACCCGATCCTCGTCGCAAAGCTTGACCGCAAGTTCCTTATAGAGATTGGGCGTCGATTTAGGGTCATAGGCAACAGGCTCGATCATCCGGCCGAGGACGCCACCAGCCGCATTGATTTCGTCAATCGCCAGCAAGGTCGCGAACCTCTGGGTTTTTTCGACGGCTCCGGTCACACCCGTCTCGGAGAACAACACACCGACCCGCCAGCTTTCTGAATGCATCATAGCCCACCAAAAAATAAAAAAGCTCCCGCCCGTTTCCGGTCGAGAGCTACCCTGCTCATGGAATATCAGCGGCCCGTTGAAGCCTGCAAAATGATGATGTCAGTTTCCTTGTCCGGTGGCAACATAGAGGAGAGCCGAAAACACTCGCAAATGTAAAATCATGGAATCAAAATTCTTCCGCGTTTTCGCCTGAGCATCGAGAATACGCACACACCCTCTTTGCTCCAGCGAGCGATGTCTAACTTCCCTTCATCCGCGTGGCGCTATTCGATAGCCTGGATGGAACGCGATATGGACATCGGTTCCACCGCCAGGTCGGCTTCGACAGCGGCGGCCAACACCACACTGCTGAGCTGTAACCGGAGGCAATTTATGTCTCAGCTGGATCTTCGATCGCCTTCGCAAGACGTTCAAGTTCGACGGAGTAGCAAAAAAAACTGAACAGTACCAACAGGATCAAAGCCCCCTGCAGAACCGTATGACCAAGCGGGGGCAGCGTGTTGGATTCCGGCAAGTGTCGAAAGAAGATTGTTGAGAACAGGACGCCTCCGAACAGGAAGGCCAGGCGTGCAGCGAACGATAAGAGGTGAGATACGAATATGGAGTGGAACGGTGCGCGGACCTCGACCCAACGCATTCTTGTCCAGTAGCTTGCCTGTAAAAGCAGCGCAACCGCAAGGATTGTGAGCAATGTCGACACGGGCACTTGTTGGCGTTCGCCAAGATGGGTGACGACGGCGTAAAAGATCGGGAAGATAACCCGGAGCAGGAATGCGACCGCCAGGGACTGGAGCACGATGAGTGATCCGTAAGCGAGAGCATTTTTCCTTCGATCAGTCATCATGCGCATTCCCTTCGAGCCGCCAAGAGAGGCTGCGCCCTATGGGTCAATGACCCACCGCCGGCGCAATGATCCCTAGACGCCCCAGCCCGCTGACAATCAGCTGGACTGCGACAGCGGTCAGCAAGATCCCGAAAACGACCTCTGAGACGACCATGCTCGCTGGCTTCATGTGTTTGGACAGCTTGTCGGTATTGGTAAAGACGACATAGTCGAAAGCAGCGACAATCAGGATCAGAACAGCGACAACTACCGCGCTGGCGACTGAGACAACTTCGCCAGACGCCAGGATTATGACGGTTATGCCGACGGGGTTGAGCAAATAGGGAACCGCAAGCGGGAACACTGCGAGTTTGTCCGGATCGATCGGATCGGCAAGCTCGTCATGCGGCTTTTCCGTCGGTCCGGAGGCCATCTTGATCGCTATGAGCGCAAGGATGACGCCACCTGCCACAGCGACGGCGCCGCCGGTTATGTGGAGAAGTCGCATCAGAAGCGCGCCGGTCGCAAAGAGGATCAGTGCTGTGACGAGTGCTGTCAGTACCATCTGGCGGCCGATGCGCACTTTGGTCGCGGTGTCGAAACTGTGGGTTTTCTCAAGAAACGGCACGAGGGCAATTTTTGGACCCATGCCGATCAAAAGCAAAAGAAGAAGCTTTCCGACAAGCGTGGCGTCGATGGTGTTGAAGTCCATGGAAGATCCCCTTCGTTGATGATCTGCGCGTGAGCGAGAAGCATGATTGTCCCAGCCAAGCAGTTTCAGTGCGGGCAAACGTCCCAGAAGCCGGTCGTTTTGGCTGGAGACGTGTAATACCAGCACTGGCCGGGCTGCGGCGGTGTACCAGCCAGTGCGACAGCTGCTGCACCGGTAACAACGCCAATGGCTGCGCCTGCAGCTATCGCGGCGCCCGGCCGCCAGTACCGGCGGGGAGCGACAACCACAACGCCGCGCCGCGCTGGTCGGTAGGCCGGGGCCGCAGGCCGATGGGCAGGGCGATATGCGGGTGCATGACGACGTCCGGCAGCAGCGCAACCGGCCGGTCCGCACGCCGCCACACCGCAGCCTCGGGGGCCACAGGCTGCAGCCCCACGGCGGGCTTCAGCGGTCGAGGGTAAAAGAACCGGTATGCTGATCAGCATCAGCACGGCGATCAGGCTCAGTAGGTGTGATACGATTTTTGAGGTTTTCATTTCATATCCTCCTTGATCTTTGATGGCGTTTCGCCTGGTTCACTTCGTGATCAAGCTGGCCCGGGCACGGCCACGGCGTTGTGTTTTGCCAGCGCCTGCTGGGCAGCGGCAGCAAGACCCTCTTCCTTTCCGCCTGCGACTTGCACAGTCGGAACGGCGATCTTGATGCCTTGGGCGTTGAATGCTTCCCGCAGCATCGCATAAGCTCTGCGACGGATGGCCGATTGCAGTTGGGTAGGTTTCAACGTCATCCCGAAGCTCAATTTTATTCCAATGTCTGTGATCTCTTCGACGCCTTTCATTTTGAGGTTCTCAATAATGAACGGCTGGAATTCGGGGTCATCGTACAGGGCTTTGCCCACGGCTTTGGTAATTGCCTTGACCTGGGCGACGTCGGATTCGTAGGACACGGACAACAGGAATTTGACCACTGACCAGTCGCGGCTCATGTTCTGAACGGCACCCAGTTCACTGAATGGGACGATGAATATCGGGCCCCTGTGGTGCCTAAGCTTGACCGAGCGGAGACTGAACGCCTCGACGGTTCCTTTGTAACTGCCGCTCTGAATGTATTCACCAATCCGGAATGCATCGTCGAGTAGATAGAACATGCCGCTGATGATGTCCTTGACGACGGTCTGCGCACCAAAGCCAATGGCGACGCCTACAACGCCAGCACCGGCGATCAATGGTCCGATCTCGATTCCGAGTGAAGACAGGGCCATCATGATCGCAATCGCTGCAAAAAGGATCATGACGAAGTTGCGCAAGATCGGGAGAAGGGTTCTCAAACGGGTACGCCGCCGCTCCCGCTCGCTTCCAATCTCAAGCGCGGCTTCCGTGTCTCCCATTTTCCGATCGATCAGAACTTTCACGACATTCCATGCCAGATCGACGACAAGGAGAATGATGCCGGCGCTTAGCACTCCACGTAAGAGCCGTAGCGCGGGTGAATCCTGCATCGTCATCTCGGTCAGTCGAACGTCCATGACATCGGCGAGGAAGAGGATGGCTGCAACGATCAGGGCTGCCCTTATCCCACGCTCGACGACAACCGAAACCACTGTGACACGGTTATGACCGTCCTCTTCAGCGCCGGAGCGGCGCAGAATGTTGTTTATGGATGCTTTGGTAAGAACGATCGCGCCTGGCAATGCGGCGCAGACGACCATAACCCAGAAAAGCGTCGTCGCGCCCGCCACCCAGAGCAACCAGATACCGGTTAAATAGGCAGTCCAAAGCCAGTTGCGACCATTCAATCCAATCCGGCTGCTCTGTAGCGTGGAGGAATGAGGCGGGCGTCGCCATATGGCCTCGATAGCAATGCCGAGAAGAATGAAACCCAGGAAGTAGGCCGCGAGCTGCCGCGCCGGGATCGATAGGCCAAGCGTACCTAGAAGCCGGATGGTCACCCAGCCAAAGGCGTACCAACCCACGAGATAGCTCAGTCGTTTTGCCCAATGACCTGCCGTCTCGTCAGAGATCGGAACCACGCGGAAATGGCCTTTCTCGTTCGAGCGTGGCGCCAAAAACACATCCAGTACTGCGCTGGCGAGGCGGTAAATGACGACAGCGAACAGGAAGCCTACGACGATTTCCCTGACGATCGGTGGCCAGTCAAAAAGCAGGAAGAAACCGATGCTGCCCAGCCCGAACGACAGCACGTAAAAAGCCGCCCAGAGCAGCCGGGCGGTTATGGCAATAATCCTGTGCCAAACGGTCGTGAACGAGGCTTCTGCCATCCATGACCGCCAGCCAGCACTGATCCACCAAAATACCCATTGAGCGGCAAGTCCTGCGGCAACAAACGCGACCACCAGCACGATGGGCCGGGTCCCGCCAATCGTCTTGATGTCCTGCTCAAGTAAAGCGGCGCCACGCTTTGCTTCGGACGGAAAAGAATGTGCAGCGTCGACCATTGCGGCGGCATGGGCGCGGAAACGCATTGTCGATGCGGCAAACGAGGGACCTACCTCTGCGCTGGTCGAAGGCGGCGCTTCAGGATTCGCTCCGCGAGCGACGTGCTGCAACCATTTCTGAACATCGGGATCCGACATTAGGGTGATGAAGTGCTGGACATTGGGTGGTTGTTCCGCCGGAGCGGGCGCGTCAGGCATTTGCGCTGCTGCGGCTGAGATGCCAACAAACAGGATGAGCATCGCCGCAATAGAGGTGCGAGATATTTTCATCAGCAAAAATTTCAGACGCATTACCATTGTCTGTCCCTGTTGTGGTATCTCGGCGCCCTTCTGAATGACGCTCGACCAGCTATTGATGACATGCTTCAGTCGAAGTATTCGGTGTGTTGCAGCGCGATGATTTCCGTGCCGTGCCACCTGAACCAAGGAGGGACTGAACCCCTCCGGCATAATTGTCTCTGGTGTCGGCATCGACGACGGCAACCGGAGCGGCAAGGATCAGCCCTGCGGTACTGCCCACTGCCGCTGCCGTGCCGGTTGTTGCTGCAAGGATCGTATCTCCAAGGCCAATCTTGCTGTCCGTCAAAGTCTGTCCATCAGAAATCCGGGCTCCAATCAGCCGGACGATCTCTGGCGACTCCGCGAACTTCCCGTGGTTGAGGCTGTCCCCGGCTTTGATCATGGTGAGGTCGATTACCGAGATCTGGCTTTCGGCCAATTCACTCTTGTAGGGAGGCTGCTCAGGGTCGATAGCGCCAAGCCTCGCGACGTTGCCCCACACTCGGCGGGACACGGCCAATGCCCGGTCATCCCGGGAGACAAATAAAGTGAATTTCGGATGCTTTTTGCCCATGTCGGCGATCTGTTGCCGGAAGACGTCGACGTCGACGTCGGGAGATGCGAGCATCACATTCTTGAACTTGGCCGGAAGGCTTCCATTGCGAATGGCCATTTGACGAAGCGCCTCGAGCGCGAGCCAGTTACCCATGGAATGAGCAAGGATCGAAACTTCCTTCACCTGCTTATCCCTGGCCAGATATTGAAAAAGCAACTCCAGGGCATTGCGCGTATAGTTGGTGCTCTCGCGGTCGTAGCCGTACGCAAGTAGGCTTCCGCGCGACGGCCAGGTGACCAGTACGGGAGCGCTCGCTACCCCGGAATCCTGGACGATCTGGGCAAAGCGATAGACCGAGTCTTCAAATCGATTGTTGAAGCCGTGAATGAAGACCAACACGCTGCCGTCACGGCTCTTTCTGACGGAAGCGCTCAGCCATTTCCGGGCATCGTCGCGGCTGATTTCCTGTGCCTTTAACGTCGCAAAATCTGTGGCTGGATTGGGAGGAATCCTTTTCGGCCAGGCAACATTACCAATCTTGCGGACATTTCCCGGAGGGATGGACACGGTGATCTCCGCGAAGGCCGCATCCCTTGCGCGTTCACCCGTGAACATCTCGCCTTTGTTCGCGGAGCGACTACGCGTTGTTGTGATCAGCATGTCCACCTTGGTGGATGTGGGGACGCTATCGGCAACAGGGACAAGAACGTTTGTCGCGTGGCCGCCGCAACCAACGAGAGCTGCGAACATCACACAAAAAGGGAGCCTTCCCATTCGATATGGAAAGCGTCCGTTACGGAGGTCCCTTGTATCGTTGCCGTTCACCAGATCGCCCGCCGCCATTTGTCACAGCTTTGTCCTCGCCACGTCGGCGCAAAAAAAACCTATGCGAATGACGGGCTGTTTTCCCGTAACATCGGGTATGTTACGGGCATCCGGCGGGCGATGCCGTCATCTGAATGCGTGAAAGTGTCGAAGTTGCCAGAGACAATCACACGCGGCCCCGTAACCGTCGTCTCTCTCGCCCGCTCGCCAGCGTGGTAAAACATGCGAGGCCTTGACGGTGCTGCAATCCGACCCCGGTAAGCTGACCGCACCAGCGTATATTACGGTAACATACTGCACGAGCCGCGTTTCATCGAAGAATATGCCATCGAGACATTCGGCGTCGCCGTGACGCTGTGACGGTGGGAGAGGACAATGGATGAAGGTGTGGCTGCGGTCAGGCTGCGGTTTCCCACAAGAGTTCAGGCCATCAACGAGCTTGCGTCGCGGGACGTCATATTCTGTGAAATCTGCCAGGATTTTGCCGAAGCCCAGACGGAGTTGGCAAGATGGGAGGCGGCTTCTTCCGATCCGGTCCGAGATGACCGTGTGGCCGAATACAAGGAATTGTTGGCGGCCCTTGGCAGAGAGATTGAAGATGCTCTCGCCCGAGCCACCGTTGTCTCTCTTCATCGCTCACCCGGTCCGCGCCCGGTGTAACTCCGCCTGATGGGCAGTTAACTTCGAAGGAACAAGATCGTGGCTTCCGAGATATCACACGAGCCTGTAACTACCCCGCCACCCCGCAATCCCCTGCGGAGGATCGCTTTCGCTGTCGTTTGTCTGGCGCTGGTCCTGTTCGTGCTGTCAGTCTTCATGGAGCGGCGGACACCATCAACATCTCAAGCGCAGGTCCAGGCGTATGTCGTTGGTATCGCGCCTGAAGTCACAGGTCGCGTCGTGGAAGTGGGCGTTAACGACAATACGCGGGTGGAGGCCGACCAGGTCCTGTTCCGAATTGATCCCCAGCGCTACCAACTCGCCGTGAACGAGGCGGAGGCCGGTCTGGCCAGTGTCGGCCAGTCAATCGGCGCATCGACCGCTGCAGTGGATGCCGCCCAGGCAAAGCTTGTCCAGATCCGTGCCGACAGGGACAACCTTCGCGACCAATATGCCAGGGCCTCCGAACTCCTCAAAAACGGCGTGTTTTCAAAAGCCCGTTTCGACGCCGCCAAATCTGCCTTCGATCAGGCAGAGGCCTCGGTTTCCGGTGCGCAGGCTGATCTCACCAAGGCTCGCGAGCAGCTCGGTCCTTCCGGAAACGACAATCCGCAACTGCGCGCAGCTCTTGCTGGATTGGAGAAGGCCAGGCTGGACCTGATGCATACCACAGTGCGGGCGCCTTCGTCCGGGGTTGTGACAAACCTTCAGCTCACCAGTGGCAAGGTCTTGCCAGCCGGCCAACCGGCCATGACCTTTATCGATGTGGGCACCATCTGGATCAATGCCGCGTTCAAGGAGAACAGCCTCGAAAATGTCGTCGTCGGCAACAGGGCGGAAATCCTTTTTGATGCCCTTCCAGGCCGACTGTTCCCTGCCACGGTAGAAAGCGTCGGCTTCGGTGTCTCGCAAGGGAGCACGGATCCGAGCACCGGGTTGCCAACCATGCGCAGTGACAGCGGCTGGGTCAAGGACGCGCAGCGGTTTCCGGTCCGTCTCAATATCGATGAAGCTCAAAGACCTAAGGGCGGCGTGCGCTACGGTTCGCAGGCGACCGTCATCATCTATACCGGTAACAATCCGGTCACCAATGCTTGGGGATCACTCTGGGTCCGTATCATGTCGGTGCTCACCTATGTCAACTGACAGCACCGCCGCCGAGCAGAAACGAAAAGGATTGCGGGTCGCTCTTGCGGTTTCGATCGGCTTTGTGCTGGCGGTGTATTGGGGGGCCTTTGTTCCGTTCCTCGGGCCGCTTTTCGCCGCGCAATTTCTGCTGGGAAGCTCTCGACCGATGCCGCTTGCCAAGACACTTGGCGCGGCGCTCGTCATTCTGGTCTCGGGAATGGCGATGATGATCTTGACCAGCAGCCTCGGCAATCGTCCTGTTCCCTTTCTCCTGCTTCTGGGGCTGACCTATTTCCTGTGTTTTGCCTTACAGACGTCGGGAAAGGGCGGGCCTGCGGTCTTTCTGGTGTTGGTGGTCGCGATCATCGTGCCGCTGCTCGGTATTTTGAACGATGAGTTGGCCAATTCCATCCTCTCGATCCTTGTTGGTGGCGTGTTGTCGGGCACGCTTTTGACGTGGCTCGCCCATGCGATCTTTCCCGAACCGGTAGTTCTGGACGGAAGTGCCGCGCCATCCTTCGACCAGCCGCCGGCTCTGCTGAGAGCATTGGCAAATACGCTGATCCTGCTGGCATCTGTCGTGATCTGCCTGACGAGCGACAATCTGACGGCCGCGGCGGTCATTCCGATCACCGTTGCATCCTTGCTCGGCCAGCTCGACGTCGCCGCAAGCACGCGGGCAGCTGTTGGGCTTATAATGGTCAATCTATTCGGCGGCGTCCTCGCATCTTTAGCTTATGCGATCCTCACGCTTCGCCCCAACCTGTTCTCGATCTTTCTGATTGTCCTTGTCGTTGCCCTCTTTCTGGGAGGTCGGGCAGCAGCTCGGACCAAGGAGGCGCCGATGTTTGCCGGTGCCCTGACGATTTTCCTTATCCTGTTCGGGCTCGGTGTGTCGCCCCTGCCTGGCAGCGCTGCGGAAAGCTTCGCCACCCGCATTGTCTATATCGCCGTAGCTTTGACCTACACTCTGTTGCTCGCCACCATTCTGTGGCCCAGAAGGCCACACCTGAGAAGGATAAACCCATGAAAACGCAGCTAGTGTGATTTCTACAGCGGTGCGTGGATCTGGAAGTATCCGCGTAAGACGTGGGCGTTCGAAAAAGGCCTGAAGGAAAGAGATATTGGCGTCACCTTTCCTACCTGCCCGTTTGGTACGTCGCAGCGGGCGGCATTTCGATTTTCAGCGTATTAAGCCTCTGCGCTAGCGCGGCTGCAAATCCGAAGCACTGATGGTTATCGCGGCGGGGTCTTTAACCTTGGGAGGCAGCATTCCGGCTTTGCGAAGTCCCTCTATCAGTCGGTCACGATCACCTGGCTGTACGTTCCGCATCGCCAGTTCTTCAACGACGTTTGGCAGGAAGTCCGGGCGCATTCGAACGAAAATCTCTGCCTCGTGCCGGGCTTGATCCATCATTCCGGCATCTGCGTATATGACCGCCGCAACCGCATGAAACAGCGGAAATTTTTGCATATCAGCCTTGGTGATCTCGCGGACGGCGGTTGAATTGTCGTGGAGCATGTAGGCTGCAAGAGCGCGTGTGCCGTTATAATAGCCGCTGCCGCCTGGGTTGAGTGCGATAGCCTGATCAAGTAGGTTGGCACCCCGTTGCCACTGGCCGCCAAGGGCTAGTCTGGTGCCGAACTCGCCCATCAACTCGGTGTCATTGGGGTTGGTAGCGAGGGCCACTTCGCCTACTCGCATCGCCTCGGTAAGCTCCCGGTTGAAAAACAGGGCCATCATCAACGCCTGAAGCCCCCGCGTGTTGCTCGCATCAAGCTGGGTCGACCGTCGCGCCGCGCGAAGCGCCCGCTGCAATGGTGTCTCCGGACCTTGGCCCCTATTGAATTTGAAGCGGTCTTCATCGAGATAGATGATTGATAGCATCGCCCAGGCAGTGGAAAAGGTCGGATACCGCGCAACGGATGTTTCCAGGCATTCGCGAACGTGTGCATGCTCTTCGGGGCTGAGCTCGCTACGATATGCGTAAAAGCGCAGGCTGCATTCGTATGCACCAAGATCCTGCGGTGGAGGATTTGCCGTGTCGGCCTGTGCCATCACACCATATGGCTGCGCAATGGCGGTGGCGACTCTTCTGGCCACGTCCGCCTGTATGGAAAACAGGTCTTTCGATCCGAGATCGTTGTCATAATCCCGCGACCAGACTATTTCGCCATCGTCGGTGTCAAGAAGACGGGCTGTCACGCGCAGGCTGTTTCCAGCAGTTCGCACCCCCCCGGTCAGAAGATACCGGGCCCCAAGCTCCTCCCTAACTTTGGATACATCGACGTCCGACGGCAGCGCTTTGGACGTCTCGCGACCAAAGACCTTGATCTCCTTGAAGCGGGGCAGGGCAGTCAGAAGCTCCTCCGTAAGCCCGAGGCTGTATAGCTGGGCGTTTGGTCCATCGCCCAAATTGGCGAAAGGAGCCACAATTAGGGCGGGTCTGTCGGGAGCCGTGCTTTCGGCTAACTCTTCTGTTGGCGCCAATCTTGAGTGACTTGAGAATTGATAGGCAGACGCAGCCATAAGCAGGACGAGGCAAGCAAGCGAAAGCCGCCTCACGCTCCACCATCGGACCATCGGCGATAGCTGTGATGTCGGAACGGACCCATTATCGACCTTCTTGGAAACCACCGCAGTATTCAATGAGAACACCGGGGCATATCCGCCCTTCGGTATGTCGATCCTGACCGGGTCCTTGTGACCTTCCACCAGATAATAACGTTCCAGCGAACGCCTTAGCCGCGCGGCCTCGATCCGTACGACCGGATCGTCCTGCGTGAAGCTTTCATTGCGGCCGAATACCTCAATTGCGATGGAGTAACCCTTGATGCGGGCGGCCCGCCCGGCGATGGCTTCTTCGACAACATATCGCAGAAACGCGGCACTTCGCCCCAAGCCGGGAAACTCCGCGCTCGCGATGATGCGTTCAAGTTGCGAGCGGATTTCCTCTTCTCCCGGAGGGTCTCGTGCTGCAGTTGAAGCCGTGGACACCGTCGTCTGCATAGCCGCCTCCCGTCCCCCCTCGAGATTCATCGCATGCGTGTAGTTTGTCGTGAGCTTACACCCGAGATATGGGCGCGTCCATTGTTCCGTCGAGCCCTCGCCTATGAAAGCCCGCTGTTTTTGTCTTTATATGCGCATAAGGCTAACGCCTTGAGCAAACGTTTCTTTAGTTGCGGTGCCCGACGATTGCACCCGATCGTGCATTTAAGATCAAGAGCGAGCTGGTTGCCATGTTCTTGGCTTCCCAACAGCATGTCTCCTGTGGTGCTATATTTCCATCATCTATGCCGACTGATATGTCCGCTTTCCGTGGACGGCAACGCCGTGGTTTCGACTGTAACAGAGTTGGATCTGGCAACTGGGCAAAGCGCCTGCATTCCAGTCGTGAATTGCGAGGCGCTATGGCCGCCTGCAAGCAACAATTGTCGGGCCTCCTGCAAGCTGAGATGCTTTTGGTACTGACTAGGAACGAACCCTGTTATCGCCAGAAAATGGCGATGCAGGCTTGCGCGGCTCATGCCGCTGGCATCGCGATTTTCGACAGGGTAGATGCGGTGTTCGCGCCTCTTTTGCGGTACTTCGGTTTCATCGACCCGCCATAACGCAGATGATATTTCAGGGTCTCCCGCGCGTCACGCGATGGCGCGAGGCTTTGGCTCTACGAGCGAGCGTCGTCGCAGCGGTCAGTCAGGACTACGGTCAGCGGTTCAAGCAACATCTGGCCGCGCACCGGGTGCTTTTGGCGGATTGATGCCCCCCAGGCCAGCCTTTGCTCGCTTGGTGTCTTGACCCGGGGGCGCTCCGAAGAGGCGCTTGTACTCACGGCTGAACTGCGAGGCGCTCTCATAGCCGACGGCGAACGCAACTTCGGCTGCACCTGCCTGGTTCGCGATCATGCGTCGGCGGGCCTCATGGAGCCGGATATATTTCTGATACTGAAGCGGGCTGACAGCGGCGACGGCTTTGAAGCGATCGTAAAAGACGGATACACTCATGCCGGCAAGTGCCGCGACCGCCTTGAAATCGAGACGCTCGGCGTAGTGGTCGCGTATCCAGGCCATTGCCTTTCGAATGTGCATCAGACGCGAGTCTGCGCCGGCAATCTGACGGAGCAGGCCGCCATGCGGCCCCATCAGCAGCCGAAACATCAGCTCATGCTCCAGAGACTGAGCCATGACCGGGATTTCGGTTGGGCGATCGAGCAGTTCTACCAATCTCCCCCAAGCACCGAGAAGCGACGCGCTCGCGGTGCTAACGCCGTATCCCGATTCCATCGGCAACTCTGGCATCGCTGCCATCTCAAGGACGAGGTCGGACAGCATAGGCGGGTCCAGATATAAACCGATTGCGACAAACGGTCTGTCTGGCGACGCTTCGCAAACTTGGCCCAAGGCAGCAATCTCGGCCGCGACGATCATGCTTTGGCCGGGTCCGTATTCAAACATCTTGTCGCCGATAAACATGCGCTGCGTACCCTGGATCACCAGGGACGCCGCAGGATCGTAGATCAGCGGATCGACCTCGGTCGTATGGTCGAGAGTATACGCGAACAGTCGCGGCAATTTAAGGCTGGGACGGCCAGCATGGCGTATAGCGATGGCGCGTATTCTGTCGAGTTCGGTCATGGAGTCCCCCTAAGTCGATTGCCCAGTTCTATCAAGCATTCCGGAAGATCGGGCAAGAGTGACGGAAGTTTCGGCATCGTGGCATTGGGGTCGAAATCCTACTATCGCGGCAAGACAGACGCCAACGGGGCTTCTGATGGCCCAGGAGAAACTGCCATGCCCACCCCAATCGAAACCGTTTCGGCTTTTTGCGCCACGTTCGTTGAAGACGGCGGAAGGCCAGCCGTGCGCCGCTGGTTCACACCCGCCACGCGCTGGGTCAATGAAGGCGTGTCGGTCACGACGGGCGTCGACGAGGCCATTGCGATGATCGACGGACTGGAGACATCGCTGGGAATCTCGACAGTCCATATCGATATGCTCGCGATTGCCGCCGATGGATCCCGCGTTCTCACCGAAAGGCTTGACCGGTTCGAGCGTGCCGACGGCAGTGAAATTGGGCGCGTGATGATCATGGGAATTTTCGAGCTCGAAGGCGACAAGATTGTCGAATGGCGGGACTATTTCGACGTAACCGCCGTCAAGAAGTTCTCTAATGGCTAGCACGGCAGCTTGCGAACGATGATGTTGAGTGCAGGGACTGTTGTCTCCGCACTCAACACAAGGCAGTCGACTGGACTTTCGACGACAGGCCGCAATCCTGCCAAAGCAGATAGGCCACGTTCCGAGGGTTTCGCACCGCAAAGACTTCAAATTGTCAGTAGGTCTTTAGCTGGAAGCGAATTGTCATGTCTTTCGAGAAACTCCACCATGGCAGCCTTGAGCGCCACGCCACTGACGCGGGTCCTCATCATATCCCTGGTCAGCGTCGCAATGATCTCGGCAGCTTCGCAGACCGGCAGACCACCATCCCTGATATTGGAGACACAATTTCGGCTGGAATCCAGGTTTCCCGACTTGGGACCGTAAGTGATATAAGCACCGAGGCTGTCGGCAGCTGAAAGTCCCGGACGTTCGCCGACAAGCACGATCGTCAGTTTTGCACCTAATGCCTCACCGGCAGGATCGCCGAGCGCGACGCGCGCCTGGCTCGCCAGCACAATTGGTGCAGCCGTCAGGTTCAGGATAGCGAGCTTCGGAACAAGCGCCTCGATCAACGGCACGGCATTGAGATCGATTGCGTGGGACGACAGGCCATCCGCGACGATAATTGCGACATCATAGCCATTGATCGTTCTCTCATGTTTCAGCCGTTTTTCGGATTCCGCCGCAAGCCGTCGGCCAAGATCCGGCCGCCGCACATAGATGCTGCGGTCACTTGCCATGCTATCGACATTGACAGCCGGAAGGCCGAGACAATCGAGCCTGTCTGCCAGCGAGGGCCGGTCGACGCTCGTCCAGACCGCCTCGCGCGCCCGCGCGTGGTCGAGAAGGAAGGCGAGTTGAGCGCGTGTCGGAAGACCCGCGCCATGACGGCCGAGCGAAACACGCGCATCGGTCATATCCTTGATAGTGAGGTTTTTTCCGGCAGCAGTGGATTCTCGCACCTTTTCCATGTCAGGCTCCGATCAATGCGCTGTTGCGGACATAATTGGAAAGCGCGACAGGCTCGCCGACCAGCGCGCCATCTGGATCGGTCAGGCCGATTTCGAAAAGCCATTTCTCGAACTCTGGTGCGGGTGGCCGCTTCAGCGTCTCGCGGCAATAGACGGCATCGTGATGCGATAGCGACTGGTAGTTCAACATGATATCGTCGGCGCCGGGAACGGTGATGACGAAATTGACATTGGCTGCGCAGAGGAGCGTCAACAGCGTATCCATGTCTTCCTGATCAGCATCGGCATGGTTGGTGTAGCAGACGTCGACGCCCATTGGCAGGCCAAGGAGCTTGCCGCAGAAATGATCCTCGATGCCGGCACGGATGATCTGCTTGCCGTTGAACAAATATTCCGGCCCGATGAAACCGACGACCGTGTTGACGAGCATCGGATCGAACTCGCGCGCCACCGCATAGGCCCGTGCCTCCATCGTCTGCTGGTCGACGCCGAAATGCGCATCGGCCGAAAGCGCCGCGCCCTGCCCAGTCTCGAAATACATGACGTTTGCGCCCGGCATGCCCCGACCCAGCGACCGCCCCGCCTCATGTGCCTCCTTCAGAAGCGCCAGATCGACGCCGAAGCCGCGATTGGCCTTTTCCGATCCCGCCACCGACTGGAAGACGAGATCGACCGGCGCACCGCGTTCGATTGCCTGGATGGCCGTCGTTACATGGCCAAGGCAACAGGTCTGTGTCGGGATCGCAAGCTTTTCCCGCAATTCGTCGAGCAAGGAAACGATGCGGATATAGTCATCTGTCGCATCGGTCGCGGGATTGACGCCAATCACGGCATCTCCCGAGCCCATCAGCAGCCCGTCAATGGCAGACGCTATGATACCGCGGCTGTCATCGGTCGGGTGGTTGGGCTGGTTGCGGGTGGAAAGCCGCCCGGCGAGCCCGATCGTGTTGCGGAATCGCGTCACGACACGTCGCTTGGCAGAAACAGCTATCATGTCCTGCAGGCGCATGATCTTCGAAACGGCCGCGACCATTTCCGGCGTCAGTCCGAAGGTCACCGCCTCCAGCCGCTCATGCGTCGTCTCGGGCTTGAGCAGCCATTCGCGGAATTCACCGACAGTAAGCGAGGAAACTGCGGAAAAGGCTGCCGGATCGTGCCGCTGCGCGATCAGTCGGGAAACTTCGTCATCCTCCGACGAAATGAGCTCCTCGCCGAGAAATGCTTTCAAGGGGAGATCGGCCAGCGCCATCTGGGCTGCCAAGCGCTCTACCGGGCCTTGCGCCGCAATGCCGGCCAGCTGGTCGCCGGAGCGCTCGGGGGTTGCTTTCGCCAGCAGCATTTTCAGGTCATCAAAGCGGAAGACAGTCTGCTCGATTGTCGTCGTATAGGGCATTTTTTCACGTCACCGGTTGAGGAGGGCCAGGGCTTCGTCATGAAGTCTCGGGGTGGCCGACGCCAGAACCCGTCCATCGGAATGGATCGAAAGCGCATTGCCCCGCCAGTCGGTAATGCATCCGCCGGCACCCGTCACAACGGGCACGAGAGCCATGTAGTCGTAAGGTTGAAGTCTCGTCTCGAGAGCGATGTCGCAATGGCCGGAAGCGATCAGACCATAGATATAGCAGTCTCCACCGAAACGCCGCAGCCTGGCTTTGCGGGAGAGACGCTCGAAGCTTTCGGCTTCGCTGCCCAGGAACATATCCGGCGAAGTCGTATAAAAACGCGCGCTGGAGATGTTTTCGCAGCCACTCGCGTGGGCCGGCTTGCCAGCAAAGAGTGTCTCTCCCGGCCGGCCCTGCCAGCGTTCGCCGGTGGCTGGAATATCGATCAGACCACAGAATGGCTTTTCCTGAAATGTCAGTGAGACAAGCGTACCAAACAGCGGAAAACCGGTGATGAAGCTCTTGGTGCCGTCGATTGGGTCCAGCACCCATGTAAAGGCGTTACCTTCCTTTACGCCGAACTCCTCACCATGGATGCCGTGATCGGGAAAACTCGCCTCGATCATCTCGCGGAGATGTTTTTCGATCGCCCGGTCGGCGATTGTCACCGGGCTCTCGTCGAGTTTTGAGATCACGTCGAGCGGCGTCCGGAAATAGGAGAGCGCCAGCGGACGCGCGGCGTCGGCAAGTTCCGCGGCGAAGGTGATATAGGTCGCAGCTTCTTGCGGGCTGATATCGGTGACGGGCATCAAAGGGCTTTCAGGAACAGGGGCCAACGGGGATCGTGGATGATCGAGCGGGCGCGCATATGCTTCCAGATTCCGTACTTGTAAAAGTCGAAATCGAGGGTCGATATCCGGTTTTGTACCATCGCCCAGGTGCTCCACTTGATGTCGGCGAGTGCCTTGTGGACGATGAAGCGAGCGTGATGCGCCTTGTCGTAACGACCGAAATACTCCTCGATTATCTCGCAGTCGGTCGCCTCGGAATAGAACATCTCGCCACTCCAGATCGCGAGATCGTAGAGCCTCTCATTGTTCGACGCATATTCGAAATCGATCAGCTTGATCGACTTGTCGTCACCGATCAGGAAATTGCCCGGCATCGGGTCATTGAAACAGGGAACCAGATCGAGCCCGGATGCCTCAAACGCGGCGCGCGCCTGTCTGTAGTTGCGGAAGAGCCAGTTGTGGTCGAGCGGCCAGTGGCCGTCAAGCTGGCGCACTTGGTCGAAATGTTCATCGATCATGTCGAAGACGGTTTTTGTCAGCGGCAGGGCAGGGGCGTCGTGAAACTGCCGGTACACGCGCACCGCTTCGTTGCGGATCGCCGGGTCTGCAAAATCCCTATGTGTCGAGGCGCGGCGACCGTCGATGAACTCGGCGATTTCGATGTCGAGGTGATCGAGATAGTCGAATGTCTTCGGGCCGATGCCGATCACTTCTGCCTGCTTGCTGGCGGCAGCGGCGGCCTTGCGATCGATGAACATCTCGGTGCCGCGGCCGGGAATCTTTAGAAAATACCCACGCTCTTCGCCTTCGACCTCGATGCGGAAATTGGTGTTGCTGATACCGCCGGAAACCGGACTGTAGCGCAGCCGCCGTCCTTCCCAAGGTGGCACCTGGATGATTGCAGCCTCAACTGCCTGTTCGGCATCGGATCGTGCCATTCCCAGTTCATTCATAGGCTTGTTCCCGTTATTGTTTCTAGCCCGTTGTCGTTATCGTATGCCTAAAGCGCTCTCAGCCTGGCCTCGAAATCCGGCTGACCGAGCAGCATCCGGCACCGCAGGAACCGCCAGCCGGCATATTTCAGGAATTCGACACCCCGCGGCGGCGAACGAAGCTCCAGTACGAGGCTGCGCAACGCCCAGTAGAGGTCGTCTGCCGCCGCATAGACACGGCAGCGGTTGAAGGTTCTTTCGCTGAAACCTCCATCATGCATTTCCAGCAAGGGCCTCATCTGGCTTTCGAACTGGTAGAGTTCGTTCATCTGAACGCCGAGCTGGTAATAGGGGTCGATGTCGGCGGCCATGTCGAAGTCCACGAGCTGCATTTTCCCGTCTGGGCCTAGCATGACATTCGAAGCCTGCGGATCACCATGGGCCGGTTTCAGGTCCACGCCGGCCGCTGAAACTGCCTCGCGGATGGGCGTCATCCAGGAGAGCATCCATTCGACATCGCCGGGCAGGCTGGTGTCACCGGCACTCACGATCGCCCAGAGCTGATCGATGCCGTCGAAGACTGACCATGTTCGGCCGGTGGAAACACTCCCTGCGATCGTCGTCTGCATCTCGATCAGGCGGGCAACAGTTTTCGGCTGCATCAGATCGTCGATCCTTGCCGCTCGCCAGCCGTCGCCAAGTCGGGCAAACAGCATGCTGGCCGTCCCGGCATCGTAACCAATCGGCTCAGGCGAAAGACCAAGGCTGTGAAAACGGTTTGCCGCAGCATTTGCGGTCTCGGCATCCACGAGATCGGTTACCTCATCGGCACCGAGACGCAGGAAATAACGTGCCTCCCCGCCTGTCGGCGCGACCACGAAACCGCAGGATTCGACGGCATGATAGGACGGCGATGCGACAGCTGCCGTCCCCGGCGCATAGGAAGGGGTGTCGCCAATCACTGCGGAAAAGACTGAAAGCGCCTTCTCCGCGCGGGCTTCCATCGGTGATTCAGGAGAGCCCGATCTCTTCATTCGGCAGCCTCGCTGAGTTCGACAACTTTCAAACCTTCACAGGCGATCTTGTAAAGCATGTCTGCCACTATCTGGGTGCCAAGGGCCTGGTCTTCAGGCGAGGTATACTCGGTCGGGTGGTGGATGACGCCGTCACGGCTCTGAACCGCCAGTACCACCGCCGGGCAGACATCGGAGACGGCAACGGCATCATGGCCGCCGATCGTATCGAGGTGACGGGCGCTCTGGCCGAGATGCGCCGCAGCACTTTGCGCAAGCGTCACCAGGCCCGGCGCGAACCTTCCCGCCTTGCGGCGGTCGATGGAGCGGACCTCCGAGGTGACGCCGGCTTTCATCGCCGCTTCCTCGATCTTGATCTTCATCTTGCGTTCCGCCTCCGTCAGGACGTCTGGCGATCCCGAGCGCAGCTCGATGAACAGCACGGCTTCGGCCGGCACGACATTGGGTGAATTGGGGAAGACTTCCAGTCGGCCAACCGACGTATGCAGGTCCAGCCCGTGTTCGGTCGATATCTGCTTGAGATCGGCGATCAGATAGGCAGCAGCAAGCAGCGCATCCTTGCGATCTGCCATCGGGGTTGCGCCGGTATGTGCCTGGCGTCCATGGAAGGCGAGGCGATATTTTGTCGCGCCCCAGAACCGCGTGAAGATACCGAACCGCTCCCCGGCGCGGCTGAGCGTCGTGTCACCTTCTATATGCAGCTCGATCAATGCGTCGGGAATTTCCACCTTTTCCTTGCCAGCATAACCGATTTCGTCCAACGACTGGCGCACCGTAATGCCATCGCCGTCGGCCCGTTCCAGCGCCCATTCCAGGTCAATGGCGCCGGTAAACACGCTGCTGCCGAGCAGGCTCGGCTGGAAACGGGCGCCTTCCTCATTGGTCCAGTTGACGATCTGGAAGTTGCAGGCGGACAACCTGCCTTCCGCCTTGAGACGTTCGCTGACGGACAAAACCGCCTCGCAGGCGGCGATGACGCCAAGCGCTCCGTCGAAACGACCGCCGTTCGGCTGGCTGTCGATATGGGAACCGACCATGACGACGGGCGCATTTGCGCCCGCCAAGGTCATCTTGCCGAACTGGTTGCCGATCGCGTCTACGGCCTGCTCGAAGCCGTTTTCGGCAAACCAGTGCCCCAGCCAGTCGCGCGCCATTCCGTCTTCCCTGGAAAGCGTCAGGCGGGTCATCGAGCCATCGGGGCCGCCGCCAAAAGTGGAGAGGGTCTCCATCAACATCTGGAGCCGCTCGGCATTGATCGGGACAGGGGAGGAGGAGACGTCAGGCATGTATGATTTCCACTTTGGATTGATTGAATTGATCTGAAAATTCCCGCGCGATGACGCCGCTGGTCACCACCGCGTCGATTTCGCTGAGGCCGAATGTGTGGATGGAGCCGAGACGACCAAACTTGGAACTGTCGGCAACAATGATCGAACGTTTTGCCTGGGCCTTGGCGACGCGGCGCAGGATCGCCTCGTCCTCGCCGAAATCCATGAACCCGCGTTCGGCGTGAATGGCGCTGATGGCGATAATCGCGAGATCGAAGAAATGCTCCTTCAGCGCGGCCACGGTCTCATGGCCGTATGTCGCCTGATAATCTGGGCGCATGCGACCGCCAAGAACCCGCACACTTGCCTGCGGCAGATTGAAGAAGTGGGCTGCGACCGCCAGCGAATTACTGACAACGGTCAAGTCCTTGCGCGTCTCGATATGTTTCAGGCAGGCAATCGTTGTGGTGCCGGTATCGATGAACACCTTCATGCCGTCCTCGACCAGCGACGCTGCCGCCTCGCCGATCTTGGCTTTCTCGCGTGAGCTGACACGCAGTCGGTCGGTAAACGGCTGATCGCTTTCCTGCTGGTCAAGGACCGCGCCGCCATAGACGCGGCGGGCATAACCGCGCATCTCAAGTTCCTTGAGGTCGCGCCGGATCGACTCCTGGCTGACCTGCAGATAATCGGCAAGCTCCCTCACATTGACGCGCTGGGTTTGCTTCAGCATGTCGAGGATAAGCTTGAGGCGATGTTCGGTGAAACTCATGAATGCACCCTGGATTCTAGTGATCGTTGCGGCCCCGTCTGTGGCGCCGCAACCATGGTCAGGCTAAAGCCATTTGACGTGTTGCGTCATCGAGAGCCACTGGCTGGATGAGATGACAGGCGGCGAAATCCTGGCTGCCACGCGCGGTAAGCGCGGGCTGCAGGCTGCCGCATTTCTCCATCGCACGCGGACAGCGCGACTTGAAGCTGCAACCTGGAGGAATATCGATCGGGCTTGGCGGTTCACCTTCCAGAAGGCAGTCTTCCGCCTTGTAGCGGCGTTCTTCAAGTGTCGGCATCGCGCTGAGCAACGCCATTGTGTAAGGATGTCCGGGATCGAAGAACAACCGCTCGTTATCAGCCAGTTCGAAGACCTCGCCGAGATACATTACCGCCACCCGGTTGCAGACCTTGCGGACCATCGCAAGGTCGTGGGAGATAAAGATGTAAGTGAGGCCGTATTCCTTCTGCAGCTTCTGGAAAAGATCGAGAAGCTTGAACTGTTCTGTCTGGTCCAGGGCAGAAAGCGTTTCGTCCATGATCAGTATTTCAGGCTCCAGAACCAGCGCACGGGCAACGTTGATGCGCTGGCGCTGGCCGGCACTCAGGCCGATCGGCAATTCCTCGTAGAGATCGGCGGAGAGGCCGACTTCGCCCATGACCTTCAGCACCCGCTCACGAATTTTGGCACTGTCCTTCCATCCGTGCGTGCGAAGTGGGCCCTCCAGCATCTTCCCGACCGATGTGCGTGGCGGCAGGGAGCCGAACGGATCCTGCAGTACCATTTGCAGCTTCTTGCGGAAGGTCAGAAGGTCTTTGCCACCGAGCATGGCGATATCGTCGGCACCGCACAGAACCTGGCCGGAGCTCGGCAGTTCCAGCCTGCTCAGAAGCCGCATCAGCGTCGACTTGCCACAACCGGATTCACCGACGATCGCGAAACTGTCGCCGCGCCGGACATCGAATGTGACGTTGCGAACCGCACGCACATGGTTGAAGCCACCGAAGCCGGTCTTCTTCTTTACCCTGTAGACCTGTGAGGCGTCGCGCAGGCTCAAGACAACGTCGCGTTTGTCGTTGAGACGCGGCATCTCGGTCTTTTCGATCCAGATCTTCGGCGTCTGTTCAACAAGCTCTTTCGTATAGGCATATGCAGGGGCAGCGATCAGCTTTTCGGTTTCCTGTTCCTCGACGATGCGACCTTTCTCCATCACCAAAATCCGGTTGCAGGCTTCGCGGGCAACGGGAAGTGAGGAGGAGACGAACAGCACAGCGGTATTGAAACCGTCGGTCAGTTCCTTCATCAGACGGATGACCTGGGCTGCGACGGTAACGTCGAGCGGCTGGGTGACGTTATCTGCAATCAGCAGCGCCGGGTTCGTCACCAACGCATCAACGATCAGTGCGCGCTGCATCATGCCGCCGGAAAACTGCGAAGGGTAGTCGCTGAAACGGCTGCGAGCCGAGGGAATGCGGACGGCCTCCAGAAGCTCGATCGTGCGCTTTTCCGCCTCTCTGCGCGAGGTGCCTGGAACGACCGCACGCAGCTTCTCGACGATCTGGACGCCGACCGGCAGCGTCGGATCGAGTGCACCCATCGGATTGGCGCCGACATAGGCGACCCGGCGGCGCAGGGTACGCATCTCGTTCTCGGAGATGCCGTAAATATCCTTGCCTTCGAAGAGGACGCTGCCGGAACGCACGGAAAGCGGCGGCTCCAGCCAGTTGACGACTGCCTTGGACAGCACCGTCTTGCCGGCTCCGCTGGCCCCGACCACACCGACGATCTCTCGCGGCGCGAGGCTGAAGGAGATATTGTCCAGAATAATCTTCGCCTTATCCGAGCGACCGGCATTAACGGTGAGGTTTTTCAGCTCAAGAAGCGGCTTGATCATCACTCGGACCCTCCGTGGATGGTGTTGCGGGCCCGTTCCAGCGAAGCGCCTATGAGATTGATGCTGGTTAAAGTGAGGCCGAGGAAAATGCCAGGCATGGTAGCGATCCACCAGGCGTTCAGAAGATACTTTCGGCCATCGGCAATGATATTGCCGAAGGTCGGCGTCGGCGGCTGGACACCCAGGCCGAGGAAGCCGAGTGTCGATTCAAAGATCATCATGCGTGCCACATCAAGCACCGAGGTGAAGATCACCGGCGGCAGGAGCAGCGGCAGAAGCAGGCTGACGATGATGCGGAAATCGGTCGAGCCCCCAAGTTTGGCAGCGCGCACATATTCCCGCTGCCTTTCCGTCATTACAATGCTACGCATGATGCGCGCATAGACCGGCCAGCTTGAGAGACCAAGCACCAGGACGATGGCCGGAATTGTCGGGCGCGACACGCCAAGAACGGCGATCGCCAGAATGATCATCGGGATAGACAGCTGCGCATCGGTCAGACGCATGATCAGCATGTCGATACGACCGCCGAAGTAACCGGCGATCGTGCCGAGGGCGCAGCCGATGATGAGTGTCACTGCAACCGATGCAATCCCGATCAGGAAGGAATAACGCAGGCCGACAAGCGACCTCACCAGCATGTCGCGGCCAATCTGATCGGTGCCAAGCGGGTGGCCCCAGCTCCAGTTGTCGCCGAAGAAAAGTGGCGGCAGAAGGCGGGCCTTCACATCCATCTTGGTCGGGTCGACGCCACTGATTTCCGGATAAAGTGCGGCGGCAATCGCAAGCAGCAGGAAGATCGTAAGGCCAATGCGAAAACCGGGCGTCGATGCGGCGCGATCGAATATGCGGCGCGCAATCGAGCGGCTTGCCATTTTCGATATGATCGGGGTGTCGAGTGCGGATGTGATGGACATCAGTATTCAAGCCTCGGATCGATGGTTGTTGCGACGAGATCGACGACAATGTTGATCAGTACAAAGATGGCGCTCGTGACGATCGCGATACCCTGGATCAACGGAAAGTCGCGCTGCAGCACGGCATTGATGGTCAGAAGGCCGAGCCCGGGATAATCGAAGATATATTCGACGATGATGACCCCGCCGAGCAGGCTGGAGAATTGCACACCGAGCAGGTTGAGAAGCGGCACCGATGCGTTGCGCAGGGCATGGTTGGAGATGATCCGCGAACGGCTCAGGCCACGTACGCGTCCGACTGCCACATAGGGCTCCATCATCTGGCTGGATACGGAACTGACCAGCGTGCGGATCAGCACCGGAGACAATTCGACCGCCAGCACGATTGCCGGCAAGATTGTGTAGGCAAAACCCTGATAGCCAATGGCAGGAAGCCATCCGAGCTTCACCGAGAAAAGCAATGCCAGAACGATGCCGAGCCAGAAATTCGGCAGCGAGATGAATATCGATGAGATGTAGAAGGCAAGCTTGTCTGGCCATCTGCCGATCGAAAGCCCGCCCGCAATGCCGATGATTGCCGAGAAGACCAGTGCAATCACCAGCGTCACGGCCGCCAGTTGAAGCGTCATTGGAAGTGCATCGAAAATCAGGTCGAAGACCTTTGCTCGTTCGCCGCGAGTTGAGTCGTTGAATGTCGCGCCACCGGTCGAGGCGCCGTTCGCCGGGCGCACGAAGGACTGGCCAAGATCGCCACGAACCACACCGCCCATATAGCGACCGAATTGCACCAGTATGGGATCGCGAAGGCCCATGTCGGTTGCGATCTTTTCGATCAGTGCTTCGGGCGCCATGCCGCCCGCCATAAGGCGTACCGGGTCACCCGGCACCACCCGCAAGAGGGTAAAGATCAGCAAGGACACAAGGAATATGATGATGGCGCCCTGCATGAGGCGTCGCATCAGGAAGTTCACGGCAAACATTCAGTCACTCCGCTCGAAAAGTCACGGGCAAGTCCACACGCCGCCTGATCGCGGCGTGTGGCTGATCACGGTCAGGCAGCAGGTTTGGCGGCGTCGATCGACCCGTCGGGATAGATGTACATGCCCTCAAAGTCCTTCTGCATTGCGTGGATCATCACGGATGTGAACAGCGAGAGTGCCGGCATCTTGGCGGTGATGAGAGGCATGGTCTCTTCCTGAAGGATCTTCTTGCGCTCTTCCAGCGTCGGTGCCGAACGTTCCTTGTCGAGGCTGGCATCGATCTCCTTGTCCTCGATGCCGCAGATGCGGTGCGAGGTGGAATGGAAATGGGTGCGCAGCACCAGATCCGGTTCCGGAGACGCTGTCGACCAGCCGCAATCGACCATATGGCCCGGGCCGCCGCCGGGGCGATGATACAGTTGCTCGTTCCAGGCCGCAGGTTCAAGCACGGTCAGGCTGACGTTAAATCCCTGCTCCTGCAGCATGGCGGTCAGCATCTCGCCATATTCCTTGGTCTTCGGATAGAAGCCAACGGACGTGATGTATTCAAGTGGCGGCAGGCCCTTGCCGTTTGGGAAACCGGCTTCGGCGAGCAAGGCTTGAGCCTTCTCGGGGTCGAATTTCGGGTAGTTCGCCAGATCGACATAGCCGAATTTGACCGGCGAGACGAAGTTCGACGAGGCATGGCCGGCCGAGCCCATCAGTTCCATGATCATGTCGCGATCGATCGAATGGCAGGCGGCAAGACGGATACGCGGATCGTCGAAAGGCGGTTTCGAGCAGCGGAACCACAGATACTTGTTCTCGACCGAAACGACCTTGTTGATGAAAATCGCCGGATTGTCCTTGATCGTGTCAACCTGTTCAGGCTCCAGACGTTCAACGATCGAAGCCTGGCCGTTCATCAGCGACAACATACGGGTGGTGGAGTCGCCTGTGAAAGTGAAGTTGATGCCGGGGATGGCCGGCTTGCCCTTGAAGTAGCCGTCATAGGCCTGCATCACGGTGTCGTTGCCGCGCTGTTCGACGAATTTAAAAGGACCGGTGCCGTTGAGCCGCTGGGAGAGCGGGCCGCCGGGGCCGCCGGCGACGTCCTTGGACGACATGATCGGCAGGAAGGATGCAAGAAAGATGAAGAGATGGGCCGGATAGCCGCCCTTGGATGTGTCGACGATGACGGTGTAATCGTCAGGTGTTTCGATCGTCAGCGTCTCGGTCGGGCCGGGATACCACTGCGCCGGACGATCTGCCCTGGAGCCGTATTCGAAGGTGGCCTTGACGTCTTCTGCCTTGAACGGCTTGCCGTCATGGAAGACGATGCCTTCTCGCAGCTTGATCTGTAGCCGGTGGGGGTCAAGCAGCTTGATGTCGGTGGCCAGTTCGTAGACGACCGCGCCGGGATCATCGAGTTTCATCGGCGTGCGGGTAAGAAAGCCCATGACGAAACCTTCGATATTCTTCTGAGAAAGTGTCGTATGAGCGGTCGGGTCCCAGTTGCCGGTGATGTTTTCAGCCGACAGGAAGGTCATGGTCTTGCCGGCCTGCGCGAAGGCCGGCGAGATGAAGAAGTCAGGATTGATCTGCATATAGCCAGCGACGGCGGCTGCGCCCGCGGATCCTTGCAGGAAGCGACGACGACTGAATTCTGAACCCATCGAGTTCCCCTTTTCTATTTTGAATAAACCGTCAAATCAGTCAAAACGGTCAAATCAGTCACAAGCAAACAGCGTGCCAATTCAATTTTCAGGCGGATATCGCGCTTTTGGGCCAGTGAAATTTGTGGGATTTGACCATTTATTGGTCTAATGAGAAAGAATTAAGCGGCCAACAAGATCGCTAAAATCACGGGGTTATTTCTGCCGTTGAAGCGGCGGACTGCTGATCGTTGTCAGGATGTGACCGAAAATAACGGCGGCGGTGACTGCAAGCGCCGCCGGATTGAAATTGCTACGAGAGTTCAACTGAATATTTCGGTTGCTCTTCTTTGTGTGCTTTCTGGAGAGCGGCACCTCCGTCCTCGATCCCACAGGCCCGCCCGATCGATGCGGTCATTCAGGATCTGTGGGCGCCTCCGGTAAATGATCAGCTGATCTGATAGTCGCTAGCCGTCTTTTAAGCGACCGGTGCGATATGCACCTCGCAGGATTGAAAAATTTTTGACTCAGAGGAAAGCGGTGTCTTCCTATCACATGGAATAAGCGCGACAGGCCTTTCCGGTAACTGCCACGGTGAAATTGATGGCTTGAATACACCAACAGCGGGCCGCACATCCGCCGATCCGTTTCGTGCAAGCCCGCCCGCAGTTGTGCTGTGGCCTCATCTCTCTGCCGCCTCAGTTGATCACCTGATCCTTCATAGTGACTAACGCTGTACGATGGGTGATCGCGATTACAGTGACGTCGCTGGCGGCAGATATCAGCCGCTCTCCTGTTCTTTCAATATCCCAATGAACTGCTCGTCCGTGAATGCTTGGTGCTGCCCGTCTCTTCAGAGCAACCGACCCTACCAGGATTTGAAGGAAGTTTTGCGGCTCAGGTCACCGGCCACCCGCCGGAAGCCAGTTAGATTGCAGGCGTCCAGTAGGTCTGCGCGACGTCATTGAAGGTCCGACCTGAGTGGATTAAATCAACCTCAGTCCCGTACCGGGATCAAACACGTGAAGGTCGGACGAGGCCACTTCAACACCAAGCACCTCGCCGATGGCGGGTCTTATGTCTGCAGGAACAGAAATATTGATCTCGTGGCGGTGCAGAACCAACCATAAGTCATCATTGGAACTGTAAACTGCGAGGCCCCGTGATGGAACCCCTCCAAGTTTCATAAACCGCTGATGCCAGGTCTTGCTGCTATCTCAAAAGTCCGTAGTGGCTGGCGGCTCGCCCTACCGTCTGCCACTGAGGACCGCGAAACGCCATGCCTTGAAGCTGCAGTCCACCTCGGAAAATCCGGTGTCGTGCATCCATTGCAACTGGTTTTCGATAGGGGAGCAACGATCGTGGGACATCCGCTCGAGCGCTTTGGCGATTTCCGCTTCGGATACGCCCAGCCTCCTGACCTGTTGCAGCCAGATACGGGCGTAACGGGCCTCTACCTCGCAATCATGGCTGAGGACCTGCTCGGCGTTGACGAACAGGCCACCCTCCGACAAGGCACTCCGAATTTCACCGAAGAGATGCTTTTTCGAGGCGTCTTCCAGATGATGGATCGCCAATGCCGAAATGATGAGATCCCACGGACCGCCGAGTTCGGCATCGGACATGTCGGCCACGGCATAGGTAATGGCCGGATTACCATCGAAGCGTTGCCGGGCCTGCTCGAGCATCTTTTCGGAGGCATCGACGAGGTGGATCTGGGCATCTGGGTGGCGGGTCAGCAGCATTGCGGTAAAAAGGCCGGTGCCAGCGCCAAGATCGAGTACACGCAGTTTTTCGGCGTCCCGCCAGTCGTCGATCAAGTCGAGTGCTGTGCCGTAAAACGCATCGAAACAGGGAATAAGGCTGCGCCGAAGGACGTCGTAGCCGGATGCATCCCGATTAAAGACGGGTAAGGACGAAACATTTATTTGTGCCATGGTGCGGCTCAACCTTTCAGGATTTGTAATCTACTTCGCCGTGACGGTGGGGATCAGGCTCGGGTTCAATGAATAGGTCGCTATCGCCTCGCCGCTTGAAAGGATGTGGCCCGCCATGGCTTTTTCCACGTCTTCGCCAGTAAACGGTCCCGAAAGGCCCAGTGTCGCAACGTCGAGCGCGACCACTTCAAGGGTGTAGTGGTGAACGCGCTGGTCGTTCATGGGCGGGCAGGGGCCGTCGTAACCGCCATAGGTGCCGGCCATGCCATCAGTTTTGGCCAGAAAACTCGTATAGACATTGGCGCCGCGGAGTCCGTGAGGCGTCATGCCGATTGGCTTGCCGCCCAGCACGAGACCCTCGCTTTCCGCACCTTCGCCGATGGACGTGATGCCGGCGGGAATATCGGTCAGAATCCAGTGGAAAACGCCGATCCGCGGCGCGTCGGCTGGAATTGTGGTGCCGGGTTTATTGATGAGGTTGAAATCTTGCGGTACGTCCGGATCGGTGAGCAGCAAGGCATACGACCTGGTACCCTCGGGGCCCTCCGACCATGAGACCCCCGGGCTCACGTCCTTCGCCCCTATCCCGGGCCGACAGAAGGCGGCAGAGTCTGCAAACCTGCCAGAGCGGTCAAGCCCTTCGATCTTTACGGACAGCGTGGAGTCAGCGGCCATGGGCGCCGTCGCCGAAAATGCGGCGGCCACGATAATGGCGGCACATATGCTTCTTTTATTCCTGGTCATTGTTCGTCTCGCCTGGTTGATTTCAGTCGAGCATAGGGAACTATGTCAGCGCGGGTGGGCCAGATCTGATCAGCAATGAGCCTGGAGCGGTCAGGCTAATGGTTTTTTACGTGCCCTGCGAACGGTCGAAGGAGCCTGTCCGAAGGCATCCTGGAAGTGCCGCGAGAAGTGTGAACGCGAGGCGTAGCCGGTAGCGGCAATTGCGTCGGCGACATCTGCATCCCGATCCGAGAGGATGAGGTAAGCGGCTTGCATTCTTTCGGCGAGTAACAGCGCGCGGAGCGAGTGGTTTTCGTCGCGCAGTCGCCGCCGCAGGGTGGACTCTGACATCGACAGGGACGCGGCGATCGCGGCGGTTGACCACGCGTGATCGAGCCGGTGGCGGATCAGGAGCCGCACCGCCTCTGTGACTGAGCTATCGACATATTTGGGCATCAATGGCAGCGCACCCTGCTCGGCCAGGATAAGCAGAACCTCGAGAACACGGTGATCCACGACGCGCCGGGAAAGGTCGAGTGCACCCGCCAGCGCCTCGCCACTATGGATGATTGCCGAGCAGAGCGTCGGACTGATCGTGATGGGCGAGCCGAGGGGTACGTCGCGCATGGTGAGTTGTGGCCAAAGGCGTGCCGCCTCAATGACCAGGGTGCGAGAGAAGCGGACGAACAGGGCGCGATAGACGCCAGTGTCGGCATCTGGTTCATTGACAACATCAACCTCCGCACCGGCCGGCAGTACGAAGGCGTCGCCGGGTTGGTAGATATTGCGTTTCGCGCCCCACAGCACTTCTTTGCGGCCTTCGATGACGATGACGAGGCCGGCGGCGGGCATACTAAGCTCGGAAATGGTTTCCCGGTGACGGGCAACGAAGGCCGAGATGAACGGTGGATCTTCGTTTTCGAGCAGTAAGCGCGTGTCGCGCTCGGCCAGCGGGCGAAGGGCATCAACCAGACGCCGCCGTAGTGTTTTGTCGCTGTCACGCATTGAACAATGCCATCTCGAATTGTATCAGGCGTCATTGCTATGTTGAAATCGAGTCGCTGTCGATATGCCGCCGAAGGGCGCTGAAAACGGAAAGGCAATGTCTGCCATTGGCGATCTTTTTGGAGGGCTACAAGCTCTGGGATGGTGGGATATTGCAAGCCGGCAAAGCGACGTTATCTTGGTCGTAGAAACTGTCATCGCGCCTGAACGCAGGGTGCTGAATGCCGAAACGGTCGGAATTAAGTTTAGAACTGGTCAAAGCGGTCGCCGCGTTTGACGGCAGCTATTTCACGCTCGCCGCGATAAGTCAGACGGTCCGGTTCCGCCCCAAGGCGAAAACAACTTCCTTTTTGCACCATCAAGTCGCACATTCCGCCAGAGGTGCATCCCATAGCGGTCGCTCCTGTTTCGGAATGATGGAGTTGCCGGCCGAGCTGTGTTGGGTTCGTGGCGTCGGCTTACGGAACGAGGTCACAATTGATGCCGCCGCAGAAACGCTAACATATGCTGAGACTGTCTGATCTTTCTTCAATTGGAGTTCGAGCCCTGATGTCGATTTCCGATACGATCTATCGACCCTTTGAAACGCTGATCCAACCCCTCGACATCCCCTATCAGCCGTTGCCCGCGAATGGCCCGGTTGCTGTTCTCCTGCACTTCATCCGGATGTTCCGCGGCATCCTGCTCGTGCTCGCCCTTTCGACAATGGCAATCGAGGCCATGAATCTTACTATCATTTGGGGCCTTTCGGTCATTGTTGATGGCGTAACGCAACAGGGCGCAAGCGCCTTCCTGCACAATGAATGGTTGTTTCTGACCTTGCTTGGCCTGATGCTCTTCCCCGCGATCCCGATTGGCTCCTTCTTCGTCAACACGCTGAACTCGCATACGCTTGGAATTGGTATGCCTGCCGCCATTCAGTGGCAGGGCCACAAGGCGGTGGAGCGGCAGGACCTGGCCTTTTTCCATGATCTCTATGCTGGTCAGGTCGCCTCGCGTCTGCAGCAGGTGGCCTCGGCCGTGCAGCAGCAGATCATATCGGCCTTCCAGTCCATCCCACGCTTCGTGATGCAAATGGCTGGGTCGGTCATTCTCTTGAGCGCACTCTCCTGGCAGCTCGCCTTGCCGACCATCGTCTGGATCACGCTCAACGTTCTGCTCGCAGTCAGGCTGGCACCTGTTTTTACCGAGCGCTCGCGTCGTTCTGCCAAGCGGCGCAGCCTGATTTCTGGCGCCATCACTGATCTCTACGGCAATATGCAGATGGTGAAGCAGTTTGCCGCCGAAGACAGCGAGGCGGGCGCTATCCGCGGCATTATTGCCAAGGCCATCAATGCGCAACAAAGTGAACAGCGGATCTACCGCACCTCAGAGGTCATCGTCGTTGTCCTCAACATGATGCATTGGCTGGCGATACTGTCGATCGGCTTTACCGGGCTTGTCGATGGTTTCGTCACGATCGGCGAATTCACGGCTGCCGTTTACGTCCTCAGCCGGCTGTCTGCTCACACCTTCACGTTCCTGCAGATGGGCCAACAGATCTTCCAGGCAGTCGGTACGATCAAGGATGCCATGCCCGTCATGACGACACCGCCCACCATCACCGATCGTCCAGACGCGGCGGAACTTGCCATTCGCCACGGGGAAATCCGCTTCGAGAACGTCCGTTTCGCCTACAAGACTGGCAAGCCGGTTATCGATGATCTCTCGCTGACGATCCGTCCCGGTGAAAAGGTTGGACTCGTCGGGCTTTCGGGGGCTGGCAAGAGCACACTCGCCAATCTCCTGCTGCGCTTCTACGACATCCAGGACGGCGCGATCCTGATCGACGAAAAGGATATTCGTTCGGTCACCCAATCGAGTCTGCGCCGCGCGATTGGCGTTATAGCCCAGGATGTGTCTCTGCTGCATCGTTCGGTCGGTGATAATATCCGCTATGGGCGGCCGCAGGCGAGCGCGCAGGAGGTGGAAGATGTCGCCAGAATGGCTGCTGCCGACACCTTCATAGCCGAACTCTCCGATAGCGATGGCCGCAAGGGCTACGACGCCTACGTCGGTGACCGCGGCATCAAACTTTCCGGCGGCCAACGCCAGCGTGTCGCGATCGCCCGCGTTCTCCTGAAAAACGCTCCGATCCTGATCCTCGATGAAGCAACCTCGGCCCTCGACAGCGAATCCGAAGCCGCCATTCAGGAGAAGCTTGATCTTGTAATGCAAGGCAAAACGGTCATCGCCATTGCCCACCGCCTTTCGACCATCTCCAGCATGGACCGTATCGTAGTGCTCGAAAACGGTCGCATAATCGAGGAAGGCCCACCGGGGGAGCTAATTGAAACCAATGGTCTTTTCGCGCGGCTGTGGCGGCGGCAGACAGGTGGATTTATTCCTGACGACATCAACTGAACTCGCCTTTGCGGTAAAACCCCAGTCATTCGCGACGCATTCCGGATTTGTTTGCTGAACAGATGATCCGCTTCACGGTGAATATTGTTCCTTCTCCAAAGGGCGGCGGACAATGCCAGAGTCGTCCTCGGCTCCCTGTTTAACCTGAAGCGTCGCGCGTTCTTCCTCCGGCCAATCGTGGCCGAAGGAGAACTCAAATCGATATCCCAAATATGATCCAGCTGGATTGGGGCGACCGGCACGCACCTGGCCCATCCAATGGAACTCTTCCAGCGCCCGGCGATCAAATTCTGATCGCCCATAGGAGGTGAAAATTGGATAAAAAAGGGGTCAATGTTCCGTGCTGATTTATCCTTCGCACATGCGCTGACTTGGGCGCTACCGAAGTACGAATTTTATCGAGATAGACCGCTCGCCAGTCATTCAATCGATGCAAGGCTGTTCGATGGTTGGTATCGCATCAAGACAGTGAAAAGAGACACACCCTCACTCAATTCTGGTGAGGGAGAACGCGACAGTTTTTGCAGGTCGGTCACGACAAACAAGCGACGCGGCGCCGAAACGCTTCGCTGCTCACTGGCCCTGCCTGCTCAGTCCTTTGCGCCAGAGAGCGAATGCACAAGATTGGTTTCCTCAAAGTGCCCTCACTTTGGAATTTGCATCTTTGATTATCTATGAAAACTATAGAGATTAAAGATAACAGGAGTGAGGCTAACAATGAACGTACTTGGAATAAGCGGCAGCGTAAAACAACCGTCACGCACGGCGCGCATTGTCTCGGACATTCTGGCCTCGATCGAGAGACGGGCAAGCGTCTCTGTGGATACGATCGATCTGGCTGTGGCGGCGCCGATCCTGTTCAGGGCTCTTCGCGCAGATCAACTGGATGAGGCTGGCCGCAGGATTATTGATGCGGTGGAAGTTGCGGATGTACTTGTCGTCGGCTCACCGGTCTACCGTGCATCCTACACCGGCGCGTTAAAGCATCTCTTCGATCTCGTCGATTTCCGTGCGCTTCAAGGCAAGCGTGTGATCCTTGCGGCAACGGGCGGTGCAGCGCTGCATGGCCTCATGCTGGAGCATCAGTTCCGGCCGCTGTTCGGCTTCTTTGGCGCCGTTACAGTGCCAACGACGGTCTACGCCGTTGAGGCGGATTTCACCGGATACACGCTCTCGAACCCCGTGGTTGAGGCGCGCGTCGAGCGTGCCGTCGCCGAATTGATCGATCTACTGCCGGCCAGAAACCTTGTCGCCGACGATCACCAGTCGGCTTTTCGCGTCGTTTCACACGAAGCGGTCGCCAACTGACATCAGGAAAGAGGAGATTTCCATGACTGAACACCACGCTGAGCCCGTGAAATTTGCCTATTGGGTCCCGAATGTGTCCGGCGGCCTCGTCATCTCGAACATCGAGCAACGCACTAGCTGGACAATCGACTACAACCGCAAGCTCGCGCAGATCGCTGAAGCGAGCGGTTTCGATTACGCGCTAAGCCAGATCCGCTTCACTGCCGGCTACGGCGCCGAATTCCAGCATGAATCCGTGTCGTTCAGTCACGCTCTTCTGGAATCGACGAAGACGTTGAAGGTCATCGCCGCCATCCTGCCTGGTCCGTGGAATCCGGCGCTTGCCGCCAAACAGATTGCCACGATCAATCACCTCACCAACGGTCGGGTCGCAGTTAACGTCGTCAGTGGCTGGTTCCGCGGCGAGTTCCACGCCATTGGTGAACCGTGGCTCGATCATGACGAGCGCTACCGCCGTTCGGAAGAGTTCATCCGGGCTCTGCGTGGCATTTGGACAGAAGACAATTTTACCTTTCGCGGCGATTTCTATCGCTTCAACAATTACTCCCTCAAGCCAAAGCCGATCGATCCGCAGCCGGAAATCTTCCAGGGCGGTTCCTCGCGCGCGGCCCGCGATATGGCGGCCCGCGTGTCCGATTGGTACTTTACCAATGGCAACACGCCGGAGGAGATCGCCAAGCAGGTGAACGACATCCGCGCCAAGGCCAAGGAAAACAACCATTCGGTCAAGGTCGGCGTGAATGCCTTCGCCATTGTGCGCGAGACCGAGGAGGAGGCCAGGGCCGTGCTCGCCGAGATCATCGACAAGGCCAATCCGGAAGCGGTCAACGCCTTTGGCCATGAGGTGAAGAATGCCGGTAAGTCTTCTCCCGAAGGCGAAGGTAACTGGGCGAAGTCCAGCTTCGAAGACCTCGTTCAGTACAATGACGGCTTCCGCTCCAACCTGATCGGCACGCCGCGTCAGGTGGCCGAACGCGTCGTCAACCTGAAGCGCGCCGGCGCCGATCTCATTCTGCTCGGCTTCCTGCATTTTCAGGAGGAAGTCGAATACTTCGGCAAGCATGTCATTCCGCTCATACGCGAGCTGGAGCAGGCGGAAGTCAGCGCTGCAATCGCAGCCGAGTAACATTGCAAAGCGCAGATGCAGCGGCCCTAAGCCGCTGCCATCGATGCGGGCGTGATCGCCTCCGCGATTGGAAACCTGTGCCCATCGGGGCAGAGAATGGACTGAACGATGTCGGCATCGAATTTTCTGCTTGCAAGTCTCGGCGCCGAGGTGGCGATCCCCACGGACATCCGCGCGCACGTCACCCTGCGTGATGAGCGCGTCGAGCATGATCGCAGCGCGCCGCGCCCTGATGAAGGGCTTGCGCTTGCCCTTCGCGGTATCGACCTTTCATTTGGAGGTATAGTCGCTCTAAGGGATGTCGACCTTGCCGTGCGGCATGGCGAAATCCGGGCCATCATCGGCCCGAACGGTGCCGGCAAGAGTTCGTTGATCAACGTCATCTCCGGCGTTTATCGCCCGGATCGTGGTCATGTCACGATCGATGGTAGGGCCTATAGACCTGTGCCGACGCAGAAGCTCGCCCGTCTCGGCGTGGCACGGACGTTCCAGAACCTCGCTTTGTTCAAGGGACTGAGTGTTCTCGATAATGTCGCGGCCGGCCGGGCTTACGTCGGGCGCGCAAATTTCATGAGCCAGATCGCCGGCCTGCCGCGCGCACGCCGCGAGCAGGCCGATGCCCGCGAGCGGGCAGGGCGAATCATCGACTTCCTGCACCTGACGCCCTATGTCGACCGACTTGCGGGCGCGCTGCCCTATGGCCTGCAAAAGCGGGTCGAGCTTGCACGCGCGCTTGCCGCCGAACCGCGTATCCTGCTGCTCGATGAGCCGATGGCCGGCATGACGGCGACGGAGAAGAACGAACTTGCCGAATATGTGCGGCTCGCACGGGACGAATATGCCGTCACGGTGGTGCTGATCGAACACGACATCGGCGTCGTGATGGGGCTTTCCGACCGCATCGCGGTGCTCGACTACGGCCGCAAGATCGCCGACGGAACGCCGGCGCAGATTGCCAGCGACCAACGTGTCATCGATGCCTATCTCGGCGTTGCGCCGGAAAATCAAGGCGGGGAGGGTATCTGATGACGTTTGACTGGCTGTTCTTCGCCGAAGTGCTGATCGGCGGGCTGCTCTCCGGGGTCATGTATTCGCTCGTCGCAATCGGCTTCGTACTGATCTACAAGACATCGGGCGTCCTGAACTTTTCGCAAGGCGCGCTTCTCCTGTTTGCGGCGCTGACTTTCGTCAGCCTTGTGGAGCGTGGCGTGCCTTTTGCGGCGGCCTTGGCAATTACCTTTGCGATCATGGTGGTTCTCGGAATCGCGATCGAGCGCATGGTGCTTCGGCCGCTCACCAACAAGCCGCCGATCACGCTGTTCATGGCGACGCTCGGCCTTTCCTACATCATCGAGGGTGCGGCCCAACTCCTGTGGGGCACGCAGGTTCATGGCCTCGATCTCGGTATCGAGGACATTCCCTTTGATGTCGGCGGCGTGTTCATCAGCCAGTTCGACATCTTTGCCGGCGTCGTTGCGGCCGGCTTGGTGGCGGTTCTTTCCGTCTTCTTCCGCTACACTCGTATCGGCCTCGGTTTCCGCGCTGTCGCCGACGACCAGTTCGCGGCGTTGGCCGTCGGCCTCAAGCTACCCTGGATATGGGCGAGCGTCTGGGCGGCGGCGGGTCTCGTTGCCCTGGTCGCGGGACTGCTTTGGGGCGCGCGTCTCGGCGTGCAGTTCTCGCTGTCGCTGGTGGTGCTGAAGGCGCTGCCGGTGCTGGTTCTCGGCGGCTTCGATTCCATTCTCGGGGCGATCATCGGTGGTCTGATTGTCGGCGCGTCGGAAAAGCTGGCCGAGGTCTATATCGGCGAATATTTCGGCGGCGGCATCGAGGGGTGGTTTGCCTATGTCGTGGCCCTTGCCTTCCTGCTGATCCGTCCCTCCGGGCTCTTCGGTCAAAAGCTCGTGGAAAGGGTCTGAGATGTCCGCCGTTACAGCCCATCTTTCACCGCCGTTTTTCCTGCGGCGTCATGCCGGAACCGTCTGGGTGCTCGCTATCGCGTATCTCGTCGTGCCGTTCGTGGGCACCAGTTACCTCTTCGAGGCAATCCTGCTGCCATTCCTTGCCCTCAGCCTTGCCGGGGTCGGCCTCAACCTTCTCACTGGCTATGCGGGGCAGGTCTCGCTTGGTTCGGCCGCGTTCATGGCTGCCGGTGCTTTCGCGGCCTATAATTTCAACCTGCGGGTCGACGGGTTGCCGCTTTTCGTGTCGATCGTGCTGGCCGGCCTTTCGGCGGCCGCCATCGGCATCGTCTTCGGCCTGCCGAGCCTTCGCCTTCGCGGCTTCTACCTTGCCGTCTCGACGCTTGCCGCGCAGTTCTTCGTGCAATGGGCTCTGACGAAATTCAGCTGGTTCTCGAACGAATCCGCATCGGGCGTGATCGATGCACCGGTGCTGTCGCTGGCCGGGGTTTCTTTCGAGGGACCAATCGGGCGCTATCTTTTCGCGCTGACGATCGTCGCCGTCCTCACGTTTCTCGCCTACCGCCTGGTGTCGTCGCAGACCGGCCGCAACTTTATCGCCGTGCGCGATAACGAAACAGCCGCACTCATCATCGGTATTCCGGTGCTGCGCACGAAACTTCTCGCGTTTGCGATCTCGTCTTTCATCATCGGTGTTGCCGGCGTGATCTGGGCTTTTGCCTATCTTCGCACGGTGGAGCCGGCCGGTTTCAATCTCGACCGTTCGTTCCAGATCCTCTTTATCGTCATCATTGGCGGACTTGCCTCGATCCGCGGTGCCTTTTTCGGTGCGGCCTTGATCGTCGTCTTTCCGCTCATCCTCTCCCGGCTCGGCTCATTGTTGCTGGGAAACGTCTTTGATTCCGGCGTGCTCGACATGACGCAGCGCATCTTCATCGGCGCCTTGATCATTCTGTTTCTGATCCTCGAGCCTGACGGCCTCGTGTCGTTGTGGGATCGCTTGAGGTCACGCATTGCGGTCGCCTTCAGGCGGGCGTGAACCCCTCGAAGCCCGGCCCTGAAGGGCAAAGGGCTTCCAACAAGAAAAGTCGCAACAGCCAGTGAATTCCTCAAACCAGCGCGGATGGCAGGGCGCCAGCCGACAGATGGAGTGTGTCTAGATATGACCCTTTTCGCCAAGATCAAAGTATCAGCTTTCGCTGCCGGCATCAGCCTTGCGACCATTGCTTTCCCGGCCATGGCTGATGAACAGTACTTCCCCCTGCAGAGCTACCGCGTCGGCCCATACGCAGCCGGTGGCACAGGCTTCTTCGGCGGCTTTATCGACTATCTCAATCTCATCAATATCAGGGACGGTGGCGTCAATGGCGTCAAGCTTACCTGGTCGGAGGCCGAAACCCAGTACGAGGTCGAGCGCGGCGTCGAGGCCTATGAACGGCTTAAGAGCAATCCCGGCATTGCAGCCTGGAACCCGCTCTCGGTTGGCATCGCCTATGCCATGATCGACCGCATCACGCAGGACAAGGTGCCGCTCATTACCATCAACCATGGCCGAACGGATTCGACCGATGGCCGCGTTTTCCCCTATGTTTTCCCGTTGCTGCTCAATCCCTATAGCGAGACCTCCGGTATCGTGAATTATATCGCCTCCAAGGAAGGCGGGCTTGAGGAGCTGAAGGGCAAGAAGATTGTCGTACTCTATCACGGCTCGCCCTATGGCAAGGAAACGATCCCGATCTACGACCTGCTGGCTAAGAAGTATGGCTTTGATTTGCAGCAGATCGAAGTTCCGCATCCGGGCAACGAGCAGCAGTCGCAGTGGCTGACGATCCGCCGTGCGAAGCCTGATTATGTTGTGCTACGCGGTTGGGGCGTCATGAACCCGGTGGCGCTGAAGACAGCGGCAAAGACCGGTTTCCCGGTCGATCACATCATCGGCAATGTCTGGTCCAACTCGGAAGAGGACGTCATTCCCGCCGGCGCCGCGGCAAAGGGCTATACTGCCATAACCACCCAGGCGTCGGGAGCCGAATATCCGGTCGTCAAGGAGATCGTCAGGACGCTTTATGACCAAGGCAAGGGCAACCTCGAAGATAAGAGCCGCATCGGCTCCGTCTACCACAATCTTGGGATCGTCAATGGTATCCTGAACGTCGAGGCGGTGCGGATCGCCCAGGAGAAATTTGGCAAGCGCACCCTGACCGGCGATGAGGTTCGCTGGGGTTTCGAGCATCTGCAACTCGAACCGGCCCGCGTCGAGGCACTGGGCGCCAAAGACCTCTTCCACTCCATCAACGTCACCTGGGATAACCATGAGGGGAACGGCTACGTGACGTTCCAACAGTGGGACGGCAAGAAGTGGAACGTCGTCTCTGATTGGATCGCTCTGGACTGGGCCTTGCTGCGTCCGATCATCGAGAAGTCGTCCGAAGCCTATGCCGCTGAAAAGGGCATCAAGCTTCGGACCTCGCAAGATGCGGGTTCCGTCACGAACTGATGCTCGCGTGCCCGGACACGGGGTTCCCCTCCTGTCCGGCCACGACATCCCAAAAGCGCCAAGGAGATCGTGATGACTGAGGATGACAGGCTGCTCTCTGTGGAGGGCCTTAATGCGACCTACAACCATGTCGTTACCGCATTGCATGGCGTCACACTTTCGCTCGGACGAGGGGAAATTCTTGCCATTCTCGGTGCGAACGGTGCCGGCAAGACCACGACACTGAAGGCCGTTTCGAACCTTCTGCCGGCCGAACGGGGACAGGTGCTTGCCGGCCATATCCTTTTTGACGGCCGTGATGTCACTCGCCAAACCCCGGCCAGCCTTGTTCGTCTCGGTCTTGTGCAGGTGCTTGAGGGACGCCACTGTTTCAAAACGCTGACTGTCGAGGAAAACCTGGTCTGCGGCGGTATCGGTCGATCCGCCACCCGCAGCGAAATCGCAGCCGATCTTGAGAAGATTTACACGCATTTCCCTAGGCTTAAGGAAAAGCGCCGGCTCCTTTCCGGCCTCACCTCGGGCGGCGAGCAGCAGATGACGGCGATCGGCCGGGCACTGATGTCACGGCCGCGGCTTTTGGTGCTCGACGAACCATCGATGGGCTTGGCACCGCTCGTCGTGCAGGACATTTTCCGCACGTTGAAGCGCCTCAATCGTGAGGAGGGCCTGTCGATCCTGGTCGCCGAACAAAACTCGGCGGTGGCGCTGACCTATGCCGACAGGGCCGTCATCCTGGAAAACGGTGTCAGCGTGTTGTCGGGCACGGCCGTTGAACTCAAGGCGCGGGATGACGTCAAGGCCTTTTATCTCGGCCAGAAACCGGCCGCACCCGTCGCGGCGCACATCCACTGAAAATCAAATCGAAGAGGAGACATGCGATGACCATTTCCAACGTCAATACGACAAATGCTGCCGAAGGCGTTCCGGCCGTGCCACGGCCGAGCAAACCGGCACACATCATCAAGAGCGACGCCGAAGCGATCGAGGTGGCAAAGAGGTTGGCCGCCGAAATCGCGCCAGGAGCTGCACTTCGCGACCGCGACCGCATCTGGCCGGTGAAGGAACTCGATGCCTTTTCGCAAAGTGGCCTCTGGTCGATCAACGTGCCGAAAAAATTCGGCGGTCCGGAGGTCTCCTATGCGACACTGGCCAAGGTGATCGAGATCGTCTCCGCGGCCGACTCCTCCATTGGCCAGATCGCACAAAACCATCTCGGCGTCGTTGCGGCGATCCGCACGGTTTCCGATCAGGCACAACAGACGCTGCTGTTTGCAGAGGTGCTGCGCGGTACACGCTTTGGCAATGCCTTCTCCGAATTCGGCTCAAAGCGAGCGGCGGATTTTGAGACGAAGTTCGTCGATGCCGGCGACCACGTGATCGTCAACGGCCAGAAATTCTATTCCTCCGGGGCACTTCTTGCCCATCTTGTGCCGATCGTCGCGCTCGATGATGAAGGCCGTGCCTGGTATGCAATTGCCGAGCGAGACGCGCCTGGATTGACCGTCATTGACGATTGGTCATCCTTTGGCCAACGCACGACGCTGTCCGGCACGGTCATCTTGAACAATGTCAAAGTGCCGAAGACCTATCTGGTTCCCGGCTACAAGGGCTATGCGGAGCCGACTGCGGATGGCGCGATCTTCCAGATCATCCAGGTCGCGGTCGATACGGGGATAGCTCAGGCGGCGATCGATGAAACCGTTTCCTTTGTGCGCACCAAGAGCCGTGCCTGGGTGGATAGCGGTGTCGATCATGCCTGGGATGATCCCTACACGATCCAGGCTGTCGGCGATCTGACGCTGCGCCTGCATGCGGCTCAAGCGCTCCTTGAGAAAGCCGGTTACGCGATCGACCGAGCCATTCAGAATCCGAACGCTGAAACGGTGGCAGAGGCGCAGATCGTTACGGCTGAGGCGAAAATCCTCTCGACCGAGATCGCGATTGCGGCGACCAACAAGCTCTTCGAACTTGCAGGCACCCGCTCCACGCTTGCAGAGCATCACCTCGATCGCCATTGGCGCAATGCCCGTACCCACACGCTGCACGATCCGGTCCGGTGGAAATATTCCATCCTCGGTAAGTACTTCCTCAATGGCGAGAAGCCACCGCTTCACGCCTGGAGTTAAAAAAATTTTGGAGGCCGGGGCGCGCAAGCGCCCCGGCTGGGCAATTGATCTTGCTACATCCGCCAGCAGTAATGAGATATAGTGAGTGATGAGATGGTGCCCATCAAGTCTGTTTCCAATCGAAGCGCCTTGTGACGAAGAGCTTTGCCGAGAACTTCGGGAAAACAGAATAGTGGTGACGACGAGCCTTAAGCGCGGGAAGCGGAATTGCCTTCTGGAGCTTTGCTTATTAGCCCGTCGTGCAGGGCGCAGATCTCTTTGGGAGAACGTAGAGGCGATGAATTCTTTTGTTCCCATAGCTTCTGCCCGCTTAACCGTGGCAGTTGTCGGCGGTGGTTTCACCGGCGCGGCGATGGCAATGCATCTGGTAGCGGGCAAAGGATTCCCGACTGATGCATCCGTTGTGGTCATCGAGCCTCGATCGGAGCTGGGCCGTGGCTTGGCCTATAGCGCCACCGATCCTGCGCATCGGGTCAACGTCCCGGCAGCACGAATGACGTTGTTTCCGGATATGCCCGATGATTTCGAGAATTATCTTAGTGGTATGTCTTCCCATGACGATACCGAACTTGTGGGTCACGATGGTTCGCCTTATCCGAAGCGGTCCGTTTTCGGCGATTACGTCTCGGCACGGATCCAACCGTTTTTAGATGACGGCCGTATCAGGCACTGGTGGACAAAAGCGATTTCGGTGTCGCAAAGAGGAAGCTGTTACGAGATTGCCGGGTCTGACGGGACGGCGCTCATTGCAGATATTGTCGTACTGGCCGTCAGCCATCCACCGCCTTTTCTGCCTCGGGTGCTAGAGCCTTTCAAAGACGATCCAAAACTGATCGCGGATGTCACCGTGACAGATGCAATCAACGCTATCGCGCCTGGAGATCGAGTTCTTATCGTTGGAAATGGCCTGACATCTGCCGATGTGGTTGCCTCTCTCAAGAGGCGTGGCCATGTCGGTCAGATAACGTCTCTCTCTCGGAGAGGGTTGCGGTCTCGCGGCCATGGACCAGCGGAGCAGGAACCTTTCGGCGATTTCCTGTCGGAGCCGTCCAACTCCGCAAGCAAGCTGCTTCATAAGGTTCGCCACTTTCTGCGAGAAGCGGAACGACAGGGCATGACATGGCATAGCGTCGTGGATGCGCTGAGGGGGCAGGGTTACGAAATATGGAAAAACCTGCCAGTCGTTGAGAGACGGCGCGTTGCCCGACACTTGCGGCCAATCTGGGATGTGCATCGCTTTCGCATCGCGCCGCAAGTCGAGGCTGCTGTGGAGCAGGCGATCGCGAGCGGCCAAATGGATGTCCGGGCTGCCTCGCTCCTTTCCGTAACGCGGATTGATGCCGGCTACAGGGTGATGTCGCGACCCCAGCGCGCCAGGTTTATCGAAGCGCTTGATGTCGATGCGATCGTCGTCACAACGGGCCCGGCTCATGGCGGTATTCTTCAAAGCCAAGCATTGCTTCGAGAACTCGAGGAGGCAGGCCTGTTGCAACCCTGTCCAACCGGACTTGGCATTTTGGTCGATGCCAAGTCTAATCCCGTATCGGCTTCAGGCGAAAGCACGACTTCACTCTTTATTGCCGGGCCACTTGCGCGCGGGACCTTTGGAGAGCTGATGGGGCTGCCGCAGGTTACCGAGCATGCAATCTTCGTCGCGGCGCGTATTCGCGACTTAATCGATGAGCGTAGGATTTCGCATCCCGCGGCTCAGGCGGTGGCAGGCTGACGGTCTGCTGTTTTTGAAGACATTTCCAACGCTCTTTGAGAACGCGTTGGGACGGCAATTCTCGAATAGCATCCGGACATGCCAAAATCTCCGAAGTGAAGCCATTGAAATTACTGGCATGTCGCACTTGGAAATAGAATGTACCCCCCTTACACATTTAGATCGCATAACATGTATTATGGAACTGAATTTGTCGAAAAGGCGACACTCTCTCAATCCTGACTTGACCATAATGATACGCGCAGGTGCAAACGGAGATTGGTTCTATAGGTCGTCAACAAATATTGCTCGCCTTTACCTTAGGCATCCTTCCGATCCTGATCACAAGACCACTGAAGCGATTTGTAAGACGAGCAGCTAGGAAAGGTTCTCTCCGTAAAAAAGCAGGGTTGCAGTGAAGACGACAACACCAAAGCCTGCCAGGCCGAAAGCGCGAAAAGAGGAAGCTCGGCCTTTCTGAAGCAGCGCTGCCACAAAAGCGCAGACTGACCAGAGTGCTGTGAAAATTACCAACAACCAGGAATACACAAACGGACCAAGATCGTAGCCTCCCCCGCCAATTGATGGTGCAGAACCTGTATCGACTTGAGCTGCTATCAGAACCGACACAGGGACAGCTAGCATCAGCAGCCAAATATAGAGCGACTTGTTTTCCATAGGGTCTGAAATCGTCTTATTTTGGAGGTCGATCCGCCCGTTCTGGCGTATGTGTTGACCCGGTGTGGCTCGTCAATATCGTGATAGTTGCTCTACTAGACTGCGCGACAAACGCCAAGAGAGCTTTCGATCCCCGGCAGGCAACAACCGAATGTCGAATCTTAACAAGGGTCTCTACGTTGGATTACCCGGCCCATGATTCATTTGGACTGGGTTTTCCAATGACTAGGTCCTGTTGACAAAGTGGATTCCCAAATCAGCTGAAGCGTGATTCAAGACTGCTTTTTAGGAGGCAGTTTTGGCTCGCGGCGACCTAACGGATATAGAGTGGCGGATCATCGAGGGGCTTCTGCCCACCGAACGCGGCAGGAAGTCCCGACCGTCGCACGATAATCGGCGGTATCTGAACGGTATGCTGCATGTTCTTCGGGTCGGATGCCCCTGGCGGGACATGCATGAGCGCTATGGCAAGTGGAATTCGGTCTATGTACGCTTCCGCCATTGAGCCGAACAAGGCGTTTGGGACGCCCTGCTTGAGACCCTCGTCGAACTGGGGCTGACAGATGACTGGCAGCACATGATCGACAGCACCACTGTTCGCGGCCATTCGCAGGCGGCGGGCGCAAAAGGGGGACTTATCAGGAGGCTTTTGGTCGATCACGCGGCGGCTTTACGATGAAAATCCACGCCCGAGCAGACGGTCAGGGCCGCCCTCTTGGCTTTGTACTGACAGGCGGTGAGGCTTCGGATTACAACGCCGTTCCTGCCTTGCTGACGATACCGGTCGGCAAACCGAGACTGTTCCTTGCCGATAAAGGCTATGACGGCGATTTCCTGCGCGAGGAACTGCTGATCCATGGCATCAGGCCTGTGATCCCACCAAAGGCCAACCGGAAGAACCCACCAGCCTGCGACTTCCGGGCATACAGGGATCGAAACCGCATCGAGCGGATGTTCAACCGCCTCAAGCAGTTCCGTCGCGTCGCGACCCGATACGACAAGACACGAAAATCCTTCTCAGCATTCCTTGCCCTGGCCGCGGCAAAGATATGGCTGCCATACTTTGTCAACAGGACCTAGATTTGAAGCCGTTGCAATGGACCAGCGGCATGGCATGAGAGGCCGGACGGAGCGAATGTGATGACTGGTGCTGCGCCAAATACGGAAGTCAGGGCAGAGCGAACATATTTCGTTCCGTATCCCTGCCGCTTCGGTTCAACGACCGCCGGTCCACCTGTTTCTATCCAATCCAGGGAAAAGACCGGCGATGCTTCCTCCGACATGGACCAGATGACATCGACACTGCCATCCTTTTGAGACAGCGCACCATATTTGATGGCATTGGTCGTCAACTCGTGAAGGCAAAGTGCAATCGTCGTGGCGGAGGTGCGGTTGACGCAGACATCAGGACCGCTAGCCTTGATCCGGCTCAACCCGTCGCCGTTATACGGTGCGACGACCATGGCAATCACTGAGGACAGGGAAACCTCTTCTCCGCCCGCCTCAAACACTGCCGTATGGACGTTGGACAAAGCCTGAAGGCGTCCGGTGAAGTCGGCTGCAAGCTCTTCGACAGTTGACGCGCCACGCCGGGTCATCTTGAAAATCGAGGTGACGCTCGCAAGAATGTTTTTGATGCGATGGTTGAGTTCCAGCCGGAGCTCGACCTCTCGCTCAATGGCATCACGCACCTGTTTCTGGCGCAACCGCACGAGACGATTTGTCTGGATGCTGTTGACCAGCTCCAATCGCGCGATCGGGCGCGTGTGGAGCATGAGGCGAGCGCTTGGCCAAGACCGTTCAAGCTGGCTGTAGATTCGCGCCAGAGGGGCAGCCTTCTCAAGCAGGACAAGGATCGGGACTTCTGACCAATCCGGCTGGGATGCAAGATAATCGCCGATCGTTGCGATAACGGGCGGGTTCAATGCTTCATGGGTGATGATGACGACGCCGGGGGAAAGCGACAAACTATCGGCCAGCTCATTGTCGGCCCTGCTATGCCTGACAGCCACGTTCTGCTCCTGCAAAAACGCCGCGATGTAGTCGGCGTCCTTGCGAGACGGGGCCAGGATGAGCACCCAGTCAAGCTCACTTTCGCTTTCGCTCGGTATTTCGTTCATTTCGGATCGGGAAGAGGGTTGTAGGAGACGACGCTGACGCTGCCACTTTCGATCAGCAATTCCTGGATATTGAGGTCATGCGGCCCGTGGCGCTTCTTAACAACGGTGATGTTGCGGCGCAGCCTGCCCTCGTGCTCCATGATACGCAGCAAAAGGACGGTGTCTCCGAGAAAGCTTACGTCGACGTCAATGCCGACATTTTGACCGATCAGGCCATGTTGGGCGACGATCAGCATCGTCAGTACACCGGAGCGGGCAAGAAATTTCAGCAGCGACTGAATATCACGAACCGCCTTTTCCCGGTGCGGCAGCGAGTTCAGATATCCGGTGAGACTATCGATCACAACAACGCGGGCCTTGTTTTGCGTGACGGCACCCTGGACAATTTGGCCAAATTCGCCGGGCGAGATTTCGTTCGGATTGAAATCCCGCAGGATAAGCTTGCCATCCTTGTGGAACTGCCTGAGCTGCATGCCCAAGCCTTCGGAGCGGCGGAAGAATGTCTCAAGCCGCTCCTCGAAGAGGAATAGCGCAACTGTCTCCCCGCGTTCGAGTGCTGCGGTGGCATAAAGCGATGACATGGTTGATTTGCCGGTGCCCGATTGTCCGATGACCAGCGTCGTGGTTCCTGCCTCTTGCCCACCACCAAACATATCGTCAAGCGCTGCAACACCCGATTTGATCAATTCCGGTTTGGTCGCCTCAGATGCTGTACTGGGCATGATGCGGGGAAAGACAACGACGCCCTCGCCTTCCCGGATCGCCATATCATGGTAGCCATCTGCTACCGGAACACCACGCATCTTCGAGATTTCGACACGGCGGCGCACACCCCCGTATTCCTCCAGCGCCTTGTCGAGACGTATGACCCCGTGGGCCAATCCCTCCACTTCTTCTCCGCTTCGGTCGTAGCCGGGCGTCTGGGTATCGAGAAGAAGAGCGACCACATTTCGCTTGGCCAGGAAGGATTTAAAACCGATCAGCTCCCGACGAAACCTTGGGGAGTCGCCGGTAATCAGTCGAATTTCTAGGAGCGAATCGTAAACCAGTCGTCGTGGCCTATGCTCTTCGATGGCGGCCTCGATCGCCTTTCGCGTCTCGTCGAGCCGAAGGTCGGCGGTCAGGAATATGCTCTGGTCATCGGCTTCGCTGACCAAGCCGGAGGTGGAGAGCTCCTCAACACGGATGCCATCTAGTGTCCAACCGTGTGAAACAGCGATCGCTTCGAGTTCTGCCGCCGTCTGCGAAAGCGTGACGTAGATACAACTTTCTCCCGCCTCCACCCCGGCGCGAAGAAATTGCAGCGCTGCCGTCGTTTTGCCGGATCCGGGTGCGCCTTGCAGCATGTAAAGATTGGATGCTGGCAGGCCGCCACGCAGGATTTCGTTCAGTCCCGTAATGCCAGTGCTGACAACTGCTGGGGCTTTTCGTTTCGGCATATCTCATCTTCCAAATTTGTTAGCGTGTTCCGCGGCGGAATGCGCGCATCATCATCGGCGAAAGATGCCTCCCTGTTATATTTGGGATTTTCGAAACATCAATAACGGGCTGTGGGTAGCGCCGCGTGAATTACCACTGGAAACACCTTAACCCGGTGTCCATGAAACCGGCAGCAGGCCATTCTACGCCTGCCGCTCTAATACTCGAACCTTCCGCCAGGCGTTGACTAGGCCACATCATTTTGTCAGTTGAGACCTTACCGTAAGTTTATTTCCATCCGGATCGCGAAGATATGCGACGACCGCCCCATCCTGACGCTCTGCAGGTGGGGTCTGGATGCTATGCAAGATACTGGCGGCATGCCACGCCAGAACATGTTCGGGATTCGCGGCGGCGTACCGATCGTCCCACCGTTGGCCGCTGTTGCCGGCTCGCCATCGATCGGCTTTGTGATCATCAGGCGGTTGCCCTCATCGGCGTAGATTAGCCGGCCTCTCGCATCCATCTCACCGGACTTGCCTCCCAATGCAGCAAGGTGGTGCCGTAGAAGCTTCTGGCCCGCTACAGGTCGGTTGCTTCCGATCATGACGTGGGTGAACAGCCATCATCTCCTGCGGGGCGTTCTTTAAAGGTATTTCCTGAGGTTCAACGCTCGAAGCTCCTTAACATGACGCCAGTACCAAGACGATGTCTGCTTTGAGGCAGGCGCGATGGCGCCTCCCACATAACGGCGATTCCTGCAGCAAGATTCGCCGTTTCATCGCCAAAACACCCGGCCTCCATTCACGCCATCTCAGGTTGGGCGGGTTCCACTCCCGGTGCGATAAGCGGCGCAGACGACTTCGAATGCGGGTGGGAAGCGTTAAGTCGCCGAGCCACGATATCGTGGTTGAGCCACAGAACTGGACCGGAGGGTTCGGACGATTCACCAAAGATTAGCTGCCCTGTTGCCGTCACGACGAGACTGCTCAGCAGATCGCTGATCATCACCTTGCTATCCCGATGCATCTGGCTGATCTCGTTGGACGTGCCGATGGTCAGATCGGCCTGCGCCTGGCTGTTTGCCATGGGCCATGCCGAAAAGTCATAGAACGGACGCATGACCTCGCTGGCCTGCATGGCGGCGATCTTGCCGAAGACGTCTTCCATCGTTAAGCCATCTAACAGCAGCTGCTGGCAGGCCTGCCACTGTTCATCTGCCCATTGGCCGCCGTTTTCTTTCTTCAACGCAAGCAACAGCGGTATTAGGGGCAGCTCGATACCGGTGAACACGTCGGACGAATTGGTCCGGATTTCGGGGCAATTATAAACAGTTGCCTTGATCCCTTTAGCCCAGGCTTCCTCAGCAATGCCTTCGAGCCGCATCTTCGCGTAACCCTGGGTGTAGTTGGTGTAGGTCTGCCAACGATAGCTTCCGTCAATGAGGACCGCCGATCCGTGATAACCATAGGCCGTATATCGCACTTGACCGCCCGAAGCTTCAACGCGCTCGCGGATCGCCGCACTGAAATCAATGAGATGGCGAAAGGTGTTTGCGGAGACGTCGTCAAAATTCTGCAGGATGAGTTTTCCCATGTCACTGTCGAGCAGGGTCTGCGACGACATGTGGCGAGGTCCGGTTCCCTTGTAGATCCGATTGGCGACGACCAGGAATACCTTCGCCTTCGGGATGCCGCCTGCCATTGTGTGGGCAAAGAAAACATTGCGGCCATCGGCGATCATACCATCGAGAACGGTCATGACTTTTGAAAGCGATTCCGTAAAACGCGCATTGGCAATGTCGCGGCATTGCCTGACATAGTCCCAGTCGAGCTTGTCGTGCTCCCAGCTCTCAAGCGTCATCTTTGCCAGGAGATCGGTGGCAGTAGGTCCGTCTGCGGGCGCATCGCGATCGAAACCCGCCATAAGAGGTATGTTGATGATCCTGCCGCCCAGCTGGGCCTCCGCCGAAGACAGTTCATCGGCGTCGAGCGGCCGCAGCGCGTTGTTCTCGTCGCGCCGCCCGACAGTGATCCCCACAATCTCCATTCCAGCCTTTCTTGCTTCGTCGAGCAAGCCGGTGGCGTATCCGCGGCCGAACAGTTCGCCGAAGAGTACGAAAACGTCGCCCTTACGGAAGACCGTGTTTTCGGAAAGACGATTCAATGCAACCGGATTTTCCATGCTGTCAGCTCTTTGATAAGTGTGTCGTCGAACAATGGCTCGTACGAGTTTTGCAAAGACATGACCGCATTGGCACCGAATGGGAACTCATTTTCGGTGACCGTTCATTTCAAAACGTGAAGTCGGCCCCTGTTCGTCGCAAGCTTGCGAGAACACCGGTATCGACAAAATATGAACCAACGACCAGATTCACGACAAAGACAGGCATCCTCGTTATCAATTGTCGCTGGTCGAACGCTCTCGGATCAGCTCGATGAAGGCACGCAGTTTGGCTGGCATGTGTCGCCGTTGCGAAAAATAAAGACTAAGTCCCGGGTACTCGGGAGACCAGTCTTCCAAAACAGGAATGAGATCGCCTGAGGCAATATGGGGCGCAAGTGCATGTTCACCCAGATAGGCGAGCCCGAATCCGGCAAGAGCGGCCTCCAGGATCAGGTCAGACCCATCAAATGTGAGATGACCGCTGACATCGATCAAGTGTGTTTCCCCGTGCTTCTCAAACTCCCAGCGATAAAGTCTCCCGCTCGTCATGCGCATCTGGATACAGACGTGCCGGGCGAGATCGGCTGGGACGACGGGCTTTGAACGGCCGTCGAAATAGCGCGGCGAGCCGACGACGAAAGACCGCATTTTCGGAATGATCGCTACGGCCACCATGTCGGGCGAGATAACTTCGGTGAGACGAATGCCCGCATCGAAACCTTTGCCAATCACATCCACGAGCGCATTTTCGGTCACGATCTCGATGTCGACCTTCGGGTATCGGCGGCTATACTCGAGGATGAGCGGCTGCAGCAGAATGCGCGCCGCGCCCGGCGCCATGTTCAGCCGCAGTCTCCCGGAGGGCCGATCTGAATGTTCACCGACATTTTCGATCGCTTTCTCGAGCGTCTGAAGGGCAGGTGCGATTTCAGACAGGAATTGCTCACCGGCTGCAGACAAGGACACGCTACGCGTGGTGCGGTTAAAAAGCCTGACGGCAAGGCGCTCCTCAAGCGCGGCGATCGCATGGCTCAAAGCCGATGACGACATACCGAGCTCGCGCGCGGCAGCCCGGAATCCACCGTGACGCGCGACGCCGGCAACCGCTTCAAGCTCGATCAGGCTTGCTCTCATTGCGCAATCCAGTTCATCAGGCTGTCCGATTTTGTCCTACTACACGCAACACTTACCGCATGCCATTTTTGCTGTGAAGCCATCACAGGAGAAGAAACATGCACATCATCGATCGGATTTATATCAACGGGGCGTTTGTCGAGCCCCACGGCGATCAATGGGCGCCGCTTTTCAATCCGGCAACCGAGGAACAGATCGGCAGCGTGCGGCTCGCAGATGAGCAGGACGCCGACCGCGCAGTTGCTGCCGCCAAACGCGCTTTCCCAGCCTTTTCGAATACCACCAAAAAAGAGCGGATCGACATGCTGAACGGGCTGCATGCCGCGGTGTCCGCCCGAACCGACGATCTCGCGTCCGCCATGCGTGCAGAATACGGTGCGCCATCGGGCTTCATCGGCTTTTCAGCGTCACGCGCAGGTCGCGTCTTTCTCGACATGGCAAGAACGCTGAAGGACTACGAGTTCCAACGCCGCATGGGCAGCACCGATGTCGAGATGCGACCCTCGGGTGTTGCGGTGGCGATCACGCCCTGGAACAGCAATTACAGTTTTATATGCGGCAAGCTCTCTGCCGCCATTGCAGCCGGAGCAACCATGGTGATCAAACCTTCAGAGATGAGCGCCCTGCAGACGCAGGTGATCACTGAATGCCTGCACGCGGCCGGTCTTCCCGATGGCATTTTCAATATCGTCACCGGGTATGGAGGCGTCGTTGGTGCGGCACTCACGGCTCACCGCGACGTGTCCAAGATCACCTTCACCGGTTCCACTGCCACAGGTCGCGGCATTGTTCAGGCGGCAGCGGCCACTATGAAGCGCGTCACAATGGAACTTGGCGGCAAAAGCCCCAGCATCATTCTGGACGATGCCGATCTCGAGGTCGCCATCCCGCAGGTGCTGGCGGCAGGGTTCCGCAACAGCGGGCAGGCCTGCATCGCCGGAACCCGCATTCTTGCTCCAGAAAGCAGGTTCGGTGAAATCGAGGAACGGCTCAGCCACACGATCAAAGGCTTCAGGTCGGGAGATTCGGCCGACGAACAGGTTCAGGTTGGTCCGATGGTCAGCCAGAAGCAGTGGGATCGCGTGCAGAGCTATATTCGCCTGGGACAGGAGGAAGGCGCCAGACTGCTGGCAGGCGGCGAAGGTCGTCCGGAAGGGCTGCAGCACGGCTGGTTTGTCAAGCCCACCATCTTTACCGGCGTTCGCAACGACATGCGCATCGCGCGCGAGGAGATATTCGGCCCCGTGCTATCGCTGATCTCCTACCGCGACGAGGAAGACGCCATCACGATCGCGAACGACACCGATTACGGCCTGCAGGCGCACGTCTTTTCCTCCGATGTCGCGCGGGCAAAACGCGTCGCAAACCAGATTGAGGCAGGCCGCGTGTTCATCAACGATGCGCCGCATGACCCAATGGCACCATTCGGCGGGTTCAAGCAATCCGGCTTCGGGCGGGAATTCGGCGTCTTCGGGCTCGAGGCCTTTCTCGAACCCCGTGCCGTACTGTCGTGACATTTAAAGGCCACGCAACTTTTTGGCTGCGTGGCCTGATGCCACGATACCGTCGATCGAACCCTGTTGGGCGGCCATTGTTGCACCTGGTGTAATGATGAAGTGTGAAGCGCGATCGTTCTCATCACCACGTAATAATAGCAATCTGCAGGTGCGGATCGGGAATTGACCCGAACGATACTCGCAGGAGCGCACAATGAAACTCTATCATCATCCTTTGTCGGGCCACTCGCATCGGGCCCGTCTGTTCCTGTCACTTATCAACCTGCCGCATGAGCTGGTTGAGGTGGACCTCATGTCCGGCGCGCACAAGAAGCCCGATTTCCTCAAGATGAACCCGTTTGGCCAGGTTCCGGTCCTCGACGACGACGGCGAATACGTATCCGATTCCAACGCGATCCTGGTCTACCTTGCCAAGAAAGCCGGATGGACGGACTGGCTGCCCGATGACCTGAAGAGCGCAGCAGCGGTCCAACGCTGGCTGTCGGTAGCTGCCGGCGAGATCGCTTATGGTCCGGCGGCCGCCCGCCTGGTCACCGTCTTTGGTGCCAAGTTCAATCCGGAAGAAGTCATTGGTCGCGCCCATGCGGTCCTTGGAAAGCTGGAAACTCAGCTTTCCGACCGCGAATGGCTGGTAGGCGAACGCCCGACGATCGCCGACGTCGCAATCTACAGCTACGTAGCCCGCGCCCCTGAAGGCAACGTGGATCTCTCCGCTTATCCCGCGGTCAACAGGCTGCTTCGTCGGATCGAAGCGCTTCCGGGCTTCGTGGACTTTATCGGGACTCCGGTTGGCCTCGCCGCCTGACCCGCATTCGGGTGCGCGCCGAAGCGTGCCCGATCCCTTTTTAGGAGAGCTGACATGACCGACACTTTGACAAAACTGCCGACATGGCACGAAGGCGAGAAGTTCATCCAGGAAAAAGTCGGTGTCGCCGAGCGTATGGAGGTCGTCGGCCAGCGGGTCGTTCGCGATTTCATGCCGGATCAGCATCGGGATTTCTATGCCCAGCTCCCGTTCATCGTCCTTGGCAGTGTGGATGGCCACGATGACGCCTGGGCCACCTTTGTCGAGGGCCGACCCGGCTTCATGTCCTCTCCTACGCCAACCACGCTCGATATCCGCTCTACCTTGGAGCCAAGCGACCCCGCCGGCGAAGGAATGGCAGACGGCAAACCGATCGGCCTGCTCGGCATCGAGATGCACACGCGTCGCCGCAATCGCATGAACGGCTTTGTCTCCACCGCAGCGAACGGTTATCGGATCGATGTGGATCAGAGCTTCGGCAACTGCCCGCGCTACATACAGTTGCGGGATTTCCAATTCGAGAGAGCACCCGGCCAACCAAGCCAGAACCAGCGTGAAGACCTGTCCGAGCTTGACGACCTTGCTCGCTCCACGATCACGACTGCGGACGCGTTCTTCGTTGCCTCCTATGTCGACCGCGAAGACAGACGACAGGTTGACGTTTCGCATCGCGGCGGGAATGCCGGCTTCGTCCGCGTTGGCGATGATGACGTTCTCACAATTCCCGATTTCGACGGAAACCTTTTCTTCTCGACACTGGGAAATATTCTGCTGAACAAGAAAGCAGGTCTGCTCTTCGTAGACTTCGCGACGGGCGGTGTGTTGCAGATGACAGGCGAAGCCGACGTCATCCTGGAATCACCTGAGATTGCGGCCTTCCAGGGCGCGGAACGGCTCTGGACGTTCAGGCCAACCCGGATCGTCCGGAGACCGAATGCACTCGCACTTCGCTGGGCATTCCAGAAGGATGGATGGTCGCCGAATTCTCTGATGACCGGGAACTGGGCGCAAGCAGCAGACCGGCTGCGTGCCACCGGACTTTCAGACACATGGCGGCCGATGACGGTCACCAGGATCGTCGAGGAAAGCACGACGATCCGCTCGATCCATCTGCAGCCAAGCGACGGCGCGGGGTTGCTGCCGCATGCTGCCGGGCAGCACCTCCCGATCCGGCTGACGCTACCGGGAAGCGAGCGGCCTGTTGTCAGGACCTACACCCTGTCTGTCGCACCGTCCGATGGCATCTACCGCATCAGTGTCAAACGCGGTGGGCTCGTGTCGCAGTTTCTGCACGACAGCATCTCCGTTGGCGACGTGATTGAGGCGCGGCCCCCCGCAGGGGGGTTCGGCGTTGACGCCCGTGCCACGCGCCCCGCCGTGCTCCTTGCCGGTGGTGTCGGCATCACGCCGCTGCTCGCCATGCTCCGTCATGCCGTCTACGAGGGCATTCGCAAACAGCGTATCCGGCCGACGACTTTGTTCCACGCCGCCCGCACGAAAGCCGAGCGACCTTTCGACAAGGAGATCGCCGAACTCGTGGCCGCGGCCAAGGGCGCGGTCCGGTTAGTGCGGGTTCTCAGCGACATCGGCGATGCCACAGAGGGCTCCGACTACGATACTGCCGGCCGTATCGACATGGCTATGCTCACCAAGCATCTGCCGTTCAACGACTACGACTTCTATCTGTGTGGTCCGCCGCAGTTTACGCAGGCGCTCTATGACGGCTTACGCGGCTACAACATTGCAGACGATCGTATCCACGCGGAAGCGTTCGGACCCTCGTCGCTGGTTCGGTCTGTAGACGCCAAAGATGCCAGGGCCGCCCCTTTGCGGGCGTTGCCGTCCGACAAGCCGGTGCCTGTCATATTCACGAACTCGCTGAAGGAGGCCCGCTGGGCACCCGGCTCCGGAACGCTGCTGGAACTCGCAGAAGCACGCGGTCTTCAGCCCGAGTTCAGTTGCCGCGAAGGCAATTGCGGTACGTGCAAAACAAAACTCGTCAAAGGCGCCGTGACGTACCTGAAGGAGCCGACAGCGAAGGTTGACGATGACGAGGTCCTCCTTTGCTGTGCCATTCCAGCGAACCAGGAAGGCGGCATCCAGATCGCCGTCTAAACCAACATTACTACGCCTGACGCAACAGTCCCTTCCTGCTTTTCGACGTTCAACAACAACCGGTTACCAATCATCTTGAGCATCAGAGAGCGATGTCTCTCAAAACCGTCAAGGGAGAATACCATGTCACGCATTCCTACCCCCGCCACGATTGAGGAGGCGCCCGAAGCCTCACGGCCGATCCTGGAGACCATCCAGAAGCAGATCGGCTCCGTGCCGAATATCTTCCGCCTCGTCTCCAACAGCCCAGCTGCCCTCAACGTCCTCGCCTCGTTGCAGGCTGCGCTCGGCAAGGGCAAGCTTGCGCCCGCCACCCGGGAAAGGATCGCCCTGGCTATGGCCGAAGCCAACGGTTGTGACTACTGCCTTTCGGCGCACACCTTCACCGGAACGAAGTTCGCCAAGCTCGATGAAGCGGAGATCGCTTCGAACCGCCGCGGAACATCGAAAGACGCCAAGGCTGCGGCAGCCGTCGAATTCGCCCGCGCCCTGACGACCGCGCGTGGCTTGGTGGCACCTGGGGAAATCGTAAAAGTTAGGGACGCTGGCTACAACGATGCGGAAATCGTCGAGATCATTGCGCATGTCGCGCTCAACACCTTCACAAACTACGTCAACGAAGCCCTCGATACCGAGATCGATTTTCCGCGTATCGATCGTCTTGCGGCATGACATTCAGGACGGGGTGACACGAGAGCCGTCACCCTTCCCTCCCCCCTTACGAAACCTGGAGCCATCACAATGTCCCGTCCCCCGCTTCCCCCTTTCACTGAACAGAGCGCCATCGAAAAGGTCCGCCTTGCGGAAGATGGCTGGAACAGCCGCGATCCTGTCAGGGTAGCGCTCGCCTACACGGTGGATACTCGCTGGCGCAACCGTGCCGAATTCGTAACCAGCCGCGCTGAAGCCGAGGCCTTTCTGGGCCGCAAGTGGAACAGGGAACTCGACTACCGCCTGATCAAGGAACTCTGGGCATTCACGGGCAACAGGATCGCGGTGCGCTACGCCTACGAATATCATGATGACAGCGGCCAGTGGTTCCGGGCCTACGGGAACGAGAATTGGGAGTTTGCCGAAGACGGCCTGATGCGGGCGCGTCACGCCAGCATCAACGAACACCCAATCGCTGAAGCCGATCGCAGGTTTCACTGGCCGCTCGGCCGAAGGCCTGACGACCATCCCGGTCTCAGCGACTTCGGCTTTTGAGCCGGACGTCGGTCCGTTGGCCTCGTCAATGCCGCCGTTCAAACTCAACGAGCGAGTTCGAGTGTCCGTTGAACTCGCTCTTACCGCATCGAGCGGCGACCTGTCGTGGAAGCGCAAGCAGGAAGAGGATAGCCGTGCGCTTGGGCTGACGGGTGCGGAAATCGATCTGGCACGCTGTGGCCTGAGCTTCGATGTGAAAATAGCGAGGGCCATAGCGTTTGCGCTCGCGGTCAATGAGCACACACGTGCACGTGCAAGCGCCGCTGGCCTTTGTGAGCGAAGCTGCGTCGAAATCGAGCACCTTGCTGCTGCCAACCGACAGGTCGCTGGCGGCTAGTCCATGCCCCGGACGGCTTGCGGTCTTGTCGTCCAGGATTCTACTATGGTCACCGTATCGAGGGCATGGGGGACCGGATGGATCGTTGGCAGGCAATGCGGATTTTCGTGAAAGTAGCGGAGACCGAAAGTTTCGCAGATACCGCCCGCCAGATGCACATGAGTGCTCCTGCCGTCACACGGTCTGTTGCAGCCCTGGAAGATATCATCGGAGCACGCCTGTTCGTGCGAACGACCCGTTCGGTAAAAATGACCGAGGCGGGTGCCCGGTATTTCGAGGACTGCCGCAAGATTTTGTCAGACATTGCTGAAGCAGAGGCGGCAGCGGGAGGCTCCTACGCTACACCGACGGGCACGCTGTCCGTAACTGCTTCGGTCATGTTCGGGCAGATGTATGTGCTGCCCGTCGTGACGGGCTTTCTGGACGCATTTCCGACCATGAAGGCGCGAACCCTGTTTATCGACCGGCCTGTCAATATTGTCGATGAAGGCATCGATGTCGCTGTCCGCATAGGTCACCTCCCCGACTCCGGCCTCTCCGCCATAAAGGTCGGGAGCGTCAGGCGTGTCGTGTGTGGTTCACCGGCATATTTTGACCGACATGGCATTCCGACAACGCCATCCGACCTCAGGGATCATCGCATCGCGGCGTCAACGAGCGCCTGGGCCTCCCCTGAATGGCGCTTTTCCGACGATTTCCGCGTGACGATAGATGCTGCTCTTCAGTGCAACACCAACGAAGCGGCCATAACCTCCGCACGCGAGGGCTGGGGACTGACGCGCGTGCTGAACTACCAGATAGGCCCTGACCTTATGGCGGGCGACCTTCAGATCGTGCTCAGCGAGTTTGAAGAGCCGCCCCTGCCTATCCATATCATGCATCCCGAGGGTCGGAATGCACCCGCAAAAGTGAGGGCTTTCGTTGACATGGCAGTTGCCCGCCTACGTGAGAACCGCCTCCTGAACTGATCCAGGCGCAGCGGCGAGGGAGGCCTTCGACAGCATGGATGGAGGCAACAAGTCTGCCAGCAGGCCACTCATCCGCTTACAGGCATGACGTTGCGATAGCCCGGATCGAGCTCAAACCCCTGCTCCTGGTATATTCCGCCCTGCCAGCGCTACTTTGAACACCAGATTGACGCTAGGTTTAAAAAGGATACCCATATCTTCGTCAACAATACTTTGCAGGTCGCATGATTCCGCGTGATGAGAACGCGGCGCTCATTTAGGAAAAGCTAATGGCACAAGAAAAGGCAGTGAGCCGCCCGCAAGGCGCGCGGGACACAATCGTTGCTGCCATTGCTCGATCCAATAGCCGTATTGTCGTCACCGATAATGAGCGAGATTGTTACGGGATCGAAATCATCAATCCCCTTCGAGGAAAGGCACGCTGAAAGAATTGGGAGATCTGGTGACTCGAGTTCGCTTCCTCAGAACAGCTCAGCTCATTGAATAGCCTTCCTTTGGATCGACCACGACGCGGGCTAGCAAATGCTTCTCGTCACCGAGCTTACGGTTGCGCTACCCGTAACCGCCACCGTCCGGTCTCTCACCCCAGACTATTCTCATTCCGAAATGAAATACCCGGTCTCGGATATAATCGGGATATCCATTTCGCGCGCGCGGAGCCTGGCAAAATATTGCCGCTTGCTTCCTCCCCATTTGATAACTTATGTTGGCAATGTTCTCAGGGCGGGGTGCAATTCCCCACCGGCGGTATCGGGATTTTCTCGGAGCCCGCGAGCGCTTCCGGTCTCCAAAGCCGGAAGGTCAGCAGATCCGGTGAGAGGCCGGAGCCGACGGTATAGTCCGGATGGAAGAGGACAAGGCAAAAGACGCCCGCACGCAGCGGGCTTCACATTGCATTGTTCGCCCAAGGGATATTTGGCGCTTCTTGAAGCGCGAAAATGCCGCAAAACGGCATAACCCTTGAAAGGCTTGAAAGAAAATGACCATTGCTAAAATTGAAGACGCGATCGAAGCCATATCCCGTGGCGAGATGGTAATTGTCGTTGACGACGAAGACCGTGAAAACGAAGGCGATATCATCGCCGCGTCCGATAGCATAACTCCGCAGCAGATCGCATTCATGATGAACCATGCGCGCGGGCTGATCTGCGTCGCCATGCCGGGAGAGCGCCTCGACGCGCTCGACATTCCGCTGATGGTGTCGCGCAATACCGAATCCCTCAAGACAGCCTTCACCGTCTCCGTGGACTATATTCCCGGCACCACGACAGGCATTTCCGCTGCCGACCGGGCAAAAACCGTGCGTGCGCTGGTGTCGGAAGGCTCGCGTCCCGAAGACTTCGCCCGCCCCGGCCATATCTTCCCGCTACGCGCCAACCCTCAAGGCGTGCTCGGCCGCACCGGCCACACCGAAGCTGCCGTCGATCTGTGCCGCCTGGCCGGCAAATACCCCTGCGGCACCATCTGCGAAGTCGCCAATGACGACGGCACCATGGCCCGCCTGCCCCAGCTCGAAATTTTCGCCGAACGCCACGGTCTGCTCGTCGTCACGATCAAGGATCTCGTCTCTTATCTGAAGGGCGAGCTTGTGGAAGAAGTGGTGCAGAAGCAGGTTGCCTAGTCTTCACGCGCCTGTGCGGTGAATAGAAAAACGCCCGGCGAAAGCCGGGCGTAAAATCAAAAGGCAGACCACCTTGCCTCTTGCACGTGGTCATCAATTCGAGCGGCGCTGCCGCGCAAACCCTACCAGCAGCAGAACCCGCCATCTACCAAAAGGTCCACGCCCGTCACGAAGCTCGCCGCATCTGACAGCAGGAAGATCGCCGGGCCGACCATTTCATCGACGCCCGCCATGCGCTGCATCGGGGTCTGCTCTTCGAACAGTTTCGTCTGGTGCACCATTTCCGGCCGCGTGTTCATCGGCGTCGCGGTGTAACCAGGCGAGATAGTGTTGACGCGGATGCCGCGCCCCACCCATTCCATCGCCATGGATTTCGACATGTGGATGACGCCCGCCTTCGATGCATTGTAGTGGCACTGCATCAGGCCGCGATTGACGATGACGCCGGACATGGAAGCAATGTTGACGATTGCTCCGCGACCGTTCTTCAGCATGGCATTGGCTTGCGCCTGGCAGGAGAGGAACACACCCTTCAGATTGATGTCCATCATCGTCTGGAACTGGCTTTCCTCCATTTCCTCAGCAGGATTGGCGTTGGCGATGCCGGCGGCATTGACGGCAAGCGAAAGCGCACCGAGTTCGGCCTGCGTGCGTGCTACCGCGTCGCTCAGCGCCTGCCTGCTGGTGACATCGGCGGCGATCTGGATCGACTTGCGGCCAGTTCTGGCAATGAAATCGGCCGTCTGCGCCAGGCCGTCATCGGTGCGGCGGTCAAGCAGCGCGACATCGGCACCGGACTGGGCAAGCCCCATGGCGATCCGCTGGCCAATGCCGGAACCGGCACCGGTGACGAACGCCACCTGGCCGGAAAGATCGAAGAGTTTCGGCGCGTTGAGCGTGATGGTGGACATCTCTATTTCCTTCTTCAAATGGTTGCCAGTTCCATGACCGAGACGTCGTTGGCCTCGTCGCGGTTGAGGATTCCGGCCTGTTTTCCCTGCGCAAGAACGAGGATGCGGTTTGAAACGCCCAGCACCTCTTCGAGATCGGAACTGACGACGATGACGGCAACGCCGCTTTTGGCCAGACCGACGATAATATCGTAAATGCCAGCCCGCGCGCCGACATCGATGCCGCGCGTCGGCTCGTCCAGCACAACCACGCGCGGGTTGCGGGCAAGCCATTTGGCGATGACGACCTTCTGCTGGTTGCCGCCCGAGAGATCCGAGGCAGGCTGTTCGCTGCGGCCCTTCACCCCGAATTTGGCAATTGCCTCCTTCGTAAAAGCACGCTTGATGCTAGGCGTTATCCAGCCGGTGCCGACACGGTCAAGATTGGCGTAGATAAGGTTTTCACCGATCTCATGCTCGACAACCAGCCCCTGAAGCTTGCGGTCTTCCGGCACCATGACGATGCCCTTCGCAATCGCATCCGCCGGGCTTTTCAGCGTCAGTACCTGTCCATCGAGCAAAACCTCGCCCGCACTGGTCGGATCGGCACCGGAAATGGCACGCACCAGTTCGGTACGCCCCGCGCCGATCAGCCCGGCAATTCCAAGAATTTCACCGGCACGGACGCCGAAACTGATGTCGCGGAAAGAATTGTCCGTGCCAGTCAGCCCCTTGACCTCCAGCACCGTTTTTTCCTGCGGTTCGGGCAGCGCCGGGAACAGGCGTTCCAGCGACCGGCCGACCATGCTTTCGACGATGGTGCGCACCGGTGTCGCGCTGTCTTCAAATTCATGCACCCGCTCACCGTCGCGCAGCACGACGATGCGGTCGGTGATCTGCTTGATCTCTTCCATGCGGTGGGAAATATAGATGATGCCCACGCCCTCGGCGCGCAGCTTGCGAACCTGCTCGAACAGGGCCTGGGTTTCCGCACCGCCAAGGGCCGCCGTTGGCTCGTCGAGGATCAGGAGCTTGGCATCGAGCGCCAGCGCCTTGGCGATTTCGATCAGCTGCTGGTTTGCGGTTGAAAGGCCCGCGACCTTTCGGGTTGCGGGAATATGCAGATTGAGCCGCGCCAGCTGCTGCTGCGCCCTCCGGACCATTTCGGCGCGGTCGACGATGCCGTTCTTCATCGGCCAGCGGCCGATAAAGACGTTTTCGGCGATGGAAAGCTCCGGCAGAAGCTTCAGCTCCTGATGGATGAGTACAATGCCCTTGTCTATCGCCTCACGCGGCGAAGCGGGCGTATAAGGCTGGCCAAGCCAGGTCATCTTTCCTTCGGACGGCTCGCGGGAACCGGCGATGATGCCTGAGAGGGTGGACTTGCCCGCCCCGTTTTCACCCAGCAACGCCAAGACTTCACCCGGATAGACGTCGAGATCGACGCTTTTCAGAACCTCGAGCGGGCCGTAACGTTTGCTGATGCCACGGAGCGAAAGAACCGGCTCGCGCATGACGGGACCTCCTGGGAAATACGAGTGGCAAGGATGCGCCACGGCTTTGCGTCCGAATTGCCTGAAAACGAACAGATGACGCCCCCGCGCATCCGGCTGGAGTGCGCGGGGGCGGATGCATCAGGGATGGTTGGCAATGAAGCCGTCGACGTTTTCCTTAGTCGTCAGCGTCGCCTCGGAGAGCTGCACGGCCGGAACCTTCTCGCCGCCGACGATCTTGACGGCCATCTCCACAGCCGTGCGGCCCATCTTCTGGGTCTGCTGCGTCGCTGTCACGTCAAAGACGCCGTTCTTCAGCGCCTCAAGCGCTGCCGTGTCGCCATCGAAGCCGCCAACGACGATCTTCTGCGAGGGGTTGGCGACCTTGATCGCCTGTGCCGCGCCGAGCGCCAGACCGTCTGCCTGGGCAAAGACGATGGAAACGTCCGGATTGGCCTGAAGCATGTTCTGCATGATCTGGAAGCCTTCATCCTGGCTCCACATATTGGACCACTGTTCGGCAACGATCTTCACGCCGGAATTGGCCTTGACCGATTCCATGCAGCCCTTGGTGCGGTCGACTTCCGGTGTCGTGCCCTTCTGGCCATGAATGATGACCATCTTGCCCGAGCCGCCTGCCTGCTTGATGATGTAGTCGCAGACCGACTTGGCGGAAGCGACGGAATCGGTGGCGAGGAAGGTATCGCCCGGTGCGCCGTCGGCATTGCGGTCGATGTTGATGACGGGCACACCGGCCGCCTTGGCAAGCTTGACCGGAACGGTCGCCGCAGCCGCACCAGCCGGAATATAGATCAGCGCGTCGATGTTCTGCGTCAGGAGATCCTGGATCTGGTTAACCTGCGTCGGACCGTCGCCCTTGGCATCGACGGTGACGACGGTGATGCCGCGCGTCTTGGCTTCGGCTTCGACGGCCTGCTTGATCTGGTTGAAGAAGTTCGCCTGAAGATTGGCAACGGCAAGGCCGATCTTCTTGACTTCGGCGGCGTTGGCCGAACCGAGCGACAGGGCGAGAAGGGCGGCGGATGTCAGCAGAATGCGTGAAAATTTCATGATTATTCCTCCATTTGTTGATTTTTGACCTTCGGGCAGATCAAACCTCCTCCCCTTCGGCCGCTTTTCACGCCTCCCATACCGGGAGGGTCGTCTATTGCGCGGACGGCTCATCGCCCTCCGCAGGCAAATTCAGCTTCTGCGCCGGCGCAATGTTTCAGCGCCCACGGCCAGCACGATAACCACACCGATGATGACCTGTTGCAGAAAGGGAGAAACATTGAGCAGGTTGAGGCCGTTGCGCAGCACACCGATGATGAGCACGCCGATCAGCGTTCCGCCGATGCCGCCGGCACCGCCCGAAAGGGAGGTCCCGCCGATGACGACAGCCGCAATCGTATCCAACTCGTAGCCAAAACCGCTGGAGGGCTGCACCGAGTCGAGACGGGCTGCAAGAACGATACCCGCCAGACCGGCAAGAACCGCACAGGCAACATAGACGCAGATCGTCACCAAGGCGACGTTGATGCCGGCAAGTCGCGCCACTTCCGGGTTGCCGCCAACCGCATAGACGGTGCGGCCTTCGGAGCGGAAGCGCAGGAAAAGAAACGACACCAGAACAACGACCAGCATCAGCAGCACGGTCGCCGTCAGCACGCCGAAATGGCGGTCGATGGCCAGCATCATGAACCAGTCAGGGAAACCGACGATCTGCTGACCGTCGGTGATCATATTGGCAAGGCCGCGCGCCACCGACATCATGGCAAGCGTCGCGATGAAGGCCGGAACCCGGAAGGCAGTGACGAGAACGCCGACGACAAGGCCGCAGGCTGCGGATGCGATGAGCGCCAGCACGATGGCCATGCCCATCGGCATGCCCGCGACATTGGCTGTCCAGCCCATGATCATCATCGAAAGCGCCAGCACCGAACCGACAGACAGGTCAATGCCGCCGAGCAGAATGACGAAGGTCATGCCAACGGCCATGATGCCGAGCACGGTGATCTGGTCGAGGATGTTGAGACCGTTTCGAAGCGACAGAAAATTTTCGCTGGTGAAGGTCAGGAAGACACACAGCAACAGCAGGCCCAAAAGAGGTCCGGTCGCACCGCTTAGCCAGGCAAGCGGGCTTCTGGTGTGCGTAACCCCCTCATTGCGTTCAAGCACGGACATGGCTCCTCCCAGTGGCTATCTTGCATTTTTTAAACCGATTAGAATAATTATTCATGCTCGGTGAAACATGCATAAGCCAGTTGAGAGAAACTTGTCAATAGGCTTGGAGGGCGGGACGGGCCTTGCGGGTGATGGGATGGCGGCAGACCTGCGCCTCCCATCTCGTTCCGGTGCACATCGCAGAAATCCAGCGCAAGCGCGTCTGCGTGGCAAGGAGAGCCCTTTCACCCCAAGGGCTTGGGCTGAGCAGATTCCTGTTACGAGCCCAGGAATGAGGCGGGGAGGTGCGCTTCATCATCAGTGCAAATGGAGCGACAGAAATAATCGGCACGGATTGAAACAGGACAATTCACAATTCCGGCTTGACAGAAACGCCACGTCTGCAATTATATGAACAGCTGTATAAATATTCACACGCATGTTTTGAAGAGGATCCCATGCAGCCCACAGAGCTAGAGCGCATTGCGCGCCAGATTCGCCTTCGCGACGTCCAGGCTGTTTTCGAAGCGGGTGCCGGCCATATCGGCGGCGAAATGTCGGCGATCGACATCATGACCGCCCTTTATTTCCGCGTATTGCGCATCTGGCCGGACGAACCGAAGAACCCTGCCCGCGACCGTTTCGTGCTGTCGAAAGGCCACACCGCCTGCGCGCTTTATGTGACGCTCGCCAAACGTGGCTTTATCCCGGAAGAGGAAATCTCGACCTTCCTGCAACCCAATTCCCGCCTCAATGGCCACCCCAACTGTAACAAGGTGCCGGGGGTCGAGACCAATACCGGCCCGCTTGGCCACGGGCTCCCAGTTGCCGTCGGAATGGCCAAGGCGGCCGAGCTTTCGGGAGCGGATTACCATACCTATGTCATGACCGGTGATGGCGAGATGCAGGAGGGCTCCAACTGGGAAGCCATCATGTCAGCCGCGCAGTTCGAGCTTAACAATCTGACGCTGATCATCGACCATAACCGTTTCCAGCAGGGTGCTGCGATCTCGGAAACAAACGACGTCGCGCCGCTTCGCCCCAAGCTGGAAGCATTCGGCTGGGAGGTGAGCGAAATCAACGGCAACGCGATGGAAGAGATCGTCCCGGCGCTCGAACATCGCGGCGACCGCCCGCATTGCATCGTCGCGCACACCAACAAGGGTCACGGCATTTCGTTCATGCAGGACCGCGTCGACTGGCACCACAAGGTTCCAAGCAAGGAACAATACGAAATTGCCGTCAAAGAACTTTCGGAGGCATTGTAATGAACGCGCCCGTAACCGCCGCCAAACTCTATGATTGCCGCGACGCCTTCGCCGAAACGCTGGAAGCGCTGGCCGCCGCAAACGACAGGGTCGTGGCCGTCTGCAACGATTCGGTCGGCTCCTCGAAGCTCGGCGGCTTCAAGTCGAAATTCCCCGAGCGCCTCGTCAATGTCGGCATCGCCGAACAGAACATGGTGGGCGTCGGTGCCGGCCTTGCCAATGGCGGCCAGCTTCCCTTCGTCTGCGGCGCATCCTGTTTCCTGACCGGTCGCGCGCTGGAACAGATCAAGGCAGACCTCGCCTATTCCAACGCGAATGTTAAGCTCATCGGCATCTCCTCGGGCATGGCCTATGGGGAACTGGGTCCGACGCATCACTCGATCGAGGATTTCGCCTGGACCCGCGTTCTGCCGAACCTGCCGGTCATTGCCCCCTGCGACCGCATCGAAACGGCCGCCGCCGTCAAATGGGCTGCGGCCTATGCCGGCCCCTGCTTCCTTCGCCTGTCACGCGTCGGCGTGCCGGACCTTCTGCCTGATGGCCACGTCTTTGAACTCGGTCGCGCCAACCTGCTGCGCGAAGGTTCCGACATAACGCTGATCGCCAATGGCACGCTGACACACCGCATCGTCAAGGCCGCCGATATTCTGGCCAGTCGTGGCATCAAGGCGCGTGTGCTTAACATGGCAACCGTGCGCCCGATCGACGAGGCGGCCATCATTGCCGCAGCGAAGGAAACCGGCGCAATCCTGACGGCCGAAGAACATTCGATCTTCGGCGGCCTCGGCTCTGCCATCGCCGAAGTCGTGGTTGATCATGCCCCCGTGCCGATGAAGCGCCTCGGCGTTCCGGGCGTCTTTGCCCATACCGGCTCGGCAGAATGGCTGCTCGATGAGTTCGGCATGGCACCCGCGGCCATCGCGGAGGCTGCGGCAGCGCTGCTCAAGAGAAAGTAAGTTTCCTCCCAGGGTCGTCGCGTGTCTTCGGATGCGCGGCGACGCCCTTTTGCAATATCGTCGTTTAACCACCGCAAGGCTGAAACGAAAAAACTGCCGACGAAAGAACTCAAGTGATGCGCGCTATTCTGTCCATCGATCAGGGCACCACCAATTCCAAGGCCATTCTCGTTTCTGAAACAGGAGAATTGCTGGCGCGCGGTTCATCGCCGGTCGGCATCACCTATCCGCAGCCCGGCTGGGTGGAGCAGGATCCGAACCGTATCTGGGCCTCGGTGCGCGAAGCGATTTCCGCCTGCCTGTCATCGGCACCCTCTGCGGTCAGCGTTGAAGCCATCGCCATTTCCAACCAGCGCGAATCTGTGACGATCTGGGACGGTGAAACCGGCAAGCCGCTCGGCCCGGTCTTGAGCTGGCAATGCCGCCGCACGGCACAGGAATGCACCGATCTCATCGGCAAGGGACATTCCGAACGTGTCATGGCGCTGACCGGCCTGCCCATCGACCCGATGTTTCCCGGCGCGAAGATGCGCTGGCTGTTGGAGCGCGCGCCGCAGGGCCGCAGCCTTCGCCTCGGCACCATCGATAGTTGGCTGATCCACTGCCTGACCGGCGGCAAGGTGCATGCCTGCGACGCCTCCAACGCGGCCCGAAGCCAGGTGCTCGATCTCAACCGGCAGGTCTGGAGCGAAGAGCTTTGTGACCTTTTTGGCATCGACATCAACGCTCTGCCCGACCCGCGCGACAGCAGCGGCGACTTCGGCGTGACATCAGGTGTTCCCGGCATCAAGGACGGAACGCCTATTCTGGCTGCCGTCGGCGACAGCCACGCCGCCCTCTTCGGCCACGGCGCCTTCAATCCCGGTGACGGCAAGGTGACGTTCGGCACCGGCTCATCGGTGATGACCACGCTGCCGCATTTCATCGCGCCAGAGCGCGGCATCACCACCACAGTTGCCTGGAGGCTTCACGGCAAGCCGACTTTCGCGTTCGAGGGCAATATTCTTGTGTCTGCCGCCTCCCTGCCATGGATAACGGACATTCTCGGCCTGCCCGATGTCGCCTCTCTTGTGGAGCTTGCCGCGACCGCTGAGCCAGATGGCCCCGGTTTCGTCCCGGCCTTTGTCGGCCTCGGCGCGCCCTATTGGGATTCCAATTGCCGCGCGCTATTTTCGCAGATCAATTTCAGCACAAGCCGCGCGCAGATGGCCCGCGCCGTTACCGATTCCATCGCCTTTCAGGTTTATGACGTCTTCTCGACCATGCGCGCGCAGTCGCCCTCCGGCTTCGGACAGCTGTTCGTGGATGGCGGGCCGAGCCAGAACCGTTTCCTGATGCAATGCGTTGCCGACATGCTGGACCACCCCGTCATCCAGCGTGACGCGCCGGAAGCCTCCGCGCTTGGCGCGGCCTATCTTGCCGGCCTCGCCCTCGGTCTGTGGAGCGATCTCGACGCCATCGCCGCGCTCAACAGTCACGGCAACGCCATCGCGCCTTCGCCCAGTGACGGCAGGCAACGGCTTGCCGTCTGGCGCGACGCGATTGCGCGCTCGACGTTACCTGTGACGTCGGGTAAGGGTGAATAAAAATTCACCCTGGAGGGCTTATGGGCAGGATCAACGAACTTCGGATGATATCCCGCGTGGCGCAGATGTATTTCAGCGAGCACAGGCGGCAGGCGGAGATTGCCGAACATCTCAATCTTTCGCAGGCCACTGTATCGCGCATGCTGAAGCGTGCCGAAACGGAAGGTATCGTGCGCACCAGCATCATTCCGCCGCCCGGTACCTATAGCGATCTTGAAGCACAGCTTCGCGAACGCTTCGACCTGCCGGAAGCCATTGTCGTCGATTGCAGCGAAGACCGCGACGGCGCGATCATGGCCCGCATCGGCGAGGCGGCCGCGCATTTTCTCGAAGTGACGCTGTCGCAAAACGAGATCATCGGCGTTTCCAGCTGGAGCCAGACGATCTTCAAGATGGTGGAAAACATCCATCCGCTGAAAGGCGCCAAAGCGCGTTATATCGTCCAGACGCTGGGCGGCATGGGCGATCCTTCCGTGCAGACGCACGCGACCCAGATCACCACACGGCTGGCGCGACTGACGGAGGCCGAACCGAAGTTGCTGCCGGTCCCCGGCGTCGCCACCTCTCGCGAGGCGAAGCTTTTGATGCTGGCCGATCCCTTCGTGCGCGAAACCATCGATCTTTTCGGTTCGATCACGCTCGCCATCGTCGGTGTCGGTGCCGTCGAGCCATCGGAGCTTCTTGCCCGTTCCGGCAATATCTTTTCCGCCAAGGAGCTTGCCGATCTCGCACAGGCGGGCGCCGTGGGCGATATTTCGCTCAGGTTCTTCGACAAGGACGGCAAGCCCGTCAAGACACCGCTCGATGACCGGGTCATAGGCCTTCCGCTGGAAAACCTCTCCAATGTCGACCGCGTCATTGCACTCGCCGGCGGCTCGAAAAAGACCGAGGCGATCGCCGGTGCGCTCAGAACCGGCGTGATCGATGTCCTCGTCACCGACAAATTCACCGCCGAACGACTGGTCGGCACATAAACATAGCCGTTATCCCATAAGGAGGAGACATGAGGCGCTTTGAAGGTCAATCCGTATTCGTGACTGGAGGCAACAAGGGCATCGGTTACGGCATCGCCCGCCGTTTTGCCGAGGAAGGCGCGAAAGTCGCCATCGCCTCTATCGACAGGGACACCAATGACGCCGCCAAAAAGCTGGCGGACGAAACCGGCTCAGTCACCCATGGCGTGATCCTCGATGTGCGGGATGCGGCGGCGGTGCGCGAGGCCTATGGCGCAGCCGAAGAGGCAATCGGTCCGCTTTCCATCTCGGTCCAGAACGCCGGCGTCATTACCATTTCCAGGATCGAGGAACTGACGCAGGAACAGTGGGATTTCAACCTCGACGTCAACACGAAGGGCGCGTTCCTGTGCTGCCAGGAGGCGATTCGCCGCTTCCGCGCAAGTGGCACCAAGGGCCGCCTGGTCAACACCGCCTCCGGCCAGGCCCGTCAGGGTTTCATCTACACCCCCCACTACGCCGCTTCAAAATTCGGCGTCGTCGGCCTGACGCAAAGTCTTGCCAAGGAACTTGCGCCCGAAGGCATCACCGTCAACGCCATTTGCCCCGGCATCATCCACACCGAAATGTGGGATTATAACGACCGCGTCTGGGGCCAGATGCTAGGTGACTACAAGCCCGGCGAACTCATGGCCGAATGGGTGCGCAACATTCCAATGCGCCGCGCCGGAACGCCCGCCGAAGTGGCGGCCCTGGTGGCGTTTCTCGCCTCCGACGATGCGGCCTACATCACCGGCCAGACAATTAATGTCGATGGCGGGTTGATCATGTCGTAGGACGTCTATGTCCTCTTGATCCGTCCATTCTTGAGCCATCGAAAACAGGTGTTATTGCGAAAATGGTGGTGAGATCGACCTTTAATCCACCACCTTCTCGCCTGTTATTGCTTCCCTCACCCTAACTGAAACCCCAAGGATAATCGTGGAAAAACCCGCCGGGAAGAAACTTTGTGTGGCGCTATGCAAATAGCGGCAGCGTCGTCATGTTGCGTTCGAAATACAAGAGAGGAGAGCGACCCTTGTTGCCCTTCGCGAAATGAACGTTACACACAAAAATCGTGTGCGTTCCGGATTGAAGCGCCTCGTGAACTGAACAGCTGAAATGCGCGCATGCCCCTTCGAGCAAGGGCTGCCCCAATTCGTCCGATGTCCATTCTCCCAGCTCGAAGCGCTTCTCTGGCGGCACTTTCCCACCAAATGCCGCAGCGATTTCACTGTGCTCGTTGGAAAGGATGTTCAGGCTTAGCCGCCCGTTGTCTAGAACGGCCGCGTGCGCCGATGCCTTGGTATTCACGCAAACCAGCAGCCTTGGCGGCTCCTGGCAGACTGAGCATGCTGCGGTGACGGTCAGGCCTGCACGTCCTGCGCTGCCGTCCGTTGCCACGACCTGCACCGCAGCAGCCATCATCGCCATCGCATCTTTGAAACTCAGTGCATCCGCGCACTCTAGAGTATTTATCAACATTTTTTCCATCCATCGATCAGGGACAAATGAGGACCCGGACAAAGCCGGGTCCGTGGCGCCTTACTCGGCAGCGTCGAGGGACTGCCCGCTAAATGCGCTCCGATAGGAAGCGCCAGGATGATTCTCAGGGAGAAGCGATCCCCGCCCGAAAAGATTGTCGCGGAGCGTTCCTTCCGCATATTCGCTTTGTGCAAGCCCGCGTTGTTGAAGAACCGGCGTGACGTGATCGATAAAATCAACGAACGTATCAGGGTGAAGTTGGCATATCATGTTAATGCCATCGACACCTGCATCCTGCCACTGCTCCAGTTCATCCGCGATGGATTCGGGAGTTCCCACGATACGGCAATTGTAGGAGAGTGCATTTGCCAGATCCTTGACAGTTGCCTTCTCGCCCTCGGGCTTGCCCATCTCGATCATGCGGGCATAACCCTGCAATCCATCCAGGCCCGACTCGTCGATCGGCTTGTCAGGATCCATGTTTGAAAGATCGACTCCCATGTCGCGGCTGACATGCGCGGCCAGCCCCTCATAGCTGACCCATTCGTCGATTTCCTTCGCCTTGCGTTCTGCTTCCTCCATCGTGCTGCCGACGACGAAGGACAGTCCCTGGATGAACTTTAGATCGTCAGGGCCCCGCCCTGCCTGGCTGGCCACTTGCTTGGTACCCGCGATGCCGATACGGGCTCCGTTCACATTTGGATAGAGGACGAATGTTCCTTCGGCATGCTGCGCCGCAAACTGGCTTCCGCGCTTCGACGCGCCGGCCTGATATAACATCGGCGTGCGCTGTGGCGAGGGGCTGACGAGATGCGGCCCCTGAACCCTGTAGCGCTCGCCCTGATGGTTGATGCGGTGCACCTTGGTATGGTCGCTGAAGACGCCGCTTTCCCGGTCCGCAATCATTGCACCTGCATCCCAGGACCCCTCCCAGAGCTTATAAAGCACATCCATGTATTCATCCGCCCAGTCATAGCGCTGATCGTGGGGGACGATCTTGTCGAAGCCGAAATTCCGTGCAGCGTTGTCGGTCACGCTCGTGACGATGTTCCAGCCGATGCGGCCGCCGCTGATGTGATCGAGGGTCGATGCCTTCTTGGCAAACGCGAATGGGTGTTCGGAAAGAAGCGAACTCGTAAAGACAAGCCCCAGATCCTTCGTCACGCCTGCCAGAGCAGCGCAGAGCGTGAAGGTGTCGTTGCAAGGCATGTGAAGGCCTTGCTGGAAGTATGTATCCCATTTCCCGTCATAGGCGGGATCGACACCCAGGATATCGGCAAAGAAGATCGCGTCGAATTTGCCCTGCTCCAGCTTCTTGACGAGGTTGGCCCATGTTGCGAAATCGTTGAAATTGGCCAGTTCATTTTTCGGATGCCGCCACGTTCCATGATAGATGTGCGAAGGGACGTTCATGGTAAAACAATTGAATATCAGACGCTTGCGCATAGCTTCTCCTGTTTGTTGTCTTTGTTCCCGGAAACAAGCTTATGCCGCAACGCAACATGCGTCTTGGCTCACAGTGAACAGTTTCTGTGCGCAAAGTGACACTGGCCATAAAGGTGTTCATCATCTTCATGCCCGAAGACTGCGGAATGGCCCAGGTTCGGGTCGATCGTCCCAGCAGACGATGATTGCTTGGCATGTTTTTTGCCTCACCATTGCGACAATCGTCGCTGACGGAGGCGCTGGAAATGACTGTCTGGAACGCAACCGAATTGCCGCAGAAGGACCGTTTCCCTTTCTGGAAAGAGGTGCTCTGCCAGGAATACGTCGCTTTGAACTCGACAACAGAAGGGCATGCCCCGTTTTTCGGCCACGTTCGTGCCAAGCTGCTAAACTCGATCAACGTCACGACAATTTCGTCGAGCAGGCAAAAAATTCATCGCCGCAGGCAGGAAATCAGCCGAATGCCCGAACAGGTGTACTTCCTCAATCTACAAGTGGAAGGTCACTGCCGGATGATGCAGAACGGCAGGGAAGCGCTTTTGCAGCACGGTGATTTCTCGATCGTCGATTCGACCGAGCCATATATCAACGACTACTGCAGCGACAGTTGGACCCAGCATTCGTTCCGCATTCCCAAGGCAATTCTGCAGCCTCTTCTGAAGCAACTCGACAGACTGATGGCCACTAAAATAAGCAGCAGTGCTCCACTTGCGCGTCTTGCGACAGACTATCTGTCATCGATTGCGATGAATGCCGAGCATCTAGACGCCGCCGCGTCCTTTTCCATCACCAACCATTTGGTGGAACTGGTTGCGTTGGTTCTCGGCGTATCCGATCGCGAGGGAGACCGAGCCAGGGGGACATTGCGCAATCAGCTCGCTTTTTCCCTGATCAATTACATCACTTCGCATGCGGCAGATCCGGCGCTGACACCGGCGAAGGCAGCCGAACATTTCCGCATTTCGGTTCGCTATGTTCACCGACTGCTGGAAGACAACGGCGAGACATTTAGCCAGTTTCTGCTTCGGCAAAGGTTGCAAAAATGCGCGAACGATCTCCGTGCCAAAGGTGGCGGCTCTATTGGAGAGATCGCTTTCCGATGGGGGTTCAATGACCTCTCGCATTTCAGCCGGTCGTTTCGGAACCAGTTCGGTGTCGCGCCACGCGAATATCGAGTGCAGTAGTGCAAAGCAAGCAGCACCCATTTGACGTATACGGGTTCGTGGACGGTGGATAGCGACGGAATTACCATGGCAAGCGACTTGTCTTACGCCTTGAAAGGATGAAAACCGTCACATCCTCAGTTGATGGGGAATGAATGTGTAAATTTTCTAATCTGGCAACGTCCTGCGCTTCGGAATTGCCGGCTTGAACAGGCCGTCTTGGCGGCTTTGCGCCAAGAGGCGGACATCCGTCGAAGCCGTCAGAATGATCCGCGCCGTGACCTTATAGCCATTCGTAAGTCTCCCAGCGTTTGTCGCGATGGGCGCGGTGGCGGCGAACGGCTGCCATCCGCAGGTTCAGACTATCAAAAAACTAAACAGTGAGCTCTCTTCGGACGATCTCAGCTCCTGCGCTCAAGGAATTCAGCTTGTCTCTTGCCACACGACGAGACAGGGGGGCCATGCCGCAATTGGTGCAGGGGCAAAGTTTATCTGCGTCGACAAACTTAAGCGCCTTGCGCAGCGTTGCAGCGACTTCCTCCGGGGTTTCGATGGTATCGCTTGCCACATCGATGGCCCCGACCATCACTTTCTTACCTCGAACAAGTTCCAGAAGATCCATTGGGACATGAGAATTGTGGCATTCGAGGGAGATCATACCGATGCCGGATTTCTGCAGCTTGGGGAGAGTTTCCTCATACTGCCGCCATTCTGACCCGAGTGTCTTTTTCCAATCCGTATTGGCCTTTATGCCGTAACCGTAGCAGATATGGACGGCGGTCTCGCACTTCAGCCCTTCAATTGCCCTGTCCAAAGTGGCGACACCCCAGTCATTCACATCGTCAAAGAAAACGTTGAAGGCAGGTTCGTCGAACTGGATGATATCGACGCCGGCAGCCTCCAATTCCTTTGCTTCCTCGTTGAGTATTCCGGCAAATTCCCAGGCAAGCTTTTCACGGCTCTTATAATGGCCGTCAAAGAGAGTATCGATCATCGTCATCGGACCCGGCAACGCCCATTTGATGGGTTGTTTGGTCTGCTGGCGCAAAAACTTGGCGTCTTCGACGAACACGGACTTCTGGCGAGACACGGCGCCGACGACTGTCGGGACACTCGCATCGTAGCGATCGCGAATTCTGACTGTCTCGCGTTTTGCAAAATCGACCCCGTCGAGGTGCTCGATGAAAGTCGTGACGAAATGTTGGCGTGTTTGCTCGCCATCACTGACGATGTCGATGCCGGCCTGTTGCTGATCGTCCAGTGAAAGGCGCAGGGCATCTCTCTTGCCTTCCAGTAATTCCTCGCCTTCCAGCTTCCAGGGCGACCACAGTTTTTCGGGCTGCGCAAGCCAGGAGGGTTTCGGCAGGCTGCCAGCGGTCGATGTGGGGAGAAGTTTCTTCACGATGGGACCTCTTCTAAGTGATGCTCAGGCGGGGCGGTGAGCAAACAATTGCTCAAGGACGGCGCGGTATGGCTTGATGAAGTGTTTTTCGGTGAACTTACCCTGATCCACCGCCAAGCGATTTCGTTCGTCGCGATCGTAAATGACCCGGGTCAGCGAATAGTCCTGGTGCTTCAGGTTGGGCTGGTAAAATGTCCCGGCTGCTGCGTTCGCATTGTAGATTTCGGGGCGATAAATTCTCTGAAACGTTTCCATCGTGCTGATGACGCCGATTAGCTCAATATTGGAGTAGTCGCCCAGCAAGTCCCCAACAAAGTAGAAGGCCAACGGCGCAACGCTGCATGCAGGCATGAAGTAGCGAACCTGCAATCCCATTTTCCCGAAATACTGGTCGGTGGACGAGAACCCATTCTGCCGGTATTCGACGCCCATCACGGGGTGATGATTTTCGGTCCGGTAATAGGTCTTGCTGGTCGAGGCGCTGATGCAAATGACCGGCGGCTTGCGAAAGTGCGAGCGGTAGGCATCCGACCGCAGAAAGGACTTGAACAGGTTTCCATGCAGGTCGCCGAAGTCGGCCGGAATGCTGAAGGCAGGAACGCTCTTGTTATGCTCCGGCAGCACAATGCTGAAGTCGTAGTCTCGCACATAGGAGGAGAAGTTATTCCCCACAATGCCGTCGATACGTTCACTGGTTTTGTGATCGATGATCGTCGTCTTCAGTATCTCGATGAGGGGAAATTTTTCACCCGCGACATCGAAGCTCATGTCGACCGAAATGATCTCCAACTCGACCGAGTATCGGTCCGATTTGGGATTATCCCAGTGCGCGAGGGCGTTGAAGCGGCTGTCGATCATGCGCATGACATTGCGCAGGTTTTCCTGCCGCTTTTCGCCCCTGGCCAGATTGGCGAAATTGGTGGTGATGCGCGTATTTTCTGAAGGACGATAGTCCTCATCGAAGGGTACGCTCGTGATCGTAAAAATGCAGGTCTGAGACATGTTGTGCCCCTATAAAGTTGGGGGCATGGGTCTGCGGACGCATAGCAAGACAGGCCGCGACAATGCAGCCTTTGCTACGGCACACTGGGACACCCCGCCCGTGGACGTTATTTCACCAAAGGCAGGTCTCCTGGCTCACGGATCATCACTTCCGTCCGTCTTCCCGGGGTAAACCAGTGACATATTGGACTTCAGCTCGCCGCTTACAGTTGCGGGGGCAGCGTCGGCTTTTCCGCATGACACGGAGCACCGACTTCCCTCTTAGCCCCGGCACGTTGCGTGCAACGACTGGGGAACCTTAGGCGTGATGACCATATTGTAAGCCACGTCATCGGTCAACATCATATAACGATATCTTTATGTCCTTAAGTCTGCGTTTCCATCGCCGGTTCCGACCGAATAGATTGCATTCGGCGCGGCAGTCAACGTTGCGGTTTTACGCTTTTCGCCGCTTTCAGCAGCGTCATGCGTCCCAGTTTTCAATCTCCGGCGCAACGGCCTGGAGCAATATCCTCCTGCTGCCGCCGAGACGGACAGTTATCCCTCACAAAGACGAATACAACCGCTTTTTCTAAGAAAAGGGTTCCAGCCTTTCGCTGCAAGGATTGCCCAGGCAGTGGCCCCGACATGCGGCAACCTGAAATATTTGAAGTCGGCAAAGGTCGAGGTCGGCCCGATCATCAGCCCGGTCGTCAGTTCGTCCCCGACTGTCGCGTAGATCAGGTTATCGGGAGATATTTGTGCGGCGATGGTGGCAAGCAGCGCCTCGGCCCGCTCGGCATCGCCGACCTGCTGAAATGCCAGCGCGGCCTGGGCCGTACCTTCCAGCCACACACCATCCCGATCGTCGTTAAAATCAAAACCTCCCGCGACCGCATAATGCCGATCAACCCAGTGCAGAACACGCCCACTGCGGCCCCGAAACTCCGGCACGGCGAGAATGGGCCAGAGCTCGGAATCTATTCCGGACTGGCTCGAGTTGGGTGTGTCGCTTCCGGGCAGGCTGCCGACGTAAAACCGTCCCTGCTGCTCATTCCACATCGCATCAAGAAATTTGCGTGTTTTGTCCCGCATCGCCTGCCAGGCGCGCGCTCCCTCAATTTCGGCGAGCCAACCCGCAACGGCATACACATCGAGATTATGTTCCGTCGATTTCCACTCGAGTTTGGCCGGTGCGTGCTCATGACCGAATGTGCCACCTGTGTAGCCGATATCGCGGACGCCCGCCGTATGCGCATCGATCCAGCGCATGAGTTTGGTCGCGGCCTGTACATACGACGGATTGCTTGATCGTTCACTGGCAGTGAGAAGCGCAAGTGCCGCCCAGGCCAGGTTGCCCGTTGCGCTGCCCACCTGATAGTCATCCTCGACCCACGTCTTGCTGGCCTCACTCCAGAAACCGGGCAAAAGCATAGCATCGTTTTCGTTCGCAACGGGGCCGGAACGGTAGGCGTTGCGCAGGCGGCCATCGCTGTAATAGCGATCGTTGTTGACGGCGAGCAGCAGCGCATCGGCAACCCTTTTTGCTTCGGCATCGTTGCCACAGGAAAAAAGGGCAATCGTCGCCAGGGCATTGTCATAGGTGAAACCCGCATTTGAAAGAGCGGGATCAAGCGCTTCGCCGCCCGGTGCAGGCTCAAAGCTCCGAAATACGAAGGGGGTGGTGGATTTGTCCATCTTCCCAACGAGACCCGTACACAAGCTCACAGCAAGGCGGTCGCGAACTGATCCGGAACCGGTGCGCCCATCGCCACCAGCGACCACTCCTGTTGTGAAGCAGGTCATGAGAACTGTCGCGATGATCGATTTGACAGACATGAGTTTCCCATTTGGTAGGCGCTTTTCCAAACAAGCCCGCCTCTAGCTTGCGGTTTACGTCGAGCACGGTCCCGTGTTCGCGCGGCATGTCTCAGCTGAAGGCCCTTGCGAGTAACATCTGCATGGACTTCAAGAGGTCGCCCTGTTCCGCGACATTTTCGGGCGCATTGCGGAAAAGCAGCCTCAAGATTGCACGATGCTGGTCGGCAGTAGGGGTGAGACTGAATTTGCCGGGCGTTTGCGAGACCTTCGTTGCATCGATCTGCAACCAGCCCACATCGGGCACATACAGGGACTCTGCCTCGGCATAAGACCGGTTGAAATCCGCCAGGGTCGCGGTTTCGGTCGAAAGCGCCACGATCCGTACCGCCTTCACCTCGTTTCCGCACTGCAAACGGCCTTCGAGATCCACGCCGATCGGCTCTTCCTTGTCGACACGTGGTAATTCAATGCAGCAGATGAGGCTGGTGAAGGCAATCACCATGGCGACCGCCGACCAGATGAGGTTGAGACAATCTCGCGCCGAAAATTCTACAGGGGCGTCCCATGCGTAAACGGCGAGCAGAACTGAAACCGCGGAGGTGGCGGTGACGATTGCGAAAAATAGCGCTGTGGGGCCGTGAATGCGCACCTGTGACCGGTCACCACCTTTCTCCGTGACTTTAAAGGGACGTCCGAAGGGTTTGCGCATAGCCTGAAACAACGTGATGGTATGGGAACAGCGGTCAACGCATGCGTCACTTCGGTGAACAGCGGTAGGGTTCGTTTTCCCGATATCCAGGTGGAGTAGGCCCAAAACAAAGCCAGTGACGACAGTCCAAATTTCATGAACATCAGCTCGTCAGCCTGGAGGGCGGAAACGCCTGTCAGCCAGTAGATCGATGGTGCCAGCAACAGGCAGAGGATGAAAGGCTTCGACAGCCAGCAAAACAGCCCGTGCAGATAATGTAGCCTTTGTGTCAGCGTAAACTTGCCACGCCACAATGGTCCCGTCCGCAGAAGGCCGATCTGAATGGTGCCCAGGCACCACCGCGTGCGTTGCGTGATATATTCTGGCAGGCCCTCAGCCGATAGACCGACACTGAGTTTTTCGTTGAGCCAGCGTGTGACGTAACCTCGCTCCATCAGGCGGTAGGTCAGCAGCATATCTTCGGAAAGTGCATCATGCGGAAACCCACCGAGCTCGTTGACCGCCGCCCGCCGCACGACAAAACTCGTCCCGACGCAGAAAGCGCAACCGACCGCGTCCTTAGCCGGCTGGAATACATCAAAGAATACACGTTGATCATCGACGAAGGAATTGCGGATGCCGAGGTTGTGCTGGATTGGGTCGCAATTAAAGTAAAATTGCGGTGTCTGCACAACCGCTACCTTGGAATCGGCGAAAAGACCGGTTACGCGACGAAGGAAGTTGGCCTGTGGCGCGAAGTCCGCATCCAGAACCATGATGAAATCAGAAACCTGTGGCAGCGCATTGGTGTGTTGAAGTGCATTGTTCAGATTTCCCGCCTTGGCATGTCTATTGTCCGGGCGCGTCACATAATTGACGCCGACCGTCTCGCAATAGTCCCGCACTTCCGGCCTGCGCGTGTCGTCGCAGACAAAAACACGCAGCTGCGGATATTGCATGGCCTGGGCCGCGATAACCGACTTCTCAAGGACGTTCAAAGGTTCGTTGTAGGTGCAGATAAAGACGTCAACGAGTGGCGCATCGGGATTAGTTGCAATCGCGGCTTCCCCTCTATCAGCCAGAAAAGACCAGTCCGTCCGCCTCGTCAGGATCAGGATCGAGCCGATGGCGTAAAGAACGGAGATCAGCTCGAAGGTGAAATAAATGTAGTTCCAGGCAGTCTCCAGAGAAAGCTCGAAGGGTGGCAGCGTATCGGTGGCGCGCCAAAATATGTAAAGGCCAAGAGACAGCAGCATAATCGCACTGAAGGCCAACCGGTCCAGGACCCTTCGCGGGTCGGCCAGTATGGTAAACAGGATCGCGCAAAGGGCGATGACAAGATTGACGTAGAGTACCGACTGAACATCGCCATCAGGGCTGAAATACATCGACTTATCCTCATGGTTGGTCAGGCGCGCGGCAAGCCGCGCGTGAATGAGGTTGCTTCGAGTGTCTTAAACAGGTGGTGGGTCGCCCTGCGGGTTTGCATCGCACTCCCGCAGGGGCCCGTCCAATCCATGCGGGTGTCAGGATTGGGTGCGCGGTGCCTTTCCGGTGGCATCCGTATTGCCGAAAGGGTGCTGGGTGATGATATCGGGCTGATGTGCCCGGCCAGGCACGTCCGGCCGCTGTTGTGGCCACTCGATACCAGTGTGTGCGGATAGCGTATCACGCGACGTTTCGATCAGTGCCCATGCGGCCTGCCTGACATCCGGCAATTCGCTGACGGAGGTCTTTGCAAACTGGAACAGGCTGGCTGATGCTTCATGCACATAGTTCCGGGTTTTGCCGAGCCACTCGCGCGGCAGGCTCACACTCACCCACGTGCCGACCGAACAGGCGCCGTTCTCGGTCAATTTTTCCTGTGCGCTGCTGTCCATGCGAATATAGGCGTAGAGCTCTCGCCGCTCTGTTGGTGGAAAGGGCACGGCATAATCGAGGTCGACACGTTCGGTAGTACGCGGCACCAAGCGCTCCACCACCCCAACGGTTTCTTCCGCCCAGGCATCGGAACTCACCTTCACCCGAGAACCGACGGAAAGCGCCTGTGCCTGACGCTCTGAAAAAATCGCCACGACGAAAGCGTTGCGGCAGTCAAGCGCCTCCGCCAGCGTGTCGCCTGCAACCACTTCACGGCCGGTCGCAGCCACGGGCTTGTAGAGCGTTGTGCCCGGTGGAATGGAAAGATCGGCGCGGGTCAGCCTTTCAATACGTGCGCTCTCCGCCGATGCCAGCGTTTCGAGCTCGCTTTTGCGCGTCTGCATGGTGGTCATCTGCATCCGGATCTGCAGCAGATCTGCGGACCGTGTGCGAATTTCCTGCTGAAGATTTTGCAGCGATTGCAAATCGGAGCCGATATAGATGCCTTGGCGCGCGAAGTTCATTTCCTTGGTGAGTTTGTCAACGGCGACTTTGGCAGCTTGCAGCTTTGTATCTTCAAGTTGTATTGTGTCCGCTATATCCTCTCCGATTCCAGAATACATCCCCTTCGCCATCAGCTTCTGTTTTCGCGTGGCTTCCGCTTTTGCAATTCGGGTCGAATAGGTCACCATCTGCAAGGCTGCATTGGCTGCCTGTAGGTCAGATTCGGTTCTTTGCAGTAACGCCGCCTGCTGACTGGCAAGATCCCTGTTTAAATCGTCGACGCGGCTTGCATAGTCGCCAATAATTCCGTTCTTCTGGCGAAGTTCATTATCGAGTGCTGCCAATTGCACCTTCAGGCCGATAAGCGTGGTATTGTCGACCTTGTCGTTTTCAATAGCAGCCTTACCGTTCTTGTCGGATATCTTTACCACACCGCTGATCGGTGTCGTCAGCGGAATGACCGGTGCATTGATGAGGGCGCGGTTCGTCTGGGATGTGAAGACCGGCGGAAACACAGAAGATGAAAACACCGTGGCGACAACGCCAAGGACAGTATAGGAGGCCAGCTTCACCGACGCACTTTGGCGCACTTCTTTGTCTCTATTGCGGAACAGCATGATATCAACTCCTGTTTTGTTGAACAGCCTTTCCTCCCGCAGTATTAAAATAGTTCACTAAGTTTTTTTGCGACGCAACATCGTTAAGATTGCATTAATAAATTTTTCGATATCGCCTAAATCATAGGCATCTGCCAGCGTTGAAATCGCAAAAACTCGTCCACGAAAAACTACAGAGCTAAATTTCAATCGTTTCGTATCAGCTGTGCCTTTTAAATGGCATCTGGTTATTATGCGGGCTCTCACCCGGCCGCCCAGGTTGCAACCTATAGAAGCATCCGCTTGCCCAAGGCAGCGGCACGAGTCTGGTTTCCCATATCCAACTTTCGATAGGCCGGCGTCCACAGATCAGTATTCGCGGTAGCCAAAAAGGGGTCGGAACAAGATCTGGTCCTGGCAACACGCCAAGCTGTGACATTCGGCATGGCGTCGGTTCCGCCTTCGCCGGGTACGGGGAAGGCTCTGCGAAGAGCAGATTGCTGCTGGGCATCACAAGCATCAATGGCGAGCCGATCAAATCGGCTGCAATACGCAAGCGCTTGGCGGCGTAAAAACTTGATTGCAAATTTCATCTTATCTTGATTTGATCCCGAGCCAATGGTAGCAGCGTTTTCATGGAAAGCGCAAAACACCCTGAAATCCTCGAGACCTTTATGGGCGTACGCTCTCGTCTGATGCGCGTCATCTACCGTCGGGTCCATTGCCCGGCGACAACTGCCGATCTCCTTCAGGATACTTTTCTTCGCTTTTGGGAACGGCCGGGCCTGTTACGTGATGTTGTCGACCTGGCAGCCTATTTCATGATTACCGGCCGCAATCTTGCGCTTGATCACGAACGCCGCCGCAAGATTGCCCCCTTTGTGGACGGGATCGAAGGCCTTGAATCCATTCGTGATCCCGCACCATCTGCGGAAGCAGCTACCATCAGCCGTCAGGAACTGCTTCGCGTTCAGGCCGCACTGGAACACATGCCTGCCCGCGCCCAGCAGGTTTTTATACTCGCTCGTATTGACGGCCTGACATATGTCGAGATTGGCGAACGACTGGGAATATCGCCCAAAACGGTCTTTGGTCACATGGTCGTGGCGCTTGAGCGGTTGCGTGCAGAGGTCAACTACGAGCGCTAAAAGTCGCATGGCGGCTAAGAATGAGGCGGCGGATGCAGGATTTTTCCCTTCAGGAGCACTGTCCTGACAATGATCCAGAGATATCACGCCGTGCGGCCGAATGGTTCGCGCTGCTTCTCGATGACAGCGCGACACCACTCGACCGTGCCAATTTCAGGGTTTGGCTCGAACAAAGCCCGGCCCATGCAGGAGCCTATGCCGAACTGGAACGTTTGTGGCTTGGAGCCTCGGCCCTGCCAGAGGTATCAAGCCCTGCATCTGTCAGACGGCGAAAAATCCTGAAATCCGGCGGTGCACTTGCTATCCTGACCGCCGCCGGGCTTGGGACGCACGCATATTTAAGGCAGCAAACAGATTACCGGACAGGCGTCGGAGAGACCGCGCGCTTTTCCTTGCCAGACGGATCGGTTGCCGAACTGTCGACGGCGAGCGCCATATCGTTAAATTTCACGGCGGGCCAGCGACACGTCATTTTACAACAAGGCGAAGCGTTTTTCACCGTCGCGCGGGACGCTGCTCGACCGTTCTCTGTTGATTGTAAGGACCTCAGAGCTTTAGCGCTTGGCACTCAGTTTTCCGTTGGGATGCATGAGGAAGGTATCGTCGTCGCGGTTGCAGAACACACGGTAAAGGTCTCATCGTTGAGCCAAGAGCGGATCGTCCAGGAGGGGCAGTCCGTGCTTTTCGCCAATGACAAACTGTCGGTGCCATCACAGACGGATATTGAGACGAGACTCTCGTGGCGAAGCGGAAGGCTCGTTTTCATCTCGGCTCCGTTCGAGGATGTCGTTGCTGCCCTGTCAAAATGGCGCTACGGCAAGATGATTGTCATGGACAGAGCCCTGGCCCGCCGGCCGATCAGCATCATCGTGGACGTGCGCAGGGCCGGTCGGATACTGGAAAGTCTGGAGCACGGCCTGCCTATCCGTATTGCGAGCTACTCGCCTTTGCTGACGTTGATCTATCCGCAATAAAAAATCAGAAAATCGACCGAGGTTTTTTCCAAGCTGAAACGTCCCCTGTTCAGAAGCCCGAAAATGCTCGGGTATTGGTCCGTTTGCAGGGGGCAAAACGAGTGACACATAAAAACCAAGCCGGCGGCTTTCGCATGAGACTGTACCGTATAATGTTGTTGGCGGCCTGCGCCAGTTTCACCACCGTCGTCTTGTCAACAGGAGCAGTTGCTCAGACCGCCAAGAGCTACGAATTTGCGATCTCCGGTCAGCCCCTGTCGGCTGCGCTGGTGCGCTTCTCATCGGTGACCGGTATCGATGTCGCTTTTGACGGTCCTCTGCCGGCAAACCTGCGCAGCGTCGGTACAGCCGGAAATCTCTCGGCTGAGGGCGCGCTCAGACGTCTTCTCGCGGGCACAGGCCTGACCTTCCGATTTACGACCGCAAATACGGTCCTTTTGATCAACCCGCAAAACTCCTCGTCAAGCGCCAGTGCGGTTGGCGCGACAATCCTTGAGCCCATCGTTGTGCAGGGAGAGAACGCTCGTGGGCCTGTAGAGGGGTTTGTCGCCACACAGAGCGCCACAGCGACGAAGACGGGCACCTCACTCAAAGACACTCCACAGGCCGTCAATGTTGTAACGAAAGACCAGATTGCTGCTCAAGGTTCGACCACGCTGACCCAGGCTCTTCGCTATACGCCAGGCGTCATCAGCCAATATGGCGACGATTCCCGATATGACTGGTTTACGATACGTGGATTTCGACCAAGTCGATATCTGGATGGCCTGCGCCTACCGTTTGGATCGCGCGGCTATGCCCAGCCACGTGTCGAACCGTTCAGCCTCGAGCGCGCCGAAGTCCTGAAGGGTCCAGCATCGGTCCTCTATGGCCAGGGCGATCCCGGCGGTCTGATCAACATGGTATCAAAACGGCCGAGCGCAACTGCTCTTAATGAAGTGGAGATGCAGTTCGGCACCGATAAGCGTATACAGACAGCGTTCGATCTCGGCGGTGGCGCTGGTGACGATGACAGTTTCCTCTACCGCATCGTCGGCGTCGGCCGGTTGACCGATACCCAGTATGACTATGTGCGCGAGAAGAAGGGATATATTGCGCCTTCATTCACTTTCAAGGCGGATGAGGGAACATCACTGACGGTTTACGGTAGCTATCAGCACATCGACTCTCCCGGCGGCGGCGGAGCGCCGGCGCTTCCCGCGAACGGCACACTCTATACCCGCATGTATCCGGAATTGCCCCGCAGTGCATTCCCAGGAGAACCTGGTTACGACCGCTACAAGAGCGACCAGGCATCTGTCGGTTACGAGTTCGAACACGAAGTCGATGACACCTGGACCATCAGACAGAACCTTCGCTACTCCTATATCGGAACGGACACTCAGCGCGTTCAGCCCTATTGCCCGGCAGCCTGCAATCCCACGGCCTTTTACCGATATGCCTGGGCGTTTCCCGAAAGTGCCCGCGCCGTCACCGTCGACAATCAAGCGATCGGAAATTTCCAAACGGGGGACGTCGCTCATACCGCATTGTTCGGCCTCGACTATTCCTACGAAAGCAGCCGCTACGAAGAGTCCGCGCTTTCCCCGATTTTCACTCCCTTCAATGGACTTGACCCCATCTACGGCGCAACGGCGATCACGCGCCCGCCGATCGCAACACGGATCGATCAGGACCGCAGCCAGACCGGGCTCTACGCTCAGGATCAGATGGAGTGGAACAATTTCGTGTTCTCGCTCGGTGGCCGCTACGACTGGGCAAATACAGATACGAGGACCCGGACGAGCGTCGCTGACAATCAGGTCGATCAGAGAGACGGCAAGTTTACCTGGAGGGCCGGCCTCGTATATAATTTTGACAACGGTTTGTCGCCATACGCCGGCTACTCAACCTCCTTCAATCCGGCCAGCGGCACCGACCGTTTGGGTAACGCCTTCGAGCCTACTACCGGCGAACAGTTCGAGGTTGGGGTCAAGTACCAGCCCAACGGTAGCAACAGCTTCGTCACCCTTTCTGCCTATCACCTCACGCAGGACAATGTCCTGTCGCCAGATACGACCCCCGGATTCACGAACTACAGTGTGCAGACGGGCCAAGTCAGGATGCGCGGTGTCGAACTTGAGGGCAAGGCGGAAATCACAGACGCATTCTCTGTCTTGGCATCTTATGCATATACCGACAGCGAGATCACCAAAGCCAATCCGAATGCTACGGGTATCAGCAACGAGGGCAATCGGTTTGCCTTTGTCCCACGCCAGCAGGCGTCGCTTTGGCTGGACTACACACTGCAGACATCGACCATCTGGGATGGTCTGAGCTTTGGCGGTGGCGCCCGTTACACCGGTCAGACTTTTGGAGAAAATGCCAACAAATTCGACATCCCCTCATACACCGTATTTGATGCTGCCGTTCGCTACGATTTCGGCAAGGCGGACCCGAAGCTGGAAGGTTTGAAGGCGTCGCTGAATGTCAGCAACATATTCGACCGCAAGTATGTCTCGACCTGCATTGCTGCAACGGGATGCTATTGGGGCGAGGGTCGCACCGTCTACGCTACTCTCAAGTATAGCTGGTAGGATTGTGTCTGACGCTCGTTACCCACGTCGTGATTACAGGCTGACGCGGCGGCAATTCACCGCCGGGTTGGCTTCCGTTTTCCTGCCAGCAACGGCAACAGCAAGCACGGAAACGCATCGGCTCGCCGTGTTGGACTGGGGCTGGGCAGAAAGCCTTCTCGCTCTGGACTACAAGCCATTTGCTGTTGCCGAAGCCCCTCTTTACCGTGACCGCGTTGTAACACCTGCACTTTCGACAGACACGATCGACCTTGGCCTGAGATCATGGCCGAACGTTGAACTGCTAAGAGCCCTGAAACCCGAGCTGATCGTGTCTCAAGCCGGGTATGGTATCTCTGCTGAACGTCTCGGCGCGATTGCTCCCACCCTTGCGCTGCCGCTTTACGGCCCCGCCCGGCAACCATTGATTGCCGCAGAACACGCCCTCAAGGAGATTGCACGTCGCATTGGCAGGGAAGAGCGTGCGACAGACTATTTGGAAATGTCCTACGCGAGACTGAACGCGATAGCTCACAACGCAAAAGACTACGACGGGCGCGCCCTTTTGATCATCAAGTTTACGGATGACAGGCTTATCGATATCTACGGCGCAGGTGGCTTGTTCGATGATGTCCTGAAACGGATCGGTATTGCCAACGCATGGGATGGCAAGACCAATAACTGGGGCTTCGCAACGGCGGGATTGGAGGCGATCGCGCGCTATCCTGAAGCAAGACTGGTCATCATCGAGCCGGGTCCACCGGGCCTTTTTTTGCAAAGCGCACTATGGAACGCCTTGCCAGCCGTACGGAATGGTCGTGTATCGATGATTCCACCCACGTGGGTATTTGGCGCGTTTCCATCAGCGATGCGGTTTGCCGAAGTCCTACGGCAGAGTCTCGGCATCGCATGAGAAACCGTTTCATCACCCCACCGCGCCTCGCCTTTACCATCACACTGGCAGCGATCGCACTCCACGCCTTTGCCGTTGGTCACTATGTGGCGATCTCCGACATTCCAGCGGCCTTATGGCAGCCGGATCCAGCTTCGTTCGGCCAGATCTATGTCTATTTCTCGATTGTCCCACGGTTCCTCGTCGCTCTGCTGGCTGGTGGTGCGCTTGCTTTCACGGGTGTAATATTCCAGCAGCTCCTAAAAAACCCTCTGGCAGAACCCTCGACGCTCGGGATACTTTCTGGCGCTCAGTTGGCGATCACCCTTCTTTCCCTTTCTACAGTTGCAGTTACGGCAGGCGAGCGCGAGATAGCCGGGCTTGTAGGCGGCCTCGTCGCCGTAACACTCGTTGCGGGACTGGGAAAAGCTTCAAACTTCGCACCGATGACACTCCTTCTCTGTGGGATGGTGATCAGCTTTTCCGCCGGCTCGGCCTCCGTCATACTAGCCTTGTTTCACCACGAATATCTGCGAGGGGTGTTCATCTGGGGAAGTGGTTCACTCATCCAGAATGACTATTCCAACGCGACCGCATTGGCCTTGCGCATGATCGTGCTGATACCGCTGCTGTTGCTGTTCTTTCGACCGCTTTCAGTTATCGGTCTTGATGAAAGCCATGCCCGCAGCCTCGGACTGTCTCCGGGCGGGTTGCGCGCGGTGGTACTGTTTATCGCAACCGTACTGTCGGCTGTTGTTGTAGCCCGCGTCGGCGTCATCGCGTTCGTCGGCCTTGCAGCCACCAACCTCGCCCGAATAGTTGGCGCTCGAACGCTCCGCCAACGACTGCTGTGGGGAGGACTGCTTGGTGCCGGCCTCCTGCTGCTCGCTGACAGTCTCGTGCTTGCTGGAGCGCCCGTCGTCGGTGAGGTGCCAACGGGTACCGCCACCGCAATCATCGGCGCCATAGTGATGTTGGTGCTCATCAAACATGTGCCCCACTCCGTTGACCAGCTTAACAGCAATGCCCTGAACCAAAGAGAGAACCCTCTGGCAGGCTGCTTTTTGCTGCCAGGTTCTCTTGCCATTGCTGCCGTTATCGCATTGTTCTCGCTGACCGAGAGCTTCATAGCTGGCGGGGTCGAAACATCCGTGTTGTTTGCCGGTCGATGGCCAAGGGTCCTGACCTCGGCAAGTGCCGGCGCAATGTTGGCCATTGCGGGTTCCCTCACACAAACGATCACGCGTAATCCCATAGCGAGCCCGGAAGGGCTCGGTATCAGTGCCGGAGCCGGACTGGGGATCATCGCAGCTTTCTTCGCCGGAGGAATGGCGTCGCCTATTTTGCCGCTTGCCGGCGGCATAACCGGTGCAATCGCTGCGTTTGCGATCATTCTGCTTGTGGCAAAAGGGAAAAGCTATGCGCCTGGACCTGTTCTTCTGTCTGGCATAGCCATCAGTGCGCTCGCGACTGCGATAATTTCGCTCATTGTCGCCAGTGGCGATCCGCGCGCAAGTTACATTCTGGCGTGGACCATGGGCCCTACCTTTCGTGCAACCAGCTTCGTCGCGAGCATCGCTGCAGCGTTGGTTTTGATCGGGCTGGCCATCTCGCCACTCTTGCGCCGCCCGCTAGAGGTCTTGGCGCTTGGGGACAGCACTGCACGCTCTCTTGGACTCAATCCGGCGCGATCCCGCCTCGTGCTTTTGCTGTTCATTGCCGTCCTGACGGGAGCTGCGACCGTAATTGTTGGCCCGTTGAGCTTCGTCGGCATGATGGCACCGCACATCGCCCGAGCGGCCGGGGCACGCGGCCAAATCCTGACGCTTCTCACGGCGAGCGCGGTCGGCGCAACGCTGATGATCTCAGCCGACTGGTTGGGACGGGCTGCCGACTTTCCCTATGAGATTCCCGCAGGCGTTATCGCCGCCTTTATCGGGGGGCCATACTTTCTGTGGGTGATCCGCTCGCGGGGCAGACAAAGCCCCAGGTTCTAAAATGAGGTAACAGCCTTGGTTCAGATATCCAAAGACAGCAGAACGAGAACCATCTCGAGGATACCCCTTTTTGAGTTGGAGCGGGCCAGTTTCTCTGTCGGAACTCGGGTTTTGCTCGAACCACTGACAATAAGTTTGCCAGCACGGCGAATTATCGGCCTGATCGGGCACAATGGCTCTGGCAAGTCGACATTGATCAAGCTCCTGGCCCGCCAAAATCCACTCAGTGCTGGCAAGATTTCCTTTGATGGAACAGACTTGCATGAATGGGGCAGCAGGCCGTTCGCTCGTAAGGTGGCCTATTTGCCCCAGCAGGCGCCCGATACTGCAGGTATGCTTGTCAGCGAGCTAGTCGCGCTCGGACGATATCCATGGCACGGCGCTCTTGGCCGGTTTGGCCCCGAGGACAAGACGAGGGTGGAGGAAGCGATGAGGCTGACAGACGTTGCGCGTTATCGCGCCCGCTTCATCGACACGCTTTCAGGTGGGGAGCGGCAGCGCGTCTGGCTCGCGATGCTCGTTGCGCAAAACCCCGATTGTCTCCTCCTTGATGAGCCGACCTCGGCCCTTGATATCGCCCACCAGATCGACATTCTCACGCTTGTTCGCCGGCTCGTTGACGAGCGTGGACTTGGGGCCATCGTCGTGCTCCACGACGTGAACATGGCGGCTCGCTTTTGTGACGAAATCCTGGCACTTCATTGTGGAAAACTCATTGCACGTGGAGGACCAGAGGACATCGTGGCCCCGGATCAACTGCAAGCAATCTACGAGACGCGAATGGGCGTTATGCGCCATCCTGATAGCGGTCTGCCGCTGGCATATCCACGCAGTTGAAAGGATCCGAACCGGCGACGCCGTTATTAAGGCAGATGCGTGGAGACAACAGCGCCTGCATTTACTGCCCTTGCGCCCGTCCTATGTCATTACCTCCAGCTCGTGGCTTGGATGAACACCAAACTGCCCATCTATACTGTCGGAAAAATAATACGAGCCTGCCTCCCGGTTTCCTGAAGAAGGCAGAGAAGTCCGCCGCAATATACCAACTCGAAAGGCTTGTCGGATGGGAAATGAGCAGATTTCCGTTTTCCAACGACAGGTCGCCCCTTCGACATGATGGACATGCGGCGAGACAGCCACCATAGTGCCGAAAAAGAGCGGCGCGCCAGACAGACGCTTAACAGCGGAGCGAGCCAACGGACGGGGCTGAAATACCGGTGAAGGCCGAAGCTTTGCAGCAGTGAAGGAAGAGTTCTAAAAGTGGCCGTGCCGTGGTCGATAAAGGTTCGGCCTGCCTGCTGGCTCAGTTGAATGCCCTGCTACATTAACGAGTTGTACGTCGCTGGAGGATTTGGCTGATGAAAATGAAATTTCTCGGTGAGGCATTTTTCGCCTTGATGTTTTCCACCGCAGTCGCCTCCGCGCAGCAGGCGTCCGACACGGTGGCGCCCGAAAAAGCGACCGATATTGCGACTGCCAAACGCATCGAGGCAAAAAGCTTCATGGTAGCGGCGGCCAATCCGCTGGCGACTGAGGCAGGGCGTGATGTGATTGCCAGGGGCGGTAACGCCATCGATGCAATGGTGGCGGTGCAGGCCATGCTCGGCCTCGTTGAACCGCAGAGTTCCGGTCTCGGTGGGGGTGCCTTCCTGGTCTATTACGACGCAAAAAGCGGCAAGTTGACCACGTTTGACGGCCGCGAGACGGCGCCGATGGAAGCCACACCGAAGCTATTCCTGGATGACAAGGGTCAACCGCTAAAATTCATGGACGGAGTGGTCGGCGGCCGCTCTGTTGGCACGCCGGGAACGGTGCGACTTCTGGAGGAAGCCCACAAACGCTATGGAAAGGCCGAATGGGCAAGCCTGCTGAAGCCGGCGGAAACGCTGGCTACCGAGGGCTTTAAGGTGTCGCCGCGTCTTGCCTCCCTGATCGCGTCCGAGGGAGACCGGTTGAAGAAATATACAGAACCCCGGTCCTATTTCTTTGACACCTCCGGGGCCGCCCTGCGGGCCGGCGTTCCTTTGAAGAACCCGGCCTATGCCGAGACGCTTGCGGCGCTCGCCAAAGGCGGCGCCGATGCCTTTTACAAAGGGCGAATTGCCGAGGCGATCGTCAAGACTGTGCGCGAGGCGGCCGACAATCCCGGCGTGCTGTCGCTGGCCGATCTTTCCAACTATCGGGTCGTCGAGCGCGAGCCGGTCTGCTTTGCCTATCGTGCTCTTGACGTTTGCGGCATGGGGCCGCCGTCGTCGGGCGGAATCGTCATCGGCCAGACGCTTGGTCTGGTGGAGAATTTTGATCTCAAGGCGCTTGGGCCAAAAAATGTCGACAGTTGGCGCATTATCGGCGACGCCCAGCGTCTCGCCTTCGCCGACCGCGAGCGTTACGTCGCTGACACCGATTTCGTGCCGCTGCCGATCAAGGGCCTGTTGGACAAGACCTATTTGGGCGGGAGGGCAAAGCTGCTCGACGGCGATAAGGCGTTGACCAACGATGCCGTCAAGGCCGGCGAGCCGGAATGGGACCACGCGCTGCTTTTCGGCCGGGATGCGGCGATCGAGTTGCCCTCCACAAGCCATTTTGTCATCGTTGACAAGGACGGCAACGTGGTCTCGATGACGACAACGATCGAAAGCGGCTTCGGCTCGCGTCTGATGACGAACGGCTTCCTGCTCAATAATGAGTTGACGGACTTTTCCTTCAAGACCCATGATGGCGGTCTGCCGATCGCCAACCGCGTTGAGCCAGGCAAACGACCGCGCTCCTCCATGGCCCCGACGATCGTGATGAAGGATGGCAAACCGCTGCTCGCCATCGGTTCGCCGGGCGGCAGCCAGATCATCGGCTATGTAGCGCAGGCGCTGATCGCCTATATCGATTGGGGCATGCCTGTAGAGGCGATCGTCTCCCAGCCGCATCTCATCAACCGCTTCGGCACCTACGACATCGAGGCCGGTACAAGCGCGGAAGGTCTGGCAGGGCCACTGAAGGCGCTGGGTTACGAGGTGAAACCGGGCGAGATGAATTCCGGTTTGCATGCAATCGAGATAACCGCCGAGGGTTTGATCGGCAGCGCGGATCCACGACGCGAGGGAGTGGCGGCAGGGGAGTGAAACGCTCCGCCAGCGGAAAGGGCATGAGAATAGGTCAACACGAAGGGTGTGTATCTCGCCAAGGGGCGCTAACACCTTGACAAGAACCTGCGGCCTCCTGATGCAATTGTGGACAACGGTGCACGATCTCTTCCAGATTGCGCGGGGGAGGCTGACGGTTTATCGGCAGCGATTACGTTCTTCCGGCTAACCACTACACGTGGGTTGCGACCACCGCTGTGTTTGACATACAGCCTGCAAACAGAAACTGACAGGCTGCGCTGTTCGAGCGCACGACACAAGAGGATACATGACCATGGCAACACCCCGACGACCGTCCAATCCGAAAGACGCAGCCGAGGCGCTGTTCAAACCGGCAAAGAAGGTCGCAGCGCCGGCCGTTGAACGGCCTGCAATTCCTAACACCAAGGAGCTTGTATCATTGAAGATTGACAGCGATGTGCTCGCGCATTTTCAAGCCGACGGTCCGGGCTGGCAAGAGCGCATCAACGATACCTTGCGAGCCGCAATGAATGCGTCCAATTAAAGCTCTTGAAACGTACCGACCCCATGCCCCGTCAATAGCTGCCGCTTCTCGGCCTCGCGGCTCGTTGGGCAAGCGTGGCGCAATCATGCGCCATTCACAGTCAGCCCGGACCTCTGTCGAATCGAGAAGGCCTTCTCCGCGTTGAAGGCGCTCGTACCAGAGGTGGCCCAGTGAACGATCTCGCGACTGTGGGATAGCATCGAAAGGCCGGTTGATCTGGTCGAGCCACAAAAACCTGGTCACATCGCAGGGCCTTTTCGACCACTCCGCGATTGCGGAGGAGTTACTTTGGCCAGTACTTGTTCACATACATCTGTGTCTCACGAAGCATGAAACGGGCACTGTCTTCGGCTCGGTCCTCCCACGCGAAAACGCAATTTGAAAGGACACCGTCGAATTTCATGTCGGCAAGAGTTGAGAAGAATACTTCCCAGTTGATCTCACCTTGGCCGAAGTCGGTGTGTTGATGGACGCGCACCTTCGCTCCAGGCGGATTTACAATGTAGCGCAGTTGCGAAGACTTGTTATGATCATAGGTGTCTGCGAGGCGCACATGTGCAAGAAGCCCCTCGGTCACTCGCAGGTTAGCAACCATGTCGGGACCGTAGAAGAAGGTATGGGGCGCGATGAACGATGCCTTTACAGCCTTTGAATTGATCGTCTTGATGATATCGATGGCAGGGGCGATTTCCTCAATCCAGTCCTCTGGATGCGCTTCGAGCGAGAGGATCAGCCCTTCGCGCTCCAGAATTGGCACGAGGATATCCATCGCACGGAAAAACTGCCCCTCACACGTCTCCGGACGATGCAAGCCGCTGCGGTCATTCAGGCTTCGATCCGGGGATCCCCCTCGCCCGAACTCCGAGACCAACATCGGGCATTCCATCTCTGCCGCAATTTCGATGGCACGCTTCCAGTTCTCTATCGCCGTTTCCCACTCGTCTTGGTATGGGCTGGCCCAGCGGTACATTGGCTGCAGCGTTGCCAGGCCCACCCCATGGTCCTTGAGGGCCTTCTTGAAGCTCTTTACCCTCTCGGGATAAACCTTCGGACGCGTCCACCAGGAGAGAAAGTCCGGACGGGGTGAGAGCTCAACATAGTCGTATCCCAGCTCGGCGGTCTTTCGGCAAATTTCCTCCAGAGATAAATGACGGATCATGTGCGGATCGAGTGCGTGTTTCATCAAAACCTCCTGATAATATAAATTCGCCCCTTCACGGGAGCGTCGATGCGGACAAGCATCGCTTGCTGGACCACGTCGCGTGGGTGGCAATCATTTATGGGGCTGCGCCAATGGTGCTGCTCTCTCCATCGCGCTACCGATAATCGACCCAGACCCCGCCGAGATCGGCAGAACGAACGCAGTTCTCAACCCAGCGAACGCCCTCAACCCCTGCCGCAATTCCCGGAAACCGAAGGCTCCCAAGGCGTTCGCCATCGTTTTCGTTGCGCGCCTCCATAGCGATTGCAAAGCGGTCGTAGAGGTTAGCCCAGGCCTCGAAGAGACCCTCCGGATGGCCTGCACCGATACGATCGTCGGCAAGTGCCTTTGCGTGCAGGTAGCCCATGCCACGCTCAAGAATGCGTACCGGCTCGCCCTGAACCTCAAATCGTAGCTGGTTTGGCTGCTCGTCCCACCATTCGATCGAAGCCTTTGATCCGACGACGCGCACCTTTTGTCCATGCATGGAACCCGCATTGATGGCGCTCGACCAGACGGTGCCAAACGCGCCATTGTCATATTCCATCAGGGTCATGGCGTTGTCTTCGAGCGGTGCACGCGTCTTGACGAAGCTCTGCCGGGTACACAGAAGACGTTTGATACGGAGGTCGGGCAGGATGACCTCGGAAATATAAAGCGGATGTGTACCGATATCACCGAGCACATAACTTGGGCCTGCGAATTTCGGATCGACGCGCCAGCGGGTCGCCGGGTTTTGAAGCTCGACAGCCTCGTTGTGAAACCCGTGGGCGAATTGCAGGTTGACCAGACGAATTTCTCCGAGCTCGCCGGCAGCAACGAGCTCGCGGGCATGCTCGATGACTTGGTGGCCGCTATAGCCGTAGGTCACGCCAACAATACGGCCGCGCTCTGCGGCGATACGCTGAAGATCCTCGGCCTCGGCCACCTTGAAGCACAGCGGCTTTTCACACACAACGTGCAGCCCGCTTTCCAGTGCAGCCTTGGTGATCTCGTAGTGGGTATTGTTGGGCGTTGCGATCGATACTGCCTCGATCCCATCCGGACGCTTTGCCTCCTCTGCGAAAAGCGCACGCCAGTCGGCGTAGCATCGCGAAGGCTCGAGCCCCAGTTCAACACCGAAGGCGCGGCCGCGCTCGGCATCGAGGTCGAAGGCGCCAGCGACCAGATCGAAGTAGCGATCACGCAGGGCGGCGCTGCGGTGAATGTAACCGATCTGACTGCCGCGACCACCACCCACCATAGCCCAGCGAAGAGGTCGTTTTGTCTGACGCGTTCCGTAAATCATGAGGTTTCTGTCCCGGATTGTTAGAAGCCAGCCGACTTGAGATAGTCACGGCTGAGTTTTACGTCGGCGAGGCTACCGCCCGCGTTGCGCGGATCACGCTCCTGCTCAACGGTGATAAAGCCTTCATAACCAAGCTCATCAAGAAGGGCGCGAATGGCGGGATAATCGATACAGCCCTTGCCAATGGGACACATGACGCCCTGCGCGCAGGCTTCAAAGAAGCGAATGTGCTCACCCATCACGCGGCCGAAGACAGCCCTGTCAATGTCCTTGAAGTGAATGTAGTCGAGACGATCGGCGTATTTGCGCAGGGTTTGGACAGGGTCCATGCCGGCATACCAGGTATGGCCAGTGTCGAGGCAGAAACCGGCGACCTCCTGGGGTATGTCAATGGCGAGACCGGCAATCTCGTCCTCGAATTCGATGTAACCGCCGGCATGCGGATGAATGGTGGCGCGAACGCCATATTTCTCGCGGGCAAGAGCGGATATCGCCCTGATATTATCCATCATGCCGTTCCATGCCGCGTCATCGAGCCGGGGTGCCCTGTCGGAATGACCCGCCGCATAATCGCGGTCGTCGTGTCCCCAATCCATCACCGTCAGATAAGGTGCGGGAAATCGCTGGCCCGACGCCTTCGGCGGCGTCGGCAGACGGGTGATCAGAGCGCAAATCTCGTCCGTCTGGCGCAGCAGGCTATCGCGGTTTTCCTCAGCGACAAGATCATTGAAGATCGTTCCGGCGACGATATAGAGCCCTCGACTTGTCAGAGCCTGAGAGACCATGTCGATGTTCAGCGGAACATAACCATAGGGGCCAAGCTCCACTCCCCCATATCCGGCCGCCTTGACTTCGTCGAATACCATTTCCCACGGCGGTAGGTTTGGATTGCGCACGTCATCGACGCCCCAGCAGCACGGTGCTGTGGTGACTGTTATACCCATAATATTCTGGTCCTTCCCTGGTGTCGCTCACTTGGTGGGCGACCCTCCCTGACGCAGAGATTTAGCTGGAGATCTCCGATTTACAAAGTTGGAATTTGATGGGATTCAATCAGAAAACCGGGCGGAGAGATAAATGACTGCACGCAAGATAAGCATTTCGGATGTTGCAAAGGCAGCCGGGGTCTCGACCGCGACGGTGGATCGGGTTCTCAACAACCGTGGCGGCGTGCGTACCGACAAAGAAGACCGCGTTTTGGCCACTGCACGAGCGCTCGGTATTGACCGGGCCCTAGATCGTACCCCTTCACGCGCGCTACGCGTCGCGGTCCTTATCCAACCGCCAGTCAACCCGTTTCACGCGTCTTTGCGCGAGGGTATCGATCTCGCATCGCGAATGTACGCAACACTGAACGTGCAATTCTTCGTCCATCACATCGATCCACGAAAGCCGGCGGCGATCGCCGCAGCCGTCCGCGATTGTCGCTCCTATGATGGCCTCGTCATCACCAGCCCTGACGATATCAGGGTTCGAGAAGCCGTAGCATTCCTGTCGCGCAATGTCCCGGTGGTTACTCTGGCGACCGACCTCACAGATTGCGGGCGTGCCGCCTATGTGGGGCCGAACGACAGGCAGGCCGGTCGGGTGGCTGGCGACCTGATGGGCCTTTTCCTCGGACGGCAAGGCGGCCGCGTCGTCTTGGTTGCCGGCTCACGCGATATCACTGGCCATCGCGAACGGGAAGCCGGGTTTCGCGACATCATGACCGAGCGTTATCCTGAATGCAGTCTGGCCGTGGTTCTGGAGACCGGAGAAAATCAGGACGAAGCAGGCCGCGTCGTAGAGATTGCATTTCGGGATGACCCGGGATTACGAGGCATATATCATCTGTCCGCGGGTGCTTTGCCGATTGTCAGTGCTCTGCAACGCCTTGGCCGAATCGACAATACAGTGGTCATCACCCACGAACTCACGCCCAATCGACGGATGCTGCTAAAGTCCAGAAAGATCAACGCGGTTATCGACCAGAGACCCCTTTTGGAGGCACGCCTGGCAGTTGAGACCATCGCAAAGCTCCTCGGTAGAATGCCTGGAGAAGCGGTCTCTATCTCAACGGACATCCAGATCTTTCTCGCAGAGAATGCCTAGCGTGCGTGTATCAGATTTTCCTTGATAAAGCTGGGTATAAGCAGGGCCGCACCGCCTTTGCCGACGACCCCTTGATAGGATCAGAAGAGGCGATCGGTTGTTGCAATTCAGGATTTGATTGAGCTTGAGCCATCAAACCGTTCGCCGATGACCGTTTGAAACTATGTTGATGACTAATTGAAAGTGAAGACGTGACCATTTGAAATCAACGTGGCGACTTCCATAAAGCGCTGTAAGCACAAGGACAACGACCAGATACGAAACGCCATCAACAAAGGCGCCTGTTCGCCAGACTGGCGCTCTTGCAGCGATTGGCCGGTCGATTCGACCGCAAAATCCTTGGGCAGCGAGTTTGCAAGCTTCAGCGACCGGGGCCTTGACTGGTCAAGTGGTGATCAGGCGGCAACCAGCACGATCTTGCCCTGGATGCTACTTTCTGAAGCACGACGATGCGCTGTCGATGCCTCGGCCAGCGGATAGGTGCTGTCGATCACCACTCGTAAGGAGCGATCATCGAGCAGACGACCGGCCTCTGCCAATTGCGCACCGTTCGAACGCACCTGTGTCGTTGAGACGGTGATCTTTCGCCGTGCGGCTTCGTCATGGCCTAGAAAACCCAGCGGGTTGACGAGAAACAGGGCGCCGTCCGGCTTAATGCTGGGGAGAAAGCGTTCCATATTCGCGCCGCCGACGGCGTCAAGCACCAGATCAGCATCCCTCACCACTGCTTCGGCAGCCGTCTTCGTATAGTCGATGAAAATATCGGCACCGAGATCATAGAGAAGCGCCTCGTTTTTGCCGGAAGCAACGGCAATCACCTTCGCGCCTTGCCACTTCGCGATCTGGACTGCAAGATGGCCAACGCCGCCGCCGGCGCCGTTCACTAGTACGATCTTGCCGTCGAGCGGAACCGGTGCATGCCGGAAGGGCTGGAATGGGTTCGGCAAATCATGTCCCAAATCGACCAGAAATTGCCAAGCGGTCAAAAGCGACATGGGCGCACCGGCAGCCTGGATATGGTCGATCCCGGCGGGCTTCAGCGCCAACTCCGATACCGGAACGCGAACATATTCGGCATAGGCGCTGCTTCCCGTCATGAGGTTTTGCGGGAAGCGGACCATCGCATAGACCTCGTCGTTGACCTTGAACTGCGACACGTTTTCACCAACGGCCGCAACCGTGCCGGAAACGTCCGTGCCAAGGATCAGCGGAAAGCTTGGGCTGGGCTGCCATTGCGGCGGGAGAGCCCGATAACCATCGCGCAGATAGAGATCCGGCGGGTTGAGGCTGGCGGCATGGACGCGAACAAGCACGTCGTCCGCTGAGATTTCCGGCCGGGGCGCATCTTCATAACGAAGAACATCTGGCCCACCGAATTCGTGCAATCGCACAGCTTTCATCATATCAGTCATCACGGCCTCGCTTGAATATTCGTTTTGATGACTGAAGATACGATCATCTCCTTCGCTTGATAATCATCAGATAATTCGCTTTAATAGTGCCATGAAGGAACAAATCGGAATTGATAGACTGACTGGGTTGATCGCATTCGCTCGGGCCGGCTCGCTCGGAAGCTACACCGCCGCCGCCCGCTCCTTGTCCATCTCACCCTCGGCGGTCAGCAAGAGCATCCAGCGGCTGGAAAAGCAGCTCGGCGTTTCGCTTTTTGCGCGGACGACACGTTCCCTGGCCCTGACGACCGAGGGGCGCGATCTTCATGAGCGTGCGCTCAGGCTGCTGCACGACGCAGAAGATATAGAGCAGGCGGCAAAAGCAGCGCGCACCGAGCCCGCTGGCACTTTACGGATTGCAGCATCGTTGCCTATCGGCCTGCACGTAATAGCGCCGATGCTTCCGCAGTTTCGCAGGCTCCACTCGAGGGTCAATATAGATCTACGTTTGAGCGATCACATGGTTGATCTTATCGAAGGCGGATACGATGTAGCGGTCCGCATTGGTGATGTGGCAGATTCGCGCCTGCTTTCGCGCCGCCTTCTGCCACATCGGCTATGCTGTTATGCCTCGCCCGAATATCTGGCCGGGCGCAGCCCGCCGACCAGTCCAGACCAATTGGAAGAGCACGAGACTGTCAGCCTGCGCTACCAGAGTAGCGGCCAGCTGTTCCGCTGGCCTTTCCACGTAGGGGACAGGGAGGTGGAGATTGTGCCCACCTCTAGCATTATCGTTGACGCGAGCGAAGCCGTGCTGGCAACGATCGCAGCAGGTGCCGGAATCGGAATGGCAACCAATTTCATGGCCAGCACTTGGGTGAGGCGTGGAGCGCTTATTCCGGTCCTGGCCGATTATGCGGTGGAAAGGCACAACATCACGGCGCTGTGGCCCGAGAGCCGGCGGTCAAACCCGGCCGTCCGAGCTTTCCTCGACACCTTAGTGAAGTTGTCCTGACAATGGCAGCGAATGTCTGCTTCTGGGGCGACGCTGAGTAGGCAGCATTTGCCAAAAGCGGCCGTGAGGACAGATGACAACCCGTCGACAAATTCCCCAGATTTCTACATGCGGCATTAAGCAGCCACGTTATCTAGCTCCAACAGTGCCTCCGTGGGGAGCTCTATCCTGGCCGCGGCGAGGTTTTCTCGCAGATGTCCCCGTGACGATGTGCCAGGGATCAGGAGAATGTTCGGCGATCGCTGGAGAAGCCAGGCAAGCGCAACCTGAATCGGCGTGGCGTTGAGCCGGGCGGCCACGTCAGACAGGGTAGCGGATTGCAGCGGCGAGAAGCCGCCAAGAGGAAAGAACGGCACATAGGCAACCCCTCGGGACGCGAGTGTGTCGATTAAGGTTTCGTCCTGCCGATGCGCAAGATTGTACTGGTTCTGCACGCATGCGATGTCGGTGATCTTTCCGGCGTCCTCGATTTGCTTCGCCGTGACGTTAGACAGTCCGATGTGCCGGATCAGTCCCTGTTGCTTTAAACCCGCCAGAACTTCAAGAGGCTCGTCCAATGAGCCTTCCGCGGGGCCGTGCACGTCGAACATAGCGCGCAGGTTGACCACATCGAGCACATCCACTCCGAGATTGCGGCGGTTGTCATGAACGGCCTGTGTCAGCTCCGCGCGCGAGAACGCCGGATACCACGAAGCGTCCGCGCCCCTGCCTGCGCCGACCTTGGTGACGATCGCAAGGTCGTTGTCATAGGGATGCAAAGCTTCGCGGATTATCTCGTTTGTAACATGCGGGCCATAGAAATCGCTGGTGTCGATGTGGTTGACGCCGCTTTCCACCGCCTCGCGCAGGACGGCTATGGCCTCCGGACGATCGCTCGGAGGCCCGAAAATGCCCTTGCCTGCAAGCTGCATCGCGCCATAGCCCAGCCGGCGCACCGTATGATCGCCAAGCGTGAAGGTTCCTGAAGTTGCAATAGTGCTCATGGTCCATCTCCTTGTGTTCCTCCAAAATAGACAGGTGGCATATACGCTACAAGAAGCTATAATCCGGACAGGTTGTCCGTGAAAGCGGACAATTGTTTTTACGTTTGGAGAGCAGGGTGTCGGATTTAACGGATCTGAATGCATTTTTACTGGTGGCTAGATCCAAAGGTTTTCGGCAGGCCGCGCGCGAAAGTGGCGTCAGCTCCTCGGCGTTGAGCGATGCGGTGAAGCGTCTCGAAGAAGACCTTGGGGTACGACTATTCAATCGCACAACCCGCAGCGTGCTCCTGACGGATGCAGGACGTCTCTTGCTAGAGCGCACCGGCCCCGCATTCGCAGAGGTGGCATCGGCACTCGACGAGGTGAAAAGCAGCCGCGGCCGCACCTCGGGGGATCTCAGACTCAATGTTCCAATGAGTGCGGCAAGGCTGGTCCTGCCTCCGATCGTGCCGCCGTTCCTAAAGGCCTATCCGGAAATCAGGCTGGAAATCGTGACCGATGAGAATTTCGTCGACATCATAAAGAGCGGCTGCGACGCAGGCATCCGTTATGACGAACGGCTCGAGCAGGATATGGTGGCTTTGCCGATCGGACCGCGCCAGCAGCGCTACGCCCTTGCCGCGTCGCCGGGTTACCTTGCAAGAAGAGGCAAACCGCAACATCCACAAGACCTGCTTTCGCGTGATTGTATTTTAGGCCGGTTTTTGGGGCGCGCGCTTCCCTCCTGGGAATTCGAACGCGATGGGGAAGAAATCGCCATAAATCCTAAAGGTAGCCTCGTTGTTCAGTTCGGCGGCGGCACCGATCTTGGTATCGACGCAGCCATTGCCGGTTCTGGCATCATTTATATTTTTGAAGACTGGCTGAGGCCACACTTCGATAGAGGAGATCTGGTACCGGTGATGGAAGAATGGTGGCTGCGGTTTTCCGGCCCGTTCCTCTATTATTCCGGACGGCGGCTTGTGCCCGCGCCTTTACGCGCATTTATCGATTTCGTGAGACAATCGCACAAAGATGCAGCGAAATCCTTGCAGCCCGGCCCGTGAATTCAAAGTCCTTAGCTCTGTTTCTTGCCGCCGGCATTGGTCGATCCATCGTGCATATCGCGATAACACGCATCATGCATTGGACTAGAGCGACTATTCAGACATGGGCACGTCTTGCAGTAATCCAGTCCGTTAATCAGATATCGGATGCAACAGATGCGGCGGAGACGCTTTGGCTTGCCCTCGTATTGACGGTAGAGGATGGGCCTGAAAAGCGGGTTACGTGAGCCATCTGCCATGTGAGGCGATTCAAGCAGTTCCAGCGCATCGGCCACGCCCGCATCGGGGAAATGGTTTTCCATGGCGTAACTGCGCGCGATGGCTTCGAACATGTTTCCCGCGTTTGACCAAAGGACATTGCGAGACAGTCCGCTCACATCCGAAACAGTTCGGATAACTCCCTCGATATTGCCACTGAACAAAAAGTCGAAACGGTCTTGTGCTGATTTCGCTTGAACCGGGCGACCAAAACCAGACAGGCCAAGCGCAACGATCTCCCCTTCTTCGCTGATGTCAATGCTCAAGTCTGCCGGTGTAAGAGGCATGCGCCAATCCAACAGCATCGCAGCTGTAGCAATCGGTCTCATTACCTTGGCGAAGTACCGCTTCGACCACTCGCCAGCAACGGCGGCAAGGGGCGCGCTTGGCCCATGTCGGCGACCGTAATTGCCAAGTATCACTAAGAGATGATCGTGCTCCAGCAATTCAATGAAGGTCAGGTCGGTGCGCCGCCTGCGCCGGAAGAAATCTCTCCACTGCGAGTGTGCCGGTTGCCGCAGCAATTCGCCAAGAACCTCTGACCTTCGCATACGCTCCCGCCCGCCTAAACGAACCGGGAGACGATCTGGCGAGCCAGATGCTGCAACGAGGCGGTGGAACCGAACGGCCAGGAGGGTGCGCCAGTCAAACGGACATTTCCTTGCGCAACGACCGGCAGCATAGGCCAGAGCGAAGCGTGGAGAAGATCAGCCGGAACGGACTCGCCAAGGATGAACAAGGTGCTGTCGCTATCGAGAGACGCAAGTCCTTCCAGATCGATTGTCGTAAAGCCGAAGGACTGCGCCGGCATTTCAATGCCATCGGCAAAACCGATTTTCCTGAGAAGGCTCGAAATTGCGGCGTTGGGTGCAAAGACCCGTAACCGCGGAACGCCAGGTAATGGTTGCGCGACAACCAGCTTGCGGCCTGCCTGCCCGGCATCGCGCAATTTCAGGTTTTCGATATCATCATCGAAACGTGCGAGGAGCCTTTCGACATCATCCGATCGGGAAAGTGCTGCGCCCGCCTGACGGGCGCTCTGATAGACGCTTACCAACATGTCACTGTCGTTTTCCTGATCGTCGATCAGGTGAACCGGAGCGATCTTACCGAGCGCACGGGCGATGGACGCGTGCCGGTAGCGAGACGTCAAGATGAGGTCAGGTTGCAATTTGCGGATCGCTTCCAGGCTTGGCTGCTGTCGTCGTCCAACGTCAACGGCGTCCGAAAGGCCTTCATTTGCGACATTGACCCATGTTCTGTACCCGGAGATTTCCGTGCACCCAACGGGCGATATTCCAAGGCAAAGGGCAATCTCGGTGGCAGTCCAATCGAGCGTGACCAGGCGTGAAGATCCTGAGGCGGCGAGTGCCACTGGCGCAGCCATTAAAGCCACCGCGCCGCTCAAGAACGATCGTCTGCGAATACCAGCTACCACTTCACGCTCACTGTTCCGACAACGGTCAAACCCTGCCCGTAATAGCACTGCGTGGGGGTGTTGCAACCGGCAACGTAGGTCTTGTCGCCGAGATTGTACCCGTTAAGCTGGAACGAGTAGCGTTCATGTTCGTAACGGGCAAATGCATCCACCAGTGTATAACCAGGAACGAAGAATGAGTTCGCCGTATCCCCGGCAGTCTTGCCGATGCGACGGACACCTGCACCAAGCGTCAATTTGCCGTTCCAGCTATCTGGCATCGGCAGATCATAGCTCGCGAACAGCGATTGCTGCTGCTTTGGAACGGTATACGGCATTTTCCCGATCTGGGCTGGCGTCTGGCTCTCGGTTACCACAGGATCCTGCCAACTCGCCGCCGCGGTAAGGTTGAGGCTGTCCCAAAGCGTGGCGTTGGCCTCAAGTTCGATCCCACGAACGCGCACTTCGTCAGTCTGGTAATAAACGCCTGCAACACGATTGACGACATTCTGTTGCGTTGCCTCGAACCCGGACAGGGTCAGGCTGAAATCGTCCCCCTGTGGCGCGAATTTCACACCGACTTCCTTCAACTCGCCTTTGGTTGGCTTCAGCGGCGTTGGCGCCAATGTCAGCACCGGGGAGAAGGACGTTGAATAAAGCGCGTAGGGTACAAGGCCGTTATCGAAGACATAAGCGGCACCGACCCTGCCCGTGAAAGCTGAATCGTCCTGCCGGTATCGGGTGGTAAGACCGCTGGCTAGTGCGGTGCTGTCGGAGTCGTTACTGACATAGTCTTGGCGACCGCCAACAGTCAGACGAAGGCCGCCGAGTTCCATTTGATCCTGCAGATAAAAACCAACCTGACGCTGTGTCTGATCAAGGTGTGTCGTCAGTGCTGCCGGCTGTACGCCAATGCCGTAACCCGGGTTGAACAGGTCGAGAGTGGGGCCACTGCGTGATCCTGTCCTGTTGACGAGGTTTTGCCACTGCACATCGATACCGCCGAGAAGCGTATGGCTGATTGGCCCGCTCTCGAAACTGTACTCAAGATTGGTGTCCAACGCCACGGCGTTGAGCGTTGGCTGCGCATTGTAGACGAGGCGTGAAAGCGTGTGCTGGTTAGCGGAAAGACCATTGCCGAAAAGGTTTTGATAATTGACGTCCAGGTACGAGTACCGGAAATTCTGGCGCAGAACGAGATCGTCGTTAAATGCGTGTTCCAGCCGATATCCGATATAGGCCGTTTCCTTGTCGTAGATCGCCAGCGAGGGATCTCCGTCCGAAAAGCTGCGCGGTATCGTTAAACCGAGACGATTGGGATAGATGCTCCCGACGGCAGGAATAAGCGAGGGCACCTGGCCAGCGTCATCCTTCATGTAAGCGCCATATACCGTGAGACTGGTATCTTCATCCGGCGACCACCTGACCGTCGGGCTTATGGCGAAACGGTCGTTTTTTCCGAAATCGTTCATTGTTTCGCTGTCGCGGATAATGCCTTCCAAGCGATAGGTGAGATCGGAATCCGCACCGAGAGGGCCGGTTACGTCAAACCCCGCTTCCTTCTGTTTGTAACTTCCGAAACGGGTGTAGACTTCTCCGCCAGCTGTCTCTGATGGATCCTTGCTGATCATGTTGACAACGCCGCCGACATTCGTTTGGCCGAAAAGCGCGGAACTTGGTCCGCGCAGCACTTCCACCCGATTAAGGAAGTAAGGCTCCACGCGAAAGCCAGCATAGCCGCCTGTCTGGTTTGCAATCTGTGGCACGCGCAAGCCGTCGAGATAAAGATCGGCGCCAAAGCCGCGAATGCTGAAGTAATCGGAACGGGGATCGTTGCCGTAGCGTTGGCCGTTGACATTCGCGCTATAGAGCAAGCTGTCCGCCACCGTCTGTACGGCTCGATCGGTCATGGCGCCGCGGGTCACGACGGAGACAGATTGCGGTGTCTCGGCTATCGCCGTCGTGATCTTGGTGGCTGAAGCCGACTGCGTTGCTACGTAGCCACGTTGTTCGACACGGGCCCCTTTTGTCGCCGCTGTCCCCTGGACAACGATCGGCTGAAGCACGGTGGAAGCATTTGTCTCTTGTGCCTCAGCCGTATCCTTCTGGAGGACGAGCGCGCTCAACGCAACGCCCGACACGAAAAACAGGAGCCGCTGTCTGGTGACGTGGCAGGTTGATGTGCGAAGGCGAAGGACGGTGTTCTGCATTCGAGGACCTGTGATAGGAATACTGCGCGAAGGGTACCCCGGACTGTCCGCAGTGTTTGCCAAATCCCGCACGCTTGGCCGCTTAACTAGACTTTTTTTATCAGCATTGTCAGGTCAAAATCGAGCTTTTCCGGGCCATTTAGTGGCCTTATCTGGCTAAATCGTAGTTTCCTGTTTTGTCGGGCCAATCTTTCCTTTTGAAATATAGACGCTGCGCGATTATGGCTCTCTGCGTTGGATGCGGTCGTGAGACTGCTATGAGAAATCCCATCGCCTGGAACCATGATGAAACAGCCGCAAAGGGCAGCCGACCTTCAAAATGTGCCGCGGCCCGTCGCTGCCATGGCACGGACCTACGAGCAAAGCGTCGATTTTGGCTGGCACAGCCATCGCCGAGGCCAATTGTTACAGATCATCGACGGATTCATGACCGCCCGTACCCCCGACACCTCATTTATCATCCCCTGTGGTTACGGTTTGCTGATTACCCCGGAGATACCACACGCCGTTCATTCACACGGGCGGGTCTCCATGCAGTCGGTCTACATCGAACCGGATCCAGGCGTCGCCATGCCATGGGAGCCGACGCGTGTCATCTCAACCTCCACACTCCTTTCGGCAACGGTTGGGGCGTTTTTGAACGAACCGACCCTTTATGACGAAAATGGCCGCGGCGGACATCTCGCGGCACTGATGCTCGAGGAGATCGCAAATGCGGAGGAAGGCCCGTTTGCGCTTCCAATGCCAAGTGACAAGCGATTGCAACGGCTGTGTCGGGATCTTTCTGAAACACCGTCGCTCGATCTCGATATAGATCGCTGGGCAGACAATCTCGGCATGAGCAGGCGCACCATGACCCGGAAATTCCGAATTCAGACCGGCATGAGTTTCGCCGAATGGCGGCGTCGCTTGCGCATGGCGCATGTCATGCGCCGCCAGGCCGAGGGAGCGCGCCTGGAGGAGGCAGCGGCGGACGTCGGTTATCGCAGCTTGTCCTCTCTTCGCAAGGCCATGCGTGAGGTGGCAGGATGAACAGCCCACCGAGCAAACAGAGGACGCAGGCCATCGCGGCTCAGGCGTTTGGTCTCAGCGTCGTCTATGATCAGGCTCAAGCGCTCCGAAAGGTCGATGCCGTTGCGCTTGAAGGCCGGATTACCGTCATATGCGGCGCGAACGGCTCCGGTAAAAGCACGCTTCTCAAATGCCTCGCCGGACTCGAATACCCGACGGAAGGCGAAATCCGCTTGTCCGGGCAGCCGCTCAACGCGTTGTCACGACGCACCGTCGCCCGCCAGGTTGCCGTCCTGAGCCAGACACCAGAGGTTCCCACCGGCCTGAGCGTCGAAGAACTCGTTGAACAAGGCCGTTATCCTCACCGTCCCTGGCTTGGTCGACTGTCGACACGGGACCGCAGGATTATCGAAAGCGCCATTTTTCGCGTCGGCCTTCAAAATTTGCGTGCGAGGCAACTCACGACCCTGTCCGGCGGTGAAAGGCAGCGAGCTTGGTTGGCGATGGCTTTGGCGCAGGAGCCGCGCATCCTTTTTCTTGATGAGCCCACGAGCTTTCTCGACATCAGACACCAGGCCGAATTGCTGACCCTCCTGCGCAAACTCAACACAGAGGAAGGTCTTACGATCATCGCGGTGCTTCATGACCTCAATCAAGTCATGGATATCTCCAATGACGTCGTCCTGATGCAAAAGGGTCAGGTTCTTGCGGCTGGGCCGACGCATCAGGTGCTGCGGACTGACCTGTTGCAGCAAGCCTTTGAGTGCCACGTCGATCTCGTGCCACATCCAGATGGAAGCGGGCGAACCTACTGCATGGTCGACTGGATCGGCGCCGGCAATCGGCAAAGCCGTCAGGCCTTGGCTCAAATATGAATTTGTCTTGCCTCCCCCTTCGTCGATTTGCTCCAGCCCTTGTCTGGTCCGTCGGCGTGGTCCTTCTGCTGGTCCTGGCAGCGCTGGAATTGAGAGTGGGAAGCAGGCTGGTCGGCTGGAGGGATGTGTTTCTTTTTCCGACAGGCCCTGAGACGATAGCGCAGGCAATTTTGGAAACAACTCGGGCGCCCCGTCTGGTCGCAGCGATATCAACTGGCGCCGCGCTTGCACTAGCAGGTTCGGTTCTTCAGACCGTCTTGAGGAACCCTTTGGCGGCTCCGGATATACTGTCCGTAACCAGTGGCGCGCAGCTGTTCCTCGTCGTATCGACCTTGCTGCTTCCCTTGTCTCTGCCGCCCATCGTAGTGACGAGCGCGGGCGGCCTTGCTGGCGCGGCCGCGTGCCTTGCACTGGCTGGCGGCTTTCAAGCCCCGCCGGGCCGGCTGGCTCTTTCCGGTGTCGCCGTGTCGCTTTGTTTTTCCGCGGTGTCATCGGCAATCGTGCTTATTGCTGACGAACGGGCGTCCGGTCTGTTACTCTGGTCGTCCGGCATTCTGGACCAGACCGGATGGTCCAGAACCGCAACAGCAACCCCGTTGGTGCTCCTGTCCTTCGTGGCGCTCATCGTGATGGCGCGCGCCCTCGACTTGCTGGGACTGGGCGACAAGGCTTCGGCAAGTCTGGGGGTAACACGGGCCGTCACGCTTTTCGGTCTGCTCATCGGCGTTCTTCTTTGCGGCTGCGCCGTAACCCTTGCAGGGCCCATCGGCTTCGTCGGCCTTGCAGTCCCGAACGTATTGCGCGCATTGGGTATAAGCCGGCATCACCGCCACCTGCCGCTTTCAGCGGTTTGGGGAGCAAACAGCCTCCTCCTTGCAGATGTCGTCACGCAATCTCTGGCGCGCAATGGCACGACCATACCTACAGGCGTTGCGATTGCCTGCCTCGGTGCACCGGTCATGCTATTCCTGCTGCGCAGGGCAAAGATCGGGGGGGAGCGCCGCATAGGTTCGCCCATAGGCATCGCGCCCCCACCTTTCCTCCTCGCCGTTGGAGCCCTTGTCGCTTTGGGCCTGTTGACGATGGCGGCAAGTCTCGCGACAGGCGACGGAATATCATTGACACTTGCCGAGGTGACAGGAAACCTCGACCTGCGCGCGCCTCGCCTTCTTGTCGCACTCGGCTGTGGCGCGTTGCTCGCTGCTGCTGGCACAGTCCTTCAGGCGGTGACGCGCAACCCGCTATGCGGGCCAGAGACGCTGGGTCTTACACAGGGAGCAGCGTTGTTTAGCCTCGTCGCACTTCTGCTGGGACTTTCACCAGCAACGCCAACTTTCCAGGTCGTCGCTCTGTTGGGGGCCATCACCGTGCTTTTGCTGCTCCGGTTGCTGGCGCCGAAGAATTCTCCGGAAAAATTGGTTCTGGCTGGTGTCGCAATCGCCGCAAGCCTAGGCGCGGCCGCAACAATCATTGTCTTGGAGGCGCGCTTGCAAACGGCTCAGGCACTTTCTTGGCTCGTCGGCTCGACGCACGCCCGCGGCTACGCCGACGCCTTCATGCTGATGCCGTGGGTTTTTGCATTGTCGGCTATAGGCCTGTTGTTCAGTCGCCATCTCGACGCCTTTTTGCTTGGGGACGAAAAGGCCCGCTCACTGGGCCTGGCGACGGGAACCGCGAGCAAATACGCGATGGTCTATGCCGCCAGTGCGGTGGCGATCGCCGTTTCTTCCATCGGGGCCGTCAGTTTCGTTGCCTTGCTCGCACCGCACGCGGCTCGACTTCTTACCGGAGCACGCCACGCAAAAAATCTCCCTATCGCAATGATTCTGGGCGCTGTGATGCTGGCTTTTGCCGACACCGTCGGTCGCAGCATTATCGCGCCGCTCGAACTTCCGGCAGGCATCATCACCGCTATTATCGGCGCACCCGCCTTCATGATCCTGCTGCGTTCCGGATTGAGGTCACGGTTGTCTTGATCGCACCGAAGTAGCGCAGAACTCCGATACGATTGTTTGCAGGTGTTCGCTCTTATGAGACCAACGGATCACGCAGCGTCGGGCCAACCGACCCAGCGATAATGCTGATCATTTCTTCGGCAAGGGGTGGGCGCGATCGATGTCTTCACGCTGTGAAAAATGAGACGAGCTCACGCGCCAGTTCAACAGGGGCCTCTTCTGCCATGTGATGTCCGCTCTCTATTCCCCGGCCCGAAACGGGAAGGCTCGACCAGGGCTGCCATACCGCCGGCACATCTCCATACAACATTTCCAGATCGTCCTGCAGTGACCACAGGACATGAAGCGGGCATGTCAGTCTTTTTCCGGAATTTCGATCATCAAGATCGTGGAGATGGTCTATGTGAACACCCGCGCGATAGTCACCCAGCATTCCCCGGACAGTCGCGGGGTCTTCAACAGCCGAGCGGAAGTCCGCGAAGTTTCCCTTTCCCATGGAAGCCTCGCTGCCGCCATACCAGGCCAAGGGATCAGAAAGAATGGCCCGCTCGGGTTTGTCGTGTTGAGCAAAGAAGAACCAATGCCACCAATGCGTGGCAAAGCTAACATTGCATCGCTCCAGCGCTTCCAGGATCGGAACCCCATCAAGGATTGCGAGCTTCTCAACCCTTTCAGGGTGGTCCATCGCAGTACGAAATGCGGTGTAACTGCCGCGGTCGTGGCCCGCCAGAAAGAACCGGTTGAAGCCGAGATGTTCATGAGAGCGACACAGTCACGAGCCTTGGCCCGCTTTTGACGACGCTTCATGATCATACGGGTTAGCCGGTTTGCCAGACTTCCCGAAACCTCGCAGATCGGGGCAAACAACCGTGAACTTCTCGGCCAGGATGGGGCCACCTTGTACCAGGTTGTGTGTGTTCTCGGATGTCCGTGCAGCAGAAGAAGCGGTGGACCACTTCCGCCATGGCGAACCCGGAGCGTTGTTTCCGGAACCGTGATCATTTCCAGCTTGAAATTTTCAAACATCGCGCTTCCCCTGAAATCGTTGAGTGAACGGTCTCTGCGACGACCGGTTCCGCCTCAGCCTGCCGTGAGACCCTGCGCTTCGGCATTGCCTTAGAACTCGGCTTTGGTAGCGATCAGGGTGTGATGGCGGAGGGCAATGGGAGAGGAGGTGCCGCTTGGTCCCGCTTTTTGCTCAATCGAAACGGTCGCCGTCCTTCCCGCGACCAGCCGAACCGTCGCCGGAGCCTCATCGATCTCGATCCGCACCGGGATTCGCTGGGCAAGTCGAACCCATGAGAATGTCGGCGTCACGCTTGCCAGCGAACCCGCACTATCGCTTCGTTCCCGATCCTCGATCCCCGCAGCAATTCCCGCGACATGCCCGGTGACCGATTGGGCTTCACCCATGATATTGATCGTAACTGGATCACCGATATGGATTCTCGGTAGCTTTGTCTCTTCAAAATACCCTGCAAGATAGATGGATTCTTTTTCCACCAGGACGCCCACCGCAGTTCCAGCCAGGACATAGTTACCCCGGCGCAGGGAAAAGTTCGTAATTGCCCCGGACGCCGGCGCTCTCACGATTGTCCGCTCAAGGTTCAGCTTTGCCAGATCCCGCGCGACCAGTGCAGATCGATAGGCGGCATCTGCCTGATACATCCGGCTTTCCGCTTGCTGTCGCTCCTTCAGGCTGGCTGCTTCCTTTGAGGCAAGCAATTGATACCGCTCGAAATCGGTTTTCGCCATCTCCGCAGCCGCCCTGCTACCCGTTACCTTCGCTTCTGCCTCGCGCAGCGCGAGGCAGAAGCGATCCGTTTCAATGCGAAACAGCGGCGTTCCTTTTTCCACCTGCGCATTGTCTGATATCAGAACCTCGGGCGACAGGCCCGGAAACATCTGGTGCCAATCGGATGATATCAGCGCGGACATGGGCGTCACGGGTCCATGGCGCCTCCATGTAGAAAGACCACAAGTGCCAGCCCAGAATCGCAGCACATGCGTCATCGACAGGGTTAGAAGCACTTGACCCGTGGTGAGCGTCAGATTTTTCATGTCATTGAAACCAGTTGATAGCGGCAGAAAATCCGCCGACAAGGGTAATGTACAGCGCAAGGTTAAACAGTGAGCGGTGCCAAACCATACGGTAGAATGCGATCTTGCCGAGAAGCGATGTGAGAAGGCGCAGGCCTGCATACGCAAACAATGCGTGCGCCGCGAGCGAGGGCAGAAAGACGCCATAGAGTTTCGACCTGCTCCGTCACGCGGGCTTCCTCCCCGCCCCGGCTGTTGGGTAAACGGGAGCGTAAGCGTCCGGAGCAATGCAGAGGCGAAGTGCAACGGCGCGCATCAGAAGCTCGGTATCCATCGCGGTGGCGGCCGCGGGGGAAAGGATCATACCATCCAGCGCCTGCACCGCCTTTTTCCACGGAGCCCTCACCTTTAGCGGCACGGGCACCGTACAGGGCTGCGACCGCCTGAAAGGCCGGTTTGGCGGCGAGCCGGACACCGTCGAAGCCTTGGGCACAAGCTCCTGCATTGCAAGCAGATGCAGCCCTGCCCGGACCTCCCTCAAGAGGTCGCAGTCGCCAATTTCCAAGACCGCTGGTCGTTTTGCCATTCGTAAGGCTAACAGGCCGGCAACGTCGATCATGCGATGGTGGGTGACCAGGACGTCGGATTGTTTGCCAACCGCGATGCTTACGACATGTTTCCGGATAACAGAAAAAAGCCTTCTGTCATTTGTCTCGCTTCGCACGGATCGAAGGAGGCTGCAAACCGTGATCGTCCAGACCATTGCGAGTATGGTCGCCGCTGCGGCATTGACGAAGCTGATGAAGTCTGTCGCTGGATAGGCCTGAAGGGTAAGAAGCAGCGGAAAATTTATGCAAAGACCCATGCCGACGAGGGCAAGCGAAGGCACTGCGAGACATAGGCCCGCCGGTATCAGAAACAGTCCCAAAACAGCGGCGAGCGACGCAAAACCGTCGACTGCCGGAAGGATCGCAAAGCCGTAGATGAATGCCGCAATCGCCGCACCGATCGTCACATTGACAAACTTGCGCATGGCAGGGACCGGATCATCCATGGTGGCGAGGAGGCAACAAAGGACGCCCGATATCTGGGCGAAGGTAACCCCGTCGGACCAGCCCGTTGCGATCCAGAAGAAGAGGGAGGTGACAAGGCATGCTGCAACCGTCAGCGATGACAGCAAAGCCATTCCGATATCCCGATGCGGTGCAGGCATTCTGTCAGACGCGCCAGCCGCTCTACGTCCGCCCTCATCTTCAATGGATTTTCGAAGAGTGAGGCACTCGTCAGAGAGCCGAACAACAGCCCGCAGATCTCGGGCAAATTTGACGAGAAGAAGTTTTTCCCATGTCGGCGGCGAGGTGGAGAAGGCGAGCGCATCGATCGTGGAGGAGGAGCCTCTCGGTCTCGAATCCATCTCGGCAATTATCGACAAAGCCTTTTCCCGGCCAGCCGGGTCAAACCTGCCCAGTGATCGTCGCAAATCCTCCAGTTCGCTCAGTAGCGGCAGAAAGGAAAGCATCCGGTGCTGCAGCGACCATACCAGTGCCACTCTGCTTTGGTATCTGGATCCGTCATATTGAAGATGAACCGCGAACGACCGCAGATCGGCAGCCTCTGCCGCCAGGGCGTGGCGTTCCATCCGGCTTTGGTTTCCGTCCTTCTTTCCGGTTGCTGTGGCTTCGAAAAGCTCCTGCGCCCTGGCCATCCATCCATCGATCCGGTTGAGAAGGGTCGTCCCCACGTGAACCGGAAAAA
>NZ_OCMJ01000001.1:0-120504 GCF_900215255.1 Rhizobium sp. AN5
CTGAACAATGTGAGTTTCACCACGCGATAGGATAATCTCCGCCTGAACGTTGAAAGTCGGGCGAGCCTGCACCGTCCCAGCGCGGACGTAGTCCCGGACGAAGTCGACATCCGCGGACTCGGTGCGACCGGTAATCATGCGCTGTCGGTTCACGTCCCGGAAAAGCACTTCGCCGCGTTCGTCGCGCACCGGGTTGCCCTCCTCGTCGACCATCGGCTCCGAGTTCATATCGTAAATCGGCTGTCCGTCTTCGTCTGTCGCCGGAATGTCCGGAAGCGACACCGGCGGAACGTTCACGAACCGAACGCCGCGATCGGCGAAGGCAGCTACCTGACTGGGCAGGACGGGATCCTGGACGATGTGAAAAATCCGTCCGTTTTCGTCATATTCGATGATCATTAGCCTGAGTCCACGATTGCGTAATTGGCGACATAAGGAAAACTGAGCGGTCCGGCATAGGGCGGCTGGGGCCCGACGGGACCATCGATCTGCGTGATGCCCTGATAGAACCGGAGTTGAGTGGCGTTGATGCGCTCAAGCGTCCAAAGCCCGTTCCAGCCAACGGCCGGATGAATGTGGGCTGCAAGGCCCGCGCCGGCTGCCATATAGTTCTGAGCGTGCATAAAGATGAGAACCGACTCACTGACGGGCTTCGCGAGGTTGATCGTGGCGCTGTATTCGATGTTCGGCACATAGAAGCTCCCACGCTGACCAACGACCATGCTCGACAGGTCGGAGTTAAACAGCAGGTCAGCATTGTCGGCCGTCAAAACGTTGACGCCAGGACGACTGATCTTCAGACCGTTCGTGTATAGGAGGACGCGATTAGCCATTGGCCTTCATTGAGGTGATAAAGTAGCGATAAACGTCCGAAGTTACGTCAGTGCGCTGGCGCGTGAACCGAAGAACCCCAATGTTCGGGAAAGTCATAGTGACGCCAAACGTGGCGTTTCCGTCTCCAAAGTAGGCGACGATCATCGGAATGTATCCCTGAAAGGGATAGCCAACATCGATCGATGCGACGTTTGCGGGGAATTGAATAAGGCCGGTCTGAACGATCTGGAGAGCCCTGATCGCCCTCGACGGGGTCGCCAGAAACAGCATGTTGCGTTCAGCCGTGGTCAGCACGTCATAGCCGGGCTTCGACACCCACAGGCCCATTTCGGATCCACGCTGTCCTAGAAGCACGCGATTAGCCATCGACCGCAGCCCTCAAGATGCAATAGCGGATATATGCGTCGTCAAAATAGATCTGCTCGCCCTCAAGACCGATGAGAGGTGTATTGTTGAAGACGACGCGGTCTTCGTAAGTCATCGCTTCGGGCGTGTAGGCGCTAAACCACGCGCCCTCCTGGACATCTGCGCCTGGTCGGCGCAGAGCGAAAACCAAAGGCCGATACCCCAGGTTATGGTAGACAGTCGCCGACCGAACGCTGTTGTTGAGCAAAACCGTGCCTTCCATAAAGACGCCGGCGATTTCCGCCCACCGGCTATCGAATGACAGCGCGCTCGCGGGCAGGTTCGGATCAAGCACGTTGTATCCGGGCTTTGAGACCCGGAGAACATGCGTGCCATCAAAGGCGCCAAGAACAACTCGATTTGCCATATCACTAAGTAAGTGCTTACTTACTATTGTGTCAAGTGTTATCCGCGATCAGGATGCGGCGATTGTTCAGATCAACCTGCATCAGGCTGTCATCCGACCGCAGCATGCCCGAGACCATGACGCCAATATTCGACGTAATCGAGGAGAGCGTCTGCACGCTCATCGTCTGGGCAGTCACCGAGCCTGCTGCAAGCTGCGCCGTCGTAATCGACTGCGTCTTAAGCTGACCGCCATCAATCACAGTGCGGCCATACGAGGCAAACAGGAAGATGCCGCCCTTATAGGAGCCGAGCACCACGTTGTTCGATGCGTTCGCCGTAGCGAAGGTCGCGGTCGCGCGGATCTGCGTTTCACCCTGAACCCAGTAGAGCCATAGCGTCCCAGCAGTCCAAAGAGCATTTCCTGCGGCGATGCTGACGGTTACGTCATCGCCGGCGTCATTCTCCCAGGCAATAGTGCCAGCAGTCCAGGAAACACGGTTGGTCGACGGACTGTTGTGCTCGAAAGTGATGCCGTCGATATTAATGCCGCGCATGCCGATGACCGCGGTGTTTGCAGCCAGTGAGTTAGCGGCTACTGCGCCACCGTTGATCTTCGCCCTGTCACCGCCCGAACGCCAGTCAGACAGAGTAGTGTCGCCATCGATCAGGATAAGGCCGGGTTCGATAACCGTTACGCCCTGATTGATACGGCTTGCAGGATCATTTGCGCGCTCACGGATCGCGTTCAACGTATCGCCGCCCACCTGGATCGTGCCAGCCAGGATGCCGTTCGCCTCGATCTGGTCAGCCTTCACAGAGACGATCTTGGCTGAGGTAATGATCGCGTCCTTGAGCTGGAGCGTGTTGGTGATGATGACATCATTTGCGACAAGCTGCTGGGCGCCGACGGTCCCAGCGAGGATATCGGAGCCGTTGAGGGTCGCCTTGCCGTCAGTGAGCTGCACGTCCGCGCCACCGCGGTAGAATGCGATCGGATGACCGCTCTGGACGAAGATCGGGCTCACGCTGGTCGACGTGCGCAGCGTCGTTTCGCCCTCAACGTAGTAGAGGTAGAGCGTGCCTGCGGTCCAGGTCGCGTTACCAGCCTGGACGACCTTGGTTACAGGCGTCCGGCCAGGCACGCCAAAGGTGATTTCGAACTGGGTCCACGAAACCTTATTGGTGGCAGGATTATTAGGCGTCAGCTTGAGTCCGACGATTTGCACACGCTTTGCGTCGGGCAATACAGCAGTCGTGGCTGTCGCGACATCGGACAGCTCGCCCACGTTCTCGCTCGCGTCAACAGCGCGCAGCCAATAGAAACGCGATACTTCGTTCGGCAGGCCAGTGCGTGCGAAGCTCGAACCGGCGACCCGAGCAATGACGGCAGCCGTCGCGGCATCGTTGGTCTCGTTCTCAAGGACTTCGATATAGGCGAGGTCGGCGTCGAGAGGATTCTTCCACGCAAGCCAGAACGAGGTCAGACCGGCCGTCAGCTCTACGTCCGTGACCTTTCCAGGAGGTGTAGTATCCTTGATCGCCACATGGACTACCGGATCCGTGTAAGCGGAACCGTTCGACGCCTTGTCACGGGCGCGAATGCGAATCTGATACTGGACGCCGGAGATACCATTGAACTCGTAAGGACCGGCTACGACAGGGATCGATACCCAGTTGCCGTTGCCCTGCTTGACCTGCAAGTCGTAGCCAGCAAGATCCTCTTCCGTGTTCTCATTCCAGGACACGGTTACGCGGGCGCGGCCATCGACCAGAGCCGAGGTCACGGACAGTCCCGTCGGCGTCTCGGGCGGATCAACATCCGCGCCGTCATTCAGCGTCGTGATGGTGAACTCGGTCGACCAGTTAAGATCGGTCTTGCCAAAGCTGTCGTATCCGGCGATGCGGAGATAGTATCCAGTGTCCGGCTCGCCGGGGATGGTGAGCGGGTTTGCCATGCCGTCATAGAGCGGCTGGTCCGTAATCTGGATGCCGGGCGTCTTGGAACGCAGAATGATGATACCCGCGAAATCCGGATCGTCGGGCTGCGTGTAGCCCAGGTAGATCGAGGAGCCGGCAACCTGATAGGACGGTGCGATCGCAGCCGGAACCGGATTGGTGAAGATTGCCGAGGCGGGGTCGGACGTGCGGCCGAAGACATCGGAAACGGTTACGTCAATACGAACGGAGCGGGTCGGGCTCGAATGGCCGAGACGCTCGCAGTCGGTCTTGTTCGACTGGAAGTCGTAGAGATACGACTGACCGGTAATGCGTTCAGAGCGCAACAGCTCGCCGGTGCCATTGTGATAGACGTAGACGTGGTTGTGGCTGTAGTGCGGAGACGAAACATTCTCCAGCGGGCCGGCTGCCTGCAGGGCGAAGTTGTTCTTCCAGCGCACACGAACATCAGTGCCTACAAAAGTATGGCTACCCGGATTATCGACCAGTTCCAGATCTGAGACGGTTGGCTTCGGAAAGCCCTCCGGACCAGCGGCCTCGAACTCGATCGTAGCCGGCTCCGAAATAAGACCGGTGTAACCGATCGACTGGACGTAGAACTTGTAGGTGCCGCCCGAGGTCGTGAGCAACTCCATAAAGCTCTCGGCCGTCGTGCCGACAGTGAAGCTTTCGCCGTCCGGGGTATCGACGGACATGATGAAGCCGCGCGTCAGGAAGTTGAGCGGCGCGGTCCACGATACGGTCAGCGAATGGTAGTTCTGGCCGCCCGAGATATAGCCGGTCTCGCGCACAATCAGGTTGGAAGGGGGAACGGCAGCAGCAGGCGGTCGCTCATAGGGAAGCGGCTCAAAGCTGATGCCTTCCTCGACACGCGCGAACTTCTGCGGATCGTGGAAAAGCGCCGTGACCTTGAAGATATTCGGTTCGGTCTCATCGACCGAGAGAACGCGATAGAGCCGAGGCGTAATATCGCTGCCCTTGATCGTCCACATCGCGTCCGCATCGGCCTTCTGGGTGAAGGCGGTAGAAACACGAACGGTGCGATCGTCCAGGAATGCCAGGATCGGCCGGGTTTCGAGCTTTCCATCAGGAAGCGTCAGCATGAGCTGATAGGTCTCGCCTTCATTCCAGTCAAAATCGCCGTCCAGTTCGATCACCAGACCGTTGTGCGATACAACGCGACCCGCCGCGCGGATCTGCGCCTTGCGCGGGTCGGAAACGGCGATAATCTCGCCGGGACGCAGCTCCGCGTGATCCCATGACGCCGAGTAGGTCAGCGTGTCCGTCTCGTGCTGTTCGGTGTCGATCACCCACTTGCCGTAGCGGTGCGCCAATCCTCGCGAGGTGCAGCCGGTAAGCTGCAAGGTCTTGTCGCGCCAACCCTTCTTGTGCAGAAGATCGGTATCGATCACGACTTCGGTGTCAGCCCGATAGAAATCATCCGGGTTGTTCCACTTGACCATGACCACAGAATGCCGAGCCTTGTCAGCAGTGCCGGCGTATTCGAAGTCGCCACCGATGACGTTCGCAGGCGAAACCAGTCGAACAGGGTCGGAAGGCATGTCCGCGGTTGCAAAGACCTGGCCCATTGCCCAATAACCCATGCCGCGCCATGCCTTCGTGATCGACTGCAGGACGAAGAAAGCTTCGTCCTTGGTGTTGATCACACCGTTGAAGGTGAAGCGCGGCTCCCAGATATCGGCGCCAGTGTCGCCGTTCTTGTAGCCAGACTTAACAGGCTGGTCGCAATACTGCGCGATGGTGTAGAGCGACCACTTATCGACGATTTCAGGCTTGATGAACTCGCCGAGACCGTAGCGGTCGTTAATCAGAAGGTCGTAGAATACCCATGCCGGATTGTTCGTCCACGCGATCTTCCACGAGCCATCCCAGATTCCGCTATAGGTTCGGGAGATAGGGTCATAGTTCGCCGGAACTTTCACCAGCAAACCGCGGACGTGATAGGAGCGCGGAGGGATGTTGGAGCCCATCTCCTCCGCATTGCCTTCCATCGCGATCGCGGCCGTGTGCGGGTAGATGAACTTACCCTCAACGAGAACGATGTAGCCTTCCCAATACAGGTCGTTCTGGAGCTTGTCGTCGTTTGAGTCCGGCGTGATACGGCGAACGCGCAAATCCCAAGGCGAACCGCCCGCCGGCAGAGATACGCGATGCGCTACCTGCGACGGCGACAGGGACTTCTCATTCGTCAGCTCATGGACGATCGCTTCCTGCCAGAGGCCATTATAGGCGCGGACATCGATCGCATAAGAGAGCGAAGTGGCCTTCAGGCTACCGTTGTCGTCCTGGCGCACCAAGGACGGAATACGGGTAATAACCCGAACAGCATCGGCGTTCTCGTCAACAATGGTGCGAACGACAGGCCCGGTCGATGCCTTAACCTGCACCTCGACGTTCGCCGGCGTTTCGACCGCGTTCCGGCCGTTGAAGAAGCCTTCGTCAGCCAGACCCTTGTGCTGGGACCAGGAAACTTCCTTGAAATTGTAGGATCCGTCAGCATTGAGAAGGGGCGTCTGATCAAAGTAAATCGATCGCTCGCCATCAACCAAGCCCCAGATCGGACCTTCCGAGATGGCCTCGATCAAATTGAACCGGGCGCGAGAGCGCAGCGTGTTGCGGTCGTTTGACGCCTTACCACCGCCCTTGCCACCGCCGCCCATGCCGCGCACGCGGATCGGCTGATTGGAAACAAGTTCATTCGTGGCGAGTGCGGTGTCGCCGTGAGAAAGGATCTTGATCACTTCTTGCCTCCCGAGCCGACAGACCCGCCACCGTTTCCGGTGACTGCGATACGTTCGATATCGATGCCGCCCGAGATGAGCTGGCCGCCTGTGATGACCTCTCCGTAGACGAGCGGCACGGGATTACCCTGATCGTAGGTATTGCCAGGGCCGGACATCGTGAAGGAGTTCGAACCGTCTTCCTCTTCCGCCTTCTCTTCGGGCGCGAGGAGCGAGGAGACGCCAGCGAGGGCTACCGCAGCGCCGAACAGCGCAACCTGCGTTCCGGTAATACCGCCCAGCGCGCCGCCTGCGATCGGGGCTGCGAGAGCGCCACCCGTGAACGCAAAGGCTGCACCGATGAGAACGACGCCGAGAATGACCTTGAGGAGACCACCGCGCTTGGAACCAGCGACAAACGGAACGATGTGCAGGTCGCCCTTGCCGAGCCGGAAGCTTGCGACCTGGCCTTCATCGAGCGCGAGACCACCGTCAACGTCCTTGCCACGAACGACGTGCCATGCCCCTTCCCTCAAATCCTTCATGAACTGGGGAAAATTGGCAGAAAGCGCGCGGACTGCTTCACCCGCCGTGGTAACGCTGAGCCGAAACTCCTTGCCATACTTGTCGCCGAGAGAGCCGTGGAGGTAGATATTACGCATCGGGCAGACCCTTGAAACGGAGCCAACGTGTAGCCTGACGACCCCACAGCCCAGCGGGCTCGCGGCGCGACATACGCGAAGGCAGGTGATGAACGATGAGGCCGTTACCGACGAGGATCCCGCCGTGGTTTTCGGTCGAGGATCGAATACCCATAAGGAACACGTCGCCCGGCTGGGGTGCGTCCTTCACTTCGATGAAACCAGCCTTGGCGAAATTGTCGGCATAGAGGTCACCGCCCTTTTCCCACCAGGCGTCCTGGCGCGGGAAGTCAGGAAGGTGAATGGGATCGAATGGCCATTCGATGCCCTCTTCGGCAAGCTTGTCCTTGCCGAGAGCGTAGGCGTCCCTGATCACCGCATAGCAGTCGGTAACGCCGTGCATGAACTCGCGGCCCAGCAGAGGAGGAATGTCCTTGCCGCCCCATACAACGGGCTTGTCAGCGACACGCTCTTCGTCGAGCGCGATGATGGCCCACGGCTTACCCGTGAGAGCCTGGCCTTCCATGTCCGCCTTCGAGGGGAAGAACGGGCCATTCGGGTGCGAATGCACCACGACATCGATGTTGTCGGCATGCTGCAGGTAAACCTGCGGCGAGATCTCGAACGAGCAAAGCCGGCAGGCGCAGTTCTCGTCTTCCTCGATGTGATTGACGGCGAGCTCGGCAATGTTCTCACAGCGAATATACCGGCCGGAGACGATCAGGCCGCAGCTTTCCTCCGGAAACATCTCGCGTGCATGATCCTTGGCGTCTGCGAACGCGTCTGCGAACTTCATCATGTCAGGAGACCTTCTGGACGCCAGGGAAGCCGCCGAAGGGCAGCGGATTGCTCCTGCCGAAGCGTGCGCGGCAGCAGCCGAGACGGCGCGAGGGCGTGTCTTTCGCCGGGTCGCTCACTTCCTGGTCGTTGATGTCGAAATACTTGTTGCCCGTGTAGGGGCACTGGGCCTTCGAGTAGTCGAAGTTGCCGACCGAGCCGTTGTAGAAGCGGTAGCGCCAAAGGCAGGTGTTACGGATCACGGTGCGGCCAGGAAGCTGCTTGCCTTCCTGATCGATCGACGCCGACAGCTCCCACTCAATGAAGACGCCGTTTTCCGACGCCTTACGTTCAAAGCGGAATATATCGGGCCCGTAGTAGGCTTCAGGGTCGGCGTCCGGCTGACTGTCGAGAAAGCGCTGGTAGGTCCGGACGCGATAGAGCGTGCAACCCAGCAGCTCGCCGTAGGTCGAGACGAGCGCCTGCGCCATGCCGTCAATATTGGAGATGCGGATCTTGGGCGTTGGCAAAGCGCCAGCGCCAGAGGTTTCGAGACCGGTGAACTCGACATCGATCGGCTGGTATTCGACGCCGTTGAACACGACAGGGCCGTCAGACTCGGAGCCCTGGACGAAATACATCATCGGCCCGTTCATCGAGCTTGCGTCGATGGTGAACAGGCTGATGATGCCGGAAGGCGAAAGAGACTGGCTCTCGGACTGAAGCGACATTAGGACCTCGTGGTTGAGGCCCTATTGTAAGTAAGCGCTTACTTATCTGCAAGGAGAAAAGTAAGTAATAACTTACTTCGCGTTGGTGAAGGACTGCACGAAGGTCGCATCGATCTGCCAGATGCCTCCCTCAGTGGTGCGAGACCACTCCTTGCAGGTCCACTTGACCGCACCGCGCGTGCCGAAAGGCTCGAAATAAAACGGCTTGTTGCCACCCATCCGCTCGAAGAAGTCCTCGATCTCGTCGGCCTGCTCGGTGGTCAGAACCTTCCAGGACAGCGTGGCGTTCTTCTTGATGTGATTAACACCCTTGGGCGTCGGCTGCGAATAGCCGTCGCCAAAATCCGCCTCCCAGAGGGAGACAGTCGGCTTGTGGCTGGTGCCCGGCGAGGGACCGACGGGCGGAGTGAAAGTCGGAAGCGGCATTAACGTCCCCTCTGGTTCATGTAATTACCCACCTTCGTCTGCTTGCGCAGTTCATCGGCGACGACCGAGCGAACCGAGACCTCGTATTCGCGAGCCATCTTCTTCGCCAGATCGCTGTTCTGCTCCGGCGTGCCTGCAGAGCCATTGACCGTGATGTTGGACGACACGTTGAACTGCTGGGCAGATCCACCAACACCGCCGAGCGCTTCCATCTGTTCCGGCGTGAAGACACCCTCGCCCTTCTTGGCGATGATCGGCACTTCCGACGGCAGCAGACCATCGACAATGCCGCCCGTGTGGAACTTGGCAGCGCCCTTGAAGATCGAGGAATGAGCCATCTTTGGAACGAGCGATGACGAGCCGATGATGCCGCCCGTGTGAGCCGTGCCGATCTTGCCCTTGCCGCCCGTGGCGACAGACGCAGCCTTCTTGCCACCACCGCCCTTGCCCGCTCCCTTGCCACCAGAAGCAGCGCCGGACTTGTTGAACATCTTGGACATCATGAACTTGACGCCCATGTTGATGACGTCCTTCAGAATGCCCTGAATGACGGAACGAAGGTCGCCGGTGCCCATGATCAAGTCGGAGATGCCGCCCGCGAGCGAATCCATCCAGCGAGCCGAAGCCTGGGATAGATTGTTCTGCAGGTCGCCCCATTCAGCGAACTGCTTTGCCATAGGCGAGCTGTCCTGCTGATACTTCTGCCGAATGAGCGCCTTCTGCTCTTCGGCCATGCGGGTGATCTCGACCTCGTTGGCGCCATTCTTGCGCTGCTGCTCAAGCCAGGTGTCTACGCGGGCGAGCTCTTCCTGCATGTTCTTCTGACGGAGCTGGCTCTGGGTCAGAAGCGAATTCTTGAGGTCGTTGGTTTCCTTGTTAAAGGCGACCTGAGCGTCCAGGCTTTCAAGCTGGCGCTGGCCGGCAAGCATGTTACGGCGCGTTTCAAGAGCCTGCTTATAGGCGGCGTTGTTCGTGTCGCCACCTGCCCTCTTGAGCACGTCGGCAACATAGCCATCGAGATCGGTCTGGAGCTTCTGCAGTTCCGAGCTATCGGGAACCCACTTCGGATCCTTGACCTTGTTCTGCATCTCAGCGATGCGCCGGTTAAGCTCGACGCGCTTTTCCTCGAACTTGATCGCTTCCTGCGAGTTCCTCTTGTCGAGCTTGTCGTTTTCGGATGCCTGCTTCTTCGCCTCGTCATACGCCTTTGCAGCAGCGAGCGCTGCCTTGTAGCGGTCGGCTTCCGGGTTGCGATCCTCTTCGCTCTTGCCAAACTCGCCGCTGCGGATCGCCTTGCGGAGCTGCTCGTAGCGCTTGCCGGTATCCTCGGCCTCGTTACCAAGATCCTTCGTCTCTTCCGAGGTCTTCTTGATCCAGTCCGCGAGATCCTGGTCGGATGTCTGCTTGGCGATATCCTTGTAGGCAGCGTCAGCTTCGCGGAGCGCATCCTTAAGTTCGCCGGTCTTCTGGACCTGCTGATCGAGAACGGTCGGCTGGAAGGCCGGCAGAGGCTGAAGAGCCGAGTTCATCGCACCGACATCAGCCGTGCCGAGCCCCGCAGCGCGTTCGCGCGTCGGGCCGTTGTTCATGCCATTGAGAGCGCCCTGGATCGTGCCATCAGAGACGTTGCGAAGCGAGGTCCACTCCTTGCGCAGGCCAGCGACACCCTCGCCGGAAGCCAGGCGACGGTTGAGCAACTGCATTGCCATGCGATCCTGCATCTTCTCATCGAACAGCTCGTTGCCCGACAGGCCCATTTCCTTCATGAGACCCTGGAGCGTCTGACCGACGATCTGATACTTTCCGAGCGCCGACGAGCCAGCCGGGCGGCCGTTCACGTCGCGGTGCTTCATGCGGTTTTCTTCGTAAGACAGCATCTGGCGCTGCAGGTCGCGGATCTGGTTGAGCGTCATGCCGACCAGGTTCTGCGCGCCGTTCGTCCACTTGCCGTTGTCGAGCGTGGCATTGTAGTTGCCGCCGGACTCGCCCTTTGCGATCAGCTCCAGCATGGAGCCCGAGAAAGACGTGATGCGCGGAGCGTTGGCGCCGAGGAACGGCAGCCCGGACATATTCGCGCCCATTGAGCCGAAGTCGAGACCGGACAGACTGGTTCCGACGCCCAGGATCGCGTTGCGCATCTCATGGATACGCTGCGTGACGGTGTCGATCTGCTTTACCGTCTGTTCGCCGAAGGCGTTCTGACGCATGAAGGTGCCGACGTTCTCGGCGGCCTGACCCTGGGCATTCAGGGAGCCCACGATCTCGCCAATGGCCTTCTTGATGTTCTCGTAGGGGCCGAGGCCGAAATAGCCACCGTTGTCGAGCTTGAGCTCCATGCGCTGCGCGTCATTAAGCTCGCGGCCCTGCTGGCGCTCCAGGAGTTCGAGACGCTTCTCGGCGATGTCAGCCTTGATCTTTGCAAGGTCCTGATCGGCCTTCTGGTTGCCCTTCATAACCTTGTCGAGGGTTTCCTTTGCCTCGGCAGCAGCGAGCAGCTCCTGGTGCAGCTTCTCAACTTCGACGCCACCTTCCTTGATGGTTCCGAAGTCGCCGGCCGCGATGCGTTCGTTCATCTCGGCAACCGCACCGGACGCGCCGGTGATGTTCGCCTGGAGCTTGGCAATGTCCGCGCGCAGGCCGTCGAGGGCGTTCCGGCCGGCAGTGATCTGCTTTTTCTCGTCAGCGGGTGCGCGGGCGTATTCCATGTCGAAGCTTTCACGCGACAGGGAGTTGAGCTTGGTTGCTTCAGCTACGCGAGAAGTGCGCAGGTAGTCGAGGCGCGCAAGGAACCTGCCCTTGTCGGCTTCGTCGGCCTTATCGTAAGCCTTCTGCATGGCTTCGATCTGGGTGTCATACATCGCGAGCGTTTCATCGATTGCCCGCTTCTGCTGGGCGATCTGGTCATCGACGTAGCGCTGACGGATCTTTGCCTTGCCTTCTTCCCTGTCGCCTTCCTTGTTCAGCTCTTCGGCATATGCCTTGTCACGAGCGATCGCGGTCTTGTTGTAGTCGCGCTGGATCGCTTCGAGGCCATCGGAGACCTCGGCGCGGTAGCGCTCCATGTCACGGGCGATCTCACGCTTGCCGGCGTCAGCAATAAGCTGCGGGGCAGCCTTGCGCAGGGCAGCAAGCTGTTCCTCAGTCTTCTTGATGTCCTCTTCCCAGACACCCGGCGACGACATGGTAGCAGCCTTGCGCATCGCTTCGAGGCGCTCCGTGAGCTGCGTTTCCTTGGCGCTGACGGTGTCCTCGGCCTGCTTCTTGGACTCTGCGCCATACTTGAGCAGTTCCTGATAGGCTTCATCGATCTTGTCAGAGAGAATGCCAAAATATTCGGATGCCGCGTAGGCAGCGACACCTGCAGCCGTGATCCAGGGACCAAGAACAGCCAGGCCGGATGCGGCGACGGAGATGACCGAGCCCATGCCGCGAACAGCGCGGCCAGCGGTGTAGGCGGTTGCGCCAACATTGGTGAACGAGGTGGCAGCCGCGCTCATGCGACCCTGTGCGGCAGCCCAGGCCGGCGAGAGCGTCATCAGCTCCAGGCGGGTAGCAGCAAGCGCGCCGCGAAATGCAGACAGTGCGCGCATGGCAACGAGCAGCCCAAAGCCGCCGGCGATTACCTTTCCAGTCGAGACGATCTCGTCGCGGAACTGCCAGATGGTCGCGATGCCCTCGCGCAGCGACTGCATGATCGACGCCAGGGACTGACCGAACGACACGGCCATCTTCTGAGCCATATCAGACGACAGAAAGCCGTTGATCTCGCGAAGCTGGATCTTCACCTGATCGAAGAAGCCCTTGCCGCCTTCCGAGGTCGCGAGGTTCTGCAGATTGGTGTAGAGCTGGGTCATCTGACCCGAGAAGGTCTGCATCATACGCTGGGCGGTGCCACCGTATGCGCGATCGAGTTCCGCGGTCAGCTTCTGGAGCGCCGGGATCGAGGCAACCGTGCCGGTCGAGATTTCCTTGGCGAGCTGCCCGACAGTCATACCCATCGAGCGGGCAAGCAGGTTCATCGCAATCGGCATGGACTCGCCGATCTGCTGACGGAGCTCTTCCATCTGCAGAACGCCCTTACCAGCGGCCTGCGTGATACCGAGAACGGTGCGGTTGAATTCCTGGTCAGAGCCACCGAAGGCCGAGATACCATCGGCGAGCGCCTTCATGGTGCCATTCGCCGGATCGAGACCGACCGCCTTGAGCTTGGTGAAGCCAGAGGTCAGGGTGCGCAGCGAAAACGGCATCTGGGTTGCCTGCTCTCGCAGATACTTGACGTTGTTGGCCGCGTCCTTGATCGGGTCTGCCGCAGTGGACATAGCCCGCATCTGGTAATTGAGCTTTTCCATCTCGGCGTTGACACGCACGATGTCGCCCAGCCAGCCATTCGCCGCAGAAGAAGCCTTCGAAAGACCGAGCGAGACGAGACCGGTGACAACAGAGAGATCACGAAGGGTCGCCAGAACGCCCTTCGTAGAGGTATCCATCCGCGACATCGTGCGGATGACCGAGCCGGCAGCATTCTGCATACCGGCCAAGCGCGGGTTGGTGCGGAGCAGTTCCTGATTGAACTCGGCAAGCGTCTGACCCGCCCGGAGGATACCGGACGTAAACGAGCCGTCGACAAGCTGGAGTTCAACGCGGATCTGAGTCATTTAAGAATTTTCCTAAGTAAGCGCTTACTTAGGTCAGCGACCAGCCGAGATCTTCATCTTGAGTGCCCGCAGACCTTCCCTGTCAAATTCGGGGTCCAATCCGGTCTCGGGGTCGATCCTGATCTCCGTCGGAGGGGCATCGGCTTCGAGGACGTAGATTTCGCCCATCTGGTCCTTGAGGTAGTCTCGCGCCGTCTTGTAAGCTTCAGTGGAGCCTACGGATGCGAGAAGCTGGATCTGCCGGAGGTCTTTCTCGGCGCGGAGCCTTTCGATCTGATTGGCAAGGAACCAGAACCGCTTGATCGAAAGGTCCATCACCTCGTCAAAGGACATGCCGTATTCGGCCAGCACCTTGCAAAAGAGCAGGCCGAAATCGACTTCCTTTACGCCTCCGGTGCGGACTTTCCCGTCTTCTTGGCCTCCTCAAGGGTCTCCGGATTGTCGGAAACCATCTCGCCATTGGCCGTGATGACGGTGATGTAGAGGTTCTTCACGATATCCATCGGCCAGCTCTCGATCTCCTTGCGATCAAGGGTCGGGAACGAGCGGTCAATGGTATCGAGGATCAGCTCAGCTTCCGTGAGGGGAGAAGCATCGAGACCCAAGGCTTCGACCTTGCGAAGGTTTTCGAGAAAGTGGGCAACGGATGCTGGCACCATCTCGTGCTTCGAGCCGTCTTCGGTGACAACAGTGACCGGGGCAGGCTTGCGGAGAGAAGCGATATTGATGATCTTGGTCATGACGAACCTGTTTCTTTGAGGAAAAAGACCGGCGTCCCTGGAGAGGCGCCGGTCGGGTTGGTTAAAGCTGGATCAGGACCGGCATTACGCCGTGGCCGTCACATCACCGACCGAGAGCAGCGAACCGTCGGAGCCGGCGTAGCCCTTGAAGACAGCCGAGAAGACCCGTTCGTTGTCGAACTGGTAGGCGAAGTTCAGAGCGCCGGGGCACATCGCGCGATGGATGGTGAAGTCGTCTTCGCCATTCGTGCCCTTCGGACGCAAGACCAGGGTCTTTGCGAGCTTGAGCAGGTTGATATTGACGCCGGTGGAAACCTTGACCTGGGCCTTCGTCGCGTTGACGCCGCCCGTCAGGTTCGTGGTCGTGATGTTGGCAGCGGTTGCGGCAGTCTTCGTCACTGCGACGTTGCCGTCGGTGCCACGGTTCTTCGCGCGGATCGTCACAACGGGGCCGACGGCCGAAGCCTGGAAGTCAGCAGCGTTGGCGTTGATCTTGGCAGCGAGGGATGCAGCAGCAGCGGCGATCGTCGCCGGGATAGCCATGTCGTTCAGGGCAACCGGAGCCGTCTTGAACGTATAGTCCACACCAGCGATCGTTACCTTGTCGCCGTCGACCGGAGCGGCCGTGGAGAAGGTAACAGTGCCGGAAGCCTTGGCGCCGTCGGAGATCAGCTCGGAACCGGGCATAACGGCAACCAGGTTGTCGAGCGTGGTTTCAGCAAGCGGAACGGTAGCCTGGACCGTGCGGCCCATGATGATTTCGCCGATCGGGGTTTCACCCATCTGGTCGACAGTGATTTCCTTGGTGGACGTGGCGACTTCGACTTCGACGCCGCCCTTGGTGAAGCCAAGGTCAACTCCGTCGAAGAGGACGTTGCAAACGCCGAGCTTTACGTTCTCGGTGGACGACATCTCTTGAATTCTCCTTCAAATGACTCCACCCACCACGGATGAAGTAAGTAATCACTTACTTACAATACCGCAGACGGTTATGGCTTGACAACCTAAAAGTAAGTAAGCGCTTATTTTTAGCTATAGAGCTAGCTAGCTACGCCAATTGGGCTTGAAGCCGAAGGCCGCGTCAAAGTGCTGCGAGAATTCCAGACCATTACCTTCAAGACGCGGATACTGGATCGGAAGAGTCGAGGGATAGAAAACATTGATATGCGCCGGTCCCCTCTCCTCACTTGCGTCATGGATTTCGGGGCTTTCGACAATCAGTGCCTTGCACACCTCGGCTGCGAACTTCGCGCCCTCTACAGGATCGGTATGACGGCAGATGACCTGCATCTGCGTCCTGTGCCATCCCTCGATGTGCGGGTCGATCGCGATGCCGGTGAGCGGCACGCGGATCATCACGCCTACCTTCACGTCATGTGGCATCGTGTTGCGGAACAGGTTCTGCCCTGCAATGACAAGACCCGCGTCGATCAGCTTCTTTTCCAGAATGTCGTAGATCATGCCTTCGATACCTCGTCGATCACCTTCGTCACCTGCTCAACCAGGCTCTTGCCCATCCGCGGCTCCTCTTCCTGGGCTGCAGTGCGCAGGAAGCCCGTGCCGACCTTCTGTCCATGCCGCGCGATCTTCGCGAGCGTCTTCTTGCCAGGACCGTTCACATAGGCGACGGCATCCCAATAGTTCTCGTGGACGAGCGCCACATAGTTATCGAATTGTGCCGCAGTGAGCGGCGTGCCAGATGCTGAAAAGCTGTCGGGAGGCATGACGATTCCCACGTCGATCTGAAGGCGTCCGTTCTGACCGGCGTAGTCCTTGATGATCTGGATGCCGTTTACCAGGTTCGAAGTGTCCTCGGGCGCATACTCCTTGGCAAGCGCGACGATACGTGCCGCTGACCGGTGGATCTGCTTGCGCGCAGCGTCAGGCACGCGATCAGCAAGAACGCGCAGCTCCGTTCGCACAGCAGACAGTCCCGTCACCTTCACGCGACCCCTCATGCCGGATACATCTCCAGATCACACTCGATGTGGTCGATCGTGCCCAGCACCGACAACCGGACGTGCTTGGACTTGATCTTGAAGACCAAGCCCTGAAATTCGAAGCGATCGCCGATGTCGACGGGCACATAAGGAACGATAAGGATCTTGGCGTTGAGGGCGGCCGTCTCATCGGCGGATCCGCGGGAGGCAGAAGAGTCCGCACGCACGACGGTCTTCTCGGCGCCGACGTTGAGATTGACGATACCGAACGGGCAGTCCATCGGTTCTGAGAAGGTAGGCCGGGCATGAACATCGCGACCGATGACGCGGCTGATCTGACCAACAACGTTAGGTGCGAACATTCTTGACCTCCACTTCGAGCCAGGCGTTGGAATTAGGGTGAAAGTAGCTGTCGCGTAGCTCGGCATATTGCTCGACCACCATCGAGCCGACGCGCTCGATCTGACCTTCCTGCAGCTTCATGATGGCTGCCTCTTCCAGACCGTGATCGGCGATCGTGTGTAGCGTCACCTCGTTGTGGATCGACAGAAGGGCCTGGCGATAGATCGACCGGATGAAGGTCCGCGACTGCGTGCGGCGCCCGCGACGATCGGTAAAAGAGAGCTGAAGTTCCTCATGATCCTTCATCACGTAGGCCATCTGCGCCTGCCTCGTCGGGAGGCGCCGGCTGCGCTCGATCATGGAGACGCTCAAAACTGCCCGCTGTAGCGCGTGTCGCATCTGTGAGATGTCGCGATGCACCTGTGCAGCGATTTCGTTCGACAGATACGTCTGGGTCTCGCTCAAATGACTCAGGGCTGCGTCCGAGAGATTTTCTGCATCGATAGAGCGCAGCGCAGACAGCGCATGCTGGTGAGCTTCTGACGCAATCCCGTGAACGAGGTCGTTCATCACGTCCTTGTCGCGTTCGAAATACAGGGCGGCCGCTTCATATGCCTCGGCGAACAGGCGCTCGCTCTGGCCGGCAAAGCCGAAGTCAGCCGACATTAGTGCCGTGTTGTGCAGGGCGGCGAAGGTCTGAGTCAGTTGATCGTAGCGGGAAGCGGCCTGTTCGGCTGCATCATTGAGGCGAAACGGGATCAAGCGCGACGGATCCTGTTGTTAAAGTAGACATAGCCAACCAGCGCCTTCATCGTCTCAGACGAGATGCCGAAGTCGACAGCACCGGCGCGCAGGGTCACAGAACTTTCACCGATGGTCTCGGTCACGATACCCGCGCGGTGCTTCTTGGAGACAGCATCGCCCTGCAGGATCTCGTTAGCTTCGATGAACTGCGCACGGCGAAGCGCCTTCTTGAAAGGCGCGGGGAAGTCGGCGAACATATCGACGGTGATCTCGTGCCACATATCGCGCTCGATAACCGTCTCCTCGACCAGCTCACGCGAGGCGATCGTGTTCCAGTTGTCGAACCGCGAGCCCGGTGCAAACGTCGGGAACTTCATCGGGATCAGGGTCAGCCGGCGATAGGCTTCCGTCAGCGCTGCGAGCTTCTGCGGTTCGGATGCGACCGACCAGCCGGAAGTGTTCGGCGTATCGAGAGCGGCGAACTCGGCAGCCTCAAGCGTCTGGAAGGTGTTGATCATCTGGACGAGACGCTGCTCGGACTCGATGGCATAAGAGAAGGAGCGCGGGATAGTCCCCTGCTCCGTCTCGATCTTGACACGAAGGATCCTGGCCGCGCGGATCTCTCCGTCGACCAGGCGATTGAACTCCTTCGGGATGGCGATGAGCTTCTGTCCCTCGGCGGCGTCGAAAGGCAGCGCGCCGAAGTCCACAACCTCGGCGTCCTCGCCGTCCGTCAGAACGGCAGAGATAGCCGTCGGGGTGATGGCTGCTCCATTGAGGTCGGTGAACTTGACGATCACTTCGACAACGTAATCCTCGGGATAGAACTTCATGATTACTCCTGCGGGGTCTCGTCGGTGGAGACGGCTGCAGCCAGGTCGCCGGATGCCGCAGCATCCTTGAGCGCTTCTTCCTTACCCTTCTCAGCGGCGAGGAACTCGGCAGCTTCTGCAGCCTGGCGCTGTTCGGCTGCCAGGATCTCGGCGTCACGCGCTGCCTTCTCGGCCGCGATCTGCGCCATCACATCGTCTTCGGCCGGGTCGGCAGGGTCGACGACCGGTTCGACCGGGGCTTCCGGCTTCTTGGTCTTGGCGACTGCCTTGTCCTGGGCGTCGAGGATCATCTCGATCAGGGTCGGGATGGCACGATGCTTGACGTTCCACTTGTTGCCGATCTCGCGCAGGCCCTTGATGCCGCCCTTGGACGCAACGGCTTCGAGTTCGAAGCGCGACAGGACCACAGGCGTCTTGGCAAGCTCTACCTGGCTGGCCGCAATCTCGGCGTTCTTTTCGCCGTCGGTCTGACGGGCGAGCTCGGTGATCGGAGCTGCACGCTCGGCGTATTCACGGATCATGCGATGCGCGGCACCTGCCGGCTGCTCATTGCCGTCGGTATCAACCTCGACGAAATTCATGGCTGCTGCCATACGGTCGCGGATGTGGCGTGGAAGCGGATAGACGGAAATGCCGTCCTTGAACTCAGCGATACCGAGAGCGCCGGTGTAGCCCTTCCACTTATCGTCCACGACCTTGAGATGCTTCATATCAGACATTGGGTTTTCCTTGTTGTTAAGCTGCGAGGCCGCCCTTGGGCAGGTCGCCTTCAACCAAGACCGCCTTCTGGATAAGGAGAGGCTGATTATCGACCGCGGCGTTGAAGAAGTTGGGGATCAGCGTGAAGTAGACCTCTGCGACATCTGCATCGACCGGAACGCCAGAGGCGACATACCACATCCATCCACCATACGACCGCTGCAGACCCGTGAACGCGATCGTCCGCACGGCGCCGCCGCTCTTGGCGACGAAAGATGCGTAGAAGTTGTTAGCCTTGCCGGTCGACCGGACGGTATCCTTGACGAGTATCGCCAACGAGACAGTCTTACCCGCAACAGCGGCGCGCTCTGCGGCACTCAGCGAATAACGCACTCCAGCACCAGTATCAGCGTTAGGAACGATACTCATGCAATGTGCAAAACCGGCATGCTTGTTTTCCGTATCCTTCGATACGGTCGGCTTCGATCCCGTCTTCGTCCAGCCCGTCGGCAGCGCGGCGGTCCAGTCGGTCATATCGCCGTTCACGAGAAGATTTACCGCTGGCAATGCAGGCCAGGACACCGTGGTTGCATTGAGATCGGGAGTTGCCGCATCCCACACCTTCACAATCGAATCCGTGACGAGCTGAGCGCCCACAGAGTTGGCCGCGTTCGCCGTCGGGTGAACGTTGTCAATATAGAGATTACCAGGCTTCCCTACTTCATCCCAAGCGGCGAAACTGTCGATCAGGGTCAAGCTCGGGAGTGCCGCGGCCACCTTCTTGATCGAGTTATAGACCTTGAGATATTCGGCGTTATCACGCCAAGGGTTCTGCGTCGTCATCACCATTGGCGCACCGGGGAAACGCTGCGAAAGCACACCGATCGGGCCGAAAAACAGACCAGCGCCCGCAGAAAGCAAATTGCCAGGCGTTTCGAACGTCTGCTGATTGTGGCCGTGATGGATGATAATGCAGTCCGGCGTGGGAAGTGCGTCAATTGCCGTCGGACGACGGCGTGCGTCAAATGCGGTCCCCGCAGAGGCGCCAGGAATAGCAAGAAGATAGATATCAAGAGTGGGACGGCCTGCTACGGAAGCAGAATATACGGTTTCCGCGGGACCATAGCGCATCGGGCCGGTAAGTGCGGTCTTTACCCACTCCTGCCAAAGGCGAACGGTTACGTTGACGTTGTAGCGCGCACCGAGAAATTCTGCGAACTTGTATGAGGCGCTGTTGCGCTCCCACATAGTGCTATCAGCGTGAATAAGCATGGTTGCGTTCTGCGAGGACGAGAGCTTGGCCTTCAACTTGGAGAAGCCGTTTACGGCGCTCGCCGGCGTAACAGCGGTCGTCGGATTTACTTCCGCAAGCGTGAAGCGGGTCTTCGCGACCTGAACGAGATGAAGAACAGACTGACGCTTGCGCGTGCGGAAGAAATAGGTCGGATCCTCAATTGCAACATTGGAAGGATGCGTGACCCTAACAGGCTCATAGCCGCCCTGCCGGAGTGACACGGCAAAACCGCTGCCAAGATTGGCCGGGACCGTTACTACGCAAGCTTTAACGAAATTCAGCGTCCAGCCATTGTCATTGCTGGAAAGCGTGTAGGTAGCCGCATTGACATCACGAAAGTTGACAACCGAGTCAACCACAGCAGGCGCGAGCTTACTCGTCGGTAGTTCAGTCTGAATACGATAAAGAGAGCCGGCAGGACCGGACACAATACCAGCCGCGTCACAGAGCATCGTGCCGGCAAGCTGGGCTGCAATCTTGTCAGCGATAGACAGATCGAGGTTCAGAGCGGACACACCAGCGATAAAATCGATGCCGCGGAAGTTCTTTCCGGGAAGCTGCCCGGTGAGATTTGCGAACCGAGGGTTCGTGAGCTTGATATAGGGCATTACCTTCTCCAGAAACGGGAAATGGGCGGGAGTTTAATCCCGCCCATTGTAAGTAAGGAATTACTTACTTTCAAGCTTAAATCTGAATACCCTTGAGGCGGGCTACGGCGTGAGTTGCGCGCAGAGCTGCACCGCAATACCACTTAACGCGCCAGCGCTTCGAGTCCTTGTTGAAGTTGGTGCCGATTTCTTCCAGGCGAACACCAGCAGCGTCGCCGGCCCAGAGGCCATGGAAACCATCGACTTCGTTGGCGCGAACAGCGTAGATCGAGGTCGTCTTGTCGTTCGTGCCCTGCGTTTCGGTCTTGCTGATGTAGTTATTGATAATAACCGGCGTGCCGTCGTAGAAACGCATCGGACCACCGAAATTCTCGACCATCATCATCTCGGCGGTGTTACCACCGTGCAGACGATTGAGTTCGCGGATAGCCAGCCACACTTCCTCGCGCATCATGAAGAAGTCCGCACCCAGATCGACTGCAGCCTTGAGCTGGTCGAGGGCAGAGTAGGACAGAGCTGCACCATTTGCGCCAGCCGTAAGGGTCTTCTGTGCGGAAACGAGCTTTTTCAAGCCGTCGAAGGTCTTGTTGTTGACCGCGGAGTCGCCGTTGATCAGCACGTTCTTGAAGTCGCGGCCGACGGCCTTGATCTTGAACTTCGCCTGGACGGCGATCTGATCATACATGTCCGACTTCACTTCGGAGATGAAGTTGGCGATATCGAACTGACCAGCGAGGATCTTGATCTTCGTGGAGATGTTCTCGACCTTACCAGTCGACTCTTCGATATCATCGTAAGGATCGATCCAGCCGGCGCCCGGCAGTTCGAGCTCACGGGTATAGCTGAACGTGTCGTCCTTAGAACGCACGAAAGGAACCAGGGCGAAAAACTCGTCCTTGTCGAGGAGTTCCTCGATAATGCCGCGCTGGCGGTCGTCTTCGGCCAGCTTAGCGGCTTCGTCCATCAGAAGCGGCATACGTATATTCTCCTTGAATGCACTCAGCCCACCGATGGACTAAGTAAGTAAGCACTTACTTACAATAGTCCAAGGGTGAGCTATTTTGCAAGGAGAAAAATAAGCGCTTGCTTACTTTTTCCGCTATAAGTCGTAAATTTGGCTTAGCCGCCGAGCGAAGCGCGAATGCGATTGACACCGAAACCGACACCCGAAGGCTTCTTTTCGACCGTCTTCGTCTGCGTCGTCGAAGAGCCGGAGCCCGGATTGGTCTTAGCCTTGAGGAGCGTTTCCTTGTCCGGATCGGCCTCGATAATACGCTTGAATGCCTCGTCGAACACCAGCGGGTTGCCAGAGGCGTCAACCATCTTCGTGCGGTTGGCTTCTCCAGCGGGCTTGTCGTAGGCAACCGTGCGGCCGTTCTCGACGCCGAAGTAGGTGCCGTAGAGCTGGCGAGCCTTGGTCGGAGTCAGCGTCAGGGACTCAGTGATGAACTTGGACGCGCCGAAGTCGTTGCCGACGGTCAGACCATCAATCACCTTGTCCTTGGCAGCCAGATCCGTTTCAAGAGCCGCGATGCGCTCCTCAAGCGTCTTCACGCCCTTGGCATGTTCGTCGGCCATCATCTGCTTGACGCGCTCGAAGTCACCCTTAGCTTCGGCTGCGGCAAGTTCAGCCTCCTGCTCCTTCTTGAGCAGCTCGCGAACCTTGGCAGGATCCACTCCACCGTATGCCTCAAGGGCAGCGGCAGCATCGGCAGCCTTCTTCTCGGCATCCTTCAGCTTGTTCTTCTTGTCCATCACTTCGCGCAGCAGCTTTGCCTTCTCAGCAGCGAGCGCGGATGCGTCCTTGCCGGCGTCGGCTGCAGCAGCAGCGGCGTCCTCGGCTTCCTGGAGTTCCTTTGCAGCCTGGGCCTCGGCGGCCTCAGCAGCGGCCTTTTCAGCGGCGGCGGTTTCCTCGGCGTGCTTGGCGACAGCGGCTTCAGCAGCGGCAGCAGCCTGCGCGTCAGCGTCACCAGCCCCACCCGCGCCAGCGCCAGTCTCAGGCGCGAACATGATCTGCGGCATACCAGGGATCTTCATCGAAGATGCGTAGTGGCCTGCAGATGCGATTGCAGTGGTCTTCATTCTCAGTCTCCTTTGCCCATTCTCTCGGGCGTTGCGGTAGGCGTAGTCGGTTCGGTCCAGTATCTCGGACGCGGGTATTCCTGGTCAGGCTAAGCCGGTTACTTGGCTGCGGCCTTGGTCGTGTTAGGCTTGGCGGGCGTGGCGCGAGTGACCTCACCCTGGCGATTGGGAGCGGCAGCCGACTTGGTGCCACCGATGGAAGTGGGTAGCGGGAGAACGTCGGTGCCCTCCAACCACTTGTCGATGTCGGCAAAGAGCTTGGCCCGCAGCTCCTTCTTGAGCTGCGGGAAAATCTTCTCGATAACCGACTTCATCTGCTCGCGGCGCACCTCGATCGGACCGGAAAGCTTCGCCAGTGCCTCGGCGGTAACAAGCTCGTCGTTGAGACCCATGATGTCGAAGGTGGTTGGATAGGTGACGAGATCGTCCTTCGGGGCGCTTTCACCTGCCCATGCGAGAACGGTCTTGACCATCCAGTTTTCCGCGTTCTGGCAGGACTGAGCCTTTGCCAGCAGCAGCGAATTAACCCGCTCGAAGTCGTAAGCCTTCGCCACGCCCGACGAGTTGTCGATACCGACGGCGTTGTCTTCCTTCGTGCGTTCGCCGGCCAGGCCGACGGTGTTGTAGATTTCGTTGATGATCTTGTTGATCACCGACAGGATCACGCCGGCCTGCTTCGGATCCGGCGATAGATATTCAGGCTTTGCGGACGATCCGGCGCCTGCGTCGTAGACAAAGATGCGCTTGGTGCCCATTTCAAGCACCTTGTCGAACATATCGTCGCCCGACTGAATCGCCTGGCTGGGGATCGCGAGCTGGGAAAAAGTCTGGTCCTGAATAATGGCATCCAGGTTGGAGAGATAGTTCGCGACCGCGCGATCGAGATAGGCGATATCGTCGATCAGTGATGTGACACGGTAGGCGTCCTCGTTGATCGTGTGATCGGCGAAATAGACGGGCACGAAGCCAAGATTGTGGTAGCCAAAATCGACCAGCTCAACCCTCTTGATCGGCGTGCGGATGCCATTGTAGACCTTGGTCTTGCCGGTATCCTGCTCCTCGTAGAGCTCCCAGCCGTCACGGGTCCACAGACGGACGCGCTCGATCAGCTCACCGCGGGAGTGGAACGGGTCGCGGTCATCGCGGACGATCTCGCGTAGCTTGACCCACAAGAGTTCGCCGTCGCCGTCTTCGTCATAGGCGAAGTCGAGAATATCCTTGACGGGAACCGTGTAGGCGTAAATTCGATAATTCTGCGCCTTGGCCTCGGCAATCGACACCGGGCGCTTGCCGCCCTCGGTCTCGACCTCAGCCTGGAAATTGTTGTCGACCACGATCGCGACACGGCCGCCCGTCGAGTTGCCCACGGACACCAGGCGCATAAGCTGGTCGATCGACGTGCCACCACGGGTCGCCTTCTTCCAGAACTGATTGACGACATCGGGCGCGTCGGACGTGTTGCGAGTGATCTCGCCCTTGAAGAGATACTTCTGGACGAGCTCGACCACTTCCTTCGTGTGGTTGAAGCGGTAGGCGCGCGACAAACGGTTGTCGTATTCCTTGTCGCCTTCCTTGAAGTAGCGGAAAATGTTGTCACGGAACCAGTCACGACCGCCGCGGTAGGCAAGATCGAGAAAACGCCAATGCGTGACCTGTTCATGATAGCCGGGATGCCGGCGATCATAGAAGTCCCTCATCACATCATTCTGTTCGCTCGAAGCCATGTCAAATCCTGTGTTTCGTGCCGTATTGTAAGTAAGTGATTACTTAGTTGCAAGGCTAAATCGACACACCGAGGATCTTGTGCTTGCGCATCGGATGACGGAAGTCCGCATAATAGCCGAAAGCGTCGGTCGCGTGCTCGGCGCCCTGCTTCTTGTCGACCTCGTTGGTGCCTTCCTTATAGACCGTCTGTTCAAGGCTATCGATGAACTTGCGGCAGGTGTGATTGACCCGCAGGCGCACATCACCTTCAGCCGTCATCAGAAGGCGGTTCACGGCGTTCACGCGGTCCTGAACGGCCGGGTGCTTGCGCTTGAACTGGATCCGCTTGAAGCCGGCCTCCTCAAGAACCTGCAGCGAGGTTTCGCCGCGGTCGTGGTTACGGCTGTTGCCGGCCGGGTCAGGGTAGATGGTGATCTGGTTCATCTGTCGGAAGTAACGTCGCGCGAGTTCGTCTGCTGTCTCCTGGACGTTCGAGCCATACATGACAGCCTCGTCGACCACCCAGATCTCGCCATTCGGCTGCTCCTGAATGATGATCGAGGACATCGGGTCGATGTTGAAGTCCATGCCGATATAGATCGGCAGCTTTGGATTGAACGGGTAGTCGCCGACGTGCTCGTTACGATCGAACGGATAGTAGACACGGCCGGACATGGTTTCGAAGCTCGCTTCGAATTCCTGACGGAACGAGCGAGGATCCATGTCGCGACGACGCGCCTCAATTTCCTTGCGCGGGATGAACGGCGACGTGATCGTCGGAAACTGCCAGGACTTCCATTCGTTCGGAACCAGGCGCTTGCGGTGGTCCTTAACCAGCGGGCCACGCTGACCGAGCCGGAAGCGATGGTAGAGCCAGTTGTAGGACTTCGGCGTGCCGATGAAAAGCGCCCGGCCATTGGTCGTGGCGAGCGTCGGCATCAGGACCTCTTCCCAAGTTTCTTCCTTGATGTCCTGTGCCTCGTCAATGACCACGAAATCAAGACCGACACCACGAAGAGAGTCCGGCTTATCTGCGCCCTTGAGTGAAATCTCCGAGCCGTTGATGAGCTGCATCTCCATACGGCTCTCATTGACCTTTTTTATCCAGCCCTTCGGCATGGCAGCCTTCAGCGGCTTCCACATTAGGTCGCGCGCCATCGCGTAGGTCGGCGCTACATACCAGACAAGCTGCTTCTGCTTGAGCGCCGCATACTTGATGAGCGAGATCTTGGAGACCTGCGTCTTGCCCCAACGACGGCCGGCGACGACCACGCGGAAACGGTGCGTGTCGTTCATCACGACCTTCTGGAGCTTGTGCAGCTTGAGGCTATCGACTGCCTTAGCCATCCTCGCCCTCCGGAGGCTGCTCCTCGGCCAGCATGTCCTCGACAGTCGCATCTTCCGGCAGGGCGCCGGTGCCAATGTGATGCTTGAGGATATCCTCGTCGGTCAGGTCTTCGATGTTGAGGGTCGGCAGGTCGTTCTGATCGACGTGCTTGTCGGCTTCGAGAAGGTGCAGGGTGTGCTCGATGTTGTCGCAGAGGATCTTGTTGAGGCGCATGACTGCCTTGAGGTCGTCATCCGCGGATGCGATCGGGCGCCCGGCAGCCATCGCGTCCTTGATTGCCTTCTGGGCGAGACCGCGGGCGAGCTTGAGCTGGTTGTAGCCGTTGATCCTGGTCTCTTCGATCCAGTCCGAGCGACGATCCGCGAAACGCTCAATGGTTGCCGTCGCAGCAGCCGAGGTAGACGCCGTGGCAGCCTTCCTAATCGCAGCAGCTACCTCATGAGCCCTCATTGCCTTCTTAGAGCCAGCGCGCTTGAAACGATCCGACAGCGCCTGGCGAGAAATGCCATACTGGTCCGCAAGCTCTACGAGCCCGGCCTTGCCGAGTTCGTAGAGTTCACGAGCTTCCGCGAATTCAGCATCAGTGAGGCGCCGGCCCGAATTACCGGAACCTTCCTTCGTCTCATCCTTCGCTTCAATTTCCTCAGTCATGTTTTTCTCTCATCCGCGGATCTGAATTTCACTCCCGGAGCAGCTTCATTCTCGTCCTCTCATCGTAAGATTATATAAGTAAGTAATTACTTATTATCATATATACACTATTACGATAAGAGGACGAGTTTAGAGTGCCGGGCGGAACCAGTCGTAGCCCTTCAAAGTCGGTATCAAATAGGTGAATTGACCGTCCGGGCGGCGCTCCAGCATCCCCTGCTCCACGAGGAAGCGGATAGAGATCCGGATCGCGCCATAGCTGGCCGTGTAGGAGACCTGCTCGTGAATGTCGGTCGTGGTAAGGAACCTCCCCTCCCCGGCCGCCTTCAAGACCAGGCCCATGATTTCGCGCTGCTTCTCCGTCCGGCGAGGCTTAGCCATCAAGCACCAGCCTTTCGGTCACTCCCTGGCGATCGAACGCAGTCAGGGGCAGACGTTCCGGCATTTCACGTCCGGCGTCCGGGTTGCGGTAGATGCCATACATCGGAGATGCCAGGCTCATCTGCTGAATCGCCTTGATGGTGTCGCGCGGGCTCATGGCAGCTACACGCGCGTCAGCGCCGTCGCGACCTGAGCCCGTGTTCTCCAGAGCGGAGTTCTTCTGGTAGAATTCCTTGCAGGCGGCCAGGAGCTGCTCGAACCGCGGCGAGTTTTCCAGCTCGTTGACGACCGCCTCGAAATCCTGGGGCGTGGCTTCGAAGTTGGACCGGAAGAACTTCATTCCGGCGTCGAACTTGTTGGCGTTCATCGGCTTGACGAACTTGAAGCCTGCCTTCTGACCGAAGGCGTTGAACTTCGACATGGACGACTGAATCTCGATGAACTGATGACCGTCCATCCGGGCGACCAGGTTCATCATGCGGTATCCCGCGCCAATGCCGCGGAACATGGTATCCACGACGAAGCGCGAGACGACGCGGAAGTTGGCGTTGATGTAGACGTAGCGGTTGGTGTTGGTCAGCCTGGTCTCACCTGAACCCGGCGCCAGGTTCTTGAAGACCAGATGGCGCTCCTTGAGCATACCCTTTGGCTGGCCGACGACAAGCACGCCGATCGTCTGCCCGTGCAGGGTCAGCTTCCAGAACTGTGGACCGATCGGCAGACCTTCGGCCTTGTAGTGGAGATCGTGCAGCAGCTCCCAATCGGCCTTGGTTCCGCGCTCCACGAACATCTCGTCCGTAAGCGCGAAATTGGCGCGAGGGAGCGCATCGCGCTCAATCTGTGTCTCGATATCAGGAAACATCGTCATCGCTGCCCTTGAGCTTCTCTGAGTCGCTATCGCGCTCCCTTTCACGACACTTCACTTCGAGGTGGATGACGAACATCACGAAGAGGATAGCGAGAGTGATTTCGGTCATTCGAGCTCCTTCACGAGCCCGAGTGCCTTCGCCTCGTCCATGTCGAAGCGCAGCGTTCCGGTCGTGTCCTTGTCGAATCCGATCAGGACCTCACCGTGCTCGGTGAAATAGGTGGATACACAGGGACCGATCGCGACCTCAGTGCCGGCCGGGATGACGATATCCTTGGTGGTGACGAGCTTGCTCATTCGACTTCGACCTTCTCGCGAAAGCGCTTGGTGATGGTGAGGGACGGCCCGAGCTCCTCGCGCAGGTCATCGTGAGTGGTTGCGACCATGAAAGTCTTGCCGAGGCGACGGGCGACCTTCTGCATCGAGAAGGCGACGAGCTTTGCCGTCGTGCGATCAAGAACCGCGCCGAATTCGTCAGCGATCCAGACATCGGCGTCGGATGCCATCAGGATCGCGAGCTTCAAGCGGTAGCGCTGTCCGTCCGACAGCTCCGAGGGCTTGCGCAGGTAGATGTAGGCGTCGGAGATGCCGGCCTTGGCGAGCAGATCGGTAGCCTCGACCGTGGTGCGGCCGACAAGCTCGATCACGGGCCTCTCTTCGAGCTCCACCTTGTTCAGGTCGGCGACCTTGAGGCCGCCTGCAGACATCTGGGCGGTCAGATCCTTGAGCAGCAGCGACTTGCCCGAGCCGGACTGACCCTTGATGTAGACGACATCGCCCTGGTCGATATCGATCTTGAGGGCGTCATAGACGACGAACTCCTTGTCGGAGAGCCCGAGGCCGAATGCCTCTGCGATCTCCAGCACGCGCGGCGTGCGATCGACGGACGTGTTGAACTTGCGGGTGATCGTGTAGGTGGTCATTCGATGTCATCTCCTTCGAGGTAGATGACATCGGTCGGCTCAAGGTATGGATCCTGGATAGAGCCATCGGACATGAGAGCCGGCGCCATCGTTGCGCAATCCATTAGCTCGCCCGCGACCGTCTGCATGACGCCGGCATAGGCGAAGTAGTCGTTGAGCGGGACCGTGGTCACGTCCAGGACGAAATCATTGAAGAATGCCTTGGTCTTCGGATCGCGGCCGAAGATGACCAGGCCCTCGAACTTGTCCTCCTCGACCAGCTTACGGATCTCGTCGAGCATCAGGAGCTGCATGGCCTTGTGATCTGCCTTGGCCTCGTTTGCCTCCTTGCGCTTCCTGCGTGACTCCGCGCGGCGCGCACGCCGCTTCTCCTGCTGTTCCTCGTGCCAAGGCTTGCGGGTGGAAATCGAGATGATATTGGACATATGTAAGCCCTTACTTACCTTCAACGACAGCCGAGAGGGTATAGATCAGCGCCTGCACGCCCTTCTTGCCGGAGCGGGCCTCGATCTGCGCCATCAGGCCCTTGAGCTTGCGACTTTCCTCGATCGTGACGCGCTTGAAGCCGAGGGCGTCGCCAACGGGAGCGGCCGTGTCGTCTACCGCCTCAACCTTGGCCTTGTTCTCCTCCTTCTGGATCTCGACGGCGCCGGAGATGTCATCCACGAAGAGGCTGTCGTCGATGTCGCCGAGCTCCGAGAGCGAGAAGTCGAGCTCCTTGTCGGTAAAGCCGAGGTCGGACAGCTCAAACGAGCCGTCGAGTTCGTCAGCCAGGCGCTGCAGTTCGATCTGGATCGCGGCCTGGTCATATTCCGTGCCGGCGACCCGGTTGTCGGCCAGACGCAGAGCGTCGGCCTGGGCCTTGGTCAGGTCACGACGAACAATGACCGGCACCTTCTTAAGGCCAAGCTTGAGCGCGCCCTTGCGACGACCGTGGCCGGCGATGATCGTGCCGTCCTTCCAGACGATGATGGGCGAGGTCCAACCGAACTTCTGGATCGACTTTGCCAGCGCCTCAACCTGGTCGTCAGGGTGCTTCTTGGCGTTGGCCTCGTATTCCTTGAGCCAGGTGATATCGACAATTTCGATTGCGTGTTCGGACATCAGAGGTCTTCCGGGTTGGCAGCCAGGGCTGCATCGAGCATGGTGTCGAGATCCCCGCTTGCGGGCGCGGCAACCTGCCGGAGCTGGTCAGCGAGAAGGTGGATGAGAGCATCGCCGGCGTTCGTCAGATCGTCCTCGGTCTTGTAGCCGTGGTCCTTCTGGGTCTTGGCGATGAGAGCGGTGAGGCGTTCGGCGTCTGCGATCGTCACCTTGAAGCGCATCTGCGCATGGGTCTTGGCGACCTTCGGAGCAGGCGCAAGTTCCACGTCCGTTTCAGCCGACTTTTCGAAGCTTTCGTCAATCTCCAAGTCGTCCAGCGCTATAACTGACGCAGAGAAAATAGCGTCAATATCGGCCTGGCCGTAAGGGAGAAAGCTTTGCAATTCAGGAACGTCACCGATCTCCTTCAGAAGATCAGCCAACCCCAGGGTATCGTCGGCTCCATACCGCGCGTTGTCGATCAGACCGATTTCCTTGGCCTGCTTCTCAGAGATGACGCCGAGGTTGGCGACCGGCACCTCAGACTCGCCAAGTTCGATCGCCTGTTCCCAGCGATGCTCGCCGCCCAGGATCTCATAGCCCGGCACACCAGGGACTTCGCGAACGACAATCGGCTTGAACATGCCATTGCGATTGAGGCTCTCGCGGATCTTGAGTTCGTTTTCGGGAGAGACCTTGTTGGTGTTCCAGGGGTTCTTCCGCAACTGATCGACAGCGACAGTCAGATATTCAATCTTGCGCATAAGGACGGTTCCAACTAAGTAAGTGCTTACTTACTTAATGCCAAATGCCTCACGAGGCAAGCTTTGAAGGAAGAATAATGGCCGTCGTTACGATCGCCCGCAACGCAGTCGTCGCCCAGCTCCGGGAACCGACGAAGGAAGTGAAGAACTTCGTCAACAATCTCCTGTCTTATCAGGTCGAGGGCGGTCTCGGTTTTTCTGGCACCGCAAGCTTCTTCTCGATCACCAAGAATACCTATCCGGCCGGCTTCGCCTACCTGGTCAAGTCGGAACTGGAGAAGATCGGCCACACGGTCTACGAGGTGTTCAAGCCGCACGCTGAGCCGCTTGGGCCCGAGAACCCGATCGTTGATGAGTTCGGCAATGATAATCCGAACTACGATTATCAGATGAAGGCGCTGCGCCAGGTCGAAAAGCACGGCGCCGGCATCATTCGTGTAGCAACGGGCGGTGGCAAGTCAAAGATCGCCAAGATCATCATGGCGCGCTACCGGCGCATGACGCTGTTCCTGACCACGCGCGGCATCCTGCTCTACCAGATGGACGATCAGCTCCAGGAGATCGGGCTCAACACCGGGCAGATCGGCGACGGCGAAATGAAGTTCGTGCGCGGTGTGAACCTCGGCATGGTGCAGACGCTTGTCCAGGCGTTGGAAGTGCCCGACATCAACGCCGAGATCCGCGCTGTCGTGAAGTCCCAGCACCTGTCCAAGAAGGGCAATGCGGAGATGACCCGCGAGCAGATCAAGGAGCTTGCCCAGATCAAGTTCGACAGGAAGACCAAGCGCCGGGACGCGATCATCAAGTTCCTGTCCCTGGTTGAGGTCGTGATCGGCGAAGAAGCCCACGAGGCGGGCGGCACCAGCTACTACGAGATCCTGCGTCACTGCAAGAATGCCACGATCCGGGTTGCACTGACGGCAACGCCCTTCATGAAGGACTCTGCAGCCGATAATATGCGCCTGATGGCAGCCTTCGGCCCGATCCTGATCGACATTCCGGAGTCGCTCCTCATCGAGCGCGGCATTCTCGCCAAGCCCTATTTCAAGTTCCGCGACATCGAGGCGCCGAAGGGTCTGCACAAGTCCTCGCCGTTCGAACGCGCCTACACGCTGGGCTACGTCAAGGAGACCTCCCCTCTCCACAAGGCGATGGCCGAGGATGCGCTGATGGCAAAGACCTACGGGCTCCCGGTGCTGACGCTGGTTGCGCGCACCGAGGCCGGCGATAATATCCTCGATCTCTATTCGAGGCTCGGCTTGAAGGGCGTCTTCCTGCGCGGCGACGACGATCAGAAGGTGCGCAAGGCCAAGCTGGCAGAGCTTGCGGCTGGCACCATCGATTTCGTGATCGGCACCAAGATCCTCGACGTTGGTGTCGACTGCCCGGCGATCGGTCTAGTGCAGCTTGCAGGCGGAATGAAGGCCGAGGTCGAACTTCGTCAGCGTATCGGTCGCGGTTTGCGCTATAAGAAGAAGGGACCGAACGTGACGTTCATCGTGGACTACTCGATCAACCTCAACAACACGCTGCGCGACCATGCCAGGAAGCGCGAAGGCATTGTCCGGGCTACGCCTGGCTTCGTTGAGGGCATCCTGGGTGCCAACGATAACCTCCCGTGGGAAATCTTCGAGCGGAAGGCCATCGCAGCATGAACGTCAACCCGATCCACTTCTTCAACGAGCGCGGACATTCTATTCTGTCCGCAGACTACCTGCACGCCGAGAACCGTCGGCTGCAGGAGGAGGTCTGGGAACTGGAACGCAAGGTGCGCTCCTTGTCCATGCGTCTATCGATGCTGGCCTCTGACGACGACGAGGAACAGCTATTTGCCTAGATAGCTACCTAGACCGATAGCTATTTGCGCAATTGCCCTGCTGCTTCGCTATAAGTAAGTAAGTGCTTACTTAGAACCGGAGACAGCTTACATGAGCATTCCCAAGATCATTGGCCTTTGCGGGCATCCGACCAGCGGCAAGACGACTGCTGCCGAGATCATCAATGAGGTCTACGGCCACGAGATCGCCGACGACGGCCGTCCGCTGCGCATGATCGCCATCAACTATTTCGGCCTGACGCCCGAGCAGGTGTTCACGCAGGAAGGCAAGCTCGAAAAGGTCACGCTCAACGGTCGCGAGTGGACCGTGCGCGAGATCTTGGGCGAGATCGGCAATGCCTTCGAAGAGAAGTTCGGTGGCGACATCATCCCGATCATGAGCCACAACGCATTGCCGAAGGGGCAGTCCGCGACCTTCGGCTCTGTTCGTCGTGAACAGGGTAAGTATTGGCGTGACCGCGGTGCGCTGATCCTTGAGATCGTCAATCCGGACGTTGGCCCCTCCCCTTACGAGTTCGACCGCTATAACCCCGAATATGCCCATTACCAGATCCTCAACGACGGTCTGTCTCGCGGCCTGTCGAAGGACGAAGCGCGCAAGGATCTGATGGGCAAGCTGGTCGAAGTCATCGGCCGGGCGCACTGACCATGCAGGTGTGGTTCAAGAACCGCAAGGTTGGGGATGCCAAGGTTGGCACCCCTTCCCCTGGAATGCGCGAGATCCGGATGAACATTCCGGTAGTGCCCGCTTCGACGGGCTATCGATCCGCTGTCGATCCTGCTCCCCCGCTCAGGGTCGAGAGGATTGCTCTGCCGCTCGATGTCATCCGCGTCTCGATTGACAATCTCCAGATCAAGAACGAAGGCGAGGGCTTTGTTGATGCGGCCTTGGCGCGCTATGACGTGCGGCGTTCCGACTGCGAGGAATTCACTGATTTCCAGTGGGACGCGACGGTCTTTCAATACAAGATCATCCGGGTCACGCTTAGCCTGCTTGAGGAGATTTTCGATTACGACTGGTTCGAGCCGGCCGACGGAGAGCGTGATCCGCTGTTCTACCAGGACTTGAACGTGGCCCGCTTGAGCGCACTCAGCGCGAATATGGGACCTATTTCTACGGGTCAGATCACCCTCAGCAGCGGAATTCGTCTCAACGTCCGGTCTTAGCTATAGACTCTGTTAACCTGAATCAGGTAGCCCTGTAGCCATCCATTTAGATAGCTACATAGGGACATAGACATATGGCTGACCTGATCATAGCCTGCCTGTCGCAGAAGGGTGGAGTTGGCAAGTCCACCCTCGCCCATCTGATCGCCAGGACTTATGCCGTCGCCGGGTGGTCTGTCATGATCGCCGATTTCAACCTGACCCAGCTCACATCGGTTAAATGGTCGCGCACCAGGGAAAAATCTGGCATCGAGCCGAAGGTTCCCGCCGAGGCTTATCACATGCCAAGCGCCCTGCCCCGCGAGGATAGCAATCTCGTGGTCGCCGACGGCCGGCCAGACTCTGACCAGACCTCTCTCGACATCGCCCGACTGGCAGATGCAATCGTGCTCCCGACCGGGTTGTCGATTTTCGACCTTGAGCCGTCGCTTGCGTTCGCCAAAGAACTCGTGGCCAAGGGTGTGAACCGCGACAAGATCATTTTCGTTCTTTCCAAGGTGACAGACTCGAAGCTCGCGGTCTCAGAGGCCAGAGAATATCTGTCGGAGTTCCGGGTGGCGCACCAGACGCTGGAGCTGAAACACTCTTACATGAAGTGTCAGAACCACGGCTATGCGCTCTCCGAAGTCCATGGACTAAACACGGCGCGCCTGGAGGAGATAGCTGACCTCGTCGCAGCCGAGATCGTTGATGTAGTGAGCAAGTCGCAGGAGGCAGCATGACGGCCGAAGCAAAAACACGCGCAACCCCGCCCCCTCCTCCCAGAAAGCAGTCGTCGTTCCTGGCGCCGTCCGCAACTGAGGAAAGGGCCGAGGCCGCAAACAACATGAAGGCCGAGAAACTCGTCGGCATGACTTTCAACATGCCGCGGGATTGGCACACGCGTTTCAAGATGACCGCGGTTTCGCGAGGACTCGATATGAAGGAGTTCCTGATGGAATGCTTCGCGACTTGGGAGAAGGCCGAGCGGGAAAAAGCCAAGTAGCTACCAAGCCACATAGCCAGATAGACGAAAAGGCCGGGTCAATGCCCGGCCTTACTGTTTAGCTGCGGCTGGAGAACCAGCGCTGGACCCTGCGGCTGAGATAATAGACGCCGTCGACCACATGGGCGTAGAGCCAAAGGGCGAGACAGAAGCCGGCCACACAGGCCAGCACGATCGGAATGATGATCGCGGCGTATGCGATGACTGCGGCCACGAGGATGAAGCCGAGGATCAGATTGAGGAGATGGAAAACGTGCGGCATAGCTGGAAAGCTTTCTGGCTAGGTAGCTACTGAGCTACAGGCGTCGAGGAGAGGGTGGCTCCGGTCGAGAAACCCGATAGATCCAGCGGGAGCTGTTCCTGCGGCTGATCGGACGTGCGAGGCTCGTGAAGCGGCAAAGCAGCGACAGGGCCACCGCACATAGTGTCGCACGCGATTGCCACCTCGACGGCCTGCACTGCGTCCTGGAGAGCATGCCAGGCGCCAAGTGCATACTTCTTGCCCGAGCCGACCGTAAACACGTCACCTACGAGCGGGCCAGCGCGATAGTATCCGTCGCTGTAGAGGAAGACTTCGCCGTTCGGCTTTACCAGGAGCGCTTCGATATCGATGTCGCTCGGGGCGTAGTCATCGAGTTTCTCACCACGGTCGATCCAAGCCTTGAATGCTTCCGGAGCGCCGGGCTGGGCCGAGGACATGCCGAGGAGCGAGCCATCCCAGAGACGGTGGATCTTCATCTTGTTTCCAATCGGATGCGAAGATCCCGAATAAGCACGGGTATCGGCGGCCATGAGCTGACGCTTTGCGTCGTAGACGATAACGGACATTAGGAAAGGTCTCCGGTGATGCGCTTCGGCTGCATAATGGCCCGGTTGAGGCGGTAGAAGGCGTCTTCGACGTGACGGCGCGCGATCTGCACAGAAGCCTGATCGATCTCCTGGCTGCCACGATTGCGGACATGGGCGTCGACGCGGCGCAGAACCTTCTCTTCGAGAACCTTGTTCTCGTTGACCATGTCGATCTTCCACTGCTCGACCTTCTTGTCGTAGCCGACGACAGGCAAGCCAGAGTGTCCGGCGATGGGAGATGCAGCCATCTGGCTAGATAGCTCGGTAGCTACCTGATGAACGTCGGACTTCTCGGCGTCGCGCTGCTGGAGCGCGTCGGAATGGATCTGGGAGGGATCGTGGGTCATGAAGCTCTCGAAGCTGGCGAGTGAGTAGGGAATCGAACCCTCGTCTGCGGTTTTGGAGACCGGTGCTCTACCACTGAGCTACACACCCCGATTGAACTGGTCCGCAGGGAGAGAATTCGCACTCCCACAGCGCTAAGGCGTCTGGTTTACAGCCAGATGGGCTCACTCATGCCCAGCCTGCGGTCCTATGAAACTGGCTGGATCGGCAGGCTTCGATCCTGCGACCACCTCATTAACAGTGAGGCGCTCTACCAACTGAGCTACGATCCAATGCTGGTTGCGGGAGCCGGACTTGAACCGACGACACCTGGATTATGAGTCCAGCGCTCTACCAACTGAGCTATCCCGCGTAAGCACACTAGATCCATACCACTCCACCGTAAATAAGTAAACACTTACTTACAATTAGCTATCTAGCTATTTAGCTTATGGGCCTTCGCCGAGTGAAGATGGTGTCACTTTCGAGATCAGATACGGACTAAAGTCGATCTGTCGACCGTCGTGGAACCAGGAGATAATCTGGTTGGACCCGGTCGTGCACACTTGAAGAATGCGAAATGCATGATCGGCTGTGAACTGCTTTTTCGAGCCGAAGACGCTGCGCAGGAGCAAAGTGTCGAAGGAGGAGGTGAACGCGTATTCTATTGCGAGTATCTCAACCCTTTTGTCTGCTTCAAGCCAGACTTTAAAGGCGTCAAACGCGGTGTGCAATCTTCGAACCGGGGTATCCAGACCATCAAAGTCCTTATCGCTAGGATATGAATCCTTGTCGATGTTGAGCGAGATAAGCCAGCTCCGGAATGGTTGCGCTGCGACACATGCTTCGCTTAGTCCTCGCAGCAATTCCTGGAAGCTTTCATTCTTGTTCGGGGAGTTGATTGCTCGTTCCATCGTCCGATACTGCATCAACGCAATTGTCCCTGTGCCGGCGGTCGCAATCGCCGAGAGAACAGTCGCTGCGATCATTAGATGTTCGCCTAGGCGGCTTCGGCGCTTCTCCCTTAGGAGCTCCTCACGGTTCTTCCGCTCGTCATTCCGCGGCCACGGTCTGATGTGTGTCTTCTTCATGTCTGGCAGTTCCCAACCCTCCTGGCGTCATACCACGCGTCGGTAGAGGAGGATAGGAGCACCGGACATCTGCCCCGGTAGCGGTCTAGACTGGTAGCTATCTGGCTATCTGGCTAGGTATGGGAGGTTACATTCGCCGGAACGTCGCCAGTGCGGAAGGCATCCCCATCACGTCGCTTGTTCCGATCTAAGACTTCGATAAAGTCTAATCATCGAAACGAACAAAGCAAAACGCAACGTTTCGAGTAACGCAACGCTCTAATGAAGAAAGAGAAACACAATGTCTAACGTATATCACTCTGCAATCGTCGCACGTCTCGCAACTGCACTTGATAACAATTGCAGCGCGTCTAACGAAAAGAAGATGCGCAAGCTTTCTAACATGCTTGCTAACGAAAAGCTTGCATCTATGCTTAAAGATGCAAACGTAGACGCAGAACGCTTTACACGCGCTATCTACGCTTGTGAAAAAGTCGTCAAGTTTGCATCGCAAGCTATCGCTTTGAATGCGAAAGACTTGAATGAAAACACGTATGCAATCTTTCGCACTGCGATCAACTGCTACAAGCACGATATCGCACTGACACAGAACATGATCGAAGCGAGCATTTCGCGCGATTTGACAGTCGATGATAGCGTTAAGCACGTCGTTTACGTTCGCAATCTCATTCAGACGTCTGAAACAGTGCAAGCGCAGACACAAACGTCGCGTGACGCGCTTTTGACGCTCAACATCATCGAAGCACGCGCAGACATGAAAAACGCGTATAGCGTCAATCTGACGACGCTTGCGCAAGCTCTCTGCGATGCGTTCAAAATCGATGCAACGAAAGTCGAGATCGAAGAAAGCGACGAAACAGAAAGCGAAGCTGCATAAGCAAAAGCTAAACAAGAGTGAGCGCGAATAAGCGCTCACTCAATTAGCAACTGACCGCGGGCGCCTCCCGCGCGGGTCTAGCCATATAGCCACATAGCTGCCATTCCGCAAACTCGCCAGGATCGTCCCTAGCGAGTCTTTTGCGTTGGCGAGTGTCCTTGGACCCACATGGCGCTCCGTGGCTGCCCTTGCCCTCCTCTGACCGCTTGCGCCTAAGCCGAACCCTGTCACAGGGTTCGGCGGGCCCCTTCCGTGCCCGCGCCCTCCCGCCATACGGGCGGTCCCTAGACCCTAAGCCGTTCCCCAACCCCGTAACCTCCCGGCACGCCCACAAACAACCGCAGCACCGAAGCACTGCGGTTGTCGCTAGGCGTCAATCGTTAAGCGGCTGCTGTCGCGCCCATCATATTCAAGATATGGGCACGCTCGGCTTCGTCACGCTCACGCTTCTCGCGGCGCTGGGTGGCGAGAATGGCAGCTTCTGCACGGATCTCGCGGACACGCTCGATTGCGCGCTTGAAGAACTCGTCAGGCGACATGACGGTCTGCTGTGCGGCGAGCTGCTGAAAGCGATCGGCGTGCTCTTTCAAGACGCGGGCGAGGATTGCGTGCTTCTTGCTGTCAGCAGGCAGCTTGTGGTTCTGTGCTGCTTGCACGATGTCGAGAGACACAGCGGCTTGAGCGATCTGACGGTTCATGAAAACTTCGGTGACGTAGGACATTTTTGTGCTCTTTCGTTGCTGTTACGCGCTTCGTTCTGCGCATTTTTAGATTACTAGCTAGATAGCTACGTAGCTACAGGATTACACAGGCTTTACGACGGGTGCGTATGCGATGGCGATGTGAACGACGGCCAGGATGAACAGGCTTATGGCAGCAAGCCCGGCGAGATCCTTGGCGCTGTCAGTGACGATTTCGAGGAGAGTGCGGTCGTTGTGCATGTGATGCTCCATTGCGTTTTCGATGATTGATCTTCGCAAATGCTGGAGCAGGGTGTCTCGCGGTGATGCACGGTCTCCCACGGGTGGCCGAGGATGGCCGGGAGAGGGCAGGGTGGCCGGGCCTGGCCTGTTCCTGCCGGGCCGCGGAGCCCGTCCCCTATGCCGTAACCGCAGGCATCCCGTCGATCCCTTGATCCTAAGCCGTTCCCCGACCCCGTGCCCTTAGATGTGCCCAAAAGAAAAGGCGCCGAAGCGCCCTTCCCTAGCTAGGTAGCTATGTGGCTATGCAGCCTTGCGAACAACCTCTTCGAGGCGGCGCGTTGCAGGCGTGTCGGTCAAGGTCCACACCTCCTGGCCGCGCGGTCCGCTGTTCGTCACGATGCCCAGCGTCTTGAGTGCGGTCATCGTCGAGGACTTCTGGGTCGAGGCGGTGTTGGCGCTGACCGTGTGACGAACCAGATGCTTTGCGATCGCCCGGTCAGCCTTGATCTTGTCGGACACGGCGCACAGTGCAGCCTGTCCCGTGAAGGGAACGCCGGCATCCCGGAAGTTGAACAGGCTCATGACGATCGCGCGGTTGATGGCGTTCTGCATAAACCCGCCGTCGAGTGCTACGATCAGGTCATTCACCTTCTGCAGGGCGTAGACGTTGAACTTCGAGCCGGTCGAGACCTCGCGGTTGATGAAGGACGGATCGATGTCCATGGCGAGGAAGATACCGGCAGCGCCGATGGTCGCCATCTTCTTCTCCTCGGCTTCGAGGTTGGGGATCATCTTCGAGGACAGACCCGGCTGGGCCTTCTCGAATTCCTTGCGCTCGGTGAACTCGGTGACGATCTCGTCCTTCTTCGCCTGCTTCTCTTCGGGCGTGAAGTTGGTCTTGAGCGTCTTCAGGTCGCCGGGCACATGCTCGACGGCTTCGAGCTCGACCTCATCCTGGCCGGCCGGTTCTTCGTCAGTGGCCTGGCCGGCATCAGCATCGGTCGTGGCCGCTTCCAGGGCGGCGAGCTCAGCGGCCGCGTCGGCTTCCGCTTTCTCCTTGGCAGCCAGCTCCTCAGCCTCTGCACCCATCTCAGCGACGGCGTTTGCAGCGGCGTCAAAGAATTGGGCCATGTCGAGCGGTGCAACTTCGGTAGAAACTGCGGTGTTCTTTGCGTTCTTCTTGGTCATGATGGTGTGTCCTTCTTGCGTTGCTTGTTATTCGAAAGCTTTGTGCGTTTCGATGATTAGACAATAGCAAAGCAAATCTTGGGTGTATCGAGGACAGGGAAGGGCAGGAGCAGGCTTTACTGCGGGCGGGATCCGAGGCCCGTCGCTAACCTTAGCCGGAACCATGGAGCGCCACGGAAGACCTTGGGAGAGGGGAAGAGGACGCCATCACGAGGAACCGGAAGTTTCATTCCCGTCCGTTCATCGTAAATATTATATACCTATACCAGTATGTATAAGGTTTAAGTAACAGACGGTATGCGGACGGGAATGGATAAGGTTCCGGGAGTTGAGAACCCGCCGTCCCACGGTTCTCCAAGGGTCAGGCTTCCGGCGTATGCGAAGCGCCCCGTTCCCCGTCCCCGCATCAGGCACCCAAAAGAAAGGCGAGCCGACACATGGTCAAGCTCGCCTAATTGTCCAGCTCACACCCGATCGCCGGCATCAGCAACTACGAAGAAAGCGGGGAGCGTCTAACTTCTCCTCGCAGAGCGCTCCGGGTGACAGCGCTCGAAACTGATGAATCGTGTGTCGCACAGGGCATCATGGAGAGCAATCAGGGTAAGAACGGCGTGCGTGTCCATGGATTGCCGTGGGTCGGGGTGGGAGGTGATGGATTGCCTCGTTGGTCCGTGGAGAACCGCGGCGCGGCAACCTACCTCCTCTGGACGCTCACCGACTTTCTCCCTTACACGCACACCTTCCTCTCTACACACGCACCCTCTCTCTAGGGACATACACGTAGGGTCTCTCTATGGTGCTCTCCCTCATATGGGTATCTATCTAGGTAGCTATCTGCCTATCTAGCTCTCTGTCTCTGTCGGGATATGTTTTTGGTTCTGGTTTGCCAGCGTTTTTGGGAAAGCTCGTAGAGAGTCACTGAGCACATGGGTGTAGTTGAGTGTCTCTCTGCTCATCTCTATACGACGGAACGCTTCTGTGAGCTTCTCTGTCGATTTGTCGAGCCAGGGAGAACGTTGTCATCGATGTTTACATTTGCCGAAAATCGATGAAACGGGGCTAATCTGTCAAGATAAGGTAAACTTGATGTAAAGGTTCGACAAGGTTGGGCGTTGTCGTGATGTTTACCTCTGGCCTGGGCGGGATATGTGTTTTGAGGGCCTGGCTTGGCCGAACCTTGCTTAACCTTGTCATGATGGAAGGTTGTATGTAAATCATAACTCGCGTTATGGTTTTGGTAGCCTGGCGTGAATCGTGACGTTATCGATCGGAAAACTGTAGGATGAGTGCCCTTGCAGGATGAGGTCCAAAGCTAACGCCGCGGCAAGGGCGTCGTCCTTGTCGATACCATATTGTGTCAGAGTGTAGGCGAGGTCATCCATGGTGCCGGTCATGGGCCGGGTTGGAATTCCGTTGTTGTAGCTTATCTGGTAGACCATCTTGTGCATAACCCACTCTACACCGGATTTATTCATGTCCAAGCTTAATAACGGAACCTGGGGCGGCATGATCGCTATGGGTCTAAGGGTGGACCTCTATTGCGACCCGTGTGAGCGTCATGTGGAGCTCGATCTGACCAGCCTTCCACCAGACGGCAGCTGCATAGGGAAGACCTTTCGGTGTGTATGTGGCCGGCGCATTCGCCCCATTGTTTCGCCAAGGTCTATCGAGAAGGCCGTGCCCGTAAACCGGTCTCTGCCTAAACCGTGATGGGCGGATCCCGCGCGCATGGTTAGCTCTATAGCTACCTAGCTAGAAAGCTCCATAGGCCGGGTTGTTTGCATAGTGGTGTCTTTGGGCCTGCCTGGCCTCATGCTGCCTGCAGTTCTGAATCCGGCTCCTGGCGTAGATATTATCGCCATAGTCAGAGTCACCACAGAGCCGACATGCGAAGACCGGGACCGAGCAGATGCAATTTTCGTCGCACCCTGCGTTGGTCCCGCCTATCTCTACCCATATATGGGAGCAGGTCACAGCTTGACCTGCGAGATATCGACCTCTTCGAAATATTCGCCTGCAGCGTATGCCCGGCGAGCCTCTTCCTTGTTGTCCTGTTCCAGGAAGACGTCTGTCCCGATGATCTCATCTTCGCCGTAGACCACATAATCTTCGGGCGTCATGGTATCGTGCAGGGCGAAGGTCTTCATCGCAGCCTGCTTCTCGTCGTCAGCTTCCAGGATCATTGTGGTGGTGATGCGGTATTTGGGCATCTTGGCCTCCTAGCTTACGATTTGCTGCTGTGATCTTTTAGGATCTGGAGCAGAGCTTTCACCTCCTCCGGTGATCCTGCCTCGATCTCGGTGTTGCCTACTTTCACCTTGACCTTTCTGCCCTTCTTCGCAGCCAGATATCCGAGTAAACCTGTAATGATGTTCGAAAAGTATGGCGCTGCCTCTTTGCCGATGTCCAACAGGAACATGCCCGTCTGCCATGAACCGGGACCATCAAAGCTTTTCTGCATATAAACGAAAGGCTCTAGTTTTACGCCGTGCCTTTTCATTTCCTCATTAAAAGCCATGAGCGCGCTTTGGCGTTCAGGCTCTTTAAAGTGCGGCTCTTCATCCGCGGGGATAAGCGCTATTTCGACCTGGCCCATTGCGACCGATACCTCTCGTTCATTTCTTCGTGAGAGAGGTCATGATCGACGCGCTCACACAACGGCTTCGGATCACGGCCGTTGATAGCTCGACCGCATGGCACGCAGTAGTAGCCGAAGGTGCCCTTGTTGTAAAAGAGGGCAGGGAAGTCATTGCAGGCAGTCCGGTTGCAGATACCACCGAAGACTGAGCCCTTCTCGGGATTATCGTGCTTGGGATATTTTTGCGGGTGAGGCGGCACCTTGGTCGTGGCGCCTTCCTCTGCGCGGACCTCCTCGATCAACTCAGCGACAAAGGTGTCGATCTTGGAAGGGGAGGGCGGTGCGATCCTGGTTGCTGGCCGCATGTCCTTTCTGATCCGTCCGAGGGCACTCATTACGCTGCTTCCTTATTCTCAGCGAGGGTCGCGTGGAACTTCTTGAGGACTTCCGGATCGCACGGCGCCGGGTAGTTGAACTCGACCGCGTAAGCTGAAAGCAGCTCTGCCATCTTCTTTGGAAGGACATAGCCCGTGACAGGCTTGTTCATCAGCCAGGTCAGAAGCCGTGCGGTCTGATTGACGCCATCCGGGCCTTCAACATACCAGTAGGGCCAGTCCGGGTTTCGATCCGACGCGCACTTCGCAGTGAATGGATTGACTGTCATAAAGTTCTCCTTCGACCGATCAGATGCGTTGCTGATGATTAGTTTTAGCAAGCACACGCTTGGAGTGCGGCAGGTCATGAGCGGCTTCCGCACGGGATCCGCGGGTAGGGCGTATAAGAAAAAGGGCGCAACGGGTGCGCCCTTGATCATTTGAGGATGTGTGGCTCACGCGGCCTTCACGAGCTGCGGCTTGGCAGGCTCCTTGGTCAGGAACTCAGGCGCCTCCCGCATATCGCGCTCGAAGCGGGTTGCTTCGTCGATCTCGTCCTGCAGACGCTCGAAGGTCACAGTCTCGCCGTCAAGCTTGGCGAGGGTCGTCGCCGTGCGGATGACGTTCTTGATCTGACGACCATTGAGATCGCTCTTGGCAAGCTCCCCGATTTCGTTGTCGCCGAGCTTGAGGCCGGCCGCGCCGAGCAGGTTGTTCCAGACCTTGAACCGCTTGGACGCATCCGCCTTCGTGAAGGCGATGGCGACAGAGATACGGCTGTAGAAGGCGGTATCAATGTTGCGGACGCGGTTGGTGGTCAGGAACAGAACGCCCTGGTGGTATTCGAGCAAGCGCAGGAACACGCCGACCATCGCGTTGCGAAGCACGTCCTTCTCGTCGCGGGCTTCGAGGAAAATGTCCGCTTCATCGAGCAGCAGAACCGCGTTCCAGATGGTCGCCAGGTCGAGGATCTCGCGCAGGCGCTTTTCGAGCTGATCCGGGTCAGTGCCGAGCTCGCCGACGGAGATCGAGTAGAGCGGACGACGCAGGTCTTCTGCGACCGTTTCAGCCGTCAGCGTCTTGCCCTGACCGGGTTCGCCGTGCAGCAGGAACACGCAACCACCGCCCTTGCCACCGATGATATCGGAGAAGCTATCCGTGGAGTTCTGGACCAGGGCGCGGACGCGCTTCTTGGTCTTCGGCTCCAGGACCAAGCGCTCGAAAGCATCCTTCGCCCAATCGATCGGCTTGATGTCGGCGATACGCAACATGCCCCAGGTCTTCGCACGGAAAGAGAAGCCGAGAACGTAGGGCGAGCAAGCGAACAGATCCTTCTCATCGACGGTCTCGATCTTGACCTCAATGTCATCATCGTCGCGGTAGCCCGTCTTCTGCATGATGCGGCGCTTCACCTTGTCATAGGTGGTGCTGTCGAGACGGGCCATCGATTCCGGATCGACCATCACACGACCGTCGGCGCGGAACTCGGCATCAGACATCCAGCCCGGCTTAACCAACATACCGGTATATTCGACATACGAGGCGCCACCAGCGACCGATGCGAAGATTTCGCCGCGAGCGATCAACTCCTTCTCGGTCTTCGAGCCAGTAACGAGCTTGGCGATCGGGAGCTTTGAGATTTCCACCGAGCCGCCGAATGCCGGCACGGACAACGTGACCTGAGCGCGGGTGACGCTATTGGACACCTTGACGATCACTTCCATGGTGAAGATCATGTAGGAGCCGGACCAGGACGACTTAGCTTCGGCCGCACGATAGTAGCCTGCAACCTGGAGCTCGTCGGAGTTTTCCCAGGTGACGCGCTCGCCATCTTCGAAAAGGAACGGCAGGTCTTCGAAGATTACGAGACCGTCGTCCATGCGCGACTTGCGTTCTTCCTCGACCCGATCGCTGGCGATCCGCAGCAGTTCGAAGATTGCGACGGTGTCCTTGAAATTCGTCTGCTTTTCGAAGTGGGTGAACCGCCGACGAGCGCGCTCGATCATCTTCTTGTAGAGGGTCGCCATCCGTGAAACCGGATAGATATTGCGCTCGTTGAGGAAGTGACTGCCCAGCGTGGCGCTGATCACGTCGTAGAAAACCGACCACGCGGTCGAGTCTTCAAGGAGCTCGACGTATTCGACGCCGTTCAGCTTGAAGTGCTTGTATTCCTTGGTCTCCGTGATGATGGAGATCTTGTCCTTCTTCAACTCCTTGAGGTAGTCAAGGGCTGCGTCATTGCTGGTGTTCGACATTTCCGGCCTTTCCTTCGGTTTATCCAGATGCGGACAGTTTTAGCGGCGCTCTCGGGCAAGCGCTCCGGGTCGTGAGCGGTAGCTTTTTAGCTAGGAAGCTATAGAGCTACGCCCGAGTGTTCATTGATCTCACTCCGCAGCGTCATCACGGCTCAGTGGCGCGCGGGATACGGATCTAGGAGTGGATCGTGAGCACTCAAGCAGAACACCCTGACAACGATTACGGGCAGTCGAGCTGCGCCATTCGAGGCATAGGGTCTGGAATCTTTTCACCCAGATTACCCATGACGGGCGGGCGACATCTCGGATCGTGCAGCCGGAGGGTAGGGCGCTTTATCCTTGTCCCATCCTCTATAACGGTCTGCCTACCGTATGAGAGTAACGGCGTGTTCCAGCCGGGCTATTTGTGGTCGAGGTAGCCACCCTCAAAGCTGACTGAGCTTCTTCATCGTTCGCGTTCTTTCTTGTCGCTGTCGATGATTAGAATTTAACTCAGATGCAGATGGAGTGCGGCAGGGTTGAAGAAAGTTGACTCTCAAACCCGTTCAGAACAAAATAAGAACATGAGGCATAGACGCGGCATTAAGCTCGGACGAGACGAGGTGGTTTACCTCGGTCCTCTGTTGGATCCGATGCACACGACATTTGAGGATATTCCGGAGTGGCACGCTTTGGGTGCGCACTGTTCCAGGTGCGAGCGAGAAGCTTGGCTGCAACGCTACGACCTGTCGCGTCAGTGGGGAAAGACAACGTATCTTTCCTCTCTTGCGCCGCGTCTGAGGTGCTTGGAGTGCGGTAACAAGGCAGGCAACAAGTGGATCCTTGGTCAACTGCCTCGTTAGCCTTACAATTCGGTCATCTCGACACCGAGCGAGGCGAGCGCCTTCCAGTAACCCGGATAGGTCTTGCCGACACAGGCGGGATTCTCGATGACTATTCCGCTTGTTTTCAGGCCAGCCAGAGCGAAGCTCATCGCAATACGGTGGTCGTGAAAGGTGTCGATCGACGCCTTGACCGTCTCACCGGCGAGCGATGGATCGGAATGCACGATCAGATCGTCGCCATCTTCATGAGCGAGCCCATCCCGGATAGCATTCAGTCCGAGCGACACTGCGCGGATACGGTCGCACTCCTTGACGCGCAAGTTGGCGATGCCGACAAAGCGCACCGGCGTCTTATTGTAGGCCGCGAGCACGGCAATCGTGGGAATGGCATCCTGCATCTGGCTGCCATCGATCTCGGCCGGCAGGTTCGGAAACTGCGCCATAACGGCGTGCGCCTTGGCGTCAGGTTGCGTAAACGCATCCGCAGGCGTGCCAATGTCTATTTTCCCGCCCGTCAGTAGTTCCGCACCCCAGAGATAGGTTGCAGCCGAGGCATCCGGCTCGATGTGGAAATCCGTCGAAATATAGCCGGTCGGATGGACGCGCCAGGTCGCGTTGTCGATGCGCTCAACTGTCGCTCCAAAGGCTTCCATCGCCGAGACGGTGAGGTCGATATAACCCTTCGCGCCGATGTCCTCGCCAGCCAGACCGATATCCAGTGGCGTGTCGCCACAGGGCGCGGCCATCAGTAGGGCGGAGACATACTGGCTGGAGAGATTGGCATCGATGGTGACCCGCGGTCGCATGAAGCCCTTGCCGTTGCCACGCACGGTCACGGGAGGGCAGCCGGTCGGTGCAGAAGCATCGACGCCCAGCGAGACAAGTGCGTCTACAAGCGGCTTTATGGGTCGCTTGCGCATATGTTCGTCGCCGTCCACAACAACAGTTCCATCAACTGTCGCAACAGCGGCCGTCAGAAAGCGCGTTGCCGTGCCGGCGTTGCCAAGGAAGAGGGGTCCGCCGGGCGTGGTGAGTTTGCCGCTGCTTTCAACGATGAAGGTTGTGGCATCTACTTCCGTGACGTTGACGCCCATCATTCGAAGCGCCTCGGCCATGTAAAGCGTATCGTCGCTCTTCAGCGCACCCGTAAGGATGCTCTGACCCTTGGCGAGACCTGCCAGCAGCAGGGCGCGATTGGTAATGGACTTCGAGCCAGGCGGTTCGACTCTTCCTACCAGTGCATGTGACGGAGGGGTTAGCGTGACGGTATTCATGCTGCCTTGTTCCAGCTCGCACCACCCGCCTCGGTTAGGAGGAAGGCTTCACCGCAAGCCTTGGCGAGGGTGCGGACGCGTAGAAGGTAGCTCTGGCGCTCGGTGACGGAAATCACGCCGCGGGCATCCATGAGGTTGAAGACGTGGGACGCCTTGATCGCCTGGTCGTAAGCGGGAAAAACGCAGTGGTGCAGCACGTGGGCAGCGTTGGGTGTGCCGGCATCCAGCAGGGCTTTGCATTCCCGCTCTGCGTCATCGAAGTGACGGTGCAGCATGGTCGTATCGGCGTATTCGAAATTGTGCCGCGAATATTCCTGCTCAGCCTGAAGGAACACATCGCCATAGGTGATCTTCTCATCACCTTCTCGGCCATTGAAGTTCAGGTCGTAGACGTTATCGACACCCTGGACATACATCGCCAAGCGTTCCAGACCATAGGTCAGTTCGCCAGAAACGGGTGAGCATTCGATCCCGCAGACCTGCTGGAAATAGGTGAATTGCGATACTTCCATGCCGTCGCACCAGCACTCCCAGCCGAGACCCCAGGCGCCAAGTGCCGGGTTCTCCCAGTCGTCTTCTACGAAGCGAACATCGTGCAACAGGGGGTCGAGCCCGATCGCCTTCAACGAGCCGAGGTAGAGCTCTTGCAGGTTGGACGGGTTGGGCTTCAGGATGACCTGATACTGGTAATAATGCTGAAGGCGATTGGGGTTTTCGCCATAGCGTCCGTCCGATGGCCGACGTGATGGCTGAACGTAGGCTGCCTTCCAGGGTTTTGGGCCGATTGCGCGCATGGCAGTGGCTGGGTGCATCGTGCCGGCACCCACTTCCATGTCGTAGGGCTGCAGGATCGCGCAGCCTTGGGCGGCCCAAAAATTATGAAGGGTCAGAATCAAATCCTGAAATGAACGCGTGGGATCCATGGTGGGCAGCTCCTTTTGTCGCGCCCTTATATAGAAGGCAAAAGCCGCTGAAAATGGTGAATTAACAAGAGCTTGAAATTTATGGTTAATTCTTCCTGAACGAAAGCGAACTATCGTTTAGGATTCGTTAGTTCGGATAGTCTGAGGTTGGGCGCCTAACCATCGATAACAACCTCTTATCGATGGTTATCCTCAGAATGCCGCCGAGACCGGTTCGCCTCGATAAATGGTGAAGGTAAGCCATTTTGCAGCGACGCCATCAGATACCCAACTAGTGCAGTTTATCGGGTTTAGGCTCCTGTCGCTCCCCACATTGCGCTCACAGTAAGCTGCGGCAGAGTCAAAGGGGTAGAAGGCCCAGAAATTTGTGCCGATGACGTATCTCGATGCCGGCTCGGCTGTGGGGTGAATTTCGACAACCCGCGTCGTCAGAACGGCATATGCCAGGACTGCATACCCGACAAACTTGAGAACCTTGGCTTTGTGATCGTTCATAATCGCTCCTTATGCACCCTTGCCTGTCGCATGAGCGGCTTAAAATTAGGTGGAGCGTTTCCCTATGATTTTAAGAGATTAGGCATTTGTGCCTTGTTAGGGAGACAACCTGTTAGTGGTTGCGATATTGCTGAGCAGTTGTCCAAACGCCGCGGCGTCATTAATCGGAATACCTTGATTGAGGAGGTGCTCTCTCACCATCTTTTTCATTGATTTGGTGTTGGCAGGTGGCGTTACGGTCATAAACTCGCCGGGATGGCTAATGCCATAGGCTCGATCCTGGACATCTACGGCCCAAATAAGCCCGGCCTCCGTGAGTTCTTTAATGTAGGGTGTGTTTCCGGGAGACCGGAATCGTCCGTCGTCGTGTTCTAGATAATGCAAGAAAACGACCTGACTCACCCTTTTGAGGAGCCTATAGTTTCTGCTCAAGTTTATATACTCAGACCGACGTTGGCATCGCTTAGCGATCCAGGAGAAGGGCCAACGAATGAGCGCGAACACGAGCCTGTAAATCCAAATGATAACGCCGACAATAAATAGCGCGAGGGATAGCACCGCAACAATCTGACTGACATCGAAGGCAAGCTTCGTTGCATTCGAAGGCGTTATGAACGCGGCACGGTAGAAGAGCCAGTATGTGCCTGACAGGACAAGAAGAACGATCCCAAAGCCCATCGCTTTGTTGAATATATTCTCGGCAGCGCTAAGCCATTCGTTGGGATTTACCGACATCTGCGACGTTCGCTCTTTTGAGTGCTGACAGATGAACCTCTACTACACACCGCGTTTCAGTAAAGCAGGTTGCGCAACATCGGATTCCCTATCCACCTATAAAGTCGGCGCTGAGACCGTATTTGATCTCAAGCTCGGTCAGGACAACGTTCATTTCGTCTTCTGACATGTCTTCGTGCTCCTCGATCTCAATGATCTCGCCGTCGTTGCCGTCGGCGCGCACCAGAATATCGTAGTAGTCGATGGTCTCGCCTCGCTCTGCGATACGATCGCCGTGCATGGCAAAGACCTGGATCTCGGTCGCTTCGGTCATCAGAATGCCCCATAGTTGGGATGATCGATCAGCTTCTCTTCGGGGAACAGGTCATCGAACCTGTATTTGCCTTCCCGCAGCGTCTGACGAATTTCATCGATCGCGGCCGTCACCGACTCCAGTGAGGGATGACGTTTGCCGATGTCATAGGTGTCCTGGTCGGCAATGCGTCGACGCAGCACGGCATAGGGACTACGGCCGCCCCTCTCGCACTTGCCGGCCCAGATATCCCAGCCGGCGCACGACACGCCCTTGATCAGCGTCCATCCGTCAGGCGGCGTCGACATATTTCTCTCCAAGCCAGTCGACCTTGCCCGTCGCGGCCAGACGTTCCAGCGTCTCGATCGCCACACTCGCCGGAAGGCGCGCGAGCTTCAGGTGCGCTGGAAGATCGAAGAACAAGTTATCGGCCTGCTCGCGGCTTAAACCGAGGTAATGCTGGGCGATCTCCTCGATCTCCTCGGTGTCCTCACTCTCTGCCTGGGTGAAGGGGCAGCCGATTTCGAGCAGATAGGCATGACCGGCGATGCAGCCGGTCCATTCGCAATCGCGACCGCTGAGATCCGGGTTCGCCAAGCTCACGGGATCGACGTAGCTGTTCATGTTGAAACCTAGCGTCTGCGTCTCAGGCAGCTCGCCTTTAATGGAAGCGATCACGCGCTCGATGTTCGGCACGTTCACCATGATACAGCTCTCCTCTGCTTTGTTTCGCTTTGCATTTTAGTTGTAGCGAAGATGCAGTTGGAACGCGGTAGGTGATGCGCGCGGCCCGCAAGGGTAGTGGTAGGGCTAGAACGCCCCAAAGCCACTCACAGAGCCAAGCTGCTCCTGAATTCGACGATCAGACTCCGCTTTCTCCACCGCCGCGACGCGCCGGCAAGCCGTGCGAATGGTTGCAGCCTTCCAATCGTTTTTATCGGTGCCAGCCAGCGCGAAAATCTCGTTGGCGTGCTCGATGAAATCGGGGTCGGCCATAAACCTGTCGCGAACGGCCGTCGCCTCGATCATTCCCGCACCAAAGCGGCTCAGCTCTCCGTGGAATTCGTAGAAGACTTCGACGGCGCCGCGCGTGGGAGCCGCGGTGCGGTCCTCTGCAAAGCTGACCTGGACCGGCGCATGATACGCCACGCTGATTCCGAGGGTGCGCAGGGTGTTCCGATAGTGGGCATACGCCTGCGGATAGTCCTCGAACGGCGTGTCCTCGTATTCGTCGGGGTTGCCGACCTCCTGCAGGCGCACGAAATACTTGTCGCCTTCAAGCTTGTCCTCGATCGAGATCACCTGCAGCGTGGCAGCGCCACCCGGCAGGGTCTCAATCTCGTGGATATCGACGGTCTCGATACTGCTCATGCCGCAAGCCCCTTATCCACGCACTCTTTACGCAGGCGCGCAATCTGCTCGATGGTGAGGCGCCAGACGATCGGGTCAGCCTGGCGAAGGCATTCCATCGCTTCTGACTTCTCGCGCAGATACTGCAGCGCGAACTTCGGATCGAGTTCCACGATGTTGCGGGTGTTGTCGCGGATATCGAGAACCTTGACCGTCGCTACCCAAGCCGGCGCTTGGCGCAGTCGCGCGCAATTGATCTGGTGACGGGCCGCCCGGTTGCCGGCTTCCTTGCCGACATTAGTCAGGAAGTAGAGGCCGTCGTGGATGTCCTCGCCGAATTCCTGTTTGATCTGGTCGAGCGTAACGCCGGTGTCCTCGACGACATCGTGGAGCAAGGCCAGAACAACCTGCTGCCAGGTATGCCCCGGAACAGCCTGGATCATGCCGGCGATCGTGCGCGGGTGTTGAATATAAGGCTCACCTGTGTATTTGCGCACCTGGCTCACAGCGGAGTGAGCCGCGAACGCGAACAGATCGGCGCGGGCGATTTGGTTGTCGCCGTGAACTGAATAGCGGTTCATTCTGGTGTCTTTCTTCTTCGGTCGTTGCTGATATTCGAATCTTAACGCTCTCGACTTCGGAGAGCGGCAGGCTATGTGCGGTCGTTATTGTTGACCGCGATCAAACCAGTCGCCCGCGCCGCGCCCAATATGTCGCGCTTGATATTCTTGGTGTCGCGGTGATCACCCGCCGTCGATGCGCAGAACACCTTGCGGGATCCATTCGGTCCTCGAATGGTGATTTGCAGGTGGTGTCCGGAGTGCTCGATTGTTGCGGCGGGGCAGATTGCTTGAGCGAGCCGCAATAGCTCGCGCTTTCGTTTTTGGACGCTCATAGGGTTAGAACCTCGCATAGTCGGGATGGTCACGATAGAAAGGCTCCCCGCCAAGGACGCCTTCCATTTCATTCACGACGCTGATAGCTGCCACAGCCTGCTCAGCGGCACGTTTTTGTCGAAGCCCCTCTTGACCGGCGACCTGGGTGAATAGGTATTCGGCCATTTCGCGCGTTTGGGCAGGCTGTTTGGATAGGTATTCGTGGGTTCGGGGCCGATAGCGCACCACGAGCCAACCTGTTTTCGCAGGATCGGGATCGCGGATGATGGAAACCTCAACGTCGCCGACCTTGATCCTCTTTCCGCTCATGTTTCGTGAGCGTCCTTAACGAGCTCCGACACCTCATCTGCCGGGACGCGATCCATCTTCACGCGATAGGTCTCGCCATCATCGCCAAAAATTATGAGCTCCTGGGTCATCGAGCGACCGTGCGCGCCTTCGTGCCAGCGCTTGTAAATTTTGCCGGGAAAGTCTTCGCCGCACACGTTGGCGCAGTCTGTGAGGTGATCGAGCATGTTTTGCGGTGTCTGCATGGCTTTGCTCCTGTTTTAAGTAAGTCATTACTTACGTTATAGCGCGAACTAAATCGGAGCGCGCAAGGTAGTGAGCGGAATCAGTAGTCGTGCGCGTAGAACACCGAGAGAACCCGGATCGTTACGTTGGGATCCTCCGGGTGCTCCGACAGACTTTCCTCGTCCAGGGCGTAATAGTCGATCTTGAACATGAACCGCTCACCTGCGGTCTCGAATGTCCCGCAATCGTGTTCGCCGTGCGGGTCGTTGTCCGGATTGAAGTTGTTGAAGCTCTGGAGCGCGGCGATAACCAACGCCATTTTCAATCCATCATCGACTTCGTTCACCAGATCGCCAGTGATGATCACTTTACCATTCCGCGAACGGCCGGCGATCCTCAGCTCGTCGTTCAGGGCCGCGATGCGGGCCTTCTTTTTGTCGTCTGTCACCAGAGGTCCTCCGAATATAGCTGTGGCGTCGGCTTCGTCTCCTTGAGCTGGCCGGAGCCGATGGCGAGGTAATAGGCTTCGACACGGTTCACGAATCGGCCGGTATCGGTCAGAAACCCCTGCGTCTGGGGTGTCGCCCAAGTGCCGTCGAGGTTCTGCATTTCCAGATCCATCGTCTGGATGATGGTGTGATGCCGGGCGGGAGGAGGAAGCGAGATGATCGCTCCGAAGTTGATTGCCGCGGCGATGATGCGCTCAGGGGAAGAAGACACGAGCCAACCCCACTGCGATGAGTGCGCCAACCGGTGCGCCGACGATATAGCCGACGAGGAAGAGGTCAGAATCCATATACCAAGGCATCATCAGAACCCTCCATAAGCAGGGAGCGCCCGTAGGTGTTCGCTGCTGCTGCGCGCTTCCTCGATCTGACGCTCCTCTTCCAGCCGGCGCTGGCGTTCCAGCTCGGTAAGAACCGCCTTTCGTTCGGCAACCAGGCGCTTGTGCATGATCTCTGCCTTAGCAAGCGCCGTGGTCTTGTTCTTGACCTGCTCCTTGAAACCCTTGCGGCTGACGTAGAAGCTGCGGCTGGTGCCAGCCAGCGGGTTCGGATTGCGCGGATCGCGCCTGTCGACTTTCATGAGCGAGGCGTAAACCGTGCAGTCCGGGTGATCTGGATCCTCGAACTTACCCAACAGGTCGCCCTCGAAAACAACAGGCGCCCTAACCGGATTTTCGGTCCATAAGTTGTTGAAGGGGCTTTCACCAATAGCGATCTCGTTGAGAAAGTAGAACAGGTCGCCCGAGGCTTCATGTGTCCCTCGCGTCTTGGTCGCGGTCATCTTGAGTTCGCGCGAGGGGCTGCTGCGTCCCAATGCCAGCATGAGCGTTTCCGTCAGCATCGACTTGTTGTAACCGCGGCTGGGTGACGCCATAACGATGCTCAGTTCGCCCGGTCTCCATCCCTTAAGGCTTTCTGCAAGGTCCGCCAGGTAGTCAGGGGTCGGAAGCTTTACGTCTTGAGCTTCAAGCTTCAGGCCGTCGAACTCGACAATGTATTGGCCGCTCATGCTGCATCCTCCCAGCGCGGCTGAATCGCCTCGATCGCTTCCATCGCAATCAGGGTGTGCCAGTCGCCGTCAGGCGCAACCACGCGGATGCCCAGCACGTTATTGGTGAAGTCGGCTTTGGTGATGACGCCGGTAAAGCTGCGGGTCTTGGTGTAGACACAGACCTCGCGCTTGTCGGGCTTCACAGTCTCGGCCTGCTCGCGGATAATCTTAACCAGACGGGCACTCATGCTACACCGCCCTGGATGAGCTGGAGCTGCGGACGCTGGCGCTTGGGAACCGGCAGGGGCACCGGGGCGTCGGCAAGCACCTTCTCGGGCTCAGCCGGGGGTGCGGACTGCGTTCCGGCCGCACGCGCCTTTGCCTTCCACTCCGCGAAAGTAGCGGGATCGTCAGGCGTCCGGGACATCTGGTAGACGGCCTCATGGGTCAGCTTCGCCAAGACAACGGTCGCACCGAGCTTCCTGGTGACGAGCCGCACGTCGTTTGAGCCTTCCTCGATCTGGATCGCGCCAGACTTCAGCGCGGCATTGATAAGCATGGGCACAATCATTATTCGAGCCTCCTAAGTAATTGCTTACTTAATTTATAGCGCAAAAGTTTGAGGAAGCGCATCAGGTTGCGCGCGAACCATCTTCTTCCCTCTTCGCAACCCAGGCTGCGAAGGCATTGTCGGTGTCCGGCCCTGCATACTGCACTGCCTTCTGAACGCCGGCCATCAGCGCCGAGCGTTCATTCTCCGGGTAGTCGGACAGGTTCTTGACGGGGCAGGGATCCTCGGGGTGGAGCTTGGCCCACTGCTTGCGCATCTCGGCCAGGAAGCCAGCGGCTGCAAATTCGAGCCGCTGTCTGTTGGTCACGTTCACGGGACGGGTCACTTTCTTTTGATCAGTGCCGCACCTTGCTGGCCGTAAGGGTCGCAAAGTCGATCACATCAGGATCAGAGGCGATGTCGATGAGCGTCTGCATAAGCTGCGGATGACCGGCCGCGAAGGCGAGGGCGAATAACTTCTTACCCTGCTCAAGCATTGCCCGGTCCTCGTCGTTGAGGTGTTCATTGGGCTGCAGTAACCGATTGCGATCATAACCAAACGTCAGCGCCTGCACGGCGCCGTTTTTCTTAAGGAGCAGCGCAACGTCTCCTTCTTCCACGATCTGCGTGCCCGTAATCTGTTCGGCAGCTAGAAAGTTGTTAGTATTAGACATAAGGTGCTCACTCCGTCAGATGCATTCTATTTCAACCAGAAACTGCGTGTTTCTTCTTTTAACTTATAGCTAAATCAACGAGGAAGCGCACTGATCCCTCGTTAACCGTCCGAACTTCTTGTCCATAAAGAAGTTGCAAACCGGCAGATATTCGGCTTAAAGCTGAGCCATAATCTCCACTTTGACGCGTTTCAAGGGCCAGGGCTGGTGATTGGGGTTGAACGGAGAAAACAGATGCTAAGGAATGACTTTGACGCGAACGTAAACGAACTCAAGGCCGCGGTAGTCGGCGCAATGGAGACGCATTTCAAGGAGCGTCGGTTCACCTTCGACGTAGGGCGCTTTCTCGCGGAGACGCAGGTTGATCTGGACCTGTTTCTACGCGAAGCATATTTCCTCGGCGCCGAGGTATTTCCGATACAATCACCGCAGCAATAAAGAAAAGGCCCGCTTGTGACGGGCCTTTTTGTTATTTCTGGAGTTTGTCGAGATCGCGCTGCAGGTCAGCGGGACTGACCGGTGTGCAGACGTAGGTCCGCGACAGGATCGGTCGACCCGTGGCAGCATCGACAGTCGCCGGCGGCTGGTCATTCAGCGTCGTAGCTCGAAAGTTGCATTCTTTCTGATCCACTATGCCTTGAACGACAACTTGGGTCTCGGGCGCTTTGCCACCGCCAAGGACCATCACCAGAACTACCATCCATGCTGTGTTCATATACATGCCCTGCATTGTTCGTTTAGAAGCGATCTTGGTAACGAACTGGGGCGAAACAGACAAGACATTGCAACCAAAAACCTTGCTCTAATATCGGCACCTGAAGGCGACGTAGCTTGACAGCTCCGTAGCGATCCCGGATCTCGCTTCTCGACGTGCTTAAATGTATCTCACGACAGCGTGGATAGCGGTAGGCGATTCAAAATTCACAACATCACCGTGCATAAAGTGGTTGACTCTCGGCGCCGAGTGTAGGAATTTTGTCCTACGGAACATAACAGGAACGGACGGAATGACCCACATGGAATTCTATCAGCATACCGAAGGTTTGCGACAGGCCATCACCGGAGCGATCACAGTATATTTGGCGAGGAATGATATCCCATTCTCCCAAGAAGCCTTCGTAGAACAATCCTCTACCGAGATCGAGGAACTTTCCAAAGGCGCGCTGTTTTACGGCGCCGAGGTCTTCCCGGACGCACCCGCGGCATCCTGACGCCACTGCTTTATCAGCTTCTCCTTCTGGCCCTGGACATAAGCGGCATCAAACTTTGGATGCCGCTCCCAGAACTTGAGCTTCCGCTCACAAATCAGGATCTCTTTCTCGACCGAGGCACGCTCTTCCCGCGTGCCCTTGACGGCTACGAAGTTGAGGAACAGATAATTGGAGTAGTGGCGCAGATAGGCTTCCGAGCCGTTCATCTTCCATACGTCGATGTCGGAATGGGCGCGCGGCGCAGTATCGCTGTAGAAATACATTTGAGATCTCCGTCTCGTTGCTGACAGAGATAATTTCGCATGTTCGATCGTGGATATCGGGAGGTGCTTGACGGAAAGCGCCGGGCGACACATATTAGCGGAGTGGGCCAGGAGCGCTAACTCCTGACCCGTTTACCTTACGAGACGAATAAGACCCGCACTCTCACTGTCCAGGTGGTGCGGGTTTTTCGTATCTCAAAGGTGATACTCAATGGCACAAGCCACATCATATCTCTCCTATCGTAGGCGAGGGCACTCGCTGGGTGCTGGTGCGGCCCATCCTCACCAGCGCGCGCCTGGACCTCGCGCACACTGCTTTTCGCCTTCGATTCGATCACTTTAGCAGCATCTATAGCGGATGTCGGCAGGTTTACTAGCGGGACCCGGCGCGGGGTGCGCATACGACCTTCGAACCGGGCCTGAGCATATTCAACTCCTTTTTGACGACCGCGGCGACCAGCCGGCATTCGTCGCGGCTCGTAAACACAGCATTTGCGCGCTTGATATCGGGCTCTGGACCCGTGAAGTTGAAAATCAGCAGGATTGTGGTGATCTTGAGCATGTTGTGCCTCCTTCTAACCAGAAAAGCCCGCACGAGGCGGGCTTCTCCAGTCGACTGCGGGATCCGCGGTTACTTGATCGCGTTGAAGAACGGGATCGCAGAGTTCGGCGTCATCGTGGTCGGCAGTTCGCCCTTCCACTGCAGAGCCTTCTGGTATTCGATCAGGTTCGGGTTGGCAGACAGAGCGTCGGACTTGGCCTTGATGGCAGCAGCGTCGGCTTCGCCGATAAGGCGATTACCTTCAGCGACAGCCTTGGAGTCAGCAAGCTTGCCGGCTGCGTTGGCTTCTGCGACCGCGAGCTGGCTATCAGCCTGGGCCTGCGCATTCGTCACCGCAATTTCAGCGTTGATCTTCGCCTGCAGCGCCTTCTGTTCGAGCTTCTTGACCTCGACCTCCTGGGTCATCTTGGCTTCGATATTGTCCTCGTAGCTATCCGGCAGCGAGAAGTTTTCGATCTGCGCCGAGAGGATCTCGACAGGTCCATCGATGTTGCGGATGCGCTTGGTGAATTCGGCGCCAAGCTCGGCGCGCTTCTGGATCGCGGTGTCAGCGGTGAACTGTCCAAAGACCGTTTCGAGCGTTTCACCGACGCGACGCGTGACCATCTGGCTCACTGCCTGTTCGACAGTGCCGTAGCGGGTATAGATCTCCAGGACGGATTCATTTGCAGGCTTGGCGCGGTAGCCGATCGAAACGCGGTGAACGGTCGCGGTCTGACCATCGCGGGTGTAAGCCTTGATCTCGTCAAAGGTGATCATGCCGTCGCGAAGGGAAACTTCCTTCGTATCGTCGACCCAGGGTGCCTTCCAGTGGAAGCCGGCATCAGCCACACCGGTCACGGCGCCGTTGCGAAGGACGATCGCCTTCTCGCCTTCATCGACAGTGTAGAAGGAGCCGCCTACGACGCCGAGAGCGACGAACAGGGCGATACCGGCGATAATGCCAGAGAAAATCTTTGCGGGGCTCATGGTTATTCCTTGTCTCCTTTAGACTTGTCGGAACGATTGGTGAGAAACAGACTCGTGCGGTAGACGCCAATGGCGAACACGACGAGAAGGACGGCAAAGCCGAGGAACATCGCGAGCTTTCCCATCACAGGAGAGCCTTGATGCCTTCGACCAGGCCGGCGAGGGCGAGAGCGCCCGTGAAGACGATGGCGACGATGACAGCACCGCGGTTACCGTTGTATGCCTTGCCGTCGTGGTTGATGGTGTTCATGTCTTCAGGGCGCATGTCGTTCTCGCTTTCTGTGAACTAAGTAACGACTTACTTATATCGCTACACAGTTTGGAGTGCTGCAGGTAGTGAGCGGCTTATGCAGCCGCCTGCACCTCGGCGTTGACGCGCTGCATGGTCGAAGCGACAAAGCCAACGAGCGACTTGTGGGCGCGATCGGTAATCTGCTCCCAGGACTGGGTCGTGATGAAATCGCCGTTGCGGAAGACGACCTGGAGCTGGTTGTCGATGCCCTCGGGCAGCGCGTCCTCGCGGATGGTTTCGAATTCGCCGTCATTCATGACCACGGCGACACGACCAGCCTTGGAAGACTTCGAGGGATCCGTCGCGGGCTTCTTCTGCACGTCCTGCCAGCCATTTCCGAAGTCGATGGCATTAGCCTTCATGGCGAAGCGCTGATCGTCGCGCTTGTGGGACTGCAAGAGCCCACCACCCATGCCAAAGGCGATATTGTCGATGGAGAAGCCTTCCATCAGCATCCGGGCAACCAGGGCAGCAACAGACTGCGGCGTCATGCCGTCGCCCTGGATGACGCGCACATGCTTGTCGAGAACCTTGAACCCCTTCGAGTTCGTGGTCCCGCCGAAGATATCCCAAAGCTTCTTGATGACCGCAACGGGCGTTTCGACCGGATCGCCGGAGTCAGGACGGATAACGAGCGTGCCGTCGATATTGAGGATCTTCTCCTTGAGCTCGTCGCCGAAGATGTTCTCGACCGCGTTGAACAGGTCGTAACTGTCGGAGACGACCGAGAACAGACCGTGACCGAAGTTGTCGATCATATTGGAGTAGGCATCCGCTTCGCGGTCCTGACCCCAGCTCGTCATGGTCGAATGCTCCGACGCCGGAATGGAGAAGCCGGGCATCTCCTGAGCATCGTAGTAGTGCATCGCGCCCTGAATGGCTTCGAGGGTGTCGGTGCCCTTGAAATTGACCAGGTGAGCCATACCGCCCAGCATCGCGGATTCGCCAGACGAGACTCCACGGGCGCCGAAGTCATGCAGCTTGAACGGGATCTGACCATCCGGATCGTCGGATGAGCGCTTCAGGCCGTCATAGATGATCGCCTTGGTGATGAAGGAGATCGTCGCGACAGAGGTCGGATACCAGATGGCGCGCAACAGCGCGGTTTCGACGAAGCTCGTAAGCCACGGAACCTTCGGGTCGGTGTTCTTGACCTGGATCATCGGCGTGCCGCGCGGAACGAACGAACCTTCCGGCAGAGCCTGAATCTCAATCGGCAGGTAGCCGTCATGATGTTCAAGGATATAGCGCCAGCCTTCCTCGTTGAACGGCAGGCCGTGCTTAAGGCAAAGCTCCTTGGCTTCCACGATGTCCGCTGCCTGAATCGGCATCGTCAGGTATTCCGACAGAAACGCCTGCAAACCGAAGAAGACGGAGAACTGCGGGCGATCCGACTGCTTGCGCGCCTCGATGTAGGAGGAGATGAACTGCGCGCCGGGCGGATACTGGTTGAAATGGGACTGCTTATAGCTGTCCGTGGACAGGATGATGTTCCTCACAGGTAGTCTCCCTTGAGCAAGTTGGTGATGATGGAATGATGGTCTTCGTAGAACTCAGCGGTCGTGAGCGACGCGAAGTCATACCAATCGGCATGAGCCGCATCGTCACCCGCCTTGACGGCCGGGAGTTCCACGTCGGCGGGAATGGCGAACACGAAGGCCATCGACACGATGCGACCGCGGAGAGAGCGGTTCGGGTTGTCACACAGCCACTCGCCGGCGCAGTGTTCCTCAAGTGTCTCGCGATCGAGCCCGGTCTCTTCCATCGCTTCGCGTAGCGCGGCATCGAAGAAGCGTTCGCCCTTCTCGACGAACCCGCCCGGCATAGCCTTCTGACCACGACCGGCAGCCTTGCCGCGCGTGACGAGAAGGATCTTGCCGCGATGAAAGACGAGAGCATCGGCAGCCAGGAACGGACCGTCGCCGTAGGTCTCCTTGTCCTTGGCGAGACCGTCTTTCCAGGCGACCAGATCCTTGAAGCGCGGCGTAAGAGCAAACTCCTTGAGCCAGGTGACGACCTGCGGCGAGCAAGCGTCATGCGGCAGGCGCGGGAGCCGGCGAAGGTAATCGTCGCGGATATCGGACGCGTTGAGCGTGCCGTGCTGAATGTCGATCTGAATATTGTCCCACTGGGGAAACATATTCAGATAGTAAGACGAGGCATCCTTGCCGAAGCCGGCGAGCGCGACCTTGAAGTCGTTTAACCCATGCAGGCGAATGCCACCCTTGTTGGCGTGATTGAGGATCGCATTCTCGACGCCACGGCGCAGGTTCTTCTCCCAATCGTAGTCGTGCTCGTAATCGTAGAGCGGGACCAGGATCAGACGGCCGGTTTCCAGCTCGTGATGGAAAACCCGTGTAAACATCGCTTCGCGATCAGCGAAGGTGAAAGGGTTCTTGGGCGTGGGCGCCATGTGGCTCGAACCAACAACGACGATCAGGGTTTCAACACGCTCAAGCGCGCCGCGAATGACGGCCTCGTGGCCCAGATGAAGAGGCTGGAAACGGCCGATGAAGACGCCGTAGTGAAAGTCGCGCATCAGTGGATGCTCCTCGAAAAGCGGAAGCTGCCCTCGGCAGTCCGGATGACATCGCCGTCGATCTCCTGGATCGGTGCGGAATAGAAGGTTCGGCCATTGAGCGTGCCGCCCACGACCTGCTTGTTGGTGCCGATATCAAGGAAGCGCGCGTTGGTGATCAGACCAAGTTCTTCCTGAACAAGCTTGACTGCTGTTGGCGGCATTGTTCCTCACTAAGTAATTGCTTACTTATGTTATAGCGTGAAGAAAAAGGGAGCGCTGCGGATGATGAGCGCTCCCTTGTTGATGTTAGTAAGCCGCGACGATCTTGGGTGGCGCGATCTTGAAGCCGCGCTCCTTGACCAGGCAATAGACGGCCTTCGCCTTGTCGACGGACTTGTCACCGGTGGCAGCGCCGGCAGGTAGCTTGTAGCAATTCTTACGCACACCCCAGCCCGCCTTGACGGCCTTCATCATATCCGGATCTTCGACGCGGATTTCGCTCGGGTAGCCGTTCTTCTTGAGGAACGGCAGCACCTTCTGCTGATACTCGACCTCGCGGCGCTCGTTCACCTTCCAGTGCGGTTCGCAGCGGGTGGACTGTGCGCCGTAGTCGCGGCACGCAAAGTCCGAAAGGTCGCGATCGTCCAGGGCGAGCGCTTGATTGGAAGCGAAACCAGCAGCGACAATCAGGCCGGCGAGAAGGAGAGACTTGACGTTCATTTGAGACATACCTCGTTGTTTGCGTTTCGATAATTACTTATCGCGCATTCTGAGTTGGACTTCGGCAGGGGTCTTTCGGGTTACGCAGCCTCTGCGGGCTGCGTATCCTTCTTGGGCTTCTTGCCCTTGTGCCACTTCATTTCGCCGGCCATGATCGAGCCACGCGGAAGAATCCGGTCGGCAATCTTGGCGAGTTCGAACTTTTCAATCTGAGCTTGCACCTGGCTTGCGTTCTTGTAGGCGCTCGGCAGTTCGGATACGTCCGGATCACCGGTGTAGAAGCGGACATCAAGGCCGGCCGTTTCACGATCCATGATCGCCTTGATCGCATTCGGGCCCAGACCGCGCGTGTCGCCGAACTCTTCCATGAGGCGCTTGATATGCGCCGTGCGGGAGAGATTGCGCCCGGCACCATGCGGTGCGAACCCGAGAGCGTTCTCGTTGTTCTTGTGCTCGGCGATCAGGATGGGCTGTGCCATATTCATCGGGATCAGCGTCAGACCCTGGTCATCCTTTGAGAAGCCCTTGAAGGACGGCGTTGCGCCCTTGGCGTGGTAGAACAGCCCGTCGGAGCGCTGAAAGACAAAATTGTGCTCGTTCCAGAACTGCCCGATGATCTGATTACCGAGCCGCTTGGCGACCAGGTTGTGAATGGCGAAGTGGTTCATCTTCGTCCAAAGGCGCAGCGCCTGAAGAGCCTGCCAGTAATCCTGGCCCACCTGGCTATCCGCCTCGATCCAGGCATTGTGCAACGGGATCCTCGGGGCGACGATCCGCGTATGGCGCTCGGCTGCAGCCTTGCCCCGCTTGTAGAGCTGACCGCCCAGCCCACGAGAGCCATGATGAGTAACGATCGCCATCTGACCGGTCGATTCCAGCTCGCCCACGTAGAAGAAGTGATTGCCGTCACCCTGGGTCATGAAGTGGTGGATGGCGTAATCCTCCAGCCCTTTCAAGAACGGGTTGGCTTCGAAACCGTTGACCAGGCTCACAAGATCCTTGTGCTGACGAACCTCAGACGCCGTGCGCTTGCCGACGCCGAAGTGGGTCGCCTTCATGGCGATATCAAGCACATAATCGACCGGCGTGTCGCGCTTGAAGACGGAGATCGCCATCGAGCAGCAGATGTCGGCCGAGTGGAAGCCCGGATGGATCGCGTTCTTGGTCGCAACCACGCCACCAACAGGAATCGTGCCTATCGCAGAGCCTGACGGGCAAGCGTCAGGCATGACTGCGCCGCGCTCGATAGTCGGAACGCGCATTAGCGCATCCATGTGGGCGAGGACGCCGGCGACGTTCGCCTTCTCGTCGTCACCTTCCGGCTCGATGAACTGGCCGAACGGAATGTTGTTGGTTCGCAGCGGCACACCTTCCTCGACAGCCTTGGCTGCCTGGAGCGGAAACAGCGCCTGAATGATCTCCTTGTCGGTCTTGCCGTCCTCGCGGAGCTGGCGAGCCAACGGCAGCGCTTCCTTGAACCATGCGCCAGGCTGTAAGCCCCACGCGACGAGCGTCTTGCCCGAGATATTACTCATTTCCTCTTTCCTTCCTTCTCACGGCGCATGGCTTCCTGGATCTTCTCCAGCACCAGCTTCCGGTGGTCGTAAAAATCATCCGAGTCGGTGCGAACTCGCCCGAGCTTAGGGTCGTATTGACCGATCTTCGGGAACATCAGCCTACGTGCTCGTCCCAAGTCTTGTTGAAGCGGCAGTTCGATGGCATACCGGCGAACATTGGCTCGATCTGCGAGCGCTTGAAGCCGGCGAGACCACAGCCGATTGGCGTGATGTCGAACGTGTGCTCCGGGTGGTCCTCGGCGAAGCGCAGGAATTCCTGCACGGACTTCTCGATCTCGACCAGGCCACGGCTGCGGATGCGCTCGTCCTTGGTGGCGATGCCATAGGACTCGCCCTGCAAACCTTCACCTTGCAAGAGAATTGCGCCCTTGTTCTTGAGAGCATAGAGCGCGGCACCGGCGCCATGCCGGCCGGCGAGGTTCGAGCCAAATACGAAAATGTCGGCCATAAGACTTTCCTCAGATAGGGTTGACGTGGGCAACGACGTTCACGCCGTCGGGCGTGTGCCATCTGATCGGACCCGCTAGATTGCTTTCCGGGACCAGGAAGATTCTCGCGTCCTCGCAGGTCGCGTCTTCGGGCGGTTCAGACGAAAGAACACCTTCGAAGCAGCAAGCCCAGCCAGAGCAGAAGTCAGTGGCTTTCCAGGCTTCAAAGGCCTCTGCGGGTGTCTCGGCGCGCACAAACAAATTCAGGCTCTCGCCGTCATTGTCGTGGGCGCAGATGAAATAGAGGTTCATCGATACCTCCTCATGTCGCCGAGGATCAGCACCAGGCGCGGGTTCTCAGTGATCTGTGGCTCCGAATAGGCGCTGTAGAAGCACTCCACGGCCTCTTCCGGACTGTCGAAAATTTCATAGAACTCCTCGCGAGGATCTTCGGTCGTGCGGTCGATACCCTCGTAGCTGTCGTAAATGACTGCGTAGAAAGGCAGGCCTTCGTGTCCGTGCTGGAAGGCCGCGATCGCCAGGCGCAACCGTGCGAAGAAGCGGTAGAGCGCCTTAGACATTGATCTTCTCCTCGATGAGAATATCAATTTCGTCGTCTGTCAGACCCTGGACGCGCCCATTGCAGGCGATCTCCACGAGCGCGGGCGGAATCATGGAATTGTCCTGCCACAACCGAAGCGCAGCGATGACTGTGTCACGCTCGGGGCCGGTAAGGGCGATCGTGTCGGTGGGCGTGATGCTGCGAAGACGACCCCTCTCAGCGAACAGGCGCTCTTTCTCCGCGTCCAAGCGCTTGATCAGGTCTGCAACAGCGGGATCATTCTCCGGACCTTCCTTCGCTTGGCATAAGCGGCAGATGACGGCTGATATCACCAGGTCCAGTTGCTCTTCGGTAAACTCGATCTGCATAGAAATCTCCCTTCGCTAAGTAATTACTTACTTAGCTTTATAGCGGTGGCATCGACGGGGTGCATCAAGTCGTGAGCGGACGGCGATAACAGGAAACTCGCCGTCCGTTACCTACGCAGTTAGTCGGGTTAGCTTGCGGCAGGTGCCGGCACCAGGCTGCGCAGACGCTCGGCAATCTTGCTGTCCGAGCGGAGCGTAAGCGTCTGCCCGGAGCGATCAGCGATCTTGACCGTAGCGAAGAGGTTCATGATCTGACCTGACTGCGAGCGCGCGGTGCCTTCGCCAAGGCCGGAAGCCTTGTAGGCGCCGACGACATCAGCCGAAGTCATCGAGCCCTTGCTGTCGAGCAGCTTGAATGCCACCATCACGTAGACGGACGGCTCCTTGCCGACGGACAAAGCGGTGAACAGGTTGTCGAACTTCTCGGCGACCTTTACCTGAGCCGGCAGGAGCTTCATGGTCGTCTCACGGGCGGTCTTGAGGTCTTCGTCCGACATCGTGGACGGGTCGCCCGAGAGCACGAAGAACTCGTCGGCCACCTTGGAGATATCGCGAGGCGTGCGCGTCACGCCACTGGATGCTGCCTTACGCTCGCCCTTGGCCTTCGGCCGGACGGCTGCAGTCGGCGCCGGCAATTCGGTCGTGGTAACGGAAGATGACTTCTGCTCCTCATAGATTTCGTTCTTGGCGAGCGCCAGGTCGAGATCGGCGAGCTCCTCGCTTTCGAGGACGGTCGGCGCGACCGCGGCTTCTTCCGCTGCTTCGAGTTCGGCTTCGTCTTCCGGCGTTGTCTCGTAGATCACGCCTTCTTCCTCACCCTCGGACTGAATGTCGAGGTCTGCGAGAACGGCGTCGAGTGCGTCGAGGTCTGCGGTATTCGGCATGGCGTTTTGCTGGATCGTTGCGAGTGCGGTGCTCATCGCTGCATTCCTTTCTAAGTGACTGCGTTACTTGATGAATTTGTTATAACGCAGTCACTATTGGGATGCGGCAGGATCGTTACGCAGCGAGTGCGATCCCTTCCATCTGAGGCAGGGCGAAGAAGCCCCAATCGAGACCGCGGTAGAAGCAGTCCATCATGATATCCACGTCATAGGCCGCGGCATGTGCCCTGGTCGGGTCGTAGTCGACGCCGCAGGCAAAGGCGAGTTCGCCAAGGCGGGGCTTCTTGCCGTCGCTGCAAGCCCAGACGCCATCGACCATCGTGTCGATCCAGGGCTTCTCGGTCATGGTGAGACCGATGCGCTGCATTTCGCGTTCACCGAACGGCTTGTCGAAGTCATTGCCGTTGTGGGCGACGATGAAGTCGGCGCGCTGCAGGATCGCATTGATCGTGGGAGCCACCGCGTCCCAGGTGGGCTGTCCGATCAAGTCGGTCGCCGAGATCCCGTGAACGCGCTGGGCGTCGGCTGCAATTGAGCGCTGCGGGTCAATGCGCTGCTCGAAGCTCCAAATCTTCTGTCCACCGCGATAGAGCCCAATGTAGGCTTCGATGATGCGGTGATCGGGCTCGTTCTTGCCCGTCGTCTCCCAATCGAGACCGGCGATAATTGGAACATAGGTCATGGTCGATGCCTCGGATTAGTCAGCGCCGCCTCAAGCATTTCGAGGGCGATGGCGCGATTGATGTGTTGGCCGCGACCGTGGTGGTAACGTGCAACCGTGCCGGTCGGCAGATGCGTCACCTGGACGCCGGTGAGAGTGCGGGCAACACGCATACCCTTGCTCGGATAGGCGTCGTAAACCTCGATCTTCAACTCGTCGTAGGGAATGATGGTCGCGTGGGTCATACGTGCTTCCAGGTCTTGCCGTTGATGATGTTGATGACCGTCGAGCGCGAGACGCCATAGGTCTTCGCCAGCTCTTCCGGAGTGTTATCGTTTGCGGCCGCGCGGATCTTCATCACCTGGTCAGCGGTGAGCTTGGCGTTCGAGTTCGCGGAGCCGCGTCCGGTCTTCAATCCCGTGCGATGGGCGTGTTTCTCGTTGTCCGAGCCCGTCGACCATTCGAGGTTCGAAGCCGCGTTATTCTCCTTGTTGCCGTCAATGTGATTGACCTGCGGCAAGTTGAGCGGGTTCGGATGGAAGCGCAGCGCGACCACCCGGTTGACCAGGACCGACTTGGTGTAGCCGACATAGGTCATGTTGAAGTAAACCCGGCCGGACTTCTTGTGGACCTGCTGCGTGACGACAGAGTAGCCCTTCGACCGGTCGACGACGCCCTTGTCGTCGGCCTTGTTGGCGCGACGAATGGTGCCGTCTTCCGAGACGATCAGATAGCCGCTCCGGATCGCGATCAGGATCCAGGTGTCCTTGGGGAACTTCTTGCTCAAAGATGCTGGTCCTTGTGAAGGCTGGAGAACAATTCGCCGTCCTTCGTCTGGACGGTCATGACGCCAAGACCGGCAGCCGGATACATCTTGGCGATCATGCGGGAGAGCCAGGACAGGATCGAGAGCTTCCACATCTGGCGTTTGGCGATACGGTAGTCCTCGGCCGTCAGCATATTGGACTGGCAGTCCGGGCATTCCTTACCGATCAGACCCTTGTGCAGGCGGTCCACATCTTCCATGTAGTGACAGGCGTCACACACCAGCCTTTGCAGCTTTTCGACGGGCCGCTTCATCACGTATTTCCTTTTCAATGTTTGCCAGCAAATCGCTGATGTCTCGCGGTGCGAGGCCGCTTGTGGAGTCGTAGAGCGAGACCACGATCAGGTAGTATTCCTTGATGGTGAGCCGCCCGGCGTCGTAGAGCTTGGTCCACTTTTCCAAGACCTCCGACATTTTGCGGCCGAGCTCGTCGGCGTAGCTCGGCCATTCATCCTTCTCGATCATGCCTACCTCGACGTATTAAGTAAACGCTTACTTAACTTATAGATCAAGCGAAGACGGAAGTGCGTGGAAATTCGACCGGCGACGAATGGCGTCTTCGTATTCCATCAAGAAGAATTCCTTCGCGGCGTAGGCGTCGAGCATCTGAATCTCATAGGGCGCGACGTGCTTGTCGTCGTGCATCTTACCGGACTGCCATTCTTCATCAGGATGCTTCGGGACGATCTGCTCGGCCTCGGCTGCGCAAACGGCTTCGTCAGCCATCTTCACTTCTTTGGGCAGCGGAAAGATCAGGCCGAAGCGATCGGCGAACGCTTTCTCCCAGCTATCTTCCAGCGGCTTGATGACCGGGTGAATGCGCGGGTCGTGCTTGAGCGGGCGGATCATGTCGCCGGTCACGTATTCGGGACCGTCGTGCAGCAGCGCTTCCAGCTCCAGGTCAGGACGCTTGAGAACGTCGCGGATATAGCGGGCGCAGTAAACGGAATGTTCCGCAACCGAGTAGCTGATCCGCGTCTTGAAACGCTTGTGCTGGGTGGCGCCATTCCAGCGATTGTTCGTCGCCAAGTGGTGCGCAACCACGTTGATGTTGATCTCCTCTCCACGCGGGTCGAACGGGTAAATCTTCCGGCCGTTCGCGGAGTGCATATACTGACCGCGCACCGGCTGACCGTTAGTGAGGGCGGGAGCCGGCGTCGGGGTCATGATGTTGGTGTGGTGATGAACGATTGTCATGAACAACCTTTTCAGGTGTGAGTAAGTAAGTTCTTACTGATTTTATAGCGCGCAATGCGACGGAGAACATCACATTGCGCACGGGTTATTCGAGTGGGATCAGCCGTTCGGCTTCAAGCCACGAGCGTCGAACAGCTTCTTGAGGGTCTTGCGGCAAATATGCAGCTCAGCCTCGATCTGACGGTTCGACTTGCCTTCGGCGTGCAGCACCAGGGCGAGGGTATGCTTTTCGGGCAGTTCCTTCTCGGCCTTGGCCTTTTCGACGACCTTCTTCGACTTCTCGACCTTCTCAGGCGTCGGCTTGGCAGTTCCCTTGCCGATCTTTGACTCAGGGGAGCTCACAGGCTCGCTCGGAGCAGTCATTGCAGCGCTGATAGCGGCCGAGAGATCGCCGCTCGCAGCGGCCTTCTGAACGGCCTTGCTCGGCTTCTTCTGACGCGACAGTTCGACCTCATCCACGCGCTTGCGCAGATCGCGGATCGACACGTCGACCTTCTCCTCGATCACCTCGGGGCGATCATCGAGCGCCTTGGCAACGCCGGAGGTTCCGACATCGGCACGCGCCATCTTCTTCGCACCTTCGACCGGCGTGACGGTGACGTTTCCACCGTAGGCCGAGCCGATGTTGACGATCTCAAGGATCGACGTGTGATTGCCCTTGATCACGTCCGCGAGCAGCTTGGATGCCTTCTCGTGTCCGGTCATCGGCTTGTTGCTGCGCAGCGTCGGGTGAACGTCAGCCGGCAGGACCGCGACGATGTGATAGCCCTTGGCGCGCATCTTGTTCGGCTCGCCGGGCGGCACAGCGATCACGTCTTCCGGCGCGACCTTGACCAGGGTGATGATATCGCCACTGAAGCCGGAGAGGTAGCCGCGCCGTGCGATATGCAAGCCCGTCGAGCATTCGTTGCGCCGGTTCGGGTCGACCAGCTTCTCGTCCATCTGCACGAAGGAGCCGAGCTTCTGCGTCACCTTGCGCGAATGGCAATCGACGAAGCCGTTGGACGTGGACTGCAGCACCTTGTAGGCGACGATCGAGCCGTCATCCGCGATCGGCAGGTCGCCCTTGCTCATGAAGTTGAGCAGCTCCTTGATAGTATGCGAGCGGCTGTCGATCACAGAGGCGATGCGCTCCATGAACTTCTGGAAGCCTGCGGCGTCCTCGCCGTGATTGATCGCATCCATGTAGGGCGTCAGCGCCTCGACACCAGGGATGACCTTGTTGTTGACGACGGCGTGCAGTTCTTCCGGCTCATATTCGACAGCCGGACCCTTGTCCTGCGGAACGTAGCGCGACGACACCGACGGCTTCGTCAGCTCCATGACCGGCGTGGGAGCCGGCGTCGGCTTGACGCTGCCCAGAACGACAGTCGTGGTCTTGGGCTCCGGCTCGCTCGGCGTGCCGCCCAGCAATGCCTTGAGCTGGGAGAAGCGGCCGCGCACGAACCTCACGACGCCGTTGGTCTTCTCCTCGATAGTCTTCTCGATGGAGAAGGTCGCGAGGTCGATTTCCATGTGCTCGCCGCGCTTGAGAGCTTCGACCGTCTGATCGAGGATCTCCTTCGTGCGCTTGGTGTCCTTCTTGAGGTTTAGTTCCTCCCCGTTGTCGAGGAAGAGGGTAACGCCGGAATTAGATGCGATGGCGCTGAGGATCTTTACCTTGCTCATGCTGCCTCCTTGAGGGCGGTGGTGTTGGTGTTGGCTGCGGACTTCTTGGCGGACTTCTGCTTGGCGCGGCGCTGCAGGAACTTGATCGTTTCGATCAGATCGTCGGTGAACTGATCGCCCCACTCGGACACCCGCTCATTGAGGAACCAGGCGCCGCAGATCGGATTGAGGTAGCGGAAGTGATCCTCGGCCTTGGAGATGCTCAGCGGCTTGAAGGTCTTGCCGCACGCCTTCTTGAGGCCGTCCTTAGCCTGGGTGACGATGGTCTTGGTCTCGTCCGACATGGACTCAGCGCTGGAGAGGAAGTCCCAGATCAGCTTTGCTTCCTGATGCAGCTCGCCGGGATTTGCCCGGTCGGGGAACAGGAGCTTGGCAATCCGGGGTTCCTTCTTAGCCAGCTTGAGCGCAGCCTCGACGGTCGAGGCGTGATAGGCGCTGCTACCATCGCGGATGAAACGGTCGTGCCGGATGGTCTCGCCGTAGACGACCTCGCGCTTCTTGGTGAGTTCGACCAGGCGGGCAGCCAAGACCTCGTGCAGGTTGCGGCAGCCGGCCTTCTTGAGCTTCTCCTCCTGGCCCTTCGTCGTGATGAGCGCGGTCTTCGGATAGAGCTTCATGATCTGGGCGCGGTATGCCTCGTTGAACGGCATCCGGGCGATCTCGTCGCGCTGCCAGGTCATCATGTAGAAGGACGGATCCTCGCAGGACGCCGGATGGTCACGGTCGCGGCTCTTGTCGCTGATGTCTTCCAGGATGAAATACTTGTCGGCGCTGGTCTTGCGCACGGCAGGCTTGCGATTTGCCTTGGCCTCCTCGTAATCGAACAGCTCCAAGCTGATCTTGAAGTGGCCGCACAGTTCCTGCAGACGCTTGAGGTTCTTCTCGGTCCACTGGCGCATGACCATGCCGGGCACGTAGGTATTCTTGTCGTGGCCGTAGAACTCGCGACCCTTGAGCGCGAGCATCGGGCGCAAGTCGCGCATGTTGCGGGCAACGCACAGCACCGGATAGACGTGCCCCGAGCGTTCGTATTCGCCGATCCGCTTGGTCTTCGGTCCCGGATAGTCGTGGCGATGCCTGTAAATGTCGAACAGCATCAGCTCCTTGAGCAGGCCCATCTTCGACGCGATGCGCAGTGCCGCCGTAGAGGTGCGCTTGAAGTGCAGCTCCTTCGCATTGCCGAAGTTCTGCGGAGCGCGCCGGTAGAACCGGCGATCGTCGCGGAACATCTTCTGGGCGATCTTGTAGAGCTTGCGGCGCGTGTCGATGCCGATCCAAACGTGGTGATGACCGTGCGTGGAGACCGCGTGGTCGGCGATCATATCGGGCGTCGACAGGATTCCTGCCGGGTAGTCGCTGCGCGGGCTGATATAGTCGTCCAACTGCAGACGGCTGCGGCTCTCAACGATCGAGGTGAGCAACCGCATGGTAGCGGGATCCAGCGCCCGCGTGATCGTCTTGATCGCCTTGTTGAGCAGGCGGTTCAACGTCTCGTCGGTGAGCGGCGAGAACGACAGCGCTTCACGCGACGGCGTGACGCCGATCGAGTTCGGAGGCGGGATCAGCACCAGGATCGAGTTCGTGCCACAAAGATTGATCGCCTCGACGGCGAGCCGGGTCATGGCGTCGTCAGTGTTGGTCAGCGGATACATGACCGTGCCGTAGAGGACGTAGACGCGGCCTTCGTTGAGCCCGATGTTCGGGATGACGCCGAACTCGTGCTTACGGGCCTCGGTGAAGTCGAAGCGCTCAAGCGGCACGCCGTTCAAGGTAGCAAGCATTCCGCCCTGCTTGACGACAGCGCGAATGTGGTTTTCGAACTCGTAGCGGTCCTTGGGCTGCTGGATCGGGATCGTGACCGTCAGACCGGTTTCGGTCGAAGCGGTGCGGAACATCTCGCGCATTTCCGGCTTGCCGTCGGTCGCGACACCACCACGGGAGATCGCATGGACGGTCTTGAGGCCGTCGTGCTGGTTGACGATGGTGAAGTGGTCCGTCACGGCGAAAGGCGCCTTGGATCCGAGGCCGAAGCCGCCCGTCTGGTTCTCGTCCTTGACCTTGGTGGACTTGCCGTAGATGCAATAGATCGGGTGCAGCAGCTCCAGCGGAATGCCAGGCCCGAAGTCGCGGATCTTGATCTCGGTTTCAGTGACCGTGATTTCGACCGGAACGTCGGTCTTGCCGACCATAATGTGTGCATCCCAGGCGTTGCAGATGGTCTCTCGCATCGCCGCGCGCTTCTTGTCGCGGTAAATCTTGTCGGAGAGGAGGGCATAGAGCTCAGCGGAGTCGTCCATGCCGAAGGCTTTGGCCTCGCCACCGCCGATGACGGCATGTGTGTCGAGTTCTGCGATCGTTGAAACCTGCATTGTCGTCGTCTCTCCTATGTAATTGCTTACTTATCTCGTTATAGCGAATGACGCGTTGGAGTGCGTCAGGTGACGAGTGGATAATCTGGTTGGGGATTAGAGGAGTCGAACCTCAACCTTGTCTGACTCGTCAGCCAGTTGCTCTGCCCTGAGCTAATCCCCAACATGGACACGATTTGACGAAGGGTGCCTCTTAGTTCCGGGATCGAACCGGCACACCCGTTTGTAACTGGCCTCGGACGGAGCAGGGAGCGCTGCTGTGGTCGCGATTGCTCTCGTCTAACCGCGCCGCCGAAGATGCACCAGCGTCCGATTATGCCTCGTCAATTCGAGGATTATTCCCCTAAGCCGGCCTTGTCGGCACTTGCGTAACTCCAACCCGTAAAGGTCTTGCGGAGAATGCGGGGATGCCTGGGCTAAATCTACCTCCCAGGCTGAATCGGAGCACCCTTCGTCAAAAAGATGGCCGGGAGGCAAGGAGTCGAACCTCGACCGCTGCCCTCCATAGGCAGTGCTCTGCCCTAAGCTACCTCCCGGTATTTATGGTGGTGATGAGCTCCTATACCCCTCTGGCCGACTGCCAGTGATATCCGCGGTGTCAATCGCGGCCAGGGCTCCTAAGAGCTCATCACCGAAACGTTTCCCCGTTCATCCGGCCTATCAGATGGCTACTTTCGCAGCGTCCACGATCTACCCAGCGCTAGACTCAGGCGGTGGCGGGGCTTGCCTTGCGGAGCGGTGTTCAGACTCCACAAGTTCGGCGCACTTCGTTGCCCATTCGGGCGAAACTGGAGATCCGGGTCGGATTCGAACCGACGAGTCCAAGAAAGGAACGGGATTTGCAGTCCCGCGCGTTCGACCACTTCGCTACCGGATCGGATGGGCTGGGACGCCAGCGACTAGGCACTGGTCTGGACCGCGGCTCCACCCTACTACCTGGGACGCTAACGCGCGCCAGGCCGTCCCAACTCGTTGAATTAACGTCCCTGGGAGTAGAAAGGACGAAACACCTCCCAGGGACTCGCCGGGTCGCTACTCCGGTGAACAGGCGATAGGCGTGGGTTATGACGCCTCGTTTTAAGTCGCCGCTTGCGCGGCTTGATTAGCATCGGGAGCGTGGAGTCGAACCACGACCGCGGATTTCAAGCCCGCCGCACTGCCCTGTGCTACTCCCGCATATCGACCCTAATCAGTTCTCGCTCTGCTGATTACCCGATGCGTTCGGGACCGTCTGGGCAAAGGTGGAGCCCGATGCTGTCGAGGCGGCTTCAATGATCGGCCACACACCGGGCTCCTAGACGCCAACCCGACGGCTGTCGGCGTCTATTCGTCAACCCTTACAGGCCGAAGCGAACTTCGCGGCCGCGAGGAACGATACCGCCCTGGTGAAAACGACCACCGCGGCCGGCGATCGCAGCAGCGAGAACGGAAGCGATGCCGGCAGCAGCAGCGAAGGCGTTCTCACCACCGACGTTGTAAGCTTCGTGGCCGCGCTTCAGCAGCGCCTTGAGATCGTCGTGATCGAGGTCTTCGTCATCGGCGATCGCAGCGAGGTCTTCGCGAAGGCCCTTCAGGAGCTTCTTCTGCGCCTTCACGGCCTTGTAGCGCTTGTCGATGTCGGCCTGCATGTTCAGGACTTCGCCGATAAGATGGCGCTTTTCGGCGACACGCTCGGCTTCGACGCGTTCGGCTTCGATGCGCGCGGCTTCTGCGGCAGCTTCTTCGCGTTCCTGCTTGATCGAGTTGAGCGTCGGGTCGATCTTGACGACGGTTGCGACAGCGGTATCAGCGGCCTGATTTTCGTAGGTCATGGGTAGTTCCTTTCGGTTGCGGATCAGATCAAATTCAGCGTCAAGCACCCGACAAAGATGATGGAGGCAGCGCAGACGAGGTGTGCGAAACTAATGCTCATCTGCGCTGTCTTTCGTTCGTTGTCAGTATGTGCTTACTTACATTTCTACTTATAGCGATGCGCTCATCGGAGCGCATCAGGTTGTGAGCGGAAAGTCGTTGCAAAGATAGAAAACAATAATATCGTAGACCGCATTCAGTAATTTTCGGGGGAAATCATGGGCTGGATTAACGAGCGCTACTGCCGGTCAGGGAGCCCCCTGCCGCATCTCTTGATAGAGGATGTTGATCACTCCCAAGGTTGCAATAATGGTGGGCTTGAATATTTTTCGCGAAACGGATCATCGTGGCCGTATACAGTCGCCCACGGTATCGTTGATGTAACTGATGTTTCGACAAAATATTACAAGACAACTATTGTTGGTGAGAGGGAGCGAAAAGTCATCTCTTGCACGAAGAACTCACAGGGGAATCTTGTTAATATTCGGCGGATTTGGGCTTACGGCGATACCAACTACGTTCCAGCAAACTACGACAATCCTTGGGATGTGATGCTCATCCAGCTTCATCGAAATTCAACCTATCGGAATCTGTATAATCTTCACGCTCGCCAAATTTTGGTTGAGATCAGAAAGCCCAACGGCCGATACGAAAACCGGGTGCTTGGTCCGAAGTCGCGTTGGGGCGAGTCAATCCCATTTCCGCCCGGCTGGGAAATAACCCACGCGGAATGGGGCGCGCCGGGAACCTGACGCGCCCTGCCTTAGTGGATGTGAGCGGACGAGGACCGCTCACGCGAAATGTCGTCCATCCGCCTTACGATCGTGTCGTGGAGCGCCTCATGGCGATCCTCAAGATCCTGGGAGCGGATGATCGTGTAGTTGATCCGGCCGTAGAGCCTAGACATACACCCCTGCATTATAAGCTGGGTGTGGGTCTGATAGGCCCGATTGTCGGCCGGACGGCTTTCCTTGATCTCGTAATGGTCGAGCTGGCCGAGGATGAAGATATAGTCGTAGAGCTTTGCCGTGGTTTCCAGGCAAAGATCCACATACTCCTCGGCAGCGACGATCTCCTCGGGGGTGGCGCGCATATGCGAGTGCATATCGAACTCACCCATGAGGTATGCGACCATATCGATCGGCGTGCGGTCCACGATTAACGGACGATCTGCCTTCGTGACCATTTCCACATGGTCATTGAGCAAGTGCATCTGCAGTTCGAGGCGCGAACGAATGGACATCGGGGCTACGGGATCAAACCCATGCTTCTTGCCGCATTCGGTGATGGACGTGGGCATGTAAGTGATGCCCAGGTCTTCTGCCACCCGCTTTGCGAGGGTGGTCTTACCAGTGCCGGACGCGCCGGAGATGCCAAACAGCATATTACTTGCCCGTCGAGCCGAAGCCGTTTGCGCCGCGGGCCGTGTCGTCGAGGGACTCGGCGACGGTGAACTCGGCACGAATGACAGGCGCGATCACCATCTGCGCGATACGGTCGCCGGTCTTGATCGCAAAGTCTTCCTTGCCCGTGTTGAGCAGAATTACCTTCACCTCGCCGCGATAATCGCTGTCGATCGTGCCCGGTGCGTTGACCACAGTAATGCCGTTCTTCGCAGCCAGACCGGAACGCGGGCGAACCTGGGCTTCCGTGCCAGTGCTCAGTTCGATGGCGATGCCGGTCGGAACGATGGCGCGCTCGCCAGGAGGGATTACCAATTCGCCATCGACGACCGCGTAAAGATCCGCGCCGGCCGCTTCATTCGAGCCGTAGGTCGGAACCTTGGCCTTGTCGTTCAAAAGCTGGACGCGAACGCCCGTGGTTTCGTAAAGTGATGCACCCATTTGGTTCTCCTTTATGCAACGCCGAGGGCGGATGCGACAGCCCTGGCTAGATGTTCTTCGCACGCCTTGACCGCAGCTTCTTCTGCGGCCCTGCGAGAGGGGTAGGGACTAGACCAGGGCGCACTTTCGTCGCCGGCCGGGTGACGGAAGCACCAGCCGCCCTGGCGCTCTGCCACGTCGAAGCTCATGGTGATGGTGCTCATGCCGCGTCCTTCACGTATTCGCCGGCAAGCGTCTTGCGGAACTGGATCCAACCAGGTCCAAAATTGCCGCCCAGGTCCGGGTTCTCGAAGATCATCTTACCATTGCCCAGGTAGAGCTTTGATCCGCGGTCGGGGGTTGCCTGGTGTTCGGTCGGCGAGGCGTGCAGCGGTGATGATCCGACAAGCAGATCATACCGTTCCAGTTCGCGCTCGATCGAGGCATCGCCATCGAACGGAGCGTAGGAGATGCGGGCCGAACGAGCGACCGACAGCTTCTGCAGGACATCGAGGCTGTGGAACTTCTTCTCCTGGCGCGTGACGTAAGGCAGATGCCAATCGCCATGCAGGAGGGTCTGGTATTGCGCACCAGCCAGAGCCTCGCGCACCATAATCGCGAGGTCATGGAAGTGCGGCTCAGCATCGTCGTGATCGCGCAGATGCAGGAAGTTCGCCCACGAGGTCGAGGTGATCAACGTGTGCTTCCAGGTGAAGGGCGCAATCAGACGGTTGGCGACCTGCTTATGATATCCGGCCTCGCCAAACGCTTCTGCGAAGCCTGCGGCCGTCCTCGCCGCGTGGCGCCAAGCTTCCTCGCGATCAAGGTCGTTACATTCCAGCTCCATCGGAATGAAGTCGGTCGGAATGCGGGTATTACATTCTTCTAAAGCCTGCATGCCGCGCTGGTTCTTGCCCCAATGCCACGGCACGAACGGATCGTTGCGAACTTCTTCGACCATCGTCTTGATCGGAACCGCGCGCATCGAACGGGCGTTGCGCGAGAAGACCCGGTGCGTCATCACTTCGCCGTGGATGATATCCGGATAGTGCAGGTGCATCGTGATCAGCGGCAGAGCCGTGGTGTCGGCCGGGCGAGACGCAAGGACGATCTTTGCGAACATTCGATCAAGACCCGACATTGATCTGTGCCTCCAATTCAGCGATCCGACGGCGCTGGGCGCGGTTTTCTTCAAGCTGCTGGTTGTTATGGTTGAGAAGCTCGGCCACGCGCTTATTGTGCGCCTCGACCAGAGTTTCGTCGGTGATTTCCACGACGGTCGTCTCATTGATGACGATCGTGGTCGGCTGGCGCCGGAACAGGCCAAACATGGCTTCTCCTTCTATTAGAACTTTGCGAAATTCTCGGGCTGGTCCGATGCTTCGAGCGGATCGGGTTCGATGAAGACCTTGATCTTCACGCGGCTTGCGGCCTCGCCGATCGACTTTTCGAGCGCCACCTTGACGCCCTTCTCGGTCGCATCGAGAACCAGTTTCGGATAGTTGGTCCGGCTGCCATGCTTGTCGGCGAGGCGCTGGGCCAGGTTCTCCAGGAACTGATCGTCCTTGAGGAGCTGGTTGATGCGCTCGTCGGCGCGGGCGCGGACCTGGTAGCTCACGTCCTTCGAGCCACCGATACCGTGCTCGTTGGCAAGAATGTTCTGGATCTGACCGGTCAGGAACCACTTGAGCGCGGCCTTGTCGTCCTGATGCAGCTTGTCGAAGAAAGCCTTTCCGCGCTTTTCGAGTTCGTCCGGAGTCATATCTTCCTCTTGAGTAAGTGCTTACTTAACTTATAGCGTGAACGAATTGGAACTGCGCATTTTGTTCTCGGCGGCAGTGTTTTTTTATTAGTGCTACGTCTTGTAAGACTCGCCAGTCATACCTATTGTAAGACTCGTTGGTTCCTATGGTTTACGTTTGATTGGATTGATTATGTTTGGTGCCACGGACTTGGAAATGGAGATCCTGCGGCTTTTGACTAGCGGACGCCGCCTCTATGGACTTGAGATGGTAAAGGAGTCGGAGAAATTGAAACGGGGAACGATCTACGTCTACCTCGGCAGGATGGAAGACAAAGAGTGGATTAAATCGGAAGCCGAGAAGGAAGCTTCGGTTCCGGGACTGCCGCGCAGGCGCTATTGGATCACTGGTAAGGGCCAGCGGGTCTTCGACCGCGCCAATGAAATGCGGAGGCAGTATGACGCGTTTGGTGAAGGATACGCGGTATGAGTGACGACAATAAAAAAGAGAGATCATGTTACGATGTCATTTTTCACCGCGAGGGAATTCCTTCCTACATTCAGGTGAAAACCTACGGAAAAGGCACAAAGAAAATTAGCCCTGCGAACGAGTGGAATCTCCAAACTCAAGAGCATTTTCTTGCGATCACGCGGGCTATTCGAGAGACTCATGTTAATCAAGTCAACATGTTAGTCTCGTTTGAGGACAATCAGGCCAAATCCAAGGCCGTATACATCGAGACCGAGCTTCTCCAAGCTGAAAAAATATTGGACAGTTGGAAGATTGAACCAGAAGTGCCCTTGGCGGCACCCGTCATCGAACGGCCACCTGGGCACCGCGTCATAGTGATACTTCAGACGGTTCTGCCAAAATCCGTCTTCGAACGGGTGTATGGCCAGATGGTAGCCGATTCGCGCGAAGAGTATTACGAAGCCCTTCAGCAAGGCGACTGCGAGGAGGCGAAAAAGATCAAGTGGCAACTCAATTACCACCTGATCATGTCCGTTGTGGAATACTTTGCGAGCCTGCCGGCCCACTTGCTGACAAAACCTTTGAAGATGTTCGACAAAGGCGAATAAGGTGGGGCCGAAGCCCCACCTTTCTAAAATTCAAGATATTCGACAAGCTGGTCATACCCACCAATAAGCACCCCATCGTGGAAGACCTGCGGAAAGGTCGTGTAACCGGCGTCCTTAAACCGCTGGACCTTCTCCGGCGTGTCGTGGTCGGTTACGGTGAAGTGCTCCTTGTTGCTCTTGAGAAGAGCCTTCGCGCGGACGCAGTAGTTGCAGCCCGGCCTCGTCATGATGTGATATGCCATCTTACGCCTCGCACGCTACGCACGAAGCGTTGGCACGGGCCAGCTCCTGTGCCTTGTTCATTCCCTTGCGGTAGTAGAGAGACTTTGAGCCGCCCTTCCATGCCGCGACGATGATGTCGATGTCGTCCTTCATGGTGGCTTCCGGCGGAAGCTGAACGTTGAAGGAGATGCCCTGGTCGACGAACGGCGTGCGGTCATTGTTCTGACGCACGAGCTCCATCTGGTCGATATCGACCCACGGCTTGTAGGTGTCCTTCTGGCGCTGGGTCAGGAAGTCCAGATGCTCGACACGGCCGCCTGCAGCCAGAATGGACTGCCAGACCGAGGTCGTGTTCATGCCCAGCCGGTCGAGCAGCTTGACGAACTGCGGATTGTAGTTGGTGAACACACCCTTCGCGTTGTCGTTTTCGAAGACGACAGCTTCCCACGGCTCAATCGACTGCGAGACCTGGCCGCAGATGATCGAGGACGAGGTAGTCGGGGCGATCGCGTTGACCGTTAGGTTGCGATAACCAGTGCCCTTGAGACCTTCAGGCTCGCCCAGGATGATCGCCAGGTCGCGGGATGCGGCGTGGGACTCGTCATGGAGATACTTGTGGATCTCGATGTTGAGGTCGCGGGCTTCCTGCGTCTCGATCGGGATTTCACGCGACTGCAGGTAGGAGTGCCAGCCGAGCGTTCCGAGACCAAGCGCGCGCCAGCGAACGGCAAAGCGATGGGCGTCGGCGAGCAGCCGCTTTCCTTCGGTCTTGCGGATGTATTCCGACATGACCGCGTCCAGGAAGAAGATCATCTCCTTGACGAAGGTCGTGCCCTTCCATTCCTCGTAGTAGAGGACGTTGACCGAGGACAGGTCGCAGACGAAGCTTTCGTCCGGCCCGGACGGCAGCATGATCTCGGTGCAGAGGTTCGAAGCGTAGATCAGCAGACCGAGCCGCTTGAGGACTTCCGGCCGGGCATTGTTGGCGTTGTCGCGGAACAGGATATAGGGGAAGCCGGTCTCGCGCCGCTTGTTGCGGATCTTCGCCATCATCCGGCGCTTCGGACCACCCTTCGGCTCCGCAAGCATTTCATTCATCCAGTCGTCGCCAATGGTGACGCCGAAGGACAGATGCTGGATCGGATGATGAACGCCTTCGGTCGTGGAACGCATCTGCATCCAGCGATCGGCGTCCTGGTGCTCGATCGGCAGCCAGATGGCAGCATTACCGCGCCGGGTGTTGCCCTGCGAAACGACAGTCACCTGCTCCTGTGTCAGGCGGGCGAAATGGACCGGGCCTTCGGACGTGCCACCGCCCGAGATAGGCGACCCGAACGGGCGCAGCGCGCCCATATAGAGCGAGGTGCCGGCACCTTCCTTAGTCATCGCACCGATTTCGGCGTTCTTGAACAGGATGGAGTCCATGTCGTCGTCAACGAAGGAACCGTTGCACGAGATGGGCAGACCGCGGTTGGTGCCGAAGTTCGACCAGATCGGCGAGGCGGGCGATACCCAGCCGCGCTTCATGCCGTAGCGAACCATCGGCAATTCCATGCCGAGCTCCTTCTCGGCAGCATCAACAAGCGCGTTCGCACGCTTGATGGCCTCATCCTTGAGGTCTTCCTTCGCAATGCCTTCCCGCAGATATCCGCGAGAGAGGGTCTTCAACGAGATATCGTTGAAATGTTCCCAATCAGGGCGCATTCACGTTTCCTTTCGATTTAGAAATTGTCGTCGTCGGCCTGATCCGCCTTCTGGTAGGCGGTCGGCTCGGAGTGGAAAAAGTCGACCTTGGCGGGCGCGAGCAGCCCTTCGGTCATCCAGAAGGTCTCGGCGCGCTCAGCCTCGGAGACCTCGAACATCGGCGTGTAGCCAATGCCTTCGAGCGACTCGTTGAGGCGCTGAGCGACGTAGGTCTTAAGGATCGAGGCGTTGAGCTTGGGCTGGTCGTAGTCGCCGAGCATCCAGTCGATCAGAGCGGCTTCAGCCTTGTAGGCTTCCTGGCACTCTTCCTTGATGCGGGCTTCCAGCTCGGCGTCGAACAGGTCCGGATATTCCACGCGCAGCGTATTGATGATCTTCATGCCGGCCTGGGCATGGAGCATCTCCTCGTTGCGGGTGTATTTCACCTGCTGGGCGGCGTCCTTGAAGCGGTTCTCGAAGCGGTTGAACCAGAGGACGATGTAGAACTGCGAGAAAAGGCTCACATTCTCCACGAACAGCGTGAACAGGATCAGGCTGTAGATGAACTGCTTCTTGTCGTCGTTGGCGAATGCCTTGTCCTTGTGCTTGGACAGGTAGCCGACACGGCCGGCGATTGCCGGCACGTTCATGTTTTCCTTAAACACGCCCTGCAGACCGAGCTTCTTGAGGAGCTTCTCATAGGCGTTATTATGGATGACCTCGATGTAGCCCATCGTGATCCCGAGATCGGAGATAGAAGGATGAGGCAGAATGCGACCGAGTAGCGGCCAGAATTCCTTCACCTGAATTTCGATCTGGGCGATCGCAGCGAGGCAGCGCTTGATGATTTCGCGCTCCTGGTCGGTCAGGCGGAGCTCGTAGTCGGTCACATCGCTGTCGAAGGTGAACTTCTTGGCGGTCCAGAAGCCGTCCTGCATGGCTTCGATGAAGTCCTGAGCCCAAGGATAGAGGTCGGGGAGACGTTCGACCTGGCGTTCGAAAAGCATGGTTATTCTCGTCGGTTGGGAATGGTTGAACCCGACGCTAGGTCGGGCTCACATCATAAGTAAGTAAGCCCTTACTTACTAGACTTGACAAATAAAAAGGTGGTCTCAGGCTGCCTGCGGGACCGACCGGAGAATGGCAAGCGTCTGCTGGAAGGAAGGCGTCCTGATGCCCGCTTCCATGATCGCAACCGCGTCAGCCAGGTGCTCGTTCTTCTTGACCGGAACCATGATGCCGCCCCGCTTCGTCAGGAGCCACGGTGCCTTCGGATACTTGCCGAACGCCCATTCGATCATTTCATCCTTGGATGCGGTCTTCGTGCCGACGGCGCCAAGCTTGGTTTCCGCAGGGGATACCTCGATACCCGGAATGGGGATGCCGGCATAGGTGCCGATCACGATACCGAAGCCGAGAACGGCGTTATAGTCCTGGCCGCCCGACGGCACTTCGTAGAAGACGGTCGTAACGCCCTTGAGGGCTGCGTGAACGCCAATGCGTAGCTCGGTTGCACGGGCCAGATTGTCGGACGACGCGCGAATATTCTTGACCTTCGACTTCTCCGTCTCAACCAAGGTCAGATCCTTGACTTCAAGGGCGAGCGTGTCGAGGTCGAGCCAGGCAGTCGCAATGCCGAAGTTGCGCAGAGAGCCGTCGAGGCCCGCGATGAGAATCTTGCCCATTAAAAGGCTCCATAATTCGGATTGAAGTTGTTGATCCGGGTTTTCAGATCGGCAATCTCTTGTTCAATGTCGGTCAGGTCAGGTGCGGGAGGAGGAGGCGGCAAGGCGGCAAGCTTAGCCTGCAGGTCAAAGAGCTGGTTCTGGAGCCGGGCAATATCAGGGTTACTAGTCGGATATCGATTGCGCTGAACGACATCAGCGACAACATTCGGGTCCAGGGCCGAGCGCGCCTGCAGCGCCACGATCATGTTCCCGAGAAACGAGACCTCGTGCGGCTCAAGTTCATAGGAGATCGTGCCATCGGTGGCATAGACGCTCCGCATCAGAATGCCCCGAACAGCTCGTTATTCTGCAGAGCCATTTCCGTCTGCTTCTTCTCAAGCTCGGCTTCGTTCGCCTTGGCGTTGAGGCGCTCGGCGACGACGGAGTTGACGATGGTGTTGAAGTTCTCGCCTTCGACGCCGAAATGCTTGGCAACAGCCGCACCAATCAGCGGAAAGGTGAAGTCGACCTCCTTCGGGTTAAGCTCGGCCCACTTGTATTCCTGGGCGTCTTCCGGCGTCATGCCAAGGATGAGCTTGCCCTGGGTGCCGACATAGGCGTATTCGACGGCGAACAGCCAGCCGGCCATCAGGGTCTTCTTCTTGAAATTCCCGGCTGCGTATTTCACCGTCGCCATCGGGGTTCCATCGACCTCGAAGAACTCACCCTTGAGAGCGGCAACAATCTCGTTGCCGACCTGTTCGAGGATCTTCTTGGTTTCGGGATGCTGATCGGCCTTGACCTTCGGCATCGCTTTCTCCTTCTAAGTAAGTGCTTACTTAATATATAGCGCTTTCTTCTGGGGAACGCACAAAATATTGTGTTGGCTACATCGATGCGCCCGCTGCATCCTCGGCAGCGCTATCGAGCCTGTCCGTTACGTTTTCGCCAAGAGCCGCACGAAGGTCGTCGAACGCCTTCTGCTTCTTGGCGTCATACTCCTGCCAGGACCAATCCGAAGCGAAGCGCTCAGCGCCCGGCGCTTCCTTTCCGTCGGGTGTATCCCAGCAATCCTTCTCGGGCTCACCATTAACGGACTCGACGTAGGCGATCGCTGCCTTCTTGATTGCCCGAAGCTGCGCGAACTCGGTCTCGACTGCGTTACTCACGCGCTGGAAGGTCGAACGCGGCGCCGGAGAGCGCAGGTATTCTTCACAACGTTCGACTTCCGAGGGCCGCAAGAGGTGCGGCGACTTTCCACGCGACGCCGCCCAGGCGAACCTCAGCAGTTCAATCAGATCGCCAGGGTAGGGCGGTTCAAATACGATTTCTTCGGTCATCCCATTTCTCCGATCTTCACGCCGAGCCAGACGGCTCCGCAGACTGCGCCGATGAGCCAGATCGCAATTCCGACGACCGGGACCAGGACGAAGGCTTCAAGCCCACCCTTGCGATTGAAGAACAACGTGAGCAGTCCGCCGATATAGCCAGCCAGAAAGACGCACACGATGTAGATTGCGGCTGCGCCGGTGAGTTCGAGCGGGGTCATGCTGCAAGCTCCGTGACGCGAGTGGTCTTGTTGGCGAGCTTCTCGACCAGGAGCACCTGCTTGATATGGTCGCGCAGCTCGTTATGGGAGACCACGAAGACCGACCCACGTTCGCGTGCCTTTTCCTCCAGAATCTGCATGAGCCGTTCCAGGCCGGACGCATCGAGCGCGTCATCGATTTCGTCGCCGATGAAAAGGTCAATCGGCTTGGTCGCGCGGGTCGCCACAAGATCCTGCAGCGCGAGAGCTGTCGAGATCCTGACCTTGCGCTTTTCACCACCGGACAGACCCTTGAAGCTTTCACCGCCCGTCGCGTTGGTCACGTCGATGGTGAACTTCTCCTTTAAATTGCCCTTGGCGTCAGGCGTCAGGGTGTTCCAGGTCGCCTCAATATTGCCGTCGGACAGGATCGCCAGGTATTTCGCCGTCTGCGAATTGAGGAACGGCGTCACGTCGTCAAGGATCGTGGCGCGTGCACCGGCAGGTCCGTAGACCTTGACGGCCTCGGTTTCGAGCGCGACTTCCGCTTCCTCATCCTTGATCTTCGAGGCAAGCTCGTTGGTCTTGGCCTCAGCGTCGGCTAGCTCCTTGGTCAGACGGATGACGGTTGCCGCGTGCGGGTTCGCTTCCGCCTGAATTGCGACCAAGCGATCACGCCAAGTCTTGGCCGTGTTCGCAAGACTGACCTGCTTACTCACCAGATCGTTGTAGGATGCAAGCTCACGTTCGAATGCAGAGCGCTGGGCAGCGACCGCGCTGATGTCAGTCATACCTGCTGCGAAAATGTCGCGAGCGGCCACAGCTTCGCTGTGAGCTTCTACCGCAGCCTCGTGATCAGCCTTCGCCTTCACGAGTTCCGCAGCCCTCTCATCGATACGAGCCTTCGCCGAATTGGTCGTGGCGCGCAGTTCATCTGCGGTCAGCGGGCGACCGCACTCCTTGCAGGGGCAGCCGAGCTGGTGCTGAATGCCGGCAAGTGCAGCTTCGGCCACCGAATGCTCGCGCGCAACCAAGTCGAACCTGTATGCGGTGTTGTTGACGGCCGTGTGAGCAGCGGCCACCTTGGCGTCATAGGTGCGTAATTCCGCCTGCTGCGTGCCCACGGCTGCGATCTTCGCATCGCAGTCGGCGATGGAAGCCTCGATCTTGCCCTTGTCGATCGCCTCGATCGATGCCTTGATCGTCTTGAGGTGCGGAATGATGGCCGCGATCTCATTCTTGGCCTCCGCCTCGCGGACCTTCATCTGGCCTTCCCAAGACCCAAGGGAACTCTTGGCGGAATGAAGCTGGGCACGGAGAAAGCCTTCCTGGCTACTTGCCGTCATGTGCTCGGCGTTCGCCGCTTCAAGCTTCTTCTGGGCGGCGAGAAGACCCTTGCGGGCGATCTCATGTGCGCCTTCGAGCAGGGATGCGCCGGAAGCTTCCTCGATCAGAACCTTCAAGTTCTTGTCGGTCATGCCGGGGAGGTCGGGCATCTGTTCCTGCCCGGCGTAGATCGACGCCGCAAAAACTTCGAGGCTGGATCCGATAACCTTGTTGGCCTCAATCTGCGTCAGAGCGTCCTTGCCCTTCGTCAGGTCGGTTTCCTTGAAGCCGTCGAACTGCTTTAATGTGAAGGTGTTCTTGCCGGTCTTGTGCTTACGATAGCGCGTGGCCGTATAGGTCATCGTGCCGTCGATCACGACGGAGCGGACGAAGCAGTCCTTCTTGGCATCGCGGTTGATCACGTCATCGCCGGAGACGCCGCGCGCGGTGGTGCCGAACCAGCACCAGCAAAGAGCATCGGGAATGGTCGACTTGCCGGCGCCATTGGAGTCAGCGGACGTGTCTGCCTGGTTGTCGCCCTGGATCAGGACGAGGCCGCGATCAGCCAGGTTCAGCTTGGCGTTGGTGATGGCGAGGAAGTGCTGGATTTCGAGTTCGGGAAACTTCACGGGTCGCTCCTCGTGGTCTGCACCGCAATCGGCACCTGCTTGGTGCAGTTTTTACCGCAACTCTCGGCGTGGAAGCCGGTCGTGGTGCCGGAGCAGTTGGAATAGTAGACGTATTCGCCGGCGTCCTTGAACCGATAGACCTTGCAGCCCTCGTATTCGAACATCTTGGAGACCGGCACGTTCGGATTGTCGCTCTGCCCCGTGGAGACGGGATCCTTGCCACATGCGGCGAGAAGGATCGCGGCGGAAAAGAGTGCGAGGATTTTCTTCACGAACGCGCTCCCGCATTGATCGCGGCTGCCAGATTGCCGGATGCAGCAGCGCTCTGCGCGGCCGCCTTCCCGCTCGGTGCGCTCGTTGTCGCCAACGGCTTATTCTTCCCGCTCGGGACGGCGCCGCGGAACTCGGTCTTGGCCTTCTTGGCGCCGTGCGAACGCTGAGCTTCGGTCATGTAGTAGGGCTCGATGCGCCAGTTACCGAACTTCTTGTAGCTCTGGGCCGTCGAAAGCGGCAGGGCGTGCAGCGTCTGCGGATAGTCCATCTCGTATTCGCCGGTCTTTCGACCCTTTTCATCGAACTTGGACACGACCTGCTTGGTCGTGAAATGCACCGTGTAGAGCTGGGTCATGATGTCGTTTCCTGTATCAAATCAATGCTTTGATATGTTTTGACATATCAGCGAATGGAGTTCGTCAGGCTTCTTCGAAGATCGAGCGGCTTTCATCCAGGATCGCCTGGCACCGCTTCTTGAGCTTCTCCTTGTCGATCGATGCCGGGATCGCCTTGGCCGTGTCGATGAAGTTCGCGACCGACTGGTCGATCGTCAGCCCCTTGGATGCAGCAGCCGACGGACGAGTGGCGACCGTGGTCTTCGGAACCTCGATCGAGACACCGAGAGCACCCCACTTGCGGAACTGGTCGCGGAGCTCGTTGATTTCGGCCTGGGTCATGGTCGGGCCGCGGAAGCGGACGTAATTGCCGCGGCACTCGATCTCCATGTCCGTCTCGTCGAGACCGGTCAGATCGGTGAACTTCGGTGCGCGGGTATCGTGGAACGACACCGCGTCGCTATCGGTATCGACCATCAAGAAGCCGGCACGAGTGCCAACATCGCCCCAATTGTGATGAGTGGTCGCGCCGATCGACACGACTGCGCCGTCTTCGAAGATGACGTGGTTATGGTAGTGGCCGGCATAAATGCGCTTGAAGCCAAACTTAGCCAAGTCGGCTGAGGTCAGACCGTGCGCCGGCATACCAGACAGAACACCGTCGATACCTGCATGGATAAAGACGTGCATATCTGCGTGGGCGGGATGCGCCGACAGGTCGCCCAGATCTTCGAGAAGATCCTTGAGTGCCGCGCGCCACGGCACGAAGCCGAACCACTGGCCTTCGACCTGGAAGGACGTGACCTGATTGTAGCAGCGGAACATGCCGCCCGCGATCGAGATCTGGGCAAGGTTCTCGATCTGCGAGGACAGCGCACGACTATCCTTCGACTTCAAATCGTGGTTGCCGGGAATCGCGTGAATATCGATTCCCATGTTGAGAATTTCTTCGACGGTCGCGCGCAGCGGGTTCAGCACTTCCGGATCAATCGATCCGCGCGTGTGGAAGATGTCACCGGCGATGAACATGCTCTTGCCGCCCTGCGCCTGCAGGGTCAGCGCCGCGCGCTGCAGCTCGGAGAGGATGAGCGACAGACGGGTGTTGATACCGTCCACTCCAGTCGAGGAGTAAACGGTCGAGCCATAGGCGTGAATGTCAGCGAGGACAGCGAAGTGCATTGCGATACCTTTCTAAGTAATTACTTACTTACTTATTCACTTATAGCGAAACGCGCGTGGGAGTGCGTCAGGTATAGAGCGGGACTTAAAAGGTCGTCTTGCCGGCAAGCTTGATGAAGTGCTTGTGGTTGACGTAGTGCTGCATGGCGCCGCCCCGCTTCTCGTAGTTGCGGAACGTGAACTTGGTCGGATCCATGCAGGTTTCGAGCGTCGTGATATAGATCATGCCGCCTCGTTCGCGCTCGATGACGCCAACGTATTTCACCTTTTTGAGCCGAAACTCCAGCAGGTGATCGTGATCAAAGGCCCATTCTTCCTTGTTGAGGGCCATTGCTGCGGAGATGTTTGGCTCTCCGCAGCAGAAAATTTCGCCACGCCAGCGCCGAGCCAGGTAGCAGAGATCGCCGTTAGACAACTCGTAAACCGCTCCAATAGTGCGGGAGCTGCGCTTCACGACCCATTTCACGTTCGCCTTCGAGAACCGGCGCTGCGGCGGGCGTGGAAACTTCCGTTTCGCTGCCATTCGGGAGGACTCCATTCCAATCGTAGATGCCCTGGGCGCCGCGGATCGGGATCGGATGCTCCAACGTCATCAGGTTCGCCAAGCGCCAGGCAAAGTTCCCGCGCTCCCAATGACCGTATGCCTTCTCCTCGTCAGACACTTCCTCCATGAACTCTTCCGTCATGAGGCAGCATTCTTCGATCATCACCGTGCCAAGTAGATAGCCGCAGGGCAGGGTGTCGAGAGGAGGCATTCCGGTCGTCGCATAGTAATGAGCGAACCGTTCGTCCTCGAAATAGGCGCGCTGCGCTGGCTTCAAACCCTTGGTGGAGGCAATACCGATAGTTTGACCAATGATGGAAGCCGGCGCAGGCCAGGTGCGTGTTTCAAAAGTCTTGAAGCCCTTCACCGCTAACGAGGCGAAGGGCTGCCAGATGGATATTACTTTCATGCTCTGCCCGACTTGCTGTTCGTGTTTACAGATCACTTATAGCAAGTCGGGCGAGGGAGTGCAGGGATTAGGCAGCTTCCTTCGTCTCTTCCGAGACGAGAGCTGCGAGTTCGACATCCGCAACAACAGGCGGCTTGTAGGCGGCCGGCAGCAGTGCGCGCAGCTTGGCAAAGCCAGTCGGACCTTCTGCTTCGATCTGACGAGCCAGATTCTCGCGGGCGATCTCCTTGCCTTCCCAAAAGACAAAGCCCTTCCGAACTTCCTTGCCATCCGGCTTGGTGGTCGGGAACAGCTTCTCTTCGTTCAGGAACTCGATCAGGCTGCGTTCTACGTCAAAGCGACCAGTGCCATCGGGCTGGAACATGAAGCGCCACTTGGCCTTGGCGAAGGGCCGAGCGACCTTGTTCTTTACGAACATGCCCGACACTTCCATACCGAGAACGTCACCGTTAGGGCCCTTGATCTGGGCGGCCGACAGCCACAGGCGCTGCGAGAAATAGAACTCAGGCGCGTCGCCGCCCGTAGTCTTGCGGGGATCACCGAACACGACGCCGATCTTCTTGCGCATCTGGTTCAAGAAGATGACCAGAACGTCATACTTTTCGGCAATCATCGCAATAGCCGGGAAGTGGGCTGACGTTGCACGAGCCAGCGCCGTGTTGTCGTTCATGTTGCGCTCAGCCGCCTCACGAGCATTGCCCTTGGCGTCCTGCAGGACCGACTGCGGAACCATAGCAGCCAGACTGTCGAAGACCCACACAATAGGAGCGTCCTTGGCGATCAACTTCTTATCGCGGATCAAGGCGACGGTCTTATGGAAGGTATCGACAGACTGTTCGAAGGTTTCCGGCTTCTTATAGATGAAGATGCCGGGCGTGGTATCGAGACCGATCTTTTTCGCGACCGACGACATAAACGAGCGCTCATGATCCATAAACGCTGCGATGCCGCCTGCCTTCTGCGCTGCGGTCATCAATGCAGTCGCGATTGCAGTCTTGCCGGACGACGGCGGACCGGCGATTTCGATCACGCGGCCGACAGGGCCACCGTTGTCCCAATTGGCGCTCGATGCGTTGTTGAGGGGCGGAAAGCCAGTATCGAGGAAGTGCTTAACGCTTGCCTCCGGGTCATTCGCGCCAATGACGCCAGCCAGCGCCTTCATGATATCTTCGGGCTTGCTCATGTTTTCTCCTTCGTAAAATCTAAGCGGCAAGCGCCTGACGAGGCGCTCGGAATGCAGGAAAGACGGAGATCCAGTCGTCGAAGTCCTTGAGGATCGACTTGAAAAGCAGGATCTCGCAGAACTGACGAAACTTGTCGGCGTCGGGCGTGCCTTTATCGACCTCAAGCGCCTGGGGCGCGGGACGCGCCGTGGTGCGCAGATCCACAAGATCGATGTTGCGGGAGAAGGTGATCGCCTTGTTCTCGTCTTCGACCAGGTTGCGATACTTCTTCGGCACGCCCTTAAGATCGATAGACTTGTCGAGGATCACGCCATTGGTGAAGTTGGCGACGGAGCCATACTGCTTGATGAACTCGATCGCGCCCTTCTCGCCGATGCCACCCACGCCGGCCACGTTGTCGCCCTGGTCGCCGCACAGCGCCTTAACCTCGACGAACTGACGCACGGTCTCGACACCGGTGAAATCCTGAAAGGTCTTCTGCGTGACGAGCCGGTCGTTGGCGAAATCCTTCCAGACGACACCAGGCCCGACGAGCTGAAGCCAGTCCTTGTCGCCTGTGAGCAGGATGATACGGCTGCCGGTCTTCGTGTAGCGGTCGGTCAGGATCGCCCCGAGGTCGTCAGCTTCCATGTTGAGCGACCAGACCTGGGGAATGCCGAGAAACCGGAGAGCCTTCTTGATATAGGGCACCTGCTTCTTGTAGGCGTCCTTCATCTCCTGCATCCGGATCTCGTTCTTCGTCTCCTTCCGGTCCCGGTTCTCCTTGTATTCGGCGAACATCAGCTTGCGCCAGGACACGCCGTCCCACAGAACGACCGGCTGGTAATCCTGAAAACTTGCAACGTGCGACCGGACCCCCTTCAACAGATGATAGATCGCCTGGACCTGGGTCTCTCCGATCGAGAGCGGCTTGGAATTGTTGTAATAGTGACCGAGCGAGTTGCCGTCGATCAACGTGTAATTGGTCATTGAAACCTCGCAAGAGAAAGGCGACGACGCCGGGAGGAAAGGCGTCGTCGCAAAGCCTCATCCGCGACGATGAGGCGGCCAGAGCGGGGAGGGGACGACCCGCTCGGCAGATGCTGATCACACGAGGTTATCGAGCTCAGCGAGGATCGCGTCCTGTTCGGAGACAGGCAGCGAGGAGATGCCGGACGCGGGAGCCGCGGTCTCGGCCGGAGCAGGCGCCGGCGTTTCAAGCGCGGCGAGCTCGGCGGCTGCTTCCTGCTGGCGACGCAGGATTTCGGCCTTGCGGGCTTCGATCGCCGGATCGACTACAGGTGCGGCTGCGGTCTCGACCGGAGCGGCAGCAGTCTGTGCAGCGGCGGGTGCCGATGCGGTAGAAGCGTCGGCGACGGCAGCAGCCGACGAAGACAGAGCGGCAGTCGGCGTGCGGACACCGGCAGCAGTTGCAGGACCGGTCAGAGCCGGAACGGCGACGCCTGCAATCTGGGCGATGCAGTTGAGCGCCTTCTGTTCCTCACCGCGGAAGAAGTTCTGCGCGATGAATTCGTGCAGGTCCGTCGTGCGGCCGAGAACGTCCGGAGCAACCGGCTTCGGCGGAGCAGGATCGACCATCACTTCATACTTGGTGTTGAGCCCCTTGCCGGTCTTGGTGATGATAATATCAACACCGGACAACGGGTCGGTGATGTCCTTACCAGCGTCGTCGTAGACGTTGATCAGATCCATAACCTTACCGAAGGTCGTGCTGGTCAGTTCGAGAACGACCGGATCCTCACCGGAAGAGCGGTCGACAACATTGAGAAGGACCGACTTCTTGGCCTTCCACTCGTTGTAGAGCTCCTTGGATTCCTCATCCATTGCCGAGTTGATCGCCATCTCGATAGCGGTGTTCAGGACGGAGGGCTGCTGGTAAACGGTGTCGCAGTCGCCAACGACGGCGAGCGGCTTGCCGTTCTTGTCAGCCTTGATCCAGTGAACGCCGAGATCGGCCCAATACTGGCCGGAAGGAGGGACCCAGGATGCCTGGGCAGAAGTCGGTGCGAGAACGCGATATGCGTTACGACCATCCTTCGGCTTGACGGTCTTCTGGTTGTTGGAAGAATACTTGTTCTTCGCGCTGGAGACCATCTTCTTCAATTCGGGGCTAAGTGCCATATGCGTAGTTCCTTACTGCTTTGTGCTTTGGTGCTTTCGACTTGCCTCGACAGCTATTTAGCTATCTAGCTGTTTACTTATAGCGACGTGTCGATGGGATCGCTCAAGTTCCCGACGGATCAGGCTGCCTTGCGGGCAGGGCGGATCAGTCCAGAATTCTTCCAATTGTTCGACAGTTCGGCTGCATCAGCCGCTTCGAGACGTGCGGCTTCTGCCTTCTCGGCTGCCGCCTTGGCACGCTTGTCGGCCTTTTCAGCCCTTGCCGTGTGGAGCTTTTCGAGCGTATCGAGGTCGCGGACGACCTTGCTCTGACGGCTTACAACGCGGTCGATGGTCAGTTCGAGACCAAGAACCTTGCGCAGGTATGCGATAAACTGTTCCATGAGGATCTTCCTTTGGAGGGCGTCACACTAAGTAAGTGCTTACTTACTTTATAGCGTAAATGACGACGGATTGCACTTAATTCTGAGAATTTTCTGCGGCTGCGTTTCCGGCATTCCGACGCGCCAGGCGGTCGAGGGCAATGATCTTGGACGCTTCAAGAGCATCCTCGCGGGCCGAGCGTTCGCGGATCGACAGCTCGCCCTTCATCTCCTCACGGGAGATCAGCCCCTGCTGCACGAGCATGTCACGACGATGGCGGAAAGCCTCAACTGCGGTCTTGCCAATGGACTCGATCCGCTTGGCCTCGTTGAGCGCCTTCTTCATGGAGATGACGCGAGGATGGCGCGCGACCTTGGCCGCGATCGCGGACTCGGTGATCTTCTCGCTGGCAGCCGCAAGTTCGTTGCGAATGATCTGCTGGACGGCAGCCTCGGTATTCTCGACCAGCATCTTCACAACGTCGGTCTGCTTGGCAGCTTCCGCAGCCAGGACGCCGTAATGTGAGAACATGGATGCCTGCTGCATCATGGCGTCGGTCAGGTTGTTAGGAGAGTAGGCGAGATCGCGCCTCAATTCTGCGGCGTCAATGAAGTCGCGGACCTGGTAAACAGTCAGCTCCTTCCCTGCATCGCCAGTCGTGGGCTTGGTCATGTCTGGTTTCCTTCTTTGATGCTAGAATTATAGCGATCTGACGATCGGAGCGCGCATTTAGAAAGCGCCGAAAATCTCGTTCTGCTGGTAGTGCTGTTCGCGCACCTCAGCCTCGGCCAGTTCTTTTTCGAGCTTGCGCTTGTGGTTCTCCATCTGGAAAGCAAGCTCGCGCACGTGGCGCATCTTCTCTTCACGCTGGAGTTCCCTCTCGGCCGCGATATCTGCCGGCGAGACGGCGATGCCATGCGAGGCCAGCCCGAGCTTCTTCTGCCATTCATCGATCGCGGCCAGACGTTCGCTTTCCTGCATGTCGTTCCACTCCTCGATCTCAAACTGTTCGAGCACCTTGTCGCCGTCGTTCATGACGGACCGCAGCATCGGGTGCCTACCCTTCGGCTGCCACCAGTCCGGTGCGGGCTGGTAGTAATACTGCGTCGGCGTCAGGGGCATTCCGCGCCATGTCATGAACGTGCCTAAGACCCTGGCGTTTTCGTTAGGCAACCTCATCTTGCCGTAGGTCATAGGAACGGGCGTGGGATCAGCCGTGGGCTTGCTCTCGACCGGCTCTTCGCCCACAGCGGACAACGACTCCAAGATCCGCTGAAGGAAGCCCTTCTTGGGCTTCTCCAACGCGGTCAGGCTTGCAACATAAGTCGGACGCATGATCTCAATCCCTCCGTTCCAAATCATGACAGGCAGTCCGCGACGGCTGCGAACACCTGATTCATGTTTTCCTGCTTGTCCGGGTCGTGATAGATTTCACCCGGAGAGAAGCCGATGATGATGTTGGCGTCATACTTCTTGGAGTAGATGACCTTGCCGGCCTGCTCTGACGCCTTACCCTTGAAGTCCGGGAAGAAGTGACGCACGGTCGTCGAGCCGAGGAGCACGATGACGGGCGGCTGCAACAATTCGATCTCCCGCTCCAGGTAGGGCTCGTAGGTCTTGATCTCGTCGGGCGTGACCTGCTTGCCGCGCTTCGGACGCTTGATGAGCGCCGTCCAATAGGCGTTGTGTCTATCGAGGGACGCCGTTTCGATCGCTTCGACCACTGCGTTATTCGAGATCGAGAAGCCCATGATCCCGCCCGTGTCCTCCTCGTTGCCGGGGGCATCGGAGATGATCATGAAGTCGGCGCTCTTGCCGAAGAACGGCTTGACCGGATATCCGTCTGCAGTCGTGGCCTTGGGCCCATGCGCTGCGCGGTATTCGTCCACGAGCTCGCCAAGGGCTGCCTTCGTGTCCTTATCCTTGTTCAAGTCGTGGTCGACCGGCACATGCGCGGCGATCAGGCCCGGCAGGAGTTCGATCTGGTCCTTGATGCGGCTCGGGTCGTTAGCAGGCGCCTGACCAGACTCAATGCGAGAGAAAGCACCCACCAGGTCGAGCGCCTCCTGGACCCGCTTGTTACAGACGCGCTTCTCCACCCGAGACAGGAAATCGTTCTTATCGACAAACGGGCCGGCCTTGCGGGCTGCGAGGATCGCGTTCGTTGCCTTCTCGCTCAGACCCTTGATGCGCTGGAGCGGCATGACGAGGCGGACAGACGTTGCCATCTCGAAGCGGTTGGTCGAGATATTGATGTCAGGCATCGAGACCTCGATCCCGAGCGCCTTTGCATCCCGGATGATACCCGTCAGCTTCTCTTCCTTCTGCACGGTCAGGGCTGCGGCGTAGAACTCGGCCGGATAGTAGGTCTTGAGATACATCGACTGATAGGAGATCAGCGTGTATTCGACCGAGTGCGACTTGTTGAAGCCGTAGCCGGCGAAGCCTTCGATCTTGTCGAACAGAGCGCCTGCCCAATCCTCGGTGCAGCCGATCGTGGCGACACAGCCGTCGCAGAACTTCTTCCGCTCCTTCTTCATTTCCTCCGGCAGCTTCTTGCCCATGATCTTGCGGAGCTTGTCAGCAGCGGCGCCGGAGTAGCCGGCGATCACCTGGGAGATCTTCATGACCTGCTCCTGGTAGACGATGACGCCGAAGGTTTCTTCGAGCACCGGCTCCATCAGCGGGTGATCATATTCGATCTCCTCATTGCCCTGCTTGCGCAGATAGAAGCTATCCATCATCCCGGACTCGATCGGGCCAGGACGATAGAGCGCGGTGCAAGCCGTGATATCTTCGAAGGTGATGACGCCAGTCGAGCCGAGCTCCTTCAAGAGCCGGCGCATACCTCCGGACTCGAACTGGAAGATGGCAGTCGTGTTCGCCTTGGCGAAGTTCGCCAGCACCTTCTCGTCATCGAGAGGAATGCGGTTCAAGTCGATGCGCTTGCCCGTGTTCTCGCGGATATATTCGAGCGCCAGGGTCATATGGTCGAGCGTGTTCAGGCCGAGCACGTCCATCTTGACCAGGCCCTGGTCCTCGACGATGCGCTTGTCCCAGCACACGACGTTGCCTTCCTTGCGCCGTTCCACGACCGCGCGATCCACAATGTCTACACCGGCGACAATGACACCGCCTGCGTGCTGACCGAAGTTGCGGATCGTTCCTTCCAGGCGCTCCATCATCGGATAGTGCGTCGGATAGTTGTTGGCGAAGTCGTCGATCTCCTTGACCTGCTTGCGAGCCTCGGGGAGGGGAACGTTCTGCCCGTGCAGCTTCGGCACGAACTTGGAGACGGAGAAGTCCTTTTCGGGGATGAGCGTCACGCGGCCGACATCGCGGATCGCGGATGCGGAGCCGAGCGTGCCATAGTTATTGACGCCTGCGACACGCGCTGCGCCATACTTCTTGGTCAGATATTCGAAGACCTCGTGCCGGCGCTCGGACATAAAATCGAGGTCGGCGTCGGGCAAGTCGATACGTTCGGGATTGATGAAGCGTTCGAACAGGAGCCCGAAGCGGATCGGGTCGCACTCGGTAATGCCCATCAGATACGCGACGAGGGATCCGCCCACGGAACCACGACCAGGGCCAACCATGATGCCGGACTTCTTGGCAAACTGCACCACGTCCTGCACGAGCAGGAAGTAACCCGAGAAATTGAGGCGCTTGAGGGTTTCGAGTTCATAGGCGAGGCGAGGCTTATAAACCTCGACCAGCTCCTTTGCGCCCGGCTGATGACCGAAGATCGGCGCGTCGAAGCGCTCCTTCCAGCCCTTCTTGCACTCCTCGACCACGGCGGCGAACTCGTTCGGCGCCATAACCGGCAGTGACACGTCTGCCTTCTTCCATTCATATTCGACCAGGTCGACTAGCTCAGCCGTATTGAGCAGCCCCTGCTTGAAGCAATCAGCGACATACGAAGCAGCCATGCCGCGCTTGACCAGGTGGGCTACCGCCTTCTTCATTTCGCCGACGAGCTCGCCCGAGCCCATGATGTGCATATCGCGGTTGAAACGCGACTTGAACCAGCCATCGGTGATCTTGTTGTTGTCGGAGATCGCCGTCATAATTTCCTGGGTGTCGGCTTCGCCCTGGCCGTAGAAGGCCGGACGCACGACGATCGGCTTGATGTTCTGCCGGGCGAACTCGCCAAGCGCGATCTGATTAAGCCGACCGTAATAGGGCGTGCTAACCGGGATCAGCGGCGCATACAGATGCGTCACGCGGGTTTCCAGCTCATCCACGATCTTCGTGTATTCGGGGTGCTCCAGGATGCTGTGAGCGTCACCGAGGACGATAGCGAGGTCATCCGGCGCGATCTTCGCCAGCTCCTTGTAAAGATCCTCGAAGCCGAGCTTGGCCTCGTAGTAGAAGCGGTCGTCCGAGTTGGCGAGCGTCAAGAGACGGAAGATCGCCTTCATGCCAACTTCCTTGAGCGCGTAGACGGTCAGGAAGTAGGAGCGCGGCATATCCTTCTTTTTCTCACCATCGCCCGGACGCCAGGTCGGATCATCGGACAGGCGCAGCCGGCAACCAATCACAGGCTTCAGACCCTCGGCCTTGGCCTTATTCGTAAAGTCGATCATGCCAGTAATCGACATGGTGTCGGTCATCGCGACGGCCTTGGCTCCGGCGTCGACGGCGTTCTTAATCAGACGCTTGGTTGTGAGGATGCTTTCGCCGACTGAGAAATCAGTCCGCGCTGCAAGGATCGAGTGCATGGCGAATTACCCCTTAATAGGCTGGAAATCGTAGACGAAGACGGATGGCTCGTCCTTTGGGAGCAAGCATCCCTGGGCAAGCGCCTGCGCCACGATGTTGCGGGAGATCTGGTCTTCGACGGAACGCAGCACGCCTTCGTTGAGCGAACCCGGTCCTACGTCCGAGACGCGCTTATGAATGCGGCCGGCGATGACGAAACTGTAAAAGAGCCGCGTTCTGGACTTCTGTTGCGTCGTCATGGGTTAACTCCTGAGAGAAATGATGCCGTCCTGATTGCAGATGGCGCCAATGTGTTCGAGGGCTTGAATTGCCATGCGGGCGTGAGCGTCTGCCGTGCCCTGCTGCCAATCCAGCTTCTTGACGAAGGCGGTTGCGATGAGCGCCCGGTCGATCCGCGTGTTCTTAAGATTGAGGAGCAGATGACCGACGATCTGCATGAACTTCATGGATGCGCCGAACGGGTTCTCGCCACGCGAGAACTTGCCCTTAACGTCGTAGTTTCCACGGTCGAGCCGGTCGATCAGCTCCTGTGTCTTCTTCGGCAGCACCAGCATGTCAGCCGGGCGATTGGCTTCACGCTCGGCACGTTCCTCTGCGAGCCTGCGGTCACGCTCTGCGTAGACCTGAGCGGATGTCTTGATACCGTAGCGCTCTCGCAAAACAGCCTGAGCTTCCAGGTGTGCGGGTTCGCACATGCTTGCGAACTTGCATCCACGGCATACGGTGTCGTCCTTTTTGAAAGCGACTGCGGAGCCGTAGCAACCAGGCGCATACTGAGGAATGGTCGTCATGATCGTCCTAATTCGAAATGAGCCGCCCGATCTGGGTGACTTCATCCATGATCTGCTTGCGCTCGGCCCGGCTTGCGCCCATGAAATCAAAGATCATTGCGCTGGTGATGCGGCCGGGCATTGCGTAACAAGCGCCAATTTCCTTGGCGTAGGCGGATTTCGCTTCGAGATCCTTCATACGTTCCATCAGCTCCGGCGGATTGTCCTTGAGGAAGGTCAGAAACATCTGCGACCGGGGCGACAGGCGCGTCAGAGCGTAAGCGAAGCAATCCTCACGCTGATAGGTTTCGTCCTGACGCTCGTGCGGGTCAGGAACAACGTCGCCAAGCGAGGTTGCGCCCGTATAATCTGCGTCGTCTCCCCGCAGCTTCATGTCGAGGGACGCGGCGATGGTCTCGCCATGAAAGCGCTCGAAGTTCTTCTCGACCCAGCGATTGATGTGGTTGCGCAGACCAGCATAGAGAAAGGTCTTAAACGCGGCACCGCCGTTGTCGTCATACTTTTCGCAGGCCAGGCACCACGCTACCCAGAGCTCGCTTTCAACATCTTCGAGGGTCTGGGTCTTGGCCCCAAGCGCATGAACGCGCTTGAGCACCTTGTAAGCAAATGCCTTGATCTGCTGGCGATCGAGCTTCGGGTCACGCTTGATCATGCGCCGAACACCCGCTGCATATATTCCTGCACGACCTTCTTATCGACACGCGACAGACGGTTGGCGAAGGCAAGCTCCATTCCGAGCGTCCAGTTACCACCGTATGCGATGCCGAGGGATGCGCAGCGGATCAGCTCGCGCGGCGAGACCGTCATAGTGATCTTGCCGTCGCGGAACAGCTTGCGCACCTCGTTCGCCATCTTGACGATCTTGTTGGCGCTGGCACTGTCGATACCGGTCTTCGACTGCAGGATCGCGGTCTCGATCTTTGCGTCCATGTATTCGACCTCTTCCGTGATGGCGAAGCGCGAATAGTTGGCTGCGTTCTGGACGAGAGTGCCCTGGTAGAGGCCGGTTTCGTCGCCGACGCCGTTCGTGTTGCCGGTCGCAACGAAGCGGAAGTTCGGATGCGGGATGATCTTGCGGAAGTGCGGAGGCGCGTCCTTGATCAGGAGCGGCTGCCCTTCGAGAACCGGCTGATAGACCGCGGTCACGGACGGCATCGCGAAGTCGTATTCATCGGCACAATAAACCCAGCCGTTGATCATCGCCATCGGCAGCGGCCCGAGCTGGAACTCGGTGACGGACTGCTGCTTCATCACCTTATGCTTGACGCCAGCACCATCGAGCTCCTCGACTTCAACCGGCTTCGAGCGCACGGTCCACTGACCAAGAACGTCCGACTCCTGCATGTTGATCGTATGCTGGACACGAATGAACGGCCGGCGAGTGCGCGCGGCTGCCTGCTGCAGAATCGTGGTCTTGCCAGTGCCGTGAAAGCCCCAGAGGTAGGTCGGCATGTTCAGCTCAAAGCCGATGATGACCTTCTTCAACAGGTCGATGTTGAAAACGTAGGACTTGTCGATATCAGCAAGGAAGTCGGCCGAGATCGGATCATGACCTTCGAGGATCTTGATCGGAATCGGCTGACCCTTGGCAGACAGAGCGGCCGGCGCAGTGCCAAGCTCGAACAGCTCGTGGAAGAGAGCCTGCTTGACGACGATCTTGGAAGGCGAACCAACACCGGCTTCGACCAGCATGTTTGCCTGGATCGAGTGAGCGTCACCACCGGCAGGGGTCTGGGCTTCCTTCTCTGCCTTCTTCTTGGCGATGATATCTAGTGCGGTCTGGGAGAACAGCGGCTCGCCGGGAAACTTCTCCTGGTATTTCTCGACCGTCCAGTCCTTGTGGTTATTCTTGATGTGGGCCTGGATCGAGTGAACGCGAACGTTATCGATATGGCACAAAATCTTATCGTCAGGCGCAGCGACAGCTACGCCAGCTTCATCAGCCTGGCTCATGACTTCCCTCTTGTGTGATTAAGCGCTTTCGCGTTGCGCTATAAGTAATGACTTACTTATTTTTCAGATGGAGAGCAAGCGGGAAAATAAGCTCCCGCTTACTTTTTTTACATGCCGGTGAGAATCTTCTTGATCTCCGTCATCACCTGACCGGGGAGATCCTCGGCCTTATGGAGAACCGTCGACTTCGGGTAATACTTGGTCACAGACGAGTCCATGATACCGATCCCGATGCACTCAACGCCCAACTTGCCAAGGCTTTGCACGACACCAGAGAGGTGAGGGCCGCACTTGGCGCCGCCTGCAGGCTGCCCATCGGACAGAACCAGCATGACCTTGCGCTTTTCAGAGCGTTTAAGCAGCCGCTCGGCTGCATATTCCAGGGACTCGCCGTCGATGTTGCCATTGAGACCTGCCTGGGCATTCCTCATAAACGCGAAACGACTTTTCACGGTCGCGGTCAGGCGTTCGTCGAAGGTCTTGTAGATCGGCATAACGATCGGGATCACACGATCCCAATTGATACGCGCCTTTTTCGCATCTTCGGCCATCGCCTCGCGCAGCGACTGCGGCATTCCGTAGTAGCCACCCGTAGTGAAGCCGATAACCTCATGGGAAATCTTGACGCGGTCGAGGGTCGAGCAGAGCGCATAGCCGGCCGTCATGGCGAGCTTCATCTTCGGGCCGCCCATCGAGCCGGAGTTGTCGATGACGACCGATACGGCCGTATCCTTCGACACATGCTCCTGCTTCTGGGTGAACACGCGCGGATCGCCGCCCGGAACACGGAACAGCGATGGCGCATGAAGCTTGCCGGTGCGATGACCAGGAGTGCGGATGACGTGGGACTGAGAGGCCATCATGCGCTCGATGTCCTTCTGCATCTTTGAGGTCATCTGCCGAGTCTCGTCTTCCATTTCCGGAACCCACTTGGAGTTCATGTTATCCGGAACCTGCACGGGCTTGATCTCGTCCATCTCGCGGGTGAAGACGAGATACTGGCGAGGGTCCATTGCCGCGACCGCCGCATCGGAAATCTTGATCGCGATCTGCGAGGACATATCGACGGCTTCGAAATCGCCGTCCTCGTAGTCGAACAGAGACTTGGCTGCAGCGTTTCCGACGCCTCCTCCTCCGCCCTGGTGCTCCTCCTCGCTGCCGTCGCCTACCTCGCCGATGCCACCACCTTCGTCGCCGGAGGTAATGACAGACGATACCTCGTTGCGGCGACCGCCTTCGTCATCGTCACCGTCATCGCCATTGTTCGAGGATTCATCAGCGGATGAATTGTCTTCTTCATCAGGGCCGTCCTCAGCGCCTTCGTTCCCGCTTTCGTCTCCTTCGTCCTGTGGATCTTCATCTGCGCCAGGAGCGTCATCCTCCTCTTCGCTGTCGCCCACCTCGCTCTCAGGATCAGCATCTGCGTCACCGTCGTCGCCGGCGTCATCATCGGAATCCTCTTCGCTGCCATCAGACGGATCGCCGTCGTCATCGGCGCCAGCTTCTTCCTCAGCGTCGTCTTCCTTATCCTTCTTCTCATTCTTGCCGCCCTTCGAACTATCGGGCTTGGACTTTTCATCGCCGGCTTCATCACCGTCGCCTTCGCCCTTATCGTCCTTTTTCTTCTGCTTGCCCTTGCCGGACTTGCCTTCGTTCGGCTCCGACTTCGAGTGATCGCGCTCGCCATCACCGTCACCTTCGCCAGCCTCCTTTTCGGGCTTGTCCACAGACTTGCCCTTGGATTCAGACTTATCCTTCGTCTTTGAAGGCTGGGGCGGGGGAGGCGGCAGGATCTTGCCCATCAGAATGTCATGGACCTCTTCGGCGACGACGAGCGTCTCCTTGGTGGTCGTTGCCTTCTTGAGGAGCTCAAGAGTGGCCGGCTTCATGGTCGCGAGCATTTCCTCTACAAGCGGATGCTTCCAGTAGCCGTGCTTGTCCATCCAATCCTGCATTTCTTCGTGCCCGCCAAGAGCGCGCATCATCGGGACCATGATGTAGCGGAACTGCTCCTTGGGATCCTTGACGCCCTTGAGCGCCGCATCAGTGATCTTTTCGAGAAACCACTTGCGCGTAACCGACAGGTTGCGAGCTGCGCCAGGGAAGGTCTTGACCTGCTCCCGTTCGATCATCACGTCTTCGATAATGTTGTGGGTGTTCATGAACGCACGACGCCTGGGATCACGCAGGTCTCGTTCGCTCATACCGCCCTTGCCACCGTAGTAGTGCCAGTCGGTATGAAGGACGTGAGCGACCTCGTGGTCGATAAAGCCGGAAATAGCCGCGATGAACTCCGAATTTGCATTGTCCGGGATGTTCGGGATATTGACCAGAACCGGCTGCTTGGTCTTGGCATCAGTCTGGACGTAAGCCTGCGAACCGCGCTGCGTAACCATCAGGCCCTTGCCAGACAGAAGCGGCACGAGCTTGGTAATCACCTCGCGCAGTTCGATGATATCGCGGTTCATGTCGCGTCTCTCCTTGAGATAAGTATTTGATTACTTATGTTTATGCTCAAAATGAACGGAGCACTACAGGCTTCACTTCGAACGACAAAAGCCCCTTTGCATCGCCAATGGCTGGAATGACAACGTGAATGTTGCCGTGGATCGGATGCTTTCCGGAGTAGACGGTGCAACCGTTCATCTCCTCGACCTCGCGATTTTCGAGCTCCATAGCGACCTCGTTGGCCTGTTCGTTCGTGAAAGACAGATTGCGGAGGAAAGGTGACTTCTCGCTCATGATGACCTCGTGTTTGGACGGTGTAAGTATGCGATTACTTATATTCGCGGACAAAAAGAATGCTTGCCATGGTTATAGCAAGCATCCAATTGAACCGCTGCAGGTCAGGAGCGTTACGCGTCGGGCGCGAACAGCTTCCGTAGGGCCTCTTCACGCTCCTTCGTCAAGGCGGGCGGCGTATCGCCCGCCGCTTCTCTGACGGTATTCAGTATGGCGCGCTCTTCCTTGGAGACCCCGGTCTCCATAAGCTCGGTCAGCATTCTAACCGAGGCGTCGTCGTAAAATTGGGTGAGCGCCAGTTTGAACATATCCACCGGGTCGACACCAAGGGCCTTAGACATCGCTGGAACGCGGTCGAGAGCGAGCTTCACATGCCCAAGTTTGAGCATGGTGATCATGTTCTGGTTCTTGAAGCCGACGGCCTCCGCTATCTCTCTTTGAGACTTCGAAGACTCCATGAGCAGCTTCATAATGTAGTTGGAAAACCTCGTAGGTGTTCCTGCTTCCTTAGCCATTTCAAATCCCCTGACAGGCGGTTCGTTTTCAATTTCAGTGTCTCTCGCTTTCGACAGTTCATTTATAGCGAGACACTGATGGGATCGTTGCGGAAGTCGTTAGACCATACGAAAAAAATATGTCAACACTTACTTATTTTCTGGACTCGGCTTGTCATCAATTCGAGTCCTCTATAAGGGCATTTCCCTGGGGCAAAAGGATCGCTGAGTTCCATAATTAAACTTATGCGATCAATTGTGGATTCGCTGCTACTGTTGATTGTCTGGAACTTTTGGGGTTCACAAATCGAGAGAATCGGGCAATCACTAGCGATGTAGTGATTTGAATGAGTCGGAAGTTTGAGCATGGGCATCCAAGCAGAGATAACACCGTCAGAACGTTATAGGGTCAAGCGCGAGGCGCGGGGCGAAAAACAGGTTCTTTTGTGGATAGAGAACCGTCTGACGGCGCAACTGGATGATCTAGTCAAAACGGGTGAGTTCCGCAATCGGTCTGAGGCCGTTGCGGTTGCCCTTAACAAGTTGATCGAGGAACGAAACTAAGGGCTTAAACGGCTGAAGGCTCCAGGACGGCAATCCCAGAGCCTTCGAATTAGATAGTGACCGTCGGGACACCAGAGCCATTTAGCAACTCTGTTATCCCGAATCACCGCTGATTTGTCAACGACCTTTTGGGGTCGATGGCGAAGCTTTGCCCGGAAACGAGGGATTATGAGAAGCGCACAGTCATCCGGCTGGCGCGCTCTAAAGCCGACAAAGCCGTCGGCCGCGGAGCCTGATACAGCGGATAAACAAGTCCTCTATGAGGCGGCCAGAGCGGCAGCTCAGGTCTTGAGATTGCCGTCGTCATGCCGGTTCGTTCTGGATCAGCTTGTCGGCGTCTATGGTGGAGAGCTCATCGAAAACCGTATGCTCGTCTGGCCGTCCAACGAATTTCTGGTCGAACGAACGGGAATCCCGGAGCGGTCTGTTCGCTACGCCTTGTCGCGACTGCTCGCAGAGGGCGTCATCGGCGCAAAGGATTCGCCAAACGGCAAGCGATATGCGCAGCGATCGCCCCGTGGGCAGATCATCAAGGCGTATGGTTTCGACCTCTCCCCTCTCCTCGCTATGCTCCCCGAGTTACGCGATCGGCTGCAGGCAATCAGAGACGCCGAGCGTGAGCGCTTGGCTGTATTCGATGATCTCACTATACACCGAAGAGCGGCTCAGGAAGCGCTGAGGACGCTTGCTGAGGTCTATCCGGACATCGACATAGTTGACCTCGGCTCGCGGGCCCTTGAGCTTGCACGAGTTACACCACGCAGATCCGTAACGGGATCGGCCGATAGTGCCCGAGATGCATGGCAGGCGATCAGGATCGAAGCAGAAAGCAGATATTATGCCGCCTCTGCCGGCAATTCTTGCCGTCACAAAGACAACAACAAATATGCCCCTGACCAGTCTTGTAACAACGGCAAAGAGAATGGTGAGGAGGCGAAGCCGAGGGTAACCGCGACGGCTGAGGATGTGATGAAGGCGTGCCCGGACGCAATGGAGTTTATCGGGCCTGCCAGAAGCGACCGTGAATTTGTGGCGTGCGTCGGTCGCGCCCGCGGCATGTTTGGTGTTTCACCGTCAGCCTGGGAGGAAGCAGTGCGCGAAATCGGGGCGCTGGGCGCGGCCGTGACGCTGACTTATGTGGTTCAACTCCAGCAGAGGCCCGCGCCGGGGTCGGAGACTATCAAAAACGCGGGCGGCTATTTCCGAGCGCTGGTGAGGCTCATCAAGAATGGATCCGTCGATATCGAAGCCGAGATTATGAAGCTGAAAAGGTCGGGTCGACCACGATCTGATTAACGTCATCGAGCTTGGCCCAGAATTTTCGGCGAGCCGGACGGTAAGTGCCGCCTTGGCTGATTGGGGTTAGCTTTGGAGAGGGAGACGAGCATATGAGAAAGGAGACCACTGGATTGGTCGAACCCTTCTTAACGTCAATCTTGTCGACGGTGAGGATTGTGCCGGCATCGAGAGTAATATGGGCGCCCAAGAACACCTGCCCACGGCGGATGCGATAGATTTCGGTTATTCTCTCGTCCTGCTGAAGGGTTCGTCGCCGCGAATTAATCAACTCCAGGGAGGCTAGTTCCTGATCGATATCGCCGGCCTTTATGAGTTCGTCGCGGTAGTCGGCGCTGTTGGAAAGATCAAGACCATTCCAGAGATCGGCGTTCTGGTGATCGTTGTATAACTTAAACGTCCATGGCTGAAGCAATTCAACCTTTTGCCCCACCCTAGGTATAAATATGCGCATTATCCTGCCTCAATTCTCGACATGCGTGCATATTCCGTCCAATAGCCGACGCAACTGCAAAAAGTAAAGGGCTGCTTTCGCAACCCTTTCTTTAATTTGTCACGCGGCCTCCTTGATCTCCACTTCGCCGTCCTTATCGTCGCGGAAGCGAATGGCGCGGGGATGACGAAGCGAGCCGTCGGGCGTAACTTCCATGAACTCGGTTTCGAGAAGCCGGGTCATCAGGTTCGTGGCGCCAACCTCCTTGAGATCATCGTATGCGAATGACTTGCCCTTGAAGCCAACCGAGGGATCGATGCCGAGGATCTTGGCGTCCATTTCCCAGAGCTGCCAGAGTTCCTCGCGATCGGGATCGGAGAAGCCACCGCCTACGCGAACGTTGACGCCATCGTGGTCGACGATGACGCCGCCCAGGATATTCTCATACTTGGAATGCTCCTGACCGTTGTAGATACCGACAATCGGCAGATCGAGAGTTTCCTCGGCCTTGACCTTCAACCAGGCAGAGGACTTCTTCTTCTCGTAAAGCGCCTCTAGATCCTTGACGACGATGCCTTCGAGGACTGCGGGCTTACCGGTCTTCGGGTTGATCGTGGTCTTGAGAAGCGCCTCCTCCTTCGCCTTGTTACCGCGAGCCAGGTAGGAGGCGAGCGTCATGTCGCGTGCGCGCAGGAACAGCTCCTGGACCTCGGCGTCATTGTTGACGAAGAACTGCGGCACGATCTGGATCGTTTCGGGCGAGGACGTGCCCTTGAGTGCGATCTTGGCGAGATCCTGGAACTCTTCGACCCACTTGCGACGAACAGACAGCGGCTGACCGACAGCCCCAACGGCATTGAAGTCATCGTAGGACATCATGTCGTAGAGGTGCAACTCGGCGCCAACAGCGTCTTCTTCCTGACGACGAAATGCGCCGGTCTCCTCGAAGACCGTCATCATGGCTTCACCGTCGAGCATAAAATTAAGCTTGTCCTCACCGTCGCGCATCATAACCCTGCGCAGCTCGGGACTCGCCGCTGACACCACATAGGATGCCGCCTGCATGACCGGCTCTACCAGGAAGTCGAGTGCCGCCACACGGTTGCCAGTGCGCGTAAAGAAGCCGGCGTTGTTGTCCTTGCACAGGAAGGTGTTGCGGTTCCCGTCCAGCTTGAACTCGGCCTTATAGACCTTGCCCTTCTTGAGCTTCTTGGGCTCGTAGTGAACCGCGCGCTGCACGGAGAAGACCGGAATGAGGCCAGGCACCGCGACGTTGATCGTCTGCGCCCCAATGCCGCACTTCAAATCCTTCGAGAGGATTAGAAACAGCAGACGTGCGCCGTCTTCATCGAGCGCGCCCATAACCTCACCCACCTCGCGCTCAGCAGCAAGGCCGGTAAGCTCACGCGAAGCCAGCTTCTTCAACAGCGGCTCGATCAGGTTCTGCTTAAACTCCATCTTGAAGCGACCAGCATTTTCGGTGAGCGCCGGCGTCAGATAGAACTTGATGTAGGGGTTATACGCCCAGGAAAGAACGAACTTGCCCAGATCGGAAGCGCCAAGCTCCATCGTCAGGCGTTCCTTTTCCGTGCGTGATGATGTCGCCCCAATGTCATCGATCAGGGACTTGACGGCATAAGCGTCCATTGCTGCTCCTTACGCTGCATTAATCGCCGCTGCGAGATTGCCGGATGCGGCAGCATCGCCAACGGAGTTGGTCTGGGTGTTGGTGTTGTCGGCCTTCGGAGCAGCCTTGCGCGACTTGCGCGGCGTCGGGCTCTCGGTGAAGTTGCGGGAATAAGAAGGGCCGTCGTCGCTCGGAAGCGGTGCAGCACCAATAGCCTTTCCGATGCGCTCGGAAGCGGTCTCGATCTTGAGCCGTTCTGCATCCGAGACGCCCGGAAACTCTCGATAGTAGGACTCGACGACCATCGGGCGGTGGATGCGTTCCAGAACGTCCTTACGCAGCTTGCCCACGACCGGCGTGTCGGATGCGTAGTCATCCTGCCAGCTTCGACCGTTGGTGCGGATCTTGTTGACGATCGCCGCGGCCGCGCACTTGCCGGCCCGCATGCAAACCTGGCAGCCCTTGCGGACCTCGGGACGCTCGCCGCGCCAGAACATCTCCCGCAGCTTGAAGCACTGCGAAATCTTGGTCGTGGTCTCAAATACCGGGCAAACAAACGCGAACTGATTGCGCGGGTCGTCCAGTTTCACGTATTCGTTCTTGGTAGACATCAGAACCTCCCGTAGAGATCGTTTTCGGAGTAAGCCTTTTCAGCCGCTTCCTTTTCGGCTGCGAGCTGCGCGGCGCGAACGGCTGCGGGGTCGACCTTGCGCGAGGAGTCGAGCTTGTTGCCGTCTTCATCCCACTGCGGGCTATCCAGTTCACGCATACCGCTCGTATCGAAGCCGGGATCGAGGTGCTGGACTGCTGTCGCGCCCATCTTGTTGAAGTAGACATTGCCCACGGCCTTCACGATTTCCGAGGGGTCTTTCGCACTTGCCTCGCGCGCCGGCCCGTTCTGGCGATAGCCCTTACGGGTCTTCTCGGTCTCCTTCTTGTCGAAGGCACGCTGCGCCTTGACCGGGCTGTCGAACATTTCGATCTTCATTTCACCGATCGCGCCGGTCTTGCCCCAGCGGTTAATGACGACGCAGTTCCCGTTCGCAGCCTGGATCAGGTGCAGATGATAGGACTTCGTGCCGCCCTGGTGATCGTAGGAGATGGTCTTCGATGTAATCGGGTAGACGGACATAGCTTTCCTCTGCGCGACAATCGGTCTGCGACCAGTGATGCGCGTTTCTTCGTTCATGTTTGAGTTATAGCGAGATCGTCATTGGGACGCGGCAGGAAATAAGTATGTGATTACTTATCCCGTCAGGCAGCAGTTCGCGCCCTCGCCTCCTCGGCAAGCTTTTTCTTTTCAGCAGCCGCGTAGGGGTTCTTGAGACGCCAGCGAATATCAAGCTTAGGGGTCCAAAGTTCGGCCGCGTAGAAAGCACGACGCACCACGTCACCGGTGACTTCGTTCGGATCCTTCTCAAACGGCAGAAGAGCAACACGGACCTTGAGCCCGATCCCCGTAAGAATCTTGGCAGCATCGAGAGCGGCAAGAAGCGCTTTAACCTCGCCGTCCCACATGATCGTGACAGTCGTAACTCCCCTCGCCTTCAACTGAATGAACCGGCCAAGCTGGTCATCGCCATCCGACGCGCCATAGGACAAGTGCTTGCCGAACGATCCAACCGGCACGATATGGCGAAGGTCGGGATCGGCGTCGAAAGCTACCTTGATGGCCGCAACGTCGAAAGCGCCCTCGCCCATCACCACATGATCCGTCGCCACCGCATTGTGGCCGTTGAGCAGATATCGCCCCGTTCCCGGCAGCTCCATCGGGAATAGATACTTCTTATTCGAGGTGCCGGTTAGATCGCGGCCCTGGAACGTCTTCAAGCTTCCGTCGAGATCAAAGACCGGAATGATGATCCGATTGCCGAAATTCTGCGTCTGCGTGACGCCGTCGGCGTCCTTGAACTTCCACCAGCCGAACTGGCACCAACGAAGCTCGAAATACTTCGCGATCTCGCCGTCAAAGCCGCGTTGCTCCAGATATGCCAGGTTCGAACCGTCGGCGAGAGGCAGCGGATCAGAAACCGGCAGAGTGACCTGACTATGGTCGACGGCTACCATAGCCTTTCTCTTGGGCTTGTAGCCCTGGTCACGCAGGATTTCCTCGCACGTTTCGAACGTGGCGCGCCAGTTGTCGCCATGATCGAACTGGTAGTTCACATACTGGAGCTTGTTGAAGGAGTTGCCGCAGACGAAGCAGTTACCCTTGCCATTATCGATCCCGAAATAGGTGCGCCAGCGCTCGTCACGACAACTTGGATGTGGACACGTCTTGATGTTAAGCTGAATGCCTGACGTGCCGCGCGTCTCGCGATAGGAAATGCTTTCGCGATCCAGCAGAAACTCCATGTCGAGCTCCTCCTGGATCTGGTCGTATTCTACCCGTGCCATATTATTCCTTCCCGAGAACCTTGGTCAGAAACTGCATCTTCTGGCGATCCTGCTTAATACGCAGGGAGAAGCCGTCTTCGGTGTTACGCGACAGCAGCCACGACAGACGGGCCTCGCCTGCGGCCTTCTCGGCCTCGGTGGCGTTGATGCCGATCATAATGTCGACCGTTCGCGCCTTGTTCCAGTCGTCGCCAACGTCTGTAGCATCGGCCTTGGCCTTCTTGGCGCCGTCACGGTTGGTCTGGGTGGCCGTCAGAAACGCGCAGTTGAGTTCATGGGCAAGAGCGCGGAGATCGACGTAGATCGTGCGCAGGTTTTCCTGCAGCGAGTCCGAGCGATACTCCGCAGCCATGATGTCGGCGTAGTCGACGATCACCAGGTCGAACATGATGCCGTCGGCCCGGTAGTTCTCAATCAGGCGATGCAGCGCAGACGGCTTCAACGTGCCGGAGGCGTGATCGCGGAGCTCGAAGCGGCCTGACTTGGCGTGGATGGCCTTGATCGCGGCCTCAATCTTGTCCGGATCCTTGTGCAGTTCGCGCATCAACGTGTCGGACATGGCCGCGTCGATACGATCGGCAATGATCTCCTTCGAAACTTCAAGGCTGTCGTAGAGGACGTTGTAGCCGGCCATCGCGGCGTTCTTGCCAAAGTCACCGAGAGACATGGACTTGCCGGCCTTGGCAGCGCCCATCATGCACGACAGTTCCTTGCGGCCCCATCCGCAGTGGTAAAGGTAGGCGTCCATTGCCGGATAACCGGTCGTGATCCCGTTCCTCACAACCTTCCCAGCCTTGAGATCGTGGCGCATCTTGGTGCGGTTCGCGATCTCCTCGAAATAGTTGTATCCACCACCGTCGACATTGGCGCCGATCGCGGTTGCCTCCTTCATGAGCTGACCGATCTTGCCCCAATCCTTCTTGTCGATCAGGCCGTTGACGCACTTCTCCATCACATCGATGACCGCCTGCGTCTTTGCGAAATCAACGACCTTGTCCTGGACGAATTGAGGGTTGGACAGATCGGTCGTGAGGATCGACTTCACCATCTGCTTAACGGGATCCACCATGTCAGGACGGATCCGCTTGGCCGCGATTTCGTCTTTCAAGATCGTCGGCAGGATCTTCATGTCCGGGACCGCTCGATAGGTCTTCACATGCTCGTGGACGATGCGAACGAGGGTGCCGGCGGCATCTTCCGTGAAATACTCGGGCTTGATCAGGTCCTTCGTGTTCATTGCGAAGGTGGTGTCGCGCATCACGAGGGCGGCGACCTTCGTCTGGAACGACTGGTCGAACTCGAACTGTGCCTCTTCGGTCACAACTGACTCCATTTCCTAAGTAAGTGCTTACTTATATTATAAGACGCAGAGCGTCGTGTTTCGACTTATAGCGAAACGTTGATGGGCTACTGCAGATAGCGTTCGATCAATTCCAACGGCGGCAGGTCGGGATCCTTGCGAGACTTCACCTTGTCCAAGGGAAGCATGTTTTCCTCAACGAACCGGCCGATAAACTCTGCGGGGTTTGACCGGAGCTTGGCCTGCTTGAAAAGCCATTCATGATAATGGTTCTGCTGAGGTAGATCCTGATAGTTCTGCACCAGGTAGCAGGAATGCTCGGCAAGAAAGAGCCGCGATGCCTGGAGCTCCTCCCACCGTTCCGCAATCTTCTCGACCACGTAATCGCCATAGAGCTGCTGCGGCTGCGGCATGTTGTTCTGCTGCCAGTGGTTCATCCGGTAGGTGAAAGCGAGGTCAATATAGACATCGTAGGGCATGGTCAGCATGTCGGCGATCTGACGGCCGCGCCAGCAGCCGATAAGCTGCTTCTTTGCCTTTGTCACCTTCTTCGGGTCAGCCTGACCGCCCGGACGAAGTGCAGCGAGAATATTGTCGACATGCAGAGGATTGATATGCTCGGCCCTCTCGCGATCATAGACACGGGCATAGATGCGCTTGTAGACAATTGCGTAAGCTTCCATGTAGGCCACGGTTGCCTGCAGCAGTGTCATGTGCCGATAGTCGAACCACTTCTTCTCCCATCCCATACGATCAAAGCCCTGCCACTCATCCTTGATGTAGTTGGAGATGATGTAGTCGTTTTCGAAAGTAGGGCAGCGCTCGGCTTCAAGCTCGGTCGTATAGGCGGTAATGATATGCGGCATAGCTGGTCTTTCACTGTATCTGCTAAGACTTATAGCGAGACGCGCATGGAAGCGCAGAGAAAGCGAGCGCGGGATTTCCGCGCTCTTGGTTGTCAGCTTTCGTAGGCTTCCACGATGTCCTGGCAGAGACCCGAACGGACGATCTCGGAACGCAAGAAGTTGACGACCGTGACCTGGCTGTGATTGCCAATCCGGTTGACCGCGTCGCTAAGACCCGAATTGCGCCCAATCTTTTCATCGGTCTGCGTCACATCGCCATTGATAACGAACTTGGCGTTCTCGCCGATCCGGGTCAGGAACGCCTGGAATTCGGCCTTGGTCGCGTTCTGCATTTCGTCGGCAATCACCCAGGCATCTCTCAAGGTGCGACCACGGATAAACGCCAGCGGCACAGGCTCAATGACGCCGGCCTTCAGGCAATATTCGTAATAGCCAAAGCCTAGCGCCTCGACGAAGGCTTCCTTGACCGGAACCAGGTAAGGGGCAAACTTCTCGTGCAATTCGCCCGGAAGAAAGCCCATGCCCTCGCCTACTTCGATTGCCGGGCGAGTGACATAAATCTTCTTGATGTCACCACGCTTGAGCGCTTCCGCCGCACGCTGGATTGCGAACCAGGTCTTGCCAGTGCCGGCCGGCCCAAGGCCGAAAACGATACTGGACTGCTTAAACCCGGCGTCATAACGCTTCTGACCAGCAGTGAGCGGCTTTACCGGCTCCTTGCGAGCGGCAGTGGGTGCGGCAGGGATCGACCGATCCGCGGATGCGATCAGCTTGGAGTCATTGCGCATACGGGCGCGTTCGTCGCGACGGGTCTGACGGGCGACGGACTTACGAGGCTTGGACATTTCAGGGGACTCCAGTGGAATATTAACGGTCCCACTGTAGCGAAATTCTGAGAAATAAGTAAGTAATTACTTACATAGGCGATCAGAATTTCATGCCGTCAGCCGTTGCGCCGATAGATCGCAAAACCGGAAATCTCGCCGTTGTCGTCCGACATATCCTGTCTGTAATCGCCCCTGTAATACGTCCAGCCACCGCCTGACCAAGAGGTAGCGTTATAGTCGATCCGCGCTACCTCGCCACCGCCCCAGACCAACTGAGCATAAGTCCCCAAAAAGGCGTGATTGACGCGCGTCCAGCCGTAGTTGCTGTCATATGCCGGGCCTTCCTGAACAACCGAGCTCTTGCCGTGCAGGTCGCCCATCGAAATCCATCCAGACGAGCGACCTGCAAGATTTCGCACGTTTCCGTCATTCAGATAAATCGGAGCGTTCCAGGCTTTACCAAGTTCCTGATTAACCTGGCTCATCAAGATATGTCCGGAAGATGGAAGAGTCATCCGCTTGCTCCCGCCTTGAGCGCCGTCACTTCAGCGCGCAACTCCTTGATCGCCTGGATTAGAACAGGAGTGAGCTTGTCATAAGCGACCACGCGCCACTGTTCGCCATCATTCTGTTCGTCGGGAATGGAGAGACTGACGATCTCCGGCAGAACAGCTTCAACCTCGTCAGCCAGAACACCGATGTCACGCTCGCCGGGGCGGCCGATAAGCTTGGTCTTGCCATTCCAGGTGAAGCGAACACCGCGGAGCTGTTGCACGATGTCGAGCGCATTATCAATTTCGGCTACATCATCCTTCAGACGAGGATCCGAATACGCGCCGACGTTACCAGCGGAAACCATGTCGCCACTCGGGGACGTATACCAAGACCAGGCAGGCCGAGACCAACCACCGAGACCGAAATAACCATCTGCGCGCAGATGCATCTTGATGCCATACTGACCCTGGCACAAGAATGTCATCGCGGCTACAGCACTGTCGCCGGTGCCAGATGCGTTCTGAATACGAAGATTGCCACCATCGTCATTCTGGTTGGCATTTTGATTGATAGGGCGGGTCAACAAACTGCCGACCATCTGCTGATCAATATCGCGACGCAGCCAGTTTGCCGCGACTACGCCGCCCAACTGATCGGCCGTCGTCGCAGAGGCAGCCTTGCCGCTGGTGGAGAGCTTTCCGTCCAACGTCGTCTGCAGGTTGGTGATCTTGCTAATAGCCAACGAAGGGATGCGTGCGTCAGCCAAGGTGCCGGACGAGATGTTCGAGGCGTTAAGCGAGGTCAGTGACGCGCCGGAGCCAGAGAATGAAACAGCGGTAACAGCTCCCGTATATGTCGCGGTGGCGCAGGTAAAGCTCAGCGAGCCACCACCTGCGGTCCCGCTTCCGCCGCTTGCGATGATGCGGGCGTCGTAGTCGGTCGCGGTCGCGCCAGAATGGAAGTCGAGAACCGGCGTGCTCGCGGTTCCATCGGTGCGGCCGATCTCGATGGCAACACTGCCCGGTCCGTTGAGGGACAGGGTGTTGCCTGCGAGCGTCATCCGGTTACTTCCACCAGTGGTGAATCCGATTGAATCTGCGCCAGGGAACCACAAGCCCGTGTTCAGGTCGGCCGCGTTCGTGAAAGAAGGCGCGGCCGCTGAGTCCGAGTTGGTGCCATAGAAGCGGGCAAAGTCGGCGACGCCCGAGCCGGTAACATTACCAGCAAAGGAAGCACCCGAGGAGAAGGTCGCGGTTCCGGTGGTCGAGAAGGCGCCGGCAACGCTCAAACCGTTTCCAATCGCGACAGCGCCAGTCGTCGCACTCACCCGCAACGGACGAAGCGAATTGTATGCGCCGTTCTGATCACCCGAATCGGTCAGCATCAGATACCAGTTCGAACCGTCGAACCGTTGAAAGATACCGTAGTCGCCAGAGACGAAGCGATAGCTGTTCTGACTAGTCGAACGGAATTCCGCGCTATTGGTCAAGACGCCGCCGAGCGAGCCACCGGTCAGATTGAGCTTAGCATCCAAAGCTGCCTGCAGACTCGTAACATCCGAGATCGCGTGCGTGTGAACCGTGTCGGCCTTGCCGGACGTGCCGTTCTGAACTGCCGTCGTGACGAATGCGGTCGTGGCGATACGCGTGGAATTATTGCCAACTGCCTGAGTAGGCGCCGTCGGCGTGCCGGTCAGAGCAGGAGACGCCAGCGGGGCCTTGGCGTTCAGGAGCGCGGCGAGATCGGTAATATCCGCCGCTACGTGCGTGTGAGATGACGCGGCCTTAGCATCCAGAGCGGCCTGTAAGCCGGTCACATCAGCGATAACATGCTGATGGCCCGTTGCTGCGAGACCGGATGCCGCGATCGCCAGCTTAACGTGCGCGGTCGTGGCAAGCTGGGTGTTATTGGTCGCAGCCGCAGCGGTCGGAGCGGTCGGCGTTCCAGTGAGGGCCGGAGACGCCTTCGGTGCGAGGCCGTTGATTGCTGCCACCAGTCCCGTGATGTCAGCCATAGCATGAGTATGGCCGGCATCGGCCTTGCCGGCCAACGCCTGCGTCATCGTCGCCGCAAAGTTTGGATCGTCACCGAGGGCGTCTGCGATCTCCTGCAGCGTGTCGAGAGTGCCAGGCGCCGCACCGATCATCTCATCCAACGCCTGTCGAACGTATTCGGTGTTGGCAATCGCGAGCGAGCGATCACTAGGGGCCTTAGTAGGGACAGTCGGGGTGCCGGTAAACGCCGGGGAGGCAATAAACGCGTCTAGCTGAGCTTGAAGGCCATTGATTTCCGCGATTTCATGCGCGTGGGTCTTGGTTGCAGCGTAGGCCGCAATCGCCTGCCGGACGCGCTGAGCCGTCCACCAACGCACAGTCGTCGCGCTGCCCGCTTCCGCTTCGGCTTGAGCGATCGTGGCGTAGGTGCCAGCGTTAAAATCCGGCTGCCAGCCCGACCACGTGGCACCACCATTCGTAGAGTAGCGCCGATAACGCAGGAGGATATTGGCGTGAACCTGGTAGTCCTGATACAGGCGCTGACCATCGAGCGACTTATCGCCAATAAGACGACCAGGCTGACCCGCAACCGGGAAATTAAGCGCAGTCGTGATATCCGCCGGGTTCTCGAAAAACCAAACGCCGTTCGTGACGAGAGTATTTAGATTGGTGCCAGCAGGCGTCGAGGCCTGGCGCTGATAGGCGATCGAGGACGGATCGTAGAGCGCCGCTGCTTCGGCGGAGGCCTTCGCTGCGTCTGCGTAGGAGGAAGCCTGGTTGCGGGCTGTCACAGCACCGCTCTGAGCCGTTTCGGCGCCAGTCTTGGCCGTCTGGGCCGCATCACGCGCTGCAATGGCGTCTGAGCGTGCAGACTGCGCGTCAGTGCGTGCGGTTTCGGAGGCCGCCCGCGCGACCTCGGAGGCTGACCTGGCGTTGCCGGCCTCAGTATTCGACGCCGCTGCATTCGTTTCCGAAGTCTTTGCGCTCGTCTCCGCGGCCTTAGACGCGGTCTCGGACTCCTTTGCGTTCGCCTCGCTGGTCAGTGCGGCGGTCTTGGACGCAAGCGCAAGGGCGGCAGAGGAGGCTGCTTCGTCGGCCTTGACGGTAGCTGTATCCTTGGCACCAACCGCGGTGTCGCGCGCGCCGGCTGCTGCAGTCGCGGCAGCCTGAGCGTCAAGCTTTGCCTGTTCCAGCTCTGGCGTAATATCGCCAGTGTCTCCCTTCTCGCCATCCGGGCCCTGAGGGCCCTGAGAGGCAAGTTCAACAAAGACTTCCTGGTTGTGCCGAACCTTGACGACAATGTCTTCGGAATAGGAGATGATTGCTTCGTCAGCCATCTTAGATCCTCGTAATGGTGCGCTTGACCGGGATCTCCAGATCAAAGCCAAGGTGGATCTTTTGAGTGAGATCGGTGCGGATCACGTCCATAACGACAGTTCCGGCCGACCAATTGGCCGTGTCAGTCCCCTTCAGCAGAAGCTCGATGGTGTTTCCATCGACGCGCATGATGGTGCCGGCCTCCGAGCTGAGCGTGATAAGCTCGACACCGTCGGCGCTGTCCTGGCGGATAGTTGCTGAAAACTTGGCCGTGGTCGGAAAGACGGCCAAGGCAGAGGACGTGATCTTGATCTTCAGGCGCCACTCGCAGCCAGTCTGGATCGCCTTTCCCTGAAGATACTGATTATAGGACATGCCAAACTCCGATAAGATAAGTAAGCACTTACTTATCATGGAATTCAAATCAATGCACGCCACTTTCCGTTCTGAAGGGTCAAAAGCGTCCGCTTTCCGTTGCGATACTGCAAGGTGTGCGTCACAGCCCAGCCGGACGGGCCCTTGTTGTAGCCCTGCCGCAGGTTCATGGCGCCGGAGACGTAAACGCCATCCATGATCTCGGGCGAGTGCTTGTCGCCAATGTTCATCTCGACGCCCAGCCCTGCAAAGCCAGAGACCGTGCCGCGAGCGCCATTGGCACCCCGGAAGCCGTGATTGCCGCACTCGACGCCGTTCACGACATACGAGTAGCCGTCATGCACCCAGTCCACGTCCGACAGATCGATACCGTCCTTGTCAGCAGCCATGTTGACCGCATACTCAAGAAGGCTAAATGAGCGGGTTGGAAGGCCGGCGTCGATGTTGAGCGCCGTCTCCTCGCGCCAGGCGAGATAGGTGTCTTCGAGCTGGAGACCCAGGCGAATATTGATGCCATCGTTGCGGTAGCGGCCTTCCTTCACATACCGCTCAAGGGCGATATCGTGATTGGACTCGACGACCGTGACAGCGACGGACTCCTGCAGCTCCTTGAGAATATTCGCCACGCCGCGGATCTCGTCGAAAACGCTATCACGACCGCGAACCGCGACCTCGTAGGAATAAGCGTTGTCGTTGACGTGGTGATGATTGCGCCGGTAGTTGTCGAAGATATCGTGCGCGATGGCGCGGCCGATCTTGAGGGTCTTGGTAATCGAGTTCGGCGATCGGAAGGTGGCATCGTAGTTCTTCGGATCCTCCTTGTCGGAGTGGAAGTCGGCCATGACCATCAACTCGACCAGGCTCTCGTCAACCTCGACTACGCCGTCCTTGACGAAGAATTCCAGATCGCAGAACGAGCCGTCCTTATCAGCGACCAGGTGACGGCAGAAGAGATCGCCCTCGTGATCGAACTCGACCAGCACGGCCGCGATCTGGTGATGGAAGATGGACTTGATACCTGCCTTGCGCGGGATGATCTTGGGCTTGGTAACGAGGCCGGTCGTCATGACCTGATGGGCCTGCTTATAGGGATCGAGCGACGGAACGGACTTGAGCTGGATCTTGGAATGCGGGAAGACGCCCCAGCGCCCCTGGGTATAGGTGGTCAGATCCGAAATCGGACGATTGGCCGTCGGTAGCATGTTCATCTCGCCGCAGAAGACGAAGTTGTCGCCGATCCGCATCTGGCCGAAGCACAGGTATTCCTCGATCTCGGCCGCATACTGGCGAACGACGGACTGGTTTTCGGCCCACCACTGCGTCTCATAGGTGCCTGGACCTACGATGATGTCGGCATCACGAAAGGCTGCATACGCCTGAAGGTTCTCCCAGAATTCGGTATGAACCTCGGCGTCGTTCTGGGCTCCTGTGAAGATGAACACACGTCCGCGAGGATCCTCGACAGGCTCGGCCAACAACGTGTCGGTGAGCCAAGTGCGCGGCGTGCCTTCCACCTCCTTCTTCGTGCCCATCAGGCGATCGTAGCGGGTGGTCAAAGTCGGATCGACAACGACAGCTTCCGGATTGGTAACAGGATAGCGCGAGCCGGTGAGCAAGCGGTCGAGATCGGCACGCAAGAGATCCGCGCGTGCGTTCGCGTGGTTCTTCGGCGCTTCCGGATCCTTCTCCTTGGCCTGGATGACACGGTTGATCAACTCCGGAACGTTCTCGCCGAGACGCTTACGTGCGCGCAGAACAGAGGAGCGATTGCGAACCGTCTGGTAGGAAAGACCAAGAGCTACTGCGACATCGGTGAGATTTGGATATGTTTCCTTGTCGTTATAAGCCTCGACGAACCGGTCCTCAGCAACGCTATTCTGCATAATTTTCATCCGTTCATCGTAAGTATATAATACTTACTTAGTTAGAAACATATACTAGACGATGAGAGGATCAGTCCGGCGAGGAAAGCCGCGTCCTCAGATCTTCATAGAAGTCGATGGTAGTCTTGTGAACGTTCCGGCAGTTCTTGAGCGTCTTGCGATCCCTGAGCCAGTAGGTTTCTGTTTCAAGCTGGTTCAGTTTCCGGTCGGGCAGAAGGACGCCTTCGCCGCAGTCCTGTAGTTCGACCGGAATGGCCGGCAGGTTAATCGGTGCCCTAGCGGACGGAGTTGAGACGCTGCACGCTGCCAAGACCGATACCGCCGTCAGCAGCACCAGGATCCTGAGCGGCTTCGCGGTTGAGACGAGCGACTTCATCTTCCAGCTTCTCCTTTTCCAGGATAATCGTTGCCAGGTCTTCGCGCAGGCCCTTTTCCGCCGCTGCAATGACCTTATTGTTGGCTGCCTCACGGTCAGCAGCTTCCTTGTCCTTAACGATCACCGCGGCTTCGTAGCCACGGTCGTAAATCGTGTCGTAGATCCAGAAACCCACGCCTGCGACAGCAAGAGCTGCGACCAAGTAAGCGGCGATCTGGAACTGCGACGGAATGAGCTTGCCGAGCATCAGAGACCGCTCACGCAAAGTTCGGCTTCGCCCTGACGCTGGGCATCACCCATTTCACGGCGATTGACGAGACCGCGCACCACCTGACCGCCTGCCTTGTTCCAGGCCGTCTGGGCTTCGCAGCCCTGGCGATACTTGCCCTGCACATGCAGCTTTGCCGCGGTCGAGTTGACCATCCCATTGACACCGAAGTTATAGGCACCGGAGATCATCGCGGGCCTGCACGCTGACAGGCATGTTCTCGAAGCCCTTGATGCGCTTAACCAGCGGCATGTAATAGTCGTGGAAGATCTGCTCACGGGCGATCACCTGGCACTGAGCCTTGGTGAAGGACAAGCCGGAGGTAACAGGCTTGCCGTTGATGCGCGTCTGGCCGTAGCAGATGTCCCAGATCTTGGCGAACTTGTCCCAATGCGACTTGAGGACCAACCCCTCCCACGGGGTGATGAGCGCATCTGTCGCCAGAATGACGGCAGGAGGCAGAGTCTCGGGCGTCGTGTCTTTCATCGAGCTCCAGCCGCCTGCAGTCGCGAGCGCAATTGCAGTTGCAATCGCGGCGATCGAGCGCTTGGACTTGACGATCTTGTTAATCGGCATCCTTGAAATCCTTCTGGGCGTAGAGCCGCGCGACGAACGCGCCGGCAGTGACGAGGCCCGAGAGAGCGGCAAAGACACCGGTCGGGAGCCAGATGGGCGCGCCAAAGAAGCCAAGGGCCACTTCAACCGCGGTGAGAAGAAAGGCGAGCGCGATCAGACGGATCGACCATGCCTTCTTGAGAATGTGCTTCCAGTCGGGGCGCAGCATCAGCGGATCTCCAGCGAGATCGGCTCCTGCTTGCCGGGGAGCGGAGGGCGGAACTGGTATTCAGCCTTCTTGGTCGGCGGACCGTTCTGCTCGATCACGGTCGTCAGCTTGACGACGGCTTCCTTGAGCTTCTGCGTCTCAGCCGTCTGCTCCTTGAGAGCTTCGGTGTTGTTCTTGCGGTCTTCATCGGTGCGATCGAGGCGCTTGTCCTGCTCGACGTTCTTGATCACCAGCTCGCGCACAACGATGGAATTCTCGGCGCGGCCGTCCAGCAGCCAGTTGTAGGCACCGATGCCAGAGGTCACGAGTGCAACGAGGCCCATGGCAAAACCAATGGTCTCCTTGTTGAGAGTGATGGAAGGCAGGTGGGCCATTTGGCTTCTTCTCCAGCGGGTAAGTAAGTAATCACTTACTTACTACATATGGCGAGTCATGTCCACCTCGTCCACTATTCAGGACCAGTTGATAGTGTCGAGTTCCGCAGGCGTCGTTGCATTCTTGACGCGGGCCTTGAGCGCCTGGCGCGCGGACTCAGTAATGATAAGGAAAAGGTTCTCCTCAGCCACTTTCTTGCGCCAGATCCCGATCAGGGTCTCAGGTGCGATTCCAGTCGCCCTTGCTTCGGCCTGCAGCATTGAAAGCTCAGCGATCGGCCGGCCAGCGTCGGCTTCGCTCACCTCGTCACGCTTGAGCTTATAGACGAGCGCCGCGACATTTCCTGACGTGCGATAGCTCTCAAGCGCGCGGTTCGCTTCAGCGTCGATCTGTGCGAGTTTCACGGCCTTCGCCGGTTCAAGGTTCTTCGTCAGATTAAGCTTCATTGACTGTCACCGTGAGAGTTGCGGGAAGATAAGGCCACTGATCGAGCACAATCGCAAAGGCACCGGGGTCGCCACCAGTCAATTCAAGCGTTCCGTCTTGAATGAGATGCGGCTGGCCGTCTACGATCGCCTGGCAAGGGATGGGCAGACC